>CAVSIC010000026.1:0-219572 GCA_963727905.1 uncultured Microthrixaceae bacterium
GGCGTCAGCAAGTCCAGCGCGTCCCTGTGGTGCCGGGAGGTGGAGATCGACCGCGTCGAGCTCGAACGTCGGCGACGCGACCGCCACCTCGCCGGCAACGAGGGTGCGCGCGCCCGCGGGCCGAACAAGCTCCAGCGGCGCGCGTCCGAGGAGATCGAGCGACTGCGCGTGGAGGGTGCAGAGCGGATCGGCGCGCTCACGCATCGCGAGCTGCTGCTCATCGGGACGGCGCTGTACGCGGGCGAAGGGTCGAAGACCCCAGGCGAGGTGCGGTTCGCCAACTGCGATCCGCGGATGGTGCTGCTCCACGTCGAGTGGATCCAGCGGTGCTTTGGGATCGACCCAGCGGACATGTGGGTTCGGCTCTACCTCCACGACGGACTCGACCTCGAGGCAGCAAACGACTTCTGGTCAGCCCTCACGGGGATTCCACTCTCTCGATTTCGCAAGCCCTATCGGGCCGTTCCCGATCCATCGATCCGCCGGAGCAAGCATCCGATGGGGTGCCCGTCCATCGCCGTCGGCGGTCGCTCGCTCCATCGCGAGGTGATGGGTCTGGTGGACGGTTTGCTATCGTCCCCGTTCCCTTCCGGGGTAGCTCAACTGGTGGAGCAGGGCACTGTTAATGCCAAGGTTCTGGGTTCGAGCCCCAGCCCCGGAGCTCCAGACGGCGTCGCCATCGGCGGCGCCGTCGTCGCGTGGGCGAACCCCTCGTAGGCTGGTCCGTCCGGACTGAGGAGCGTCGATGGCCGATCCAGGCTGGTACAAGGACCGCACCGATCGCTCCCTCGCGCGCTGGTTCGACGGCGAGGTGTGGAGTGACCACACCCTGGTGATCGCCGACCAGCCCGACGGCATCATGCCGCCGCCCCCCGAAGACCGTCCGGAGCCGCCCGAGCCCGAGCCGGAGCCGGAGCCGGAGCCGGACCGGAGCCGGAGCCGGAGCCGGAGCCCGCCGGACCGGCCGGAGCCCGAGCCGGCTGCCTGGGTGCCACCGGCGTACACGCCGGCATCGCCCGCGCCGGAGGCCGACGTGTGGGCGCCGCCCGGCGACCTCGGCACCCCGTCCCCTCTGGTCATCGAGGCGGAGCCCGTGGCGCCGCCTGCACCCGTCGTGGAGGAGGTGCCCACCCTGTCGCTGGGCGAGGGGACCCCCGCTCCCACCCCGGTGTTCCCGAACCTCGAGTCGGCGCCGGTGCCGCCCGAGTCGCAGCCGACCCCGATCGTGCCGGAGCCCGAGCCGGAGCCGGGGCCCGCGTCGCACCTCGAGGAGCTGCCGCCGCAGGGCACCCAGCTGCAGGTGCCGACGTCGGCCACCTCGGCGTTCGAGCCGATGCCGACCTTCGCCGGCGGCCGGACCTTCGAGCCGCCGGCGTTCGAGGGCCCACCCCCGAACCGCCTCGCCGCGCTGCCCCCGTGGGCTCGCGTCGCGGTGCCGGCGGCGGTAGTTGTCGTGCTGCTCCTCGCCGTGCTGCTGCTCGCCTGAGCTCTCGACCGTTCGTCGTTCAGCTGCGCTCCGCGCAGAGCACGTACATCGAGTCGTCGATCGCCGCGACCGAGCCGGGCGCGAAGCGGGCCTGGAGCTCGCTGGCCAACGCGCAGTCGACGACGCGGAAGCCGTGGCGCCCGAGGAACGCCTCGTAGTCCTCGGGATGGACGGCGAAGGTCACCGGCTCGCCGATCAGGCTGAGCGCGCTCGGGACCACGCGTCGGGCGGTGCCCATCAGCCCGGGGTCGTCGACGACGAACCACATGTCGTGGGCGAGCTGCGATCCGGGTCCGCCGAGGTCGTGGATCCCCGAGAGGGTGGCCGACACGGCGGCGCGGGTCAGGTACATCGGCACGCCCTCCCAGATGAAGAAGGTCGCCGCTCCTGACGTGAAGCCGTGCTCGACGAGGACCTCGGCCAGGGTCTGGGCCTCGAAGTCGATCTCCACGCGCACGACGTTCGCCTCGGGGAGCTCGTCGGCGTGCCGTTCGATCGTGGTGGCCTTGGCGCGGCTGATGGACGCCAGGTCCACCTCGAAGACCGGACGACCGGCCAGCTGGTCGGCGAAGCGATAGGCGCGCGTGTCGTAGCCAGCGCCGAGCAGGACGACCTGTGCGGCGCCGGCATCGAGCGCGGCGGTGAGGTGGTCATCGATGAACCGGTGCCGCAGCGGGACGTAGGTCGTGCCCGACGGGCCGAGCCGGCGCAGCAGCCGAGCCGAGAGGCTCCGCGACCACGCACGGAGCGCACCCCGCGCCGGCGCGGACAGGAACAGGTGCGCCCACGGGTCGTCGACGATGCGCTCGTCCTCGGGCTTCAGGTGCTCGAGGGCTCGAGCGATCGTCACCGCCTCGGCCGTCAGGCTCGGTCGGCCCTGCAGCCGATGCGCGAACGCCCGGGATCCGTCGCCAGTGCTCATCCCAGGATCCTGCCGTGCCATGCGTCGCTCACGACTGCGCGGGTCTGTGCAGTCGTCAGGCACTGGCGCTGGTCCTCGCAGGACCTCCAGATCGCGTTGAGGGCGACGAGGCGGTCGTCGTCACTGATCGTCTTGCCCTGCTCGGCCGCGAGCTCCCCCATGGCCTCGAACATGACCCGTCGCTCCGCCATGTGGTCGGAGTAGGGAACCTCGGCGTGATCGAACGACCACGCGCTGCGTGCGACCGCCGCGATGTCTCCGCCGTACACGTGGAGACCGGCCGTCCACTCGCGCCTTGGGTTCTGGACCTCGTGGATGACGTCGGTGTCGAGGATGGAGACGCCGCCCCGCTCCACCTGGCTGGCGCCGCGTGCCACGAGACCGTTCGGACCCCGCTCGAAGAGCTGGTTGATCTCGCTTCCCGCATAGACACCGACGACCGCCCACATCCGGTGGTCGTGGACGCCGCTCCGAGCGCCCCCGCGGAAGACGATCCTCTGCACGGTGAGCGCGGGCGATGCCAGCAGCGTGTCGGGCTGTAGCGGGGTGACGGAGGTGCCGAGCGCCTGATCGATGGACGATCCGTCGGAGATGGCCGCCGCGATCACGTCGGCTAGGGCGCCTACCGGATCCGGCTCAGCCCGCGCGGCCAGACAGGCAGCCACGAACTCGTCCGGGTCGAATCCCATCGTCAGGACGCCATGCTCGCTGCGCGAATCTCTTGCTGTGAGCCTGGGTGAGGGGTCACCGCTACGGGCCTTCCTAGCCCGGGGGTAGCTGGTCATGGCGGAGGCCGAGCTCGACGAAGGGAGCCGGGTCCTCCGGCGGCCAGGTGCTCTGCTCGAGGATGAGAGGAGCCAGCTCTCGAAGGAAGCGCTCGAGGCCGGCAGGCGCGGCGACGACGAGGAAGACGGCTGGGGCTGCGGTGTCGTTTCGGAAGCCGTGCACGGTGTCGGTCGGGACTGCCACCGTGTCGCCCGCTCCGAGAGAGAGCTCGGATCCCGCCAGCTGGACGGTGAGGACGCCTTCGATCACCTGGAACACCTCCACTGTCACCGCGTGACGATGCGGGCGTGCTCCAACGAAGTTGGGCGGCGCGGTGTAGCGGAGGATCGTCATCGCGTCCCCGACAGCGTCGCCTGGGACCACGACCTCCACCGACGCACCGCGGAGGGCAATGGTCTCGATCGTCACGACGGCGTGCCCACCCGGTCACCCTACGACCGGATCACTAGGGTCCACACGGGCCCGTAGCTCAGTGGTCAGAGCAGGGGACTCATAATCCCTCGGTCGGTGGTTCGATCCCACCCGGGCCCACCGACGCCACGGGCGGCGCTAGAGGTCCTCGCCGAGCCAGGCGGGCGCGTTGTCGAGCAGGTGGTGGCTCACGTCGCCACAGCGGTCGAGGATGTCGCAGAGCTGCTCCTTGCCGCCGAACACCTGGGCCAGCGACACCTCCACCCGAGCCACGATCGTGAGGCTGCGCTCGGGGGCGTCGGTGACCGACGGGTAGGAGTCGATGGCCGACACCTCGAGCGGGAGGTCGGCGGTGCCGACCCCGGCCAGCTCGGTGGCGAGCAGCAGCAGGTCGGGGCCCTGCGGGAGCGGTGGCAGCGACCAGGTGAACAGCAGCGGGAAGTGGAAGCTGTCCGGCGGATCCTCGTCCTCCGGCAGGGAGGTCACGAGGTCCTCGAACGACAGCAGCGTGCGGGGGTCGACCTCGAGCGAGAGGTGGAGGTCGAGCGGGCCTCCGCAGGCCTCCTCCGGGTGCAGGTCGACCTCCCACGCCTGGCGCAGGGAGTAGGTCTCGACGAAGTGGCGCTCGTCGTGCACGTGGAAGCCGTGGTCGACGGCGTGGTCCTTGAGATCGGCGACGAAGCCGGCGATGTCGATGGCGGCCAAGGTCCCAGCCTGCCACGGCCCGGTAGGTTCGGCGCCATGCGGGACGACGAGCTCCTCGGGGTGCTGCACGACGCCGCCAGCGCGGTGCGCACCGCCCTCGACGGGCTCGCCGACTGGGGCGACGCCGGCACGCGACCGGGCCAGTACCGCAGCGATCTGGCCGCCGACGAGGTCGCCCTCGCTGTGCTCGACCGGGCCGGTCTCGGCGCGCTGAGCGAGGAGTCGGGTCTGCACGGCGGCGACCGCGACATCGTGGTGGTGCTCGATCCGGTCGACGGGAGCACGAACGCCAGCCGCGACCTGCCGTGGTACGCCACCAGCCTCTGCGCGGTGGACGCGCGACGGTGCGCGGGCGGCGCTGGTGGTCGATCAGGCCGGCGGGGCGCGCTTCGAGGCGGTGCGCGGGGGCGGCGCTCGGGTCGACGGCGCCGCGCTGCGACCGACCGGGTGCACCCAGCTCGGCGACGCGGTGGTCGGGTTGTCGGGCTACCCGCCGCGGTGGTTCGGGTGGAAGCAGTTCCGCGCGCTCGGGGCCGTTGCCCTCGACCTGTGCGCGGTGGCCGCCGGCCGGTTCGACGCCTACGTGGACTGCTCGCCGAGCGCCCACGGCGCGTGGGACTACCTCGGCGGGATGCTCGTCTGCCAGGAGGCCGGCGCGCTCGTGGTCGACGCCTTCGATCGCCCGCTGGTGACGCTCGACCATGCCGCCCGGCGCACCCCGGTCGCGGCGGCGACACCCGAGCTGCTGGCCGCGTGCCTGGAGGCGCGGCGGGGCTTCGCGGAGGTCCACGGGGCCTGGGCCGGGGAGGTCGACCTGCTCGCTCGTATCCTGGGCCGGTGATCCGCCGTCTCCACCTCCTCGCGCTGCGGGTGTTCCGCCTGCTGCCGGTGTGGGCACGGCGCCGGGTCGTCCGCACGCTGGCCCCGTCGTTCACCGTCGGCGCGATCTGCCTCATCGAGCGGCCGGACGGTGCGCTCCTGCTCGTCCGCCAGTCGTACCGCAACCGGTGGGGCATCCCCGGCGGGCTGGTGAAGCGGGGTGAGCTCCCGGCCGACGCCGCCCGCCGCGAGGTGCTGGAGGAGGTCGGTCTCGCGATCGAGCTGATCGGGGAGCCGTCGGTCGTGGTCGAGCCCGTGCCCCGCCGAGTCGACGTCGTCTACCGGGCCCGTCCGCTGGAGGGGGCCGGTGAGGAGGTCACCCCCACGTCACCGGAGATCACCGAGGCGCGGTGGTTCGCCCCGGACCAGCTGCCCGAGCTGCAGGCCGAGACCAGCGCCGCGCTCGTCGCCCTCGTCAGGTCCCGAGCGATGACACCAGACGGCGCTGGCGCGCCGAGCAGGGGTGCCGCAGCTTCGTGAGCGCCTTCGCCTCGATCTGACGGATGCGCTCCCGGGTGACGTTGAACTGGCGGCCCACCTCGTCGAGCGTGAGCGGCTGATCGCCCTCGAGCCCGAAGCGCAGCGCCAGGATCTCCCGCTCGCGCGGGTTGAGGAACTCGAGCAGCTTGGCGAGGTCGAGCCGGGCCAGGCTGCTGGCGGCGGCCTCGAACGGTGACTCCGCGTCGCGGTCGGGGAGGACGTCGCCCAGCTCGGCGTCGTCCTCGCCGATCGAGGCGGAGAGCGACACGAGGTCGGGGGCGGCGTGCAGCGCCATGCGCACCCGTTCGACCGGCAACCCGGTCTCCTCGGCCAGCTCGTCGACGGTGGGCTCGCGCTCGAGGGTCTTGAGCAGGTTGCCCGACGCCTTCGACAGGACGGCCATCGTGTCGACGAGGTGGGAGGGGAGGCGGATCGTGCGGCCCTTGTCGGCGATGCCGCGGCCGATGGCCTGGCGGATCCACCACGTGGCGTAGGTCGAGAACTTGAAGCCCTTGCGGTGGTCGAACTTCTCCACCGCCCGCATCAGGCCGAGGTTGCCCTCCTGGATGAGGTCGAGCAGGGAGAGGCCGGTGCCCTGGTAGCGCTTGGCGATCGACACCACGAGGCGGAGGTTCGACTGGATGAAGGTGCGCCGGGCGTCTTCCGCCTTGCGCACCTGGCGCTGGAGGACCGCCTTGCGGGCCCGCGTGGGCGTGGTGTCGGCCAGCTCCTGCTCGGCGTTGTGGCCGTCCTCGATGGCCTGGGCCAGCTCCACCTCTTGCTCCGCGGTGAGGAGCGGGTAGCTGCCGAGCTCGCTGAGGTAGCGGCGCGTGAGGTCGACGGTGTCGCTCCCACCCGAGTCCGCGCGGTTCCGACCAGCCAACGTGCCCTCCGACCCGCCGTTGCCACAGAGGCTCCTGTGGCTCCTGGGGTTTGGGGGTCGACGGTAGCGGCATCCCGAATGCCATTCGGGGATGGTTGCCGGAAGGGCCGATCGGTAGCCTCGCCCCCTTCCGGGCGCGTAGCTCAGCTGGCTAGAGCGCTGCCCTTACAAGGCAGATGTCGGGGGTTCGAGTCCCTCCGCGCCCACCTTGGAACGACGTCGCCCTCCGCGCGGAGGGTGAAGGCTCAACTACGTCGGTATCCACCGAGGTGCCTCAGCCCCGCAGCTGCGCGTTGAGCCGCGCCGCCTGTCGCGTGAGGTGGTCGCGCTCGGGGAGGCTGGGCGCCGTTCGGGCGGCGTCGGCGTAGAGCCGGGCCGCGGTCGCCAGGTCGCCGTCACGCTCGTGGAGGTAGGCCAGCGACGGCGGTGTGGCGCGGGAGGGAGGGGTCGAGCTCGGCCAGGGCGGCCAGACCGGCCCGGGGCCCGTCGGCCTCGCCGACGGCGACGGCCCGGTTGAGGCGGACCACCGGGCTGTCGTTGAGGCGCAGCAGCTCGTCGTACCAGCCGACGATCTGCACCCAGTCGGTCTCCTCGGCGGTCTGCGCGTCGGCGTGGAGCGCGGCGATGGCGGCCTGCGCCTGGAACTCGCCCAGGCGATCGCGGGCGAGCGCCGTCTGGAGCACCTCGACGCCCTCGGCGATCAGGGTGGTGTCCCACCGGCTGCGGTCCTGCTCGGCCAGTGGCACGAGCCGGCCGTCGGGGCCGGTGCGGGCCGGCCGCCGGGCGTGGTGGAGCAGCATCAGCGCCAGCAGGCCCGCGACCTCCTCGTGGTCGATCCTCGCCGCCAGCTCGCGCGTGAGCCGGATCGCCTCGCCGGCGAGGTCGACGTCGCCGGAGTAGCCCTCGTTGAAGACGAGGTAGAGCACGCGCAGCACCGTGGCGACGTCGCCGCGCTGGTCGAGCTGGACGTCGGCGACGGTCCGCTTGGCCCGGCTGATCCGCTGGGCCATGGTCGCCTCCGGCACGAGGTACGCCTGCGCGATCTGCCGCGTGGTCAGGCCGCCGACCGCCCGCAGCGTCAGCGCCACGGCCGACGCCGGTGTCAGGGACGGGTGCGCGCACAGGAAGTACAGGTGGAGCGTGTCGTCCACGGTCTCCGTCGGCCCGGGCTCGGGCTCGTCCTCCACGCGCTCCTCGCGGGTGCGGCGGGAGGCCTCGGCGCGGGCGGCGTCGAGGTACTTGCGCCAGGCCACCGTCACCAGCCAGCCCTTGGGGTCCCGCGGCGGGTCGTCCGGCCACGCCCGCACCGCCTCGATGAGCGCGTCCTGCACGGCATCCTCGGCCGCCGCGAAGTCGGCTCCACGGCGGACGAGGACGCCGATCACGGCGGGGGTGAGGGCCCGAAGCAGCGCCTCATCCACCGTGCGTCACTCCGTGATGGTCGGCGGCGCGGCCATGAACGGGCGCACCTCGAGCCACTCGTGGATGGGCTTGCCGCCCGCCCCCGGGGCCGCGGACAGCTCGCCCGCGAGCTCGACCGCCCGCTCATGGGTGTCGACGTCGATCACCATCCAGCCGGCGATGAGGTCCTTGGTCTCGGCGAACGGGCCGTCGGTGACGGGCGGCTTCCCCTCGCCGTCGTAGCGGACCCACGAGCCCTCCGGGGAGAGCCCCTGGGCGTCGACGAACTCGCCGGTGCCCTCGAGGCGGTCGCCGAAGTCCTGCATGAACTTGATGTGGGCCGAGACCTCCTCGGGCGTCCACTCGTCCATCGGGACGTCGTTCACCGCCGCCGGCGCGCCCCGGTAGTGCTTGAGCAACAGGTACTTGGCCATCAGGCCCTCCTTGGTGTGGGCGGCCCGTCGTGGCCGCTGTACCCCTGGGACGGAGCCGGCGACCCGTTCTCGACATCCACGGGCGGCTCAGCCCTCCACGATGGCCTTGAGTCGGTCGAGGCTGGTCTCGATGTTCTGCTGCGTGTCCCGCTCGGTCTTGGCCATCGCCCCGGGCAGTCGACGCATGGCGCGGACCCACCGGGGGACCATCACCACCTGGTAGGCCTCGCGGATCCGGGTGCCGGACGCGGTCGGCTCCAGGCGGTACCGCCAGCGCGTCGACTCCTGGCCCTTGAAGAGGGTGGAGAAGGCGAACACGACGCCGGGCTCGGCCGCGGTGACCTCGCAGTCCCGTGACCACCGGGCCCCGTTGAGCTTGTTGTGCCCTCGGAAGCGGGCCCCCTCCTCCGCCGCGTCGGCGCCGTCGATCCACTCGCACCGGTGGCAGACCGGGCTCCACTCGGGGATGCGGGTGACATCGGCGACCACGCGCCACACGTCGGCGGCGGCGGCGGCGACCTCGATCGAGAGCTCGGCGGTCGGATCGGTGATCTGGTCCATCAGGGAACCCTGCCACGTCGCCGCGCCGTCCGAACGGGGGGTACCCCTGCTCGCCCTCGCTGGGGCATAACCTCGCTGGGACCCATTCCGAGGAGGATGTCTGCGGTGAGCCAGAGCGCTCCAGGCTGGTACCAGGATCACGACGACCCCCGGCTCGCCCGCTGGTGGGACGGTGAGCGCTGGACCGAGCACACCCTCGTCCTCGACGAGCAGGACTGGAGCACGGAGCCGGAGCCGCCCGCCGGCTCCACGCGGTTCCCGGTCGACACCGGCTCGGTCACGGCCGTCGAGGGCCCCCCGGAGGGAGGCTTCGAGGAGGACATCTACGCCCCGATCCGCGATCCGTGGGGCGACGAGGAGCCCGCCGCGGTCGGCGTCGATGCGCCCACCACGGCGTGGCAGCAGCCTGACGAGCCCAGCGCCTGGGACGACAACACGGTGACCGCCGCCGCTGCGGCCGCGCCGGTGGCCACCGGTTGGGACGAGGACCGCTGGGTCGCCGCCGGGGGCAAGCGCCCCGGTGGGTTCCAGGACTGGCCCGGCTGGGCGAAGATCGCCGTTCCCGTCGGGGCGCTCGCCCTCCTGCTGATCGTCCTGGTCGCCTCCGGCGCGATCGGTGGCGACGACGACGATCCCGTGTCCACCTCGGCGTCGTCCACCACGCAAGCGCCCAGCCTCGCCGACGCCGCCGACGCCGCGCTGCGGGCGGCGGGCAACGGCCCCTTCACGGCCAGCACGTTCACCACGCTGATCCCGCTCACCTGCGAGGCGGCGGAGCAGAGCGATCCGAGCATGCTCACCGAGCGGATCCTCCTGCTCGGCTACGACCCGGAGACCATCAGCAAGCTCGTGCAGGGCCTGCGGGCCGGCACCGATGAGTACTGCCCCGACGACATGGCCGCGGCACCGACCCTGCTCAACCAGGTCGAGACCGCGGCCGTCTCCGGCGGCACCACGTCCACGTCCACGGCGGTCACCGTGCCGGCGACGACGGCGACCACGAAGAAGCCGACGACGAACACCACCAAGAAGCCGGTCACCACCACGACCAAGCCCCCGGTCGTGACCACGACCACGACACCGCCTGTCACAACGACGGCTCCGCCCGCTACCACCACGACGATCCCGGCGGTCACCACCTCGACCGCACCCGACGGTCCCTAGGAGCGCTCGGAACTTCTTCGGAACGGTTGTGATCCGGCGAGCGTCAAACGCTCGTGCGGATCTCCCGGCGAACCTCCACCCTGGCCCTCGGCGCCGCCGTCGCGGCGGCGTCGGCCACGCTGCTCGTCACCGTCGTCCCGCAGGTCGGGGCCGAGGGCGCAGCCTCCACCACCACGACGACCGTCGCCCCCACGACGACCACCCGGGCGCCGACGACCACGGTCGCTCCGACCACCACGGCCCCGCCGGCCACCACCACGACCGCGCCACCGCCCCCCACCGACGACGGCACCCTCCGGCAGGGTGACTCGGGCCCAGCCGTGCTGGTCCTGCAGCAGCGGCTCACGGACCTCGGCTTCTGGCTCGGCGAGCCCGACGGCGACTACGGCCGGACCACCCAGCAGGCCGTCATGGCCTTCCAGAAGGCCAACGGCCTCGGTCGTGACGGCACGGCCGGCCCCGCCACCGAGGCCGCGCTGGCCACCGCCGCTCGACCGATCCCGATCTCCACGGTCGACGGCATCGAGATCGACCTCGACCGACAGCTCCTGCTCGTCGTGGAGGGTGGCGAGGTGCGCTTCGCCATCAACACCTCCACCGGGACGGCCTCCACCCCGACCCCGCGCGGGGACTTCGCCGTCGACCGCGAGATCGACGGCGTGCGCCACGCGCCGCTCGGGAACCTCTATCGACCGAAGTACTTCCACGGCGGCGTGGCCGTCCACGGCTCCCCGTCGATCCCTGGCTACCCTGCCTCGCACGGCTGCGCACGCGTCTCCAACTCGGCGATGGACCACCTGTGGGCGTCGGGCGTCCTCGAGGTAGGCACCCCCGTCCGGGTGCTCTGACACCCGATGGCGAGCTCGTCGACCGCGCCGTCGCCGGCGACCCGAGCGCCTTCGCGGAGCTGGTCCGTCGTCACGACGACAGGCTCCGAGGGCTCGCCTTCAAGCTCCTGGGTGACCGCCACCGCATGGAGGACGCGATGCAGGAGGCCTACGTGCGGGCCTACCGCTCGCTCGACCGCTTCCGCCGCGACGCCGAGCTCGGCAGCTGGCTCTACCGCATCGTCTACAACGCCTGCATCGACGAGCTGCGCCGGTCGGGTCGCCGTCCCGTGCCCGTCGACACCGGCGAGGTCCTGTGGGACGCACCGTCCGGTCAGGCCGGCCCCGAGCGCGCGGTCCACGCGTCCGACAGCGCCCGCCGGGCGCTCGCCGCGCTGCCGGAGGACCAGCGGGCGACGGTGCTGCTGGTCGACGGCGAGGGGATGGACAACGTGAGCGCGGCCGAGGTGCTCGGCGTCGCTCCGGGCACGGTGGCCTCGCGCCTGTCGCGCGCTCGCGCCACGATGCGCCGCATCCTCGACGAGGACGAGCGATGACCGACCGCGACGACCGTGACCCGCGGATCGCCGAGGCGCTCGCCCGCATCGACGTCCCTGACTACTCGCCGGGGTTCTGGGACCGGCTCGACGCGCGCCTGTCCGACGACCTCGTCGTCGTCCCGATGGCGGGCCGACCGCGCCGCACCATTGCGGGCGCGCGCCGTGGGATCGCGATCCTGGCGGCCGCCGCGGCGATCGGGCTCGGTGCCGTGGCGGTCCAGCTGGCCACCGACGACGGCGACGAGGTGCAGACCGCGCAGCAGCCCACCGCCCCCGCCGTCGCCGACGGCGGAGGTCAGCGGCTGGCCAGCGAGCTCGGCGCGCCGGGGTCCACCGCCACCCCTCAGGACGCGTTCGTCTCGTGGGTCACCGCGGTGGCCGAGGGCGACGACGCCGGTGCTCGTTCCCTGCTCGGCCCCGGCACCGTGGCCTACCTCGAGGCGCTCGGCAGCGGGGCCCTCGAGTCCTCTGGGGAGGGCTGGGAGGCGTGGGCGGACCCGACGGGCCGCGAGCTCGACGTGATCGACTTCGGGGAGGTGGGTGGCGAGCACGTCGCCGGCGTGGTCGTGCGCCGCCCCGACGCGGAGCAGCCCCTCGGGGTGGAGTACGGCGCGGTGGCCGCGGTGGAGACGGAGGACGGCTGGCTCGTGGAGCCGGCGGCGTTCGACCCCGACACCGACACGCGACTGGAGATGGTCGAGCCGGTGGCGGGGGAACAGGGGCTGGTGCCGCTGGTCGAAGGCCGCGACGTCCGGTTCCAGCTGACGGGCGCCGGCGTGTACTACGTGGGCGCCGACCGGGACCCGCTCGTCGCCTTCGTCCCGGCGGATGCCGACGACGGGGTGCTCACCTGGGACGCCGACCCGCCCCTCGCGGTGGGATCCCACCTCCTGGTGGTGGCGCAGCTGTCCACGCGCGTCCGCGCGATCAGCGCCGTGCCGTTCGAGGTGGTCGCCCCCTAGCGCGACGCGACCAGGTCGATCACGACCTGGGCCAGCTGGGGACCGCGGTCCTCCTGCAGGAAGTGGCCGCCGCCTTCGATGACGGTGTGCGGGGCTCCCTGCGCTCCGGCGATGCGGGCCTTGAGGTGCCGGTCGTTCCCAGCGGTGATCGGGTCGCTGTCGCTGAACGCGCAGACGAAGGGGCGCTCGAACGCCTCGAGGACCTTCCAGGCGGCGATGTTCGTCGCCGACTCGGGATCGTCGGTGGAGGTCGGCACGAGCAACGGGAACTGCCGCGCTCCCTCCTTGTAGGTCTCGTCGGGGAACGGCGCGTCGTAGGCGGCGATGACGGACGGGTCGAGGTCGGTGGTGCACCCGCCGTTGATGATGAAGCCCGTGGGGAACTCGGGGACCTCCTGGGAGAACCGCTGCCAGTTGAGGAACGCCTCGCCGGGCTTGCCCTCACCGGTGGGGAGGAACGTGTTGGCAGCGACGACGGCGGCGAAGCGGTCGGGCTGCCCGGTGACGAGCCGGAGCCCCAGCAGCCCGCCCCAGTCCTGGCACACGAGCGTGATGTCGCGGAGGTCGAGGGCGTCGAACACGTGCGAGGACAGCCACTGGACGTGCCGGGCGTACGTGTAGTCGGTGCGGGCGGCCGGCTTGTCGCTGCGGCCGAACCCGACGAGGTCGGGTGCCACCGCGCGCAGGCCGGCGTCGACGAGCACCGGGATCATGTGACGGTAGAGGTAGCTCCACGAGGGCTCGCCGTGGAGGAGGAGGACCACCGGCGCGTCCGGGTCGCCCTCGTCGAGGTGGTGCACGCGGAGGGTGCCGCCCTCGCCGTCGGGGATCTCGACGTAGTGCGGCTCGAACGGGTAGCCAGGCAGGTCGGCGAATCGGTCGTCGGGTGTGCGGAGCGCGTCCATCGGGTCCCCCAGAGAGATCGTGTCAGTGGGACTGACTCTAGTTCAGCCGTACCCTGTGTGCATGCTCGGACGCGAGAAGACCCGCATGGTGGAGCCCGCCGAGGCCCTCCCCGGTCGCAGCGACACCATGCCCATCCCCGCCACCCACCACGTGCTCGGCACGCCGCTCGCCGGCCCCTTCCCCGAGGGCACCCGCACCGCCGTCTTCGGCATGGGGTGCTTCTGGGGGGCGGAGCGGAAGTTCTGGGAGCTCGGCGACGGCATCGTCACCACCGCGGTCGGCTATGCGGGCGGCTACACCCCCAACCCGTCCTACGAGGAGGTGTGCAGCGGCCGGACCGGCCACACCGAGGTCGTCCTCGTCGCGTACGACCCGAGCCGCATCTCCTACGAGCAGCTGCTCGCCACGTTCTGGGAGGACCACGACCCGACCCAGGGCATGCGCCAGGGCAACGACGTCGGCACGCAGTACCGCTCCGCGATCTACGTCGACGGCGAGGATCAGCGCGAGGCCGCCGACGCCAGCCTGAAGATGTTCCAGGACCGGCTCATCGCCGCCGGCTACGGCGAGATCACCACCGAGGTGCGCGACGCCGCCGACGCCCCGTTCTTCTACGCCGAGGGCTACCACCAGCAGTACCTGTCGAAGAACCCGATGGGCTACTGCGGCATCGGCGGCACCGGCGTCAGCTGCCCGATCGGCCTGCCCGACGCCTGACGGCCCGGCGGCGACCTGACGACGCGAGGGTCGTCAGGCGCAGCACCAGCCAGGTGCTGCCCCCGCCCAACAGCAGGGGCAGCACCTCCTCCACGGGGACGCCGCTGAGGTGCGCCGTCACGACGACCCCTGCCCTTCGGCCGCCTCGAAGACCCGGAGCTGCGTGAGGCCGGGCCGCTCGCCGTCGGGCGCGGCCTCGTCGTGCCACACCCACCACTGGTACGGGCCGTCCTGCGGGTGGCCCTCCGGCGAGTCCTCCCACTCCTCCTGACGGCCGAGGGCGGTCAGGTCGAGGTAGGCCCAGGTGCCCCCGAGGGCCTCGTCGCCCCGGTTGTTGACGAAGTAGGTGCGGAACACGCGGTCGCCGTCGCGGATGAAGACGTTCGTCCCGTGCCACTGATCGACGCCGAAGTCGACATCGAAGCCGTTCCGCATCGTGTACCAGGGCATCTCCCAGCCCATGCGGGCCTTCACCCGCTCGATGTCGGCCTGCGGGGCGCGGGAGGCGAAGGCCAGGGTGGTGCCGCGAGCGTGGAGGTGGGCGACGTGGGCGACCTGGTCGGCCACCATCGAGCAACCGACGCACGCGTGGTCGGGCCAGCCGTGCACGCCGGGCTCGAGGAAGGCGCGGTACACGATGAGCTGCTGCCGGCCCTCGAAGAGGTCCAGCAGGCTCACGGTCCCGGAGGGCCCGTCGAACTCGTACGGCTCGGTCACCTCCATCCACGGCATCCGCCGTCGTTCGGCGGCCATCGCGTCTCGGGCCTTCGTGAGCTCCTTCTCCTTGACGAGGAGGCGGAGGCGGGCCGCCTCCCAGTCCTGGGGCGCGACGATCGAAGGGCTTTGCATGATCGGCTCCTTTCGGGGGCCAGTGGTTGTCGGGAGGGGCGGGCTACGCGCCGGGCTTCGGCGTCGCGTCCCTCGCTTCTGCATGAGCCGCCTCGGCGAGGCGCTTGATGGTGTCGAGCCGCCGGTCCCACTGACGGGCGATCTCGACCATGTTCCGGGTGGCCTGGTCGAGGCGATCGGCGTGCACCCGGTAGAGGACCTCCCGGCCGTGCTTGCGCCGGCCGATCAGTCCGACCTCCTCCAGCACGACCAGGTGCTTCGACACGGCCTGACGCGTGAAGGGGACCTGACCGGCGAGGACGCTGGCGCTGGCCTCACCCCGTTGGACGAGGAGATCGAGCACCCGACGGCGGGAGGGGTCGGCGATCGCCGCCCACAGGTCGTCGTCCGCCTCGGTCGTCATCTCGGATGGCTCCTAGGCGAGCACGCCGGCGAGGCGGTCGAGGAAGGCACCCCATCCGTGCTGGTGCTCGTCGGCGTACCGCTGCTTGTCGGCGTCGGGCCAGGGGAGCGGCTCGAGGCCGTGCTCCGTGACCCGGAGGCGGGTGCCGTCGCCCTCGGCGACGAGGGTGAAGTCGACGAGGAGCGAGCTCCCCGGCGCCGGCACCTGGTCGGACGGGGTGTTGTTCCACCGGAACGAGAACCGGGTGGGGGGCTCCACCACCTCGACGACGACGGGGCCGCCCTGGTCGCCGAAGCCCATGTGGCCGTGGGCGCCGGGGACGACCTCGAGCTCCACGGTGTCGGCGAACCACCTGGTGATCTGGTCGGGCTCGGTGACGGTGCGCCACACCACCTCGATGGGGGCGGCGATCAGGATGTCGCGCTCGATCTCGTACATGCAACCAAAGGTAGCAAGTCCTTCGACAATCTGCAACCAAGAGTTGCAGATTGATGGGCTAGCCCGAGGTCGGGAAGTGGATGTAGCTGCTGACCAGCAGCTGCGAGAGCTCGGGGTCCTCGGGCGCGTCGCCCTCCAGGAGGCCACGCTCGCGGAGGTCGCCGAGGAGGCGGTCGAGCACCACCCCGAGCGTGAGGTCGTCGGCCCCGGTGCGCCACGTGGCCTGCTCCTCCTCGTCGGAGAAGCAGTAGGCCTTCCACGACACCGAGAAGCGCAGCTCGTCCCAGTGGTGCTCGGCGGCCACCTCGTCGCCGTCGCGCACGATCCAGCGGCCAGCGCCCGCCGGCTCGAGCCCCATGCCGGGGCGCAGCGCGGCCATCTCGGGCAGCTCGGACGCGATGCGGTCGACACCGTGGAACACGCTGTCGGCGTCGAGCACCACCGCGGTGTCCTTGCGCACCTGGTGGACGGCGGGCGGCGCATCGGGCCCGTCGGGCCAGTAGGCGAACTCGCCGCCCTCGCAGTCGTGGAACCACGACACGCCGGTGGCGATCGGCATGCGCCACCGCTCGAAGAGGCCGCTGTGGTGCATCACGACCAGGAGCCACTGCGGCATGACCTTGCGGTTGCAGCCGCGGAACTCGGGGACGTCGGTGTGCACCGCCAGCTCCTGGCCCGGGACCATCAGGTTCGCGAAGGCGATGGCGGGCTCCACCACCGGCCGGTCCGGGAAGATCGCGCGGGCGGCGTCGACGAACGCCTGGTGGTGCAGGAACGGCTCGATCCCCGAGATCCGCGCTTCGAGGCCGTAGGCGTACTCCTCGCGGAAGTAGTTCGTGCGGGCGCCGAGCGTGCGCAGGTCCTCCTTCGTCGGGTTGCCGGTGCGGCCACCCGTGCGGAGGAAGTTCGTCAGCGCATCGAACCGCTGGGGGAGCCCGACGCCGATCGGGCTGTCGACGTTCTCCTGGCTGTAGGTCTGGTACCGGCCGAAGCGCTCGGCCAGGTCGACCATCGCCGCGCCGGCGTCACCGAACAGCTCGTCGATCTCGACCGTGGTGTGCAGCCCCATCCGGGCGAGGCTACCGATGCAGCGAGTCGCGGTTCCTGTAGAGGTCGCGCAGCAGCAGGATCTCGGCGCTGTGGTGGAGCACCTCGCGGTGGATGTGGAGGATCAGCCAGGCGAAGGGGTAGTCGGCGTAGGGCCCCTCGGCCTCGCCCACGGGCCGCTCCAGGCCCTCGGGTCCCAGTGCTTCGACGCCGGCCACCCAGCGCGCGTAGGCGTCGTCGAGCGCGGCGAGGGCGGCGTCGGCGGTGCCCCACCACTCGGTGCGCTCGTAGTCGATGGCCGGCCCGCCGAAGTGGCTGTGGTTCCGCATCCCGAGCACGCCGACGACGATGTGGCCAAGGCGCCAGGCGATGGTGGTCATGGGCGGCGGCGCCGGCTCCGGGAAGGTCCAGTCGGCCAGCCACTCGCCGGTGCCGGCCTGCACGGCTCCCACGCCTTCGCCGGGGTGGCGGACGCTCCACATGCCCTCCACGGGCTCCCACAGGAGCTCCTCGTCGGTGAGGCCCTCCAGCCCCGGCCGAACGTGCTTCTCCCACCAGAAGGTGAGCTGTTCGAGCAGGCCGTCGGTCCAGTCGAGGGTCATGCCACGACCGTACGACGGTGTCGCTGACACCGACCGTCAAGGTTCGGGCACGAGCGCCACGTGGGTCGCCGGGGCTGTCACACCCCCTGCGTAGGGTGGCCTCGTGGTCGCTGCCGGACCCCGCGAGCTCGGCCGCGCCGTCCTGGTCGGCGCGGGTGCGGCCGCGCCCGAGCCCTGGGCGGCGGCGGACCGCGTGGTGGTCGACGAGGCGGCGCTCGGTGATCCCGCCGTGGTCGTCGCCCGCCTGCACGCCGCCTGGGCCGACCGCGAACCGGTCGTCATCGAGCTGGCGGTGGATCCCGTCCGCTTCCGCGATCCGGTGTCCTACGACGACGAGCCGTGGCGGCTGGGCGCCGGGTTCGAGCCATGGGCCGACCGGCTCCACTTCCTCGTGTGGGCCAACAGCTACGACGCCCAGGCTCCCGGTGAGCCGGTCTGGTGGTGGGGCCGGAAGGCGGTCCGGGCGGGGGCCCGGCCGGCCGAGTCCGGGGAGGCGGGCGATGTCGTCCTCCTCGACGGCACGCCGGCGTGGATCGACGGTGGGCCTCGGGCGCCGCTCGCCGTGCCGCTCGACGGGGCCGCCGTGGTCCACCGCGACTCGGTGGAGCTCGGGCAGCTCCGCGTGCAGCCGTCCCCGGTCGCCCCGACGGCAACGCTCGCCGCCGACCAGCTCGCCTCCGTCGACCACGGCAGCGGCCCGGCTCGCATCGTGGCTCCGGCCGGCTCCGGCAAGACCCGGGTCCTCACGGAGCGCATGCGGCACCTGCTCGTCGCGCGCGGCTACGAGGGGGAGGCGGTGCTCGCCCTCGCCTACAACAAGAAGGCCCAGGAGGAGATGGCGTCGCGCCTGCCCGGCCTCGGGGCCCGCATCCAGACGCTGAACGCCTGGGGCTACGGGATCCTCAGCCGCGCGATGGCTCGCCGTCCGGAGGTGCTCGACGATCGGCAGATCCGGTCGATCGTCGAAGGCCTGGTCCCCAAGCAGCAGCGCCGGGTGAACACCGATCCGATCGCGCCCTACCTCGACGGGCTCTCGCTGATCCGCCTCGGGCTGCGCCGACCCGAGGAGGTCGAGGCCGAGCTCGACGACGTACCCGGCCTGGCTGCCGCGTACCGCCCGTACCGCGCCGAGCTGCAGCGCCGAGGCGCCATCGACTTCGACGAGCAGGTGTTCGGCTCGGTCGAGGCGTTGCTGCGCGACGGCGCGCTCCGCCGAGCCGTCCAGGCCGACCACCGTCACCTGCTGGTCGACGAGCTCCAGGACCTCACGCCGGCCCACGTGCTCCTCGTCCGCCTCGCGTCGTGCCCGGCCTTCGACGTCTTCGGTGTTGGGGACGATGACCAATGCGTGTATGACCACGCGGGGGCTGATCCGCGGTTCCTCATCGACTACGCCAGCTACTTCCCCGGGGCGGGCGAGCATGCCCTCGAGGTGAACTACCGGTGTCCGGCGGCGGTCACCGACGCGGCCGGCACGCTCCTGTCGTACAACCGGCGGCGGGTCCCCAAGGAGATCCGGCCCGGGCCCGACGTGGAGGCGGACGCGGCCGCCCTCGAGGTCCGCACCCACGCCTCCGACGCAGGCGCGGCCGCGCTGGTGGGGGCGGTCACCGGATGGCTCGCCGATCCCGACGTCGCCACCACCCACATCGCCGTCCTCGCCCGGGTGCAGTCGCTGCTGCTGGCCCCGCACGTGGCGCTGGCCGAGGCTGACGTGCCGGTCGACTCGATCCTCGACGAGGGCGTCCTCACCCGCCTCGGGGTGCGGGCCGCGCTCGCCTACCTCCGGATCGCGGTCGCTCCCGACCGCGTGGCCGGGGTCGACCTCAGCGAGGTGCACCGTCGTCCGAGCCGCGGGCTCCCGCAGTGGGCCACCAAGTTCCTCGACCGGTGCCGGTCCGTCGACGACGTGCGCCAGGCTGCCGCTCGCATCGACGACGTGAAGGTGGCGGCCAAGCTCGACGACCTCGCCATGGACCTCGACCGCCTGGCCGGCCTGGCCAAGGCGGGGGCGTCGAGTCGTGAGCTGCTGCTCGCCGTCCGCGACGACATCGGCCTCGGATCGGCCATGACCCTCCTCGACAGCAGCGGCGGGGCCAGCGGCTCCCACCTCGACGACCTCGAGGCCCTGCTGCAGGTGGCCGACCTCCACCCGGACGCCACGTCGTTCGAGGCGTGGCTGCGCCGGGCATTCCACCGCGAGCGGGCGGACGGCGGCGTCACCCTCAGCACGATCCACCGGGTGAAGGGCCTCGAGTGGGACCGTGTGGTGGTGTTCGGGGTGACCGACGGGATCCTGCCCCACCGGCTGTCCGAGGACGCCGAGGAGGAGCGGCGGGTGCTCCACGTCGGCATCACACGCGGCCGGCACCGCGTCCTCGTGCTCGGCGACCAGAGCCGCCCGTCCCGCTGCCTCGCCGAGCTCGACGGCACCGCCCCGCACCTCGAGGAGCCCTCGCCGGCGGAGCGCCGGGCGGCGGCCACCGCCGCCGTCGCGCCGAAGGTCCGGCGGGAGGACCGCACGTCGGTGCCCGCCGAGGTCGGCCTGCGCCTCCGCGTGCTCGGAGGCTACGAGGGCGTGGTCGACGAGCTCGGTGACGACGGGGTGCGCCTGGCCCTCGACGGGGGCGGGTCGTTCGCCGTCCGCTACGGCGAGCGGGTCCACGTCGACGACGTGCCTCGCACGTTGGGGAGGGCGGCCTCGCCGGTAGCCGATGCCGCCGCCACGGCGCTCCGGTCCTGGCGGGGCGAGCGCTCGAAGGCCGACAAGGTGCCGGCCTACGTCGTCCTGTCCGACAAGCACCTCGACGGCATCGCCGCCCGCCACCCGGCCGATCTCCCCCAGCTGCGGGAGTGCCCCGGAATCGGCCCGGCCAAGCTCGAGGCGTACGGCGACGAGATCCTGGGCATCCTCGCCGAGGTGAGGGATCGATGACCGCTCCGTTGGGAACCATCGATCCGATCCGTACGCTCGTGCCGAACTTCCGGGTAACGCGGGGTGGCGCCAAGCAGACCGTCCCGCAGCATCCGTTGTCAGCAACCGAAGGGGAGGCCATGACGCAGCTCGACCGAACGGTGTGGACCGCACCGGTCCGCAACCTGGTCTGGGTCGCTGCTCAGTTCGGGCACCGGTAAGCTCGATGGCACGCACTGCCGCGGCCCTGACCAGGCGCGACGTCATCGACCACCTCCGGAGCACCGATGGCGCCCCTTCGTCGGGGCCCTTGCGCGTCGGGGTGGAGCAGGAGTGGCACACGTTCGCGTTGGCCGAGCCGAAGCGCCACGTCCGCCCCGAGGAGATCGAGGCCGCGGTCGAGGCGGGCTCGAAGCTCCCCCTCGAGAGCCGGGTCACGGTCGAGCCGGGAGGGCAGGTCGAGCTGGCCACCGCGCCGCTCACGCCCTGGGTCGAGGCGCTCACCGCGCTCCGGGTCGACGGAGCCGTGCTGCGGGAGTCGCTGGCGATGGCCGGCATCGGCGTGCTCGGTACCGGCGCCGACCCGTTTCGGGAGCCGGTGCGCACCCTGCGCCGGCCCCGCTACGACGCCATGGAGGCGTACTTCGACCGCGGCGGTCCGTGGGGGCGCCGCATGATGTCGGGAAGCGCGTCGATCCAGGTGAACGTCGACACCGGCACCGGCCTCGAGCCGGACCGCCGCTGGGCGCTGGCCCACCGGATCGGTCCCGCCCTCGCGGCGGCCTTCGCCTGCTCGCCGGACCGCGACCACCGCTCCCTGCGGTTGGCCACGTGGGCCGCCATCGACCCGTCCCGCACGCGCTCCGCCCTGCGGTCCGGCGACCTCGGTGACGACTGGGCCGAGTTCGTGCTCGACGCCCAGCTGATGCTGCTGCACGACGACGCCGACCGGTGCCGCGCCGTGGAGGACCCGATCACGTTCGGTGAGTGGATCGAGCAGGGGATCGCCGGCCGGCGGCCCGAGCTCGAGGACCTGACCTACCACTGCACCACGCTCTTCCCCCCGGTCCGGCCTCGCGGGTGGCTGGAGCTGCGCTGGCTCGACTCCCTGCCGGCCGGCCTGGCCGACACCGCGGTGGCCGCCGTCGTGGCCCTGCTCATCGATGAGGAGGCGGGCGACCGGGCCGAGCGGGCGGTCGCCGAGGTGGCCGAGCTCTGGACCGAGGCCGCGCAGCAGGGCCCCCGTCACGCTGGCCTGGCCACCGCCGCCACCACGCTCCTGCACGACGCCGCCCTCGTGCTCGACCGGGTGCCCGGCGCAGAGCAGCTGGCCGAGGCCGTCGCCGACGCCGGTGCCCGCTGGCCGGCGCGCGGGTGCTGCCCTGCCGATGACCTCGAGGAGAAGCTCCGACGCGGCAAGCCCCTCGTCGACCTCCTCGACCCGCCCATGGAGGTCCCCCGATGGCGCTGATCCTCCAGCGGGGGAGCGACCTCACCGCGGCCTTGGCCGATGGCATGTCCGAGGCGCGGGCCAGGACCCGCGCGGTGGTCGCGCCGTACGACGAGGCCGTGCTCCGCCGCCAGCACCACCCGCTCATGTCGCCTCTCGTGTGGGACGTGGCCCACATGGCCAACTACGAGGACCTCTGGCTGGTCCGGGCCCTCGGTGGCGCGGCGACCCGGCCCGAGCTCGACGACCTCTACGACGCGTTCAAGCAGCCGCGGGCTCGTCGGTCGGCGCTCCCGATCCTCGGACCGGTGGAGGCGGCCGCCTACGCGGACGAGGTCCGGGGCAAGGCGCTCGAGCTCCTCGCCGCCGCCGACCTCGATCCGGCCGGTCCCGATCCGCTGCTGCACCACGGCTTCGTCCACGCGATGGTCGTGCAGCACGAGCAGCAGCACATCGAGACGCTGCTGGCCACCGTCCAGCTCCTCCCGGAGGACGAGGGCCATGTCCGCGCCGCGGCCGCCGTACCGGCCCGCGTGCCGGGGACGCCGACCGACGGGGAGGTGCTGGTGCCGGCCGGGTCGTTCACGATGGGCTCGGACCACCCGTGGTCCTACGACAACGAGCGTCCTCGGCACGAGCGCTGGGTGGACGCGTTCCACATCGACGTCGCCCCCGTCACCAACGAGGCCTACGCGGCGTTCGTCGACGCCGGCGGCTACGACGATCCGCGGTGGTGGAGTCCGGCCGGCTGGGCCTGGCGACAGGAGGCGGGACTCGTCGCCCCGGGGCAGTGGCGGCGGACGAGCGGCGGCGCCTGGTGGCGCAACCGCTTCGGCGTGGTGGAGGCGGTCCCGCCGGACGAGCCGGTGCAGCACGTGGGCTGGTACGAGGCCGACGCCTACGCCCGCTGGGCCGGGAAGCGGCTGCCGACCGAGGCCGAGTGGGAGAAGGCGGCGGCCTTCGATCCCGCCACCGGCGGCTCGCGTCCGTGGCCGTGGGGCGACGTCGCGCCCGACGCCGCCCGAGCCAACCTCGGGGGCCGCCACCTCGGCCCGTCGTCGGTCGGCGCCCACCCGACCGGTGCCAGCGCCGTCGGCTGCCAGCAGATGGTGGGCGACGTGTGGGAGTGGACCTCCACCGACTTCGGACCCCACCCCGGCTTCGCCGCCTTCCCCTACGACGAGTACTCGTCGGTGTTCCACGGCTCCGACTTCAAGGTGCTGCGGGGCGGTTCGTGGGCCACCGACCCGGCGGCCTGCCGCACGACGTTCCGCAACTGGGACTACCCGATCCGCCGGCAGATCTTCTGCGGCTTCCGCTGCGCCCGCGACGCGGCGCCGGTGGAGGGCCGCCCCTGATGTGCCGCCACATCGCCTACCTCGGACCGCCGCGCACGCTCGGCTCGCTGCTCCACGATCCGCCGCGGTCGCTCGAGGTGCAGTCCTGGCGCCCCGCGTTCCAACGAGAGGGGGCCATGAACGCCGACGGCTGGGGCGTCGGTTGGTGGGACGTCGCCGTCCGGCCGGAGCCCGCCCGGTACCGCACGGCCGCGCCGATGTGGACCGACGGATCCTTCCGCTCGGTGGCCCATGTGGTGCAGGCCGAGGCCATGCTCGCGGCGGTCCGCAGCGCCACGCCGCCGTCGCCGATCGTGGACACCGGCAACGCCCCCTTCGCCTCCGGGCCGTGGCTCTTCTCGCTCAACGGGTTCGTCACCGGGTTCCGGGCGGGCATCGGTGAACAGCTGCGCCGCTCCCTCACCGTGGAGCGGGCCGCGGGCATCGAGGGCTCCGCCGACACCGAGGTCCTGTTCGCCCTCGTGCTCGATCGGCTCGACGCCGGCGCCACCCCGGCCGACGCGCTGGCCCACGTCACCGCCACCGTCCTCGCCCTCACCGAGGCGAAGCTCAACCTCCTCCTCGGCGACGGCCAGGCCATCACCGCCACCGCCTGTGGCAACTCCCTCTTCACCCTGCGCGACTCCGGCCTGGCCGCCGACGGCGTGCTCGTGGCGTCGGAGCCCCTGGACGACGACCCCGCCTGGGAGCGGGTGCCCGACGGCAGCGTCGTCCTCGCCTCGATCGACGCCGTCGAGGTCGTCCCCCTTCCCCCTGGAGGAGCATCGTGACCGCCGCCCCCATCGCCCCCCGCTGCACCATCGAGGTGCACCTCGGCCCCGACGACCTCACGAGGTCGCTGCGCCAGGATGTGCTCGACGGCCTCACCGCCTGGCCGAAGCACCTCCCGCCGAAGTGGTTCTACGACGAGCGCGGCTCGGAGCTCTTCGACGACATCACCCGGCTCGAGGAGTACTACCCGACCCGGCGCGAGACGGAGATCCTGGCCCGAGAGGCGGGTGGCATCGCCGCCCGCACCGGGGCGACCACGCTCCTCGAGCTCGGGTCGGGCACGTCCACCAAGACCCGTCTGCTCCTCGACGGCCTGGCCGACGCCGGCACGCTCCAGCGCATCGTCCCGTTCGACGTCTGCGAGCCGGTCCTCGTCGCCGCCGGGCCCGAGCTGGCGGCCGCCTACCCGGGGGTGCGGGTCGACGCCGTCGTGGGTGACTTCGAACGGCACCTCGGCCGGCTCCCGATGGAGGGGACCACCCTCGTGGCCTTCCTCGGCGGCACCATCGGCAACCTCACGCCGCCCGAGCGGGCCAAGTTCCTGGGCGAGCTGGCCGACCAGCTCCAGTCCGGCGACTGGCTCCTGCTCGGCACGGACCTCGTGAAGGACCCCGGGCGCCTGGTCCGGGCCTACGACGACGGCGCCGGCGTCACCGCCGAGTTCAACCGCAACGTCCTCCGAGTGCTCAACCGCGAGCTCGACGGCGACCTCGTGCCGGAGCGGTTCGGCCACGTCGCCCGGTGGGATCCCGACGAGCAGTGGATCGAGATGCACCTGCGGTCCGAGGGCGAGCAGCAGGCCCGCCTCCACGCCCTGGACCTCGACCTCGACTTCGCGGACGGCGAGCTCGTCCACACCGAGATCAGCGCCAAGTTCACGAGGGGCCGGATCGAGGGCGAGCTGGCCGGAGCGGGGCTCGAGCTCGACCGCCTCCTCACCGACCAGGCCGGCGACTTCGCGGTAACGCTCAGCCGCAAGGGCTGAGCGTTCGTCGTCGCTCGCCTGCGGCGAGCTCCTCCGAGCTGTGAGGCCGGCCTTCGGCCGACTCATCTCCGGCTCGGGACACGGCAGAGCCGGATCCGCTCGCAGGCGAGGGGCTGCCGCCCCTCCCGCACCCCGGCCCCACGCGACGGCCCCGGGGAGTGTGAGGGGCCGCCCCCTCACCTGCCGAGGGTGTGGCTCCGCCATCCCCGAGGCCGAGGGTGGGTGCGCCGAAGGTGCGCCTCAGAGCTCGGGTTCGAGGCTCTGCCTCGGGCCCGATCGGCCAGGCGTAGCCTGGCCGCCATGTCGGAGTACACCGCCCCCCTCGCTGACGTCCGGTTCGTCCTGGAGCACCTGGTCGACCTCGCGTCGGTGTGCCAGCTCCCCGGCTACGACCACGTCGACGCCGACGGCGTCTACGCGGTGCTCGAGGAGAACGCCCGCTTCATGCAGGACCTCGTGGCCCCGCTCAACCGCATCGGCGACGAGCAGGGCAGCGTCCACCACCCAGACGGCACGGTCACCACGCCGGAGGGGTTCATCGCCGCCTACCAGGCCTACGTCGACGCCGGGTGGGGCGGGGTGCCGTTCCCGCCCGAGTACGGCGGCGGCGGGTTCCCGTGGCTGGTGGGCATCGCCCTCCAGGAGTTCCTGACCTCGGCCAACATGGCCTTCTCGATGCTCCCGCTGCTCAACCAGGGAGCGCTCGACATGCTCCTGCACCACGCGTCCGAGGTGCACAAGGAGACCTTCCTGCCGAAGATGGTCACCGGCGAGTGGACCGGCACCATGAACCTCACCGAGCCGCAGGCCGGCTCCGACGTGGGTGCCCTCACCACGAAGGCCGTGCCGCACGCCGACGGCACCTATCGCATCACCGGCACCAAGATCTTCATCTCGTACGGCGAGCACGACATGTCGAAGAACATCATCCACCTCGTGCTCGCCCGCACGCCCGACGCGCCTCCGGGCACGAAGGGCATCAGCTGCTTCATCGTGCCGAAGCTCCTCGTGAACGACGACGGCTCCCTCGGCGAGCGCAACGACGTCACCTGCGTGTCCATCGAGCACAAGATGGGGATCAAGGCGAGCCCGACCTGCGTGCTGAGCTACGGCGAGCAGGGCGAGGGCGCGGTCGGCTACCTCATCGGCGAGGAGAACGCCGGCATGCGGTACATGTTCACGATGATGAACAACGCCCGCCTGTCGGTCGGCCTCGAGGGGTTGTCCCTGGCCGAGCGGGCGTACCAGATGGCGGTGGCCTACGCGAAGGAGCGGAAGCAGGGCCGCGCCATCGGCGCCCCGGCGGGGGAGCAGAGCTCGATCGTCGACCACCCCGACGTGCGTCGGATGCTGCTCACGATGCGCTCGTCGATCGGCGCGCTGCGCGGGATCATCTACGCCAACGCGGCGGCGATGGACCGGGCGTCACGGCACGAGGACGAGGAGGTGCGCCGAGGCGCGCAGGAGCTCGTCGAGCTGCTCACGCCGGTGTCGAAGGGCTGGGGCACCGACCTCGGCGTCGAGCTGACCAGCCTCGGCCTCCAGGTGTTCGGCGGGATGGGCTACATCGAGGAGACCGGCATCGCCCAGCACTACCGCGACGCCCGGATCGCTCCGATCTACGAGGGCACGAACGGCATCCAGGCGATGGACCTGGTCGGCCGCAAGCTCCCGATGCGGGCCGGGGGCGCGATCTCCGACTACCTCGGCTACATCGAGTCCACCGTGGCCGAGCTCGCCGACGCGGGCGACGAGCTGGCGTCGATCCGCTCGGCGCTGGCCGACGGCCTGGCGGCGCTGCGCACGGCCACCGACTGGCTCCTCGCCAACGGCCTCGCCGACCCGAGCGACGCGCTGGCCGGCGCCACGCCGTACCTGCGGCTCTTCAGCGTCGTCACCGGTGGCTGGGTGATGGGCCTCCAGGCCCTGGCCACCACGAAGCAGCTGGCCGAGGGGTCGTCCGACAAGGCCCTCCACGAGGAGAAGCTCCTCGACGCCCGCTTCTTCTGCGAGCAGCTGCTCCCGCAGGCGGCCGGCCTGGTCCCGGCGATCACCGCCACGAACCGCGACCTCGCGGCCGCTGCCTTCTAGGCCTCAGTCGAAGAAGGCGAAGAGGGAGCGCTGGACGTAGTCCACGCGCTTGCGGACGACCCACACCACGCACGGCGGGGTGTTGAGCGCGTCGCGGCAGGCTCGGAGGAGCGGCGGCTCGGCGCCGCCGTCGATCGCGACGCCGAACAGGGGGCTGTAGGCCTGCGCCCGCAGCAGTGGGACCGTCAGCGGTCCGAGCGAGACGAACTCCTCGTAGCCGGTGAACGGCAGGAGGAAGCCGGCCTCGCCGCTCTCGTCGACGTAGCTGAACTCCTCCTCGGGGAGCAGGTAGCCGAAGCTGTTGTGCGTGAGGCCGAGGAGCATCGTCTGCGCGCCGCGGTCGGCCAGGCCGCGGATCCAGCGCCCGAACGTGCCGGTCGCCTCCCCGGGGATGGTGAGGATCTCGAGGCCCGTCTCCGGGCCCCCGATCGTGATGCGGCTGACCGCGGTCGTGGCCACCGGGGTCAGCTGGGGCAGCTCGACGAGGGCGTCGCCGAGCGCTGGGCCGATGCCGGGGATCTCGTCGACCGGGAGGTCGAGGAAGTCGTAGTAGCGGTTGAACGACCCGCCGAGGCCGGCCGCCACGAACAGCGGGTTGGTGACGGGGAGGGTGGCGGTGACGTGCCGGACCTCGAGGGTCGGCTCGAGATCCCTGGTGCCGGGCAGGGCCAGCGCCGCCTTCGCGAGGCCCTCTCCCCGGCAGCGCACGTTGCTGTAGTCGCCATCTCGTCCTGCGTCGCACCCGGCCCGTCCTCCCGCCGCTGAAGCGTCGGCGATCGGCCCGTTGAAGTAGAGGGCGACGCCGCCCGACTCGTGCTCGATCCAGTCGACGGCGCCGAGCGGGTAGTCCGGGTGGGGGGCCCGCACGTCCTCGTCGATCCCGACGGGGTGGGCGGCGTACTGGAGCATGGACGCCACGATCGCGCCGTCGTCGACCGCGCGGGCCTGGAGGAGCGACGCCGTCCGGTCGGGCTGCTCCTCGGGGTCGAGCCGGCGCGGCCGTCGGTAGCGATCGAACTCGTCCAGCGACCCGGAGCGGACCTGGAGTCGCGCCGGCTCGCTGGCCTGGAGGGCGTCGAGCACGGCCGTCGCCGCGGCGGGGTAGAGCGTCCGCTCGATCCACTCCTGCGGCACCCCGCCCCACAGGCCCTGGAGGTCGGGGCCGGTGTGCGTGTGGGTCTGGCCGAACACGACGTCGGCCGGTGCGATGCCCGTGGCCCTCGACACGGCGTCGGCGAGGCGCGCCTGGATGACGTTGCCGGCGCCGGTGGCGTCGAGCACCACGAAGGCCACGGTCGGGCCGTCCGGTTGGCGCACCACCATCGCCCGCACCCAGATCGGCTCGAGCCCGTGGGCGCCGCGGAAGACCGGGCGGGAGGCCGGCTTGCTCAGCGCGGCGGCGACGGAGCCGTCGGGGTCCGGGAGCCCCTGGAACGGGTTGACGCCGTTCCCGCCGAAGTGGAACCGCTGCAGGCGGGGGAGCAGCGCGCGGGTCTCCATCACCCCGTCGACCTGGTGCTGCGTGGGGCTCACGTCGACCTTGGCGGCGCCGACGCACAGCTCGGTGCCAGCGCAGGCCGGGACCTGGTCCGCCGCCCGCGCCGTAGCGCCGCTCACCAACGTGCTCGCGGTCACCGCGATCGCGAGCAGGATCCCCCGAACCCGCATCAGCCGACCCTAACCCCCGGTACTGGCGTTGTTGGGCGACGTCACGCGTCGCGAACCAACGCCAGAACGGTGTCTCCCAGGGCGGGCCAGGCGTCGAGGGCCCAGGGGCCGTAGGGCTCCTCGGCCAGCGCGCAGCAGGCGACGCCCGCGTCCGGGTCGACCCAGAGCATCGAGCCGGACTGGCCGAAGTGGCCGAAGGTCCGCGGCGAGGCGGTCGGGGCCATCCAGTGCGGGGCCTTGTCTCCGCGGATCTCGAAGCCGAGGCCCCACGGGTTCGGGTTGAAGCGGCCCACTCCGGGCACGACGCCGCGGAGCAGGGGGAGCTGGACCGTGGTCGCCTCGGAGAGCGTCGCGGGTGCGATCACCCGGCCGGGTTGGAGCAGCTCGGCGCACAGGCGCAGCAGGTCGGGGATCGTGCTGCGGACGCCGTGCCCGGGCGAGCGACCCCAGGTGGTGTCGGCCATCTCGAGCGGGGCGCACACGGCCTCGACGGCGTACTGACCGAACGGGAGGCCCGTCCGCTCCTCGAGGAGCGCGCCGAGCGCCTCGAATGCGGTGTTGCCGTAGATGCGGCGCTGCCCCGGCTTGGCGATCGGACGCTGGCCCTGGAAGGGGAGGCCGGAGGCGTGGCAGAGCAGGAGGCGGAAGGTGGAGTCCGGGGGGCCGGCCGGCTCGTCGAGGTCGACGGTCCCGTCCTCCACGGCGACGAGGACCGCCATCGTCGACAGCAGCTTCGTGACCGATGCCAGCCGGTACGGACCGTCGAGGTCCCCAGCGGTGGCCTGTCGACCGTCCGCCGTCAGCCAGCCGGCAGAGCGCCGACCCCCAGGCCAGTCGGCGATCGAGTCGAGACCCTTCATCGAGCCGGCTTCGCCGGCCGAGGGGTCGGGTTCCTGAAGGCTGCGGCTGCGCCGCATGAGCCTTCGGCAGCTGCCGGAGCCGTCACCCCGCAGTGACGAGGTGCTCGTAGATGCCGTAGCCGACGGTGCCGTCGGTGGCGGTGAGGCGCATGGGGGTCTCGTGCACGGTGACGGGCTGGTCGGGCGCGGGGTGGACCGGGATCGAGAAGCCGCCCCGCTCGCCGGCCACCTCGAGGGCCGACCCGTCGGGGAGCTGGAGCACGACGCGGTACGACTCGGCGCCGCCGTCATCCGAGCGGTGGAGCTCGCGCGACGAGGCCACGACGTAGTGGTCGCCATCGGGCCCGTGGACGAAGCCGTTGATGCTCGTGGCCCCGTTCGGCTCGAGCACCTCGAAGAGGTTGAACCCGCGGCCGTCCGCGAGGAACCCCGTGACCCAGTGCCACTGGTCGAGCCCGGCCCAGTGCCGGAACCCCCACGAGTGGTCCCGCTGGCCGAACCCGTCGAACGCGATCTGCTGACCGCCGACGTGGAGGTCGCCCCGGACCGAGCAGGTCTGCTCGTAGTGCCCCCAGGCGACGGGGCGGGGGAGCGGGCCGTTCGGGTGGCCGCTGTAGTGCGTGGCGGGGCTGAGGCCGTGCCACTCGAGGTGCGCCTTGGCGTCGGCGTCGGCGTCCGACAGCTGGAGCGCCCAGGCCTGGCCCGACTCGAGCATCCGGTAGGTGAGGCCCTCGATGGCCATCACGTCCCAGTCCGTCGGAGGCACCTCGGTGAGGTCGCGGCCGTAGCCGTAGACCGGGACGCCATCGACCCAGACGATCATGCCGGCGGTGGCAGCGGGCTCGTTGGCCCGCACCGCGATGCGGCTCATCAGGAACGCGTTCGTCGCCGGGTCCCACGCGTTGAAGTAGAGCGAGTCGCTCCAGTGGGGCGACGGGTCCTCGACGGGGTGGAGCCGCTCGTCGTCATCCGTGATCGACGCCGTGCTCATTCAGACCACCGCGTCCCAGACCATGCCGAGGTCGCCTCCGCCGCGCAGGAGCCCGATCGGATCCTGCTTGTCGATGTGCCCGATGAGCCCCATGTAGACGCCGTAGCCGCACAGCTGCTGCAGCCGCTCCTCGAAGCCGGCGGCGATCTCGCGCGGGATGCCGAGCTGCTGGTTCTCCTGTTGGCGGATGTAGCCCGCGCAGTAGTTCATGGCGATGCCGATGCGACGCTCGTCGGTGGCGTTGGCTCCGCCGCCGTGCCAGAGGCTCCCGTGCCACACGAGCACCGAGCCCTTCGCCATCTCGGCGGGGATCGAGTCGTAGGGCTGGCCGTACACCGGTGACGAGTCGGCCAGGTGGGACCCGGGGACGATCCGGGTGGCGCCGTTGGCCTCGGTGAAGTCGGTGATGGCCCACATCGTGTTGCACACCGTCGCCTGGTGCGGTTTGGCGATCGGCATCAGCTGGTCGTCGGCGTGGATCGGCTGCGGGGTCTCGCCCGCGCAGATCGCGATCGATGACAACGACGAGATGAGGCACTGGGCGTCGAGCACGCCTTCGACGATCGGCAGCACGTTGGCGTGGACCGGAATGCGCTCGAACGCGGCGCCGTGGACGAGCAGGTTGTAGATCCGCACGGTCTCGGTGCCCTCGAAGTCGTTGCGGGCGGGGACGATCCCGAGGTCGACCTCGAGCCGCTCGAGCTCGCGGTGCACCTCGTCGACGAGGTCGGGCTCGATGGCGTCCTCGACGATGGTGTAGCCCTGCTCGGCGATGCGGGTCAGGTGCTCGGTCCGCTCGGTCGGCGTGAGGGTGCGCACGTCGGGCAAGGTACTCCGGTGGAGGACCGGACGGAGCTGGAGCGGGCCATCGCGGCCGTGCTCGAGGCCCTCGAGCCGGGCGACGTCGTCACCTACGGCGAGGTGGCGGTCGAGGCCGGCTGGCCCGGCCGATCGCGGGCCGTGGGGCGGCTCCTCTCCCGGAGCGGTGGTGCCCACCCGTGGTGGCGGGTGGTCAACGCGTCCGGGCGCCTCGTCCCCGGGCACGAGGCCGAGCAGGCCCGACGGCTGCGGGCCGAGGGGGTGGAGGTCGACCTCGAGCGCGGCAGGGTGAGGCTGCCCAGGTCCCGATAGGTTGCTGGCCATGTCGATCTACGACCACCAGATCAGCCGCCTCGATGGCGCCCCCCTCGACCTCCACGACTACGAGGACAAGGCGCTCCTCATCGTGAACGTGGCCTCCAAGTGCGGTCTCACCCCCCAGTACGAGGGCCTCGAGAAGCTGCACGAGGAGTACGCCGGGAAGGGCTTCTCGGTCCTCGGCGTGCCGTGCAACCAGTTCCTCGGCCAGGAGCCCGGCTCCGCCGAGGAGATCGCCTCGTTCTGCTCCACCACCTACGGGGTCACCTTCCCGTTGGCGGAGAAGGTCGAGGTCAACGGTGAGGGCCGGCACCCGCTGTTCGATGAGCTCACCGCGGTGGCCGATGCCGAGGGCAACGCCGGCGATGTCGCCTGGAACTTCGAGAAGTGGCTCGTCGCCCCCGGGGGCGCGGTCACGCGGTTCCGCCCGCAGGTGGTCCCGGAGGACGAGGGGCTCGTGTCAGCGATCCAGGGCGCGCTGCCCTCCTGATGCGGGGCGCCGTGGGGCGCGCCGGTACGCTTGCCGGGATCCCCATGGACGACACCGCAACCGAACCCACCCCCCTCGACGCCCTCGAAGAGCCCACCTTCGCCGAGCTCGGCGTCTCCGAGCGCCTCGTGAAGGTCCTCGCTGACCAGGGCATCCTCAAGCCGTTCGCCATCCAGAAGCTCACGATCGCCGATGCCCTCGCCGGGCGCGACGTGTGCGGCAAGGCCAAGACCGGCTCCGGCAAGACCCTCGCGTTCGGCCTCCCGCTCCTCGAGCGGCTCGACCACGCCGAGTCGCGCCGCCCCCGCGGCCTGGTCCTCGTGCCCACCCGAGAGCTCGCGCTCCAGGTCCACGACGTGCTGGCGCCGCTGGCCGCCGCCATCGGCAGCCGGGTCGTCGCCGTCTACGGCGGGGCCGACATGAACAAGCAGATCGCCGCCCTCCACGAGGGGGTCGAGGCGATCATCGCCACCCCCGGCCGTTTGATCGACCTCGTCGATCGCAAGGAGGTCGAGCTCACCGGGCTCGAGATCGTGGTCGTCGACGAGGCCGACCGGATGGCCGACATGGGCTTCCTGCCCCAGGTCGAGTGGCTCCTGCGCCACGTCCACGGCGAGCACCAGACGCTCCTGTTCTCGGCCACGCTCGATGGCGTGGTCGACGGGCTGATCAAGCGCTACCAGCGCGATCCCGTGTACCACGAGGTCGTCTCGACCACGGTCACGGTCGACGCGATGCTCCACCGCTTCCTCCTGGTCCACGAGATGGACAAGGTGAAGGTGGCGGCCCAGATCGCTCGCAACAGCGGCCGGGTCCTGGCGTTCTGCAACACCAAGCGCGTGTGCGACCGCGTCGCCCTCCGTCTGAACGAGGAGGGCGTGAAGGCCGCCGCCATCCACGGCGACCTGCGCCAGAGCCAGCGGGAGCAGGCGCTCAAGCAGTTCACCGAGGGCAAGCTCCAGGTCCTCGTCGCCACCGACGTCGCCGCCCGTGGCCTGCACATCGACGACATCGACGTGGTCATCCACGCCGACCCGGCGCCGGATCACAAGACCTACCTCCACCGCTCCGGCCGCACGGCGCGGGCCGGCTCGAAGGGGATGGCGGTCACCCTGTCGATCTGGAACCAGGAGCTCGAGGTGAAGCGGCTCCAGAAGCGCATCGGCGTGATCCAGCCGATCACGGAGATGTTCTCGAACGACGCTCGCCTCGAGGACCTGGCCGCCTGGAACCCGCTCGACTGACTCTGGCGACTACTCCCCTCTGAGGTCTGACGCGATCTGCCGCCAGAGGTCGGGGTCGGCGGCGTAGGGGGCGTTGAGGGCGATGCGGTCGAGGAGCTGCCCGAAGCGCTCCTCGATGGCCGGGGCGACCTCGTCGGGCGGGGCCACGATGGCCACGGCGTCGAGGAGGTCGTCGTGCACGAGCGCGGTCATGCCCGCCCAGTCACCCGCCCGCGTCAGCGCCTGGAGGCGGGGCTGGAGGTCGCCCCATCCGTGGACGTCGAGCACGACCTTGTACGCGGGGGTGCTGGCGTAGAACGCGATCTGCGCCCGCACGGCGGCGACGGCCTGCTCGTGCTGCTCGTCGTCGACGCCGGTGGCGATCATCACCGGGAGGGCCACCTCGATGCGATCGGCCAGCGTGTCGCCGGCGCGGAGGCGGCCCCGCTCGAGCGCCGGCAGCGTCACCTCGAGGAGCGACTGCGGCGTGCAGAACGGGTGCACGAGGAAGCCGTCGGCCACCTCGCCGGCCGTCTCGGTCATGCGGGGCCCCACGCCGCCCAGCCAGACCTTCGGGATCCCGTGGGGGTTGGGCCCAGGGTCGAAGAACGGCGTCATCAGGGTGTGGGTGTAGTGCTCTCCCTCGAACCGGAGCGGTGTCCGGTCCTGCCACGCCGCCCAGATGGCTCGCACGGCCAGCACCAGCTCGCGCATCCGCGCCGCAGGGGCGGACCACGGCATCGAGAAGCGACGTTCGATGTGCGGCTTGATCTGGCTGCCCAGCCCGAGGTGGAAGCGGCCGCCGGACAGCACCTGCAGGTCGTAGGCCTGTGAGGCGAGCGTCATGGGGCTGCGGGCGAAGGCGATCGCCACCGACGTCATCAGCTCGAGCCGCTCGGTGGCGTCGGCGGCCAGCACCAGTGGCAGGAAGGGATCGTGCGGTCCCTCGAACGTGTACACGCCGTCGTAGCCCTGCGCCTCCATGACCCGCGCGGCGGCCGGGACCTCGCGGAGGGCCTGGCTGACCAACGGTCCGTCGACGCGCATCGGGCGAACGATACGTTCGCCGGGTGCCTGCTGCCGACCGTCGTGCGCGCTCGCTCGCCCTCACGGCGGTCGGGCTGGCTCGGGGCGCGGCCATGGGCCTGCCGGTCGACCTCGAGCTGTGGCGGATCGCGGGGGGCCGACCCGCGGCCGCCGCCCCCATCGAGGCGGAGGACCCGGCGGGGGCGTTGGTGGCGGCGCTCGAGCGGTCGCTCACCACCGACGAGCGCAAGCAGGGCGCGCACTACACGCCGGCCGACCTGGCCGACCGGCTCGTGGCGCTGGCCACGAAGGGCACGCGCCCCGGCGGTCGGCCGACCGTCGTCGACCCCGCCTGCGGGGGAGGGGCGATGCTGCTCGCGGCCGGCCGTCACCTCGTCGCCTCGGGCATCCCGATCGACGTCGTGGCCCGCGACCTGCTCTGGGGCGCCGACGTCGACCCCCTGGCGGCGGCCGTGGCCGACACCGCCATCGCGTTGTGGTCGCGCGGCACCGTGCCGACCACGGGACACCTCGTGGTGGCCGACGCACTCGCGGTCGGACGCAAGGCATGGGCGACCGGACCGAAGGCCGGGTTCGACCTCGTCGTCGGCAACCCGCCGTTCCAAGGGCAGCTGGCCACCTCCACGAGCCGGTCGGCCGACCACCAGGACCGCCTGCGGGAGCGCTTCGGCCCGGCGGTGGCGCCGTACGTCGACACCGCCGCCCTCTTCCTCTTGGCCGGCATCGACCTCGCCCGGCGCGGCGGCCGCGTGGCGCTCGTGCAGCCGCGCTCCACGGCCGCGGCCCGAGACGCAGGTGCCGTGCGCGAGGCCGTCGCCCGCCGGGCGCGGCTGGTCGAGCTGTGGGCGCCACCGGGGTTCGCGTTCGCGGCGCGGGTCCACGTGTGCGTCCCCGTCCTCGCCGTCGGGCGCCGCGACCCCGACCCGGACTGGTCGGCTCGATTGGCGGCGGGCGACGGCGTGCCGGTGGTCGACCTGCCGGACGGCCGCACGGTCGGCCATCTGGCCACCGCCGTCGCCGGGTTCCGCCAGCACTACTACGGCCTCGTCCCGCACGTGCGCGAGGTCGGCCGCTCGCGCCCGGCCTCGCCGCTCGTGACCAGCGGACTGCTCGGGGTCGGCCGTTCGGACTGGGGCGCCCAGGAGGTGCGCTTCGCGGGGACCGGTTGGCAGCGCCCCGCCGTCGACCGCCGGTCGTTGGCGCGCGACGATCCGGCGCTGGCCGAGTGGGTCGAGCGCGTGTCCACCCCGAAGGTGCTGGTAGCGAGCCAGACGAAGGTGGTGGAGGCGGCTGCCGATCGCACGGGCCGCTGGGTCCCCTGCACACCGGTGGTGAGCGTGCTGCCCAAGCGGGCGGACGACGTCGACCTCCTGGCCGCCGCCCTGTGCGCGCCGCCGGCGTCGGCGTGGGCCGCGGCCCGCGCGGCCGGCACGGGCCTGTCGCCGGGAGCCATCCGCATGTCGGCAGAGCTGGCCCTGTCCGTCCCCCTCCCGACCGACCGGCGCCGGTGGCGGCTGGCGGCCGAGGCCCTGGCCGCCCAGGACCTCGACGCCTTCGCCCAGCTCGCGACCGCCGCCCACCGCCTCGACCCCGCCCAGGCCGAGGCGGTGCTGGACTGGTGGAACCCGCGCGCACGGCGGTAGCCGCCAGCGGGAGCGGGTGAAACCGGGCTTGGCCCCGCGCGGGGCCTTCGGTATGGTCTCCACCGACATCAGGAGTGGCCCGGCTCGCCGGGTCCAGCAACCTGGGATGGACACCCAAGGTGCTCTCTCGCCTCGTGCGGGGATGTGGCCCCCTCCGGGGGCAACGAAGTGTCCGGGCCCCGCCCGGCCCCTGGGTGTCCAGCCCGACCGAGGCAGGAGCAGCACGTGGACGAAGGGCTGACGCCGGTTGACGCCGCCGCCCGCCGTCGCGCCCACGTGTCCACGCTGCCGGCCACGGGTGCCTGGCAGGACGGCGACCCGCCCGGCTGCCGGCAGTTCTTCCACAGCGACCGACCCTTCGCCCTGGAGGGCGGCGGCGTGCTGCCGACCATCACCCTCGCGTACGAGACGTGGGGAACGCTCGACGCCGACGGCAGCAACGCGGTGCTGGTCTGCCACGCCCTCACCGGCGACAGCCACGCGTCCGGCCCGCTCGTCGCCGGGCAGCCGCAGGCCGGCTGGTGGGACGGGTTCATCGGGCCGGGGAAGCCCATCGACACCGACCGCTGGTTCGTGGTGTGCCCGAACGTGCTCGGCGGCTGCCAGGGCAGCACCGGACCGGCCAGCGCCCACCCAGCCGACGGCAAGCCGTGGGGGAGCCGGTTCCCGGTGGTGTCCGTGCGGGACTGGGTGCGCAGCCAGGCGAAGCTGGCCGACCACCTGGGCATCGAGCGGTGGCACAGCGTGATCGGCGGCTCGATGGGCGGCATGCAGGCGCTGGAGTGGGCGGTGATCTTCCCGCAGCGGGTCGGTTCGATCGTCCCGATCTCCACCGCGGCAGCCGCCAGCGCGCAGCAGATCGCGTGGTGGTCGACAGGACGGCGCGTGATCCACATGGACCCGGGCTGGCGAGGCGGCGACTACTACGACGCCGACCCCGGCGAGGGACCGCACGAGGGGCTGTCCTTGGCTCGCATGATCAGCCAGATCACGTTCCGCAGCGACGACGTCTTCACGCGCCGCTTCGGACGGGAGGTCGTGGAGCCGCTCGACGGCTTCTCGCTGTGGCAGCGGTTCGAGGTGGAGCGCTACCTCGAGTACCACGGCGACAAGCTCGTGCGCCGCTTCGACGCCAACTCGTACCTGCTCCTCACCAAGGCGATGGACCTGCACGACCTCGGCCGGGGTCGGCAGGGCATCGACGCGGCCATGGCCAAGATCCGCTGCCCCGTGCTCTCGGTCGGCGTGGTGAGCGACATCCTCTACCCGCTGCACCAGAGCCACGCCATCGTCGAGCACGCCCGCGCCGCGGGCGTCGAGGCCCGCTCGGTGGAGCTCGACAGCCCGCACGGCCACGACGCCTTCCTCATCGAGCTCGAGCAGCTCGGCCTGCCCATCAGCGCGTTCCTCGACGACCTGGAGCACCGCCATGCCTGACGGCGATCCCATCCCCCACATCGAGACCACCGCGGTCACGTCCGGCCGCAGCGCGATGCCGAGCTCGCTGGCGCCGGCCCTCTTCCCGAGCACGACGTACGAGGTCGACACCGTTGCCGAGCACGCGGCGATGGTCGCCAGCGCGCGGCCCGACCGGCTCTACTCGCGGTTCGGCAGCCCGTCGGTGCGCGAGCTCGAGGAGGCCGTCGCCGAGCTGGAGGGGGCGGAGGCGGCGCTGGCCTCCGCGTCGGGGATGGCCTCGGTGTCCAGCGTGCTGCTGGGCCTGTGCTCCTCGGGCGACCACATCGTGGCCACCCGCCAGGTGTTCTCCGTGACCTACGCGTTGCTCGCCTTCCACCTGCCGCGCTTCGGGATCGACGTCACGTTCGTCGACGGCACCGACGCCGCCGCACTGGCTGCTGCGGTGCGGCCCGGCAAGACCCAGGTCATCCTGGCGGAGACGCCGGCCAACCCGGCGCTGTCGCTCGTGGACCTCGACGCGCTCGCTGCCATCACGGGGCCCTACAAGCTCGTCGACTCGACGTTCGCCACACCGGCCGTGCAGCGCCCGCTCGACCATGGGGTCGACCTCGTGCTCCACGCCGCCACCAAGGGCATCGCCGGCCACAACGACGCGCTCCTCGGCGTGGTGGCCGGCTCGAAGGAGCTGATCGACACCATCGGCGGGTTCCAAGGCGCGCTGGGCGGGCAGGCCTCGCCGTTCGACGCGTGGAACGGCCTCCGCGGGATCCGCACCCTGCCCGCGCGGGTGCGCCAGCAGTCGGAGTCGGCGCTGCAGCTGGCAGCCTTCCTGGAGGGGCACCCGAAGATCGAGTGGGTGTCCTACCCCCACCTGCCGAGCCACCCGCAGCACGAGCTGGCGAAGCGGCAGATGCGCACCGGCGGCACGGTGGTCACCTTCCAGGTGGCCGGCGGCGCGCGCCGGGGCCATCGCCTTCATCGAGCGCTGCCACCTGGCTCGCATCGCGCTGTCGCTCGGCGGCCCCGAGACGCTGCTCACGCACCCCGCCACGATCGCCGGGCGCTACACCCCCGACGAGCGGGCCGAGCTCGGCATCACCGAGGGCCTGGTCCGCATGTCCGTCGGCCTCGAGCACGCGGACGACCTCCAGGCCGACCTCGCGCAGGCCCTGGGGCGCTAGCCCTTCTTGAGGAAGTCGGCGAGGGCGTCCGCGTTGGTCTGGTTGCCGACCATGCGGATGAACTCCTGGTCCTCGCGCTGGCGGGCGGCCCGGCCGGCATCGAGGCGGGCCGCCACCATCAGGCGCTTGGTGGTCTGGAGCGAGTCGACCGAGAGCTGACCGATCTGGCGGGCGGTGTCCATCGCCTCGGCCACCACGGCCCCTGCCGCGCTGACGCGGAAGGCGAGGCCGCAGGCGACGGCCTCCTCGGCGGACAGCCAGCTGGCCGTGAAGATGAAGTGCGCCGCGGCCTGCCAGCCCATGCGCTGCGGGAGGAGGAGGCTGCCGGCGGCCTCGGTGGTGACGCCGAGGGTCATGAACGGCACCTTCACCCGGGCGGCCGGGTCCATCCACACGATGTCGCAGTAGGGGAGCAGGGTCGCCCCGAACCCCACCCCGACCCCGTCCACGGCCGCGAGCAGCGGCTTGTCGAACTCCTCGAGCACGGGGATCAGGCCGCGGTAGCCGTGGAGCTCGTCGTCGTCGTGGGCGGGGGGCGACATCATCTCGCCGAGGTCCTGGCCGGCGGTGAACGCACCCCCGGCGCCGGTGAGCACGACGCAGCGCAGCTCGGGGTCGGCCTGCGCGCCGAGCAGGGCGTCGCGGGTGGCGTCCCACAGCGCGTCGTTCATCGCGTTGCGGGCCTCGGGCCGGTTCCAGGTGACGAGCCGCACGCCGTCGGCGTCGTCGATCGTGATGATGGTGTCGGCCATGTCTGACACTCTGTCAGGCCATGCCGGAGATGATCGAGATCGAGGCGTACCGCCGAGTGGCCGAACGGGCCGTCGGCCGCCGGATCGCCCGCGTCGATGCGCCGGACGACTGGTACCTGAAGGCGGGTACGACCGCCTCAGCGCTGCGCGCCGCGCTGCGAGGGGCGCAGGTCACGGGCACCCGGCGCATCGGCAAGCTGCTGCTGCTCGACACCGACCAGGCGGTGCTCGGGCTCCGCTTCGGGATGACGGGCCGCCTGCTGGTGGACGGGCAGGGCCCGATCGAGCGGCTCGAGTACGGGTCGTCCCGGATGGAGCCGACGTGGATCCGGTTCGGCCTGTCGTTCCGCGGCGGCGGGCGCCTCGAGATCATCGACCCCCGCCGCCTCGGCGGCGTGGTGCTCGACCCGACGCTCGACCACCTCGGCGTCGATGCCCTGGCCGTCGGTCCCGCCGCCCTCCGGGACGGCCTGGCGGCGTCGGCGGCACCCCTGAAGGCCTGGCTCCTCGACCAGCACCGGATCGCCGGGGTCGGCAACCTCCTCGCCGACGAGGCGCTCTGGCGGGCGGGCCTCGACCCGGCCCGTCCGGCCCGCTCGCTCACCCCCGCGGAGGCCCGGCGGCTCCACAAGCACCTCATCGCGACGATCACCACGCTGGGCGACCGCGGGGGGAGCCACACCGGCGATCTCCAGGTGGCCCGGGCCCGGGGCGCCACCTGCCCCCGGGACGGCACCCCGCTCCTGCGCCGCACGATCGGCGGGCGGACCACCTACTCCTGCCCGCGCCACCAGCGCTGACTGGGGCGGACCGGGGTCCGGAAGTAGCCTGCACCCTTCCCTCGTCGGGCCCTGGAGCGGACGTGCAACGAGCAGCAGACCAGCGACGCGCGCCGCGAGCGCTCGTGGCCGCCCTCCTGGCGGTGGTCTTCGCGCTGCTCCTGCTGCCCCGCGTCGCCGAGGCCCAGCCCACGCGCAGAGCGACGAGTGCAGCGGCTCCTCGACCCCGACTGCCTCGCCTCCACCACCTCCACCACGGAGGAGGAGACGACCACGACCGAGGAGGAGACCACCACCACCGAGGAGCGGACCACCACCACCCGGGAGGAGGTCACGACCTCCACCATCACGATCACCACGCTCCACGACGTGCTGATCCCGGGCGACGGCACCGCCGGGGCGGAGACCACCACGACCACCGCCCCCGGCTCCGTCACCGGCAGCTCGGGCATCAGCGACGAGACGCTGATCATGGCGATCGTGGCCGCGCTCGGGGCCGTGGCCGTGATCGTGGCCGTCCTCACCTGGCGCTACTGGCACGCGACCCGCCCCCGGATCGTCGAGGCGCCCGCCTCGCGTCGAGCCGGTCCGCCCTGCTCGACTGAGCCTGCTCGACCGAGCGGGTACCTTCGGGCCATGTCCGACGCCCTCGACGTCGACGCGATGCTCCAGCGGTTCCGCGATCGGGCCAGCGCGGTGCGCAAGCGCCCGCTGCCGCCCGGTGGCCGGGGAGGAGCGCACGCACTTCATCGAGCAGGCCCAGCGCGACTTCCAGGACTACGCCATCATCGGCGACGCCCAGGCGTCGATGGACGACGGGGTGCTGGTGCTCCGGATCGACCTCCGACCGTCCGCCGAGTAGCCGATGAGCACGGCGACGGACGGCTGGAGCGGGCCATCGCCGCGATCGACGCCGCGAACGCGGACGATCCCAACGAGCTCGAGGTGCGGGGCGTGGTCCGTCCCAAGGAGCAGGCCCACGCCGAGCTGATGACCGAGTGGGTGCAGCGGCTCGACGCCGAGGCGTCCGAGGCGCAGCTCATCGCCGCCCGGGCCCACCACCTGCGCCGGTGGACCTCACCCCGGTCGAGCTACCCGGAGGGCCGCGCCGGCTACCTGCGCTGGCGCACCGCCCTCAAGGCGCAGCACGCCGAGGAGGTGGCCGGGATCCTCGCGGAGGTCGGCTACGACGACGACACGGTCGAGGCCGTGCAGCGCATCATCAAGAAGCAGGGCCTCGCCACCGACCCGGCCGTGCAGGTCCACGAGGACGCCCTCTGCCTCGTGTTCCTCGAGACGCAGCTGGCCTCCACCGTCGACCAGCTGGGCGACGAGCACATGCTCGACGTCATCCGGAAGACCGCCGCCAAGATGAGCGCCGCCGGCCTCGCCCAGGTCGCCGCGATCCCCATGCGGGACCACGACCGCGACCTGATCGCCCGCGCCCTGGCCTGAGCAACGAACCCGTCGACATTTCGCACGTGTGGACGTGCCGAACGTCGACGGGTTGCGGTCGTGAGCGCTAGCCGCGGACGCCGGAGCGGTTGATCGCGGTGTCGTCGGTGCCGAGGTAGGACTCGATCACGGCAGGGTGCTCGAGCACCTCGACAGGCGGGCCCTGGGCGATGATGCCGCCGAGCTCGAGGGCGATCATCTCGTCGCAGATCGTGCGCAGCAGCGGCATGTCGTGCTCGATGACGAGCACGGAGCACCCGACCTGTTCGCGCACCCGGAGGAGCAGCGGCCCGAGGGCCTCGGTCTCCTTCTGGGCGACACCACCGGACGGCTCGTCGAGCATCAGCACCTTGGGGTCCTGGGCGAGGATGCACGCCAGGTCGACGATGCGACGGCTGCCGGTGGAGAGCTCGCCGGTGAGCTTCTGGCGGAACGCCCCGAGTCCCATGAGCTCGATGAGCTCGTCGACCTTGGCGGCCACGCTCAGCTCGCTCTCGTACGACGCGGGGAGCTGCAGGGCGGCGGCCACCATGTCCGTGGACTCGATGTGCCGTTCCCGGGCCACGGCGATCGTCTCGGCCACCGTGAGGCTCGGGTAGAGCAGCGCGTCCTGGAACGACCGCGCGACGCCGCCGCGGGCTCGCTCGTGCGGCTGCCAGTCGGTGACGTCGTGGCCCCGCACGCGGATGCGGCCGGAGTCGATCGGCAGGAAGCCGGAGATGCAGTCCATCAAGGTGGTCTTGCCGGCGCCGTTGTGGCCGATGAGCCCGAGGATCTGCCCGTCGCGGAGCTTGAGGTCGACGTCGTTGACGGCGGTGATGCCGCCGAAGCGCTTCGTCACGCCCGCGCACTCGAGGAGCACGGCCGCGTCGGGGGGGATGGCTGCCTTGGCCTTCGCCTTGGCCGGCGTCCGGGCCGCGCCGGCGTTCTCGCCGCCCTCGGCGCCGACGGAGGCGCCGGCGATGAAGACGGACCGGAGGATGTCGGGTCGCTCGAGGAGCTCGGAGGTGGGGCCGGTGAAGCGCACCTCGCCCTTCTCCATGAACACGGCCCGCTCGGCCAGGTTGAGGGCCACGTTCACGGACTGCTCGACGATCACGATGGTGGTGCCGCGGCTGTGGATCTCGCGGACGACCTCGAGGAGCTGCCCGACGATGGTGGGGGCCAGGCCCAGCGAGAGCTCGTCGATCATGAGGAGCTCGGGGCGGGTCATGAGCGCCCCGCCGAGGGCCAGCATCTGCTGCTCGCCGCCCGAGAGGTTGCCGGCCATCTGGCCGGCCCGCGACTTGAGGATCGGGAACAGGGTCTCGACCTCGGCCTTGGCCGCCTCGACTCGCTCGGGGTCCTTGCGGATGAGCCACGACGCCAGCCGGAGGTTCTCGGTGACCGTGAGGGTCGGGAACACGCCCTTGCCGCCGGGCATCAGGGAGATGCCGCGGTGGGTGGTGACGTCGGCGGAGAGCTTGGTGATGTCCTCGCCGTCGAAGGTGACGCTGCCGGCGGTGGGGCGGACCAGGCCGCAGATGCCCTTGAGCAGGGTGCTCTTGCCGGCGCCGTTGGTGCCGAGCAGCGCGACGATCTCGCCGGGGGCGACGTCGAAGTCGACCTCGAAGAGGATCTGCACCGGCCCGTAGGCCATGTCGATGCCACGGCAGGACAGCAGTGCTCCCGGGTCCGGGTCCCGGCTGATCGCGGTGGGCTCCTCGTCGGGGAGGGGGACCTCGATGGTGAGGTCGTCGTCTCCGTTGCTGTCGGCCGTGAGGGGTGCGGCGCGGAGCGGGGTGCGGCGGGCGGCGTTCACGAGCGGGCTCCCACGGGAGAACGGGGGCCGTTGGTGGACTCGGCTTCGCCGAGGGCGCCCTGCAGGAGGCCGACCTCGTCCTCGGCGTGCTTGTGCTGCCCGGACCGCTTGTCGGCCACGAGGCTCGGTACGAGGATGGCGCGTCGGTTGGCGACCACTCGCAGGGCCCGGTCGCGCAGGTTGTAGAGCAGCTGGCCGATGCCGCCGGGGAAGGCGTAGAGCACGACCAGCAGCACACCGCCGGTGAGGGCCTGGCGGATGTCGCCCAGAGCCGTCAGCGTGTCGAGGTAGCGGAACAGCAGCACGCCGGTGAGGGCGCCGGCCACCGACCCGAGGCCGCCGATCACGGCCGTGGCGAACACGTCGATCGACATGATCGGCTGGTAGCTGCCCTCGGAGACGCTGCCGACGAGGATCACGTGGAGCCCGCCGGCGATGCCGGAGATGATGCCGGCGAGGATGAAGGCGCCGAGCTTCACCGACGTGGTGGGGATCCCCGCGGCGTCGGCAGCACGCTGGTTGTCGCGGGTGGCGATGATCACGCGACCGGCCCGCGCCTTGCGAACGCCCTGGGCGGCGAGGATCGACAGCCCGAGGAAGACGAGGCAGACGGCGTACATGTTGTAGCCATCGGTGAGGTCGATCCGCTCGAACAGCAGCGGCCGCTCGACGCCCACCGGCAGGATCGACGCGTAGTTGTTGACGTTGATGACGTACTTGTCGAGGGCCACCGCGGCGGCCAGCGTGGTGACCGCGAGGAACAGCCCTCGGATGCGCAGGGCGGGAAGGCCGATCAGCAGCGACACGATCGCTCCGGCGAGGCCGGACGCGATCAGCACGAGGAGGAAGTCGGCGTTGTAGTTGAGCATCAGGTTGCCGGCCACGAGGGCGCCGACACCGACGATCGCGAACTGGCCGAGGCTGATGTGGCCACCCCAGCCGGTGAGGATCACCAGCGACACCGCCGTCATCGCCCAGACCATCGCCACCGCGGCGGTGAACTGGTAGCTGGGGCCGAAGGTGTTGGGGATGATGGCGAAGGCGAGCACGACCGCCAGGAGCAGGACGCGCTTCACCCACACCACTTCTGGCAGCCGCTTGAGCTCGTCGGGGATCGGTTTGAGCACCGCGGTGGCCGACCAGGACGCACCGCCCGACTCCTGGGCCCGGGACAGCTTCCCGTGCTGGAGCAGCAGCGCGGCCAGGATGACCACGAGGAACAGGCCGTTCTGGAGCGTGGGGTTGCCGCTGGTGTTCCAGCGGACGATCTGCTCCATGATGCCGATGCCCACGCCGGCGGCGAAGGCGATCGGGAGCGACTCCATGCGGGCGACCACCGCGGCCGCCAGCGCGGGGAGGAGCACCACGGGCCCGGCGGTGGCCAGGCCGGGCGTGACGCCGGAGAACGGGGCCTTGAGCACGAAGGTGAGGGCGGCCAGGCCGCCGGCCACCATCCACACGATCGTGGAGAGGCGCTTGATCGGGATGCCGAGGAGCAGCGCCCGCTCGGCGTTCTCGGCCGACGCCCGCACCGCGATGCCGACGTCGGTGCGGAGCAGGAACCAGGCCAGCGCCCCCAGGACCGGGGGGACCACCAGCATGATGAGGATCTCGTCGCCGAAGAGCGTCTTCACGCCCAGGTCGAGCTCGAGGTCGAGCGGGATCGAGAAGCCGCCCGTGAGGGCGATGAAGTGCTGGATCTTGGTGGTGATGAGGAACTCGGCGGTGGCCAGGAGCTGGCCGATGCCGATGCTGGCCACGGTGAGGAGCAGGCGGCTCGAGGTCTGGAAGCGGCGGACGATGAGGTCGACCACGGCGCCCGTGACCACGCCGATGGCCACGCCGATGGGCAGGGCGGCGAAGAAGCTGAGGCCCTGCTCCTTGTGGAGGCCGATGGCGATGACGCCGGCGAAGCTGCCCATCGACCCGTAGGCGAAGTTGATGAACCGGTTCGTCCGGTAGATGAGGATCAGGCCCATCGCGAGGAGGGCGGTGACCGTGCCGATGATGACGCCGGACACCACGATGCCGAACGGCGCCTTGTCGGCGAGGAAGCTGCCGCTGCCCGGGCGCGTTGTAGACGATCGCCACGACGGCGGCCGCCAGCACGGCGCCGAAGGCCACGCGCCCGTTGCGGGGGAGGTCCTCCCAGCGATCGCGGACGGCGTCGATCACAGCGGCTTGCCGGGGTTGCCGGCCGGGACACCGCCGGTCTGCCAGCGCTCTTGGCTGGTGCCGAGGTAGGCGCCGTTCTTGCCGTTGTAGGCGGAGATGGCCTTGGGGTCCCAGTAGATCTCGCGGACGTCGTTGGCCGCCGTGCGGTCGCCCTTCGAGAACTTCCAGAGGCCGACCGGCCCGAGCTTGGCGGGGTACTGGAACATCCCGGTCTCGAAGGTGGCCGGCGTGAGGTTCGGGCCCGCTCCCTGCAGGCCGATCGCCAGCATGTACATCTGGTAGTAGATGAGGTCGACCGAGAAGGCGGGCTCGTCGTCTCGCACCGACTTGTAGGCGGCGTAGGCGATGGTCTTGGTCGGCGGCACGAAGCCGGTGAGCGAGCTCACGCCGAAGGCGTGGCTGGCGAAGTTCTGGTTCCAGAGCTGGGCCACGATGTCGGCGTCGGTGAGCGCCGTGCCCGTGATGATGAACTCGGGGAAGTAGTTCTCCCGGTTGGCCACACCGGACAGGAACACCGGGATGATCGGGTCGCAGCCACAGAGGATCGTGGTGACGTTGCGCTCCTTCATCTGGGCGATGATCCCGGTGGCCTGGTCGGACATCGTGGCCAGGTCGAGCACGTACTTGCGGTTGAAGCCCGGCTCCTTGCCGCCCGCCCGGACCACGTCCTGGGCGTTGGCCACGGACTCCTGGTACCAGGAGTTCTCGGGGGCCAGGGTGGCGATGCTGCGGGGCCGGTCCTTGAGCGGCCGGCCGTCGCCGCCGACGCCCCCGGCGTAGACGGCCGGCTTGTCGTAGAGGCGCTTCACGGCGTACTCGCCGGCGAACTCGGACACGATCGAGCCGTCGGTGGCGAGGCTCCAGGCGTACGGCGCCCGCTGCTCGTGCCACGCCCGGGAGAGGTACGGAGTGCCGAACCCGATCACCTTCCGCTTGGCCAGGGCGCCGGCGTAGGGCTCCGAGGTGGCGGACAGGTCGGCGAAGGCGCCGATCTCCTCGGCCACCTTGATGGCGTCGGCCTCGGCCTTGTCGCGGCCGCCGCCGAGGAGCTCGGTCGTGTTCGAGCCCTGGCCGTCGTAGAACTCCATCTTGATCTTGCGGCCGTAGAACTGGAACCGCTCGTTGAAGTAGTCGGCGAGGGCGCCGACGGTCTTGGTGATGCTCGACGGCGAGTCGACCAGCGACGCGCCGGCCAGGTCGGCCAGGGTCTGCTGGAACCCGCGCTCGTTGAGCACGCGGTAGGCGACCTTGATCTCGGTGGCGCTGACGCCCTTCGTGGAGTCGCCGCCGTTCTTCCCCGAGAAGGACACGCAGGGCGGAGAGTACGGATCGCCCGGCACCTGGTCCTGCCGGTCGGGGCAGGCGAGCTTCGGGGCCACGGCGCCACCGCCGGACCCACCGCCGCCGGTCGTGCCGCTGGCGACCCCACCGTCGGTGGCGGCCCCGCCGGCGTCGTCGACGATGACGGAGCCGTCGACCGCCGTGGAGGGCGTGGCGGAGGAGGCGCCGTCGCTGTCGAGGTCCTCCTTCTGCACCTTCGAGGGCACGAGCAGGGCGAGCAGGGCGATCACGACGACGAAGACCGCCAAGGGCCCGTAGCCGCGCAGCAGTCGCTGCCAGACGCCGAAGTACCCCTGCGGCGGGTTGGTCTCGGACGCGGACATCAGGCCTCCAGAGGGATCTCGCGCTGGGCCCGTCGCATCTTGCGGCGGTCGCCCTCAGCGGTGAGGAGCATCAGCAACAGCCCGCCGGCGCCGACGCCGAGGAGGACGCCACCGCGCTCGCCGTCGTCGTCGTCCGAGATGGGCTTCGGGGTGGCGGCGCCACCGGTGTTCGAGCCGGACCCGCTGCTCCCGGACCCGAGGTCGGGGAGGTCGGAGCCGACGGGCAGCGAGCCCAGGCCGTCGTCGAACGACGGCAGGTCGGGGAGGGCCGGGACGAGGCCGAGGCCGCTGAACCCGCCGAGCTCGCTCGTGGTCGCCTGCACGCCGCCCAGCTCGACGGTGAGGGCGCCGGCGCCCGAGATCGAGGCGAGGGCGAGGTCGAGGACGGTGACCGCGGTCTTGCCGTTGTTGCCGATGATGTTCTGGCCATCGCAGCCGAGCTCGGCGAGGAGCTCGGTGAAGGCCTGGCGGACCGGAGCGAGGACGCCGAGGACGCCGCTGATCGAGCGCGTCGCGGGCGATCGAGGGCACGATGCCGATCCGCAGCGGGTCGACGAACACGATGCCCTGCTCGACGCGGGTCTGCGGCGGGGTGAGGGTGAGGCCGAGGGCGCCCAGCACGTCCCTCAGGACGGTGATCTGCTGCAGGGCGTCGTCCGGGAGCGGGATGACGTTCCCGGCGAGGTGCATCGATCCGAGGGTGAAGGTGCCCGAGTTGGTCGTGGTGCCGCCGGAGCGCTGGACCGCCTCCCAACGGAGGCCCTGCAGGGTCAGCAGGCCGTTGAAGAGGCTGACCTCGCCGATCTCGGAGACCGCCTTGGCCTCGCGGGTGCCGGCCTTCACGACGCCGGAGGTCGCGGTGGCGATGCCCCCGGAGATCGAGACCCCGGAGGGATCGCCGATCGGGGAGACGGTGGTGATGGCCTCGGCGAACGGGGCCTTGGTGGCCCGGGCGCTCATCCGGATCAGGTTCGGGACCCCGAGGACCTCGGCGGTCTTGCCGTTCGCCGATGCAGGGTCGTCGGTGGTGACGATGACCGGCTGCGGCTGGTCCTCCGAGGCGAGGGTGGGCTCGGCGCCCTTGCAGCCCTCACCGGCGAGCGTGACGCCGATGACGCCGAGGTTCACGGCCTTGCTCTGGGCGCTGGCGCCGGTGTTCTGGTGCCCGGCCACCGACTCGCCGGCCGTGATGCCGAAGCTCAGGTTCCCGAACAGGGGGTTGACCTTGTAGGCCAGCGCGACGGCGCTGCCGGTGCCGGGGCCGAAGCCCGCGGACTCCTGGCTCGGCGCGGCCTGCCCAGGCGCGGTGAGGGCGAAGGTCAGCGTCGTGGCGGCGATGGCCACGGCCCCGACCCGTGCGGTGCGTCGGAACGACTTGCGTGTGATGCCCTGCATCGCGCTCGTAGGACCCCCTCCCCAGCTCGCTGGCGTGTGTCGCGGGGGACGACCGTACAACACGAAGTGGGCCCAACTGTGATCGGGGTCACACCTTGGGGAGGCTTTGGGGCCCTCGGGGGCTGCTGCTATCGTCGCAACCTCTGCGGACGTGGCTCAGCTGGTAGAGCACAACCTTGCCAAGGTTGGGGTCGCGGGTTCGAATCCCGTCGTCCGCTCCAGGTAATGCGACAAGTTCACCGTTTCTGCACAGGAGCTCAGGGCGTCCGCACTGTGCTTCTGGGTCGCTTCGCTCCATGGCCTGCGGCCGGCAAACCCCGCCGTCGGCGGGGTTTCTCCGTTTTCCGCCGGGTCAGGCACAGCGGGTGCCGAAGGGGAGCTGGCGGGTTCGGCCGATGCCCTCGGCCAGGGTCACCACCTCGCTGTCGTGGGCGAAGCCGATCGTGTCGTCGAGGGTGTCCACGTCGGCGGGGAGCATGGGCAGGCAGGTGCCGGCCCGGACGAACAGGGGGGTGCGGCCGAGCGGAGACCGTCGGTGCACGACGCGGCCGCCCTCGAGGACCGAGTGCGGCGCGGCGTCGTAGGAGCCGGAGACCGGGTCGTAGGCCACCGCGTCCCAGAAGTCGACCCACTCGCCGGGCGGGAGCCACACGTCCCGGCCCGTGGACCCCATGTCGACCACCGGCGCGACGAGGAGGTCGTCGCCGAGGAGGTACTCGAACCGGGCCGCGGCCGCGGTGCGGCGATCCCCTCGGCCCCAGGCGGCGGGCTCGTCGGGGTAGGCGAGGGCGAGGTGCCGCATCATCGGGGTGCCGGTGCGCTGGTAGTCGAGCGAGGCGTCCCACAGGTAGGGGTAGAGCTGGGTGCGCAGCCGGGCGAGGGCCCGCCAGTGGGGGAGGACCTCGGGGGACCACACCTCCGCCCGCTCTGCACCTTCCTGCACCACCGGCAGCGGGTAGCCCTCGGCCTGCGTCCGCATGATCGGGGAGAAGGCGCCGACCTCGAGCCAGCGGATGAGCAGCTCGGTGCTCGTCCGACCGTCGGTGAACAGGGAGTGGAACCCGCCGATGTCGCTGCCCCAGTAGCCGATCCCGGAGAGGCCCATCGAGAGGCCCTGGTTCACCGCCGCCGCCAGGCCGTCGGCCTCAGAGTCGTCCTCGGTGGGGTCGCCGCCCCACACGATCCGGGCCACCGGTCCCGTGCCCGTGTAGCCGCACCGCACGAACTGGGCGAAGTCCGGGCCCTTGCGCGGCCAGGTCAGGCGGTGGCTCGCCCGGTGGTATTGGGTGCAGTAGTCGTTGTGGGAGGCGAGGCCGGTGCGCCCGTCGGCCGTGACGGCCTCGGGGGCGACGTACTCGCCGAAGTCCTCCATCCAGCCGTCGTACCCGTCGTCGATCGCCTCGGACACGATCGAGCCCCACCACGCACCGGCCCCAGGGGCGCTGAAGTCGACGAGCGCCGAGGGCGAGTCGAGGTAGGCGAGGTACGGCAGGGGATAGGTCGTGCCGAGCGGCGTCTTCACGAACCAGCCGTTGGCCTCGCCCTCGGCGTAGGCGCCGTCGGGGTGGTTCTGGCACACGAACGAGTTGACGTAGGTGGTCACGCGATAGCCCCACGAGTGGTAGGCGTCGGTGGTCGCGCGCTGCTGGTGCGCCGATCGTCCGCCCGCCTGCGCGCCGCACGGCAGGTAGTGGGTGTAGGTCTGGGCGACGGTGATGGGGACGTCCAGCCCGCCCTTCGCCACCGGCGTGCGCCACCCGGAGCGGAGCGAGTCGCGGAAGTCATTGGGGCCGGTGGGCTGGTACCAGGGTCCGAAGAACCACTTGGCCGGGGCCGGCTGCCGGCCGACGAGCGGGTCGGTGGTGACCCGGCGGAGGACATCGGCGGGCTCGGGGCCCGCGTAGACGCGCCAGCGCAGGGCCGGCTCGGCAGTCTCGACCCGCCATCGCTCACTGCTGGTGAGGTCGAAGCGGTTCAACCAGGTGGAGTCGAGGAGGAAGCCGTACCCGCGGCTGGAGACCGCCCAGGGCATCGTGAAGTTGCTCGAGGGCCCGACCGGCGGCGGGCCCTGCCAGTCCTCCCCGAGCACGGGGTCGGTGAGGGGACGGGCGACGCCGGCGGAGAACGGTCCCTCCTCGTTCCACTGCTCGACGACGCGACCGGTCTGGTCCACGGCCTCGCTCCGCTCACCGAAGCCGAGGAAGCGCTGGCGGCTGTCGTTGCGGAAGGTCGATGCCGTGAGCAGGACGCCGGTCGGGTCGCTGAGCTTCGCATCGACCTCGACGACCCCCGACGCCGGCGTGCGGAGGCGCAGCGTGAACGTGCGGGTCGGATCCGTGGTGCGCACGAGGAAGGTGCCGTCCCGTCGCGCCTCGGCCCGGGTGGCGTGGAACCACACCAGTGGCGCGTCCGCGAGGATCCCGTAGCCCGCCAGCGGCGGTTGCGCGGCGGCGCGGACGCCGACCGCGAACGACAGCGGCCCACGGCTGCCCACCGGGACGCGCCCGGCGGACGCGGTCTGCAGGACGACCGTCCCCCGCTCGGCGACGGTGATGGCGAACGGGTCGTGCGACACGGTGACCGTGAGGGCGCCCGTGGTGAGCGTGGTGCGGTCGCTGGCCTGCGCGTGGGGCGCGAGGGCGAGCGTGGCGAGCAGGAGCCCCGCCGCGATCGTGAGGACCAGCCCGACCCGCCGCACGGCGCGGACCCTACCCGTGCTGCCAGAGGCGCTCGGAGAGGCCTCGCTTGCCGTAGAGGGCGACCCCGTCGAGGGCGGCCAGCTCGTCGGCGGTCAGGGCCCAGCCCAGGGCGCCGGCGTTCTCCTCGGCCTGCCGGCGGCTCTTGGCTCCGGGGATCGGAACCGCGCCCTTCGCGATGCACCAGGCGAGGGCCACCTGGCTCGGTGTGTGCCCGTGTCGCTCGCCGATGCCGCGGACCACCGCCACGACCGCGTCGACCAGCTCCATGGGGTGTGCCGAGAAGTTGCGGCCCTTCGGCGGCGGGTCGTCCGCCGTGTACTTGCCGGTGAGCCGGCCCTGACCGATCGGCGAGTAGGCGAGGGGGACGACCTCGAGCTCGCGGCAGGTGTCGAGCAGCCCCACCGCCTCGGGGAACGTGCGCAGGAGCGAGAGCTCGACCTGGTTGCTCGCCAGCCGGAGCCCGCGCTGCTGGAGGGCGGCCTCGATGCGCCGCATCTCCTTCACGGAGTAGTTCGACACGCCGATCGCGCGGATGAGCCCGTCGGCGTGCGCGTTGGCGAGCGCCTCGGCCATGGCGCCGGCCGACCGCAGCGAGATGGGCCCGTGGATCTGGTACAGGTCGATGGCGTCGATGCCGAGGCGTTCGATCGAGGCCTCCACCGCGGTGCGCAGCGCCCGCTCCACGTTCAGCTTCTGGGGCATCGGCATGAACTTGCTGGCGATCACCACTCGGTTGCGCACGCCCGGGTCCTCGGCCAGCAGCTGCCCGATGATGCGCTCGCTCTCGCCCTTGCCGTACACCTCGGCCGTGTCGAAGAGGACGACGCCGGCCTCGATCGAGGCCGTCCACGCGTCTCGGATGGAGTCCATCGTGAGCGTCGCGTCGTAGCCGGCCATGCCCCACGTGGACGTGTCCCCCCACGCCCAGGTCCCCACCCCCATCGGCGGGATCGACAGGTCCGTGCCCGCCAACGGGATCCGATCGCTCGCCTGGGGCACCTCGGGGTCGGCCACGGGCTGGGAGGGTACCGCTGACGCCCGCCTACCATCCCCGGGATGGCCGACGACCACAGCGCCTGGGTGGCGCGGGATGCGCGCGTGGTCTGGCACGGGTTCACGCAGATGTCGGCCTACGCCGACAACGCGCCGATCGTCGTCGCCGCCGCCGAGGGCCGCGAGCTCATCGACGTCGAGGGCCGCCGCTACCTCGACGCCATCTCGTCGCTCTGGGTCACCACGCTCGGCCACCGGGTGCCCGAGCTCGACGACGCGGTGCGGGCGCAGCTCGACCAGGTCGCCCACTCGACGCTGCTGGGCAACGGCAACCAGGTCGTGATCGAGCTGGCCGAGGCCCTGGCCGAGTGCGTCCCGGTCGACGAGCCTCACTTGCTCTTCGCGACCGACGGTGCGGCCGCGGTCGAGCAGGCGCTGAAGATCGCCTTCCAGCACTGGACGAACCGGGGCGTCGCCGGCCGCGACCGCTACCTGGCCTTCACCGGCGCCTACCACGGCGACACGATCGGCTCGCTGTCCGTCGGCGACGGCGGGTTCGGCACCGACGTGTTCGACCCGCTGCGGTTCCCGGTCGTGCGCGCGCCCTACGGCGACCTCGCCGCCACCGAGGCGATCCTCGCCGCGGAGGGCCACCGCCTGGCCGCGGTCGTGGTCGAGCCGCTCGTCCAGGGCGCCGCGGGCATGGCCCTGTCGACGCCCGAGTTCGTCGCCGGTCTCGCCGCCGCCTGCCGCCGCCACGACGTGCTGCTCATCTGCGACGAGGTGGCCACCGGCTTCGGTCGCACCGGCACGCTGTTCGCCGTCGAGCAGTGCGGCGTCCGGCCCGATCTGCTCGTGCTCGGCAAGGGCATCACCGGCGGCTACCTGCCGCTGTCGGCCACCGTCGCCAGCGCGACGGTGTTCGAGGCGTTCCTCGGCCCCGACCTGTCGGAGCGCACGCTGTACCACGGGCACTCCTACAGCGGGAACGCCCTCGCCGCGGCCGTCGCGCTCCGCCACCTCGGCCTGATCGAGGAGTGGGACGTGCTCGCCAACGTCGCCGCGCGGGCCGAGCAGCTCGCCGAGGCGCTGGCCGCCGAGGTGGCGCCGTTGCCGGCCGTGGCCGAGGTGCGCCAGCGGGGCCTGATGGTCGGCATCGAGCTGGCGCCGCCGACGGACGGGCTGCGCTGGGGCCGCCGGGTGTCGGCCGGCTGCGTGGAGCGCGGCGTGCTCATCCGCCCGCTCGGCGACGTGATCGTGCTGATGCCGATGCTCACCACCACCGCCGACGAGATCGATCGGATCGTCGCGACCGTGGCCGAGGCCATCGTCGAGGTGTCGGGCGCCGACGGGGTCGTGTGATCCGATGAGCTGGGAGGAGCGGATCGCGGGCCGGCTCGAGGCGATCCGCGCCGGCGGCCGGTGGCGGGCGCTGCGGGTCCTCGGCGGCCGGCTGCCGGAGGTCACGCTCGACGGCCGCAAGGTCGTGTCGTTCGCGTCGAACGACTACCTCGGGCTGGCCTCGCACCCCGCGGTGGTGGCCGCCGCCCACGTCGCCCTCGACGAGTGGGGCCTCGGGGCCGGCGCCTCGCGCCTCGTGGTCGGCCACCGCGGCTACCACGAGGAGCTCGAGGCCGAGCTGGCGAGCTGGAAGCGGACCGAGGCGGCCCTGTCGTTCCCGACCGGGTTCGCCGCCAACCTCGGCGTGCTGGCCACGCTGGCCGACGCCCCCGAGGTGCTCATCGTGAGCGACGAGCTGAACCACGCCTCGATCGTCGACGGGTGCCGGCTGGCCCGCGGCACGTTGGCCGTGGCCCGCCACGCCGATCCGGGCCACGTCGACGCGCTGCTGGCCGGGCACGCCGGCCCCGCCGTGGTCGTCACCGACACCGTGTTCTCGATGGACGGCGACGAGGCCCCGGTCGACGAGCTGCTGGCCGTGTGCGCGCGCCACGGCGCCTGCCTCGTGCTCGACGAGGCCCACGCCGTGCTCGGTCCGGCGGTGGACACCGCCGACGCCCGGGCGCTCGGCGTCGAGCTCGTGCGGGTCGGCACGCTGTCGAAGGCGCTCGGCTCGGTCGGCGGGTTCGTCGCCGCCCGCCGGGAGGTCGTCGACCTGCTCGTGAACGTGGCCCGCCCGTTCATCTTCTCCACCGGCACCACGCCGGCCGACGTCGCCGGCGCGCTCGCCGCGCTGCGCATCGTCCGGGGCGCGGAGGGCACCGCGCTGCGGGTCCGGCTGCGCGCGCACGTCGACGCGGTCGCCCCGGCCACCCGTCGCCGATCGTGCCCGTGGTGCTCGGACGAGGAGCGAGCGGCGCTGCGGGCGGCAGCCAGCTGCTCCGCCAGGGCCTGCTCGTCCCGGCCATCCGACCGCCGACGGTGGCGCTGGGATCGAGTCGCCTGCGGGTCGCGCTGTCGGCCGCCCACACCGACGCCCAGGTGGAGCGCCTGGCCCGGGCGCTGGCCGCGCTCCCGGCGCCCCCCGCCCGCTGATGCTCGTCGTCTGCGCCGGCACGGCGACCGAGGTCGGCAAGACCTGGGTGGGCGCGGCCGTGCTCGCCGAGCTGCGCCGGCGGGGGGCCGTGGTCGCGGCCCGCAAGCCGGCCCAGTCCTTCGCCCCCGAGGACCCTGCGGAGCAGCGCGACGCGGCGGTGCTGGCCGCCGCCACCGGCGAGGCGGTCGACGCGGTGTGCCCGCCCGAGCGCTCCTACGCCGTGCCCATGGCTCCGCCGATGGCCGCGGACGCGCTCGGCCGTTCGGCCCCGACGCTCGACGAGCTCGTCGCCGGCCTCACCTGGCCCGACCCCGAGCCGGCGGTGCGCTGGGTGGAGCTCGTCGGCGGACCGCGGTCGCCGATCGCCGTCGACGGCGACGGCGTCGACCTGACCGCCCGCCTCCGTCCTGACGCGGTGGTGCTCGTGGCCGACGCCGGGCTCGGCACGATCAACGCGGTGGTGCTCGCGTCGGCGCCCTTCGAGGCGCTGGGCCTCGACCCGATCGTGCTCCTCAACCGCTACGACGACCCGGAGGACCTCCACCGCCGCAACCGCGCCTGGCTCGAGGAGGTGTGCGGCGCCGACGTCGTCACCAGCGCCACGGATCTGGCGACCCGGCTGCTGGCCGGCTAGAGGCCGATGATGGGAGCCGAGCCGTGAGGCGAGGCGACCCCGGAGGCGCAGTGGCCCCTCCCGATCTTCCGCGCCCCGTGGAGTCCACGGTGATCGTCATAGGCCAACAACTCGAGGAGTGCCGTGGCCCTCGGCCTCGCACATCGCCACGTAGAAGTCACGGATGCCGCCGGCGTCGATCACGGTGGTGACGTTGCCATCGGCGTCGAGGTTGAGGTTGGCACCGTGGATGGCGAAGAACACGTCGGTGATCTCCGTGTTCGACTCTGGCACGTGCAGCGTGTGGATCGACCCGGCCGGCTCGAAGAGGTAGCTCCCCGCCACGTTCACCGACTCGGGGTACTCGAGGTACTTCCACGAGCCGGACATCGTGTAGGCGTAGACGGTGCCGGTGTGCTTGTGCGTGTCCACGGTCATGCCGGGATTGAACTTGGTGCGGATCACCCAGAGGCCGGCGTCGACGTCGACCTGCAGGAGCTGGAGCGTCGACCCGTCACCGAGGTCGACGAAGGGAAGGTCCTCCTCGTGGCGGAGGATCGCGGTGGGGATGCCGACGGCGGTCATGGCCGCACGGTAACGCCTCAGGACGAGCGCGGGTGCGGAGGGGCACGGACCGTTGCGCCGCCGAGAAGCGCCGCTGGCCTGCTGGGTCGGCTCGCCGATCGGCTCGCCTCCTCAGGTGGGGGAGCCGTCCGCCTCGTTGTCCTTCGCGGGGTCCTTGTCGCCCTTGATGCCGGCGTCGAGCTCCTTCTTGGCCTGGCCGAGGCTGCGGGCCAGCTCGGGCAGCTTCCGGCCTCCGAACAGCACGAGGACGACGAGCAGGACGAGGAGCAGCTCAGGTGCGCCGAGGTTCATGCCCGGCTCCTTCCGTAGGGGGGAACGCCGTGGTCTACGGACCAGCATCCCACTGCGGATCAGGCGCCGCGCACGCGGGGCATCCCGCTGGTGCCGCCGGGGCCGGGGACGACACCGAGCACCTGGTGGATGCTGACGCCCCCGTCGTCGAAGCCGATGGCCGAACCGGCCATGTAGAGCCGCCAGACCCGGGCGCGCGCCTCGCCGACGAGCGAGACGGCCCGGTCCCAGTCGGCCTCCAGGTTGGCCACCCAGCACCGCAGCGTCTGGGCGTAGTGCTCCCGGAGCGAGTGCACGTCGCGGACCTCGAACCCGGCCGCCTCCATCGCACCGGCCGTGTCGCTGACGTCCAGCAGCTCGCCGTCGGGGAAGACGTACCGGCCGGTGAAGCTCCGGCGCTTGAGCCGCGAGCCGCCGATGCTCGAGATGGCGTGGTTGAGGAGCCGCCCCTCCGGCCGGAGGAGGCCGCGCAGGGTCGTGAAGTAGTCGGCCATCCGCGCCCGGCCGACGTGCTCGAACATGCCGATCGAGGAGATCGCGTCGAACTGCTCGCCGCCCAGGTCGCGGTAGTCCTGCAGCCGGATCTCCACGCGGTCCTCCAGCCCCGCCGCCCGAACCCGTGCCCGGGCGTGCTCGGCCTGCTCCTGGCTGATGGTGATGCCCACGGCCCGGGCGTCGTGGTGGGCGGCCGCGTGCATCGCCAGGGAGCCCCACCCGCAGCCCACGTCCAGGAGCCGCGGCGACTCGGGGCCGGTCAGGCCGCGCAAGCCGGGCAGGCCGAGCTTGCGGCACACGAGGTCGTGCTTCGCCGACTGCGCGTCGGCCAGCGACGCGTCCGGGCCCTCGAAGTAGGCGCACGAGTAGGTCATGGCCGGGCCGAGGACGATCTCGTAGAACTCGTTGCCCACGTCGTAGTGGTGCTGGACGGCCTCCGCGTCGCGTCGCTTCGAGTGGCGGCGTCCGTGCGGTCGAGCCTCCTCGGCGGGTGGCCGCAGGGGTCGTCCGATCGCGCCGACGGACAGTGCCGCCTTGGCGCCGCGCGCCCAGCCGGTGAAGCCGAGGTTCTGGTCCCGGGGGGCCACCGGGCTGAGGGCCTCCAGCATCCGGACGATGTCACCTTCGATGTCGAGCTCACCGCTGACGTGGGCCCGGGCCAACCCGAGCTCGCCGGGCGCCCAGAGCAGCCGTCGCAGCGCGTCGCGGTGCTTGACGTGGATGGTCCCGGGGCCGTCGGGGTCGCCGATCGTGCTCCCGTCCCACAGCGCCACCTGGACCGGTGGGTCGTTGCCGAGGAGGACCCGGATGAGGGGCCGGAGCCGTTCGGCCACGGTCCGCGTGGCCTCGCGCTCCAGGGTCGTGGTGGACATCGCCGTGGTCACCTCCCTCGCCCGCCGAATCTAGCGAAGCAACCCCGGAAGCGTCAGGGAAAGAGGAGCGTGGCGAGGGCCTCGGCCCGCTCCCGCGCCGTGGCGGGGGTGACCTCCCCGAGTGCGAGGTGCTCGACCACGAGGGCGAACACCTGGCCCCGGATGATGTGGGAGAGGGCGTCGAGGTCCCCCGTGAGCTCGGGGAACCCGTCGCGCAGCCAGGTCTCCAGCGTCGTCGACAGCACGCCGACCACCTGGGCGGCGCTGGTGGTGGCCGCCTCCTCGCCCCGGAGCGCCTCGCCGACGAGGAGGCGCCAGACGGCCTCCTCCTCGAGGGCGTTGGCCCAGAGCCACTCGAAGAGCCCGGTGAACCGCTCCCGCGGCGGCACGGAGGCGTCGAGGCTCGGGAGGTCGGTGCCGAGCCGCTCGCCGTAGCGCCGCTCCTCGATCACCGAGCGGAGCAGGTCGGCCTTCGACGGGAAGTAGTGGTAGATCGTGGCGACGTTCATCCCGCAGGCGGAGGCCAGCTGGCGCATCGATGCCCCCGCCGAGCCCTGCTGGCTCATGAGCGCGAGGGCGGCGTCGAGGATGCGGGTGCGCGGGTCGGCCACCGTGGTGGTGGCGGCCGCGTCCATCAGACCGCCTCGGGGGTGAACACGGCGGGGAGGTGCTCGAGCGACAGCACGAGCGACGAGTTGCCGCGCTGCGACCGCGTGGCCCTCGGCCACGTGGATGTCGCCGAGGCGGCGGAACAGCTCCTCGAACACGACCCGCACCTCGGCCCGGGCGAGGTTGGCGCCGAGGCAGTAGTGGGTGCCGATGCCGAACGCGACGTGCGGGTTCGGGTTCCGGTCGACGATCAGCTCGTCGGGCTGGTCGAACACGTCCTCGTCGCGGTTCGCCGACTGGTACAGCAGGAACACCTTGTCGCCGGCCTTCAGCTGCTGGCCGTGCAGCTCGTGATCTTCAGTGACCGTGCGGGAGAACGACATCACCGGCGACACGTACCGGATGATCTCATCCACCGCCGTCTCCCACAGGGATGGGTCGTCGATCACGCGCTGCTTCTGGCTCGGGGAACCGGGAGAACGCGACGAGGCCCCCGGTGAGCGCGTTGCGGGTGGTCTCGTTGCCGGCCACCACGATGAGCACGAGGAACATGATCAGCTCGTCGTCGGTGAGGGCCTGGTTCGGCACCTCGCCGTCGACCTCGTGCGCGCCGCCCCGGTCCTCGCGGGCGAGGGCGCCGTCGTCGAACGCGTCGGTGAGGATCGCGATGAGGTCGTCCTTGGCCCCTGGGTTCGACCGCCGCTCCTCGATGAGTCCCAGGCACATCGTGGCGTACTCGCCGAACGCCTCCGCGGCGCCGACCAGCGCCGGATCGTCGGCATCTGTCGCACTGTCGCCCGCCATCATCGCGTCGGACCACTTGTAGAGGCGCGTGCGCTGCTCGGGGTCCAGGCCCATCATCTCGGCGATCACGATCAGCGGCACGTGGATGGCGAACTCCTCGACGAAGTCCACCGAGCCGCGCTCGGCCACCTCGTCGATGATCTGGTTCGAGAGCTCGCGGATGTGGTCGGTCAGCTCGCGCACCTTGGCGGGGGTGAAGCCGCGGTTGATCAGCCGGCGCTGGCGGGTGTGCTCCGGGTCGTCCATCGAGATGATCGACATCGGGGCGGCGATCTTGGGGCGCACGCCCTCGGCGGCCGAGTAGCGCTCCTGGTTGCGGGAGACCATCGAGAGGTCGGCGTGGCGGGAGATGACCCAGAGCTCGTTCTTGGCGTCCCAGTGCATCGGGCTGTGCTCACGGAGCCAGCGGTACGCCTCCCACGGATCGTCGTAGAAGCGGGGGTCGAGGGCGTCGATCTCACACGGCGGCGGCGGGGCGGACGGCATCCCGGCAGTGTCGAACAAACGCTCGTTTGAGTCAAGCACCTGTGGCAGGATGCCTCCATGGCCCGCCGCCCCAACGTGCTGTTCGTGGTGTCCGACCAGGAGCGGGAGCGCTCCTGGCTGCCCCCCTCGGTCCGGCTCCCGTGGCGAGAGCGCCTGATGGCCGAGGGCGTCGAGCTGGCCAACCACTGGACCCACTCGGCGCCGTGCTCGCCCTCGCGGGCCACGATGATGACGGGCCGGTACCTGCCCGGCCACGAGGTCTACGACAACACCGTCTTCCCGTGGCACACGAGCCTCGACCCGGCCATCCCCACGGTCGGCTCGGTGATGGGGGCAGCCGGCTACCGGTCGAGCTACATCGGCAAGTGGCACCTCACCGGCGGGCCCACCCCGCCGATGGACCAGTACGGCTACGCCGACTGGGACGGGAACGACCAGCACTTCATGGGCTGGGCCGGCACCGGCGTGCACTTCGACCCGGTGATCGCCGACTCCGCCGCCCGGTGGCTCGACCTCAACGGCGCCCAGGCCGACCCGTGGTTCCTCACCGTCGCGCTGGTGAACCCGCACGACGTGATGTGGTTCCCGATGGACCAACCGGCCTACCAGGCCGCCCATCCCGACGAGCTGGAGGCCACCGAGGCCCTGCTCGCGGCGGCGAACTGGAAGGACGGCGAGCCGGTGCCGCCGTTCACCGAGGCGTACGACGACGTGGTCGAGGACCTCCCCGCCAACTTCGACGACGACCTCCTCACCAAGCCCGCCTGCCACCGGCAGTGGCGCTGGGACCAGCAGCACTGGCTGGCCGGCTACATCGACCCCGCCGACCGCGAGTCCTGGCGCCGTCAGCTCGACTACTACGTCCGCCTCCACCAGCTGGCCGACGAGTCGCTCGGCAAGGTGCTCGCCGCGCTCGAGCGCAGCGGCGCGTGGGACGACACCGTCATCGTCTTCACTTCGGACCACGGCGACATGTGTGGCTCGCACGGCCTGCGTTCGAAGGGACCGTTCGTCTACGACGAGATCATGCGGGTGCCCTGCTACGTGAAGCCCGCCGCCGGGATGGCCGCCGTGCCCGGCGCCCGCAGCGACTCGCTGTCCTCGCACGTCGACCTGGCCCGCACGATCTGCGGGGCCGGCGGGGTCGAGGCCGATCCCGGCTTCCAGGGCGTCGACCTCCTCCCGCTCGTCGCCGACCCGACGGCGTCGGTGCGCGACCACGTGCTGTTCGGCCACGCCACGGCCCACACGTCGAACATCCGCAGCACCCGCTGGTCCATCCGCGGGATCTTCGACGGCCGCCACAAGTACGCCCGCTACTACGGCGTCGGCGGGGGCCTGCCCAACGACGACTTCACTGGGGTCCCCACGCCCATGCTCTACGGCCCTGATGCGGCGTTCGAGGACCAGGAGCACGAGTGGTACGACCAGCAGGAGGACCCCCACGAGCTGGTCAACCTCGCGATGGACCACGGCCGCAAGGCAGAGCTGCGTTCCCGGTTCGACGAGCTGAAGGCCATCGAGGCGAAGGAGCTCGTCGCGCTGAGCTGGCTCAGCTGAGGCGACGGAGGTCGGCCCAGACCTCCGGCCACGGGGTGGTGAGGCCTCGGCACAGGATGAGCGGTCCGCCCTGGTTGTCGTTGTCGACGTCCTGGCCGTTGTCGATGCGGGCGACGACGTCGCACCGGTCGAAGAACGGCTCGAGCCGCACGGGATCGAACATCACGCCGACGACGACCGCGTCCGGGTCGGTCGGCTGACCGAAGTCGGCGTAGCTGTTGTGGCCGGAGTACGCGCGCGGGAGGCCACGGGCCGGCCCGAACCGGTCGATCGCCCCCGCCTCGCCGTAGGTGAGCGTCAGGAGAACGACGTGCTCCTGTTCCTCGGGCGTCAGCGATCGGACCACCCCCGCGATCTGGTCGACGAGCTCGGGCCAGCCCACCGTCTCGGCCACCGCCTCGTTCACCGTGGCGGTGACGTTCACCGCGCTGACGGGGAGGACCGGGACGGCCAGCACGATCGTGATCGCGGCGCTGGGGACGAGGATCCAGCCGAGGGCCCGCGCCCGTCCGCTCTGCGCCCACTCGACGAAGCCGACGAGCAGGACCACGGTGGTGAGCGGGAGCACGTAGTAGGGGCGACCGGCCGTCACGAACGCGATCGCGATCCCCGCGATCCAGGTCCAGAGGAGCGCTCGGTACGGACGGGCCCAGGTGCGCGTGGCGAGCACCTGGGCTCCTGCCCAGAGCACCGGGACGAAGAGCGGGCCCGCGAAGAGCAGCTGGAGCGGGAGGAGGGTGGACCGGTTCTCGCCCCCGAGGCGCTCGGAAAGCGCCTCGGCCATGTCCCGCTGCGGCCATCCGTGGTCCGCCTGCCACAGGAGGTTGGGGGCGGCGATCAAGAGGGCGAGCGCGCCACCCGCCACGAGCCAGGGTGAGCGCAGGAGCGCCCAACGCCGCTCGACCAGGAGCCCGATCAGGAGCGCGAGCGCGAGCATGACCACGAGGCTCTTGTTCAGCAGCGCCGCCCCTGCGATCGCACCGAACGGCAACCACCACCGCGTGTCCTCCGTGCGCATCAGGCGCACGGCGACCCACAGCAACGCCATCCAGGCGGTGAGGTCGAACGCCGCCGTGGACAGGATGTGCCCCACCCCGAGCGCGAACCCGCCCGCGGCCATCGAGCCGCACGCGACGATCTGCCCGCTGCGGCGAGCCCCCAGCTCGCGGGCGATGAGGGTGCCCATCACGATCGTGACCACCGCGGTGAGCGCCGGCAGCAGGCGCAGCACGGCGAGGTTCCCCGGTGCGATCTGGTCGGCCAGTCGGGCGACGAACGGGGTGAACGGCGGCTGGTCGACGTAGCCCCAGGCGAGGTGGTCCTTGCCGGCCTCGAGGAAGTAGAGCTCGTCGCGGTGCCATCCGTAGCGGGTGGACACCGCCATGAGCAGCCCGAAGATCCCGGCGCACATCGCGGCGACGGGCTTCCACGGCACCGGCTCGAGCGGCTGGTCCGCCTCCGACATCCGCCTACCTTGCCGCACAGGGCCGGACGCTATGGTGACCGTTCCCCTGGTGGCGTGGCCGAGTGGCTTAGGCAAGGGCCTGCAAAGCCCTGTACGCGGGTTCGATTCCCGCCGCCACCTCCAGCGGAACTTCGCGGCAGCCAGCGGAGTTCTCTCGCGCTACCGCCCGCACCCTCTCGCGAAAGGGTCCGGCGACGGGACCCATGACCTCGCCTTCGGCGCCACACTCTGGCGGTGTGCGCCGTCAGGGCGAACCACCAGCAATCTCTTCCCTGCGACGCCAAAGCAGCAGATGTGTCTCTCCCGCAATGCCCGGTACGGACTCCGATGGTCCCACTGATCCCGCCGAGGACGGAGGTGCTCGCGGGGCTCGAGCTCGGGGGCGTGCCGGTCGCAACCGCGCTCGGATTGCGCACGGGGCTCCCCATCGCGTTCGTGCGGAAGGCGGCCAAGACGTATGGGACGGCACGCCTCGCAGAGGGAGCGTCGATCGAGGGTCGACGAGTACTCGTCGTAGAGGACGTGATCACCACCGGCGGGCAGGTCGTCGAGTCCTCGCTCGCGCTTCGTGACCTCGGAGCGCGAGTGCTCGACGTGCTGTGCGTGATCGACCGGAGCGACGGTCCCTCGACGGCCATCGAGGAGGCAGGGCGCCGGGTGGTGGCGGTGACGACGTCGTGACGCGACGAGGGCCCGGCGAACGCTCGCCGGGCCCTCGTGCTGTCCTTGCGGAGCCGGTCGGCTACTCGACCACGATCTCCTTGGTCATGCCCTGACCGCCGCCTTCCTGGGGCACGAAGTGCGGCGGGCCGCCCTCCCGGTCCTGGATGAAGCAGGCCACCAGGTAGTTGCCCTTCACGAGGGTCAGCTCGGTCACCTGCTCCTGGCCGGGGAGCATCACCATGGTCCCGGTCCCGCTCTCGAAGGTGATCGGGGGCGGGCCCTCGGGCTCCGCACCGCTGTCGTCGAGCAGGAACGCCAGGGCCTCGTCGAACGTGGCGCCCTCGGCGATCGGGAACAGCTGGGCGTGGTGGATCTGGTCCGGCCCGGTGTTCTCGAACTTCACCTTGTTGGTGCCGGCCTTGAGGCCCTCGGCGGTGAACGTGTAGTCCTCGGCCGTGATGGAGCCGACGTTGTCGGGCAGGTCGCCCTCGCCGTCCTCGTTCGCCACGGTGACGGCGCCGAGCATGCCGTTCTTGTAGTGGACGGCGTCGCCGTCGCCGAAGGTGCAGAAGTAGATGTACTTGCCCTCGCCGATCTCCTGGGACGCGGTGACCGACTGGCCGGGGGCGGCGAAGCCGACACCCGCCGACGCGTCGATGTCCTCGGGGATCGGGCCGCCCTCGGTGTCGAGCAGGGCCGTGGTGAGCGCCTCGGGAGTGGTGGCGTCGTCGACGCGCACCATGGCGATCTCGTGCGGCTCCTCGTCGGTGTTCGTGAGCGTGAGGTTCACGAGCCCGCCGTCGATCTCGGCCGGGATGTCGAAGAGGTACTGGTCGCCGCTCTTCGATGCGGTCACCGTGAGGTCGATGGCCTCCGCCACGGGCGCCGCGTCGTCACCCATGTCATCGTCGTCGTCACCGCAGGCAGTGAGCCCGCCCACCAGCGCCGTCAGTGCAACCGCGCTCACCACTGTCCGCTTGAGCCTCATGTGTGTGCCCTCTCCCTGCTCGTCGTTGAGATCCCGCCAGAGCCCTGCCCGGCGCCGGGACCTTACGCGGCGATCGCACGGCGCGCGCGGGATCCCGCGCCGCCCGTAAGGGGGGCCGATCAGCCGAGGTTCCGGCGTCTGAACCCGCGCACGCCGACGAGCGTGAGCGCGCCCGCCACTGCCGTGAGGATCGCCATGGGCAGGAGGATCGGATCGCCCGACAGCAGCGGCAGGTGGGTGAAGGGCGAGAGGTCCAGCACGGCCTGATCGAGGTCGAGGACCGCCCCCACCTGGCCGACGAGGAGGCAGGCGGAGAGCACCCCCCAGGCGGTGGACGACCACCTCGGCAGCAGGCCGAACAGGGCCACCGCCACCGCCGCCAGCACCAGGGACGCGGGGAGCTGCACCATCGCCGCCCGCATCACCTGCCCGAGATGGCCGCCGAGGTCCCGCTCGGCGAGGCCGAAGGTGACCGCGCCCCCGAGGCCGGCGGCCGCGAGGGACACGGCGGGCCCGAGCACCACGAAGACCAGGTGGCTCCCCGTCCAGCGCCAGCGGCCCACGGCCGTGGCCAGCACGGACTCCGCCCGCCCGGCCTCCTCCTCGGCGCGGAGGCGCAGCGCCGCCTGGATGGCCTGGGCGGCGGCCAGGAGCCCGACGAACCCGAACACCGCCGCGATGAACGCCTCGGTGAGGAGGCCAGCTCCGCCCAGCCGTTCGATGACGTCGCGCATCTGCTCGCTGTCGTCGAGCAGGTCGTCGGCGCTCGTGGCGATGCCGCCGAGCACCACGCCGACGAGCAGGTGGCCCAGCGCCCAGCCGATGAGTGACGGCCGGTGGAGGCGCCACGCGAGCGCGGCGGGCGACGAGAACCGAGGCGCCGCCTCCGGGGGCCCGGGACGGGGCGGGAGCACACCTGCGCCGAAGTCGCGCCGGGAGGCGATGGCGTCGGCGGCGGCGAGCACCACCAGGGTGAGCGCCAGCGGCAGGACGAGCACCCACCACCGATCCTGGCCGTAGGGGTCGACGAGGTGGAGCCACCCCAACGGGGAGCACCACGCCAGCCACCCGAGGCTGCCGTCGAGCCTGGCGTCGCCGAACGCCCGGACCAGGAAGCAGACGGCCAGGAACGACAGCGCGATGGTGCGCGCCGCACCCGCGCCCTCGGCCAGCTGCGCGGCGAGGGCCCCGACGCCGGCGAACAGCACCCCGGCGCCGAGCAGGGCGAGGCCGTGGGCGAGGGCCCCCGACGTGCCGTAGCCCTGTGCGGCCATGCCCAGGGTCACCAGGCTCCCCACCACCGCGGACGCTCCGACGGCGACGATGAGCGCGGCGGCGAGGGGCGCTCGGCGGCCGATGCCGGTCGCGTAGAGCAGCTCGGCCCGTCCGCTCTGCTCGTCGGAGCGCGTGTGCCGCACGACGGTCAGGGCCGCGGCGAGGCCCAGCATGAGCAGGAGCACGCTCGTGCGCCACGCGGTGAGCGCTCCGACCGTGGGCCCTGGCACCCTGCCGTACAGCATCCGGAACGTGGCGTTGCCGTTGATGTCGCCCACGGCCTTCGCCAGGTCGGCCCGGGTGGGGTACAGCGCCTCGGTGGCCGGCGCCTGCAGGAGCGGCGGGTAGATCGCCATCGTGAGGGCCCACGCCGGCAACCGGACGCGGTCCCGTCGCAGCGCCAGCCGGACCAACGCCCCGGTACCCGACAGCTCGGTCACGCGGCGGGCTCGTAGTGGCGCAGGAACAGCTCCTCGAGCGTGGGGGGCCGGCACTCGAGGTCGCGGAGGCCGGCGGCCGCCAGCGCCGCCAGCGCGTCGTTGAGCGCGGTGCGCTCGACCTTGCAGCGGACCTTGGCTCCCTCGACCTCGACGTCGTGCACGCCGGGGAGCCCGTCGAGCCCGACGACGGGGCGTTCGACCTCCGCCTCGATGGTGGACCGCGTCAGGTGCCGGAGCTCGTGCAGGGTGCCCTGCTCGACGGTGCGGCCGTCGCGGACGATCGTGATCCGGTCGCACAGGGCTTCGACCTCGCCGAGGATGTGGCTCGAGAGCAGGACCGTCCGACCGCGGGCCCGTTCCTCCTCGACGCAGTGCCGGAACACGTCCTCCATGAGGGGGTCGAGGCCGGACGTCGGCTCGTCGAGCAGGAGCAGCTCGACGTCCGACGCAAGGGCAGCCACCAGGGCCACCTTCTGCCGGTTGCCCTTGGAGTAGGCCTTGGCCTTCTTCGTGGGATCGAGGTCGAAGCGCTCGAGCAGCTCGGCCCTGCGGTCGGGGTGGAGGCCGCCCCGGAGCCGGGCGAGGAGGTCGATCGTCTCTCCCCCCGAGAGGTTCGGCCAGAGCGCGACGTCGCCGGGGACGTAGGCCAGCCGGCGGTGCAGCTCGGTGGCGTCGCGCCACGGATCGCCGCCGAGGAGCGTCACCTCGCCGCCCTCGCGGCTCAGGAGGCCGAGCAGCACGCGCAGCGTCGTGGTCTTCCCTGCCCCGTTGGGGCCGAGGAAGCCATGGACCTCGCCGACGCCGACGTGCAGGTCGAGCCCCTGCAGGGCCGGCGTGCGACCGAACGACTTCGTGAGCCCTTGCACCGAGATCGCAACGTCCACGGGCGCCTCCTCCATCGAGGCTCCGAGTCTGCCGCGGGGTCGGTCAGTGGCGGCGGACGCCGCCGTACTTCATGCGGGTGTCGCGCATCGACGCGGGCGTGGCCTCGTCGTCGCGGATCGCGGCGTCGACGACCTCACCCACGAACAGCGTGTGGGAGCCGAGGTCGAGGGTGTGGCGCACCGAGCAGTCGAGCCAGGCGATGGCCTCCTCGAACACGGGCGCACCGGTGGTGGCCGCCCGCACGGCGCGGCCGTTGAGCGTGGCGCCGTCGTCCACGGCGGGCTTGGAGAACTTCACGAACACCTTGGTGTCGGACGCGTCCCACAGGTTCACGGTGAACGATCCGCCGTCGGTGATGAGGCGGTGCGTCACAGCCACGTTGTCGACGCCGACGCCGATGAGCACGGGCTCCTGGGCCAGCTGCGTGATCCAGCTGGTGGTCATCGCGTTGCGCTCATCGCCGGCGCGAGACCCGACCAGGGCCAGCGCGTTCGGGATCTTCCAGGTGACGGTGTTCAGCAGCTCGTCGCTCAAGGCCATGGCGTCGAGGCTACGGGCGTCGGATCACGTCTCGGTCAGGAACGCCACCAGGTCGGGCAGGGCGGCGGGGTCCTGCACGAAGAACGCGTGGCCGCCCTCGTAGGTGCGCAGCTCGGCTCCGGCGATGCGCGTGGCGATGCCGTCGCTGTTCGCCGGGGGAGCGATGCCGTCGTAGCGGCCGCAGGCCACGAGCGTGGGGCAGTCGATGCGGTGGAGCCGGTCCCACACGTCGTGGTGCCGTCGGGCCTCCATCTGCTCCGCCTCGCCCCGGGCCTGCTCGACCGACCTCTCGCCGGCCCCGCGCGCCGCCATGAGCTCGGCGATCGACCGCTCGATCGGGTGCTCGGCCAGCCACTCCGGCGTGAACCGCGTGTCGAGGAGGCGGGCACCGAGCTCGGTCCGCTCGTCGGCGAGGAGGCCGGCCAGCTCGTGGAGTGGGTAGGAGGACCCGCCGGCGCCGCCGGGGGAGGTGCAGGCCAGGGCGAGGCGGTCGACCCGCTCCGGGGCGGTGACGGCGAGCTCCTGGGCGACCATCCCGCCGAAGCTCACGCCGATCACGGCGCAGGACTCCCACTCGACGTGGTCGAGGAGTGCAAGGGCGTCGGCGGCGTAGTCGGCCATCGAGTACGGGCCGGGCGGGATCGATGTGAGGCCGAGGCCGCGCTGGTCGTGGGCGAGCACCTCGGCGGCTGCCGCGAACGGGTCGAGCAGCATCCCCGTGGTCGCCAACGTGGCGCCGGACCCGTTGAGGAACAGCAGCGGTCGTCCCTCGCCTCGGCGCTCGTAGTGGACCTCGATCCCGTTCACGGAGGCGGTGGGCACGCCCGCATCCTGCACCAACGAGGGTCGGTAGGGTCGGAGCGTGGTCGACGCCCCCGCCTGGTTCCGCCGCGCGCTCGCGGTGCCGTTCACGGACGAGCACGTCGAGGTCGGCGGGGCGCGCATCCACTACCTCGCCTGGGGCGAGCAGGGTCGACCGGGTCTCGTGTTCGTCCACGGCGGCGGTGCGCATGCCCACTGGTGGACCCACCTGGCGGCCACGTTCGCGGACGACTTCCGGGTGGTGGCGCTCGACCTGTCCGGCCACGGCGACAGCGACCACCGCGACGTCTACGAGATCGAGCAGTGGACCCAGGAGGTCGTCGCCGTCGCCGACGCGGCGGGCTCCACGGGGCACCCGGTGGTCATCGGCCACAGCATGGGCGGCTTCGTCACCATCGCCACCGCCGCGCTCCACGCCGACCACCTCACCGGCGTGATCGTGTGCGACTCACCGGTGACCGAGCCGGACCCCGAGGTCGAGTCGTTCCGGCTGAGGCAGGCCTTCGGCACGCCCCGTACGTACGCCTCGGTGGACGAGGCCGTCGCTCGGTTCCGCACGGTGCCGCCGCAGGACCGGTACCTGGACTTCGTGATGGCCCACGTGGCCGAGCGCTCGCTGAAGCCGGTCGAGGGAGGGTTCCAGTGGAAGTTCGACCGTCGCATCTTCGAGCAGTTCGCCGGCGGCATGCGGGGCATCGCCCGGCCCTATCTGTCAGAGGTCCGCTGTCGGCTCGCGCTGCTGCGCTCGGAGAACGGTCTGGTGACCAGGGGCATCGGCGCCTCGATGTTCGAGGCGATGGGCCGCGTCACCCCGGTGATCGAGATCCCCGAGGCGGGGCACCACGCGATGCTCGACGAGCCATTGGTGCTGCTCACCGCGATCCGCACGCTGCTGGCCGACTGGGAGCACTCGGATCCCCATCGGCCGGCAACGGCGAATCGCTAGCGTGCATCGCTCGCGTGCATCGCTGCTCGCATGCACCGGGCGGGTCAGACCTCGTCGGTGTAGACGGTCCGACGGACGCGGCGCTGCCGGACGACGGGCTGCGGATCGGCCACACCCGAGCTCTCCACGAGCGTCGTGCGGCGGCGCGGGCCCCAGATCAGCATCGTGACGGCCAGACCGATCGCGCCCAGGATCATGAGGATGACCCCGGCGTTGTTGATGTTGAAGCCGTTGGAGCTGTCGGTCTCCACGGCAAAGGTCATGATGGCGCCTGCGGCGATGAGGAAGATGCTCGTGCCGATGCCCACTGGGGTGCCTCCTGGTGTTGCCCGCCGTTGGTGGGTCGTGCCTACCCGTCCCGGGACTTGGCAAACGCCGTGACGGAACGCCGCGGGGTTCGTCAGGCGTAGAGACCGGTGAGCTCAGCCGCGATCTCGGCCAGTCGACGGCGCACCTCCGGCGGATCCAGGACCTCTACGCGACCCCCCAGGCCGGCAAGCTCACCCGCGAGCGCGGGACGTGGTGCCCGCGCACCTCGACCTCGATGCGACCGTCGTCGATCGGCGGCCCGATGCGGACGCGCCGGCCGAACATCATCCGCAGCACGCCGACGGCATCGGCGGCGACGACCGCCCGGACGCGCAACGGCACCCGCAGCTCGTCCACCGTGTCGGTGATCTCCGACCACGCGGTGGCGAGGTCGAAGCCCTCGGGGCGCACGACGGGCTCGGCGGTGCGCTCGACCGACGACACGCGGTCGACCCGGAACGTGCGCTGGCCGCGGTCGGTCCCCGCCACCAGGTACCAGACCGGACCCTTGGACGCGAGCCCGAGCGGATGGACGGTGCGCTCGGTCGACGCGCCATCGCGGGCGACGTAGCCGAGGACCACCTGCACGCCGTCGATCACCGCGTCCTGCAGCGCGTCGAGGTGCGGGGGAGGAGGGCGCTCCGAGCCGCCCTGGTCCCACTGCCTGGGGTCGACGAGCAACGCGCTCGACGCTGCCTCCGCCTGGGCCCGGAAGCCCTCGGGAAGGGCGCGCACGAGCTTGCGGAGCGCGGCCCTCACGTCCGGGGTGGCCGTCGACGAGGGCCCGGCGACGAGGAACAGGGCCCGGGCCTCGGCGGCGCTGAGCCCCGAGAGGTCCGTCCGCCCGCCGCCGGCCAGCCGCCAGCCGCCGCCCCGCCCCTGCACCGAGTAGATCGGCAGGCCGGCGGTCCCGAGCGCCTCGAGGTCCCGCCGGGCCGTCCGCTCGGACACCTCGAGCTCCTCCGCGACCTCGGCCGCCGTGACCTGCCCGCGGGTCTGCAGCAGCAGGAGGGTCGCCACCAACCGATCGGCTCGCACGTGGACATCTTCCCAGAAAAACCGGTCAAGAGATGGCCGGTTTAGAGGCGCACCATGGCCACATCGACCTGACCAGCGCCGAGGAGGCCGCAATGCCCGGAACCGTTCCCCCTGTCAACGACGAGCGCGAGGGCCTGCTGGCCTACCTGGCCCAGCAGCGAGACGCCGTCCGCATCGCCGCCTTCGGCCTCACCGACGAGGAGGCCCGCCAGACGCCCACCGCCGGAGCGCTGAGCATCGGCGGCCTCGTGAAGCACATCGCCGCGATGGAGCGGGGCTGGATGGACAACGTCCTGATCCGGACCCGCCGCGCCGACGAGGAGGCCGACTACGAGCGAGGGTTCACCCTCGGCGAGGACGAGACGCTGGCCGACGCGCTGACCGACCTCGAGGCCGCCGGCCGCGAGACCGAGGTCATCGTCGCCGGCATCGCCGACCTCGGGCAGGCCGTCCCGGTCCCCGACGCCCCGTGGTTCCCCGAGGACGTCGAGGCCTGGTCGGTCCGCTGGGTGCTCCTGCACCTCATCGAGGAGGTGGCCCGCCACGCCGGCCACGCCGACATCGTCCGGGAGTCGATCGACGGAGCGACCACCTTCGAGCTGCTCGCCGCCGCCGAGGGCTGGCCCGCCACCGACTGGCTCCAGCCCTGGCAGCGCACGGTCAAGCCCGCAGTCGCCTGACCACCGACCGTTCTGGCGTTGTCCCGCTTCGCCAGGCGTCGCGAACCAACGCCAGAACGGGGTCAGTGGGCGGGGACTCGGCCGAGGCGGCCGGCCTGGAAGTCGTCGTAGGCCTGCTGGAGCTCGGCACGGGTGTTCATCACGAACGGGCCGTAGGCAGCCACGGGCTCGCGGATCGGCAACCCGCCGAGCACCAGCACGTCGAGGGCCGGCGTGCGCTCGTCCTGCGCGGCGTCGGCTGCCATCCGCACCACGTCGCCGGCGCCGAGGACGGCGAGCTGGCCGGTGCGCAGCGGGGCAGCATCGGGGCCGATGGTCCCGTTGCCGCTCAGCACGTAGACGAGCGCGTTGAAGTCCGCGGGCCACGGCAGCCGCAGCTGGGCGCCCGGCGACACCGTGGCGTGGAGCAGCGCGATCGGCGTGTGCGTCATGCCCGGACCGGAGTGCCCGGCCACGTCGCCGGCGATCACCCTGAGCAGCGCGCCGCCGTCGGCTGAGCTCAGGAGCTCGACCTGGCCGCCGTTGATGTGCTGGTACCGCGGTGTGGTCATCTTGAGGCGCGAGGGCAGGTTCACCCACAGCTGCACGCCGTGGAACGTGCCGCCCTTGGCGACCGCGTCCTCAGGCGGGGTCTCGATGTGGAGGATCCCGCCGCCCGCGGTCATCCACTGGGTGTCGCCGTCGGCGAGCACCCCGCCGCCGCCGTTCGAGTCCTCGTGGCGGAACACGCCGTCGAGGAGGTAGGTCACGGTCTCGAAGCCGCGGTGCGGGTGCCACGAGGTGCCCTTCGCGGCGCCGGGCTCCCAGTCGACCGAGCCCATCTGGTCCATGTGGACGAACGGGTCGAGCACGGCGAGGTCCACGCCGGCGAAGGCGCGGCGGACGGGGAAGCCCTCGCCCTCGTAGCCAGAGGGTGCGGTGGTGATCGACGCCACCGGGCGATCGATGGCCACGGCCGGGTCGGGCTCGGGCACGCGGGGCAGGACGAGGAGGTCGTCGACGGTGATGGCAGGCATGACCCCTCCAACACTAGTTGTGTACGCAAGTATTCCTGCCGGAACCCGGTCGACCGCCACCGGGTCGCTCCGGCAGGCTGACGCCGTGGCGCTCCTCGATCCTCCCACCGAGCCGGCCCGCTGGTCGCTGGCCGAGCTCAACGCCCGTCTCGACACCGTGCGGTCGGCGCCGCCCGAAGCCGGCACCGTGGAGCTCATCGTGCGACGACCGGCCGTCGGCGAGCGGGAGGTGCTCGACGAAGGATGGCTCGACCTCGCCGAGGGCCTCGTCGGCGACACCTGGAACCGCCGCCCGAGCAAGAAGACCCCCGACGGCAGCCCGCACCCCGAGATGCAGCTGAACGTGATGAACGCGCGCGCCGCGCTCGTGGTCGCCGCCGACGATGCCTCGCGGCGGGCGCTTTGCGGCGACCAGCTCTACCTCGATCTCGACATCAGCGAGGCCAACCTCCCCCCGGGCACGCGGCTGGCCCTCGGCGACGCGGCCGTCATCGAGGTCACGGCCGAGCCGCACCGCGGGTGCGCCAAGTTCTCCGAGCGCTTCGGCGTCGACGCGGTCCGCTTCGTGAACTCGGCGGAGGGCCGCCAGCTCCGGCTCCGCGGCCTGAACGCGAAGGTCGTCGTCCCCGGGGCCATCCGCCCCGGCGACGCCGTCCGCAAGCTCACCGACGCCTGACCGAGCACGGCGCACGGTCGTCCGCCGTCGGTAGCGTGCGGTGCATGCCCATCACCTCCGGCTTCAACCACGTCGCCACCCTCACGACCGACATGGACCTCACCGTGGGCTTCTACGAGCAGGTCTTCGACGCGAAGGTCCTCCACGTCATCGAGCGCACCGACGACCACCCGTACATGAAGATCGTCGACGTCGGCGGCGGCGCCGCGCTGAACATCTTCGAGGTGCCCGCCGAGGCTCTCATCGGCGAGCGCCGTCGCCAGGGCGGGCGGGGCGCGGTCGACCACTTCGCCTTCGCCGTGACCGACCGGACCACGCTCGAGGAGATCGCCGAGCGGCTGCGGAAGGCCGGGGCCCAGGAGGTCGGCGAGATCCAGCGTGCTCGGCGGCGTCGAGTGCTCGCTCTTCTTCCGTGATCCCGACGGCATGGAGCTCGAGGTCTGCTGCCCGGCCGACGCTGCGCGGCGGTCGCGTCCTAGCCTGGTCCGCATGTGCCGGAACATCACCACGCTGCGGGGCCTCGAGCCGGAGGCCACGTCGGAGGAGATCGAGGCCGCCGCCCGGCAGTACGTCCGCAAGATCAGCGGGGTGCAGTCGACCTCGGCCAAGACCGAGAAGGCGTTCGAGCGGGCCGTGAAGCGGATCACCGCGGCCAGCGAGGCGCTGCTGTCCGAGCTGCCGCCCCGGCAGAACCCTCCGCCTACGTTGCCGCCGCTGCGGCGGATCGCCGCGCGGCAGACCGCCGCTCGCTGAGCCGTCCCGCGGTCGGGCCGCCCCCTCGAGGGGCCAGGTCGCGCACCGCGATCACGAACGCGAGCGCCCACAGGGCGCACACGGCGAGCAGGCCGAGGTGGACCACGGGCGACATCCACCCGTTGCCGGGGTGCGTCTCGCGCAGGAGGTAGGTCTTCTCGCTGCCGAACGCCATCGTGCGGTCCATCGGCGGGGATCTCGGCGGCGTCGATGCCGGGGTCGGCCGGCAGGTAGATCGGCAGGGCCATCATCTCGGCGCCGCGGTGCAGGCGCAGCAGGGTCTTCCAGTACCCGTCGACCGGCACCGGCTCGGAGGAGCGGTACTCGCCGGGCGTGCCGGTCGACTCCATCTCGGCGAGCTCGAGGCCGCCGCCCTGCCAGGCGCTGGCCTGGAACCACTCGGCGTGGTCGGCGGCGTCGGCGGGGGTGAGGGTGGCCTCGATCACGGCCGTCCCGGCGGTCGGACCCGCCAGCACCCGGACGTCCGCGGTGACGTCGCCGGTCGGGCGGCGCAGCGGCACCACGATCACCGCCACGCAGGCCAGGGCCGCGCCGACGACGAGCAGGCGGGGGAGGGCGCGACCGGCCCGGTCCCGCTCGATGGCGCGGGCGAAGGCGGCTCCGAGCACGGCCGCGCCGAGGGCGGCGACGACCCCGTAGCACGAGCGCCTCGGGGAACAGCTCCGCGGTCCAGGGCTGCCAGGCGTTCGCGTTCCAGAGCGTACTCGCCGGCCGAGCCCGAGGGTGCCGATCCCGAGGCCGCTGAGCCAGCGCGAACCGCGTGCGGTCCTCGGTGCCGAGCACCCAGGCCAGCAGCTCGACGACCACGGCGCTCACGAGGAACGTGGCGCCGAAGCGGGTGTCGACGGGGCTCTCGTCGCCCCCGAAGTCGAGGAAGCCGGTCGCCTGGATGCCGAAGTTCACGACGACGAGCCCGAGCATCCAGCAGCGGCCGTGGACGATGCGGAGGGCCACGAGGCCGATGCCGGCGGCCAGGCAGACGAGGATCGGGCTGAACAGGAGGCGGAACTGCGGCACGCCGAAGGTGAACTCGCCCTGCGGGGCGAGGAGGCCCTGGAGCGTGAGCCAGCCGCACACGAGGTGCGCGCCGCGGCCCCAGCGCCCGTCGGTCGTGCGCACACCCGACTCCGCCAGGATCGAGCCAGGCGGCGAGCCCGGTGAAGGTCGCGCCGAGGATCATCAGCATGTGGGTGGGGCTCCACATGGTGACGTCGACGCCGTACTCGGCGTGCCACACGTCGTCGAGGGGGAAGCCCGACACCGCGCCGAGGCCGAGCGCCCACAGCGGGAGCAGCGACGTCGGCACCCGGAGCGCGCCGACGCGGCGACCCTCGACGCCCTCGAAGGTGGCGACGACCGTGCCGAGCACCGCCGCCGCCGAGGATCATCACGAGGCCGACGAGGATCCCGCTGTGCGGGGCGGTGAGGAGGCTCTTGTCGCGGCCGAGGGCGATGTGCCAGGCCACGTCGGAGTAGAAGCCCTGGCCGGCGACGAGGAGCCCGTAGAGCGCCATGCCGATCGACACGCCGGCCCAGCCGGGGATGCCGGTCAGCCGCTGGATGCCGTTCGGGATCCGCGACAGCGGCTGGAGCAGCGGCCACGGGCGCTCGGACGGGCGGCCGTAGAGCGAACAGCCCGACGTTGACGGCGAGGAAGACGCCGAGCAGCCCCCAGAAGGGGGTCCAGGAGGCGAGGGCGGAGCCTCCGAGGGTTCCGGACGGGTCGGCGGCAGCCGCGGCGGCGATCATGTTACCAGTAGTAACACGCACGGCCCCGACGAGCAACGGGTCGTCTGTCACCCCGCTGCAGCTACCTTCCGGCCGTGCCGACCTACGCCGTGCTCCCGAAGGCCAGCGCCAACCGCGTCTACGGCGAGGCCGCGTTCGGGCTGGCCGCGGCGGAGCTCGCCGTGCTCGACGAGCACGTCCTCGGCGGTCTCGTGGCCGGGATCGAGCGACGGTCGCTGGCGGGGGTCGACTACCTCGCCCTGCACTGCCCGGACGGCAGCCTCGACGCAGGAGCGCTTGCGGTGCTCGGCAACCTGTCGTCCTGCACGCCGTGTTCGAGCTCGAGGGCGATCTGCTGCGGCCGCTGGAGGCCCCGCCGCTCCGGCGCCAGGACGACGACATCATCACGATCCAGCGCTACGCCGGCAAGACCAACGAGGCGCCTGACGCACCTCCTGGTGAACCTGGCGCTGGCCGTGGCCCCCGGGGGGTTCGACCGGGTCGCTGGCCGGCGAGCCGGTGCGGCTCCTCGACCCGGCCTGCGGGCGGGGCACCACGCTGAACCGGGCCATCGTCTACGGCCTCGACGCCGTGGGGGTGGAGCACGACCAGCGCGACGTCGAGGCCTACGAGGCGTTCCTGCTCGGCTGGCTGAAGGACAAGCGCCTCAAGCACGAGGTCCAGCGGGCCCGGCTGCGCAAGGGCCGGACCACGCCGGCGTCGCCGCCTGCACGGTCACCTACGGCGAGGGCAAGGACCGCTCGGCCCACCGTGCCGTCGAGGTCGTCCACGACGACACGGCGTCGCTCCGCGATCACGTGGGGGCTCGCAGCGTCGACCTGCTGGTGTGCGACCTGCCCTACGGCGTGCAGCACGGCTCCACCGCCGCGCCCGGCACGCTTGCGCCGCAGCCCGGAGGAGCTGCTCGAGGCCGCCCTCCCGGCGTGGCGGGAGGTGCTGCGCCCCGGCGCCGGCGTGGCGCTCGCGTGGAACCTGCGGACGCTCCCGCGAGCCGGGCTGGTGGCCCGTGTCGAGCAGTCGGGGCTCGAGCTGTGCGTACCTCCGGACGACGCGCGGTTCGCCCACCGCGTCGATCGGACCATCCAGCGCGACGTGGTCGTGGCCCGCCGTCCGGCCGGGTGACGGGTCGTGTCGCGAACGCACCATCCACCAACCCCGGAAAACCCGTCGTTAGCGTGATGCAACGCCGAGAAATGCCCGCAAGGAGGGCCCTGATGAACAAGGCTGAGCTCGTCAACGCCGTCGCTGAGAAGTCCGGCCAACCCGCTGCGGCGGTGGCGTCGGTGCTCCAGGCGTTCGAAGACGTGGTCACCGGCGCCGTTGCGTCGGGCGAGAAGGTCGCAGATGCCCGGCTTCCTCGCCTTCGAGCGGGCCGACCGTGCCGCTCGCACCGGCCGCAACCCCGCCACCGGCGCCGAGATCCAGATCGCCGCGGCCACCGTGCCGAAGGTCAAGGTCGGCAAGGCCTTCAAGGACGCCGTCAAGTAGTCCCGGGGCCCCGCTCCGGCGGGGCTCCGAGCACCAACGTCAGTCCCGGGCGACGGCGGCCTCGCCGGTCTGCACCCGCCACAGCGCGGCGTAGAGGCCGCCGTGGTCCACGAGCTCCTCGTGGGTGCCGGCTTCGATCACCCGTCCCGCCTCGAGCACGTGGATGCGGTCGGCGTGGCGCACGGTGGAGAGCCGGTGGGCGATCACGATCGTGGTCCGCCCGGCCGACACCCGCTCCAGCGAGCGCTGGATGGCGGCCTCGGTCTCGTTGTCGACCGCCGAGGTGGCCTCGTCGAGCACGAGGATGGCCGGGTCGCGCAGGATGGCGCGGGCGAGGGTGAGCCGCTGGCGCTGACCGCCCGAGAGCTTCTGGCCGCGCTCGCCGACGATGGTGTCGTAGCCGTGGGGCAGGCCCGTGATGAAGCCGTGGGCCTCGGCGAGGGTGGCGGCCCGCACGATCTCCGTCCTCGGTGGCGTCGGGCCGGCCGTAGGTGAGGTTCTCCCGCACCGTGCCCTGGAACAGGAACACGTCCTGGGCCACGAACCCGATCGCGCCGCGCAGCGAGCCGAACGTCAGGTCGGGGAGCGGCACGCCGTCGACGGTGATCCGCCCGCCGGTGGGCTCGTAGAGCCGGAGCAGGAGCTTCACCACGGTGCTCTTGCCGGCGCCGGTGGAGCCGACGATGGCGTGGGTCTCGCCGGGCGCGATGTCGAGGTCGAGGCCCCGGACGACCTCCCCGGCCTCGTCGGCGTAGGCGAAGCGGACGTCCTCGAAGCGGACCGCCCCCCGCACCGGGGCGGGGAGGGCTGCGGTGCCGGGGCGGATCGACGGCTGCACCTCGAGCAGGCCGAAGATGCGCCGGCACGACGCCATCGCCCGCTGGTACAGGTCGAGGGTCTCGCCCAGCCGGGTGAGCGGCCAGAGCAGGCGCTGCGTCATGTACACGAGCACCGAGAACAGGCCGACCTCGAGGTCGCTCCGTCGAGCGCGGCCCGGCCGCCGACCACGAGGGTCATCGTGAACCCGGCCAGGATCGCCATGCGGATGAGCGGGACGAAGGCGCTGGAGTAGCGGATGGCCTCGCCGTTGGCGTCGCTGTAGGCCTGGCTGTCGGCGGCGACCCGCTCGACCTCGCGCTCCTCGGCGTTGAACGCCTTGATGGTGGCGATGCCGCCGAGGTTGTTGGTGAGCGTGTCGGCGATCTGGCCGGCGGCCGCCCGGACCGCGTCGTAGCGCTGCTCGAGGGTGCGCTGGTAGCGGAGCGACCCGATGATGATCACCGGGATCGGCAGGAAGGCCAGCACGGTGAGCAGCGGAGAGATGACGACGAAGGTGATGCCGACGAACACCACGTTGGCGGCCGTGAGGATGAGCTCGTTGGCCCCGAGGTCGAGGAACCGCTCGAGCTGGTTCACGTCGTCGTTGAGGACCGACATGAGCCCGCCGGAGCTGCGGTCCTCGAAGTAGGCCAGCTCGAGGTCCTGCACGTGGGCGTAGGCCTCCATCCGGGTGTCGTGCTCGATCGTCTGGGCGAGGGTCCGCCACAGCGACGTGGGCGATGTAGTCGGTGATCGACTCGAGGATCCACACCACGACGGTGATCCCGGCCAGGATCAGCAGCTGGTCGAACGCGGTCGTCGACGCCGAACAGGCGGCCGACGAGCGAGTCGCGGCCGTCGTTCACCACCACGTCGACGGCCACGCCGATGAGCAGCTCGGGGGCCACGTCGCAGAGCTTGTTGAGCACCGAGAACGTCGTGGCGAGGACCACCTTGCGGCGGTGGCCGGCGCGTGGCGCCACAGCTGGCGGAGGGGCGAGGGTTGGCACCATCCCCGTGACGATAGGGGTAGGGTGTCCGGCTCCTGGGGCCGTTAGCTCAGTTGGTTAGAGCACTTGCATGACGCGCAGGGGTCGGGGGTTCGAATCCCTCACGGCCCACCCAGGCACCGGCGTGCGAGGCCCTTCGGGGCCTCGTCTCGCGTCAGGCTCGGGTCAGGGGCTCGCTCAGGAGACGAAACCTTCGCCGCATCCCGACGTCACCATCAAGGCAGATCCGCACACGATGATGCCGTCATGGCCCACCTCGTCACCGCCGTCATCAAGCCGCACAAGCTCGAGGAGGTCCGCGACGCGCTCCGCAACGCTGGGGTGCACGGGCTCTCGGTCGGTGAGATCCAGGGCTACGGCCGCCAGGGGGGCAAGACCGAGACCTTCCGCGGCTCCGAGTACACCGTGGACTTCGTCCCCAAGGTCCGGCTCGAGATCCTCGTCGAGTCGTCCAAGGCGGGGGAGGTCGTCGACCTGGTCACCGAGGCGGCCCGCACGGGCAAGATCGGTGACGGCAAGATCTGGAGCGTGCCGGTCGACGACGTCGTGCGCGTCCGGACCGGTGAGAAGGGCGACGACGCCCTCTAGTCCCATCGGTGCGGTCGTGGGGTCCCGTCCCACTAGCGTCGGGAACCCATGACCCCCACCCTCGTCCTCGTCGACGCCGGCATGGTGGCGGGCTTCCGCCGCTCCTCGCTGTCGCTGGGCCAGCTGCACCAGGCGCTGGTGCACCTCGCTCGCCAGCACCCGGAGGCGCAGGTCGCCGTGGTGGCCGATCCGTCCCTGAAGTGGGACCTGGCGCCGGCGGATCAGCCCTGTTCGAGGGCGACATCATCGCCCAGGCGATCGTGTGCGCCCCGGCCGGCGCCCTCGACGGCACGATCGGCTTCCTCGAGCGGGCCGCCGCAGCGTGCGACGAACGCCGGTCAGCGGGTCGTGGCGTTCACCGACCGGGCCCTCCCCGGCGTGTCGCTGGGTCGACTGCGCAACGAGGGCGGCAAGTGGGTCTGGGACCTCGACGACGTCCGCACGATCGAGGCCGATGCCGCCGCCACGGCCTCCGCCCAGCCGCGGCGCCGCACCCGCTCGCGACGGTGAAGCCGGTGCCTCGCGGCGCTGCTGGTCGCCGCGCTGCTGCTGGCGGGGGCGGCGGGTTCCGCCGCGGCCAGGACGGGACCCCCATCACCACGTCGTCCACGGTGGCCGAGCTGCCGCCGGCGGAGATGATCCCGCGGCCCAACTCCGGCCAGGAGCCCGACGACGCCGGCGACCGCGGCGGCGCGCTCCAGCTCCTCGTGTTCGGGCTGGTGGTGGTCGCGATCGGCGCCGGGGTGACGAAGCTCGTGCTCGACTCTCGCCGGGCCCGGCGCGCTCCTAGCCGCTCCGCGGCGAGGGCGTCGCAGGCGCTGATGCCCTCGAGGAACCCGGTGCGGTAGGCGTCGAAGCGCGGTGAAGGCGGTGCCGACGCTGACGTTGCCGTCCTCGTCCACGTCGGCGCTGCTGTCGCTGGTGAGGAGGAACGCGATCACGGCCTCGTCGAGGTCGCCGGGGGACAGCTGCAGCAGCTGCTCCTCGCCGCGGTTGATCGAGAACCCGCTGTACGCGTAGACGCCGGCGTAGCAGTCGGCCTGCAGGTTGGTGGCGAGGTTGTTGTCGAGGTTCCCGAGCCGCACCTGGGCCGCGTACGCGAACTGGCGGGCGAGCTCGGTGGCCACCGCGTAGTCGCCGATCTCGTAGAGCGCGGGCACCAGGTTGGCGGCGTCGAGGTAGATGGTGTCGCTCGGCACGCAGTAGAAGGACGCGTTGACCAGCACGTCGCCGGAGTAGGTGTCCTCGCCGCAGGTGATCTCGTCGGTGTCCGGGTCGATCGGGCTCACGAGGTCGACCGGGTCCCACTCCTGGCCCAGCTCGCCGAAGACCACGCCCCAGAACTGCTGGAGGTCGTCGACCGCGAGGCCCACGATCTCGTCGAGCGGCAGGTTGCCGCCGCGCTCGAAGTCCTCCACGTCGGTGAAGGGCACCTCGACGATCACGAGCTCGCCCGCGTCGTAGAGGTCCGGGTAGTCGCCGCAGCGCTCGAGGCCGTCCTCGAAGCCCTCGGTGAACGCGCCGATGCGGTCGAAGCCGGTGCCGTGGGCCGCCGGGTCGGCGGCGTCGGTGCCCGTGCCGTCGCGGAGCTCGAGGAATCCGGCGATGGCCTTGTCGAGGTCGTCGAGCTGCAGCTCGAAGAAGTGGGAGTTGCCGTCGGCGACGTCGGCCGTCCAGGCGCCGGCGAAGCAGTCCGCCTGGAGCTCCGTCATGATCGTGTCGCCCTCGACCCCCGCCCGGGTCTGGACGGCGTGGCCGAACTCGTGGGCGAACACGATGCCGAGGGTGAAGCCGCCGTACTGCTCGTACAGGGCGGGCACGAGGTTCACGTTGTCCCAGGCGATGAGGTCGTCGCCCGGGCAGTAGAAGGCGTTCTCGGCGATGTCGTCGTAGCTGGGCGCCGGCGTCGCCGCACGGGGGCTGCTCGGAGTCGGGGCCGTACGGCCAGTAGCCGCCCTCGACGGTCTGGTACTCCTCGCCGTAGAGGTCCTCGTACTCGCGCGACCAGAAGTCGTCGACGTCGGTGAGGGCCGCCTGCACGACGTCGTCGGAGGTCGGGGCGCTCCCGCCCTCGAGGCCGGTGTCCGGGGCGATGCGCCCGTCGAGGTCGCCCTCGAGGTCGTCGTTCACGTCGAAGCCCGAGTCACCCTCGACCGAGAGCGGGTCCTCGTCCGAGTCGCTGCCGCAGGCGCCGGTGAGCACCGCCATCAACGCCACGAGGGCGGATGCCCGGGCCAGGGCCAGGAGGGTGGGTCGACGCACGCGGGATCCTCTCGGGGGGTGGCGGAGACGGCGACGGTAGCGCGCCGGCCCGGCCGCGTTCGGAGGACCCGCTGGTAGGTTCGCCGCATGGAGCCGGTCGGTGCCGACGCACCCGTCACGGCGCCGGCGGGCTATCCGGCCGGGTTCGAGACCGACGTCGTCCTGGCCGACGGCGCCACCGCCCACGTGCGCCCGATCCGCCCCGACGACGGACCGCGCATCCTCGCACTTCCACGGCCGCCAGTCGCCCCAGAGCATCTACTTCCGGTACTTCAGCCCGCGGCCCCGGCTGAGCGAGCGCGAGGTCGAGCGGATGACCGACGTGGACTACGTCGACCGCATGGCCCTCGTGGCGCTGCGGGGCGACGAGCTGATCGGCGTGGCCCGCTACGACCGCTGGCGCCACCGCTCCGAGGCGGAGGTGGCGTTCTTCGTCGACGACGCCAACCACGGGCGCGGCCTGGCCACGGTGCTGCTGGAGCACCTCGCGGTGCGGGCGCGCGAGGTCGGCCTCACCGGCTTCACCGCCTCGGTGCTGCCGTCGAACCGGAAGATGATCGGCGTGTTCACCCAGGCCGGGTTCGAGACGGCCACCCGGTTCGCCGACGGCATCGTGGAGGTGCGCCTCGGGATCAGCCCGACCCCCGAGGCGGAGGCCGCCATCGACGCACGCGCTCGGGCTGCCGCCTCGGAGGCCGTGCGCCGGCTCCTGTCGCCGCGCTCGGTCGCGGTCATCGGCGCCAGCCGGGACCCCGGCAAGGTCGGCCACGAGGTGGTTCGCAACCTGCTCCGCGCCGGGTTCCAGGGCGCGGTGCACCCGGTGAACCCGGTCGCCGAGCAGGTGGCGAGCATCCCGACGGTGCCCAGCATCCTCGACGTCCCCGACGACGTGGACCTCGCCGTGATCGCGGTGCCGGCCCCGCTCGTGGCCGCGGCCGTGGAGGAGTGCGGCCGCAAGCAGGTCTACGGGGTGATCGTCATCTCGTCGGGCTTCGCCGAGGCGGGACCCGAGGGGGCGGCCCGGGAGGCCGAGGTGCTCCGGGTGGCGCGGTCCTGGGGAATCCGCCTGATCGGTCCGAACGTGCTCGGGATCCTCAACACCGATCCGGCCGTGCGGCTCACGGCCACGTTCGCCCAGGTGGCGCCGCTGCCGGGTCGGGTGTCGCTGCTCTCCGAGTCCGGGATGGTCGGCGCTGCCATCGTGGCCCGGGCCCGGGACGAGTCCGTCGGCATCTCGTCGTTCGTCGCCCTCGGCAACCGTGCCGACGTCTCGGGCAACGACCTGCTCCAGTACTGGGAGAACGACCCCGGCACCGACGTGGTCTGCATGTACATCGAGAGCTTCGGCAACGCCCGCCACTTCAGCCGCCTGGCGCGCCGGCTCACCCGCGTGAAGCCGGTGGTCGCCGTGAAGGCGGCGTGGCATGCGGGGGTCTCGCCGGACACGGTGCTCCACACCGACGACGTGCTGCTCCGCCAGACCGGCGTGATCCGCGTGCCGACGCTTCCCGACCTGCTCGACACGGCCCGCCTCCTGCTGAGCCAGCCGCTGCCGCGCGGCCGTCGGGTCGCCGTGGTCGGCAATGCCGGTGGGTCGCTCGCCATCGCCGCCGATGCGCTGCTCGCCGCCGACCTCGAGCTGGCCGTCCTCGCCCCTGCGACCCGCGAGGCGGTGGCCGGGCTCGTGGGCCGGCCGATCCCGCCCGGGGACCTGGTGGACCTCGGCCTGCGGGCCGACGGGAGCTGCTTCGCCCAGGCGCTCGAGCTCGTCACGGCCGACCCCGGTGTCGACGGCGTGGTCGTGGTGTTCGCACCCTCGCTCGGCGGCACGGCCCTCGACGTCCGCGACGCCCTCGACGATGTGGCCCGCACGCACCCGGACCACACCCTCGTCGGGTGCTTCTACCCGGGCACACCGGCGATCGGTCAGGACGACGGCAAGCCGACGGTGCCGCTCTTCGACGCGGTGGACCGCGCCGCCCGCTCCCTCGGTCGGGCCGCGGCCTACTCGGCCTGGCTCCGGGAGGAGCCGGGGGAGTTGCCCGAGCTCGAGCCCCAGGCGCGGGTCCGATCCCGGGCGGTCATCGAGGCCGCGCTCGCACGGGGCGCCCGCGCGCTCGACGTGCCGGAGGTCGCCAGGGTGCTGGGCGCGGTCGGCGTCGAGGTGGTGCGAACCGCCGAGGTGGCATCGGCCGACGATGCGGTGGCCGCCGCGGGGACCCACGGGTTCCCCGTCGCGCTCAAGGCCCGGGTCCGCGACTCGATGGCCAAGACCCTGGTGGCCGGGCTGGCCCTCGACCTGGCGGACGAGGGAGCCCTGCGGGGGGCCTGGGACCGCATGGTGGAGCGCCTCGGCGACGGCGTCACCCCGGCGCTCGTCCAACCGATGGTCGAACCCGGCGTCGACGTCGCGATCGCGATGCACGACCACCCGGAGGTGGGGCCGGTGATCACCTTGCGGCCCGGTGGTGCGAACGCCGCCCTCGACCAGGCGGCGGAGGTCGCGGTGCTCCCGTTGGGTGATGCCGACGCAGCACGGCTGATCGCCCGCTCCCGCCTCGCTCCCCACCTCGACGAGGGCGCCACCGCCGCGCTGCGGCAGCTGCTCCTGCAGATCGGCGCGCTGGTCGAGGAGGTCCGCGAGGTCGTCGGCCTCAGGGCCAACCCGGTGATCGTCACCTCCGACCGGGCGGTCGTGATCGAGGGCGGCATCGACATCGCGCCGGTCGAGCGCGACCGCCTCCCGCCGACCCGACGGATCGATCCTTCGGGCTAGCGGGTGTTCGGCGGCGGAGTCGCCGGGCGTCTGGGTCAGCCCTTCGGAAGCCCGAGGACCCGCTCGCCCAGGATGTTCTTCAGGATCTCGCGAGGTGCCGCCCATGATCGTGTAGGCCCGGGCGTAGCCGAGGGCGCGGGCGACCCGGGAGGGGAGGCCCGGCTCGTCGAGCATGGCCTGCGCGCCGAGGATGCGCGCGCAGAACGAGCGCCACGCGCTGCTCGATGCCGGTGCAGATACGTCTTGGTGGCGGCCGAGAAGCCGGCGGGGGCCTGCCCCAGCACCTCCCGCAGCACCAGCAGGCGACCGATGCGGAAGCCCGTCTCGAGCTCGGCCAGCTCCTGGCGCAGGACCGGGTCGTCGCGGTCGGCGAGGGGACGGAGCGCGTCGAACAGCGCCTTGTTCGACACGAGCCGGTCGATGCCGCCGCGCTCGTGCTCGAGCTGGCGCATGACCTGGCCGAAGCTGCCGTTGAGCTGGCCCACCAGGTTCTCGACGGGGACCTCGACGTCCTCGAGGTACACCTCGTTGAAGTGCCGGCTCCCGGTCATGTCGGTGATCGGCACGATGGTGATGCCGGGGGAGTCGAGCGGGACGACGAGCTCCGAGAGCCCCTTGTGCGCCGGCGCGTCGGGGTCGGTCCGGCAGATCAGGTAGATGAAGTCGCTGAGGTGGGCGCCCGACGTCCAGATCTTCTGGCCGTTCACCCGGTAGACGTCGCCCTCGCGGACGGCGCGGGTCCGGATGCCGGCGACGTTGGACCCGGCGTCGGGCTCGCTCATCCCGATCGCCCACCCCTGGGTGCCGTCGAGGATGCCCGGCAGGTAGCGCGCCTTCTGCTCGTCGGTGCCGAACTGGATGAGGGTGGGGCCCATCTGCCGATCGGCGAACCAGGTGAAGGCGAGCGGGGCACCGGCCGAGATGAGCTGCTCGGCCACGAGGAGCCGCTCGATCGGCGGTCGACCGCCGCCCCCGACCTCGACCGGCCAGGTCATGCCGAGCCAACCGCGCGCGGCGAGCTCCTTCGAGAACGCGGTGTCGTGCCCGACCATCCAGCTGTCCTCGGTGATCTCGGCCCGGGCCGCCGCGGCGAGCCCCACCTCGCGGGCTTCGGCCTGCAGCTCGAGGAGGTCGTCGCAGAGGTCGAAGTCCACCAATCGAACCTATCCGCGTCGTAGCGTCTGCCTCACAACTGAACCCTGGGGGGTGGAAGACATGGCGGCACCTACTGCCTCGTCCTATCCGGCAACGTTCGCGTTGGACCCGCCCGAGCGGATCGCCAACTGGCGACCGCTCGCGCAGTGGCTCCTGGCGATCCCGCACATGCTCGTGGTGGGGGTCCTCGGATACGTGGCCGAGCTGGTGGCGTTCATCAGCTGGCTGGCCATCCTGTTCACGGGGAAGCAACCCGACGGGTTGGCCGGCATCCAGCGGATGTACCAGCGCTACATGATGCGGACCTGGGCGTACGTCGGATTCCAGCTGGAGGGCTACCCGCCGTTCAGCTTCTCCATGACGGACGAAGATCCCGGCGACTACGCCGGGCTGCGCATCGACTTCCGGACGGCCGCCGAGGACCGCAACCGGGGCACGGTGCTCATCCGGCTGATCATGGCGATCCCGCACGCGATCGTGCTCGGCCTCGCCTGGATCGCCGGGTTCCTCGCGGTGCTCGCCGGGTTCTTCGCGGTGCTGTTCACCGGGAGGTGGCCGGAGGGCCTCCGCAGCTTCGTGCTCGGCCTGATGCGCTGGCAGCTGCGGTTCAACTCGTACGTCTTCCTGCTGAACGACGAGTACCCGCCGTTCTCCACCGACTGATCCCGTCGGCGACGGCTCAGGGCACCAGCACGAGCTTGCCGAGCTTCCCGCCGCCCGCGAACCGCTCGTAGGCGGCGGCGGCCTCGGCCATCGGCACGACCTCGTGGACGGGCACCCGCACCGCGCCCGTCTCGAGGAGCGGCAGGACGTGGCGCTCCACGCCCCGGGCCACGTCGGCCTTGCTCCTCGAGGGAGCGCGCTCGAAGGGTGGACCCGAGGATGCGGGCCCGCTTGCCCATCAGCTCGAGCAGGTTGACCTCCGCCTTGGCGCCGGCACCGACGCCGATCACCGAGATGCGGCCGCCCGTCGCCAGCGCCCGGAGGTCGTCGGGCAGGTTGGGTGCGCCGACGAGCTCGAGGATCACGTCGTAGGGACCGCCGTCGACGAACGCGTCCGGCACGAGCACCTCGTGGGCGCCGAGCTCGGCCACCTCGGCGTGGCGGGCCTCGGCCCGCACGGTGGCGGTGACGTGGGCGCCGGCCGCGCGCGGCCAGCTGCACGGCGGCGATCCCCACCCCGCCGGCGGCACCGTGGATGCACACCCGCTCGCCGACCTGCAGGCCGCACTGCGTGAACAGCGCGTCGAACGCCGTGCTGAACACCTCGGGGAACGCCGCCCGCCTCGGCGAACGGCAGGCCCACGGGCACCGGCATGAGGTGGCGCTCGTGGACCACCGCCAGCTCGGCCTGGGCCCCGCCACCGACCACGGCCATCACCGCGATCGCCCACCGCGAACCGGCTGGCGCCCTGCGCCGAGCGCCGCCACCTCGCCGGCGAGCTCCATCCCGGGGATGTCGGCCGGCGACCCCGGCGGCGCCGGGTAGAGGCCGGCCACCTGCAGGCGGTCAGCGGCGTTGAGCCCGGCCGCCTGCACCGTCACGAGCACCTCGCCCGTGCCGGGGACGGGATCGGGGTGCTCGCGCCACTCGAGCGCGCCGTCGACGATCGTGACCGCGTGCACGGTGTGCGACTAGCGCTGGTCCATGCTGACGTAGGTGCGGCGCTCGGTCCCCGTGTAGAGCTGGCGGGGGCGGACGATCTTCTGGTCCTGCTCGAGCAGCTCGACCCAGTGGGCCAGCCACCCGGCGCTGCGCGGGATGGCGAACAGCACGGTGAACATCTCGATCGGGAAGCCCATCGCCTGGTAGATGAGGCCGGAGTAGAAGTCGACGTTCGGGTAGAGCTTCCGCGAGATGAAGTAGTCGTCGGAGAGCGCCACCTCCTCGAGCTTCAGCGCGATGTCGAGCAGCGGGCTCTTGCCGGTGATCTCGAAGACCTCGTCGGCGGTGCGCTTGATGATCTTCGCCCGCGGGTCGTAGCTCTTGTAGACGCGGTGGCCGAAGCCCTGGAGCTTGCCCTTGCCGCTCTTCACGGCCTCGATGAACGCCGGGACGTTCTCGATCGAGCCGATCTCGGTGAGCATGTGGATCACGGCCTCGTTGGCCCCGCCGTGGCGCGGGCCGTAGAGGGCGGCGGCCGCGGCGGCGGTGCTGACGTAGGGGTCGGCGTGGGCTGAGCCCGACGACGCGCATCGCGGTGGTGCCGCAGTTCTGCTCGTGGTCGGCGTGGAGGATGAACAGCACGTCGAGCGCCTTGGCGAGCGCGGGGTTGGCGTCGTAGCGGGGCTCGGCGACCTTCCAGAGCATCGACAGGAAGTTCTCCGTGAAGCTCAGGGAGTTGTCCGGGTAGACGAACGGCATCCCGACGCTGAAGCGGTGGCAGGCGGCGGCCAGCGTCGGCATCTTCGCGATGAGCCGCGACGATCTGCCGGAGCCGGTTCTCCGGATCGTGGATCTCCTTGGCGTCGGGGTAGAAGGTCGACAGCGCGGCGATGGCGGAGACCAGCATCCCCATCGGGTGGGCGTCGTGGTGGAAGCCCTCGAGGAACCGCTTGCGCACGTTCTCGTGGATGAACGTGTGGTACGTGATGTCGTGGACCCACGGGTCGTACTGCTCCTTGGTGGGCAGCTCGCCGTGGATGAGGAGGTAGGCGACCTCGAGGTAGGTGGAGCGACTCGGCCAGCTCCTCGATCGGGTAGCCCCGGTAGCTCGAGGATCCCGGCCTCGCCGTCGAGGAAGGTGATGGCGCTCGACGTGGCGGCGGTGGTCATCAGCGCCGGGTCGTAGAACCAGAGCCCGGGCAGCCGCTTGCGCCACTCGGTGGCATCGACCCCACCGTCGACGATCGGCACCTCGAAGGTCTCGCCGGTGCGGTTGTCGGTGATCGTGATGGAGTCAGCCACGGGAGCCGATCCTACAAGGCGAGCCGAAGGGCGAGCCGAGACGGCACAGGGTCGTCGGTACCTCGTCGGCGTACTCCGCCGTGAGACCTCACAGGGGTGTGTTGCAGTGCTTTCTCGGGACGAGCCGTTCCTGCTTCGTCGCGAGCATCTCGAAGGCGGCGGCCACTTCGCGTCGGGTGTCTGACGGGTCGATGACCGCATCCACGGCTCCCCGGTCGGCCGCCACGTAGGGGTTGAGGAAGCGCGCCTCGTACTCCTGCTCGAGCTGGAGCCGGCGGGCCGGATCCGTCTCGCGGCGGTGGAGCACCTCGACGGCGCCCTTGGCGCCCATCACGGCGATCTCGGCGGAGGGCCACGCGAGGTAGAGGTCGCTGCCCATCGTCCGGCAGTCCATGACGATGTAGGCCCCGCCGTACGCCTTCCGCAGCACCACGGCCACGCGGGGGACCGTCGCTCGGGCGTAGGCGAAGGCCAGCTGGGCGCCGTGGCGGATCATCCCGCGCCACTCGAGGTCCTTGCCCGGGTAGAAGCCCGGCGTGTCGACGAGGGTGAGCAGGGGGATCCCGAACGCGTCGCAGAACGCCACGAAGCGGGCGCCCTTCTGCGACGAGGGGATGTCGAGCGTGCCGGCGATGGCCACCGGCTGGTTGGCGACGACGCCGACGGTGCGGCCCCCGATGGTGGCGAGCGCGGTGACGAGGTTGGGCGCCCACTGCGCCCGGAGCTCGAGCAGCTCGCCGTCGTCCACGATCGCGGCGATCACGTCCCGCACGTCGTAGCCGCCGGTGGGGGAGGCCGGGATGCACTCGCCGGCTTCGGGCGTGGGGCGGTCGACGGGATCCTCGGTGAACCACCGCGGCGGCTCGTCGTCGACGTTGGACGGCAGGTAGGTGAGGATGTCGCCGAGGGCGGCGAGGGCAGCGTCCCGGTCGGCCACCACCAGCGAGGCCACGCCGGTGGAGCTCGCATGGACGCCGGCGCCGCCGAGCTCCTCGGAGTCGAGAGCCTCCCCGGTGAACGTCTCGACCATCCGGGGACCGCTCACGAACGCGTAGGCGTCCTGCGTCATCACGACGTGGTCGGCCAGGCCGAGCAGCAGGGCGGGACCCGAGACGACGGGACCGGTGGCCGCGAGGAGGATCGGGACCCGGCCCGAGCAGCGCGGCCAGCGCCCGGGCGGCCGTGCCCCAGCCGTGGAGGGCGGCGACGCCGTCGTGCACGTCGGCGCCGCTCGAGGCGATCAGCGCGACGAAGCGGCAACCCGGCCCGGGCGGCATGGGCGGCTGCAGCGGCGAAGGTCTGGCCGTCGGCCTCGGAGATCGCACCGCGTCGCTCCGACGCGTCGATCTCCACCAGCACGACCTCGCGGCCCACCAGCGTGGTGAGCTCCGCCGCCAGCGAACCGGGGTGGTCGGCGGCGACGGGGACGACGGGGGACATCGGCCCTGCGACCTCCCCCAGCGGTGGCGGGTTACGCCGAGGCGTCGTCCGCCACGAGCGGGTGCACGCCGTCCATCGCCCCCGCCTCGAGGCGCACGGTCTCCTGGATGCACTCGCGCAGGGCACGCGCGGGGGCGGAGAGGAGCCCACGCCGACGGCGGGCGAGTCCCACGGAGCGGCGGGCCAGGCCGTCGACGGCCACGCGGTCCCAGCTCGCCCTCGAGCCAGGGCGGGGCTGCGGTGGACGGGATGATGGCGGCACCGAAGCCCTGGAACGCGAGCGTGGCGATGAGGCGCAGGCCGTCGACCTCGGCCCGTGGGCGGAGCACCACGCCCATCGCCGCCGCTTCGGTGTCGAGCTCGTCGCGGAACGAGGTGCCCTTCGGCTCGAGCAGCAGCTCGTGGTCGCCGAGGTCGGTCAGGTGCACGCGGCCGCGACCGGCCAGCGGGTGCCCGTGGGGGGCGACCACCATGCGGTCCTCGTCGAAGAGCGTCTCGGTGACCAGCTCCGGGTCGACGACGGGCAGGTTGACGATCGCGAGGTCGAGGTCGTCGGCGAGGAGCTGCGGCACCAACGAGGTGGTGGTGGCGTCGACGACGACGACGTGGATCTTGGGGTGCTCCCGGGTGACGCGCTCGAGCACCAGCGGGACCAGCCACCGGCCGACCGTGCCGATGCAGCCGACCCGGACGTTGCCGGCCACCTCGTCGCGCACCGCGGCGACGTCGGCCACCAGCGCGTCGAGCTCGACCTGGATGTGGCGGGCCCGTCGGACGACCACCTGGCCCTCGGGTGTGAGGGAGCCGGTGGTGCGGTCGACGAGCGTCACCCCCAGCTCGCGCTCGAGGCGGGCGATGTGGGTCGAGACGTTGGACTGGACGGTGTGCATGGCGCGGGCGGCGGCGGAGAAGCTGCCGGTCTCGGCCACGCCCACGAGGGCGGCGAGCTGTCGAAGATCCATCGCCAGACATGATGGCACCTATCAGCAACAACTGTTTGACGGATCGCTTGCTCCTGCGTAGGTTGCTGCTTACAAGAGAAAGCACCTCCCCCCGGTGCTTCTCCAAGCGAGATGAGGCCGGATCCCCCCTCTGGCCCCTCGCAATGAAGCGGAACGCCGACCCTCCCCCCGGGTCGGCGTTTCCGCGTCTTGCTTCAGGGCGCCCGTCGGTCCGTCCCGGGCAACCGGCAGCTGTTGTGCTTCAGGGGGGCTCAGCCCCCCTGGCATACCCCCGACGGCGCCGCGCTTCGTCGGTGCCACCAGCCGGGCGGCCCGAACCCCACGATTCTCGTGCGTCTAACTTCGGCCCATGGCTTCCGGCGCTGCATTCTTCGACCTCGACCGCACGTTGCTTCGCGGCGCTTCGGCGCCGGTGATCGGGCGGGCGCTGAACGCGGCTGGGGTGACGGATCGGTCGATGCCGGGGGAAGCGGTGTTGATGAAGATCTATGACCTGTTCGGGGAGAACCGGCCGTCGATGGAGGTCACCAAGCGAGCCGTCCGCTTCGCGTCCGGCTGGGTGCAGACCTCGGTGCAGGAGGCGGGAAAGCAGGCGGCGGAGACGCTGGCCGCGATGGTCCAACCGTTCGCCGGGCCGATCTTCGAGGAGCACCGCGCTGCGGGGCGCCCGCTCGTGCTGGCCACCACGACGCCGTACGACCTCGTGAAGCCGCTGGCCGACGCGCTCGGGTTCGATGACGTGCTCGCCACCCGGTACGAGACCGGGCCCGACGGCACCTACACCGGCGTCTTCGACGGCGAGTTCGTCTGGGGAGCCGGGAAGCTGCGGTCGGTCACCCGCTGGGCCGTCGAGAACGGCGTCGACCTGGCTCGAGAGCTGGGCCTACAGCGACAGCTTCTACGACCTGCCCATGCTGGGGGCGGTCGGGCACCCGGTCGCGGTGAACCCCGACCCCCGCCTGGTCGGCATGGCGCTGCTGCGCCGCTGGCCGATCGTCCACCTCGACGTGCCCGCCGGGGTGCCGAAGATCCCGGTGGTCGGCATCGAGCCGCAGAAGGCGGCGCTCGCGCTGGTCCGCCCGGAGCTGATCCCGTACGCCCGGTTCGACATCAGCGGCGTCGAGCACCTGCCCGAGGAGGGGCCGGCCATCGTCGTCGGCAACCACCGGAGCTACTTCGACCCGATGGCCATGGCCGTGGTGCTGGCCAAGCGGGGCCGGCCGGTTCGCTTCCTCGGCAAGAAGGAGGTGTTCGACGCGCCGGTGATCGGTCAGGTGGCTCGGGCGATGGGCGGCATCCGCGTCGAGCGCGGCACCGGGTCCGATGAGCCGCTCGCGGAGGCGGCCGCCGCGCTCGTGGCCGGCGAGGTCGTGGCGCTGATGCCCGAGGGCACGATCCCGCGGGGCAAGGCGTTCTTCAACACGACGCTCAAGGGCCGCTGGGGCGCCGCCAAGCTGGCCGCCATGACCGGGGCCCCCGTGATCCCGGTCGGCCTCTGGGGCACCGAGAAGGTGTGGCCGCGGTCGGAGCGACTGCCCAACGTCCTCGCCCTTCGCCACCCCCCGACGATCCGCATCTCCGTCGGCCCCGCCGTGCCGGGCCTCACCGGCGACGCCATGGACTCCGACGCCGACACCAAGCGGATCATGAAGGCCATCACCGCCCAGCTCCCCGCGGAGGCCAGGAAGAAGAAGGTCCCGACGGAGGAAGAGCTCCGCCGCACCTATCCGCACGGCAAGGTCAAGGACACCGACGAGAGCGACCGCCGTCCCGGAGACGACTGAGCCGCCAAGGCCACGGGTCCGAGCCCGCCGGGGTGTGCCGACGACCGGCGATGACCATATGGTCTACCCTATGGTCATGGCGCGTCGGCAGGTGCTGGTCCAGCTCGACGATGAGCTCGTCGTGCTGCTCGATCGGCTGGCGGAGGCAGAGGGAACGAACCGCTCGGAACTGCTCCGGCGCGGCGCTGCCGCGGTGCTGGCCGCGGCGGATGCGGCGGTGGCGGATCAGGAGCTCCAGGCCGCCTATCGGCGGACTCCTCAGGACCCCGCGCTGTCGGCGGCGCTCACTCGCTTGGCGGCCGAGAACATGCCGGAGTGGTAGCCCGGGGCGACATCGTCTGGGCCGACCTCGGGCCGGTGGTGGGACGGCGCCCGGTGTGCGTGCTCACCCGGGATGCCGCGATCGAGGTGCTGACGCGGATCACGTGTGCACCCGTCACTCGGACGATCCGCGGCATCCGCTCCGAGGTCGAGGTCGGGCCGGACCAGGGCGTGCCCGAGGTCAGCGTCATCACCTGCGACAACGTCGTCACGATCGCGAAGGCCGCGCTCGACGCCGTGCCGGTTGGCCACCTGGATCCTCCGCGGCGAGCGGCGCTCGACGCGGCCCTCCGCTACGCCCTCGACATCGCCTACTGACCTGCGCCTAGCCCAGCTGCTTCTGGCGGATGATGTTCAGGGCGCCGCCGGCCTTGAACCACTCGATCTGCTCGGGGCTGAAGGTCTGGTTGCCCTGGAACTCGATCGATGGTGCCGTCGGGCTTGTGGATCGTGCACCGCACCGGGACGTCGGGGGCGAGGTCGGCGAGGCCGTGGACGCTGATCCGGTCGTCCTCGCCGATCTGGTCGTAGGTGGCGGGGTCGGCGAAGGTCAGCGGCAGGAGGCCCTGCTTCTTGAGGTTGGTCTCGTGGATGCGGGCGAAGCTGCGGCTGAGGATCACCTTGCCGTTGCGGAACCGGGGCTCCATGGCCGCGTGCTCGCGGGATGAGCCCTCGCCCATGTTCTCGTCGCCGATGGCCACCCAGCCGATGCCGGCCTCGTGCAGGCGCTTGGCGATGTCGGGGAACGTGCGGGTCTCGCCGTCGAGCGGGTCCTTCCCGGTGCCGGCCTCGCCGGTGTAGGCGTTGATGGCGCCCAGGTAGAGGTTGCCAGAGATGTTCTCGAGGTGGCCGCGGTACTTGAGCCACGGACCGGCCGCCGAGATGTGGTCGGTGGTGCACTTGCCCTGGGCCTTGAGGAGGATCGGGCAGCTCGCCGTAGTCCTTGCCGTCCCACGCATCGAACGGCTCGAGCAGCTGCAGCCGGTCGCTCCGGGGATCGACCACGACCGACACGCCGCTGCTGTCCTCCGGCGGAGCCTCGAAGGTGTTCTCGCCGGGGTCGAACCCTCCCTCCGGGAGCGCCTCGCCGACGGGCGGCTCGAGGCGAACCTCCTCGCCGGCGTCGTTGGTGAGCGAGTCGGTGCGGGGGTCGAAGTCGAGCGTGCCCGCCAGCGCGAGGGCGATCACGGTGTCCGGGCTGGTGACGAAGCTGAGCGTGTTGGCGTTGCCGTCGTTCCGCTTCGGGAAGTTGCGGTTGTAGCTGTTCACGATCGTGTTGAGCTTCGAGGTGTCGAGGTCGGTGCGGTCCCACTGGCCGATGCACGGCCCGCAGGCGTTGGCCAGCACGGTGCCGCCGATGGCCTCGAGGTCGGCGAGGAGCCCGTCGCGCTCGATGGTGGCGCGGGTCTGCTCGGACCCGGGCGTGATCAGGAGCTGCGTCTTGGTGCGGAGCCCCTTGGCCGAGGCCTGGCGGGCGATCGACGCCGCTCGGGTGATGTCCTCGTAGGAGCTGTTGGTGCACGAGCCGATCAGCGCGGAGGAGATCTCGAGGGGCCAGCCCTCCGCCTGGGCGGTGGCGCCCACCTCCGCCAGCTGGTGGGCGCGGTCGGGGGAGTGGGGGCCGTTGATCATCGGGCCGAGCTGGTCGAGGTCGATCTCGATGACCTGGTCGAAGTAGTCGCCGGGGTTGGCGACGACGTCGTCGTCGGGGCGGAGGTCGGCGGCGACCGCGTCGGCCGCATCGGCGATGGCGACCCGACCGGTGGCCCGCAGGTAGGCGGCCATGTTGGCGTCGTACGGGAACACCGAGGTGGTGGCGCCGATCTCCGCGCCCATGTTGCAGACCGTGGCCTTGCCGGTGGCGGTGATGCTGTCGGCGCCGGGGCCGAAGTACTCGATGATCGCCCCGGTGCCGCCCTTCACGGTGAGGATCTCGGCGACCTTGAGGATGATGTCCTTGGGGCTCGACCAGCCCGACAGCGTGCCCGTGAGGTGGACGCCGATGAGCTTGGGCCAGCGCACGTTGAACGGGAAGCCGGTCATCACGTCGACCGCGTCGGCGCCGCCGACGCCGATGGCGACCATGCCGAGGCCGCCGGCGTTGGGGGTGTGGCTGTCGGTGCCGATCATCATCCCGCCGGGGAACGCGTAGTTCTCGAGGACGACCTGGTGGATGATCCCGCTGCCCGGTCCCCAGAAGCCGATGCCGTACTTGGCCGACACGCTGTGGAGGAAGGCGTAGACCTCGCTGTTGGTGTCCAGCGCGAACGCCAGGTCGAGGGCGGCGCCCTCCTTGGCGAGGATCAGGTGGTCGCAGTGCACCGTGCTCGGCACGGCGACCTGGGGGAGCCCGGCGGTCATGAACTGGAGCAGGGCCATCTGGGCGGTGGCGTCCTGCATGGCCACCCGGTCCGGGTCGAAGTCGTTGTAGGTCCGGCCCCGCTCGATGTCCTCGGCGGCATCGCGCAGGTGGTTGATCAGGATCTTCTCGGCGAGCGTGAGGCTCCGGCCGAGGCGGTCGCGCCCGGCGGCCATCCGCTGCGGCAAGCGGCCGTACACCTCCTGGACCAGCTCGATCGGAGTGGTGGCGGAGACCTTCGTGGCCATGGCGAAACCTCTTGCGTCGTCGGAAGTTAGATACAAGTATAAGACAAGTGCGAGCCATCCGCTACCAGCAGATCGCCGAGGACCTCCGGAGCCGGGTCGGCCGGGGCGAGTTCGGTGCGGGCAAGCTGCTCCCGAGCGAATCGGAGCTGTCGGGAGCCTACGCGGCCAGCCGGATCACGATCCGCAAGGCGCTGGAGGTCCTGCGGGACGAGGGACTGGTGGACGCGAGGCAGGGCTTCGGGTGGTTCGTGGCCGCCGATCCGCTGCGCCAGTCGTTCGGGCGCCTCGGCACGATCGAGGCCCAGCTGGCGGCCTCCGGCGTGCGGTCGGAACGTCGCGTCCTCGACTTCGGCTTCGTCCCCGCCCCGCCGCGGGCCCGCCAGGTGCTCGGCGCCGCGACCGTGCTGGAGGTGCGCCGCCTCAACCTCGCCGACGACGAGCCCTTCGCCCGCGTGACCGTGTGGTGCCCGGACGACCTGGGGGCCTCCATCTCCCGGGACGACGTGGAGCGCTCGTCGTTCTACGAGCTGCTCGACGTGCCGTTGGGCGGTGCGGTGCAGACCATCGGCGCCGCCCTCGCCTCACCGGACGACGCCGCGCTGCTCGAGGTCCCCGTGGGCTCGGCGGTCCTGCGCTGCGAGCGGACGACCTCGACGTCGGACGGCCGCCCCGTCCTGCTCTCCGAGCACGTGTTCCCGGCGCACCGCACGGAGTTCCTGGTGGATCTGCCGCTGGCCGACCAGAGCATCGCCCCGAGCGGCCTCCGCCTCCTCGGCTGAGTCATCTGCCGGCTCCGGTCGTCGGTCCGCTCCTGTCTCCGCTCGGGTCGGCGAAGCCGCCCGGCTCCGACCTGGCCGGACCTGGTCCCTGAGGGTCGGCTCAGGAATTCCTGGGAACCGATCGAGGGGTTTGTGCGTCCAATGTTGTGATGTTCGCCGCGTCCGTGCCCGGGGTGCTGCTGATGGTCCTGGTGGCCATCGTGCTGATGACCCTGATCGCGTGGCTCCTGCCGATGGGGGCCTCGATCCCCACCACCACGACCCCCCGTCGTTCTCGCGACGCCGGCGACGCAGATCTGTCGCTCGGGCGTCGCGAGAACGCCTAGAGGGTCCCCCTCTCTTAGAGCCTGGGCCAGGTGCGCTGCTGGCGGCGGCGCTTGCGGCTGCGGTCGCCCAGGGCCCAGGTGCGGCGCCAGGCCGGGGCGTCGGGACCGGTGAGCGCCGGCGTCGTGCCGGCGGCGGATCGTCGGGCGGCCTGCCACCAGTCGGTGGTGGCCTCGTCGGCGAGGGTGGCGACCGCCCGTTCGATGCGCTCCGCGTAGCGGGCGGCTGACTCGCCGTCCTCGGAGTGCAGCGGGGTGCCGTAGGTGACGCGGACGTGCGACGGGGTCGGGACCTTCTTGCCCTTCCGGAGGATGCGGCTGGTGCCCTCGATGTGGATCGGCACCACGGGCACGTCGCAGCGGCTCGACAGGTAGGCGGCGCCGCCGCGGAAGGGCTGGCCCCATCCGTCGGGCGAGCGACCCCCCTCCGGGAAGATGAGCATCGACCAGCCGTCGGCGATCAGGTCGGCCGCCTGGTCGGCGGAGCGACGCGTGACCTTCGAGCGCTCGATGGGGATGGCGCCGATGGCCAGGGCCGAGACGGCGGAGGTGGCACGCGTGCGGAAGAAGTAGTCGGCCGCCGCGCCCACGAACACCCGATGACGCCACGGCTCGGGGAGCGACGTCAGGAGCACGGGCGTGTCGAGGTGGCTGTGGTGGTTGGCGGCGAAGACGACCGGGCCGCCGCCCAGACCGTGGAGCCGGTCGATGCCGGAGCGCTCGGGGGCGGCGAGGGCAGCCACGGCGGGTCGCATCACGCCCTCGAGCAGGACCATGCGGGCGACGCGGGCAGGGTACCGGCGCGCCCAGGAGGTGTCGTAGTCCGCGCCGAGCCGGTCCTTCGTCGGGGGGGGCTCCACCCCGGCGGGCACCGACGGCGCGCTGAACGGGAACGGCAGCCGCGGCGGCCGCACCGGGATCCTCACGTGACGTCGGCCATGACGATCGGCGGGTTGTGGAGGTGCGTGATGGTGCCGTGCCGACCGACGACGTCCGACGCCATCTCCAGCGCGTCGTCGAGCGTGGAGGCGGGGGCGAACCCGAGGCGGCGGACCGACCGCGGCTCACCGCCGACGATGATCACCTTGCCGAGGTGCTGCAGCGCGTGGCTGCCCCAGTACCACATGTAGAACGGGTGGACGCCGTGGTAGGCGTAGCTCGTGCGGTAGAGGTGGCGGTACCACTCGTCCTCCGCGTACTGCTTCTCGTACTTGGCCTCGATCTCCAGCGGATCGGTCGTGTCGGCGAGGACCTGCTCGAAGAAGTCGATGTAGCTGGGGTGGTGGACGGGGTTGAACTCCCACGGCGTCGGGTGGCTCATGATGAGCACGCCGCCCTCCCGCACGAGCGGGTTCCCGCGGTACATGTTGAAGAAGTAGCCGAGGCCCAGGCACATCACGAGGATCGGGTTCATCACCGAGTGCACGTTGTAGGGGCAGATGTAGGGGAGCCCCATCGTGAGGATGTCGGTCTGGCCCTGGATCGGCACGAGCTGCTGCTTGAACACGTTGGCCGTGGTGACCTCGTGCACGGCATCGACCTCGCCGGCCTGCACCGAGGTGATGCCGTAGGGGGCCTGCCACCCGTTGAAGATCTTGCGGCGGGCCTTCACCGGCATGCGGTCGAGCCCGGCCTTCATGCCGATGAACGTGGCCCGGTCGCGCGCCGTCCACTCCCACTCGCGCTTCTGCAGCACCGACATCGGGCCCGAGGTGCCGAACGTGTCGTTGTTCAGCGTGGTCTCGATCTGGAAGACCTTGACGCCGGCCGACTTGAGGACCTCGCCCATGCGCCAGTTGCTCGAGTGGAGCTCGCTCTTGTGCCGGTCCATGAAGCTGCGCGACGCCTGCATGGTCTTCACGTTGTGGTGGTGGCGCAGCGAGCGGTACGAGGCGAGTCCGGTGGCGGTGGACTTCCACCCGCCGTCCATCGACACGAGGTTGATGTTCACGTACACGATGAGGTCGCTCTCGGCGGCCCGCTTGTTGATCTCCACCTCCTCGCCGTGCTTCGTGGTGCCGAGGAACGCCATGTTGTCCACGTCCTCGGCGTCGTGGTTGTAGAGGAGCCCGTGCGGGGCGAACGCGTCGTACACGCGGTCACCGACGGCGTGGCGGAGCTCGTCCTCGGTCATCCGACGGTGGAGCGCGAGCGCGGCGATGAGGTGCACGTCGTCGACGCCGGCGGCGGCGGCCAGGTCGAGCACGGCCTCGATCACGCGCTGGCGGACGTCGGGCCGGCGCATCGGGGGCAACGGCAGGCTGATGTCGTCGAAGCAGATCGTGAGCTTCATGCCCGCCGTCAGGAGCGCCCGCAGCGGCGGGCTGTCGCCGAGGGGCTCCTCGAGGGCGCGGCGGATCTCCGCGTCGGGGTCCTCCACTGCCTCGAGGGGCTCGCCCGGGTAGAGCACACGGCTGCGGCCCGCGGGCAGCTTCTCGAGCCGGAAGCCCTCCCCGTGGTGGAAGAGGATGGGCGGGGTCGAGCGGTCGACCTCCAGGACGAAGCCAGGGCGGGGCATCAGAGGTTCGCTCTCTCTCGTTCGGCGCGGAGGTCGAAGGCGATCTTCACGGCGCCGCGACGGCCGGCCGACGCGGCGTGGTCGATGGCGTCCTCGTAGCGCTTGAGGGGGTAGGTGGCGCTCACGAGCCGCTGCAGGTCGAGCTCGGCGACCATGGACATCGCGGCGTCGAAGTCGGGGCGCTCGTAGGCGTAGGCGCCGCGCAGGGCGACCTCCCGCTGCCAGAGCGGGGTGAGGTCGACCGTGGTGACGCCGGGCATCCCGACGGCGTGGATCGTGCCGCCGGGGGCGGTGATGCGCAGGCCCTGGGCGATCGACTCGGCCGAGCCGACGCAGTCGACCACCGCCTCGATCCCGCCCGACAGCTGGCCGTTGTCGAAGCGCATCGAGCCGCTCCTCGCTCGCACCACGCGGTCGAGCTCATCGGGAGCGACGACCATGTCGGCGCCGAGGTCGGAGGCCAGCGCCCGTTGGTGCGGGTACCGAGCGGTGGCGAGGAGCTCGATGCCCGGGCGGGCCCTCCGGAGGGCGGCGATCGTGAGCAGTCCGATCGCGCCAGCGCCGAGCACCGCGACCCGCGGCGCGTCGACCTGGGCCGCGGCGTGGACGGCGCAGGCCGCCGGCTCGACCAGCACGGCGCCCTCGTCCGCCAGGTCGTCGGGCACCCCCACGAGCTGGGACTCGTGGGCCAGCATCGCGGTGGACCAGCCGCCGCCCGTCGACTCGCAGAACCCGCACTGGAGACCGGGCTCGAGGTCACCGTGGCCGAGGCGCTGGCAGTGGTTGATGCGACCGTCGGCGCAGGCCGGGCACACCGGCTGGATGCCGCGGGTCACGCAGCTGAGCACGGGGACCACCACCACCCGCCGGTCGTCGTCGAGGTCTCCCACGATCTCGTGGCCGGGGGTGAACGGGAACGACACGATCGGCTCGAACCAGCGGGATGACGTCCCGTCGATCGTGGCGAGATCGGATCCGCAGATCCCGGCCAGGCGGGGGCGCACGCGCACCCATCCCGGGCCGGGCAGGTCCGGCGCGTCGACGTCGCGCAGCGAGAGGGGCCCGACCTTGGCGCCGGCGCCGGGGGAGAGGCGCCCCGCCACGACCGCCGCCGCGAACCGGGCCGGCTTCCGGGAGAAGACCAGCGCCTTCACGTGGGCACCTTGCCGACGCGACGGCTGCGGGGTCGACCCCACTCGGGCCCGATGGGCAGCAGCTTGGCGGGCGCCCCGGACGCCTTGTCGAAGTGCTCCACCAGCCAGCCCCGCTTGCGGGCCAGGGCGGCCAGGCGGGTCTCGGGGTTCACCGCGACGGGGAAGCCGACCGCCTCGAGCATCGGCAGGTCCGAGGTCGAGTCGGCGTAGGCGACGGACTCCGACAGGTCGAAGCCGTGCTGGTCGGCGTAGTCCATCAGCGCCTGAGCGCGCGCCTCGCCGGTCGGGGGCACGTCCGTCAGCTCGCCCCGGTAGGTGCCGTCGGCGCGGCGGGCCAGCGACGGGGCGACGATGTCGTCGAACAGCGGCCGCAGCGGCTCGATGGCCAGGTCGAGCGCGCCGGTGATCAGCACCGTGCGGTGTCCGAGGCGGCGGTGCTCCCGCACCCGGCGGATCGCGGCGGGGAACGACTTGTTCAGGATGAGGTCGCTGAACATCTCCACCGAGTCGGCCTCGAGCTGGGCGGCGCTGGCTCCCTCGTAGCGACGGTAGAAGTGGCGCAGGAAGTCGCTGCGGTCCTTGCGGTCGGCGGCGAGGAGCGCAGGGGCCTCGCGGAGCGTCTGCAGCACGAACCGCATCCGGTCCTCCCGCGGGAGGCGCCGCGTGGCCAGCCACGAGTACGACGCCACGACGTTCGATGCGATGAGCGTGTTCTCGAGGTCGAACGCCGCGAAGTGGCGCTCGGGCGCGAGCACCTGGCGACGCAGCCGGTCCTCCCGCTTCTCTCCGGTGCGGCCGCCGGGCGTGGTGCGCACTCGGGCGTGGTCCACCACGGAGGGGAGGTGGACCTTCGGCGCGTAGTGGCTCCAGTCGATGACCCGGGGATCGAAGCAGAACGTGGCCTGGTCAAGGGCGTCGAGCTGGTCCCAGCGGGCGAGCAGCCGGTCGACGCCGTAGATCGCCTCGCACTCGGCGTACGCGCCGTACAGCTCGACGTAGGCCAGGGCCCGTTCGACCTCCTCCTTCTTCTCTTCCAGGGTGGCCGCCCACGCCGCCTGCTTGCCCCGCAGGGGGAGGCTCTGGAGGACGCGCTCACCCTTGGTGATCGCGGAGCGGGCTTGTTCGAGCTGCCGCTGCACGCGTCCCCGTCCGGGGAACGACCACTCGGGCACGATGATCGGTTGGCCCTCGGCGTCGTAGATCGGATGCTCGGTGAAGAAGGTCCGGACCATGTCCACGAGGTGCCGGTAGCGCAGCGGGTTGACCGAGCCGGAGGCCACCTGGGTGATGGCCGGCTCCTCGGGTACCGGGCCGGCGGCGGCGTCGATGATCGCGGCGACGACGAGGTCGACGGGGATCACGTCGATGGTGCCCTCGGGGACGCCCGGGAACTCCTTCAGCAGCCCGCGGGCGTAGGAGATGATCACTGGCTCGGCCATGCGGAAGCCGCGGATCCAGCCCGGTCGCGGCTCGTGCACCGCCGATTCGATGATCGACGGCCGGACGATCGACACCGGGATGGCGCCGCGGTTCTGCAGCAGCGCCCGCTCGCCGAGGGCCTTGGTGTAGGCGTAGGCGTCCGGCCACCCGAGCGAGGCGGCGCGGGCCCGTCCGGCCTCCACCATCTGCTCCTTCACCCACGCGCTTCGGCGCTGCTCGGACTTGGCCGAGAGCGCAGGTGTGCCGGCGGCGCCGAGCTCGGCTCGAGCCTCCTTGCGGAAGCGGGTCAGCGCGCCGGGTCGGCGGCTGTCGGCCTCGGCGTCGGTGCGGGCGCGTCGGGCGGCCTCCACCTCCGAGCGCCACTCGACGTCGATGAAGAAGGGGCTGTCGTGCACGGGCTGCTCGGGCGCCGCGCCTCGCCGGTTCCCGGCCACGTAGCAGGTGGACACGGACACCAGGTGGGGGGCGATGCCGAGCTCCTGGAGGGTCGCCACGATCCGGCTCGGACCGAGGAGGTTCACCTCGACCGCAGCGTCGAGCGGTGAGTCGAAGGACACCGTGGCCGCGGAGTGGATCACGACGTCGCACCCGGCCAGGGCGGCGCGGCCCGCGTCGTCGAGGGCGAGCCCGTCCGTGCCGACGTCGCCGGCGATCGGGGTCACCCGCTCGGCCACCAGCGCGGCGAAGCCGTCCTTGCCGTGGGCTTCGCGCAAGCGGTCGAAGGCGTCGTTGCCGAAGACCTCGCGCTTGGCTCGCTGCTCGACGGTGGCCCTGCGGCCGGGTCGGATGAGGAGCACGAGGTGGCAGCCCGGTGCCGAGCGCAGCAGCCGCTCGACGAGCGCCGTGCCGAGGAAGCCGGTGCTGCCGGTGACGGCGATGCGCTTCCCCGCGAGCTCCTCGGCGATCACGTACGGTTGTCTACCAGATGGTAGAGACCCCTGCCCGCAGGACCCCGGACCGCATCCTCGACGTGGCCATGGTCGAGTTCGGCACCCGCGGCTACGAGGCGACCTCGCTCGACGACCTGGCCGGGCGGCTCGGCATCCGGAAGCAGACGATCCTCTACTGGTTCCCCTCCAAGGACGTGCTCCTGGAAGCCGTCGTCGACCGGTGCGCCGACGAGGTCACCAGCCGGCTGGTCGGCGGCCTCCTCGTGGCCGACGAGGGGTTCGGACGGATCGAGGCGATGGTGCGGGTGATGTTCCGCCTCGCGGCTCGGCACCCGGCGATGCTCGGGTTCCTCCGGGAGGTGACCCGCCTCGGGCCGCCGTCCTCCACCCGGCTGCTCGATCGGCTCGAGCCACTCGTCACGCGGGCGGCGGGCTTCCTCGAGGACGAGATGGACGCGGGGCGCATGCGTCGGCACGACCCCAAGCTGCTGCTGCTGGCCGCCTACTCGATGGTGACCGGCATGGCGACGGAGGTGGAGGTGCTGCGCACCTTCGGCGAGGAGCCGAGCCTGAGCTCGCTGCTCCGCCGGAGGGACGAGCTGCTGAACCTGCTCCGGGCGGCCTTGGAGCCGGCTCCCGGCTGAGCGTCAGACCTTGGCGAGCGCCTGGTCTGCGAGCTGGCCGAACTCCTCGAGGTCGGGCTGCGCGTCGCTGAGGTAGTAGAGGGACATCCCGAACTGGCCCGTACGTGCGTAGAGGATGAAGGCGGTGAAGTCGAAGCCCTCGGTGGACAGGCGGAGCGTCCACGCCTTGGAGGCATCCCCGACCGTGGGGAAGTCCAGCGGCTCGATGCTGCCGGTGAACTCGAAGCCGTCGGACTCGTAGGAGAACTCCCCGCAGCTGTCGATGGCCGCGGCGGCAGTGTCGAACGCCGAGGTGATGGTGGCCTCGTCGTGGTAGTCGGTGACCTGCTCCTGGAGAGACGGGAACCCGGTGACGTCCTTGTCGAAGGTGAAGGACGCCTCGGCCTTCTCGTGGTCCGGGTCGTTCGGCGGGTCCTTGAGGCACTCCGGCCCGGGCTCCTCGTCGTCGTCGTCGGCGGCGGCGGAGTCGGCGTCCTTCGTCCACTTGTCCCCGAGCTCGTCGGCGGTGAGCAGCTTGGCCTCGAGCCCGGGACCGTTGTCCGCGTCCTCGGACTGGCTGCTGGGATCGCCGTTGTCGTCGGAGGACCCGGTGTCGCCGTCGTCGCCGCACCCGGCGAACAGCAGTGCGAGCACGGTCAGCAGGGCGAGGAGTCGGCGCATCCGGGCGATCGTAGGCGGCGCCCTGCGTGGCCGAGCGGCAACACCTAGCGCTTGGTGCTGAAGCGGGCCCGGCGCTCGTGGCGCTCCAGGGCCAGCCGCACGAGCTCGTCGATGAGCTCGGAGTAGGGGAGCCCGGTGGCCTCCCACATCATGGGGTACATCGAGATCGGGGTGAACCCCGGGATCGTGTTCACCTCGTTGAGGAGGAGGCCGCGGCCTTCTTCCTCGTAGAAGAAGTCCACGCGGGCCATGCCGTCGCACCGCAGCGCGGTGAACGCCTCGCAGGCGAGCAGGCGGATCTCCTCGGTGACCTCCGGTGGGAGGTCGGCCGGGATGCGCTGCTCGGCGGCGCCCTCGAGGTACTTGTCGTCGTAGTCGTAGAAGTCGTGCGTGGCGATGATCTCGCCGGGGAGCGACGCGCGGGGGTCGGCGTTGCCGAGGACGGCGACCTCGAGCTCGCGCCCGGCGATGCCCTCCTCGACGACGATCCACTCGTCGTAGCCGGCGGCCAGGGTCACCGCGGGGCCGAGCTCCGCCTGGCTGGCGACGCGCGACACGCCCACCGAGGATCCGAGGTTGGCCGGCTTCACGAACAGGGGGTAGGCCAGCTCGGCGGCCGCCACCCGGGCCGGGGCCTCGACCAGCTCGGTGTCGCGGAGGCCGAACCACCTCCCCTGGGGGATGCCGTGCGCGGCCAGGACGTCCTTGGCCTTCAGCTTGTCCATGCACAGGGCCGAGCCCAGGACGCCCGATCCCACGAACGGCACGTCGGCCAGCTCGAGCAGCCCCTGCACCGTGCCGTCCTCCCCGCGGGTGCCGTGGAGGATCGGCAGCACGACCACGGGGAGGTCGTCCGCCGCCGGGACGACGGTGGGGAGGGGCTCCACCTCGGTGCCGGTGACGACCAGCCCACCGCCCCGGGTGATCTCGGCGAGCGCGCCCCGGCCCGAGGCCAGCGCCCGCCGGGCGTCGTCGGCCCGGACCCACTGGCCTTCACGGGTGATGCCCACCGGGTCGAGCTCGAACCGGACGGGGTCCGCCGCCTCGAGCACGTGGAAGGCCGAGACGCACGACACCTCGTGCTCGGCCGACTGCCCGCCGAACAGGACGACGAGGCGGATGCGCTCCGGTTCGGGCATGGGCGGAGTGTACGAGCGCCAGGGCCTGTCTCCCGGCTGCGAGACTGCGCCCGCCATGGAGCTCCGCACCACCGACCTCGCCACCGCCACCGGTGGACGCCTCGACGGGCCCGATGTCGTGGTGTCAGGCGCGTCGATCGACACGCGCTCGCTCGTGCCGGGCCAGCTGTTCGTGCCGATCGTGGCCGAGCGCGACGGCCACGACTTCGTCGAGAACGCACTGGCCGCTGGAGCTGGCGCGTACTTCACCGCCCGTGACCCGCAGGGAGGCACCGCGGTGGTGGTCGACGACACGGCCGCCGCGCTGTCCGCCGCCGGCGGGCTCGCCCGAGGCCGGTTGTCGGTGCCGGTCGTGGGCATCACCGGGTCGGTCGGCAAGACCTCGGTGAAGGACCTCCTCGCCGCCGCGCTCGGCTCCGTGCGCCGGGTCACCGCCAGCGAGCGGTCGTTCAACAACGAGCTGGGCGTCCCGCTCACCCTGCTGGCCGCCCCCGCCGACGTCGAGGCGGTCGTGGTGGAGATGGGGGCCCGGGGGGTGGGGCACATCGCCGCGCTGTGCGCGGTGGCTCGCCCCACCATCGGCGTGGTCACGAAGGTGGCCGCTGCCCACACGGAGGCCTTCGGCACCATCGACGAGGTCGCCCGGGCGAAGGGGGAGCTGCCGGCGTCGCTGCCCGCTGACGGCACGGCGGTGCTGTTCGCGCCCGACGAGCGCGTCGCCGCGATGGCCGCCCGCACGGAGGCACGGGTCCTGACGTTCGGCGACGGCGGCGAGGTCCGGGCCGTCTGGGTCGAGCTCGACGACTCCCTCCGGCCCCGGTTCACGCTCGTGTCCCCGTGGGGCAACGCCGTGGTGGAGCTCGGCGTGCGCGGCGTCCACCAGGTCGACAACGCCCTTGCCGCGGCGGCCGCCGCGCTCGCCTGCGGCCTGTCGCCGGAGGAGGCGGCGGCGGGGTTGTCCGAGGCCGTGCTGTCCCCGTGGCGAATGGAGCTCCTCACCGCTCCGAGCGGCGCCCGAGTCCTGAACGACGCCTACAACGCGAACCCGGCGTCGGTGGCCGCGGCGCTGACCTCGCTCGCGCAGCTCCCCGCGGGTCGGCGCATCGCGGTGCTGGGTCTCATGGCGGAGCTGGGGGAGCGCAGCGAGGAGGAGCATGCCGCCATCGGTGTGCTGGCTCGGGACCTCGGCGTCCGGTTGATCGCCGTCGACGCGCCGGCCTACGAGGCCGACGTGGAGGTGCCCGACCTCGACGCGGCGGTGGCGGCCCTCGGCGAGCTCGGCCCGGGCGACGCCGTCCTCGTGAAGGGCAGCCGCGTCGCCGGCCTCGAGCGCCTCGCGGACGTCCTCGCCCGCTCGCCCGGTCGCTAACCGGGTTCGGGGTCGAGCCGCGCGAACGCGGCGAGGCCAACGGCGATCGCGGCGCCGGTCATCACGACGGTGGTCACCGAGGTGGCCTCGATCAGCGGGCCGGCGATGAGGTTGCCGATGGGGACCGTGCCGCCGAAGCCCATGATCCACAAGGCCATCACCCGGCCTCGGTTGCTGTCGTCGAGGCGCTCCTGCAGCACGGTGGACAGCGACGTGATGATGGCGAAGTAGGCGAGCCCGACCAGCACGACCACCGGGTACGCGGGTGTCGCCGACCGCAGCAGCGAGAACACCGCGAGGAACACGGCGAACGCGACGAGCCCCACGCGGACGATCTTGACCATGCTCCGGTCGGAGAAGACCGTGCCGATGGAGAGCGCACCGGTCATCGCCCCGGCCCCGAAGCAGGTGTAGAGGAAGCCGTACTGGATCGAGGTCGGCTCGATGCCGAGGTTGCGATCGGCCAGGGTCGGCAGCTGGCCGATGAAGGGGAGCGACAGCAGCGAGAACGCGAACACGATCACCAGCGACCGACCCACCACCGGGTCGACGCGGGCGGCCCGGAACCCAGAGAGCAGGCGGCCGAGACCCTGGCCCTCCTCCAACGGGTTCCTGACCGGCGCGGGGAGCTCGACCGTGTACAGCGCCCGGATCACCAGCAGGTACGACAGGGCGTTGACGACGAACACCCAGCTGGCCCCGATCTGCGCCGCCATCACGCCGGCGATCGCCGGACCGATCACGCGCGAGCCGTTCATCTGGGCCGAGTTGAGGGAGATGGCGCCGGCCAGGTCCTCGCGGCCGACGAGCACCGGCAGGAGCGCGCTGTAGGTCGGACCGAACACGGCCTGGCCCATGCCGATCCCGAACGTGATCGCCACCAGCCACACCCGTGACGGGTCGCCGCCCCGGGCGACGAGCGCGAGCAGCAGGGAGAGGAGCGCCTGCACGATCGACACCACGATGAGCAGCCGCCGCCGGTCGAAGACGTCGGCCAGGAGCCCGCCGACCAGCGAGAACAGGAGCAGCGGGCCGAGCTGGGCGAACAGCAGGACGCCCACGAAGGTGGCCGAGTGCGTGAGCTCGTAGGCCAGCGCGCCGAGCACCACGTTCTGCATCCACGAGCCGATGTTCGACAGGAACGCGCCGACGAAGACCCGACGGAACACCCGGTGCCGCAGCGCCGCGCGGGCGGTGCCGGGCCGGATCGGTCGATCACCCTCTTCGAGGGCGTCGACCGCGGTCTCGACGTGGCCCGAGTCGCCGCGAGGCGAGGCAGGTTCGTCGGACATCGCCGGAGCATCGCATCCCGGAAGCAGGGTGAGCGAGCCCGTACGCTGTCGTCCGTGCCGGTGGAGTTCGAGGAGCTGGAGCTCCCGTTCGACGAGATCGCCCCCACGTGTCGCATCAACCGCGATCCCCGTGGGACCTTCCCCTGCTGCCCCCTCTGCGGCGGTGAGCTCCGGCCCGAGCACGCGCACTACCGGTGCGCGTGCGGTTGGCGCGACTCCTGCTGCGACTGAGCCATCTGCCTGCTTCGGTCGCGAGGCGCCTGCGGCGCAGCACTCAGCCTCCGCAGGTGCCTCCGCTCGGGTCGGCGAAGCCGCCCGGCTCCGGCCTCGCTGACGGCCCTCCGTAGGATCCCGGCCCATGGCCGCACCCCGACCCGCCCGGATCGCCGTCGAGCCCGGCGGCACCCGTCGCTGGCTGGCCGGCGCGGTCGAGGATGGCGGCGGCGACGTCGTGCCTCCGGCCGAGGCGGTCGCCACGGTCTGGGGCCACCACGCCGATCCCGACGGCCTCGACGAGCTCCTCGTGGCGAACCCGCACCTCGAGTGGGTGCAGCTGCCCTGGGCCGGGGTGGAGGCCAACCTTCCGGTGATCCAGGCCCACCCCGATCGCCTCTGGACGTGCGGCAAGGGCGTGTACGCGGAACCGGTGGCCGAGCACGCCCTCGCCCTCGCGCTGGCTGGCATGCGCCGGATCGGCGAGTACGCCCGGGCCGCGTCGTGGGGCACGGGTGAGGGCCGGAACCTCCTCGGCGCGAACGTCGTGATCCTCGGCGGGGGTGGCATCACCGAGTCGCTCGTCCGCCTGCTCGGTCCCTTCGGCTGCGACGTGACCGTCGTGCGTCGATCGCCGGATGCGGTGGGCGACGCCAGGGTCGTCGGCGACGACCGCCTCGACGAGGTCCTCGCCGGCGCCGAGCTGGTCGTCCTCGCCCTCGCGCTCACGGCGGAGACACGAGGGGTGATCGACGGGCGCCGCCTGCGCCTGCTGGCCCCCGACGCGTGGGTGGTGAACGTGGCCCGTGGCGGCCACATCGTCACCGACGACCTGGTGACCGTGCTGGCCGAGGGAGCGATCGGGGGAGCCGCGCTCGATGTCACCGATCCCGAGCCGCTGCCCGACGGCCATCCGCTCTGGACGGAGCCCCGGTGCATCATCACGCCTCACACCGCGAACACGATCGCGATGGCGGAGCCGCTGCTGCGGGCCCGCGTCACCGAGAACGTGCGCCGCTGGATCGCCGGCGAGGAGCTGATCGGGCCGGTCGACCCCGTCGCTGGGTACTGATCGCGGGCCAGGGGTAGCGTCCGCGCCATGGACTTCCGGAGCACCACCGTCGCCCAGCTGGTCGCGGACGTCGCCGCGAAGAAGGTGTCGTCACGGGAGCTCGTCCAGGGCGCGCTCGACCGCATCGACGAGGTCAACGGCCGCGTGAACGCGTTCGTGGTCGTGGACGGCGAGGCCGCCCTTCGCGATGCCGCCGACATCGACCACCGAATCGCCAAGGGCGAGGAGGTGGGGCCGCTCGCCGGCATCCCGATCGGCGTGAAGGACCTGGAGGACGCGGCCGGCTTCCCGACCTCCCAGGGGTCTGCGGTGTACGCCGGCGGACCGCCCAAGGAGGAGGACTCGCCGCTCGTCGCCCGGCTCCGAGCCGCTGGGTGCGTGGTCGTCGGCAAGACGAACACGCCGGAGATGGGCTACAAGGCCGACACGTCCAACCCCGCGTTCGGCGCGACCGCCAACCCGTGGAAGCTCACGCACAGCGCGGGGGGATCATCGGGCGGGTCCGGAGCGGCCCTCGCGGCAGGGATGGTGCCGCTGTGCACCGGGTCGGACGGCGGCGGCTCGATCCGCATCCCGTCGTCGGTCAACGGGCTGTCGGGGATCAAGCCGTCGCTGGGGCGCGTGCCGATGGGTGGTCCCGAGCCGGCCGGTTGGGCCGACCTTTCCACGAAGGGCCCGATGGCGCGCGCGATCCGCGACGTCGCGATGGCGCTGGACGTCTGCATCGGACCGGACGCGACCGACCTGCGCTCGCTGCCGATGCCGGAGGCCAGCTGGACTCGATCGCTGGAGGAGGCGGGCGCACCGCTCCGGATCGCATGGTCTCCGACGCTGGGCTACGCCCAGGTCGACCACGAGGTCCGCACGATCTGCGAGCAGGCGCTCGAGAAGCTGGCTGAGCGCGGCACGGAGATCGTGGAGATCGACACGGTGTTCGATCAGGACCCGGCTCTCGACTGGCTGCGGCTCGTGACCGCCTGCGACCTCCGCAAGGTGAAGCACCTCGAGGGGACCCCCGCGTGGGACCAGCTCGACCCGGGGCACGTGCGGATGATCGAGGCCTTCGGCCGACCCACCACCGCGGTGGAGCTCCTCGAGGCCCAGGACGCCTGCCATCGCCTCAACGTGAAGCTGGTCGAGGTGTTCCACCGCGCCTCGCTCCTCTGCACCCCGACGTGTGCCGGCCAGGTCGGGCCCATCGACGGCCAGGGCACGATCGACGGCGTCGAGAACATGGCGTGGGTCACCTTCACCTACCCCTTCAACATGACCCGGTCGCCGGCGGGCACCGTGTGCGCGGGGTTCACCGAGAGCGGCCTGCCCGTCGGGCTCCAGGTGGTCGGCCCGCAGCACGGCGACGTCGCGGTCCTGCGGGCCCTCGCCGCCCTCGAGGACACCCTCGCCATCGATCGCCTCGCCCCGGTCTGACCTGGGATGCCCAGAGGCTGGTGGTGGGCGCAAAGGGACTCGAACCCCTGACCTCTGCCGTGTGAAGGCAGCGCTCTAACCAGCTGAGCTATGCGCCCGCGGAGCGGGAGGGAGACGGTACCAGACCGTCTCCCGGCCGAATCCCAGCCCGACTAGGGCCCGCCGTCGGTGACGGGAGGAGCGGAGGTGGGCGGCGCGGTCGGCTGTGGCGCGTTGGGATCGGTCGTGGGGATCGTCTGCCCTGGCGTGCACGGCTTCGACTGCCAGGTGAGCTGGCTCGTGGTGCACACACCGCCGTGGGTGCACACGAGGGGGTCGCCGCGGCGCGTCACCGCACGAGCGCCCTCGCCCGCGGAGGTGCAGGAGAAGCCCTTTGCGCGACGGGCAGCGTGGTCGTGGTGGTGGGCCTGACCGTGGTGGCGGTGGTGCCCTTCTTCGTGGTTGCCGTCTTGCCGCTGGTGCCGCTGGTGCCGCCGGTGCCGCCGCCGTCGGTGCCCTCGCCGGGGACCGTGGAGCCGGTGCCGTCCGGGAGGATGGTCGGCGAAGTGGTGGTGGTGGAGAACGCCACCACGGCCTGGTCCTGGAGGTCGTCGATGAGGCCGGGCTCGTCGTCGAGGGCCGACTCGCACCGGCGCTCGGCCCCCGCGCCGAGGGCGCTGATCTGCTGCCGGAGCTCGGTGGTGGTCGCCGCGGGCAGGGCGGCGAGGTCGTCACCCAGCTCGTCGACCTCGGACGGGTCCTCGGCGGCGTCGCAGATGCGCTCGATGAGCGCGGCGGCGCGCGAGTCGCTGATCTCATCGGCCAGGCCGGCCCGACGGGCGGCATCGACCGCGTCGTCGAGCGTGGCGTTCTCGGTGCCGGCGGTCTCCGTGGTGGACGGCTCGTCGTCGCCGGAGGTGAGGAGGAAGGCGACGCCGATGAGGGCGATGACCACGAGCGGGGCCACGACCTTGGCCCAGGTGGGCAGGCCCCGGGTCTTGGTGGCCAGGCTGCCGCCCTCGCTGGCGACGCCGTAGGCCCCTGCGGATTCGAACGTGGGTGTGGCGGGGACCGTGGCGGTGACCGGGGGAGGCGGCTCGGAGCCCGGCGCCTGGTCCGCGATGGTGAGGGTGTGCTCCGTCCAGCGCTCTCCGTCGTGCCAGCGCGCGAGCGCCGGATCGTTCGGATCTCTGAACCAGCCTGCAGTCCCGTCGGTCATGTCATCCCTGTCGATAGAGCCCAGACGATTTGCCCGGAAGACCCTAGGTGGCGCGGGTCCGAAGGGCCACGCGGGCCCGGCTCAGAGCGGGCCGGGGAGGAGGTTCTTCGGCACCAGCGAGGAGGGGATCCGCACCGCTGGGACCGTGGGCAGCGTGCGCTGCGGCAGCGACAGCGGGGCCGCGGTCCGCTGGACGAGCCACTTGTAGAGGAAGGCCGGCCAGTCAGCGATGCCGTTCCGGCTGCTGTGCCCCTCCCCGGCGTACTGCCGGGCCTCGCACACGTTGAGCATCGCCTGCGCGACCAGGCAGGTGGCCACGGGGCCGAGGAAGGGCGACTGGTCCTCGGCGCCGTGGAACATGCCGACAGGCGGCTCGACCAGGGGGTCCGGGTGGATGTCGACCAGCGGGACGTTGAGGGTGCCGGTGCCGATCGCCGCGGTGATCCGGGAGGAGTAGCCCGGGTTCCCGCTGCTGCCCGGGTCGTCGCTGTTGTACGCGGTGGCCACGGACATCGTGGCGCCCGCGCTGAACCCGGCGGTCGCGATGCGGTCGGGGTCGAGGCGCCGGGTGGCGGCGTTGGCGCGGACCCACCGGACGGCGGCCTGCATGTCGTGCTGCGCGTCGCGGATCGTCTCGGTCAGCAGGGCGAGGTCGTAGGGCAGCTGCTCGCTGGCCGAGTAGCCCTCGAGGCCCTGCGGGAGCGCGGGGTTCACCCGGTACTCGATCGACAGCACGACGTAGCCCCGCTGGGCCAGGAACGGCGCGATGGTCCCGATCTCGGACTTGTTGCCCTTGGTGAAGAAGCCGCCGTGGGCCCAGATGACGACGGGTCGGCGCGCTTCGGTGTCGCCGGCCGGCTCGTACACGTCCAGCTCGAGGGACTGGAGGGCGCCGCTGACGTTCGCCGCCTGTCCGTAGGTGAGGTCGTTGGTCGTCGCGATGCCGGCGAAGACCGGGTCGAGGTAGCGCACCCCGGCGGCCGAGGCCGGTGAGGTCGACCCGACGAGGGCACCGGCGGCCAGGGCGATCGCGATCGTGACCGCGCCGACGGCGGCTGGAGCTGACCTGCGACGCGCCCGCATCGCCATGCCTACCGGGCGGCCAGCAGGTCGATGACGAAGACGAGGGTGTCGGTGGCGCCGATCCCGGCGTTGGGGGCGCCCGCCTCGCCGTAGGCGTCGGCCGGCGGGATCACGAGCATCACCTGCGAGCCAACCTTCTGGCCGGTCAGGCCGTTGACCCACCCGGCGATGAGGCCGGACGGGTCGTCGGGGGTGGCGACCTTGAGCACGGACTCGATCGGCGAGCCCTCCCACGAGGAGTCGAACTCCTGGCCGGTGTTCCAGATCACCCCGACGTAGTGGGCGGTGATCGTCTGGCCGGCCTGGATGACCGGGCCGGTCCCCTCGATGAGCGGTTGCACCAGGAGTGCGGCCGGCGCCTCGCCTTGGGGCACGGTGATGGTGGGACGGCCGTCGTCACCGAGCTGCACGCTGGGAAGCCCGGCGGCCGGGGTGACCGGCGTGCCCTCGGCCCGGGTGAGCACCTCGCGCACCGCGACGATGTCGGTGACGAGCACGAGGGAGTCGTCTTCCTGGAGGTCGTTGGCGGGGTCGCCGCCCTGGAGGCCGTAGCCGTCCTCGGCGGACATCACCACGACGATGCGGCTGCCGGCCTGGGCGCCGGTCAGCGCCTGGCGCAGCCCGCGGATCGGCTTGTCATCGAGGGGGATCGAGGCCTTCACACCCTCGGCGTAGGACGACGCGTAGGTCGTTCCGGTGCGGCCGTTGACGAGGAGGTAGTCGAACTCGAGGACGTCACCCGCTTGGGCACGGTCGCCCTCGCCCTCGGTGAGCACGGCGCAGTCGGTCTTGTCGACGGAGATCTTGCCGTCGAGCGCCACCTTGGGCTCGGCGCCCGGTTCGCCGGTCACCGTGACACCCTCGAGCGTGCCCGGCTCGCACGCCACGAGGGGCGTGGTGTTCGGGGTCTGCGTGGTGGGGTCGTCGTCGTCACCGCCGCATCCGGCGATGAGGATCGAGGTGGTGAGCAGTGCAGCGAGGGCGACGTTGGCGCGCGACAAGGGGCTTCCTCCGGGGGCAGACCAGGCCGAACAGCATGGCATGGCCGATCGGGCCGACCCCCACCGGGTCAGCCCACGGTCTGTGCCGCGAAGCCCCGGCCCACCAGGACCTCCGTGCTCGCGAGTCCCGGGATCGGGGCCAGGAGCCGGATCTGGCCGACGACCGTCTCACCGGGCGCCAGTCGGTTGATCGACGTCGTCTCCACCGCCAGGAGGTGGCCGTCGGCGGCCCGGTACAGGGCGGCGACGTCGACCCCGTCCTCGTCGCCGGCGGCGTTGGACTGCACCGCGAAGTGGGTGACGGCGCCCCCGTTGAGCTCCGGCTGGGTGAGCGCCTGGGTGGCCTTGAGGTCGCCGAGCCCGGCGGCGGGGGTGAGCCAGCCGCCGACCTCGACCTGGACGTCGAGCTGGGTGGGGCCGACGATCGGCTCCACCAGCGTGCGGCCGACCGCCATCCGCTGCCCCGGCATCACGCCGTTCAGCAGCGCGTTGTCGACGAGGAGCTGGTTGCCCTGCGCATCGAGGATGCGGGTCGTGACGTGCACCCCCGCGGCGAGCAGGCCCGGGTTCGGGTTCTGCAGCACGACCCCGTAGCCGCCGAGGGTCTGACCTCGCACGTAGGGGTCGGGGAACGACACCAGCCCCTGCTCCACGACCTGGAGCGGCTCGCCGACGGTGGCCGCCTCGGTGGTGGTGGTGACGAGGTCGGGGGAGAGCGTGGTGGTCGGCGGCAGGGGGACGTCGATGCCGTCCGAGCAGGCAGCGGTGGCGAGCAGCGCCCCGACGAGCGCGACGGCGACGAGGGGCCGTCGCCTGCGCACTACGACAGCGTCTTGTTCAGGCGATCGAGGGCGGTGTCCTCGGAGATGTTCAGCGCGAACGCCAGCTCGCTCACGAGGACCTGGCGGGCCTTGACGAACATCGACTTCTCGCCCGCGGACAGGCCCTTGTCGGCGTCGCGCAGGGCCAGGTTCCGGACCACCTCGGCCACCTGGTACACGTCGCCCGACTTCAGCTTCTCCTGGTGGTTCTTGAACCGGCGCGACCAGTTGGTGGGCTCGCGCACGTCCTTCTTGGCCAGGACCTCGAAGACGTCCTCGACGTCCTCCTTCGAGATCGGGTACCGCATCCCGATCTCCTCGGCCCGGTCGGCGGGCACCTTCAGCATCAGATCGCCGTGGGTCATGCGCAGGACGAAGTACTTCCCCTTGCCGCCATCGGGCATCGCGATGGTCTCCGTGCCCTCGATCACGGCGGCTCCGTGGTGGGGGTAGACGACCTTGTCACCGACCTTGAAGGGCACTCGGTTCTCCTGCGTTCGACTGCTGAGGGGCCAACAAGGATGCCAGGTCCGGCGACGATTCGCGCCATCGGCGGTGTCCCCCATACCCTGCGGGATCCACGCCCGAGCGGGCTGATGCAGGGGGACGAGCGATGTTCGAGTGGTCCGAAGAGCAGCTGATGATCCGCGACGCGGTCCGCCAGTTCGTCGAGGCCGAGATCGCCACGAAGCGGGAGGACCTCGAGCACGGGGACCTGCCCCCGTACGACATCCTGCGGAAGCTGTTCAGCACCTTCGGCATGGACCAGATGGCCAAGGCCGGCTTCGAGGCCCGCATCGCCCGCGAGAAGCGAATCGCCGCCGGCGAGGAGGAGCCCAAGGTCAAGTCCGACGACGAGGGCTCCGGCCCCGGCGCGGGCGTCGCCATGACGATGATCCCGATCATCGAGATCTGCCGCTACAGCCCCGGGATCGTCACCGCGATGGGCGTCTCGATGGGCCTCACGTCCGCCGCGATCATGAGCAAGGGCACGATCGAGCAGAAGGAGCGCTGGGCGCTCGCCGCTGCTCACGCTGGAGAAGGTCGGCGCGTGGGCGATCACCGAGCCCGGCTCCGGCTCCGACGCCTTCGGCTCGATGAAGGCCACCGCCCGCCGCGACGGCGACGAGTACCTGCTCAACGGCTCGAAGACCTTCATCACGAACGGGCCCTACGCCGACACCACCGTCTTCATCTGCAAGCTCGACGAGGGCAACCCGCCCGCCGAGCGCAAGATCCTCTCGTTCATCCTCGACAAGGGCATGCCCGGGTTCGTGCAGTCGAAGCCGCTCCGCAAGATGGGCATGCACAGCTCGCCCACCGGCGAGCTCTTCCTGGACGACGTGCGGGTCGGCAAGGACCGGCTCATCGGCGGCACGGAGGACGTGCCGGCCGGTGGTCGCGAGGGAGCCAAGGACACCTTCTCGATGGAGCGGTCCGGCGTCGCCGCCATGTCCCTCGGGATCATCGACAAGTGCCTCGAGCTCTGCGTGCAGTACTCGAAGGACCGGGTGCAGTTCGGCCAGCCCATCGGCGAGTTCCAGCTCATCCAGGAGAAGCTGGCGATGATGGAGGTGGCCCGCCTCAACGTGCAGAACCTCGTGTTCCGCTTCCTCGAGATGGGCGCGGCCGGCCGTAACCTGACCCTCGCCGAGGCGTCCGCCATGAAGCTGTACTCGGCGCGGGCCGCCGTCCAGGTGGCGATGGAGGCCGTGCAGCTCCACGGTGGCAACGGGTACATGGCCGAGTTCCACGTCGAGCAGCTCGCCCGCGACGCCAAGGTCCTCCAGATCTACGCCGGCACCGACGAGATCCAGATCACCCACATCGCCAAGGACCTCCTCCGCCGCTGACGATGGGTGACTGGCGACGCTGGGTGGCGGCAGCGGTCGGGACGGGCGCCACCGTGGTGCGGTCCCGCCGGATGCACGGCGGGGTCACCTCGGTCGTCCACGCCGTGGACGTCGACGATCGGGCCGGCGCCCGCCACCGGCTGGTCCTCCGGACCCATCCCGTAGGCGGGTTCATCGAGCAGGACCCGGGCCTGGTAGCCGACGAGGTGCGAGCGCTGACCGCCCTCGAAGCCTCGGGCGTGGGCTCCGTGCCGCGGTTGGTGGCAGCCGACGAGGACGGGAGCGAGGCGGGTCGTCCTTCGGTGCTGTCCACCCGCCTGTCGGGACGCCCGGTCCTCGGGGGCATGGACGACGACCGGTGGGTCGAGGGCCTCGCCGAGGGCGTCGTGGGCAACGTGCGAGCCCTGCAGGCGGTGGCCGCCGAGCTCGGGCAGTACCGGCCGTGGCACGAGGTCGGGCCCGGCGCGCGGGTGATCCCACCCGACTGGGTGCAGGACCCGTCGGGCTGGGTTCTCGCGATGCAGGCCATCGTCAACGACGTGCTGCCGAGCGCCTGGCCCCAGCAGGCGATCCATCGCGACAGCAACCCCGGCAACCTGCTGTGGCACCGCGGCCGGGTCACCGGCGTCGTCGACTGGGTGCACCTCTGCCGCGGCCCCGTGGAGGACGACGTGGCGCGGTGCCGGGTGAACGTGTGGCTCCTGGCCGGCCAGCGCGCCGCGGATCGCTTCCTCGCCGCGACCGGCGGGGCCGGGCTGCCCTACGACCGGCGCTGGGACCTGAGCCTGATCTCCGACATGTGCCACCACCTCGACGGCTTCGCGCCTGCCGCCGCTCACCTCGGCCGCGAGGTCACGACCGAGCAGGTCCGGGAGCGGGCCCAGGAGATCGCCCGCTCCGGGCTGTAGCCCGCTCCGGGCTGTAGCGGTCAGGGCTCGGAGACGGCCCACCCGCGCCGGCGCAGCTCGTCCGCCAGCAGGTCGGCGGGCATGCCCTGGATGGCCTGGATGCGCTGAGACTCGAGCTGCTGCTCCGCGCGGTGCTCCTCCATCGACGGGCCACTGCGTCCGCCGATGACCTCATGGTCGGGGTCGGACTGGAGGAGCTGATCGATGAGGGTCGACGCCTCGTCGCGCGTGAACTTGCCGCCGGCCTGACGCTGGGTGAGCCCGAGCGGCCCGCGCGCATCGCGGAAGCTGGAGTGACCAGCCTTCAGCACGAGCGACTCGAGGTACTGCACCTGCTTGCTGGTGGCCGGAGGACCCGACTGCTGACCGAACGCCATCCCGTGATCCTCCCAGCCCGGGTGTGACACCCCCGGGACCCTCCCGAGGCAATGGGTTCCGACCTCCAACGCCTGAGGCATTCGGGTCCATATGCGGAACCCAATGCCTCGCCGGGCCCGCACGGCGGCCACGCCCGTCTCGCCGGAGTGTTCGTCCACCAGATCGACGATCTGTCCGTGGTGGATCGGATGCTCTGGCACGGACTACCGATCAGCAAGCCCGCTCGAGCGATCGTGGAGCTCGGTGCCACCCAGCCCATGGCGGTGATCGGCCGCGTCGCAGACGACCTCATCCGGCTTGGGAGGACGACCCACTCAGAGGTCTGTGCGGCCTTCCACCGCGTCGCCCGACCTGGCAAGCCTGGCGTCGAGCGGGTCGCTCGTGTGCTGGACGAGCGAGGCGACGGCTACGTGCCTCCGGCCTCGGAGCTCGAGCGGGCGCTGTTCGCGGCCCTCGTCGCCGGTGGGCTTCCGCCCCCTGTTCGACAGGTCTCCTTGCCGGGTCGCGAGGAGGCCCGTGCGATCCGTGGTGTGGTCGACGCGGCATATCCGGATGCCAAGCTGCTGCTCGAGGCTGACGGCCGGCGATGGCATGACCGGGTTGGCGCTGCTCGGGCTGACAGAGAGCGCGACGCGCAGGCGGCCCGCCGCGGTTGGCAGACGCTCCGCTTCGTGCACGAGCAGATCGTCGGGGACCCCGCCGAGGTCTGTGCGATCGTCGAAGACACACGACGAGTCCGGCTCGAGCTGTTCCGCCGAGCAGCCTGACGCGCCGTCCCGCGCCGTCCCGGGCCGACTCGAGCTGCTCGCCGACACCGCGAGGCGATCAGTTCCGACCTGCTGCGGCTGAGGCGATGCGTTCCGCATGTGGAACCCATTGCCTCAGGTAGGGGGAGTGGAACCCATTGCCTCGCAGGGGTCAGACGCCGAGGGAGCGGCCGATGATCTCCTTCATGATCTCGGTCGTGCCGCCGTAGATCGTGGTGATGCGGGCGTCGGCGTAGGCGCGGGCGATCGGGTACTCGAGCATGTAGCCGTAGCCGCCGTGGAGCTGGAGGCAGCGTGTCGATCACCCGCTTCTGGAGCTCGGTGCACCACCACTTGGCCATCGCGGCCTCCTCGGCGGTGAGCTCGCCGGCGTTGAGGGCCAGCACGCAGCGGTCGACGAAGGTCTGGGCGATCTCGATCTCGGTGGCCATCTCGGCGAGCCGGAAGCGGCGAGTTCTGGAACGAGCCGATCGGCTGGCCGAAGGCGGTGCGCTCCTTCACGTACTCGAGGGTGCAGGTCGAGCGCGGTGCGGGCGGCGGCGACGCCGGTGACCGCGATCGACAGGCGCTCCTGCGGCAGCTTCGTGACGAGCGAGCGGAAGCCGGAGCCCTCGTCGCCCAGCCGGTTCGCCACCGGCACGTGCACGTCGGTGAAGAACAGCTCGGCGGTGTCCTGCGCGTGCATGCCGATCTTCTCGAGGTTGCGGCCGCGCTCGAAGCCGTCCATGCCCCGCTCGACGACCACGAGCGACATGCCGGCGTGGCGCTGCGTCGGGTCGGTCTTCACCGCGGTGATCACGAGGTCGGCGTTGATGCCGTTGGTGATGAACGTCTTCGATCCGTTGACGACGTAGTGGTCGCCGTCGAGCGACCGCCGTGGTGGTCATCGACGCGAGGTCGGACCCGATGCCGGGCTCGGTCATCGCGATGGCGGTGATCAGCTCGCCCGAGCAGATGCCCGGGATCCACCGCGCCTTCTGCTCGTCGGTGCACAGCGAGAGGAAGTAGGGGAGGCAGATGTCGTTGTGCAGGGTCCACCCGAGCCCGGCGGCGTTGACCCCGGCCCGCTGGATCTCCTCGGCGATGACGACGTTGTACCGGAAGTCGTCGACCCCGCCGCCGCCGAGCTCCTCGGGGGCGGCCATGGCCAGGAACCCGAGCGCGCCGGCCTTGGTGAAGAGCGATCGGTCGACGATCCCGGCGCGCCTCCCACGCCTCGTGGTGGGGCGCGATCTCGGCGGCGATGAAGCCGCGGACGGACTCGCGGAAGAGGTCGTGCTCGTCGTCGAAGAGGGTGCGCTGCACGGGTCGACGGTAACCGCGGCGGATACGATGCCCCCAGCACGAAGGGGAGCTCGGGCACAGCCGGGCTGAGAGGGTGGCCATCCGAGAGGGCGCCACCGACCCAGGAACCTGAACCGGGTAATGCCGGCGGAGGGAATCGGCACGGATGGCCACGCGCAGCACCAGGACGATCGTCGTCGTCACCGGTGGCGACGCGCTCGCGGTCGGGCAGCTCCCGGACCTCCCGGCCGACGCGCTGGTGGTGGCTGCCGACTCCGGCGTCGACCGGGCCCAGGCCCTCGGGCTCCACGTCGACCTGGCCGTCGGGCGACTTCGACTCGGTCTCCGGGGCGGGGCTGGCCCGCGCCGCCGAGGGTGGCGCCTCGGTCGAGCGCCACCCGGAGGCCAAGGACGCCACCGACCTCGAGCTGGCGCTCGCCGTCGCCGCGGCCCAGGGACCGGAGCGCATCGTCGTGCTCGGCGGCCACGGCGGCCGGCTCGACCACCTCCTGGCCAACGCCCCGCCCTGGCCGACCCGTCGCTGGCCGGCATCGAGGTGGTCGCCCAGATGGGCGCCGCCCTCGTCACGGTGGTTCGACCGGACGCCGCGGCCAGGCTCCTCGGCGCGCCGGCGACCTCGTCACGCTGCTGCCCGTCCACGGGCACGGCGATCGGCGTCCGCACCGACGGCCTGCTGTACCCGCTCGTCGACGAGGACCTCCCGCCAGGCTCGACCCGTGGCGTCAGCAACGAGCTCGTGGCGGCCACCGCCGCCGTGTCCCTGCGCGAGGGCGTGCTCCTCGCCGTCCAACCCGGCATCGCCGGCACCCACCAGCTGAGGACCCCATGATCCAGCCCCCCGTCCCCCGCCCGCATCGTCGAACCCGTGCCGCCTCCGCCGTGGTCGTCGCCATCGCGCTCGTCGCCGCATTGTCAGCCTGCGGCGACGACACCGAGGGGGCGTCGGGCGACGGCGGGGTCACGATCCGCCTCCTCACCCACGACTCGTTCGCGGTCGGCGACGGGGTGCTCGAGCGCTTCACCGAGGAGACCGGCATCCAGCGTGGAGCTCATCCAGGGCGGCGACGCCGGCACCGTGGTGAACCAGGCGATCCTCACCAACGGGAACCCGCAGGCCGACGTGCTCTTCGGGATCGACTCGACCTTCCTGACCCGGGCGCTCGACGAGGACCTGTTCGTGCCCTACGAGTCGCCGGCGCTGGCCGAGGTCGATCCGGAGCACGATGCTCGACCCGGAGCACCGGGTCACGCCGATCGACTACGGCGACGTGTGCCTCAACTACGACAAGGCCTGGTTCGCCGATCACGGCGTCGCCGTCCCGACCACGCTCGAGCAGCTCGTCGAGCCCGCGTACAAGGACCTCCTCGTGGTCGAGAACCCGGCGACCTCGTCCCGGGGCTCGCGTTCCTGCTTGTCGACGGTCGACCACTTCGGGGCGGACGGGTGGCAGGCCTGGTGGCAGGCCCTGCGGGCCAACGGCGTGTCGGTGTCAGACGGCTGGGAGGACGCGTACAACGGCCGGTTCTCGGGCGGGTCGGCGAGCGCGGGCGACCGCCCGCTCGTCGTGTCGTACGCGTCGAGCCCGCCGGCCGAGGTGATCTACGCCGACCCGCCCGTCGAGGACTCGCCGACCGGGGTGATCACCGCGGGGTGCTACCGCCAGGTGGAGGGCGCCGGGATCCTGCGGGGGACCGACCACGAGGAGGCGGCCCGCCAGCTCATCGACTTCTTCCTGTCGGAGCACCTTCCAGGCCGACGTCCCGACCGCGATGTTCGTGTTCCCGGTGCGTCGGGACACCGCCCTGCCGGACGTGTTCACCCGCTACGCGGTGTCCCCGTCCGACGTGGCTGAGCTGCCCGCCGACGAGGTGGACGCCAACCGCGCGGACTGGATCGACGAGTGGACCGACCTCGTGGTCCGGTGACCATGCGCGAACGGGCCCGGCTCGTCGGGCTGCTGGCCGCGCCGGTGGCGTTCCTCGCCGTCTTCTTCGCGTGGCCGGTGGCCAACATCGTCGGCGAGGGCCTGCGGGGCGACCACGGCTGGGAGCTGCACGGGGTCGGCGACGTGCTGGGCGACGCCGCGCTGCGCCGCGTGGCGTGGTTCACGCTCTGGCAGGCGGCGGCCTCCACCGCGCTCACGCTCGTCGCTCGCGCTGCCCGCCGCCCACGTGCTGGCCCGCTACGAGTTCCGAGGGCGGCGGTTCGGTCCAGGCGCTCGTGACGGTGCCGTTCGTGCTGCCGACGGTGGTCGTCGGCGCCGCGTTCCTCGCGCTGCTCGGTCCGAACGGTGCCCTCGGCCTCGAGCTCGACGGCACCGTGTGGGCGATCCTCCTGGCCCACGCGTTCTTCAACCACGCGGTGGTCGTGCGCACCGTCGGCGGGCTGTGGGAGCTGCTCGACCCGGCGACGGAGTCCGCCGCCCGCGTGCTCGGGGCGTCACCGTGGCGGGCGGCGCGGGCGGTGACCCTCCCCGCGCTGCGCCCGGCGATCACCTCCGCCGCGCTGATCACCTTCCTCTTCACGTTCACCTCGTTCGGGGTGGTGCGGCTGCTCGGCGGTCCGGGCCACGAGACCCTCGAGGTCGAGATCTACCGACAGACCGCCGACCTCCTCGACCTGCCCGTGGCCGCCGTCCTCGCCCTCCTGCAGCTCCTCGCCGTCGGTGCCCTGCTGGTCGTGCAGGAGCGGCTGACCCGTCGCTGGGGGCGGACCTCGGTCCGCCTCCGTCCGGCTCCGCGCCGGCGCGCCCAAGGGGCAGAGCGCTGGTGGGTCGCGGGGAACCTGGCGCTGATGGGGGTGTTCCTGGTCGGGCCGCTCGCCGTGCTGGTCGAGCGCTCGTTCCGCACCGGCGACGGCTACGGCCTGGCGTCCGTGGCGGGCCCTCGCCGACTCGGGCCGGTCCGGCCTGTTCGTGGCCCCCACCGAGGCGGTGGCCAACTCGCTGCGCTTCGCCGCGGTGGCAACGGTGGTCGCCGTCGTCCTCGGTGGCCTGGCCGCCACCGCCCTGGTCCGCTCGCGACGGGCGCATCGGCGCGGCCGTCGACGTCGGCCTCCTGCTGCCGCTCGGCACCTCGGCGGTGACCGTCGGCTTCGGGTTCCTGATCGCGCTCGACGCGCCGGTGGACCTCCGGGCGAGCCCGTGGCTGGTGCCGCTGGCGCAGGCCGTCGTGGCGCTCCCGTTCGTGGTGCGGACCATGACGCCGGTGCTCCGCTCGATCGACGACCGCCTCCGCGAGGCGGCGGCGGTGCTCGGCGCCTCGCCCCTGCGGACGTGGAGGACGGTCGACCTCCCGCTGGTGCTCCGGGCGGCGCTGGTGTCCGCCGGGTTCGCGTTCGCGATCTCGCTCGGCGAGTTCGGCGCCACGACCGTGATCGCCCGCGCCGATGCGCCCACGGTGCCGGTCGCGATCGACCGCCTGCTCGGCCGACCGGGCGCGCTCAACACCGGCCAGGCGTTCGCGCTGAGCACCGTCCTGCTGGTGGTGACCGCCGCGTCGGTCCTCCTCGTCGACCGGGTGCGCACCGACCGGGTCCGTCCGGGGACGGGGGGCTGGTGGTGAGCGCGCCGCGCTTGGCCGTGCACGGCGCGCGCGTGCGCTTCGGGTCCCGACCGGCGCTGGTCGACGTCGACCTCGAGGTGGCGCCCGCCGAGGTGGTGGCCGTGCTCGGACCGAGCGGCTCCGGCAAGTCGACGCTGCTCCGGGCCGTCGCCGGCCTGCAGCCGCTCGACGCGGGGTCGATGCGGATCGACGGTCGGGACCTGCACGGCGTCCCCGTCCACCGACGCGGCGTCGGCCTGATGTTCCAGGACCACGCGCTCTTCCCGCACCGCGACGTCGCCGGCAACGTCGGCTTCGGGCTCCGGATGCAGGGCTGGTCGAGGTCGGCCATCGCGGCGCGCGTCGCCGAGCTGCTCGACGTGGTCGACCTGCCGGGGTCGGGGTCTCGTCCGGTGGCGGAGCTGTCGGGCGGCGAGCAGCAGCGCGTCGCGCTGGCCCGGGCGCTGGCACCGTCCCCAGCGGTGCTGCTCCTCGACGAGCCGCTGGGCGCGCTCGACCGGGCCTTGCGGCGAGCGGCTGCTCGATGAGCTCCGAGCCATCTTCACGGAGCAGGCGCTCACGGTGGTGGCGGTCACGCACGACCAGGCCGAGGCGTTCGCGCTGGCCGACCGGATCGTGCTCCTCGACCAGGGCCGGGTCGTGCAGGCCGGCCCTCCGGGGGAGGTGTGGGCCGCTCCGGTGTCGCGCCGGGCGGCGGAGCTGCTCGGGTTCACCAACCTCGTGGGCGGCACCGCGTCGCGCGGACGGGTCTCGACCCCGTGGGGCGAGCTCCCCGCTCCGCCCTCCGCATCCGGGGCGGTGACGGTCCTGGTCCGTCCGGACGCCGTGGTCCTCGGTCGGCGGGGCGGTGTGCGAGCGGTCGTCCGCGAGCGCACCTTCCACGGTGCCCGCACCACCCTCGACCTCGACATCGAAGGAGCTCCGCCGCTGCGGGCCGACGTGCCGTCGGCGGCCGCGCGGTCGCGAGGGGAGCGGGTGGCGGTGAGGATCGCCCCTGACGGGGTCGTCGTGCTCACGGGCTGACCAGGGACGGGCGCACGCGGGAGCGTACGATCAGCGCCGCCTCGGCTGTCTCGTCGCCCCCCGATGCCTCCTCCCGTGCCCCCCACCCACACTCCGCGCCGCCCTCGAGTCGCCGTCGTCGTCGTTCTGCTGCTGGTGGGCGCGGTCGTGGCAGGGCTCGTCGGCGGCCCGGCCTCGGCCCAGGACGAAGGCGATGGCACCGCGACCACCGTGGAGGGCGCGGCCACGACGGTCCCCGGTGAGAGCACCATCGTCGGTGCCGACGAGGAGGACCCGACCCAGGACGAGGGCGTGGGGGTGGACGAGGTGCCCCTCGATCCCACCGAGGTGCCGCACAGCGCCACCCCGGGGGCCCTGAGCGAGGAAGCCGCCCGGCTGGTCCAGGCCGAGCTCAGCGTGGCGAGGGCGAGCGCGGTGAAGCTCGGGTCGGGCTACGCCGCGGCCCGCACCCGGACGATCGTGCTCGAGGCCGAGCTCGACCAGATCGAGCGGTCCGTGACGGCGCTGGCGGCCATCGACCGCGTCGCGGTCCGGCGCGTGGCCGCCGCCCGGCGCCAGTTCGAGGCTCGCGCGATCGCGGCCACGATCCGCGGCAGCGTCGACGACTACGTGCCCGACGTGCCCACGGGCGACCCGAACGACCTCGCCGCCGCGCAGGCGCTGCTGGCCTCCGTCCTCGATGCCGACCAGGCGGCCCTGCGCGAGTACCTCGTCGCCCGCGCCGGCACGGACGCGGCGCTGCTCCGCACCGCCGACCGGCTGGTCACCACCCGCGCCGAGCTGACCAAGGCGCGCGAGCAGATGGTCGACGCCCGGCGCGCCAACGTGTCCGCGCAGATCAACCTGTCCGTTCTCGCCGCCGGGTCCGACATCATCATCAACGGCTTCGTGTTCCCCGTGGGCGTGCCCCACACGTTCGGCAACTCGTTCGGGGCGCCCCGGATGATCGGGACCGAGTACGCCCACTCGCACCAGGGCACCGACATCCTCGCCCCGTTCGGCACCCCGCTCGTGGCCTGCGAGCGCGGCATCATCACGCAGGCTCGGCAGCGATGTGCTCGGCGGCACCACGTTCTGGATGAAGGGCGAGAGCGGGACGTACTACTACTACGCCCACCTCAGCAGCTACGCCGAGGGGATGGCCAAGGGCAACCTGGTCGAGCCCGGCCAGATCCTGGGCTACGTCGGTGACACCGGCAACGCGAAGGGCACCCCGCACCTGCACTTCGAGATCCACCCCGACGGCGGCGCCGCCGTGAACCCGTACCCGCTGCTCAAGGTGGTCGACCAGCTCTCCCGCCAGGCCGCGGCGGGGTAGGAAGGGATCGTGGACGTCGTCGCCAGCCTCGAGGCTCCCGTGCACCCCCGACGTGCTGTTCCCGTGGATCGACGACCTCGGCCGGTACCCCGACTGGCTCGACATCGTGCCGCGCGCCGTCCCCGTCGACGCCCACGCCGACGACATCGGCCCCGCCTGGTCGGTCGACCTCCGCGGCACGGTGGGGCCCTTCGCTCGCGCCAAGCGGCTCCGCATGGTGCGCACCGAGCGGGAGGTGGGAGACCACGTGCGGTTCGAGCGGGTGGAGCACGACGGTCGCCAGCACTCGCCGTGGGTCCTCGACGCCGAGCTGCTGCCCGAGGGCGACGGCACCCTGCTCACGATGCGGCTGCACTACGGCGGCCGTCTGTGGATGCCGGTGCTCGACCGCCTCCTGGCGGACGAGGTGGAGCGCTCCCGCCCACGGCTCCTGGCCCGCGTCACCGGCGCATGAGCGTCGGAGCTACCGGCTCCAGGCGGTCCAGCGCTGGCCGCGGCGGTCGAGCTCGAGCGGCAGTCCGAAGGTGGCGCTCAGCGCGTCCGCGGTGAGCACGTCGTCGATCGGCCCGGCCGCCACGACCTCGCCGGCGCGGAGGAGCAGCACGTGGGTGGAGCCGACCGGGATCTCCTCCACGTGGTGGGTCACGAGCACCGTCGGCGGCCCGTCGTCACCGGCCGCGGCGCCCGAGCGCGGCGACCAGCTCCTCCCGCCCGGCGAGGTCGAGCCCGGCCGTCGGCTCGTCGAGGAGCACGAGCCCGGGCTCGCCGGAGAACGCGCGGGCCAGCAGCACCCGCTGCCGCTCGCCGGAGGAGAGGGTGCTCACGGGCCGATCGGCCCCGTGCAGGACGTGGAACCGGTCGAGCAGCTGCCGGGCCCGGGCTCGATCGTCGTCGTCGTAGGTGTGCCACCACGGCTCGAGGGCGGCGTTGCGGGCGGTCATCACCACCTCCACCGGCGTGAGCTCGGCGCGGAGGAGCGCGCCGAAGGCGGGGCTGGCCAAGCCGATGCGGGGCCGCAGCTGCCGGATGTCGACCCGGCCCAGCTCGCCGCCCAGCACCCTGACGATCCCGGTGCTGGGGTGCAGGTAGAGCGAGGCGATCCGCAGCAGGGTGGTCTTGCCCGCTGCCGTTGGCCCCGAGCACGATCCACCGCTCGTCGTGGCCCACGGTCCAGCTCACGTGCGACAGCAGGGCGCCGCCGTCCCGCACGACCCCGACGTCCTCGAGCTCGAGCGGCAGAGGGCGCGGCCATGGCGGGCGACCCTATGCGAGGGTCGTACGCTGATCGTCGCCCCTGCGATTCGACGGACGCCACCATCCACACCGCCCTCGGCCTCCTCGCCGCACTCCTGCTCATCCTGGCCACCGGGTTCTTCGTCGCGGTCGAGTTCGCGCTCGTCGCGGTCGACCGCACCCGCGTGGAGACCGACGCTGCCGCGGGGAGTCGCCGGGCCCGGGCGACCCTCGGCGCCCTTCGCCGCCTGTCGTTCCACCTCTCGGGCGCCCAGCTCGGGATCACCGTCACCTCGCTGATCGTCGGCTTCATCGCCGAACCGACCGTGGCCGAGGCGCTCGAGCCGCTGCTGTCCGAGGTGGTGCCCGACCGCCAGCTCCACAGCGTCAGCGTCGGTCTCGCCCTCGTGCTCGCGACCCTCGTGTCGATGGTGGTGGGCGAGCTGGTGCCGAAGTCGGTGGCCATCGCCAAGCCCCGCACGGTGGCCTACGCGGTCGTGCCGGCGATGGTGCTGCTCGACCGGATCATGGGACCGGTGATCTCGTTCCTGAACGGGGCCGCCAACTGGACCGTGCGCCGGCTCGGCATCGAGCCCCGCGAGGAGCTCACCTCCGTGCGGTCGCTCGAGGAGCTCGAGCTGCTGATCCGCAGCTCGGGCGAGGAGGGCACGCTCGAGCCCGACGCCCTCACGATGCTCACGAAGGCGATCCGGTTCGGCACGAAGGACACCGCCGACGCGCTGGTCCCGCGCCGGTCCGTCGTCACGCTCCGCGTGGACGAGACGGTCGCGGACCTGGCGGAGCGGGCGGTGGCCACGGGCCACTCGCGCTTCCCGGTCGTGGGGAGCGATCTCGACGACGTACAAGGCGTGGTCCACGTCAAGGACGTGTACCGGGTGCCCTTCGCCGATCGCGCGTCGACGCCCGTGGCCCAGCTGATGGTGGCGCCGTTCGTCGTGCCCGAGACCCGCAGCCTGGGCGAGCTGCTCGTCGACCTCCGGGCCGTGGGCACCCACCTCGCGGTCGTCGTCGACGAGCACGGGGGCACGGCCGGGATCATCACCCTGGAGGACGTGCTCGAGGAGATCGTCGGCGAGATCGACGACGAGCACGACCGTCCGACGCCGCGCCTCACCGCGCTCGTCCGACCCGGCACGTGGCGGCTCGACGGCTCGCTCCACGCCGACGAGGTCTTCGACACGTGCGGCTTCGTGGTGCCCGACGGCGACTACGAGACGCTCGCCGGCTTCGTGCTCGAGCGCCTCGGCCACATCCCCGAGGTCGGGGAGATCTTCGACCACGACGGCTGGCACATCGAGGTGATGGCGATGGACGGCCACCGCATCGCCACCGTGGAGCTGCGTCGCGATCCCAAGGCCGGCGCGGTCGACGGCAAGGGTGGTGAACGGTGAGCTTCTCCCAGCTCCTGGTGTTCGGCGGGCTGCTGGTGGCGAACGGCTTCTTCGTGGCCGTGGAGTTCGCGCTCCTCGCCAGCCGGCGCACGAAGCTCGAGGCCATGGCCGAGGGCGGCAGCGCCCGAGCCCGGCTCGCGATCGGTTCCATGCGGAACCTCAACCTCCAGCTGGCCGGCGCCCAGCTCGGCGTCACGATGGCGTCGCTGCTGCTGGGCTACGTCGCCGAGCCGGCGGTGTCGGGCCTGATCGAGGACCTCCTCGAGCGCGTGGTCGAGCTGCCCGAGGGCGTGCTCCACACGGTGGGCTTCATCGTGGCGCTGACCATCGTGGCGTTCCTCCACATGGTGGTCGGGGAGATGGTCCCGAAGAACATCGCCATCGCCGCCCCCGAGCGAACGCTCATGGCGCTCGCCGCCCCCAACCGGCTGTACGTCACCGTCTTCGGGCCGCTCCTCGCGGTGCTCACCTGGCTGGCCAACGCCGGCACCCGCCTCGTCGGGGTCGAGCCGCGCGACGAGCTGGCCACCGCGGCGTCGGCCGAGGAGCTCGCGGCGATGCTCGGCGCGTCCCGCGACGAGGGGCTCATCGAGGACGTCGCCCACCAGCTCCTCACCGGCGCGCTGCACCTGCAGCGACCGCGGGCTGGCCACCGTCCTCGTCCCGCGCGACGGCGTCGGCTGGCTTCCCCGCACGGCCACGCCGGCGGAGGCCGAGGCCCTCGTGGTCGCCTCGGGCCACACCCGCCTCCTGGTGGTCGGCGAGGGCATCGACGACGTGCTCGGGTTCGTCCACGCGAAGGACCTGCTCACGATCCCCGCCGAATCCCGGCACCGCCCGCTGCCGCTCCGGCGGGTCCGGCGACTGCTCGTGCTCACCGATCGCACGCTCCTCGACGACGCCCTCCTGGCCATGCAGCGGTCACGGCTGCAGCTGGCGGTCGTGGTCGACGACGGCGGCCGGACCCTCGGGATCGCCACGTTGGAGGACGTGATCGAGGCCCTGGTGGGCGACATCCGGGACGAGTCCGACCGCTAGGGACCCTCCGGCCCCGGCTGGGGGCCCGGAGGGGGGTGAGGGCTATCTTCTGCCCCACTGTGCGACGGAGGCTGTGGGTCCCGCTGCTCGGCACCTTGATCTTGCTGAGCGGAACCGTGGTCGACGCGCGCCCCGCCACGGCCGACGACCTCTCCTCCGCCAAGGCCCGGGCGAACGCCGCCGCCGCCGAGCTGGGCAGGGCCGAGTCCGCCCTCGGCCGTCTCGAGGGCCAGATCAACGACCTCGAGGCCCGCAAGGCCGACGCCGAACAGCGCCTCGACACGTTGCGGATCGCCGCCCAGCAGGTGGTGATCCGGCGGTTCATCAACGCCGACGCCACCCAGGTCTCCGAGCTCGACCCGGACATCAACAACCAGGCCCGGGCCGATGCGCTGTCCCGGTACGCGACGCAGGGCAACCAGGACGCCATCGACGCCTACACCGCCGCCCAGGAGGACCTCGAGGTCGCCGAGACCGCCCTCACCAGCAAGCGAGCCTCGGCGAAGGCCGCGGTGCAGCAGCTGGACAAGAAGCGGGCCGCCGCGCTGCAAGGAGCTGGCCCGCCTGCAGGAGATCGAGGCCAAGCGGAAGAAGACCGCCCGCCAGACGGCGGCGGCGCGCGGCAAGGCGCCGGCCGGCCCGATCGCCACCGGATCGTGGGTGTGCCCGGTGCAGGGCGCCGTGAGCTTCATCGACAGCTACGGCGCGCCTCGGTCCGGAGGCCGGGCCCACAAGGGCGTCGACATGCTCGCCGCGCGGGGCACGCCGACGGTGGCCCCGGTGGACGGCACGGTCACGCACCGCGGCAACGGCATCGGCGGCCTGTCGTGGCACCTCAACGGCGACGACGGCAACTACTACTACGGCACCCACCTCGACTCGTACGCCAACCAGGGAGCCGGCCACGTCCAGGCCGGCACGGTGATCGGCTACGTCGGCGACACGGGCAACGCCGCCGGCACCCCCCACCTCCACTTCGAGATCCACCCCCACGGGGGCGGCGCGATCAACCCGTACCCGACGGTGCGGAAGTTCTGCTGAGCCCGGGCTGCACGTGGGGGATCGCGACACGGAGCTGGCCGCCGGGCTCGAACGGGTGCTCGCCGGCGTGGGCCGCCCCGGCCAGGTGGTCGACCTCCGCCGGCTCTCGGGCGGGGCGTCTCGCGAGACCTTCGGCTTCGACCTCGCCCCCGCCGGGGGAGGTGATCCGCAGCGCCTGATCCTCCAGCGCCTCCGCCCCGGCACGATGAGCAACGGCCCGGGCATGCAGGGCGAGGCGGTGCTGCTCCGCGCCGCCGCCGCCCAGGGCGTGCCGGTCCCCACCGTCGTCGCCGACGACGACGGCACCGAGCTCGGTGGGGCGGCGATCGTGATGGACCACCTCGACGGGGAGACCATCGCCCGCAAGCTGCTGCGAGACGACGAGTGGGCTGCCGCCCGCGAGCGTGCTCACGGACCAGGCCGGTGCCGCCCTCGCGGCGATCCACGCGATCCCGTTGGAGGACGCCCCGCCGTTGCGGGGCGGCGACCAGCTCGACGAGATGCGCTCGCTGGTCGACGGGCTGGGCGCGCCCCTGCCGGCGATGGAGCTCGGCCTGCGCTGGCTCGAGGAGCGTCGCCCGGCCTCGCCGCGGCGCACCGTGGTCCACGGCGACTTCCGCCTGGGCAACCTGATGGTCGGCCCCCACGGCCTGGCCGGGGTGCTCGACTGGGAGCTGTCCCACCTCGGCGACCCGATCGAGGATCTCGGGTGGTACTGCGTCCGGGCGTGGCGCTTCGGCTCGCCGCTGCCGGCCGGCGGCATGGGGACGCGCGAGCAGCTCCTGGCTGCGTACGAGGCCGCGGGCGGGGGTGCGGTCGACCCGGAGGCGCTGCGCTGGTGGGAGCTGCTCGGCACCCTCAAGTGGGGCCTCATCTGCATCGTGCAGAGCCAGGTCCACCTCGGCGGGGCGTCGCGCTCCGTGGAGCTGGCCGCGATCGGACGCCGCGTGTGCGAGAACGAGTGGGACGTGCTGGGGTTGCTGCCCGGTCCGTCGCTCCCCACGCAGGGCGCGAGCACCACCGAGCCCGCCGCCGACCTCTACGGGCGCCCGACGGCGATCGAGCTGGTGGAGGCCGTCCGTGAGTGGATCGACGGCGACGTCCGCGAGAGCACCGAGGGCCGCGTGGCGTTCCACGCCCGCGTGGCCGTGAACGCGCTGCACATGGTCGAGCGGGAGCTGGCGCTGGCCCCGGCCCACCAGGCTGCCCACGCCGCCGGCCTCGCGCGGCTCGGGTGCAGCGACGAGGCGGACCTGGCCCGCCGGATCCGCGAGGGCAGCCTCACCGCGCCGGACGACGAGGTCCGAGAGGTCGTGGCGCGCAGCGTCCGCTCCAAGCTCGAGGTCGCCAACCCCCGCTGGTTGGAGGCGGACTAGGCGCCAGCGGGGTCAGACGGCGACCGCGTGGAACCCGCCGTCGACGTGGACGATCTCGCCCGTCGTCTTGGGGAACCAGTCCGAGAGCAGGGCCAGGACGCCCTTGGCGACTGACTCTGCGTCCTCGCGCACGTCCCAGCCGAGGGGGGCCCGCTCGTCCCACACGTCCTCGAACTTGGAGAAGCCGGGGATCGACTTCGCGGCGAGCGTCCGCACGGGGCCGGCGGCCACGAGGTTGACCCGGATGCCCTTGGCTCCGAGGTCCCGGGCGAGGTAGCGGGCGGTGGACTGCAGGGCGGCCTTGGCCACCCCCATCCAGTCGTAGGCGGGCCACGCCTGGGTGCCGTTGTCGAAGTCGAGGCCCACGATCGAGCCGCCCTCGGTCATGTGCGGCACGACGACGTCGGCCAGGGCCTTGAGGGAGTAGGTGGACACCTGGAGGGCGACGGACACGTCTTCCCAGCCCGCCTCGAGGAACCCGCCGCCGAGGCAGGCCGGGGGGGCGAAGCCGATGGCGTGCAGGGCGCCGTCGACGCGGCCCCACCGCTCGCCGATCGCGTCGCGCACGGCCTCGATGTGCGCGGTGTCGGTGATGTCGAGCTCGAGCACGTCCGGTTCGCTCGGAAGCTTGCGGGCCGCCCGCTTGGTCAGGGACAGGCCGCGTCCCGCTCCGGTGAGGAGGATCTCCGCTCCCTGCTCCTGCGCCATCCGGGCGACGCCGAAGGCGAGGGACGCATCGGTGAGGACGCCGGTGACGAGGATCCGCTTGCCGTCGAGAAGGCCCATGGGCCTAGAGACTGCCACCCCGGGTTGGGAGTTACGCGAGTACCCACGGGTAACCTGCCGCGGATGCGCATCGGGATCCTTGGTGGCACCGGCCCTGCCGGCGGCGCACTCGCCGTCCGCCTGGCCTCGATCGGCTTCGAGACGGTGGTCGGCTCGCGCTCGAAGTACCGGGCGATGGAGGCCGTCGACGGCCTGAAGCACGAGTGGCCGGACCGCGAGCTGTCGATCACCGCCGGCGACAACCACGACGCCGCCGACACCGACCTGGTCGTGATCGCGACGCCGTGGGACGGCGCCGCCCAGACCGCCCAGTCGGTGGAAGACGTGCTGCGGGGCAAGGTCGTGATCTCGATGGCCAACGCCCTCACGCGGATCGGCAAGGAGTTCCAGCCGCTGGTCCCGCCCCGTGGCTCGGTGGCGGCCAGCGTGCAGGCGGTGCTGCGCCACAGCTTCGTGGCCGCCGCGCTGCACCACGTCCCGGCCAAGGAGCTCGGCGACCTCGATCACCCGATCGAGAGCGACGTCCTCATCTGCTCGGACTTCCCGGCGGCGATCCAGGCCACGAGCGACCTGGTGGCGAAGATCCCGAACATGCGCCCCCTGGACTGCGGCGAGCTCTCGTTGGCCACGCCGATCGAGTCGTTCACGGCGGTGCTTCTCCAGCTGAACGTTCGGTACAAGACCCGCGTCGCGGTGAAGTTCACCAGCATCCCCGAATGACGATGCAGCTGTGGTGCACAGCGCGCGGCGAGGTGGTGCCGTTCGAGCCGGGGCCGGTCGTCACGATGTACACGTGCGGCATCACGCCCTACGACGCCACGCACCTCGGCCACGCCGCGGTGTACGTCACCTACGACGTCCTCCAGCGCCGCCTGCGCGACCTCGGCCACGAGACCCGGTGCGTGCGGAACATCACCGACGTCGACGACTCGATCCTGGGCAAGGCCCGCGAGCTCGGCGTGCACTACCTCGACCTGGCCGCGGCCGAGACCGCGCGGTTCGACGACGACATCCGGGCGCTGGGTCTGCTGCCGTCGTTCAGCGAGCCGCGGGCCACGTCGGCCATCGCCGACATCCGGGGCTTCATCGGGATGGTCCTCGACCGGGGTCACGCCTACCAGGCCGGCGGCGGCGTGTACTTCGACGTGTCGTCGTTCCCCGAGTTCGGCTCGGTGTCGGGCTACGACGAGGCGCGGATGCTCGAGTACGCGAAGGAGCGGGGCGGCAACGTCGAGGACCCGCACAAGCGCAACCCGCTCGACTTCGTGCTGTGGCAGCCCTCGCTCGACGACGAGCCGGCGTGGGACTCCCTCTGGGGTCCCGGTCGTCCCGGTTGGCACATCGAGTGCTCGGCCCTGGCGATGCGGGAGCTCGGCACCACGATCGACCTGCACGGCGGCGGGGCGGACCTGATCTTCCCTCACCACGAGTGCGAACGAGCCCAGTCCGAGGCCGCCACCGGCGAGCCGTTCGTGCGCCACTGGATGCACCAGGCGATGGTCCGGATGGACGGCGAGAAGATGTCGAAGTCGCTCGGCAACCTCGTCTTCGTGTCCGAGCTCCGCAAGGAGTGGGACCCGATGGCCATCCGGCTGGTCCTCGTGGAGGAGCACTACCGCACCGGTTGGGAGTGGGACGACACCCGCATGCCACGGGCCGCGGAGCGCCTCGAGCGCTGGCGGGCCGCCGGCGCCGGCTCGGGTGGCATCGACGCCGTCCGGGCTGCCCTCGACGACGACCTCGACACGCCCACGGCCGTCGCCGCCGTGGATGCGGCGGCCGCGGCCGGGGAGGGCGTCAGCGAAGCCGCCGCCCTCCTCGGCGTGTCGCTGTCGATCTGACGCCTCGCGGCCTGCGCGCCGGGCTGGCAGACTGCGGCGGATGGCAGAGGCGACCGAGGTGAGCGTGGCGGCGACGGAGAGCTCGTACGACCCGGCCGACTTCGGCAAGCTCTACCCGTACGCGCGGGCGGTCCTCTCGCCGATCTTCAAGACCCTGTGGCGGATCGACGTCCAGGGGCTCGACCACCTGCCGGCCGCCGGTGGGGCGGTCTTCTGCCCGAACCACACCTCGGTGGTCGACTCGTTCTTCCTGCCGTTGGTCCTGCCCCGGCCGATCATGTTCGTCGGCAAGGCCGAGTACATGGATGACTGGAAGACCCGGCGCCTCTTCCCCGGGCTGGGGATGATCCCCATCGACCGTGCGGGCGGAAGCGCCTCGGAGCGGGCGCTCAACACCGCCGCTCGGGTGCTCGAGGCCGGCAAGTTCTTCGGGATCTACCCCGAGGGGACCCGGGCCAGGGACGGCCGGCTGCACCGGGGCCACACCGGACCGGCGCGCCTGGCGCTGCGGACCGGGACCCCGATCGTCCCCGTGGGCATCGTCGGCACCCGGGAGGTCCAACCCCCGGACGCGAAGGTCCCGAAGCCCTTCAAGCGGGTCTCGGTGCGCTTCGGTCGTCCGATCGACGTGGCTCGCTACCAGGATCGGGCCGACGACCGCATGGTGCTGCGCTCGATCATCGACGAGGTGATGTTCGAGATCCGCGAGCTCAGCGGCCAGGAGTACGTCGACGAGTACGCCACCAAGAAGGCCGAGGGCTTCCCGTCGGCCAACACGGGCCACGTCGTCTCGCTCGAGCAGGTCGCCGTCTAGCCACAGATCTCGAACCCGTCGACATTTGGCACGTGACAGCGTGCGAAACGTCGACGAGTTCGCGTTCGGGGGTGGGGGAGGTCACCCGGTACCCTCCGGCCCCATGGCCGAAGAGCTGCAGATCAGGTTGCCGGACGGGTCGACGCGCGGGCTGCCCGCGGGCTCGACCGCGACCGACCTGGCCGCGGCCATCGGCTCCCGCCTGGCCAAGGCGGCCGTGATCGCCGTCATCAACGGTGAGCAGCGTGACCTGGCGTCGCCGCTCGACGACGGCGACGAGGTCGCCATCGTCACCGCGGAGAGCCCCGAGGGCCTGTTCACGATCCGTCACTCCACGGCCCATGTGCTCGCCCAGGCCGTGCTCGACCTGTTCCCGGGGGCCACGTTCGGCATCGGTCCGCCTGTCGAGGACGGCTTCTACTACGACTTCGAGCTCCGGGGCGGGGGCACGTTCGTCGAGGAGGACCTCGAGCGCATCGAGGCGCGGATGCGCGAGCTCATCGCGGAATCGCAGCCGTTCGTGCGCGACCACCTCTCCGCGGCCGACGCCCGCAAGGTCTTCGCGGGCCACAAGTACAAGCTCGAGATCATCGACGACGCCTCCACCGACCCGATGTCGGCCACGTCGTCGTCGGACTCCGTCCGCACCTACGAGAACCCTCCTGCCTCCCCGAAGCCGACCCCGCCGTTCGAGGGCTACCCCGGCTTCATCGACCTGTGCCGCGGCCCGCACGTGCAGGACACGAGCCGGCACCTCGGCCACTTCAAGCTGATGCGGGTCGCGGGCGCGTACTGGAAGGGCGACGAGAAGAACCCGCAGCTGCAGCGGATCTACGGCACGGCGTGGGCCAGCAAGAAGGCCCTCGAGGAGCACCTCCACCGGCTCGAGGAAGCGGCGAAGCGCGATCACCGCAAGCTCGGCGTCGAGCTCGACCTGTTCAGCTTCCCCGATGAGATCGGGTCGGGCTTGGCGGTCTTCCACCCGAAGGGTGGTCTGGTCCGCCACCTGATGGAGGAGTACTCGCGCCACCGCCACCAGGAGGCGGGCTACGAGTTCGTGAACTCCCCGCACATCACCAAGGCGACGCTCTTCGAGACGTCGGGGCACCTCGACTGGTTCGCCGACGGCATGTTCCCGCCGATGCACTTCGACGACGAGGGCGGCGAGGGCGGGCAGGACTACTACCTCAAGCCGATGAACTGCCCGTTCCACGTGCTCATCTATCGATCGAGGATGCGGAGCTACCGCGAGCTGCCCCTGCGGCTCTTCGAGTTCGGCACCGTGTACCGCTACGAGAAGTCGGGCGTCATCCACGGCCTGACGCGCGTCCGCGGCCTGACGATGGACGACTCGCACATCTTCACCACGAAGGAGCAGATGGCGGAGGAGCTCGTGTCGCTGCTCGACTTCGTCCTGGCCCTGCTCGCCGACTACGGCCTGAGCGACTTCTACCTCGAGCTCTCCACGAGGCCGCCCGGGAAGGCGGTCGGGACGGACGAGGAGTGGGCGGAGGCAACGGAGACGCTGCGGCAGGCCGCCGCCACCAAGGATCTCGAGCTGGTGCTCGACGAGGGCGGTGGCGCGTTCTACGGCCCGAAGATCAGCGTCCAGGCGCGCGACGCCATCGGGCGCACCTGGCAGATGTCCACCATCCAGCTCGACTTCCAGACCCCACAGCGGTTCGGCATCGAGTACGTCGGCGCCGACAACGAGCGCCACCAGCCGATCATGATCCACCGCGCGCTGTTCGGGTCCATCGAGCGGTTCTTCGGCGTGCTCGTGGAGCACTACGCCGGCGCCTTCCCCGCCTGGCTCGCACCGGAGCAGGTGCGGATCCTTCCGGTGCGCAGCGACCACCACGCGTACGCGGAGCGGGTCGTCGATCGTCTCCGGGGCGACGGCTTCCGAGTGGATCTGGGCGAGGCCGACGAGCCCCTCGGCGCCCGGATCCGCAAGGCGAAGCTGGAGAAGCTCCCGTACATCCTCGTGGTCGGCGACGACGACGTGGCCGCCGGCACGGTGGGCGTCAACGCACGGGGCTCCGATCAACCGGAGCGGGGGATCACCGTCGACGGGTTCGCGGATCGGCTCGCGGCCGAGGTCCTGGCCAAGGCCTGAACCGACCGACGACATGCCCCTCGACCACCTCTGGGCCACCTGGCGCTCGGCGTACGTCCGCAAGGTCGTCGACACGCGCTCGCTGCCCACCCCGGAAGACGCCGCCGGTCGCACGCTGTTCGAGCGCATCCTCGCGGGCGCCGACGAGGAGGGGGACGAGGCCGCGGGGGTCCTCCACCGCGGCGCCACGTGCTTCGCCATGCTCAACCTCTTCCCCTACACCTCCGGTCATCTGATGGTGCTCCCGAAGCGGGCGGTCGCCGACCTCGAGGACCTCACGCCCGAGGAGCACGCCGAGCTCTGGGCGACCGTCCGGGACGCGGTGGTCGCCCTCAAGACCCTGCTGCACTGCGACGCCGTGAACGTCGGTCTCAACCTCGGAGCGGCCGCGGGCGGTTCGCAGTCGGACCATCTCCACGTGCATTGCGTGCCTCGATGGGAGGGTGACGCCAACTTCATCGGTGTGACCGCGGAGACCCGGGTTCTGCCCGTCAGCCTCGCCGAGGTCGGGGAGCAGCTCCGGGCCGCCTGGCCCACCTGACGGCGCAAACCGCACTTTCTCCCCCAACCACCGCAAAAGGGCAGTGGCCTCGGGGGACGTGGCGTGGAATGGCTGCGAATCGGTCGGCGGGGAAGGTAATGTCCACCTCGATGGAAGACGGTCGCCTCATGGGCGAAACCCGTCCCACAACAAGTAGGAGCGTGGATGCACAAGGCACTGGTAGGCGTGTTGCTGACACTGGCCATGGTCGGGGCGGTCGCCAGCGGCGCTGGCGCCGATCCCTCCTCGAGTGGAGATGCGTCCGCCTTCGGCGGGACCATCACGCTGGCAGGGACCGACGTCCTGCCCCCGACGCCGGTGGCAGAGGTGGCCGGCATCGGTGACGATTCGGACGAAGCGCTGCTGGAGCTGCCGTTGGCCCCGCTCGCCTTCAGCGGCACCCTGAACGCAGAGGCGCGCGTCCACAAGGACTCCGACATCGAGTCGTTCCTGGAGACGCACTCCGTCGATGGCCCGTACAACGCTCAGGCCCTCGGCCAGATCGAGGACCTCGAGGTGATCATCGACGCGGTGGCCGTCGGGGTGCCCCTCGTGAACGCTTCGGCTGTCACCGGCGAGGTCGTCGCCCACTGCGTCGGGAGCACCGCCACGTACTCCGCCGACTCCGAGAACATCGACCTCGACATCGCGGGCTCCGAGGAGCTCGGCGATGCCCTCGACGACCTGCTCAGCACCCTCTTCCCGGGTCTCGACCCGCTCGACCCGCTCCTCGACATCGAGGAGGGCGTGGTCACGGAGCTCGCCGGCGGTGGTCTCGCCATCGACGCCCTGGTCGTCACGGTCCTCGACGCCGCCGACCCGGGGGCCGGCGTCGTGCAGGCCCGGTTCGGCCACGCGGAGCTCAGCGGCGTCGCCTGTGGCGCTCTGCCCCAGTGCTCCGACACCGCCGACAACGACGGTGACGGCAAGATCGACGCCCAGGACCCCGGCTGCCACACCGACGGCAAGGCCGACAACCCGAACAGCTTCAACCCGAACGACAACGACGAGTCCGACGGGGCGTGCGCTGACAACATCGACAACGACTCGGATGGCACCACCGACTTCGACGACCCCGACTGCCACACCGACGGGAACCCGAAGAACACGGCCAGCTACGACCCCAACCTGACCGAGCACAGCGGTCAGCTGCCGCTCACCGGCGGTGGCGTGCCGATGGGTGCTGTCGCTGCCCTCGTCGGCGCCAGCCTCGCCGCCGCTGCCCTCCGCCGGCGCCTCACCACCGCCTGAGGAGCCGCGAGCAAGCGCAGCTGATCGCGGCGTCGCCAAGATCGGCACATGAGGACCGGCCCCCGCCTCGGCGGGGGCCGGTCTCGTTCTCCCGTCTGGCCCACCTGAGGGTCCGGCCCCTACCGTCGGACACGAGATGGCCGACGAACCCACCCCCGCCGAGGTCGCCGACGCAGAGGTGCGCGACCAGCTCCCCGACGACCTGGTCGCGGAGGGCTACGTCGGGCCCTACGTGTTCCCGAACAACAACCGGCGTCGCATCCCCGGGTACCTGTACCTGATGGTGGCGGCCGGGCTGGTGGTCGTGTGGGCCCTGGCCGGCCAGGGCGACGGCGTGCTCGTCAACGGCGGCTTCCTCGGCGCCGCGATCCTCCTCGCCCTCCTCGGTGGCTACCACCTGCTGTCGGGCTACGACCTCGACGTCGACGAGCGCGACGCGCTGGTGGCGGCCTCCCGCACCGTTGGCTTCCCGGTGGGCCACGCGTCCGCCCAGCTCGGCTGGCGCGGCCTGCGCAGCCGACCCACGTGGCGGATCCTCCTGTACTCCGCCGAGGACCCCCCGGCCACCCGCGGCCTCGTGCTGGTCGACGGCGTGGACGGCGAGATCGTGGCTCACTTCACCGAGGACAACCCCGAGGACTGGTCCGACATCTGAGCTCGGGACGAGCCGGGCCGCGCGAATCGGCGGTGGCTCCAGCGCAGGATGGGCTGCTCCACGAGGAACCACGATGCCGCCACCAGCGCGGTGGTGATCACCGCTGAGATGGAGAGCGTCACCCACGGCGCCGGCGCGTCGAGCTCGGTGTTCACCCACATCATCACCAGCGAGTGCCAGAGGTAGAGGGCGTACGAGACGCGCCCGACCACGCGCGGGATGCGCATCGACAGGAGGTCGGTGAGCCACCAGCGCTGGTCGATCACCCCCGCGAGGACCATGGCCGACGCCACCGCGACGACCGTGAACCACCCGCTCGTGTAGAGGATCGCGGAGCGCAGCCCGAGGGTGACCACGGAGGCCGCGAGGCAGAGGAGCCCGACGAGCGCCCCGGCCTGTCGCACGCGCGCAGGGACCCGATCGAGGGTGCCGGACGCGTGTGCGATCGCGAGCCCCGCACCGACGAGGAGCGAGTCCATGCGGGCGTCGGTCCGGAAGTAGACCCAACCCCAGCTGTCCGGGCCGTCCCACCTGACGATCCGCACGACCACGGCGGTGGCGATCCCCAGCAGGACCACCGCGCCGAGCAGGCGGGGGCGGCGGGCGGCGAGGAGGAACACGAAGGGCCACACCACGTAGAACTGCTCCTCCACCGAGAGCGACCACAGGTGGCCGAGCCCGAGCGCGAGCACGTTGCCGAGGTTCGACGACCAGTTGCTGATGTAGAGGACGACGTAGAGGACGCTCTCCGCCTCGTGGGCGGCGGTGGTGCGGAACCCACCTGTTGCGACCCACGTGACGTGCGCGACGAGGAACAGCGCGAGGGCGGGGAGCAGGCGGGCCGCCCGGCGCCCGTAGAAGCGGCGGACCGACAGCCGGCCGGTGAGGGCGCGCTCCTCGAGCAGGAGCCGGGTGATCAGGAACCCGGAGAGGACGAAGAACAGGTCGACGCCCAGGAAGCCGCCGGGGAACCAGCGGTCGTTGTAGTGGACGACGTCCTCGGCGTGGAACAGCACCACGAACCCGATGGCGATCGCCCGGACGCCGTCGAGCGCCGGTTGCTGCCCCAGCCGCCGGTCCTGCATCCGGCGACGCTACCCGCGGGCCCGGAAACCGGGCCCTCTTCAGCCCGTTCGGGCCATCTGGGCATCAAATCGGGGGAGTTGGGCGACCGTGGGGACCAGCACGCCAGGCGCCAGGAAGGCCAGCGAGGTGACGACGATGACGAGCGTGTAGCGACGCCGGTAGCGCCGGAACAGCCATCCCGCCAGGGCCTCCATGGACGGAGCGCCTACGAGCGCGCCGCGCCACGTGGAAGCGGCGTCGCTACCGGGCCTGGCGAGCCTCGGCCAGCGTCCGTGCCGCGCCCTTCAGGTGGGCGATGGCGGCGTCGACGCCGCTCCACAGGAGGTCGGCGGCGCTCATGGCGTCGGCTCCGCCACCGGAGCGCGCCCGCCGACCCCACTCGTCGGCCGACACGTGGTCGACGCGGTCGGCCAGTGCGTCGGTCTCCCACCCCAGCTCCGAGATCCGCTCCTCGATCGTCCCGGACGGGTCGAGCGGGGTCTCGTCGGCGATCGGTTCGACCAGCGGGTCGTCCGCGATGAGCACGTCCGCGAGGGTGCGGTGGGTGTCGGCCACCACGTGGCGCGCAGCGATGAGGTGCCCGAGGGCCGACGTGCCGTCGCTCACGGTCTGGCGGGCGAGCGCGTCGGGCGGGTGGTCCTCGTCGAGCACGGCGAAGACCTCGCGGAAGCGGCGGGGGAGCGAGCGGAGGGCGACGGCGGCGTCGCGAGGTGACCGAACGCTCATCGGCAGCGGGACATCAGGTGACGCCGGGGGGCAGCACGTCGTAGTGGTCGTGCTCGGCGCGGAACCGGCCACGCCCGCCGGTGAGGGAGCGCAGCTCGGTGGCGTAGCGCAGGAGCTGGCTCTGGGGGACGTTGGCGCTGACCTCCTGCTCGCCCGGATCGCCCGGCGTGGTGCCCAGGACGCGCCCGCGACGGGCGTTCAGGTCACCGAGCACGTCGCCCAGCATGTGGTCGGGCGTGACGACCTCGACGGCGGAGATCGGTTCGAGCACCACCGGATCGGCCTGTGCGATCGCCTCCTGGAACGCGGCGCGGCCCGCGGACCGGAAGGCCATCTCGTTGCTGTCGACGCTGTGCTCCTTGCCGTCGACGAGGGTCACGCGGACGTCCACCACCGGGTGGCCGTTCGGTCCACCCCCGTGCATGGCCTCCTCGATGCCCTTGGCCACCGCGGGGATGTACCCCTTGCCGATCGCGCCGCCGACGACCTTGTCCACGAACTCGAACCCGCCGCCCCGCTCGAGCGGCTCGACGTCGATGACCACCCGCGCGTACTGGCCGTGGCCGCCCGATTGCTTCTTGTGCGTGTACTCGTGGCGGTCGCGGCGGCCGGTGATCGTCTCGCGGTAGCGGATCTTCACCGGCTCGGTCGTGACCTTCACGCCGAACTTCCGCTCGAGCCGCTCGACGGCGATCGAGAGGTGCGTGTCGCCCGTGCCCCAGAGGAGGGTCTGGTGCGTCTCCTCGTCCCGTTCGACGCGGAGGACGGGATCCTCCTCCTGGAGCCGGTGGAGAGCGGACGCGAGCTTGTCGTCGTCGGCCTGCGTGGCCGGGACCACGGCGGCGGCCAGGACGGCGGCCGGGGTCTCGATGGGGGCGACCCGTACCGGGCGGTTGCGTGGGGCCAGCGTGTCGCCGGTGCGCGTGCCGGAGAGCTTGGCGACGCCGCCGAGGTCGCCCGCGCACAGCGCGTCGACGGGCTCGTGCTCCTTGCCCCGCACGACGAACAGGCCGTGGAGGCGCTCGTCGGTGCCGCTGCGGCTGTTGATCAGGTGGTCGTCGTTGCGGATCGTGCCGGACAGGACCTTGAACAACGTGAGCTGCCCCACGAACGGGTCGGCGATCGTCTTGAACGCGAACGCGAGCGGCTCGGCATCCGGGTCGGTCGCGACCTCGACCTCGGTGTCGCCGGCGGTGACGATGGTCGGCCGATCGGCGGGCGGTGGCCCGATCTCCACGAGGAGGTCGGCCAGCCGGTCGATGCCGACCTCGTTGAGGGCCGAGCCGCACACGACCGGGAAGACGCTCGCCGTCTCGATGCCGAGCGTGAGCGCGTGCTCCAGCTCGGTGAACTCGGGCTGGTCGCCCTCGAGGTAGCGCTCGAGCAGCTGGTCGTCGGCGACCACGATGCCCTCCACGAGGTTGTCGTGGACCTGGTGCTCCAGGGCCTCCATCTCGTCGGGGATGGGCTCGGTGTGCGGCACGCCGTCGACGTAGACGTGGGCGGTGTCGGTGAGCAGGTCGGCGATCCCCCGGAAGTCCGCCTCCGCGCCGATGGGCAGCTCGAGCGGCGCGACGCCGGCTCCGAGCTTGTCCCGGAGCTCCTCGAGGGTGCGTTCGAAGCTGGCTCGCTCTCGGTCGAGCTTGTTGATGAAGACCATGCGGGGAACGCCCAGGCGGGACGCCTCGCGCCAGATGGCCTCGGTCTGCACCTCGACGCCGTCCACCGCGGAGACCACGAACACCGCGAGGTCGACCACTCGCAGCGCGGCGATGACATCGCCGAGGAAGTCGGCGTAGCCGGGCGTGTCGACGAGGTTGACCTTGTGCCCGTTCCACTCGAACGGCGCGAGGGCCAGGGACAGGGACAGGCCGCGCGCCTGCTCCTCCGGCTCGTGGTCGCACACGGTGGTGCCGTCCTCCACGCGGCCGAGCCGGTTCACCGCACCGGCGCGGTGCAGCAGGGCTTCAGCCAGGGTCGTCTTGCCGGCACCGCCGTGGCCGACGAGTGCGACGTTTCGGACCTTCTCCGACGAGAACAGCTGCACGGCGGCTCCCCCCTCGCAAGGGTTCGTGGCGAGTTCGGGCAGGGTACCCGTCGGCCCGACGTGATGCCTCGGAGGGGGCGGGGCCGGATTCCTCCGTGTCGAGCATGGCACTGTGCCGTCCGGTCGCCTCGCCTGTCGGCTCGGCTCCTAAGGTGCGCTCGTGGGCCTGCGTCGGATCCAGCTGCCCGATGGGCGGGTCCTCGCCCTCGACGACGTCGGCGACCCCGACGGGGTGCCGGTCGTGTACCTGCACGGGCTCCCCGACTCGCGGCTGGCCCGGCACCCCGACGACTCCTTGGCCGAGCGGGCCGGCGTCCGGTTGCTCGCCGTCGACCGCCCGGGCGCGGGGGACAGCTCGCCGGACCCCGTCGCCACGCTCACGTCGATCGGCGACGACCTCGGGGTCGCGCTCGACGCGCTGGGCCTCGACGGGGTCGCCCTGCTCGGGTGGTCCTCCGGTGGTCTGGCCGCGCTCGGCGCCGCCACGGTGCTCGGACCGCGAGCCCGGGCGCTCGGACTCCTGGCCACCGTGCCCCCGGCCGAGGCCTACGACGACGCCGCGGTGGTCGCCGCCCTCGGTCCGACCCGACGTCCCCTGGTGGAGATGGCCACCGACGCGTCGGCCGCGGAGGTGGCGGCCGAGGTCGCCCCGTACCTGGTGCCCCAGCCCCTGACGTGGGACCTCGCGCTGGAGCACGTGCTCGAGGGCGCCGGGGCGGTGGGTCGGCGCGAGCTGGCCGCTGTCCCGGGCGCGGCGGAGGCGCTCGCGGCGGGGCTCCTCGCCGGGGTGGGCGGTGGGATCGCTGCCCTGGAGCAGGACCTCCGGCTCCAGCTGACCCCCGGCCTCGACCTCGGCGCCGTGCAGGCCCGGGTGCTGCTCTACCAGGGGGGCCAGGACGGGGTGTCGCCGCCGGAGGTGGGCGCGTGGCTGGCCGCCCGGCTCCCGGGAGCCGTGGTGGAGGTCCTCCCGGAGGCCGGTCACCACCTCCTGTTCGCGCTCTGGCCGGGGCTGTTGCGGGGCCTCGGGCGGCTGGCCGGGGCCTGACCGATGTCGCTGGCCGGAGGGCCCTCCGGGTAGCCTGGCCCGGCCCCAATCCCCACGGAAGACCGAAGGACCTCGATGTTCGACGGACGCTGGCGATCCAGCTTCGAGCAGGGCCTCAAGCCCATCGGAGCCAACATCCGCCGCACCGGCATCACCGCCGACCACCTCACCGCCACGGGTGTGGTGCTGGCTGGCGGGGCGGCGGTCGCCATCGGCAACGGCGCGCTGCGCGCCGGCCTCCTGCTGCTCGTGCTCTGCGCGCTGCCGGACCTGCTCGACGGCGCGGTCGCCAAGGCCTCCGGCACCGCGGGGCCTCGGGGCGCGTTCTTCGACTCCGTGTCCGACCGCGTCACCGACGCGCTCCTGCTCGGCGGCGTCGCCTGGCACCTCTCCACCACGCACCCCGGGCGCATCGCGGTGCTGCCGCTCGCCGTGCTCGGCGCGTCGATGCTCATCTCCTACGAGCGGGCCAAGGCCGAGTCGCTCGGGTTCGACGCGCGAGGCGGCCTCATGGAGCGGGCCGAGCGGATCATCGCCCTCGGGTTCGCGCTCCTCTTCGACTCGCTGCTGATCCCGGTGCTGTGGCTCATGCTCGTGCTCACCCTGGTCACCGCGGTGCAGCGGTTCGTCCGGGTGTGGCAGCAGGCCAGCGCGCCGAAGCCGGCTCCGCAGGCCAGCCGCTGGCGGGCCCGCCGAGCTGCCCGTCCGACCGAGCGGGCCTGGCGCCGGCGAGCGAGCACCAGCCGCCGCTAGCGCCTGGCCGCACGACCGCTTCGGGGGCTGCGGTGGTGGACGTCCTCACACCTGCGTTCAAGGTCGGGGCCCGGTTGGCCCGCGCGCTCCCGGAGCCGGTGGCGATGCGCACCGGCGATGCGCTGGCGCGTGCCTCGAGCCGCATCACGCCCGCCCGCCGCCGGATGGCGGCGCGGAACCTGCAGCGTGCCGACCCGTCGCTGCGGGGCATCCGCCTGCAGCGGGCGACCTCGCGGCTGTTCGAGTCCTACGGCCGCTACTGGGTCGAGTCGTTCCGCCTCCCCGGGATGTCCCTCGAGGAGATCGACGCCGGGTTCTCGGCCGAGGGCCTCGAGCACATCGACGCGGCCCGCGCCGCGGGAAGCGGGGCGATCATGGCCCTGCCCCACCTCGGCGGCTGGGAGTGGGCCGGCTTCTGGCTCACCCGGATCCGCGGCATCCCGGTCACCGCAGTGGTCGAGCAGCTCGACCCCCCAGAGCTCTTCGAGTGGTTCGTGGAGCTCCGCCGCTCCATCGGGATGGAGGTCGTCCCCCTGGGCCCGGAGGCCGGCAAGGCCACCATCCGGGCGCTGCGGAACAACGACCTGCTCGCCCTGCTGTGCGACCGCGACCTCGCGGGCGACGGCGTCGAGGTGGAGTTCTTCGGCGAGCGCACCACGCTGCCCGCCGGCCCGGCCGTCCTGGCGCTGCGCACCGGCGCCCCGATCCACCCGACGGCGATCTACTTCCACGGCGAGAAGCGCCACGGGGTCGTGCAGCCGGCCCTCGACACCTCGCGCCACGGCACGCTGCGGGAGGACATCGCCCGCATCACCCAGGACGTCGCCAACGCGCTGGAGGAGCTGATCCGGGTGGCCCCCGAGCAGTGGCACCTCCTGCAGCCCAACTGGCCGTCTGATCGGGGCTCCTAGCCCTCCTGCAGCGGATTGGCGCCACTGGGGCCGAGCGACCGGACGTCGTAGAGTCCGCGGCGTGCGCATCGGTCTGGTCTGCCCGTACTCGCTGACCATCCCCGGCGGCGTGCAGGGCCAGGTGCTGGGCCTGGCCCGGGCTCTGCGCCGCACGGGCCACGACGTGCGCGTCCTCGGGCCCTGCGACGGCCCGCCGCCCGACGCCGGTGTCACGCCCCTCGGCCGCAGCGTCCCGACGGCCGCCAACGGCTCGGTCGCACCGCTCGCGCCGGACCCGTCGGCGCAGCTGCGGACCATCCGGGCCCTGCGCGACGAGGACTTCGACGTCATCCACCTGCACGAGCCGATCGCCCCGGGCCCCACGATGACCGCGCTCCTGTTCGGCTCGCCCCTCGTCGGCACGTTCCACGCGGCCGGCGAGAGCGCGCCGTACCGCTACCTGGGGATGGGCCTGAAGCGCATGGCCAAGCGCCTCGAGGTCCGGTGCGCGGTGTCGCCCGACGCGATGGCGCTCGCCCAGCGGTACCTCGGCGGCACCTACGAGCTGCTCTACAACGGCATCGAGGTCGATCGCTTCGCGCACGGCCCGGCCCACCCGACCGACGGGCCCACCATCTTCTTCCTCGGCCGCCACGAGCCCCGCAAGGGCCTCGAGGTGCTGCTGGCGGCGCTCGCCGACCTGCCCGCCGACGTCCGGGTCTGGGCGGGCGGCGACGGTCCCCAGACCGAGGAGCTCAGGGCCCGCTTCGGCCACGACCCCCGGATCGAGTGGCTCGGCCGGATCAGCGACGAGGACCGGGCGGCCCGGATGCGGGGGTGCACCGTGTACTGCTCCCCGTCGGTGCGCGGGGAGTCGTTCGGCATGGTGCTCCTCGAGGCGATGGCGTCGGGCTGCGCGCTGGTGGCGTCCGACCTCGACGGCCACCGCAACGTGGCCACCGACGGCAAGGACGCCCTGCTGGCCCCGGTCGGCGACGCGGCGGCGCTCGCCAAGGCCCTGCGCCGGGTGCTCGAGGAGCCGAGCCTGCGGGCCGAGCTGGTGGCCGGCGGCCGCGGCCGGGCCGAGGAGCTGTCCATGGCGCGCCTGGCCGAGCGGTACGAGGAGGTCTACGCCAGGGTCGCGAGCAGCGGGCGTCGGACCCGGCGGTAGGCTCAGGAACTCTTTCAGGTCCCCTTCCAAGAAGAGGAGCCCGCCGTGGGAATCCCCCTGATCATCGTCATCGCCCTCGTGGTCGTCATCGGCCTCTGGGTGATGGTCACCTACAACGGCCTCGTCAGCCTGAAGAACAAGGTCGACAACGGCTGGGCGCAGATCGACGTCCAGCTCCGGCGCCGCTACGACCTCATCCCGAACCTGGTCGAGACGGTGAAGGGCTACGCCTCCCACGAGCGGGAGACCCTCGAGGCCGTGATCGCGGCCCGCAACGTGGCCATGAGCGCCACCGGCACCCAGGACCAGGCTGCCGCCGAGAACATGATCACCGGCGCGCTGAAGTCGGTGTTCGCCCTGTCCGAGGCCTACCCGGACCTCAAGGCGAACCAGAACTTCCTCAACCTGCAGGAGGAGCTCACGGGCACCGAGGGCCGCATCGCCTACGCCCGCCAGTTCTTCAACGACATGGTCATGAAGTTCAACACCAAGATCCAGACGTTCCCGGCGAACACGATCGCCCGCCGGCTCGGCTTCTCCGAGCGGGAGTACTTCGAGGTCGAGGAGACCGCCCGCGGTCCCGTGCAGGTGAGCTTCGACACGCCGACGGCGTCCCCGCCTCCCACCACGCCGCCCACCGCCTGACCGCGTGTACGACCAGGTCGCGCAGAACAAGCGCCGCTCCATCCTCCTCATCGCTGCGTTCGTGGTGCTCGTCACCGCGGTCGGGGCCGCCCTCAACCTGCTGATCGGCAACGGCGTCGCGTTCATCGTGGTCGCGCTGGTGGTCGCGGGCGGCACCGCGGCGCTGTCGTACTGGAAGTCCGACGCCATCGCGCTCGCGGTGAGCCGGGCCCGCCCCGCGACGGTGGAGGAGCACCCCCGGCTGCACAACCTCATCGAGGGGCTCTGCATCGCCGCCGGGCTCCCGAAGCCGCGGATCTACATCGTCGACGACGCCGCGCCCAACGCCTTCGCCACCGGCCGCAACCCGCAGCACGCCGCGATCGCCGTCACCACCGGGCTGCTCGAGAAGATGAACCGCGTCGAGCTCGAGGGCGTGCTCGCCCACGAGCTGAGCCACATCAAGAACTACGACATCCTCGTCTCCACGCTGGCGGTCACCCTCGTCGGCGTGATCGCGATCGCCTCCAACGTCGGGATCCGGTTCCTGTGGTTCGGGATGGGCCGGCGGCGGGAGCGACCGCGAGGGCGGCGGCGGGCCTCAGGCCATCCTCGCCATCCTCGGGTTCGTGCTGCTCGCCCTCTCCCCGCTGATCGCCCGGGTCATGCAGGCCGCCGTGAGCCGCAAGCGCGAGACCCTCGCCGACGTCTCCGGCGTGGAGATCACCCGCTACCCGCCGGGGCTGATCTCGGCGCTCGAGAAGCTGCGCGACGACACCACGGTCGTCGGCTCGGCGTCCCACGCCACGGCCCACCTCTGGATCGAGCAGCCGATGGCGCAGACCCCCGAAGAGGGCCGGCTCTCCCGCATCAACCGCATGTTCGACACCCACCCCCCGCTGGAGGAACGCATCGCGCTGCTGCGCGAGCTCTGACCCATGACCCTCCGTCGCACCATCCGCGCCGCCACCGCCCTCGTCCTGTCGCTCGGCCTCCTCGCCGCCTGCTCCGGAGGCGGCGACGACGAGGCCAAGCCGTCGACGACGAAGCCCCAGCCCTCGACCACCACCACGGCCCCGCCCACGGCGCCGCTCACCGGCCTGCCCGTCACCGACGCCGACGTGGTCGCCCGGCCCGCGCTGATCGTGAAGATCGACAACGTCGAGCCCAAGGCCCGCCCCCAGGCCGGCATCAACGCAGGCCGACGTCGTCTACGAGGAGCGGGTGGAGGGCAGCGTCACCCGCCTCCTCGCCGTCTTCCACTCGACCGACGCCAAGCCCGCCGGCCCGTCCGCTCGGCCCGCACCTCCGACCTCGGCGATCGTCGCCGCGCTGCAACCGCCCGTACTTCGCGTGGAGCGGGGCCAACGACATCTTCGCCGAGCGCGATCCGCGGCGCACCCCTCACCGACGTCGGCGTCGACAAGGCCACGTCGCAGTACAACCGGGCCGGCGACCGCCGGGCGCCCCACAACCTGATGCTCCTCGACACCGCCGCGGTGCGGAAGCTCCCGGCCGACGAGGGAGCCGGCGCCCCCGGCGCCGCTGTTCACCTACCGGGCCGCCGGCCAGGCGCCGGCCCACCTCGAGCCGGTCACGACGGTGCACGTCACCTACGGCACGAGCGCCGGCGCCGCCCCCGTCGACTACACGCTGGAACGGCACCGGCTGGGCCCGCACGCCAGAAGGGCACCGCCCCACGTCGACGCGGACGGGCTCCAGATCGCTCCGGCCAACGTCATCATCCAGTTCGTCCGCTACGTCTCCTCGGGCGTCACCGGACCAGTTCGGCGTGCATGATCCCCGAGGCCGAGCTGGTGGGGGAGGGCGACGCCTGGGTCCTCACCGCCGGCGGTCTGGTCCAGGGCCGCTGGAGCAAGCCGGCGCTCGACGGCGTCACCACCTACACCGACGTCGACGGCAACCCGATCGGCCTGACCCCCGGCCGCACCTGGGTCGCGCTGCCCCAGGCCGGCGGCGCCACCCGCGCTAGCCCGCAGCTAGTCCAGCTGGGGCCCCGAGGCGGGGCCGACGGTACGATTCGGGGCATGCCCCCCGCTGAGCCCACCCACGACACCGGCACCACCCGCGTGAAGCGCGGCCTGGCCGAGATGCTCAAGGGCGGCGTCATCATGGACGTCGTCGACCCCGAGCAGGCCAAGATCGCCGAGGACGCCGGCGCCGTGGCCGTGATGGCGCTCGAGCGGGTGCCGTCCGACATCCGTCGCGACGGCGGCGTGGCCCGCATGTCCGACCCCGAGATGATCGAGGGCATCAAGGCCGTCGTCACGATCCCGGTGATGGCCAAGGCCCGCATCGGCCACTTCGTCGAGGCCCAGGTCCTCGAGGCGCTCGGCGTCGACTACGTCGACGAGTCCGAGGTGCTCACGCCGGCCGACGAGGCCCACCACATCGACAAGTGGGCGTTCACCGTCCCGTTCGTGTGCGGCGCCACCAACCTCGGCGAGGCGCTCCGCCGCATCAGCGAGGGCGCGTGCATGATCCGCTCGAAGGGCGAGGCCGGCACGGGCAACATCGTCGAGGCCGTCCGCCACCTGCGCTCGATCCTCGGCGACATCCGCAAGATCACCCAGGCCGACTCCGCCGAGCTCTACGAGTGGGCCAAGCGCCTGCAGGCGCCGATCGGGCTCGTGCAGGAGGTCGCCCAGACCGGCACGCTCCCGGTGCCGCTGTTCTGCGCCGGCGGCATCGCCACCCCGGCCGACGCCGCCCTGGTGATGCAGCTCGGCGCCGCAGGCCATCTTCGTCGGGCTCCGGCATCTTCAAGTCCGACGACCCGGCCCGGCGGGCCAAGGCGATCGTCGAGGCCACCACGCACTTCGCCGACGCCGACATCGTGGCCAAGGTGTCCCGCGGCCTCGGGCCGGCCATGCCCGGCCTCGAGATCGGCGGCCTCGAGACCAAGCTCGCCGACCGCGGCTGGTAGTCCCTACGCTGTTGCGCCATGTGGATGCCACCAGGTGAAGGTCGGCGTGCTGGCGCTGCAGGGCGCCTTCGCGCGCCACGCCGACGCCGTGGCCTCGCTCGGCGCTGAGCCCGTCCTCGTCCGCGGCCCCGCGCAGCTCCCCGAGGTCGACGCCCTGGTCCTGCCCGGCGGCGAGTCCACCACGATGTCGATGCTGCTCGAGTCGTCGGGCCTGTTCGACCCGCTCGCCGAGCGCCTGGCCGCCGGGCTGCCCGCGCTCGGCACCTGCGCCGGGATGATCCTGCTCGCGTCCGAGGTGCTCGACGGCCGGCCCGACCAGCGCTGCTTCGGGCGCATCGACCTCTCGGTGCGCCGCAACGGCTACGGCCGCCAGGTCGACTCGTTCGAGGCCGACCTCGCGATCGACGGCGAGCCCGAGCTCGTTCCACGCCGTGTTCATCCGGGCCCCCGTCGTCGAGCGGGCCGGGCCCGACGTCGAGGTGCTCGCCACCGTCGACGGGCAGCCCGGTGCTGTGCCGCCAGGGCACGGTCACCGTCGCCGCGTTCCACCCGGAGCTGTCCGACGACCTCCGCATCCACGACCGCTTCCTGAAGGAGATCGGCTGATGTCCGGCCATTCCAAGTGGGCCACGATCAAGCACAAGAAGGGCGCGGCCGACAAGGCCCGGGCCAAGGTCTTCGCCAAGCTCATCCGACAGGTCGAGGTGGCGGCCCGCGAGGGCGGGCCCGACCCCGACGCCAACCCGTCGCTGCGGACCATGTTCCAGAAGGCCCGCGACAACTCGGTGCCGATCGACACGATCGAGCGGGCCATCAAGCGGGCCACCGGCGGGCTCGAGGGCGTCGTCTACGAGTCGATCACCTACGAGGGGTACGCCCCGGGCGGCGTCGCCGTCCTCGTGCGACGTGCTCACCGACAACCGCAACCGCACCGGCGCCGAGGTGCGCAACGCGTTCACCAAGAACGGCGGCTCGATGGCCGAGCCCGGCGCGGTGGCCTGGCAGTTCGAGCGCAAGGGCGTCGTGCTGGCCGATCGCTCGGCCGACGAGGAGGAGCTCATGCTCCTCGCCCTCGAGGCCGGCGCCGAGGACATCGCCGACGACGGCGAGGTGTGGCGGATCACCACTCCGCCGACCGAGCTCCACACCGTGCGGGCGGCGCTCGAGGAGGGTGGCGTCACGGTCAGCTCGTCGGAGCTCACGATGCTGCCCACCTCCACGATCGCCGTCGACGAGTCCGACGTGGCCAAGCAGGTGCTGCGCCTGATCGACGCCCTCGACGACAACGACGACGTGCAGGACGTCTACGCGAACTTCGACATCTCCGACGAGCTCCTCGAGGCGATCGAGGCCTGATGGGCGCCGAGCTGGGCAGGCCGGCACCCGAGTTCTCCCTCGAGGGCAGCGACAACACCGACGAGGGCCGGCGCACGTACTCGCTGTCCGACTACCGCGGGCAGGTCGTCGTGCTCGTCTTCTACCCGGGCGACAACACGCCGGTGTGCACCCGGCAGCTCAACGCCTACACCGACGACATCGACCGCTTCGACGAGGTCGGCGCGCAGGTGCTGGCCCTGAGCCCGCAGTCGGTCGTGAGCCACGACGAGTTCAGCTGCAAGCAGGGCGGCTTCGGCTTCCCGCTGCTGGCCGACATCGACAAGGCGGTGGGGGAGGCCTACGGCATCCTCGGCCCGCTCGGCTTCTACCGGCGATCGGTGTTCGTGATCGACGGCGAGGGCATGGTCCGCTGGGCCCACAAGGCCGTGGCCGGGATCACCTTCCGGCCCACCGCCGAGCTCATCGAGGCGGTCAAGGCCGCCCAGTAGGTCGGGTCCGCCCGTGGCCAGGGCGCCGCGGTTACGATCGAACACGTGTACGTCCTCGGCATCGACCCGGGCCTGTCCCGTTGCGGCTACGGCCTCGTCGAGCGCGGGCCCCGATCGCACCCGAGCGGTGGCGGTCGGCGTGCTGCGCACGGACCCGAACCTCGCCGTGCCCGACCGCCTGGCCGAGCTCCAGGGCGACCTGCGGTCGCTGATCGAGGAGCACCGCCCGGCGGTGGTGGCCATCGAGCGGGTGCTGTTCCAGGTCAACGTGCGCAGCGCCATCGCGGTGGCCCAGGCCGCCGGCCTGGCCATGGCCGAGGCGGTGGCCGCGGGCTGCGAGGTCGTCGAGTACTCCCCGAACCAGGTGAAGCAGGCGGTCGCCGGCGTCGGCGGCGCGTCGAAGGACCAGATGGAGCGCATGGTGCAGACCCTCCTCGGCATCTCCCAGCCCTTGCGGCCGGTCGATGCGGCCGACGCGGTGGCGATCGCGCTGTGCCACCTCGCCCACGCGCCGATGCGGGCTCGGGTGGCCGCCGCCGACACGGTGGCCCGATGATCGGCTCGCTCCGCGGGACCCTGTCGGATCGCGACGACACCGAGGTCACGATCGACGCCGCGGGCGTCGGCTACCGGATCTCGGTGAGCCCCACCACCGCGGTGTCGCTGGGCGACGTCGGCGACGAGGTCTTCTGCTGGATCCACCACCACCAGCGGGAGGACGCGCAGACGCTCTACGGCTTCGCCACCAAGGACGAGCGACGCTGCTTCGAGGCCCTGCTCGGCGCCCACGGCGTCGGGCCGGCGCTGGCGCTCGGGATCCTGTCGATCCACGCGCCCGTGGCCCTCGCCCGGATCGTGGCGGAGGACGACCACGGCGCGCTCTGCCTCGTGCCCGGCGTCGGCAAGAAGACGGCCCTGCGGCTCCTGATCGACCTCAAGTCGCGCCTCTCCGTGCCCGACCTCGGAGCGGCTGCCGCCGCAGGCGCGGCCGCGCCGGCGTCCGGCACCTCCGGCGCCCGGGCCGATGTGCGGGAGGCCCTGGCCGGCCTCGGCTACACCGACGGCGAGATCCGCGAGGTCATGGCCGACCTACCCGACGACGGCGATGCCGGCCTCCTCCTGCGCGACGCCCTCCAGCGCCTCGCCACGGTGAGGTCGCGCTAGCGATGAGAGAAGAGCTGCTGCGCCCTGATGAGAGCGAGGACGACGCCGAGCGGACGGTCGACGTCAGCCTCCGGCCGCGCAGCCTCGACGAGTTCGTCGGCCAGCGCGAGCTCAAGGAGCACCTGTCGATCATCCTCGAGGCGGCTCGTCGTCGCGGCCAGGCCGTCGACCACGTGCTGCTGGCCGGGCCGCCCGGCCTCGGCAAGACGAGCCTGGCCGGGATCATCGCCGTGGAGATGGGCGTCACGCTCCACGTCACCTCCGGTCCCGCCATCGAGCGGGCCGGCGACCTCGCCGCGATGCTCTCGCAGCTCGGCGAGGGCGACGTGCTGTTCATCGACGAGGTCCACCGCCTCCCGCGCGTCGTGGAGGAGGTGCTCTACCCCGCGATGGAGGACTTCCAGATCGACATCGTCCTGGGCAAGGGCCCGGCCGCCCGCTCGATCCGCCTCGACCTGCCCCGGTTCACCCTGGTCGGGGCCACCACCCGCACCGGGTCGATCACCGGGCCGCTCCGCGACCGCTTCGGGCTCGTCGCCCGCCTCGACTACTACGAGCCCGAGGAGCTGGAGGCCATCGCCGTGCGGGCCGCCGGGATCCTCGGCGTCCAGGTCGACCAGGCGGGCGCCCGGGAGATCGCCGGCCGGGCCCGGGGCACGCCCCGCATCGCCAACCGCCTCCTGCGCCGGGTGCGCGACTTCGCCGAGGTGCGTGGCGACGGCACGGTCGACCTGGCCACCGCGTCGGCGGGTCTGGCGCTGTTCGGGGTCGACGAGCTCGGCCTCGACAAGGTCGACCGGGCCATCCTCTCGGCCATCTGCGAGCGCTTCTCCGGTGGCCCGGTCGGACTGTCCACCCTCGCCATCAGCGTCGGCGAGCAGACCGAGACCGTCGAGGACGTCTACGAGCCGTTCCTCATCCAGCGCGGCCTCCTGATGCGGACGCCGCGGGGCCGGGTCGCCACCCCGGCCGCCTGGGCCCACCTCGGCCTGGTCGTCCCGCCGAGCGCCGTCGGCAGCGAGCCCCCGCCCGGGTTGTTCGGCTGATCTGCCCATCGGGGACACTGGTGTCCCCATGCAGACCGCCGACTTCGACTACGAGCTGCCGGCGTCGGCGATCGCGCAGACGCCGATCGAGCCTCGCGACGCGGCGCGGCTGCTGATCGACGAAGGGCCGGGCGCCGCGCCGACCCACGGCCACGTCGCGCGACCTGCCCGACCTCCTCGCCCCCGGCGACGTCGTCGTGGTCAACACCACCCGCGTGCTGCCGGCTCGTCTGCGCACGACCCGGGCCACGGGCGGGGCCGCCGAGGTGCTCCTGCTGGAGCCCGCCGCCGACGCCGGCCCGGGCACGTGGGAGGCCCTCGTGCGTCCGAGCGCCAAGCTCCGGCCGGGCACGAAGCTGGGGTTCGGCGACGACCTGACCATCGTCGTGGAGGACGACCTGGGTGAGGGCCGTCGGCTGGTCCAGGTGCGGCACCCGGCCGGCTCGGACCTGCTCGACGTCCTCGGCCGCCACGGCGAGGTGCCGTTGCCGCCCTACATCACCGAGCCCCTCCACGACCCCGAGCGCTACCAGACCACCTACGCCGACCGGCCGGGGTCGGTGGCGGCGCCCACCGCCGGCCTGCACCTCACCTCGGCGGTGCTCGACCGGATCCGGTCGCGGGGGATCGCGGTCCGCGACGTCGAGCTCGTGGTCGGTCTCGGCACGTTCCGCCCGATCGCCACCGACCGGGTCGAGGACCACCAGATGCACGCCGAGCGCTACCGGGTGCCCGCCGACGACGCTCGCCGCCTGCGAGGCCGCCGAGCGCGTGGTGGCCGTCGGCACCACGACGGTGCGCGCCCTCGAGTCGGCCGCCGCCACCGGGCGGCTCGAGGGTCGCACCGAGCTGTTCATCCACGGCGACCGCCCGTTCGCGGTGGTCGATGCGCTGATGACGAACTTCCACCAGCCGCGGTCGTCGCTGCTCGTGCTCGTGGAGGCCTTCGTCGGCCCGCGCTGGCGCGACCTCTACGCCACGGCGCTGGCCGAGGGCTACCGGTTCCTCAGCTTCGGCGACGCCATGTTCCTGCGGGGGGTGCGGGGATGACGCTGCGCATGGAGGTCACCGCCCGCGACGGCGCCGCCCGGTCGGCGGTCATGCACACGCCCCGGGGCACGGTCACCACGCCCTGCTTCATGCCGGTGGGCACGCGGGGCGCGGTGCGCCACCTCTCGGCCCAGGACCTCCAGGACCTCGGTGCCGAGATCGTCCTCGGCAACACGTACCACCTCATGCTGAAGCCCGGGGCGGAGGTGATCGGGCGGTTCGGTGGCCTGCACGGCTTCACCGGATGGGACGGCCACGTCCTCACCGACTCCGGCGGGTACCAGGTGTTCTCGCTCGACCCCGGCGGCAACGTGCGGCTCGACGACGACGGCGTGACCTTCCGCTCCACCTACGACGGGGGCACGCACCGCCTCACCCCCGAGATCGCCGTCGACCTCCAGACGACGTTCGGCAGCGACCTCCAGATGGTCCTCGACGTCTGCACGCAGCTCCCGTCGTCACCGGACCAGCTGCGCCTCGCCGTCGACCGCACCGCGGACTGGGCGGGCCGGGCCCGCGCCCACTTCCTGGCCAAGGAGCGGCCCGAGCTCACCCAGCTCGGGATCGTGCAGGGCGGCACCGACCCGGGCCTGCGGGTCGAGAGCGCCCAGCGCACGGTGGCCGTGGGGTTCGACGGCTACGCCGTCGGCGGCCTGTCGGTGGGGGAGCCCCGAGACGAGATGCTGGGGGCCCTGGCCGCCGACGCTGGCCGAGCTCCCGGAGCGACCGGCCCCGCTACCTCATGGGGCTGGGCGACCCCGTCGGGATGCTGGAGTCGATCGCGCTCGGCATCGACCTGTTCGACTGCGTGCTGCCCACCCGGTTCGCCCGGCACGGCACGATCCTCACGGCGGGCGGCCGGTACAACCTCAAGCGGGCCGAGAACATCGACGCCGACGAGCCCCTCGACGCCTCCTGCCCGTGCCCGGTGTGCGCCCGGTGGTCCCGGGCCTACCTGCGCCACCTCCTGGTGGTCGACGAGCCCACGGCGCCCCGCCTGCTCACCCTCCACAACGTGGCCTGGACCCTGGCCCTCGTGGCCGAGGCCCGGGACGCCATCGCCACGGGGACCCTGGCCGCCCTGCGGTCCCGGGTCGCCGCCGCCTACGGGTAGCGTCGCCGCCTGCATGCGTCGCAAGCAGCTCACCCCCCTCATCTTCATCGTCCTGGTCATGGGTCTGGCCCTCGGGCTGGTCTTCGGCTCGGGCACCACCCCCCAGCTGGGCCTCGACCTCCAGGGCGGCGTCTCCGTGGTGCTCCAGCCCACCAAGGAGGTGAGCGACGACGCCCTCGACCAGACCCTGAGCATCATCCGCAACCGCGTCGACGCCCTGGGCGTGGCCGAGCCCGACATCGCCCGCCAGGGCGAACTCGGTCATCGTCCAGCTGCCCGGCGTGAAGAACCAGCAGCGGGCCCTCGAGCTCGTCGGCGACACCGCCGAGCTGCGGTTCCGCCCGGTGCTCTCCGTGCTCCCGGGGTCCATCGAGGACCTCCTCGAGCAGTCCACGAGCACCACCACCACGCCCCCGGCCGATGGCAGCACCACGACCACCGCGGCCCCTGACGCGACCACCACCACGGCCACCGTCGCCGGCCAGTCCGCCGGCCGGCCCGCCACCGCTTCCAGGACGGATCCGCCACCACCGTGGCGCCGATCGATCCGCTCGACCCGACGGCCACCACCGTCCCCGCAGCCGACGATGGCAGCGGTGGCACCCCGGGCTTCGAGTACACGCCCCGCGACGACGACCTGCCCGAGGCGCCGGTGATCCTGCCGGAGCGAGACCCGGAGCAGGACGACAAGATCGTCAACACCTACCAGCTGGGCCCCGCCCAGGCCACCGGGCAGATCGTCTCCGGCGCCGCCGCCGAGCTGGGCCAGAACGGCCAGTGGGCGGTGAAGCTCGACATCAAGGGCGGCGACGCCATCGACTCGTTCAACGCCATCGCCGCGCAGTGCAACGCCGGCGCCGAGACGTGCCCGAGCAGGCAGCTCGCCATCGTCCTCGACTCCGAGGTGGTGTCCGCTCCGACGATCTCCCAGCCCTCCTACGAGCGCGACCAGATCCAGATCACCGGCAACTTCTCCCAGAAGGAGGCCAAGGACCTCGCCCTGGTGCTCCGCTACGGCTCCCTCCCGGTGAACCTCGAGGCCCAGACCGTGCAGACGGTGTCGGCCACCCTCGGGGAGGACTCGCTGAACGCCGGCCTGGTCGCCGGCCTCGTCGGCCTCGGCCTCGTGGTCCTCTACATGCTCGTGTACTACCGGGCCCTCGGGCTCGTGGTGGTCCTGGGCCTCGTGGTGTGGAGCGCGCTGAACTACTCGATCATCTGCTGGCTCGGGCAGTCCCAGGGCCTGGCCCTCGGCCTGTCGGGCGTCACCGGCCTGGTCGTGTCGGTCGGCGTCACCGTGGACAGCTACGTCGTCTACTTCGAGCGGCTGAAGGACGAGATCTCGGCCGGGCGGCCCCTGCAGGCGTCGACCGAGCGCGCCTTCAAGCGCTCGTGGCGCACGATCCTCGCCGCCAACATGTCCAGCCTCATCGGTGCCGTGCTCCTCTACTGGCTCACGGTCGGGCCCGTCCGCGGCTTCGCCTTCTTCCTCGGCCTGGCCACGCTCCTCGACGTCGTGGTCGCCTGGTTCTTCATCCGCCCGATGGTCGGCATCATGTCCCGCTCCCGCTTCTTCACCGACAGCAAGCGGTTCGGCATCATGCGAGGGCTGCGGGGCAAGGCGGGCACGCTGTCGGACCCTGCCGAGGCCACGGCGTTCCGTCGACGGTCCGTCTTCCATCGCCTCTACCACGGCGAGACCAACGTCGACTTCGTCGGTCGCTTCCGGACCTGGATCCTGATCTCGACCTTGGTGATCGTCGTTGGCGTCGCCTCCCTCGTCTCCCGGGGCCTCAACCTCGGAATCGACTTCGAGGGCGGCGTCGTGTGGGAGGTCCCCGCCCACGACCTCTCCGTGACCGAGGCCCAGGACCTGGTGGAGGGCGCCGGGCTCGAAGGGGTCACCGTGCAGACGCTGGAGAGCGGCGGCGATGTCCTCCTCCGCGTCGAGGGTGAGACCGTCGAGACCTCGAAGGCCACGGAGATCTCCCAGCTGCTGGCCGAGGAGACCGGCTCGGACCCCGACGAGGTGAGCCTCAACTCCGTCGGCCCGTCGTGGGGCGACGAGATCAGCGAGAAGGCGCTGCGGGCGCTGATCTTCTTCCTGATCGCCATCACGATCTACATCACGTTCCGCTTCGAGCTGCGCATGGCCATCCCCACGCTCGTCGCCCTGCTGCACGACGTCGTGATCACGGTCGGCGTGTACTCCGTGTTCGGGTTCGCGGTGACGCCGGCCACCGTGATCGCCCTCCTCACGATCCTCGGCTTCTCGATCTACGACGGCATCGTCGTGTTCGACAAGGTCGACGAGAACACGAACCTGGTCGGCACGACGCGAGGACCTGATCGTACGGCGAGATGGTCGACAAGTCGCTCAACCAGGTGCTGATGCGCTCGCTCAACACGTCGATCACCGCCCTGCTCCCGGTGGCCTCGCTGCTGATGCTCGGTTCGTACGTGCTCGGAGCCACGACGCTCGAGGAGTTCGCGCTCGCACTGCTGATCGGCCTGTTCGCCGGCGCCTACTCGTCGATCTTCATCGCCTCGCCGATGCTCGCCGTCCTCAAGGAGCGCGAGCCCCGGTACCGCGACATCAAGGAGCGGCTGCAGGCCCGCCGCGGCGACGGGGTGGCCCACGTCCCGACCGGGCGCGGGACCAACCTGCCGGTCGCCGGCGCTGCCAAGACGGCGACCGTCACCCTCGACCGACCCGAGGTCGAGCGCTCGTCGACATCGGCTCCGCCCCGCGCGGGTGCCGCGGCCGACCGCATCATCCCGCCGCGGCCGCGCAAGAAGGGCAAGAAGAAGAGATAGGGGAGGGCGGTAGCCTTCCCCTCATGCCCACGGTCGACCGGGTCCTGCCTTGGCGGCGCAACGAGCGCCCGCCGGCGGACGAGGTCGCGCCGCTGCTCGACGCCTACCGCACCCGGCACCCCAAGGCGCCGACCGGTCTGATCACCCGCGCCTACCTCGCCGCCAGCGATGCCCACCGGGGCCAGACCCGGCGCTCGGGCGAGCCGTACATCCAGCACCCGCTGGCCGTGGCCCGGATCGTCGCCGACCTCGGCCTCGACGACGTCACCGTGGCCGCCGCCCTCCTGCACGACGCCGTGGAGGACACCGGCCTCGAGCTGAGCGACGTCGAGGACGACTTCGGCAACGACGTCGCCCAGATCGTCGACGGCGTCACCAAGCTCGACCGCATCAAGTTCGACACCAAGGAGGCCCAGCAGGCCGCCTCGATGCGCAAGATGCTCGTGGCGATGGCCAAGGACCTCCGGGTCCTGATCATCAAGCTGTCCGACCGCCTCCACAACCTGCGCACGATCGCCGCCATGCCGGCCTGGAAGCAGGAGCGCACGGCCCGCGAGACGATCGACATCTACGCCCCCCTGGCCCACCGGCTCGGGATGCAGGAGGTCCGCCAGGAGCTCGAGGACCTCTCGTTCGCCGCGCTGCACCCGAAGCGCTACGCCGAGATCGACCACATGGTGTCGATCCGGAGCCCCGAGCGCGACCTCTACCTGGCCCAGGTGCTGGAGAAGGTCCGCCACCGCCTCGCCGAGCTGCGCATCAACGCCGAGGTCACCGGTCGCCCGAAGCACCTCTACTCCATCTACGAGAAGATGGTCGTGAAGGGCCGCGAGTTCGACGACATCTTCGACCTGGTCGGCATCCGGGTCATCGTCGACTCGGTGAAGGACTGCTACGCCGCGCTCGGCTCGATCCACGCCACCTGGAAGCCGGTGCAGGGCCGCTTCAAGGACTACGTGGCGATGCCCAAGTTCAACCTGTACCAGTCGCTCCACACCACGGTGGTCGGGCCGCAGGGCAAGCCGCTCGAGGTGCAGATCCGCACCTACGAGATGCACGCCCGCGCCGAGCAGGGCGTGGCCGCGCACTGGCAGTACAAGGACGGCTCGTCCGAGCCCGCCGACGTGGCGTGGCTGAACCGGATCATCGACTGGCAGTCGGAGACCTCCGACCCGGACGAGTTCATGAACAACCTGAAGATCGACCTCGAGCAGGACGAGGTCTTCGTCTTCACGCCCAAGGGCAAGGTGGTCACCCTCTCGGCCGGCGCCACGCCGATCGACTTCGCCTACGCCATCCACACCGAGGTCGGCCACGCCTGCATCGGGGCCCGGGTCAACGGGCGGCTCGTGCCGCTCGACTCGAAGCTGTCGTCGGGCGACGCCGTCGAGATCTTCACGTCGCAAGGTGGAGGGCGCCGGCCCGTCGCGCGACTGGCTCCACATCGTCGCCACGCCCCGCGCCCAGTCCAAGATCCGCCAGTGGTTCTCGCGGGAGCGCCGCGAGGACGCCGTCGAGACCGGTCGGGAGGAGCTCGTCAAGGCGATGCGCCGCGAGGGCCTGCCGGTGCAGAAGCTGGCCAACGGGCCGGTGCTCCACGAGATCGCCAAGGAGCTCAACTACATCGACCTCGACGCGCTCTACGCCGCCATCGGCGAGCACCACGTGTCGGGCAAGGCCATCGCCGCGCGCGTCGCCAAGAAGGTGCGCGACGGTCGACCCCGCCAACGAGGAGGACGAGATCCTCCCGACCACCATGCGCCACCCGCGTCGGCCCGGGTCGCGCAAGCGCCCGGCCGCCGGCGTGCACGTCGAGGGCCTCGACGACCTCATGGTCCGCCTCTCGCGCTGCTGCACCCCGGTGCCCGGCGACGAGATCCTCGGCTTCGTCACCCGTGGCCGCGGCGTGTCGGTCCACCGGGCCGACTGCGCCAACGCCGTGTCGCTCGCCGACGGCCAGGGCGACCGGCTCATCGACGTCGACTGGGACGAGTCCCACCAGGGCACGCTTCGTGGCCGTCCATCGAGGTGAAGGCCCTCGACCGAGGGCGGCTGCTCCGGGACGTGGCGGCCGCCATGAGCGACCACCACGTCAACATCCTGAGCAGCACCACGCACACCGGCTCCGACCGCGTCTCCAAGATGCGCTTCGACTTCGAGCTGGCCGACCCCGCCCACCTCGACAGCCTCCTCGCCACCCTCCGCGGCATCGACAGCGTCTACGAGGCGTACAGAGTCGTCCCCGGCCAGGGCGGCTGACGCCCTGCCCCCACCCCCGCGTTCTTGTGTTCCGAGGCGTCACCATTGGACGCCTGAGCACACGAGAACGCGCTGGTGACGTCGGGCGCCGTGGTCTTCGCAGTGGCAGGGCGGCTGAGACGACCGCAACGGGTCAGTGCGGCGGGGCGATGCGCTCCACGCCGACGAGGACGTTCCAGGGTTCGACAAGCGTGGTGACCAGCTGATCTGCGCGCTCCCACGGGTCGTTCGCCAATCGGGTGCGGACGGCCGCTTCGCGGTCCGCCTCCGCGATCATCAGCACACGGATGCGGCCGGCCTCAGTTCCCGCGACCGGGCCGGCGAACACGACGACACGCTCGGCCGCGAGACCGCTCATGAAGGCGGCGTGCTCATCCACGGAGGGCTGCTCGAAGGCGCCCTTGCCGTAGGTCCAGCTCGGGCCGGCTTCTCGGGTGACGGCGAACAGGGTCATCTCGCCTCCCTCGGCGCAGCGAGGGTGACGCTGCAGGTGGTGAGCGGGTGGCTCGACCGCGTCCTCACGGTCAGCTCTCGCCGTAGTGTGCGGCGCCCTGGAACTCGACCCCGACGTAGGGCTGATCGCCGACCACCCAGGCGTCGTGGCCGGGGGCGATGCAGTACACCTGGCCGGCTCCCAGATCGGCCGCAGAGCCGTCCTCGTGCTCGACGCGCAGGGCGCCCGAGATGACGTACCCGACGTGCATCACCTGGCACGAGTCCGTGCCGACGACGGGCTTGATGCAGGTTGACCACTGCCAGCCGGGCTGGAACGTGTAGCGGCCGATCTCACCACCGGCCAGCTTCACCAGCTCGACTGTGGTGCTCTCGGGGCTGCGCACCTCGTCCGGGGACGAGAAGTCGTTGATCTCCACGCCTGCCATGTCGGCCTCCTGTCGGGTCGGTGGCGGACGATCCCTGCCACCGACATCCTGTCCGCATCAGAGGCGGACTCGTTACAGCGACCTCCGGCGGCATCGTCGGGACGGCACACGCGACGCCGGTCGGTCACAGACGTGCTGGGCCTGTCGTAGACGAGGCCTACAGGATCGTCCCCGGCCACAGTGGGGTAGCAGGCATCCTCGTCGACCGGGCGGTTCGCCTGAGCCGGGTGAGGCTCGCTGAGCGGCGCTGTTTTGCAGAAGGATGAACCCGTGGCGGCGCCCCCCGAGACGAGGTACATCGATCGCGGTGGACCGAGTCTTGCGTACCAGGTCTTCGGAACCGGGCCCGGGGAGTTCGTGTACTACGGCAGCGAGATCATGCACCTCGATCTGCTGTGGGCCGACCCGCACACCGAAGCGAACCTCGCTGCCGTCGCGCGGAATGGCCGCCTCGTGCTGTTCCAGCGGCGCGGCTTGGGGCTCTCCGATCGCGTCGACCACGTGCCGACGCTCGAGCAACAGGCTGACGACATCGTCGCGGTCATGGATGCGGAGGGAGTGCAGCGCGCCGTCATCGGCGCGCCGGGAAGTGCCTGCGGTCCGGCCGCCCTCGTTGCTGCCCGCTACCCCGAGCGCGTCGTCGGCCTGTGCTTGTGGCTGCCGTTCCCTCAGGCCATCGACGGCTCCTGTGATGACCCATGGGCCAGCGCTGCCGAGGTCGCGCACATGGCGGACGTGGTCAACGCCGTTGCCGACAACTGGGGCCAGGGTCGGACCATGGACATGTGGAACCCGGAGATGCGGTCCGCGACCAACCGCCGACTGATGGGGATGCTGGAGCGCAGCTCGATGTCACCGGCTGAAGCGCGTGCGCACTGGGCCTGGTCCGCAGGGCTCGACTTCACGCACCTGCTGGGCGCCATCAACGTTCCGACTCGGGTCCTGATCCAAGACGGAGGCGTCAGCCCGTTGTCCTGGGCCGAGCGCATGGTCGAGCGGATGCCCCTCGCCAGCCTGCACGTCATGCCGGCTCCGGCGCCGGGTTCGTCGATCGGGGAGGGGTTCTACCCGGTGGTCCAGCACCTGCTCGAGCTCGGGCTGGGTCCCAAGAAGGCTGCTGAAGACCATCGCTTCCTCGGGACCGTCCTCTTCACCGACATGGTGGCGTCGACGCAGCTGCTGGCGGAGATCGGCGATGAGGAGTTCCAGCATGTCCGGAGCATCCATGAACGAGCCGTACGGGCGGCGGTGTCTGACGCCGGCGGCCAGGTGATGAACGTCAGTGGGGACGGGACCTTCAGCTTGCTCGACATGCCCGCTGCCGCTGTCCTCTGCGCTGACCGCATCGCGCGCGAGTCGGCTGCCGCTGGCATCGGGGTTCGTTGCGGCGTGCACACGGGTGAGCTGCAGCGTGAGCTCGCCAGCGCGACCGGTCTCAACGTTCACGTGGGAGCGCGTGTCATGGCTGCCGCAGGTGCAGGAGAGGTGTACGTCTCACGGGCTGTCCGCGACCTCGTGGTCGGTTCTGGGATGGAGTTCGAACGGATCGGTCTCCGGCGACTCAAGGGTGTTCCCGATACCTGGGACCTGTACCGCCTCGACCAGGCCCGTGGTCCCCGCACCATCGCAATGTCCGATTCCCTCCAGACGTCGATGGACAGGGTCGCGGTGCAAGCGGCTCGTCGCGCGCCTCGTCTGATGCGCGCGATGACCAGGCTCTTGCACGCCGCCGATCGCCAGGTTCCTGCACGCCGCCGATCGTGGCGTCCGCGTCGAAGACCTTGATGACCTCGAACATGCGTCGAAAGCGTGGGCTCATCCCACATCGTCGACACAGGTTCGACTGGCTGCTCTCGGCTCGCGCAACCGGGCGTCCCGACCGCCTCTTCCTCGCGCTCTCGTCCGCGACTCGAGGGTGGCGCTCCTCGGGGTCGATCCGTCGTCGGCCATGCTCGCGGAGGCGCGGCGGAAGGGTCTCGCCGAGCTCGCCCTCGCCCGAGCGGAGGACCTGCCGCTGAGCGACGCGACCATCGACTACCTCGCATGCAGCTACTGCTTCCACCACTTCGGCGACAAGGACCGGGCGCTGGACGAGGTGGTCCGCGTCCTCGCCCCCGGGGGTCGGTTCCGCCTCACCAACATCGAGCCCACCGCCGCCGAAGGGTGGTGGGTGTACGAGTTCTTCCCGGAGGCGGCGGCGCTCGACGCCGCTCGGTTCTGGCCCCCGGCGCGCCTCGCCGAGGCCCTGGAGGCGCGCGACCTCACCGTGGAGATCCGGGTCGACACCGGTCGTGAGGAGATCCTCGCGTCCGAAGCGCTGGCCGACGCCGAACGGCGCGTCGTGTCCGAGCTCGCCTCGCTCGACGACACAGCTGATGAGCGCGGGCTCGCCGCGCTCCGACTGACTGCGGAGACCCCGGCCGTCACTGTGACCCACGACGCATTCGCGGCTCGAGCTGACCGCTCGACGGTAGGCGCGCTCGGCCCTGTACGTGCTGGCACGGATGCCAGCGAGGGCGAAGATCCGTAGGTTGAGGCGCATGCGCTCGCGTCTGCTCTGCCTGACCGCCCTGTCCCTCCTCGTCGCGGGGACGACCGCCGGGTGCCTCCCCGGTGGTGGCACCGTGACCTCCCCGTGTGACGGCACGCCCGACGACGACGTCACGGCCGTGGTGGTGAGCTCGGGGGACTCCACCGCCCCCGACGTGATCCGCGGCTGCATCGACTCCAGCTCGGACGTCGACACGATCACCCTCACCGAGCCGGCCGGGTCGACGGGAACCGGGACCTACAGCGTCCGGTGCGTGGCCGATGCCGGAGTGGCCGACTTCGACACCCCGACGGTGCTCGATCCCGGGACCCCCTGCGTGCCGACCAACGCCCCGTACTACGCGACGGGTGGCCAGACGTCCCTCACCGTCAAGGTGTTCGCCCATCCCGGCGGCGACGGCGGCGAGTACCGGCTCGAGCTCCTCGTCGCCTAGGACGCGACACGGTCGAAGGACGGCCGGATGTCCGTGCTGGCACGGACGACACGGCGACCTCCCCGTCGTACGGTCCGGTCGGGCCACGACTGAGCCGAAGGAGACGCCATGCATGACCAGCGAGCAGCTCGTGGTCGGACGTACGTGAAGCGGGGGGCCGGGGTGGTGCTGGCGGCGGGCTTCGCCGTGGCCGCGTCGGGCTGCTTCCTCCCGGGCACCGGGACGCTCAACGTGACGGTGATCGAGCACACGGCGGAGCCCGTGCCGTTCGACTTCGACAAGGACACCTACGTCGTGCCCCGCGGTGAGGTGGATGCCGCCTACTTCGCCCCGGTCGGTTCGCCCATCCCGCACACGCTCAAGCTCCGCGAGGTGGGCGGCACGGAGGCGATCCCCGGCACGATCGACCTGACGGTGAGCCCCGGGCCCACCGGCACCGACGCCGACGCGGGCACCTTCGACGTCCCTGCGGGCACCTACGAGCTGTACTGCGACGTCGCTCCGCTCAACGCCCCTCCCGGGCTCACCCATGCCGACCTCGGCATGACCGCGACGCTCATCGCCCTGTAGCACCCCGGGTGCGGAAGAGGTCCTTCGCCACGAACGGGGAGGTCATCGCCCGTACGAGCGCGCTGTAGTCGACGCCGAGCTCGAGACGATCGCCCACGGCCACCGGCTCCTCCCCGACGTCGAGCACGAGGTGGTCGCTGCTCGCTCCGAGCACCGAGCACCCCGCCGGCGGGGTGATCCCATCTGGGTCGACGTCCTGGCGGCCGATGGCGAGGAGGGCCTGGCGGCGGGTGCCCGAACCGGGCCGGTCGGGAGCAACGCCGAACGCGGACTGGCCCACCGTGCCCCACGGCTGGGCGGGCTTCGTCTGGACCTCGATCACCTCGGCGATCAGCGCGCAGGCGTCGGTGTGCAGCCCTTCGACGGGGGAGCGGTGGAGCGGGTCCATGCCGAGCAGGATCGACTCGCCGAGTCGGAGCTCGTCGACGCGGCCGACGTCCGCCGTGCTCAGGGCCCAGCCGAGGTTGGCCGAATTGCCGCCGGACACCACCGAGAGCCGCCGCTCGAGACTGGCCTCCACCTGCTCGACGAGCGAGCTGAGCTGCTCCATCTTCGAGTCGTCCGGGGCGATGCCGCTCTGGCAGGCGAGGTTGGTGCCGACCCCGACGAGCGTGAGGGAGCGGTGGCGCTCGACCTGCTGCGCCAGCGCGATCAGCGACTCGGGGGCGACGCCCTCCCGGAGATCGCCCAGCTCCACCATGAGGACGACGCCGTGGGTGATCCGGCGGCGTCGCGCGGCGGTGGCGAGCGCCGCGAGCACGGCCGGCTCGGTGTTGAGGCTGATGGAGGCGTCGCGCACCACGGCGTCGACCTCGCTCGGCATCGGGGAGCGGACGAGCGTCCGCGGGAGCAGGGAGCCGCCGGCACGGAGCCGTCCCAGGTTCTGGACACGGGAGTCGCCCAAGCCGGTCACGCCTCCGCGCTCGAAGGCGGCCGCGACCTCGGGCGCGCCCAGCGCCGCCTTCGTCACCCCGACGACGCGGATCCCACGTCGCCCGAGCCGCTGCACCAGCGTGCGCGCGTTGGCCTCGACCTTGGCGAGGTCGACCTCGAGCCGCGGCGCGGTCACGACCGGGTTGCTGCCGCCAACCGCTGCAGCGACGGGAAGGCGGCGAGCGCCATCTCGGCCAGCTCGTCGAGCGGCCGGGTGAGGGGGTCGGTGGCCGGGAGCCCGAGCTCCCGCACGTGCTGCTCGATCGACTCCGTGATCTCCTCGGGCGACATGAGCTCGTGGTTGATCGTGATGCCGATCACGCGGGTATCGGCGAAGGCCTCGATCAGCGCGACCTCGCTGGCCACGGTGGGCATGGCGACCATCGGGAAGTCCCCCAGGAAGCGCCGCTTCGGTGCGTGCTGGACGATGACGCCTGCCGGTTGGCTGCCCCGGAGGATGTGGGCCGAGGTGATGTAGGCGGGGTGGCTGAGGGCGCCTTGGCCTTCGACGACGATGACGTCGGGGCGTTCGCCCTCGAACGCGGCGACCACCCGGTCCTCCACCTCGCCGGAGCAGAACTGCGGCACGAGCGCGTCGAGCGCGACGCCGTACTTCCCACCTTGGATGAGGGTCGTCTGGCCCGTGCCGACCATGACCGCGTTGATCCCGCGAGCCTGGAGCGCCTTCACGAGGAGGGTGGCGGTGGTGCGCTTGCCGACGGCGCCATCGGTGCCGAGCACCGCGATGCGAGGACAGGTGACGTCGACGATGCGCCCCGAGAACAGCTTGAGGTCCTTCTTGTCCTTCGGGCGCCGGACGTCGGTGATCGTGACGTTGGCCAGGAGGGAGGCAGCGACGAACTCGGCGTCGTCGTCGAGGAACTCGTGCAGCCCGTTGATGATGTGCATGCCTCGGGCGATGCCGTCGAGCAGCACCACCCGCTGCGCGGGCGAGAGCAGGCCGTCGGCCGGTGCCACGCCGCAGATGAGGTAGTCGGGCACGTGTCCCGCGTGGGCGATGGCCTCCCGGAGCCCGGCCAGCACGGGGATGCCGTTGGGGATGCCGTCGAGGTAGGTGCCGGCGTCGGCTCCCGAGCGGGTGCTGTCGATGACGCTGAGGATCTCGTAGCGCTCCGAGTGGCGCACGAGCCCGTTCGCGGTCTTGCCGTCCTGCTCGCCGAACTGGCCCTCGCAGTAGACGACTGCGGTGGAGCCGGTGGGCAGGACAGCCATCGGTCCAGACGTGGTCTCCGGGCTGAGGGACGGGGACATGGCACTCCTCTGATCAGCTCAGAGGAGGCGACGGGATCGTGGCCGGGCGGTGTGCCCAACGGTCAACGAGGCGTCTTCCCTAAGGATGCCGGCGACGTTGCCAGCGCGACGAGCCTACCGGGCCGGTGTCGCGGAACGGCTGACGGGGCGCACCCACGGATAGCGTCACCCCAGGCCACAGACGGAGCCGGCAGCACGTGACCACGAAGATGACGCCCGAGGACGATGCCCCGACGCCCGGGAACCACGGGCCGCACCTGCATGCGCTCCGGGGCGGCCGGCCAGCCTCGATGCCGGAGAGCCTTGGTGACCTCGCGCTCGGCTACGTCGACCTCCAGGCCGTCCTCGACGACCTGCTCGAACGGATCGTCCGCGTGCTGGAGGTGGACACCGCCACCGTGCTCCTGGCCGAGACGTCGGGCAGCGAGCTCGTCGCTCGCGCGGCGATCGGCATCGAGGAGGAGGTGCGGCAGGGCGTCCGCGTGCGCATGGGGGAGGGGTTCGCCGGGCGTGTCGCGTCAGAGGCGCGTCCGCTCTTCCTGGACCTCGTCGACGAGACCACGGTGGCGAACCCGATCCTCTGGCGCCGGGGGATCCGATCACTGCTCGGCGTCCCGTTGATGGCGGGCGACCAGGTCATCGGGGTCCTCCACGTCGGCTCGCTCACCCCGCGCTCGTTCGACGATCGCGATGCGGAGATCCTCGCTCTCATCGCGGGTCAGATCAGCGAAGCGGTGCAGGTGCGGCTCCTCGACGCCGACCGGGACGCCGCTGAGGCCATCCAACGCAGCCTGCTGCCCAGCGCTCCGAGCTCGATTGCCGAGTTCGAGTGCGCCGCTCGCTACGTGCCCGCCCTGCGCGGCGGGATCGGGGGAGACTGGTACGACGTCTTCCAGCTGGAGTCGGGCGACGTCTGGCTGATCGTCGGGGATGTCGCGGGGCACGGCCTGAGGGCGGCAACGGTCATGGGGCGCATCCGGTCGGCGATGCGCGCCTATGCACTGCTGGGGCGAGGTCCGCACGAGGTGCTCGAGCTGACCGACCGGAAGATGAACAACTTCGAGGTCGGAAACATGGCAACCGCCGCGGTCGCGGTCCTCCCTCCGCCCTTCGACGAGGCCCTCGTCGCGCTCGCCGGCCATCCTCCGTTCGCCATCGCCCGTCCGGGGGCCGCAACGGGGTTCGTGGAAGCCCGGCCCGGGCCACCGCTCGGGTTGCTGGGGGATCGACCGGCGCCGCTGCCCGTCCCGATGCCGCGCGGCGCGGTCCTCGTGGGGTACACCGACGGGCTCATCGAGCGGCGCCTCGAGTCCCTCGACGTCGGTCTCGAGCGGCTGCGCGCGTCGGTGACCACCGACGCGCCGGTCCTGGTGTGCCAGCACGTCATGGCGGCAGCCATCGAGGGCCACATCCCGGAGGACGACATCGCGCTGATCGCACTGCGCCGTCGATCGGAGGCGGAGTGATCGCGCGGTCCTGCACCTGGCGTCGGGCCATGGCGAGGGCTTCGGGGACGATCGGCGTGACGGCGCTGCTCGTAGCCGCGGCCTGTGGGGGAGACGACCGTGGCAACGATGCGGCCGACGCACCGAAAGTCGAGCGGGTGGTGGCTCTCGGCGATTCGTTCATGGCCGGGGTGGGGGCGCCGCCCTACGACGAGGCCAGCGGGAAGTGCCATCGCAGCCCGACGACGTGGCCGCGCGCGCTCGACGACGTCGACGACGGCTACGAGCTCGTGGAGCTGCGGGCCTGCGGCGGCGCTCGGACCGAGCACCTCCTGGGGCCCTGGACCGACCGCGACCAGCCAGCCCAGATCCCGGCGTCGCCGGACCCGTCGATCGACCTCGTGCTCCTGATGATCGGCGGCAACGACGCCGGGTTCGGCGACGTGTCGACGCAGTGCGTGTTCCTGGACTGCTCCGGCGTCCCGGCCAGCGCGGAGTGGCAGGCCAAGCTGGCGACGCTCTCCCAGACCCTGGCCGAGCAGGTCTATCCGAGGCTGCGGGCGGCGTATCCGGAGGCCCAGCTCGTGCACGTGATGTATCCGTACCTCACGCCGGCCGAGGTCCCGACCGATCCCGCGTGCGGCTGGTTGACCGAGCCCGAAGTGCCCGCCGCGCGCCAGCTGGTCGCCGACATCAACGACGCCATCTCCGCGGCGGTCCGCTCGCTCGTGGATGAGGAGGTCGAGGTGGTCGATGCGTCGGGCACGTTCGTGGGTCACGAGCTCTGCACCGAGCAGTCGGAGGTCCACGCGATCTCGCTCGCCGAGGACCGTGCGCACCCCACGACGGCTGGATATGCGTCCATCGCTCAGACGGTGCGGGCCGCGCTCGAGGTGACAGGATGACCACCTCGTTCGGCTTGAGTGGAGGCGCGTGGTGAACCGACGTCCGGTGGTGCGGATCTTCCTGGCGGCGGCGGCGCTCGCGCTTGTGGCCGCGGCGTGCGGCGACACCGACAAGCCCGACGACGAGACCGGCGCGCCCGAGGTGAGCGGTCGGGCGGTGGCGTTCGCGTCGCCGGAGGACGGCGCCGAGGTGGCCAACCCGGTGGCCGTGGAGTTCGCCACGAACGGGTTCACGCTCGAACCGGCCGGTGAGGTGCACGAGCACGCGGGGCACCTCCACGTGATGGTCGACGTGCCGTGCGTCGAGCCCGGCCAGGCCATCCCGAGGGACGCCAACCACGTCCACTTCGGCAAGGGCCAGACCGAGGGCAAGATCGATCTCGTCGCCGGCGAGCACACGCTCTGCCTCCAGGCCGGCGACGGCGCCCACGTCGCGCTCGACCTCGTTGACGAGATCCACGTCACGGTCGACGACAACCCGAGCGTCGCGTTCGTCGAGCCGGCCAACGCGGCGTCGGTCACGTCGCCGGTCGCGCTGCAGCTGGCTGCGTACAACTTCGCCCTCGAGCCGGCGGGCGAGGTCCACGAGGGGGCCGGCCATCTGCACGTGATGGTGGACGTGCCCTGCGTCGAACCGGGCCAGGCCATCCCGAGCGACGCCAACCACGTCCACCTCGGCCAGGCGCAGACCGAGACGTCGCTCGACCTGGCCCCCGGTGAGCACACGCTCTGCCTCCAGGCCGGCGACGGCACCCACATCGCGCTCGGGCACCACGCGCGAGATCACCATCACCGTGACCTGAGGCCAGCCCGTCCGACCAGGGGCCTCCCGGTCGTCGCTCCGTGGCGTAGGTTGGTCGGATGCGGGCACGCTGGCGAGTGGGTACTGGGCTGTTGGCGGTGGCATCGCTCCTCGCTGGAACGGCGGTCGTCGGCGCGACGGGGTCGAACCCGGCGTCCGCGGCACCGGGTGAGGACCGGATGTCCGAGCCCCTCCAAGAGCTGTCCTCCGGGGGCGCCTCCCGTCGGGCAGCACCCGCATCGGCGGCGATGCGCCAGCGTGGAGCCCGCGACCGCGGCGACGCCGGGCCGGGATCCCTGGTGGAGACGCCCGATGGGCTGCTCGTGCAGGTGTTCAGCGACGAGCTGACCCCAGCGCTCCTCGAGGAGCTCGAGGATGCCGGTGCCACGGTCGTTCACGTCCGGTCGGATCTCGGCATCGCCACCGTGACCGCCGACACCTCCGAGCTCGCCGGCATCGCCGCGGTCTCCGGAGTGCGCTACGTCGCCGAGGTGCTCGAGCCCGTCGTCGACCACGCGGACCGACCCGCCTCGGTGACGGGCGCCTCCGTGGTGCAGCCGTCGTGTGGCGCGGCCCTGTCCGAGGGAGACAACCACCTCAGCGCCGCCGGGCTGCGCAGCGCCTGGGACACGGAGGGGTACGGCGTCGAGGTCGGCATCCTGTCGGACTCGTGGAACCGCGCCACGAACGACGCCACCTCCCTGAGCCAGGACATCGCGACGGGCGACATCCCCGGCGCGGGCAACCCGTGCCCGGGGCTCGGCCGCACCACCCCGGTCGCCGTGCTGGCGGAGGGTCCGACCACGGGCGCCGACGAGGGCCGGGCCATGGCCCAGATCGTCCACGACCTGGCCCCGGCGGCGCAGATCTCGTTCGCCACCGCATTCACCGGCGACCTCGCGTTCGCCGACAACATCCGCGCCCTCAAGGCCCACGGCGCCGACGTGATCGTGGACGACGTCTTCTACTACAACGAGCCTGCATACCAAAACGGTCCCATCGGGGTTGCGGTGAGCGAGGTCGTGGCCGGGGGAGCGGCGTTCTTCTCCGCCATCGGCAACGAGAACGAGACCCTCGGCGGCAAGCCGGTCGCGTCGTACGAAGCGCAGGCGTTCCGCCCCGTGGCCTGCCCCTATGGCGTCGCCGGCAGCTGCCACGACTTCAACGCGGGCACCACCACCGACCCCACGTTCGGCTTCACCATCCCGGCCGGCGGCGACCTGAACCTCACGTTGAAGTGGGACGAGCCGTGGAACGGCGTGCTCACGGACTACGACCTGCGCTACTTCGTCGGTGGCTCCGAGGTCGCGTACTCGCTCAACAACAACCCGAGCGGCACCAAGCAGCCCTTCGAGGCGATCAACGCCACCGTCGGCGCGAGCGCGACCCAGGTCGAGGTCCTGGTGGTGCGCCGCCCCGAGTCAACGGGGGCGCCGCGCTTCAAGCTGGAGCACATCCGCTCGGACCTCTCCGCAGCGGAGTACACGACGCCCACCGGCACCGACGTGATGGGCCCGAACGCGATCGGCCACGCGGTCGTGCCCACGGCGGTCGGCGTCGGCGCGATCTCCTACACGAGCACCACCACGCCGGAGCCGTTCAGCAGTCGGGGCCCTGCGACCTGGCGCTGGGGTCCGGTCGTCGGGACGAGCCCGGCGGCACCGATCGCCCCACTGACCATCGCCAAGCCCGACGTGGTGGCCACCGACGGGGGACGCACGACGTTCTTCTACGACACGAGCCCGCCGTACACGACCCCGCGCTTCTCCGGGACCTCTGCCGCCGCGCCGCACGCCGCCGCGGTGGCGGCGCTGCTGCGGGCCTGCAACCCCGGCCTCACGCCCGCCGGCATCACCACGCTGCTGCGCAACACGGCGTCGCCGGTGTCCGGGGGCGAGGTTGCCACCGTGGGGTCGGGTCGGGTCAACGCGCTCGCCGCCGGCAACGCCACCTGCCTCCCGCCCACCGCTGGGCCGGCCTTCTCGGTGTCCGATGCCACGGTCACGGAGGGCAACGGCGGTCTCCTCAGCACTCCCTCGGCGTTGACGTTCACCGTCACGTTGTCGCAGCCGCTGACCACGGCCAGCTCCGTCAAGTACCAGACGTTGAACGGCACGGCCGTCGCTCCCGGCGACTACACGGCCAAGGCGCTCACCACCCTCAGCTTCTCGGCCGGGCAGACCTCGAAGACGGTCAGCGTCACGGTGAAGGGCGACACCGTCCCTGAGGTCTCCGAGGGGATGACCCTGCGCCTGTCCGGTGCGGCCGGCGCACCGATCAGCGATGCCGACGGTGTCGGCACGATCACCAACGATGATCCGTTCCCGGTCGTGCCCGTGGTGAGCGTGGCGGACGTGTCGAAGGTGGAGGGGTCCAACAGCTTCTCGGTCCAGACGGTGACCTTCACGATCACCCTCTCGGCACCGGCGCCCTCCAGCATCTCGATCGTGTACCAGACCGCGAACGGCTCCGCGGTGGCGCCGGAGGACTACGCGGCGAAGGCGCCGACCAAGCTCACGTTCTCGAAGGGCCAGACGTCCAAGACGGTCGCGGTCACCCTCAAACCGGACCGGCTCGTCGAGGGCGACCAGATCTTCTTCCTCCTGCTCACCAAGCCCGTGGGCATGACGATCGGCGACGGCTCGGCCATCGCCACGATCGTCGACGACGACTGAACCTCGGCGGACCTCTACCTCCGCGACGCGCGAAGGTCTGCGGATGTCCGCTGACCTTCCCCGCTGGCAGGCGCTCCATGAGGAGCTGCTCGCTGTCGTCGACGCCGAGGGTCGCCGCCTCGGCGCCCACCCGGCGCTGTCCGGTCCCCACGAGCAGGACGACGTCGCCCGCTGGCTGAGCTCGGTCCTGCACGTGGCGGTGCAGACCAACCTCTGGGCGCAGACCGATCGCCCGGGCTTCGTCGAGATCACCGGCCCGACGCTGCGCTGGGGCGGCGACAACCCCGACGCCACCTATGCGCACGTCGCGCTGTCGCCCGACCACACGTACCTGGTGCGGGTCCGGCCCGGATCCGCGGTCTACAGCTCGCTCACCGTCTATGGAGGCCCGCGCGACGGCCACTACTCCACGCGCATCGTCGGGGCCATCCGCTTGGACGAGGTGCCCGTCGGCCTCGATGGCTGGTGTGAGCTCGTCCTGGGTCGCGACCTCCGCGGCCGTCCGGGCATCGTCCTGGGTGACGACACCGAGGTCGGCGTCACCCGGGACTACTACCGAGAGCGAGTGGGCCGCGTGCCCACCGCATGGACCATCGAGGTGCTCGACGGGCCCGGGCCGGGGGTGGACCCGGTGGTGGGCGGGCTCGGGCGGACCATCAACTGGCTGCGCGACCAGGCGGCGATCGTGCCGGTCGAGCTCGAGGCCAACGTCGTGCAGGACCCGTACCCCGTGCCGGAGCACACGTTCGGCTGGGCGGCGGGCGATGCCTCGTACGCGATGGGTGCCTACGACCTGGCGCCGGGGGAGCGGCTGGTGGTCCGCGGGCGCTCGCCCGAGTGCGTCTTCTGGAACGTGTGCCTCTGGAACCCGTTGCTGCACAGCTTCGACTCCACCGACGGCACCCCGACGTCGCTCCACGACGGCGAGATCGTCCTCGACACGGACGGCGGGTGGACGATCACCATCGGCACCGGTCCGAGTGACGACCCCAACGCGCTGAGCAGCCAGGGGAGGCGGGCCGGCCTGATCTGGTTCCGTTGGTTCCTGCCCACCGAGACCCCCTCACCCCTGACGGTCACGCTCGAGCGTTCCTGAACCACCTTCCGGGTCGGAAGGGCAGCAGCTCCGCGGAACGGGCTTCCGCGCGGAGTGGTCAAATCTCACCACGCTCCGTGGTCGTCTACTGCGAATAGTGAACGAAGGTTGACAACGGCTTGGTGACGCGTGACCATTCCCCTCCAGACCCCCTCGGGTGGCGGGGCGGGCGGAAATCAAGGGGACAGGTCACATGACCGACGGCTCTGGTAGCTCGCGGCGTCCGCGCGCGGACAAGCGTGGCTTTGTTGCGATTGCGGTGGTCACCGCGGTGATGGGGCTCTTCGTCCCGGTCGCCGGCGCACTGCTCAACCTCAATCTGAACATCCCACTGATCTCGACGCCGCCGTCGTCGCCGGTGGCCGTCCAGGTGGGGCCGCTCAACGTGAGCGCGAACAACATCACGGGCATCGTCGACGTCCCCGGTGGTCTGACCCAGACCTCCAGCACGCTCACCCAGCTCCTCACCGGCCTCCAGAACGGCGCCGCGGTCGCGGCTCCCTTCGTCCAGGCCCACGCCACCGAGGCCGCGCAGACCGCCATCGAGAACCTCAAGGCGCGCGCGGAGGCCACCGCCGCCGCTGCCTTGGCGCTCGACACCACCACCGCTCAGGACGAGCTGGCGGCCATCGCCACCGACCTCCAGGGCCAGGCCCTCGGCGAGGTCGCCGGCGTGCTGCCGCTCGCGCTCACCACCGGCCTCCAGGTCGTGCAGGACATCGTCACCCCGCTCTGCAGCCTGACGGCCGTCCCGACGTCGTTCATCCCCGGCGTCGGCCTCGACACCACGCGGCTCTGGACCGCGGCCGCCCCGGTCATCCAGCAGACCGACCAGTACACGAACAAGCTGCTGCGGGACACCTGGGAGTACGTCTACGACCAGACGCTCGCCTCGGCGGGCCAGATCAGCTACGTCGGACCGATCCTGAGCGCGCTCCTGCTGCTGCTCAAGTTCAACTGGACGACCACCTACACCCCGCCCGGTGGCGGAACGCCGATCGTGCAGACCACCAAGGCGCTGATGAACGTCCCGACGCCGATCGACGTCGACCAGGACGGCCTCTTCGACCTCTGCGGCACGATGAGCTTCGCGCTCACCGGCTCCGGCACCTCGATCTCGGGCCTCAAGTTCACCCAGACGATCACCAAGATGCCGCTGGCCAAGCCGGTGCTCCCGGTCCAGATCGACGGCGGGCTCCTCAACGTCCTGAAGTTCGGCTACGACACCCGTGAGTCGACGGTCCCGATCGTCTACACGACCGCCGCCACGCTGGGCGGTGACGGTGGGATCCTCAACATCGACAACACCTACGCGGTGCACCGCGGCAGCAACCTGACGATCCCGCCGCTGTCGATGGCCGCGCTGAACCTGAGCGGTGCCCCGCTCACGCTCCCGTCGCTGCTGCCGATCACCACGCCCGCGCCCAAGCCGATCGTCACCCAAGAGGTGTGCATCGCCTCCTGCGCGACGCTGGCCATCCGCGACCGGTTCGAGAACGTGCCGGCGACCACCCACGTCGACGGGCCCCTCGCCTCCGCCGGGGTGAAGATCAACTACTCGGCCCCGTCCACCTCCGACTCGTACAGCGCACGCCTTCAGCGTGGCCGGCACGACCCTCACGCTGGCGGCCTCCGCCGGTCGGGACCGGGTTTCGCCTGAGGTGGCTACCCCGGTCGTCTCGACGGCTCCGACCGCCTTCAGCAGCTGCCTCTCGATCAGCGACGGCACCTGCGCCTCGAACACCGCGGCCGGTGACACGCTCTCTTCGAGCTTCAGCGCCAGCTCGCCCACGTTCTCGGAGCAGAACATGGCGATCACCGGTGCGCCGGCGACCACCTGCGCCACGGTGGGCTCACTGAGCTACACCTCGCACTTCACCGGCACGTCCCTCAACCTCGCCACCAAGAAGGGCGGCACGGGCATCGGATCGGGCCGGTTCGCGGTCGACTCCGCGGGCGCCCCGTTCGACGGCTGCCTCCAGGCCGGATCGGTCATCGCGCTGGGCGGCTCGCCGCACCATCTCCTTCCCGGCCGGCAGCGTCGCCACGAACCGCGTGGCCACGTACCACCAGCCGACCTTGGCTCAACCCGTCCCGGACACCAAGTCCGGCTCGATCACCTGCCCGAGCGGCACGTCGATCAGCTACTCTCGCCCTCATCACCGCGCAGCTGGCACCGGTCGTCTGCGCCTTCCCGCCGGTCGCCGCGGTGCCCACGATCTCGGGCAACCCGGTGGTCGACGCCACCCTGACGGCCGTGCCCGGCGCCTGGACCCCCGGTGCCCCGAACGCCCCGACCTTCACGTACCAGTGGAACCGGTGCAACGGCGACGGGACCGGTTGTGCCCCGATCGATGGGGCCACGGCCAGCACCTACATGCTCCAGTACGGCCCCGACCTGAACCCGCCCACCGGGATCCCGAAGTGTCCGGCCGAGCCGACGGACTGTGGTCACAAGTTCTCGGTGACGGTCACGGGCACGAACCTCGACGGATCCGACTCGGCGACGTCGGCCAAGACCGTCTTGGTCGAGCTGCCGCCGCCGCCCACGATCGCGACGGCGCCGGTCCTCAGTGCCAACCGCCAGGTGGGTCTCGCGATCACGACCACCAACGGCACCTACAACAACGGTGCGACCTCGTGGCTCTACGAGTGGCAGCGGTGCACGACCGCCGCCGCGACCAGCTGCGACGTGATCGCTGGAGCCAACACCAGCTCGTACGTCCTCCAGGAGATCGACGAGGACTCCTGGATCCGGTCGGGCGTCACCGCCAGCAACCACGGCGGCAGCGCTCCGATCAACTACAGCGCGACGGCGTTCATCCCGCCGGAGCCGGTCAACCTCACGCCTCCGGGCATCACGAACGGCCCGTCCAACGCCATCGGCGCCTCGGTCGCCACCGGTGACAACGCTGACCGCCTCCGGCGGCACGTGGAACTACGCGAACCCGCCGTTCCACGTACCAGTGGCAGCGGTGCGATGGCGGTGGCAACGCCTGCGACCCGATCGCCGGCGCCACCAGCCCAGCAGTACGTGCTGCAGAACCCGGTGGACACCGGGAGCACGATCCGGGTGAGGGTCACGGCCACGGCCTGAACGGCACCACCAGCATCGACTCCGGTGCGACGGGCGTCGTCCTGTTCAACGACCTGGCGGTGAAGCCCGTCACCCAGATCCCCGACGGCACCGTCAACGCGACGGCCGGCGGCTCGGGCACGACCACCTACGTGGGCGGCGCGTTCGACACCGTCGGCGCACCGACCGGTGGCTCGGGTCTCGTGTCCGACTCCGGCACGGGTCGACACCGTCACCCTTGCCTCCCAGACGGCCGGCGCCGCGAACGGCGGCGTGAACGCCACCGTCCCCGACGGGTCGGGCGGCTACTTCATGGGCGGCTCCTTCACCCAGGTGAAGGGCATCCCCTGCCCCGGCCTCGCCCACCTGCTCAACGACGGCTCGGTCGACACGACCTACTGCTACCCGGGGTCCTGTCCGGCACCGTGAAGTCGCTGGGCCGCGTCAACGGCACCGCCGCAGGCACGTCGAAGGTCCTCATCGTCGGTGGTGACTTCACCTTCGGTGCGCCGCAGCAACCTGATGTTCATCGATCCGGCGAACCCCGCCAACCCGGTCTTCACCACCGGTGGCGACCCGAACGGCCCGGTGAACACGGTGTCGTCGAACACCAACAACGTGGTGTACTTCGGCGGCAAGTTCAGCCGGCCGGCGGCACGCAGGCCTCGCTCCTCGCCTCGGAGACCCTGACCTGGACGACCGGTGTGCTGACCAGCGTTGCCCGCAACAGCTGGTCGGCCGGCGCCTGCATCGGGGTGCCCGTCGGGCACGTCGGCGTGCACCGATCCCAACGCCTCGGTCAACACCGTGCAGTGGCTGACCACCAACTTCGTCGCCGTCGGCGGCCGGTTCGACCGCAACTACCGCGTGGTCAACAACGCCAGCCCGACGAACTCGGCGACGCGGGACAACGCCCTGCTCGTCGGAGACGCCGGTGCCAGCCCGACGCTGCTCGGCTGGAATCCCAGCCCGAACGGCCCGGTGAACGCGATCGCGATCGGTCCGAACAACGGCCGTCCTCAGCTTCCAGAACATCCCGATCTACCTCGGTGGCGACTTCACCGTGCGTCAACGGGGTGACGGCCAGGAACCTTGCCGAGGCGGGCACGAGCAGTTCCGGTGGCTGCCTTGAGCGCTGGGAACAACAACAACAGCGGCATGATGCAGACCTGGCTGCCGAACCCGAACGGCCCGGTGACCAGCCTCGCCTACGTCGGCGTCAACAGCTCGGCCACGCTGATCGTCGGCGGTGCGTTCACCACCATCGACTCCCGCCCGAACACGTCGACCCCCTTCACGACCCTCGTCCGGCACCGCCTGGCGAAGATCAACATCGGTGTCTACAACGGCTCGACGCTGCCCGTCGTCGACGGCACCTGGGATCCGAACGCCGGCCGCACGGTGCGGACGGTCTCCCGGGACGCGACGCTCGGCACCGTCACCATCGGTGGTGACTTCCTGGTGCTCGGTGGCAAGACCCGCAACAACCTGGCCGAGTTCGACCCGAACACGGGTGTGACTCCCTGGAACCCGAGTGCTGACGGCGCGGTGCAGGCCGTCGCCTTCCGCAGCGGCAACGTCTACGTCGGCGGCACGTTCGCCAACGCCGGCGGCGCCGGGCGGGCCAACCTGGCTGCCATCGACGCTGGAACCGGCAACGCGACCAGCTGGAACCCGGGTACGAACGGTGCGGTGAACGCTCTGGCGACCGACGCCTCCAACGTCTACGTCGGCGGTGCCTTCTCCAACGCCGGCGGTCAAGGCCGTGCGAACCTCGCAGCCATCGACAACAGCGGCGGCGCCACGGGCTGGAACCCGGGCACCGACGGGCCCGTCAAGGCCCTCGCGGTGGACAGTGGCCGGTGTACGTCGGCGGCGCCTTCGGCAACGCAGGAGGTTCCGCTCGGAACAACGTCGCGGCGATCGACGGGAGCGGCAGCGCCACTGCCTTCGATCCCAACGCCGACGGCGCGGTGAACACCATCGCCATCGACGGCGCCGGCGTGTACCTCGGTGGAGCGTTCACCAACGTCAGTGGCACCCCGCGCAGCCACGTGGCCCGGCTGAACCTGGCCGGTGTGCTGGATGCGTGGAACCCGGGCGTCGACGGTGACGTCAACGCGGTGTTCCTGATCGGCAGCCAGGTGTTCGTCGGAGGCCAGTTCACCTCCGCCGGCGGCGCCGGCCGCACCAACCTGGCACTCCTGGACAACGGGTCCGACTCGGCGCTCGGCTTCGACCCTGCGCCCAACCGGGTCGTGTTCGCCATCAGCCGGACGCCCGGTGCCAACGGGTCGATCGCGGTGGGCGGTGAGTTCACCATCATCTCCGGCCAGGCCACTCCGGCCCTCGGCTTCTACGGAGGCTGAGCCGAGCACCAGCTCGAACCACGTCGGTCGGGACCGTCCTGCGGGACGGTCCCGACCGCGTCTGGACCCCGACTCAAGGCGCACCTGCATGACCCAGTCCGGTTGGTACGACCCGCAGCAGCCGCCCTCGCCGGGGCGGGACGACCGCCGTCTTTCGCGATGGCTTCGGCGCATCACCCTGGCCGTGGTCGGCGGGTTCGTGCTCGTGGTCGTGCAGCACTCGCCGCTCGGCGAGTGGTCCGTCGGCGAGCGTTCGCTCCGCGACCTGTCGATCGGTGACCTGTTCACCGGCGACGCCGATCCCGACCCGGAGTCCTACGAGGCCGAGTGGGAGACGCTCGACGGGAGCTCGTACCGGATGACGGTCACGCCGTCGTCCTCCCCCGGAACCGATGCCTCACCGGCCGGGTGCCTGGACCCGCCGGATGGGGGCCACGCCAACCTCGGGTTCGAGGTCCGCATCGAGAACCGCTCCGGACGCTCGGCGCCGATGCCCGAGGTGCTCTTCGCCGTCAACGCGTCCCCTGAGGGCGAGCTCGACCGCTCGCCGGAGGCACAGGCCGGCACCAACCGCTCGATCGAGGTGGCGCCGCGCGGCCCGGGGGTGCCCTGTGACGACGCCGCGGCCATCCGGCCGGCAGGGCGGGAGGACATCCCGAAGGGGGAGACCGTCACGCTCCACGGGACGGTGGGTGGCATCGTCGTGCCCGTGCCCGACGGTTTGGAGCTGCTGATCCGCTACATCCAGGTCGACGAGCTGCACCCCGACCGTGCGGGCACCGCCGGCCTCCGGGCCCCGTTCCCTGCAGACGAGGGATAGTCCTTCCATGGCCGCACCCGGTTGGTACAACGACGTCGATGACCCCACGCTCGCCCGCTGGCACGACGGCACGAGCTTCACGCGCCACACCATCCGCAAGCAGGACTGGGTGGGCCGGGGGATGCCTCCGGCGCCGGCCGAGGGCACCACGACCCCCGCGACGCTGGACCAGCCGGCGCCCACCGGCGCGCCCCTCTGGGCCAAGGAGGCCGCCCCGCCCGCCGGGAAGGCCCCGACCGAAAGGCCGGCCGCGAGTCGGGCTGTAGCGCTCCTCCAGCTGGTCCGCGAGCGACGGCGGCTCGTGCTCGCCGTGGTGGTCGTCGTGGTGCTCGTGCTCATGGCGCTGGTCCTCCGGAGCGACGACGGCGAGGGTGGAGATGGTGGCACGGCCACGTCGGCCGGTGGCCAGACCTACGGCGGTGACTGGTCGGGACCGGATGGCGCGCGAGTACCGGCTCACGGTGATCCCGCACACCGTCCCCGAGCGAGCGGGCGTCGAAGGACGGGTGCATCGCCGTCCCCGAGCGAGGGTCGATCAACCTGACCTTCACCGTGCGGGTGGAGAACGTCGGCGAGGACGACGCGCCGGTGCCCGAGGTCCGCTTCGGGACGAACCTGACGGACGACGGCCAGATCGCTCCGGCGGTCGTGTCGCTGGAGACCTCCTCGAGGCACCTCGAGGTCCAGCCCCACCCGAAGGGGGCGGGATGCGGCGAGGTCGCCGCCATCGCCGGGGACGGCACCCTCGATCCCGGCGAGGCGAAGACGTACACCGCCACCTTCGGCCATGTCGTGGCGAGCTCGACGCAGCAGCCGTTCGTGATCGCCCAGTGGGACGAGGTGGCGGCAGACGTGTCCTCGCCGACCGAGATCCTCATCCCCTTCGCGGTCCGGGTCGACGGCGGAAGCACCCCCACCTCAGCGGGGTAGCGTCCGAGCCTCATGGTCGAGGAGGACGAGGGGACAGCACCGCCCGACGAGGCCGCCGAGACGACTGCCGGCCAGTCGCGCTTCGAGCGGATCGTCTACTTCCCGACGGTCATCGTCCTGTGGCTGCTGGCGGTCGTGCCGGTGTTCGGCAACGAGCACCGGGTCCAAGACGTCGACCCGGTCTTCATGCGCAACCTGGTCGAGCGGATGGCCAGGTACGGCGGCACCTACTACGAGAACGCCATCCACAACCGCGGCACGTTCGAGCCGTTCGCCTACGACCTGGCCCGGCGCCTCACGTCCTACGACGGCTACTGGTTCGCCATCTCGGCGATGGTGGCCGTCATGGGCGGGGTGGTGGCCTTCGTCGCCGCCCGCACGTCCCGGCGGCTCGGCGCCAACAAGACCGTGGCGCTCGGTGTCGCGGTGGTCGTCTACGTGCAGATGACGATGGCGGACTACGGGTGGTCCCGGGTCCTGTACATCCGCAACATCACCACGCTGCTCCTGGTGCTCGTCTGGGTGCTGGCCATCTCCGAACGGCCGTGGGCCGAAGGCCGCCAGGCCCGCTGGACGTCCATCGCCGTCGGAGCGCTCCTCGGGTGCGTGGTCGAGCAGCTGCTCACCACCGTCTTCACGGGTGCGGTGGTCGGGCTCGTCGCGCTCGCCCTGCTGTACGACCGGCGGCCCTCGGAGGAGCGGGCCGGGCACGTGCTCTCCGCCATCGGAGCCGCCGTCGCCGCCTTCTTGGCCACGCCGCTCTGGTACCTCGCCCGAGGGCGCTTCAACGAGTACTGGGAGGGGTGGTGGGAGTACGCCCGGTTCATGGGCGCCGGCCCGGGCCGCTCGCTCTCCAGCCAGCTCTCCCTCGGCTGGGACCGGTGGTACGAGTTCCACCGGCAGAACCCGATGGTCATCCTCATGCTGGTGGCGTTCCTCAGCGTCATCTGGCTGCTGTGGGGCCAGCTCGACCGGCGGGCCCGCATCCTCCACCTCGGTCTCGTGGCGTGGTGGCTGGCGGGGTGGTTCGAGCTCGCGCTCAGCCAGCGCTACTCGGCGCACTACTACATCGTCATCGGGATCCCCCTGATCCTGATCGGCGCCGCCCTCGCCGGCCACGCCTGCCGAGCCATCGCCACCCACCGCCCCAGCACCAAGGTCTCGCTGGCGGTGCCGCTCGCGGCCGCGATCCTTGGTGTGTACCTCACCTCGCCCGAGATCTTCCGGGAGAGCGTGAAGCGCACCACCCAGTTCGACGGTGTCTCGACGTTGGCGCGCGAGCGCGAGAAGAACCTGGCCGGCCCGGACCGCAGCGTGCGGGCCGTGCTCGACCTCGTGTCCGAGCAGGACGACCCGCTCCTCGCCTGGACGTTCGACCCGTTCGTGTACCCCCGCTTCCGCCGGATCTCCGCGACGCGGTTCCAGTGGAAGTTCTTCATGCAGGGCGCCATCTACCTGGGCCGCACCAGCCCCGAGTACATCCTCCCGGACACCTGGCGCTGGTTCGACGAGGACATCGAGGAGAGCCGCCCCGTGGCGTTCGTCGAGACCGAGGAGGTCGACGGCGGGACGCCGTTCGACAGCTACGTCCGCTCGACCTTCCGAGAGGTGTACCCCGGTGAGTCGGCCAAGGTGTGGCTCCGCGACGAGGTGGCCGACGAGCTGCTCGCTCCGGCGGGATCGGGCACCGAATGGACGTCCCCCGCGGGGGTCCGCTCGAGCAGCGGGTGGGAGGTGACGGGGGACCGAGCGGACTTCGCGGTGGCCGACCTCCCCGCCGACCTCGACGGGCTGGTCCTGTCGCGGGACGCGTGCACCCGCATCGACCTCCTGGCGGACCCGGGGGTGGGCGGGACGCTGAACGACGCCCAGGTCCGCTTCGCCAACCCGGCCAACCCGAACGAGGAGGTGCAGATGCTGGCGCTCCAGGGCGACAAGGCCGGGTCGGGCAGCGCCGGCCTCGGCCCGCTGGGGTTCGAGTCCGTTCCGTCCGGGGTGAGCGGCCCCGGGCCGGTGGCCATGTCGATCGTGGTGGGCCGCCACTCGGCGGCGCTCATCGTCGACGGCCAGCTGCGGGCCGCCGTCCGCCTGCACGACGGTGTGACCCAGGCGACGCTGGCCACGACCATGACCGAGCTGCACGTGTCGGGCCTGCAGGTGGGGGCGGCCCCGAGCGGCGGCGGCTGCGCCGGACCGGGCGCCGGGTCGGAGTAGCGTCGACCGGCCATGACCGCTCCCGGTTGGTACAACGACGAGCAGGATCCGCGCCTGGCCCGCTGGCACGACGGCGCCAGCTGGACCGACCACACGATGGTCAAGGCCGACTGGCCGGGTCCCGGCAACCCGCCGCCCCCCGGCGTGGCCGCCGCGCCGGCCCCTTTCGGACCCGCGCTGGGCCGCCCCGACTCGGAGCCGCCGGAGACGCCGTGGCTCGAGCAGCCACCCTTGCCGAAGCCCCGGCGGGACGGCCCGAGCGGCCACCTCGTCGTGGCCATCGGCGCGCTCGTCGTCATGCTCGTGTGCCTGCTCGTCCTCCAGCGTGTGGAGGACGACCGGGAGGCGAAGGCCAACGCGCCGACCACCACCACGACCCTGCCCTCGTCGGTCAACGAGTGGACCACGGTGAGCGGCAGCTCGTACCGCATCACCATCACGCCGCTGCGCAGCCAGTCCACGCAGCCCTCGCCGGCCGGCTGCCTGGGCGCCGCCGAGGAGGGCAGGGCCAACCGGCAGTTCAGCGTGCGCCTCGAGAACACCTCGCCCACCCAGTCGGCGCCGCTCCCGCAGGTGGCCTTCGGGGTGAACCTGCGCTCCGACGGCACGTTCGACCCTGCGATCACCACCCTCGACGGTGCGTCGACCAAGGTCGAGATCGGCCCGGTGGCGGAGGGCACGCCGTGCTCCCAGGCCCGCACGATCGTGGAGGGCAGCGGCGAGCCGCTGCCTCCCGGCGGCGTGCGCGAGTTCGCCGGCGTGGTCGGCGGGGTGCCGGCGATCGCTCCCGACGGCTTGGGTGTGATCGTCCGCTGGTTCGCCGCCGACGAGACGCAGGTGCGCCGCGGGACCGGGTTCTCCCCGGTCGACGTGGTGGCCGCGTTCCCGAAGGGGACTACGTCGTCGGACGAGGGCTGACGCCAAGGGCGTCCAGCAGGAACGCGTACACGAACGCCTCGTCCTTCCAGGCGTCGTAGCGACCCGACGGGCCCTGGTGGCCCGCGCCCAGCTCGGTCTTGAGCAGCACGGTCCGGTCGCTGGTGGTGGCGTTCCGCAGGGCCTGCACCCACTTCGCCGGCTCCCAGTACGACACCCGCGGGTCGTTGAGCCCGGCGGTGGCGAGGACGGTCGGGTACGGCCGGGTGTCGACGTTGTCGTAGGGCGAGTAGCCCTTCACGTAGGCGTACACCTCGGGATCGGCCTTCGGGTTGCCCCACTCCTCCCACTCCGTGATCGTGAGCGGGAGCGTCTCGTCGAGGATGGTCGTGAGGCAGTCCACGAAGGGCACCTCGGCCACGATCGCCGCGAAGAGGTCCGGACGGAGGTTGGCCACGGCGCCCATGAGCAGCCCGCCCGCCGACCCGCCCCGCGCCGCCAGGCGCGCGGGGCTCGTGTAGCCCGCATCCACGAGGTGCTCCGCCGTGGCGATGAAGTCCGTGAAGGTGTTCCGCTTGTGCAGCAGCTTGCCGTCGTCGTACCAGGGGCGGCCCATCTCCCCGCCGCCTCGCACGTGAGCGATGGCGAACACCACGCCGCGGTCGAGGAGCGACAGGCGCAGGCTCGAGAACCCGGGATCGATGCTGATCTCGTAGGAGCCGTACCCGTAGAGCAGACACGGGGCCGACCCGTCGAGGGCGAGGCCCTTCCGGTGCACGTAGGAGATCGGCACCCGGGTGCCGTCGGGCGCGGTGGCCCAGAGTCGCCCGGTCTCGTACGCGGTCGGGTCGTGGCCCCCGAGGACGGGTGCCACCTTCAGGACCCGGCGGTCGCCGCTGGCGAGGTCCTCCTCGAAGAGCGTGCCCGGGGTGACGAGCGAGGTGTAGCTGAAGCGGAGCGCGGTGGTGGCGAACTCGGCGTTGGTCGACGGGCCGGTGTCGTAGACCGCCTCCGGCATCGCCAGCTCCCGCTCGGCACCCGCGTAGGGCATGGCGACGATGCGCCGGACGCCCTCGCGCCGCTCGTAGCGCACGACGTGCTGCTCGAACGCCTCGACGCCCTCCAGCTTCACGTCGGGTCGGTGGGCGACGACGACCTCCCAGTGCTCGCGGCCCGGCGAGGCCACCGGCGCGCTGTGCAGCGCGAAGTTCACGGCGTCGTCGGCGTTGGTCAGCACGAGGAAGCGATCGCCGTCGGGCGCGGGCGCGTGGGTGATCTCGTACTCGACGCCCTGTTCGCGGGGCTGCACCACGACGGGGATGGCCGTGGGATCCGCCGCGGGCACCAGCAGCTCCTCGCTGGTGACCTTCGAGCTGGTGCTGATGTGGACCCAGGCCTCGGTGAGGCTCAGCGAGACGCCCACGAAGAACCGCTCGTCGGCCTCCTCGTAGACGAGCACGTCGTCGCTCGCGTCGGTGCCGACCTCGTGGCGCCACACCTGGAAGGGCCGCATGGCGGCATCGATGCGCACGTAGAAGAACGTGGTGTCGCCGGCCCACGCCGTGCCGTACGACGTGTCCTCGATGAGGTCGGGGAGGTCGTCGCCGGTGCGGAGGTCGCGCACGCGCATGGCGTACTGCTCGGAGCCGTCGTGGTCCGTGGAGTAGAGGAGCAGGTGCTGCGCCGGAGCCAGGTCGAAGGCACCGAGCGCGAAGTAGTCGGCACCACCGGCGAGGACGTTGAGGTCGAGCATGACCTCCTCGCCCGGCATCGGGTCGCCCTCCGGGAGGTCCGCCGGAGGGGCCAGTGCCGTGCGGCAGAGGATCGGGTACTGCTGGCCCTCCTCGGTCCGGCTGTAGAACCAGTGGGCCCCCTTGCGGTACGGGACCGAGAGGTCGGTCTCCTTGATGCGGGCCTTGATCTCCTCGAACAGCTCCGCCTGCAGGGGCTCGGTGCGGGCCATCGCCTCGGCCGTGAAGGCGTTCTCCGCCTCGAGGTGGGCCAGGACCTCCGGGTCGGAGCGGTCGTCGCTGCGGAGCCACGCCCACGGGTCGACGCGCTCGTCACCGTGGAAGGTGCTGGTCTCGGGACGGCGCGGGGCCTGCGGGGCGGGCATGGCGGCCGAGCGTAGGGGCTACGTTCGTCGCCCATGACCGACGAGAAGCCCCACGTCTACGTGCCCCCCGGCGAGACCCCGCCGACCGACCTCGTGATCGAGGACCTGGAGGTCGGCGACGGCGCGGAGGCGGTGGCCGGCCAGCCGGTGGAGGTCCACTACGTGGGCGTGTCCTGGCGGACCCGCAAGCAGTTCGACGCCAGCTGGGACCGCGGCGACACGTTCGGCTTCACGCTCGGCGCCGGACAGGTGATCTCCGGGTGGGACCAGGGCGTGGCCGGCATGAAGGTCGGCGGTCGTCGGCGCATCGTGATCCCGCCTCACCTCGCCTACGGCCGCCAGGGCGCCGGCGGGGTCATCGGCCCGGACGAGACGCTCGTCTTCGTGGTCGACCTCCTCGGCGTCGGCTGAGCCCCCACCTCCCAACGGACTTCGGCCCCTTCCAGGGCGGCCAGTAGCCTCGCCTCCCATGCCCGAGCGACCGTCCTTCCGCGCCCCCAAGGGCACGCAGGACGTCCTGCCGCCCGAATCGGCGCGGTGGGAGGCATTCGTCGGCCTCTTCGCCGGGCTCGCACGGACCTACGGGTACGGGCTGATCCAGTCGCCGATGTTCGAGGACCTCGGCGTCTTCCAGCGCCTGGGCGAGGGCACCGACGTCGTCACCAAGGAGATGTACGACTTCGAGGACAAGGGCGGCCGCCGCATCGCCCTGCGTCCCGAGGGCACCGCATCGGTGGCCCGGGCCTTCGTCGAGCACCACCCCGCCACGCCCTGGAAGATCTGGTACACCACCCCGGCGTTCCGCTACGAGCGCCCGCAGGCGGGTCGTCTCCGGCAGCACCACCAGGTCGGCATCGAGGCCATCGGCTCAGCCGACCCCGACCTCGACGTGGAGGTGATCGCCTTCGGGCGGACCTTCCTCGAGGCGCTCGGCCTGCAGCGCTGGCGCCTGGTCCTCAACTTCATGGGCACCCCCGCCGACCGCGCCGGCTACGCGTCCGTGCTGCAGGCGTGGCTGCGCACCCGCCTCGCCGACCTCGCCCCCGAGGACGCCGAGAAGGTCGAAGGGCACCCGCTCCGGGTCCTCGACTCCAAGCGAGACGCCACGCGTGCGGTGCTCGCCGACGCCCCCACGATGGCCGACTCGCTCGACGCCTCCTCGGTGGCCCACGGCGAGCGCGTCCAGGCCGGGCTCCGGGCGCTCGACATCCCGTTCTCGGTCGACGCCACCCTCGTGCGCGGCCTCGACTACTACACGCACACGCTCTTCGAGTTCCAGAGCGACGCGCTGGGCAACGCCCAGTCGACGCTCCTCGGCGGCGGACGCTACGACGGCCTCATCGAGCAGCTCGGCGGCAAGCCGACGCCGGGCATCGGGTTCGGCTGCGGCATCGAGCGGTGCCTCCTCACCTGCGACGCCGAGGGCGTCTTCCCGGCGCCCGCCTCGGTGCTCGACTGCTTCGTGATCGACACCGTCGGCGGCGCGACCGCGGCGGTCGTGACCCAGCAGCTCCGAGCCGCCGGGTTCCGCACCGACCGGGCCTACGACCAGCGCAGCATGAAGTCGCAGATGAAGTCCGCAGACGGCCGCGGTGCCCGCTTCGCGGTGATCATCGGCGACCAGGAGCTCACGGACCACACCGTCACCGTGCGCGACCTCGGCACCAGCGAGCAGCAGGCCGTGCCCTCGGCCGAGCTGGTCGACCACCTCCGAAAGGCAACCCATCCGTGACCGAGCCCATGCGCACGCACCTCTGCGGCGACCTCCGCCCCGAGCACGTCGGGCAGGTCGTCAACGTGTGCGGCTGGGTCGGGCGCCGGCGGGAGCACGGCGAGCACCTTGCGTTCATCGACCTGCGTGACCACTCGGGCATCGTGCAGTGCGTGGTCGACGGCGCCGCCGACCTCCGCACGGAGTACGTGGTGCGCATCACCGGCACCGTCCGGGTCCGACCGGAGGGCACCGTGAACGCCGCCCTCGGCACCGGCGAGGTCGAGGTGGGGGACTGCACCGTCGAGGTGCTCTCGGCCGCCGAGCCTCCGCCGTTCCCGCTCGACGACCGCGCCGACGGCGTCGACGAGAACGTCCGCCTCCGCTACCGGTACCTCGACCTGCGACGCGAGCGCATGCAGCGCAACCTGCGGATCCGCTCGGCCGTGCTCGCCGCCATCCGCTCTGCGATGGTCCGCCAGGCCTTCGTCGAGGTGGAGACGCCGCTGCTCATGCCGTCGACGCCCGAGGGCGCCCGCGAGTTCCTCGTGCCGTCCCGTCAGGTGCCGGGGTCGTTCTACGCGCTCCCGCAGTCGCCCCAGCTGTTCAAGCAGCTCCTCATGGTGGGTGGCACCGACCGCTACTTCCAGCTCGCCCGCTGCCTGCGCGACGAGGACCTGCGCGCCGACCGCCAGTACGAGTTCACCCAGCTCGATGCCGAGGCCAGCTTCGTCACCCAGGACGAGGTGCTCGCGTTCATCTCGGAGGCCGTGCTCGACGCCGCCGAGGTGGCCACCGGCGAGCGCCCCGACGAGATCCCGACGATGACGTGGCACGAGGCCATGGAGCGCTTCGGCAGCGACAAGCCCGACCTGCGGTTCGGGATGGAGCTGCTCGAGGTCACGGCCGTCTTCGCGTCGACCGAGTTCAAGGCGTTCGCGTCGGCGGAGGCCATCAAGGCCCTGCGGGTGGCGGGCGCCGCGCCGGACACCGGCCGCAACAAGCTCGACGGGCTCACCGACCGCGCCAAGCAGCTGGGCGCCAAGGGCCTGGTCTGGATGAAGGTCGGCGACGGCGGTGTCCTCGACAGCCCGGTCGCCAAGTTCCTGTCCGCCGACGAGCAGGCCGCGCTGGTGGCCGCCACCGGGGCCGAGGCCGGCGACCTGCTGCTCCTCGTGGCCGACGACTGGCACACCACGTGCGAGGTGCTCGGGACCCTGCGCAACGACCTCGGCCGCCCGCCCGTGCACGAGGGGCCGTACCGCTACGTCTGGGTCGTCGACTTCCCGATGTTCGTGGGCCAGGACGAGGCGGGGCACCCCAAACCGGCGCACCACCCGTTCACCCGTCCGCACAGCGAGGACCTCGGCAAGCTCGAGTCCGATCCGATGTCGGTCCGCTCCAAGGCCTACGACCTCGTGCTCAACGGCTGGGAGCTCGGCTCCGGGTCGCTCCGGATCCACGAGCCCGACCTGCAGCAGCGCATCTTCGACCTGCTCGGCATCGACGCCGAGGAGGCGGACAAGCGCTTCGGCTTCTTCCTCACCCCGTTCAAGTACGGCGCGCCGCCCCACGGCGGCTTCGCCTTCGGCGTCGACCGGCTCGTGGCGATCCTGGCCGGCGAGGAGAACATCCGCGAGGTCATCGCGTTCCCCAAGCCCCAGTCCGGCATCGACCCCATGACGATGGCCCCGACCGAGGTAGCCGACAAGGTCCTGCAAGACCTCGGCCTGCGGAAGCTCCCACCCCCCACCAAGGGCTAATGCCCGCATTCTGAATGCGCGTAACCCTCGGATGCGAAGGTCAGGCGCACTCAGAATCAGCCGGGGTCGCTCGGCGAAGTGCCGCCGATATGGCGGCGATGGCCTCGTCACCGCGCCTCACGATGTCACCCCAGGTGAACCGCAGCACGGTCCATCCCAGGGCCACGAGGCGGTTCTGCCGAGTGCGATCGCGTTGGAACGCCTCCGCGTCGGAGTGCCATCGGAACCCGTCGACCTCGATCGCGACCCGGGCGGTCGGGAATGCCGCATCGATTCGGGCGACGAAGCGACCACCGCTCCAGACCTCGTACTGCAGGCTCGGTAGCGGAAGGCCCGCATCGGCGATGAGCCGCACCAGCCGCGTCTCCAGGGAGCTCTCCGTGGCGGTTGCTTCCTGAAGTTGACGGTCCAGAACCTCGCCAATGACCCCGACACCATTGCGCCCACAGCGTCCCAGCTGGTGGCGCAGCTCCAGGACCTCCGCGTAGCCGAAGAGGCCGGTGCGGATGCCGCGGTGGTACGCCGCCTCGACGGCCTCCGCTGGCAGGACCAGTCCCAGATCGACGAGGGTCCGCACGGGATCGGTGAGTCGCAGACCGTCCCTCAGGGTGGTCTGGGAGTCATCGAGGTCGACGATCCGGTGAAGTATTCCTGGTGCCCAGGTTCGAGGCTGACGCGGACTCCGCACGCTCGCTTCGACGAGTCCCCGAGGGCGGATCAGGCCCCACACCTCGCCCGAGGAGCGGTGGGAGACGCGGCCGTTCGCCGCCAGCTGCAGGGCGACGAGCTGTTGATGCCAGGTGTCGGGTGCCCCAGCCAAGCGCCAGACGCTTGGCTGCACCTGGCGAAGGAGGCCCTGTCTCGCCCAGCGTTCCTTGCGAGTTCGTCCCAGGATCTCCGTCGCCTGTCGGCTCGTCACGAGCCCGTGCTGCGACCGAGCCAACTGATCGAAGCGCTCCACGTCGTACATCTCGAACCCGTCAGTTGGATCTGAGTGCGTCTCACCCGCACAGGTGAGGGTGTGGCGCATTCAGAATCGGGATCTCGGGGGAGGGGGCGGAACCTGTCACATGGGGTGTGACAGCCTTCCGGGTGGATGGCTGACGATCTGTTCTCCTCGGCGGCAGAAGACCACCTCCGCGCCTCCGCGCCGTTGGCGGCGCGGCTGCGGCCGCGCACGATCGACGACATCGTGGGGCAGGCGGCGCTGCTGGGCCCAGGCCGGCCGCTGCGGACCCTGGTCGAGTCCGACCGGCTGTCCTCGGTGATCCTGTGGGGGCCGCCCGGCACCGGGAAGACCACGCTGGCCCAGGCCATCGCCGCCCACACGTCCCGGGCCTTCGAGCAGCTCTCGGCGGTGAGCGCCGGGGTGAAGGACGTCCGCGAGGTCCTCGAGCGGGCCCGTCAGCGCCTCGGCGAGCGGGGCCAGGGCACGATCCTGTTCCTCGACGAGGTCCACCGGTTCAGCAAGTCACAGCAGGACGCCCTCCTGCCCGGCGTCGAGAGCGGCCTGGTCACCCTCATCGGCGCCACCACGGAGAACCCGTTCTTCGAGGTCAACCCGCCGTTGCTCTCCCGCTCCACGCTGTTCCGGCTCGAGCCGCTCGACCTGGAGGCCGCCGGCACCCTCATCCAGCGCGGCCTCGAGTCCGAGGGGGCCATGATCGCCGACGACGCCCTCGCCCACCTCGCCGGGCACGCCAACGGCGACGGTCGCCACGTGCTCACCAGCCTCGAGGTGGCCGTGGCCATCGCCCGGGCCCGCAGCAGGGCCGAGGCCGGGCTCGACCCCGCCGATCGCAAGAGCGCCGAGGCCAAGGCGATCGTGCCGGAGGTGACCCTGGCCGACGCGGAGGCGGCCCTCGGCACCAAGGCCCTGCGCTACGGCCGGGACGACCACTACGACGTGATCTCGGCGTTCATCAAGAGCATCCGGGGGAGCGATCCCCAGGCCGGGCTGTACTACCTGGCTCGCATGATCGAGGCGGGCGAGGACGCCCGCTACATCGTCCGCCGGCTCATCGTGCTGGCCAGCGAGGACGTCGGCGAGGCCGATCCCCAGGCGCTGGTGGTCGCGGTGGCCGCCGCCCACGCGCTCGAGCACGTGGGCCTGCCCGAGGCCCAGCTGAACCTCGCCCAGGCCGTGGTCCACCTGGCCACCGCCCCCAAGTCGAACCGGGTGGCCATGGGGATCTGGGGCGCCCTGGAGGACGTGCGCCACGGCCCGTCGGTCGAGGTGCCGTTCCACCTGCGGGATGCCCACTACCACGGGGCCGAGAAGCTCGGGCACGGAACGGGGTACGACTATCCTCACGACCACCCGGAGGGCTGGGTGCCGCAGGAGTACCTCCCCGCCGAGGTGCGAGGGCGCACCTGGTACGAGCCCTCCGACCACGGCTTCGAGCAGGAGATCCGCGAGCGCATGGAACGACGGACGACGCCGGGATCGGGAACGACGCCGTGACGACCACCGAGGTCCTCGCGCTGATCGTGGCCATCGCCAGCGTGGTCGCCGTCGTGCTGCTGGCCTTCGCCCTGTCGTCGATCCTCCGCACGCTCCGGGCGGTCCGCGAGTCCGTCGACCTCCTGCGGACCGAGACCGTGCCGGTGATGGCCGAGCTCGGCGACACCGTCCGAACCGCCAGCGCGGAGCTCGAGCGGGTCGACGACCTGCTGGGCACGGCGGAGTCGATCACGGGCACCGTCGACTCGGCGTCGCGCCTTGCCTACCTCGCGTTCTCCAACCCCGTCATCAAGGGGCTGGCCTTCGCCACCGGCACCGGCCGGGCAGCGCGGCGGCTCCGCAAGCGGAAGGCCGGCTGACGTGTTCAAGCGCCTCTTCTGGCTCATGGTCGGCGCCGGCTTCGGGTTCGGCGTGTCCTTCTGGCTCATGCGCTTCGTGAAGGCGAAGGCGGCCCGCTACACGCCCGAGCGGGTGACCTCCGACCTGGCCGATGCAATGCGCGGCTTCGGCCAGGACCTGCGGACGGCGGTCGCCGAGGGCCGGGCCGCGATGCAGGAGCGCGAGGCCGAGCTGCGGGCCGACGCCGAGCGGGTCCGCGCCGGGGCGGCCCCCGCCGACCGTCCTGATCACGACGATGCGCCGCCCCCGCCTCCCGCGCCCACGCCGCGTCCGGCTCGGGCGCTGCCCGCCGCCTGGGGCCAGCCGTCGGGCAAGCTCGCCCGCCAGCTGGTCGACCGGCTGTCCCGCAACTGACCCGCCCATCTGCCGCCGGGCCGGCCCAGGCCCGCCGGTAGGATCGCTGGTCACATGGACGCCACGGGACTGCGACGGGTCTGGGACGAGTTCTTCGCCGAGCGAGGCCACACCATCGCGCCGTCGTCGAGCCTGATCCCGACGCACCCCACCGCCCCGATGTTCACGAACTCGGGGATGATGCAGTTCGTCCCGTACTTCCTCGGCGAGGAGCCGGTGCCGTTCGATCCGCCCCGCGTCGCCACCATCCAGAAGTGCGTGCGCCTGGCCGGCAAGCACAACGACATCGACGAGATCGGCCGCACCCGCCGGCACCTCACGTTCTTCGAGATGCTCGGCAACTGGAGCTTCGGCGACTACTACCAGCTCGACGCGATCAAGTGGGCGTGGGAGCTCGTGCTTGCGGCCGGCTTCGACGGCGACCGGATCTGGCCGACCGTCCACCTCACCGACGACACCGCCGAGGCGATCTGGCACGAGGAGATCGGGATCCCCATGGAGCGGATCCAGCGCCTGGACAAGGACAACTTCTGGGAGATGGGGGAGACGGGCCCGTGCGGGCCCTGCTCCGAGATCCACTACGACTGCGGGCCCGAGTGGGGCGACGACGGCGGACCGGCCCACGGCGGCGGCGACCGCTACATCGAGTTCTGGAACCTCGTGTTCATGCGCGACTTCCGCGCCGCCGACGGGTCCCTCAGCCCGCTCCCGGCCCAGAACGTCGACACCGGCGCCGGCTTCGAGCGCTGGTTGATGCTCCTGCAGGACGTCCCCACCGTCCACGACACCGACGTGATGCAGCCGCTGCTGCAGACCGCGCAGTCGATCACCGGCAAGACCTACGGGCAGGATGCGCAGCTCGACTGGGCGCTGCGGGTGCTGTCGGACCACACGCGCACGATGAGCTTCCTCGTGAGCGATGGCGTGGTCCCGTCCAACGAGGACCGGGGCTACGTCCTGCGCCGCCTCATCCGCCGGGCGGTGCGGTTCGCCTACCTGCTCGGCGTCGAGAAGCCGGTCCTCCCCGATCTCGTGGGCGTCTGCATCGACACCATGGGCGACGCCTACCCCGACCTCGCGAAGAACCGTGACTTCGTCGCGGGGATCATCGAGCGCGAGGAGGGGAGCTTCCGCACCACGCTCAGCCGTGGCGTCACCCTCCTCGAGGAGACGTTCGCCCGCGGCGCCACCGAGGTGCCCGGCGACGTGGCCTTCAAGCTCCACGACACCTTCGGCTTCCCCGTCGAGGTCACGCAGGAGATGGCCGCCGAGCGCGGCGTCGGCGTCGACCTCGCCACCTTCGGCCAGCTGATGGACGAGCAGCGCACCCGGGCCCGGGAGGCGGGCAAGAAGGGCGACGTCTACGCGAACCGCACCAGCTTCCAGGAGCTGCTCGACGCCAACGGCGCCACCGAGTTCGTGGGTCGCGAGGAGTCGGAGGCGAAGGCCGCCGTGCTCGCGGTCATCCCGGCCGACGACGGCACCGTGTCGATCTTCCTCGACCGCACGCCGTTCTACGCCGAGTCGGGCGGCCAGGTCGGCGACACCGGCACCATCCGCACGGACACCGGCGCCGCCGAGGTGCTCGACACCACCTACGGCCTGCCGGGCCTCCACCGCCACCACGTTCGCATCACGGATGGATCCATCGAGGCCGGCCAGGAGGCCACCGCCACGATCGACGTGGCCCGCCGCGATGCCATCCGCCGCAACCACACCGGCACGCACATCCTGCACTGGGCCCTGCGCGCGGTCCTGGGCGAGACCGTGAAGCAGCAGGGTTCGCTCGTGGATCCCGAGCGGCTCCGCTTCGACTTCGGTCCGGCCGACGCGCTCACCAAGGAGCAGATCCAGCGGATCGAGGACCTGGCCAACGCCGAGATCCTCGGCAACGAGTCGGTGCGGCACTACGAGACCACCAAGGCCGAGGCCACCCAGCTCGGGGCCATCGCGTTCTTCGGCGACAAGTACGGCGAGATCGTGCGGGTGCTCGAGGCGGGCCGTCACTCCACGGAGCTGTGCGGCGGCACCCACGTCCGCGCGCTCGGCGACATCGGTCCGGTGAAGATCGTCAGCGAGTCGTCGATCGGGGCGAACCTCCGCCGCATCGAGGCCGTCACCGGCACCGGGCCGATCGACCGCCTGCGCTCCGAGGAGGCGGTGCTCGAGGAGCTGGCCGGGGTCCTCAACGTGCCCGTGGGCGAGGTGATCGACGGTGCGAGGAAGCGCCTCGAGGAGATCAAGGCCCTGCGCGACGAGGTGAAGGCGCTCAAGCGCCAGGCCGCCGGCGGCCAGGCCGCGGCGCTGGCGGGCAAGGCGGTCGACGGGGTGCTCGTGGAGCGGGTCGACGGCCTCGAGCGCGACAGCCTCCGCGACCTCGCCGTCGCCCTGCGCGACCAGGGCCTGCGGGCGGTGGTGCTGGCCACGGCGCCGGATGGTGGTGGAGCCGCGCTGGTCGCGGCCGTCACGGCCGACAGCGGCTTCGACGCCTCCGCGCTGCTCGACGGGGCCAAGGCCCTCGTGAAGGGCGGCGGCGGCAAGGACCCGCTTCTCGCGGCGGTCGGTGGGAAAGACGCCGAGGGGATCGACGCCGCCCTCGAGTCGGTGCGGACCGCAGCGGGGCTGCCGCCGGCGTGAGGCCCCTTGGGATCGACCTCGGCACCCGGCGCATCGGCGTGGCGGTGGCCGACAGCGCCGGTCGGGTCGCCACGGCCTACGACACCGTCGAGCGCAGCGGTGACCGCGCCCGTGACCACCGCCGCATCGCCGAGCTCGCCTCGGAGGTGGAGGCCGACCAGCTCGTGGTGGGGCTGCCGCTGTCCATGGACGGCTCGGTGGGCAAGGCGGCCCAGTCGGCGCTCCGTGAGGCCGATCAGCTGGCCAGGGCCACCGGCCTGCCCGTCGACACCTGGGACGAGCGCCTCACCACGGTCACCGCCCACCGCGACCTGATGGTCCTCGACCTCGACGCCAAGCAGCGCCGCAAGATCGTGGACAAGGTCGCCGCCGCCGTGATGCTCCAGGCCTGGCTCGACCACCGGGCCGGCACCGGCCAACATGCTTCGCGTCCCGCTTCCTCCCGACCCCCCACCGAGGACCCCGCTTCTCCATGACCTTCTACGACGACGAGCACCAGGACGGCGGCGGAGACGACGGGTGGTACGACGACGACCAGCTGGCCCGCCCGGGTCCGGCCGGGCAGCCGCTCGGCCGTGGCACCGGTCGCAACGCGCCCCGCTACGCGGCGGGCGGAGGCGGCGGGTCGAGCCGTACCCCGCGCATCCTGCTCGGCGTGGCGGTCACGGGGCTGCTCCTCCTCGCCGCCGTGGGCGTCTGGGTGCAGCGCCAGATCGACCCCTCCGGGTCACCGGGTGAGGTTCGCACCATCACCGTTCCCCAGGGTGCCACCTCGTCGTCGATCGGCGACCTCCTGTCCGACGAGGGCATCATCGCCAGCGCGTTCGTGTGGGACTGGTACCTGAAGGTGAAGGGCGGCGGCCCGTTCCAGGCGGGGGAGTACGAGCTGGCGGAGGACAGCGCGATGGGTGACGTCGTGCGCATCATGGACCGCGGCCCCAAGCCTCCCGACGAGCGGCGCTTCACGGTGCCCGAGGGGTTCACCGCGCAGGAGACGCTCGCTCGGCTCGCCGATCCCGACAAGGGCCTCGGGTTCGACCTCGCCACGCTTCAGCAGCTCCTGGCCGGTGGCACCATCCGGTCGGAGTTCCAGCCCGCGGACCAGACCTCGCCGGAGGGGATCCTGTTCCCCGACACCTATGAGGTCGCCCTCGAGGCCACCCCCGAGCAGGTGCTGCAGCTCATGGTGAGCCAGCTCGACACCACGATGGGGGACCTCCGGGTGGAGACCGGCCAGGCCGACTTCAACCTCACGCCCTACGAGATCCTCATCACGGCGTCGCTGATCGAGGAGGAGACGAAGGTGCCCGAGGAGCGGGCCAAGGTCGCTCGCGTGATCTACAACCGGATCCGCCAGGGCATCCCCCTCGGCATCGATGCCACGTCGCGCTACGAGGCAGAGGTGATCCGGGGCAATCGGAACAGGATCGACTTCACGAGCAGCTCGCCGTACAACACCCGCAAGGTGAAGGGCCTGCCGCCGACGCCGATCGCGTCACCCGGCCGGGCCAGCATCGAGGCGGCCCTGCACCCCGCCGACGGTCCGTGGATCTTCTACGTGCTCGAGGACGACGAGGGGCACCACGTCTTCACCGACAGTGCCGCCGAGTTCTCGAGGGCCAAGCAGCGCTGCCACGACGCGGGCCTGGGCTGCGGCTGATGACCGCGCGGGCGGGGGTGATCGGATCACCGATCGGCCACTCGCTGTCGCCCGCCATCTTCACCGCCGCGTTCGCGGCGTCGGGGCTCGACTGGTCCTACGAGGCGTTCGAGGTCCCGGAGGGCGAGGCCGAGGCCTTCGTCGGCCGGGCCCGCACCGACCTGACCGGACTGTCGGTCACGATGCCGCACAAGGCGGCCGTGATCCCCGCTCTCGACCACCTGAGCGACATCGCCCGTGACCTCGGCGCGGTCAACTGCGTCGTGCGAGACGGATCGGACCTCGTCGGCCACAACACCGACGGACCGGGGCTGGTCGACAGCCTCGTCACCGACGAGGGGCTGGAGCTCGCGGGTCGTCGCGTGGTGCTGCTCGGGGCCGGGGGAGCCGGTCGGGCCGTGGCTCGGGCGCTCGGCCGCGCCGGAGCGGTCGTCACCGTGGTGAACCGCTCCGCGGAGCGAGCCGAAGCGGCCGCCCGCCTGGCCGGTGTCAGCGGCCGGGTGGGCAGTGAGGACGAGGTGACCGACGCGGAGATCATCGTCAACGCCACGTCGTTGGGCATGGACGGCGACGCCCGTCTGCCGGTCGACGCGGGTCGACTCGGACCGGGCCAGGTCGTGGTCGACCTCGTGTACCACCCGTCGGTCACGCCCCTCCTCGCTGCCGCGGCGGCCGCGGGTGCGCGTCCGGTCGGTGGCCTCGGGATGCTGGTCCACCAGGCGGCGCACGCGTTCCGGCTCTGGACGCACGAAGAGCCTCCGATCGACGCCATGCGGGCTGGTGCCGAACAGGGCCTCGCCGAGCGGGAGGGAGCCGCATGAACGTCACCGCCGCCGTGCTGTGCGCGCTGTTCGGCGTGCCGGTGGGCGCGTTCTTGAACCTGGTGGTCGAGCGCACGCCGGACAAGGTCCCGCTGGGGGCGACGATCGAGGGAGACGTGGCCCCGATCCAGTGGCTGGGCCTGCCCGTGCAGCCGTGGCTCCTCCGGCGCGGCCCGCGGCACGAGCGCAAGCCCCGCTGGCTCGCGGTCGAGCTCGTCACCGTGGCGGTCTTCGCCGTCCTGGGCGCGACGTTCGGTGACACCGAAGCCGTCCTCCCGCTGCTGGTCCTGGGCGCCGCGCTGGTGGCGGTGAGCGCGGTGGACATCGAGCACTACCGGATCCCGGATCGCATCACGTTCCCCGCGCTCGGGATGGCGGCCGCCCTGCTCGTGGTCGTCTCCCTCACCCTGGACGTCACCGGGGCGCTCGGGAGCGCAGTGGTCGGGGCGGGCGCGTACTTCGGGATCCTGCTCCTCGCCCACCTGGTGAGCCCGCGCGGGATGGGCTTCGGCGACGTGAAGCTGGCGCTGCTCATGGGCCTGTTCCTCGGGTGGTGGGGCTACCTCACCGGGCCGCCCGTGGCCGAGCCGCTCCGCCTCGTCCTGAACGCGCTGGTCGTCGGCTGCCTGCTCGGTGTGGTGTTCGGTCTGGCCCACCGGGCGGTCACCAAGGCCCGTGACGGCTTCCCCTTCGGGCCGGCCCTCGCGGTCGCCTGCCTGGTGGTGCTCGTCGTCGCCGCCCCGTGACAGGGCCCTGATCTGGTAGAACGCGTTCCAGTTTCTGCGCCGCTCACCAGGGGGACCCGTGGCCGTCTCGAAGGATCGTGACCCGGTCGAGACCCAGGCGACCCTGTCCGCCTGGCTCGCCGAGCAGACGGGAGCGCCCTCCGTCGAGGTGGGTGAGGTGTCGATCCCGGGCCTGTCGGGGTTCTCGAACGAGACCCTGCTCTTCGACGCCACCTGGGACGAGGGCGACGGACCGGTGGCCCGCCCGCTGGTGATCCGGGTGGAGCCGAGCGGCCACAGCGTGTTCCCGGCCACCGAGTTCGACACCCAGGTCGAGGTGCTCCGGAGCCTCGGCGCCGAGGGGTCGGTGCCCGTCCCTGCGGTGCTCTGGTTCGAGGAGGACACCGCGGTCCTCGGCGACCGCTTCCTCGTGATGCCGAGGGTCGCGGGGGAGGTCCCGCCGGACACCCCGAGCTACCACCAGGAGGGTTGGTTCCCGGGCCTCACCGACGAGCAGCGCGGGACGGTGTGGACCAGCGGGATCGACACCATGGGGGCGATCCACAAGGTCGACCGGGAGGATGTCGGCCTCGGTGCCATTGCTCCCCGCACGCCGGCCGAGCAGCTCGCGCTCGACCACGAGTACCTCGCGTTCGCGGCCGAGGGCCATCCGTACCCCGAGGTCGAGGAGGCGCTGGCCCTCCTCGGCGACTCGGTGCCCCCCGCCGTCGAGCCGGCGCTGTGCTGGGGCGACTCCCGCATCGGCAACATGATCTTCGGCGCCGACTGCACGGTGGCGGCCGTCCTCGACTGGGAGATGGTCACGGCCGGCGACCCCGTGCAGGACCTCGGCTGGTACCTGCTCCTCGACCGGCACCACCACGAGGCCTTCGACGTGCCCCGGCAGCCCGGTCTCCTCGACCGGGCCGGCAGCATCGCCCGCTGGGAGGCAGCCAGCGGCCGCTCGGCCGAGCACCTCGCCTGGTACGAGCTCCTGGGCGCCGCCCGCTACGCCGCGATCCTCACCCGGGTGATGAAGCTCCTCGACTCGTCGGGCGTGCTCCCCGGGATGGCGGCGTCCGCCTTCGACCAGACCGGCAGCCAGCTGCTGCGTCGCCTCCTCGACGAAAGGCCCTGATGCTCAGCCCTGCCGACGACCTCCCCATCCACCAGGTGGCGGCGCCCGTGCGCCAGCCGGCCACCAGCGATCGCAACTTCTACGACCGCTACTACTTCAACTGCCACCCCTGCTCCGACGAGATGTTCCTCATCATCGGCCAGGGCCAGTACCCGAACCTGGGGGTGACCGACGCCTTCGCCCTCGTGCGCCGCGGCGACGAGCACCGCGTGGTGCGGGCGTCGCGCGAGCTCGGCATCGACCGGCTGGACACCCAGGTGGGGCCGTTCCGCATCGAGGTGATCGAGGGGCTGAAGACGCTGCGCTGCACCCTTGATGCGCCTGAGCACGGCCTGTCCTACGACCTCACGTGGGAGGGCTGGGTCCCCGCCTTCCAGGAGCCGCCGCACATCGACCGCAACGCCAACGGTCGGGCCTTCCTCGACGCCTGCCGCCTCGCGCAGATCGGGTCGTGGAGCGGCTGGGTGGACGTCGACGGCGACCGCATCGAGGTGACCCCCGACCACTGGTGGGGGAGCCGTGACCGGTCATGGGGCATCCGGCCCGTGGGGGAGGCCGAGGAACCCGGCAACCTCGCCACGAAGGCGGCATCTCCGTTCCGCTGGCTCTACGCGCCCTTCCGCATGGAGGACCACGCGCTGGTGTTCATCCTGCAGGAGCGGGGCGACGGCAGCCGCGTGCTCGAGGAGGCCGTGCGCCTCTGGCCCGACGGTCGCGTCGACCACCTCGGCCGGCCCGAGGCAGTGCTGTCCTGGGACGGGGGCGGCGAGGGCCTGTTCGGGCTGGTCGAGAAGGCGACGCTTCGCTTCGGTGACCTCGAGGTGCAGGTCGAGCCGGTGCTCCCCGTCCACATCGGGGTCGGCACCGGCTACGGCTTCGACGGCGACGGGTGGAAGCACGGCAAGTACCAGGGCGACCTCGAGGTGCAGGGCAAGGTCTGGGACCTGTCGACCGAGGAGGGCCGCGCCGCGATGTTCGGCATCGTCGACTCGGTCGCGAGGTTCGAGGTCGACGGCCAGGTCGGCTGGGGCCTCCTGGAGTGGCTCTACATCTAGGGGCGAGCCTCGATCACGAGGTTCATCGCGGTGGTGGCGGCCACGCGGAAGTGGCTGAAGCCGGCCGCGGCCATCACCTCGGCCAGCTTGTCCGGTCCGGCCTGGGCGCCGAGGCCGAGACCCACCTCCTGCGACAGCGAGTTGGGCGTGCAGATCGACGACGAGGCCGTGTAGAGCAGGGCCGCCATCGGGTTCTCGCCGCCGAGGTTCGCGTCGCGATCGGAGAGCGCGAACGGCTCGACCAGCAGCACGGTGCCGCCCTCGTTGAGGTGGTCCCGTGCGTAGGCGGCGATGCCCACGGGGTCGCCCATGTCATGCAGGCAGTCGAAGAAGCAGATGAGGTCGAACGACCCCTCGTAGCCCATCGCGTCGGCCACCGTGAAGGTGGCGCGCTCGGCGACGCCCGCCTCCTCGACGCGCTCCCGGGACGTCTCGATCGAGGGCCCGTGGAAGTCGAACCCGTGGTAGCTGGCCTCGGGGAAGGCCTCGGCCATCACCACGACCGACGCCCCGTGGCCGCAGCCCACATCGGCCACGGATCCCCCGGCCCGCAGCTTGTCGGCCACGCCGTCGAGCGCCTCGATCCAGCTCGGCAGCTCGGCCCGGTAGCCGGTGCGGAAGAACCACTCCGTGCCGCTGAACAGGCAGTGGTGGTGATCACCCCAGCTCATCGCGCCATCGCCACGGAAGGCGGCGGCGATCTTCTCGACGTCGATGAAGAGCGAACCGAACGCGTTCATCCCCCTGGCCACGAACGCCGGCGAGCTGTCGTCGGACAGGGCCAGCGTGCCCTCGAAGGACAGCTCGTACAGGTCGCTTCCGGGGGCTCGGTCGACCAGCCCGCCGGCCACCTGCCCGTCGAGCCACTCGCGCACCAGCCGGGCGTTGCACCCCGTCTTGCCGGCCACCTCGTCCGAGGTCATCGGCCCGCTGCCGGACATCGCCCGGAACAACCCGAGCTCGTCGCCCAGCCAGATCGCGAAGCACATGGCCGCACCGGTCATGTACATCCCCAGGTTGCCCATGTAGGCGCCCAGCTTCTCCTCGTCGATGGTCGACATGGAATCCCCCCACCTCTCGGTCGTGAACGTCGTTCGACGTCGCTCCACGGTCTTCAGCCACCGTCGCGCCGTTACACCCCCGAGCGCTATGAGTTCCGTCACAGCAGGGGCGCGCCAGTACCCTCATCTGCGTGCTCCGGTTCCTGACGGCGGGTGAATCCCACGGCAAGGCCCTCGTCGTGATCGTCGAGGGCCTCCCTGCGGGCCTGCCCATCGAGGTCGGCCAGGTGCAGGACGAGCTGGCCCGCCGGCGCCTCGGCTACGGCCGTGGACCCCGGATGCGCTTCGAGCAGGACGAGGTCACGATCCTCGGGGGCGTCCGCCATGGCCGCACCCTCGGATCGCCCGTCGCCATCGAGGTGGGCAACAGCGAGTGGGACAAGGACCCCGACAAGTGGCAGAAGGAGATGTCGGTCTCTGCCGCCGACGGGCCGACCGCCTCGCCGCTCACCCAGGTCCGCCCCGGCCACGCCGACCTCGCCGGCATGCAGAAGTACGGCCTCACCGACGCTCGTGACGTCCTCGAGCGCGGCGTCGGCCCGCGAGACCGCGGCGCGCGTCGCCGCGGGCACCCTGGCCAAGGCGCTGCTGTCCGAGCTCGACATCGACGTGCTGAGCCACGTGATCCAGATGGGCTCGGCCCGCTCCAAGTCGACCGCTCGTCCGACCCTGGCCGATCTGCCCCGCGTCGACGAGTCGCCGGTCCGCTGCTTCGACGCCGCCGCGGAGGACGCGATGGTCGCCGAGATCAAGGCGGCCGCCAAGGACGGCGACAGCCTCGGCGGGATCATCGAGGTCCTCGCCTACGGGCGTGCCGGTCGGGCTCGGCAGCCATGTGCACTGGGACCGCAAGCTCGACTCGCTGCTGGCCCGGGCCCTCATGTCGATCCAGGCCGTGAAGGGCGTCGAGATCGGTGACGGCTTCGAGGTCGCCGGCCGTCGCGGCAGCGAGGCCCACGATCCGATCTCCTGGGATGCCGAGGCCGGTGCCTACCGGCGGGAGTCGGCGCTGGCCGGCGGCATCGAGGGCGGCATCTCCACGGGCGAGCTGCTCGTCGCCCGTGCCGCGATGAAGCCGCTGGCCACGCTCAACCGGCCGACGCTGAAGACCGTCGACACCGCCACCAAGGAGGAGACGGTCTCGTTCAAGGAGCGCACCGACGTCACCGCGGTGCCTGCCCTCGGCGTGGTGGCCGAGACCATGGTGGCGCTCGTGCTCGCCGACGAGGCCACCCGCAAGTTCGGTGGCGACTCGCTCGACGAGCTCCGCCGCAACCGCGACGCCTTCGTCGCCAACCTGGGCTAGGCCGCCATTCCTGGGCCCGTCGTGCTCGTGGGCCTCATGGGGTCCGGCAAGACCACCGTCGGTCGTCGGCTGGCGGCCAAGCTCGACCGCCCGTTCGTCGACGCCGACGAGGCGCTGGAGGAGCGAGCCGGCCGGTCGATCGCCGACATCTTCGCCGACGACGGCGAGGACGCCTTCCGTGACCTGGAGACCAAGGTGCTCGCCGAGCTGCTCGAGCGCGACGACGCGCCGGTGATCGCCAGCGGCGGCGGCGTCGTGGTGCGCGAGGCCAACCGGGAGCTCCTCACGGACACACCCGACGTGCTCGTGGTGTGGCTCAACGCGGCACCGACGTTCCTCGCCAGTCGCGTGGAGCAGAAGGAGCAGAAGGCGCACCGGCCGCTCCTGGCCGGCGACGACAGCCCGCGCGAGGTGCTCCAGCGACTCCACGCCGAGCGGGCGCCGCTGTACGACGCGGTGGCCGACCTCGAGGTCGACGTCCAGCCCTACCACGAGGGCTTCGACAAGCCGAAGCGGGCGATGGCCGAGGACCTGGCCGACCACGTCCTCGAATGGGAGCGCGAACCGTGGAACGGAGCCGACGCGTGATCACCGTCGACGTGCCGCTCCCGGGCGCCAGCTACCCGGTCGTCGTCGGCGCCGGAGCGCGCTCCCGCGTGGCGGATCTGGTGCCGGCGGCCGCACAGCGGATCGCGGTCGTCACGCAGCCCGGGATCCCGCTCGAGGTCGATCCCGGCCGCGAGCACCGGCGCTTCGAGATCGGTCACGGCGAGGCGGCCAAGTCGCTCGCCACGGTCGAGGAGCTGTGTCGAGCCTGGGCCGCATGGGGGCTCACCCGCGGCGACGCCGTGGTGGCCGTGGGCGGGGGAGTCGTCACCGACGTCGGCGGGTTCGCGGCCGCGAGCTACCACCGCGGGATCCCGGTCGTGCACGTCCCGACCACGCTGCTGGGCATGGTCGACGCGGCGATCGGGGGCAAGACCGGCGTGAACCTCCCCGAGGGCAAGAACCTCGTGGGTGCCTTCTGGCAGCCGACTGCGGTCGTGTGCGACCTCGATGCCCTCGACACGCTCCCGGAGCGGGAGCTCGCCTCTGGGCGGGGCGAGCTGGCCAAGTACCACTTCCTCACCGGCGCCGACCTCCTGGGCCTCGAGCTCGAGGAGCGGGTGGCCGCTGCCGTCCGGATCAAGGCCGAGGTCATCGCCGCCGACGAGCGGGAGGATCCCGCCAACCTGCGCGGCCGGGCCACGCTCAACTACGGCCACACCCTGGGCCACGCGATCGAGACGGCCGGGCGCTACGACGTGCGCCACGGCGAGGCGGTCGCGGTCGGGCTGGTGTACGCCGCCGAGCTGGCCCATCGCCTGGGGCGGATCGATGTCGAGCGGGTCGAGGCCCACCGGGAGGTGGTGCGCTCCTACGGGCTGCACACCACCCTGCCGGAGCAGTCCGACGGCGAGGAGCTCGTGGCCCTGATGCGGCGCGACAAGAAGGCCCTCAACGGGCTGACGTTCGTGCTCGACGGTCCCGAAGGCGTCGAGGTGGTGGCGGGAGTCGACGAGGCCGATGCCCTGGCAGCCCTGGAGGCGACCCGATGAGCGAGCTTGCGAGCGAACGACAGACACAGGCATCCCGGCGCCGCCAGGGGCCGGACTCATCGGGGCACGAATCGTCGACCTCGGGGCTGACCCGATGAGTGGACTCGTGCTGGTGCTCTCGGGCCCGAACCTCAACCTGCTGGGGGAGCGGGAGCCGGAGGTCTACGGCACGGCCACCCTGGCCGACCACGTGGCCGCCGCCGAGATGGCCGCCGCGGCCCACGACCTGCAGATCGAGCACCTCCAGTCGAACCACGAGGGCGAGCTCGTCGACGCCATCCACGGCGCCCGAGGGCGCTGTGCGGCCATCGTGATCAACCCCGGGGCCTTCACCCACTACGCGTGGTCGCTCCACGACGCCCTCGCGGCGTTCGACGGCCCGGTGATCGAGCTCCACCTGTCCAACCCCGCGGCCCGCGAGTCGTGGCGCCACGTCTCGGTCGTCGCCCCGGTGGCCACCGCCACCATCGCCGGCCTCGGCGGGCACGGCTACCCGGTGGCGATCGCCGCCGTGGCCCGCATCCTGGCGTCCTGAGCATGTCCGGGTCTGCGCTGCTCGAGTCGCTGCCGGCGATGGACGTGGCGGGCCGGCTCGCGCGCCTGGGGGAGGCGCTCGCGGCGGGGGACACCCCGCCGGCGGCGCTGCTCGTCACCCACCTCACGAACATCCGCTACCTCACCGGGTTCACCGGATCGGCGGCGCTGCTGCTGGTGCGGACCGACGGCACCGGGGTGCTGGTCACCGATGGGCGCTACGACGAGCAGGCCAACGACGAGGTGGCCCGGGCCGAGGCGCCGGTCGAGGTCCGCATCGGCCGCTCGATGGCGGTGCAGCGGGAAGTCGTGTCCGCGGAGGTGGCCGGGCTGGCCTCGCTGGCGCTGGAGGCAGAGCACGTCAGCTGGGCGGACCAGCGGACCTACGCGTCCACCTGGTTCCCGGAGGTGGAGCTGCGGGCCGACGACGGCTCGGTGGAGCGGCTGCGGATCGTCAAGGACGACGGTGAGGTGGCTCGCATCGAGGCCGCCTGCGCCGTCGCCGACGCCGCGCTGGCCACCGTGTCGGGGCTCCTCGAGGAGCGGCCCACCGAGGCCGACGTTCGCCCGCGCCCTCGACGACGAGGTCCGCCGCAGGGCCGACGACCTCTCGTTCGCCACGATCGTGGCGTCGGGCCCCAACGGCTCCCGGCCCCACCACGACCCGACCGACCGCGTCGTGGTCGAGGGCGATCTCGTGGTCATCGACTTCGGAGCTCTGATCGACGGCTACCACTCGGACATGACGCGCACCTTCGCCGTCGGCGGGACGGATGCGCTCGACCCGGAGCAGCGCCGGATGCTCTCCGTGGTCCGGGAGGCCCAGGCCGCCGGGGTGGCCACGGTGGCGCCTGGGGTGCCCGCCAAGGCCATCGACGAGGCCTGCCGAGCGGTGATCGACACGGCTGGTTGGGGCGATGCGTTCGTCCACGGCACGGGCCACGGGGTGGGCCTCGACATCCACGAGGCCCCTTCGGTGAACGGGACCGCCGATGCTACGCTCGCCCCCGGCCACGTCGTCACCGTCGAACCGGGCGTCTACCTCCCCGGGCACGGGGGCGTCCGCATCGAGGACACCGTCGTGGTCACGCCGAAGGGGCACCACGCGCTGACGCGTGCGCCCAAGTCCTGACACCGAGGTCCCCCAACCATGGCTGCTGTCTCCACCAACGACCTGAAGAACGGCATGTCCGTGAACCTGCCGGAGGGCCTGTTCTCGATCGTCGACTTCCAGCACGTGAAGCCCGGCAAGGGCGGGGCCTTCGTGCGCACCACCCTGAAGAACCTGCGCAATGGCGCGGTGATCGACCGGACCTTCCGGGCCGGCGAGAAGCTCGACCAGGCGATCATCGACAAGCGGGAGATGCAGTTCCTCTACCGCTCCGGCGAGGACTTCGTCTTCATGGACAACGAGAGCTACGACCAGCTCAACGTCCCGCCCACCTCGCTGGCCGAGGCCACCAGCTACATCGTCGACGGCTCCACCGTCGTGCTGCAGATGTACGGCGACGAGATCGTCGGCACCGACCTGCCCACCTCGGTGGAGCTCGCGGTGAGCGACACCGAGCCGGGCGTGCAGGGCGACCGGGTGTCGGGCGCCCGCAAGCCGGCCACGCTGGAGACCGGGCTCGTCGTCCAGGTGCCGCTGTTCGTGAACCCCGGCGATCGCATCAAGGTCGACACCCGCACGGCCGAGTACATCACCCGAGCCTGATGGCGTCGCTCGCCACCGAGCGGCGAGCGGCCCGGGAGCGGGCCCTCAGCCTCCTCTACGAAGCCGAGTCGAAGGGGATCGACGGCACCGCGCTCCTCGCGGAGCTCCCGGTCCCAGCCGATCCCTACGCCGCCGCCCTCGTGCTGGCGGTCGACGAGCACCGCGCCCGCATCGACGACCTGCTCGAGACCTTCGCCGAGGGCTGGACGGTCCGTCGCATGGCGGCACTCGACCGGGCCGCCCTCCGCATGGGCACCGCCGAGCTGCTGGTCCGTGACGACGTGCCCACGGGGGTCGTGCTCTCCGAGACCGTGGACCTGGCGGCCCGGTTCGGCACCGACGGGTCGGGCCGGTTCGTCAACGGCCTCCTCGCCCGCATCGCCCGCGAGCTCCGCCCCGACACCCCCCACGAGTCCGACCCGCACGAACCCGTCGACGTTTCGCACGCTGACGCGAGCGAAACGTCGACGGGTTCGCGTTCGGTGGACGGGCTGATCATCGATCTCGATGGGGTCATCCGGCACTGGGACCCGTCGTACTACGAGGAGGCGGAGGAGCACCTCGGGTTGCCGGCCGGCGCCATCACGGGCGCCGCGTTCGACGAGGACCGCCTGGCTCGGGCGATGGACGGTCGGGTCACGTTCGCCGAGTGGTGCGAGGAGATCGGCGCGGCGGTCGCCGGCGCCCACGGCGTCGAGGCGGCACTGGTGGCCGAGACCTGGGCGGAGGCGGGTTGGAGCATCGACGAGTCCGTCATCGACCTGGTGGCCGGTGCTCGCGTCCACGTGCCCGTGGCCCTGCTGTCCAACGCCAGCACCAACCTGCTGGGCGATCTGGAGCGGTCGGGCATCGCCGGCGCGTTCGATGCGGTGATCGGTTCGGCCGGGCTCGGTGCCGCCAAGCCCGACGAGGCGGCCTTCGTGGCGGCCGCATCCGCGCTCGGCGTCCCGCTCGACCGGTGCCTCTTCGTCGACGACACGATCGGTCATGTGGAGGCGGCCCGCGCGCTGGGCATGCGGGCCGAGCTGTTCTCGGACCTCGCCATGCTGGAGGACCTGCTCATCGAGGTCGGGCTCCGGTGACGGCGTCCGGCGGCGTGGCGCTGCCCCTCCCGGATCCGCCGCTGGCCGACGGCGACCTCCTGTTGCGGCCGTGGCGGATCGACGACGCACCCGTCCTCGTCACCGCGTGGGCTGACCCCGACGTCGTCCGTTGGACGGGGGTGCCCGAGGACCGTGACCTGGTCGCCGCCGAGCGCTGGATCGCCGGAGACCCGGCCCGCCGGCAGCGCGGCGTCTCGCTCGACCTCGTGATCGCGGCGGCCGGCGTGGTCGTCGGCGAGGTGGGGCTGGTGGGCTTCTCCGGTCCCTCGAGCACCGCCGAGGTCGGGTGGTGGCTGGCCCAGGAGCACCGCGGCCAAGGCCACGCGAGCCAGGCGGTGCGGCTGCTCACCGACTGGGCCGTCGACGAGCTGTGCGTGGAGGGTCTCGTCGCCCGTTGCCATCGGGCCAACCCCGCCTCGGGGGCCGTGGCCCGCCGGGCGGGCTTCGTGGGACCCGAGCCGGCGAGCGACCAGATCGAGATCTGGCGGTCGGCGTAGGAGCCTCGGGCTGGTAAGGTTCCCGCCTGACCGTGAAGCGGGTCCCGTGAGGCCCGCACGGACAGGTAGGTGATCGGTTTGGCAGAACGCGAACGACGCTCAACGCCCCCGTATGGGGGCGTTTTCGTTGCCCGGACCCAGGTCATGGACGCGGACGACGTGCGCCGGGCGCTGTGGCGCATGGGCCACGAGATCGTGGAGCGCAACCACGGCGTCGAGGGTGTGGTCCTGGTGGGCCTCCAGACCGGGGGCGTCGCCATGGCGCACGCGCTGGCCGATGCCCTCGGCGAGATCGACGGCACGATCCCGCCCGTCGGGACCTTCGACGTGGCCCTGCACCGCGACGACATCGGCATCCGACCGGTCCTGCCCGAGGCGGTCACCCACATGCCGGTCGACCTCGACGGCGCCGTGGTGGTCCTGGTCGACGACGTCCTCTTCACGGGCCGCACCATCCGGGCGGCCCTCGACGCCCTCACCTCCTACGGGAGGGTGCGGGCGGTCCAGCTGGCCGTGATGATCGATCGCGGGCACCGGGAGCTGCCGATCCGGCCCGACTACGTGGGCAAGAACCTGCCCACCCGGCGCGACGAGATGGTGAACGTGTCGCCCTCCGGGGTCGACCTCGGCGAGCTGGTGAAGGACCGGTAGCGCGATGGCCCGCCACCTCCTCTCCATCGCCGACCTGCCCGTCGACGACCTCGAGCAGCTCCTGCGCCTCACCGACACGTTCGTCGAGGTGAGCAAGCGGCCGATCCCGAAGGTCCCGGCGCTGCGCGGCAAGAACGTCGTGTGGCTCTTCTACGAGGACTCCACGCGCACCCGCCTGTCGTTCGAGCAGGCGGCCAAGCGCCTCTCCGCCGACACCATGTCGTTCAGCGTCGGCTCCTCGTCGGTCAGCAAGGGCGAGTCGCTGCGCGACACCGTGCAGACGATCGAGGCCATGGGCGTCGACGCCATCGTCGTGCGCCACCGGTCGGCCGGCGTGCCGTGGCAGGTGGCCCGCTGGCTGGAGGACCGCGTCGCCGTGGTCAACGCCGGCGACGGCTGGCACGAGCACCCCACGCAGGCCCTGCTCGACTGCTACACGATCCGGCAGCACCGCAAGACCCTCGAGGGCCTCCGGATCGGCATCGTCGGCGACATCAAGCACAGCCGCGTCGCCCGCTCCGACGTGCTGGCCTTCACCGCCCTCGGCGCCGAGGTGGCGCTCGTGGCGCCGCCCACCCTGCTGCCGCCCTCGCTCGAGGGCTGGCCGGTGCGGGTCCACCACGACCTCGACGAGGTCCTCGGCGACCTCGACGTCGTCTACCTGCTGCGAATGCAGCAGGAGCGCATGACCGAGCACCTCGTCCCGAGCCTGCGCGAGTACACGAGCCGCTACGGCCTCACCGCCCGACGGGTCGACGCGATGCGCGACGACGCGCTGGTGATGCACCCGGGGCCGATGAACCGCGGGGTCGAGATCAGCGCCGAGGTGGCCGACCTGCCCCGCGCCGTGATCATCGATCAGGTCCGCAACGGCGTGGCCGTGCGCATGGCCGTCCTCTACCTGCTCCTCGGCTCCGGCCTCGACCTCGTGCCTCGACGACGGAGTCCCCGGCAGCGCGGTCGAACGGAGCGAGCCGACGTCCGAGCCGTCCATCGTGATCAAGGGTGGGCGCGTCGTCGACGCGTCAGGGGAGCGGGCAGCGGACGTGCTGGTCAGCGACGACGGGCGCATCGCCGCCGTCGGGCCCGACCTCTCCGGCGACCGAACGATCGACGCCGCCGGCTGCGTCGTGGCGCCGGGACTCGTCGACCTCCACAGCCACCTGCGCCAGCCGGGGCAGGAGGAGGCGGAGACCATCGAGACCGGCGCCCGGGCCGCGGCGCTCGGTGGGTACACGTGCATCCTCGCCATGCCGAACACGATCCCGGCCATCGACCACGCGGGGATCGTCCGCGAGGTCCTCGAGCTCGGCCGCGCCGCGCCGTGCGACGTCCGCACCTCCGGGGCCATCACGGTCGGCCGCGGGGCGAGCAGCTGGCCCCGCTGGGCGAGATGGCCGAGCTCGGCGTGCGCTTCTTCACCGACGACGGCGCCGGCGTGGCCGACGCCCGCCTCATGCGCCGGGCCATGGAGTACGCCGGTGGGCTCAAGGCCGGCGGCGCGCCGGTGGTGCTGGCCCAGCACTGCGAGGACCCGGTCCTCTCCTCGGGCGGCCACATGCACGAGGGGGAGTGGTCCTCCCGCCTCGGGATCCCCGGCCAGCCGGCCGAGGCCGAGGAGCTGATGGTCCTGCGCGACCTCGCCCTGGCCCGCCTCACCGGCACGCAGGTCCACTTCCAGCACCTGTCGACGGCCCGGTCGATCGAGATGGTGCGCGAGGCCAAGGCCCGCGGCCTGTCGGTCACCTGCGAGGCCACCACGCACCACTTCACGCTCACCCATGCCGAGTGCGCCTCGTACGACCCGGTGTTCAAGGTGAACCCGCCGCTGCGCACCGACGCCGACGTCGCTGCCGTGCGGGCGGGACTGGCCGACGGCACGATCGACTGCATCGCCACCGACCACGCCCCCCACACCCAGGAGGCCAAGGAGGCGCCGTTCGACCAGGCCCCTCCGGGGATGCTCGGCCTCGAGACGGCGCTCGCCCTGGCCCTCACCGAGCTCGACCTGCCCCTCGTCGAGGTCCTCGGCGCTGCTCTCGTGGCGCCCGGCCACGGTGCTCGGGGTCGACGACGAGCACGGCGCCGATCGCCGAGGGGCGGCCCGCGAACCTGACGGTGATCGACCTCGAGCACACCTGGACGGTCGACCCCGCCGCGCTGGCCAGCCGCAGCCGCAACACCCCCTACGCCGGCCGCCGGCTCCGCGGGAAGGTCCGCCACACCCTGCTCCACGGCGAACCCGTCGTCCTCGACTTCGAGGCCCAACGATGACCGTCCGCGACGCACTGCTGGTGCTGGCCGACGGCTCGGTCTTCGAGGGCGAGGCCATCGGTGCCGACCCCGGTGGCGCCGCCTCCGGTGAGGTGGTCTTCAACACCGTGCTGTCCGGCTACCAGGAGGTCATCACCGACCCGTCCTACGCCGGGCAGATCATCACGTTCACCTATCCCCACATCGGGAACTACGGCGTGAACCTGGCCGACTTCGAGGCCCGCCGCCCGTTCTGCCGCGGGGTCGTCGTCCGGGACCTGGCCCGGCGCCGCTCCAGCTGGCGCAGCGAGGCCGATCTCGACGCCCAGCTCCGCGCCTACGGGATCCCGGGCATCGCCGGCATCGACACCCGGCGCCTCACCCGCAAGATCCGCGAGCTCGGCGCGCTGCCCGGCGCGTTCGGCCCGCTCGACGTCGTCGACGAGGCCACGCTCCTCGCGGCGGCCAAGGCCGAGCCGGGCACCGACGGCGTCGACCTCGTCGCCCAGGTCACCACGGCGGAGCCGTACCGCCTGGCTGACGGCACCCGCCCCCTCGTGGTCGCCTACGACTTCGGCATCAAGCGCACGATCCTGCGCCACCTCGGCCAGTGGGTCGACGTCGAGGTGGTCCCCGCGTCCACCACCGCCGCCGACGTGCTCGCTCGGGACCCCGCCGGCGTGTTCCTGTCCAACGGGCCGGGCGACCCCGAGGGCGTGCCCTACGCGAGCGAGGCGATCGCGGGGCTGCTCGGGAACGTGCCGATCTTCGGGATCTGCCTCGGCCACCAGCTGCTCGGCCTCGCCCTCGGCGGTTCCACGGTGAAGCTCCCGTTCGGCCACCACGGCGGCAACCACCCGGTGCGCAACATCGCCACGGGGAAGGTCGAGATCACCAGCCAGAACCACAACTTCGCCGTCGACGCCGACTCGCTGGCGGGGCGGGCCGAGATGAGCCACGTGAACCTCAACGACGGCGTGTGCGAGGGCCTCCGGGTCCTCGACGCCCCCGCGTTCAGCGTGCAGCACCACCCCGAGGCGGGGCCCGGGCCGCACGACAGCGCCTACCTGTTCGCCGACTTCGCCGGGCTGCTCGGGATCACGGAACGCCGGGAGGCGGTGCCCGGGATCGAGCCCGCGGGCCTGCCCCAGCCGGATCGGGGTGTGGCCTGATGCCGAAGCGCACCGACATCCAGTCGATCCTCCTGATCGGCGCCGGCCCGATCGTGATCGGCCAGGCCTGCGAGTTCGACTACTCCGGCACGCAGGCGTGCAAGGTGCTCCGCGAGGAGGGCTACCGGGTGATCCTGGCCAACTCGAACCCGGCCACGATCATGACCGACCCGGAGTTCGCCGACGCCACCTACGTGGAGCCGCTCGACGTCGAGGTCCTCCTCAAGATCATCGAGCGCGAGCGCCCGGACGCGGTGCTGCCGACGCTCGGCGGTCAGACCGCGCTCAACCTGGCCATGGAGCTCCACGCCCGCCAGGCGATCGGCTACCCCGGCACGCCCGAGATGATCGGGGCCAACGCCGAGGCCATCCGCACCGCGGAGGACCGCGAGGCCTTCAAGGTGGCCATGCAGGGCATCGGGCTCCAGGTGCCCCCGTCGGGCGTCGCCCGGTCGATGGACGAGGCGCGGGCGGTGGTCGAGGACATCGGCCTGCCCGTGGTGATCCGCCCTGCGTACATCCTCGGCGGGAAGGGCACCGGCATCGCGTCCACCGACGAGGAGCTCGAGAAGATCGCCTCGTTCGGTCTGGCGTCGAGCCCGATCAACGAGATCCTGATCGAGCGCTCCATCGCCGGGTGGAAGGAGTACGAGCTCGAGGTGATGCGCGATCACGCGGACAACTGCGTGGTCATCTGCTCCATCGAGAACCTCGATCCGATGGGTGTCCACACCGGCGACTCGATCACCGTGGCACCGGCCCAGACGCTGTCCGACGTCGAGTACCAGCTGATGCGCGACGCCGCCTTCGCCTGCCTCCGCCGCGTCGGCGTCGAGACCGGCGGCTCCAACGTGCAGTTCGCGCTCAACCCCGTCGACGGACAGATGGTCGTGATCGAGATGAACCCGCGCGTGTCGCGCAGCTCGGCGCTCGCGTCGAAGGCCACCGGGTTCCCGATCGCGAAGATCGCCGCCAAGCTGGCCGTGGGCTACACGCTCGACGAGATCCCGAACGACATCACCCGGGCCACTCCGGCGAGCTTCGAGCCGACGATCGACTACGTGGTCACGAAGGTGCCGCGGTGGGCCTTCGAGAAGTTCCCCAAGTCCCCCGGCATCCTCGGCACGTCGATGCAGTCGGTGGGGGAGGCGATGGCCATCGGCCGGACCTTCCCGGAGTCCATCCAGAAGGCGCTCCGCTCGCTCGAGCTGGGTCGGCTCGGCCTCGCCTGCGATCCGGCCGAGAAGGCCCTCGACTCACTCGACGACGAGGAGCTCCTCACCCGCGCCGCCATCGGCACGCCCGATCGCCCGTTCCAGCTCGAGGCCGCGCTGCGGCGGGGCATCTCGGTGGAGGTCCTCGCGGCACGGACGAGGGTCGACCCGTGGTTCCTCGACCAGCTGCTGGCCATCGTCGAGGAGCGAGCCGTCCTGGCCGAGGTCGGCTTCGGCGGGATGGACCGGCGCTCCTGGCGCCGGGCCAAGCGCCTCGGCTTCTCCGACGCCCAGCTCGGCTGGCTCTGGTCGGTGCCCGAGGCCGAGGTGCGAGCCGCCCGCCTGGCCCTCGGGGTGAGGGCCACCTTCAAGACCGTCGACACGTGCGCGGCGGAGTTCGAGGCGCAGACGCCGTACCACTACTCGACCTACGAGGACGAGGACGAGGTCACCAGCTCCGGGCGCAGGAAGGTGCTGATCCTCGGCTCCGGTCCGAACCGCATCGGCCAGGGAATCGAGTTCGACTACTGCTGCGTGCACGCCAGCTTCGCTCTCTCCGACGCGGGCTTCGAGACGGTGATGCTCAACTGCAACCCCGAGACCGTGTCCACGGACTACGACACCTCCGACCGCCTCTACTTCGAGCCGCTCACGCTGGAGGACGCGCTGAACGTGATCGAGGCCGAGCAGGCCGCCGGCGACCTCGTCGGCGTGATCGTGGGCCTCGGGGGGCAGACCCCGCTCAAGCTCTCCGGCCTGCTGCCCGAGGGGCTCGTGCTCGGCACGTCCCCCGAGTCGATCGACCTGGCGGAGGACCGCGAGCGCTGGAACGCGCTGTGCGCCCGGCTCGAGATCCCGCAGCCGGCCGGTGGCACCGCCGCCACGCTCGAGCAGGCCCAGGCCATCGTCTCGAAGATCGGCTACCCGGTCTTGATGCGCCCGTCCTACGTGCTCGGCGGGCGGGCGATGGAGATCGTCTACGACGACGAGTCGCTGGCCCGGGCCATGGACCAGCTGGCCGGCTTCGGCACCCTCGGGCGCGAGGGTGGCCTCTCCGCCGAGCGTCCCGTCCTCATCGACCGGTTCCTCGAGGACGCCACCGAGGTCGACGTCGACGCCATCCGCGACCGCACCGGCGAGGTCATCATCGGCGGGGTCATGGAGCACGTGGAGGAGGCGGGGGTGCACTCGGGCGATTCGGCCTGCGTGATCCCGCCCTACTCCCTGTCGGCCGAGACCATCGCGGTGATCGAGGCCCACACCAAGGCCATCGCCACCGAGCTCTCCGTGCTCGGGCTGATCAACGTCCAGTACGCGGTGAAGGCGAACCAGGTGTTCGTGATCGAGGCCAACCCGCGGGCCAGCCGGACCGTGCCGTTCGTGGCGAAGGCCACGGGCGTGCCGCTCGTGAAGGTCGCTGCCCGCACGATGGTCGGCGCCACGCTCGAGGAGCTGCGGGAGGAGGGGCTCCTGTGCCCGCCGTCGCCCGGCGGCTACGTGGCGGTGAAGGAGGCCGTCCTCCCGTTCAACCGCTTCCCCGAGGCGGACACGCTCCTCGGCCCGGAGATGCGCAGCACCGGCGAGGTGATGGGCATCGACACCACGTTCGGCCTGGCCTTCGCCAAGAGCCAGCTCGCCGCCGGCGACGCGCTGCCCACCGGCGGACGCGTGTTCATGTCGCTGGCCGACCGCGACAAGGCCGTCGGCATCGAGGCCGCCCGTCGGTTCGTGGAGGCCGGGTTCACCATCGCTGCCACCGCCGGCACGGCCGACTCGCTCGAGGCGGAGGGCATCCCCGTCGACACCCGCGTGGCCAAGGTCGGCGACTCGGTGGGCACCGACGCGGTCGAGCTCATCAGCTCCGGCAAGGTCGATCTGGTGGTCAACAGCCCGCGTGGCCGCGGGGCACGTGCGGATGGTGCGCACATCCGCGGTGCCGCGTCGGTGCAGGGCATCCCGTGCCTCACCACGGCGGCCGCCGGCCTGGCCGCCGCCAACGGCATCCTCGACCGGGCCGCGTCCCCGATGCGGGTGCGGACGCTGCAGGAGTTCCACGCGGGGACGGGCGCGGAGCGGTGAGGCGCCGGCTGGCCTCCGGAGTCGACCTCACCACGACGGTCGGCTCGGTCGTGCTGCCGAACCCGGTGATGACGGCGTCGGGCACGTCGGGCCACGGCGCCGAGCTCGCCTCCTACATCGATCTCGGCGCGTTGGGCGCCGTGGTCGTGAAGTCGCTGTCGGCCGAGCCCTGGCCGGGCAACCCACCGCTGCGCACCCACGAGCTGGGTCAGGGGATGATCAACAGCGTCGGCCTCCAGGGGCCGGGCGTCGAGGCGTGGCTCGAACACGACCTCCCCGCGCTGCTGGCCACGGGCGCCCGCGTCGTCGCGTCCATCTGGGGGCGCAGCGTGGCGGAGTACGAGAAGGCGGCCGAGCTCCTCGCCGACGCCCCGGCTGGGGTGGTCGCGGTCGAGGTCAACCTGTCCTGCCCGAACACCGAGTCCGGGCGTGACCTCTTCGCCCACTCGGAGTCCGCCACCTCCGAGGCCATTGCCGCCACCGCCGGCTGCCGGCGACCGCGGTGGGCCAAGCTCAGCCCGAACGTCACCGACCTGGTGCCCCTCGCGGCAGCCGCTCACGACGCGGGGGCGGAGGCGGTCACGCTGGTCAACACCGTCCTCGGGATGGCCATCGACCCGGAGTCCGGTCGGTACCGCCTGGGCTCCGGCGCACGCGGTGGGGGCGTATCGGGCGCCGGCATCCACCCGGTGGCGGTGCGAGCCGTGCACGACGTGCACGCCGCGCTGCCGGACCTGCCCATCGTGGGCGTCGGCGGCGTGAGCGGGGGAGCGGGCGCCGCCGAGCTGGTCCTCGCCGGCGCGTCGGCCGTGCAGGTCGGAACCGCCACCTTCGCCGACCCGCGTGCCCCGCAGCGCGTGCTGCGGGAGCTGGCCCGGTGGGCCGCCCGCACCGGCCGCACCCCGTTGTCCGAGCACGTGGGCGCCGTCCACGAGAGGGAGACCTGACCCGATGTCCACCACCACTGCCGCTGCTCCCGCTGAGGTGCGAGCCCGCCTCGCCGTCGCCCTCGACGTCGACGACGCGGTGCTGGCGTTGCGGCTCGGCCGTGAGCTCTCGCCGTGGATCGGGGTCGCCAAGGTCGGGCTCGAGCTCTACACGGCGGCCGGGCCGGACATCGTCGGTGGGCTGCACGATCTCGGCCTCGACGTCTTCTGCGACCTCAAGTACCACGACATCCCCACCACGGTCGGCAAGGCGGCTCGCGTGGTCGGCTCGCTCGGTGCGCGCTACCTGAACTTCCACGCGCAGGGCGGCGTGGCGATGCTCACCGCCGGCGTCGACGGGTTCCTGGGCGGCGCGTCGGACGCGGGGCTCCCGCGCCG
>CAVSIC010000027.1:0-10331 GCA_963727905.1 uncultured Microthrixaceae bacterium
TCCAGGCACTCGACCTGGGCTCCTCGCCATCGCAGCTCCACAGAGCCGTCGCCCGGGGCGAGCTCGTCGCGGTCCACCGAGGGCTGTATCGGGTTGCCGGCGCCCCGATCGCCCGGTCGATCCGACCGGGCGCTTTCGGATCAGGCTGAGAAGGGTCAGACCTTGATGATCATGGCGTCGCCCTGGCCGCCACCGCCGCACAGCGCGGCGGCACCGAGGCCGCCGCCGCGGCGGCCCAGCTCGAGGAGCAGGGTGAGGGCCACGCGGGTGCCCGACATGCCGACGGGGTGGCCGAGGGCGATGGCGCCGCCGTTGACGTTGACGATGTCGTCGGTGATGCCGAGGTCGGCCATCGAGGCCAGGCCGACGGCGGCGAACGCCTCGTTGAGCTCGAACAGGTCGATGTCGCGAGACGGCCGTGCCCGACCGCTCGGCGGCGGCCTTGATGGCCCGCGACGGCTGGGTGAGCAGCGACGGGTCGGGGCCGGCGACCTGGCCGTAGCCGACGATCTCGCCGAGCGGCTGCACGCCGAGCTTCTCGGCGGCGGCCTTGGAGGCCACGATCACGGCGGCGCCGCCGTCGGAGATCTGCGAGGCGTTGCCGGCGGTGATGTTGCCCGGCCTTGTCGAAGGCGGGGCGCAGCCCGGCCAGCGACTCGACGGTGGTGTCGCCGCGCACGCCCTCGTCGGTGTCGAAGACCACCGGGTCGCCCTTGCGCTGCGGGATCTCGACCGTGACGATCTCGTTCGTCGAACAGCCCGTCCTTGGCGGCCCGGGCGGCCCGCTCGTGCGACTTGGCGGCGAGCTCGTCCTGGGGCTCGCGGGCCAGGCCGGCCGAGGCGGCGTACTTCTCGGTGCCGGCGCCCATGGCGACCTGGTCGAAGGCGCAGAAGAGGCCGTCGTACATCATCGAGTCGACGACCTGCTGGTCGCCGATGCGGTAGCCGGCCCGGGCCCCGGGGAGCAGGTACGGCGCCTGGGTCATGGACTCCATGCCGCCGGCGACCACGATGTCGGCCTCGCCGGCCTGGATCATCTGGTCGGCCAGGTGGATGGTGTTGAGGCCCGAGAGGCAGACCTTGTTGATCGTGCTGGACGGCACGGTCATGGGGATGCCGCCGCTGGCCGCCGCCTGGCGGGCGGTGATCTGGCCGGCCCCGGCCTGGAGCACCTGGCCCATGAAGACGTAGTCGACCTGCTCGCCGGTGAGGCCGGCCCGGACGAGGGCCTCCTTGATGGCGAGGCCACCGAGGTCGGAGGCGGAGAACCCGGCGAGGGCGCCGGAGAGCTTGCCGATCGGCGTGCGAGCGCCGGCCAGGATCACGGAACCAGCCATGTGGACTTCCCCCGGGGAGTTCAGTGGTTACCGGTCAGTAACCAGGTCCTACCAGCGTATCGACGGCTCGGAGGATGGGGCCAGACGGCGGGATCTGGCTGGCCCACATCTGAACCGACCAGTACAGTTGCTCGACCTGCGAGGGCCAACGACGTCCCACCGCAGAGCTCTGGACCAGCCCAACGATCCACCGCTCCGGGTGAAGGACACGCCGACGATGCCCACGATCCCCCCTGCCCGCGGGTTCCCCGCCCAGGGTCTCTACGACCCTCGCTTCGAGCACGACGCCTGCGGCGTCTCGTTCGTCGTCGACATGCACGGGCGCCAGACCCATCGCATGGTGGAGCTGGGCCTGAGCTCCCTGTGCAACCTGGACCACCGAGGCGCCACCAACGCCGAGCCGAACGTGGGCGACGGCGCCGGGATCCTGATCCAGGTGCCCGACCGGTTCCTCCGGTCCGTGGTCGACTTCGCGCTCCCGGAGGCCGGCTCGTACGCCGTCGGCATGGCGTTCCTGCCCCGGGACGTCGAGGCCGAGGCCGCTGCCATGGACGCCGTGGCCAAGATCGCCGACGACGAGGGCCTGCGCGTCCTCGGCTGGCGCAACGTCCCCGTCGACAACGCCATGATCGGCCAGCAGGCCGCCGACGCGGAGCCGTCGTTCCGCCACCTCTTCCTGGCCACCGCGGAGGGCCAGCCGGCGCTGTCGGGCATCGACCTCGACCGTCGCTGCTTCATCGCCCGCAAGCGCATCGAGCACGAGGTGGAGACCGGGGGGGACCCGGTGTACTTCGCGAGCCTCTCGGCCCGCACCCTCGTCTACAAGGGGATGCTCATCTCGTACCAGGTCGGCGAGTTCTTCCTCGACCTCAAGGACGAGCGGGTCGAGTCGGCCCTCGCCCTCGTGCACTCCCGCTTCTCCACGAACACGTTCCCGTCGTGGCCGCTGGCCCACCCCTACCGGCTGGTCGCCCACAACGGCGAGATCAACACGGTGATGGGCAACGAGAACTGGATGCGGGCGCGCGAGGCGCTGCTCGAGTCCGACGTGATGCCCGGCCTCGAGCGGGCGTTCCCCATCTGCACGCCCGGCAGCTCGGACACCGCCCGCTTCGACGAGGTCCTCGAGCTCCTGCACCTCGGCGGCTACACGCTGCCGCACGCGGTGCTGATGATGATCCCGGAGGCCTGGGAGCACCACGAGTCGATGCCCGACTGGAAGCGCGACTTCTACCGCTTCCACGCCAGCGTCATGGAGCCGTGGGACGGCCCGGCGTCGATCGCGTTCACCGACGGCTCGGTGATCGGCGCGGTGCTCGACCGCAACGGCCTCCGCCCGTCCCGCTACTGGGTGACCGAGGACGGCCTCGTGGTCATGGCCTCGGAGGTCGGGGTGCTCCCGATCGACCCGGCCACGGTCGTGCAGAAGGGCCGCCTGCAGCCGGGCCGCATGTTCCTGGTCGACACGAACCTCGGCCGCATCGTCGGCGACGACGAGATCAAGGAGGCCCTGGCCTCCCAGCAGCCCTACGCCGAGTGGCTCCACGCCGGGCTCGTGCACCTCGACGACCTGCCCGTGCGCGACTTCCTCACCCCGCAGCACGCGTCGGTGGTCAAGCACCAGCGGGTGTTCGGCTACACGGCGGAGGACCTGAAGGTCCTGATCGCACCCATGGCCCGCACCGGCGCGGAGCCGATCGGCTCGATGGGCACCGACACGCCCGTCGCCGTGCTGTCCGACCGGCCCCGCATGCTGTTCGACTACTTCCAGCAGCTGTTCGCGCAGGTCACCAACCCGCCGCTCGACGCCATCCGCGAGGAGCTCGTCACCTCGATGGGCAAGGCCATCGGCCCCGAGGCGAACCTCCTGCGCCCCGGCCCGGCGTCGTGCCGCCAGGTGGTGCTCCCCCAGCCGATCCTCACCAACTCGCAGCTGGCGAAGCTCCTCTACATCAACGACGACAACGACATGCCCGGCTTCAAGCCGTTCGCCATCGACGGGCTGTTCCCCGTCGCCGAGGGCGGCGAGGGTCTCCGCAAGGCGCTCGAGGAGATCCGCACGAAGGTCAGCGCAGCCGTGGCCGACGGCACCAAGCTCATCGTGCTGTCCGACCGGTACTCGTCCGACGAGCTGGCGCCCATCCCGTCGCTGCTCCTCACGTCGGCGATCCACCACCACCTCATCCGCGAGAAGACGCGGACGCAGGTCGGTCTCGTGGTCGAGTGCGGCGACGCCCGCGAGGTGCACCACATGGCGCTGCTCCTCGGCTTCGGCGCCGCCGCCATCAACCCCTACCTCGCCTTCGAGACGATCGAGGACCTGATCGACCAGGGGCAGATCACCGGCATCACCAAGCACAAGGCGGTGCGCAACTTCGTCAAGGGCAGCACCAAGGGCGTGCTGAAGATCATGTCGAAGATGGGCATCTCCACCGTCGCCTCGTACACGGGGGCGCAGGTGTTCGAGGCCATCGGGCTCGGCAACGACCTCGTCGACGAGTACTTCACCGGCGTCACCAGCCGCATCGGCGGCGTCGGCCTCGACGTGCTGGCCGAGGAGGTGGCCACCCGCCACCGCTTCGCCCACCTCGAGCGGCCCGAGGAGGTCGCCCACCGCGACCTCTGGATGGGTGGCGAGTACCAGTGGCGCCGCGAGGGCGAGCACCACCTCTTCAACCCGGAGACGGTGTTCAAGCTCCAGCACGCCACCCGCACCAAGCGGTACGACGTCTTCAAGGAGTACACGAGCAAGGTCGATGGCCAGGCCAAGCAGCTCGCCACCCTGCGCGGCCTCTTCGAGCTGCGCGACGGCCTGCGCCCGCCGGTGCCGATCGACGAGGTCGAGTCGGCGTCGGCGATCATCGCCCGCTTCTCCACCGGTGCGATGAGCTACGGCTCGATCTCGATGGAGGCGCACCAGACGCTGGCCATCGCGATGAACCGCATCGGCGGGAAGTCGAACACCGGCGAGGGCGGCGAGGACCCCGAGCGCCTGCACGACCCCGCGCGCCGCAGCGCGATCAAGCAGGTCGCGTCCGGGCGCTTCGGCGTCACGTCGGAGTACCTCACCAACGCCGACGACCTGCAGATCAAGATGGCGCAGGGGGCCAAGCCCGGCGAGGGCGGCCAGCTGCCCGGCGGCAAGGTGTACCCGTGGATCGCGAAGACGCGGCACTCCACCCCCGGCGTCGGCCTGATCTCGCCGCCGCCACACCACGACATCTATTCGATCGAGGACCTGAAGCAGCTCATCCACGACCTGAAGAACGCCAACCCGTCGGCCCGCATCCACGTGAAGCTGGTCGCCGAGGTGGGCGTGGGCACCGTGGCGGCCGGCGTCTCCAAGGCGAAGGCCGACGTGGTGCTGATCTCGGGCCACGACGGCGGCACCGGCGCCAGCCCGCTCAACTCGCTGAAGCACGCCGGCGCCCCGTGGGAGCTCGGCCTCGCCGAGACCCAGCAGACGCTGCTGCTCAACGGCCTGCGCGACCGCATCGTCGTGCAGACGGACGGCCAGATGAAGACGGGCCGCGACGTGATCATCGCGGCGCTCCTCGGCGCCGAGGAGTTCGGCTTCGCCACGGCCCCGCTCGTCGTGTCGGGCTGCATCATGATGCGGGTCTGCCACCTCGACACCTGCCCGGTGGGCGTCGCCACGCAGAACCCCGAGCTGCGGGCCCGGTTCAACGGCCAGCCCGAGTTCGTCGAGACGTTCTTCGAGTACATCGCCGAGGAGGTGCGCGAGCTCCTGGCGTCGCTGGGCTTCCGCACGATGGCCGAGGCCATCGGCCACGTCGAGGTCCTCGACACGCGAGCGGCCGTCGACCACTGGAAGGCCAGCGGCCTCGACCTCACGCCGATCCTCCACCAGCCCGAGTCCGCGTTCGAGCAGGACCTGTACTGCACCGGCACCCAGGACCACGGGCTCGAGGGCGCCCTCGACAACGAGCTCATCGCGCAGGCCGGTCCGCGCGCTGGAGCACGGTCAGCCCGTCACGATCGAGCTGCCCATCCGCAACGTGAACCGCACGGTCGGCACGATGCTCGGGCACGAGGTGACGAAGCGCTACAAGGGCGCCGGCCTGCCCGACGACACGATCCAGGTGCACTTCACCGGGTCCGCCGGCCAGAGCTTCGGCGCCTTCGTGCCGAGCGGCATCACGCTGCGCCTCGAGGGCGACGCCAACGACTACCTCGGCAAGGGCCTCTCCGGAGGCCGGATCGTGGTGCGCCCGCCGCTGGACTCGCACCCGACCTTCGTGGCCGAGGACAACGTCATCGCCGGCAATGTGATGCTCTACGGCGCCACGGGCGGCGAGGCGTTCGTCCGCGGGATCGTCGGCGAGCGCTTCTGCGTCCGGAACTCGGGGGCCACCGCGGTGGTCGAGGGCGTGGGCGACCACGGCTGCGAGTACATGACCGGCGGCCGCGCTGTCGTGCTCGGCCCCACCGGTCGGAACTTCGGCGCCGGCATGTCGGGCGGGATGGCCTACGTCTACGACCCCGACAACACCTTCTTCCGCCGGGTCAACGGCGAGATGGTCGACCTCGAGCCGCCGGACGACGACGACATCGAATGGCTGCGGGCCACCCTGCGAACGCACCAGCAGGAGACCGGGTCCCCCGTGGCCCAGCGGATCCTCGACCGCTGGCACACCGAGGTGCGCCGCTTCAAGAAGGTCCTGCCCACCGACTACAAGCGGGTGCTCGAAGCAGCCCGCATCGCCGAGGAGTCGGGCAAGGACGTCGACGAGGCCATCATGGCCGCCGCCCACGGGTGATTCCGATGCCGAAGCAGAGCTTCGTCCTCGGGCAACGAGGCGCGCCTTCGGCGCACTCACCGTCGGCTCAGGGGTCGGCAAGGCCGCCCCTTCACGAAGGATCCGGCTTCGCCGGTCCTGAGCACGGTTCGTTCAGTGCGCCCGGAGGGCGCTCCGCTGGTTCGGAGGAGCTCGCCGCAGGCGAGCGACGAGGAGTATTCGATGGGTGATGTGAAGGGCTTCCTCAAGCACGGGCGGGAGACGCCGACGCGCCGGCCCGTGCCGGTGCGCCTCCTCGACTGGAAGGAGGTGTACGAGCCGTTCCCGGACGTGCACCTGCAGACACAGGCGTCGCGCTGCATGGACTGCGGCATCCCGTTCTGCAACAACGGCTGCCCGCTCGGCAACCTCATCCCGGACTGGAACGACCTCGTGTACCGCGACCGCTGGCGCGAGGCCATCGACCGCCTGCACGCGACCAACAACTTCCCCGAGTTCACCGGGCGGCTCTGCCCCGCACCCTGCGAAGGCGCCTGCGTGCTCGGCATCAACCAGGACCCGGTCACCATCAAGCAGGTCGAGGTGTCGATCATCGACCGCGCCTGGGACGAGGGCTGGGTCGTGCCCGTGCCACCGTCGGTGAAGACCGGCAAGAAGGTCGCCGTCGTCGGCTCCGGGCCCGCCGGTCTGGCCGCCGCCCAGCAGCTCACCCGCGCCGGCCACGACGTCGTCGTGTTCGAGCGGGCCGATCGCATCGGCGGCCTGCTCCGCTACGGCATCCCCGAGTTCAAGATGGAGAAGCGCCACCTCGACCGCCGCATCGAGCAGATGGAGGCCGAGGGCACGGAGTTCCGCGCCGGCGTGGACGTGGGTGAGGACATCACCGCCGACGAGCTCCGCCGCCAGTTCGACGCCGTCGTCCTCGCGGGCGGCGCCACCATCGGCCGCGACCTGCCGGTGCCCGGTCGCGAGCTCGACGGCATCCACCAGGCGATGGAGTTCCTGCCGTGGTCCAACCGTGCGCAGGAAGGCGACCTCGCGGTGGACGAGGTGCCGATCACCGCGGCCGGCAAGGACGTCATCATCATCGGCGGCGGCGACACCGGGGCCGACTGCCTCGGCACCTCGCATCGCCATGGCGCCGCGTCGGTCACGCAGCTCGAGATCCTCCCCCGCCCCGTCGACGGCCGGCCCGAGGCCAACCCGTGGCCGACCTACCCGATGAGCTACAAGGTCACCTCGGCCCACGAGGAGGGCGGCGATCGCGTCTACTCCGTCAACACCGAGTGCTTCCTCGGTGACGACGACGGCACGGTGCGGGCCCTGCGCCTCCACCAGGTGGAGCTGAAGGACGGCCGCTTCGAGAAGGTCGAGGGCACCGACGAGGAGATCCCTGCGCAGCTCGTGCTGCTGGCCATGGGCTTCCTCGGACCGCAGCAGAGCGGCCTGCTCGAGCAGCTCGGCGTCGAGCTCGACCCGCGCACGAACGTCGCCCGCGACGCCACGTTCGCCACCAACGTCGACGGCGTGTTCGTGGCCGGCGACATGGGCCGCGGCCAGAGCCTGATCGTGTGGGCGATCGCGGAGGGCCGCAGCTGCGCCTCGTCCGTCGACGCCTGGCTCATGGGCAGCACCGCGCTGCCGTCGATCATCGCCCCCACCGACCGCCCGCTCGTCTGAACCACCTGTTCCCGCGACGCGGGCGTGACGGCAACGTCGTGCCGGCGTCGTGGGTTCGCCTGGGTGGCTACTGCGCGCCGGGTTCCAGAGACGCGAGCAGGCCCTCGAGGGCGATGAGGCACTCGCTGCCGGGGGCTTCGGCCAGCGACCGCACGATCGGCTGCAGGAACGCGGCCAGCTGCTTCTCGGCCGACAGCACATCGGCGCGGTACGGGCCGTAGAGCGGGGCCAGTGTGGCGAACCCCGCGTCGGAGAGCTGCGACACGACCGGCGTCGCCACATCGAGCACCGGGGCCAGCTGGTCGAGGCCGGCCTCGAAGGTCGGGAACAGCGGCCCGAGGGCGTCGATGCCGGGCTGGAACGCGGGCAGCATCGCGAACGCCTCGGGGGAGAACGGGCCGAACAGCGGGATCAGTCGCACGAGCGACTGGATGCCCCCGACCTCCTCGGGGGCCGGCAGGCTGAGCGCGGCGCACGCCTTGCCCTGGGGCAGGGGGTCGACGGCCGGCGGCTCGGGGAGCGACGGGGCGGGAGCGGCCGGCTCGGCCGTGACGACGGGTGCGGCGACCGCGGCCGGCCGGGCCACCACGCGCATCGGCAGCGGGGTGGAGATGTCCGTGAGGTCGGGGGCGGCGGGCAGGGGGGCCTCGCTGGCTCCGGCCGGCGCGCTGATCGACAGGTCCGATCGGCTCGCCGCGATGGCCAGCGCGGCCAGCGCGACGAACGCCAGGATCACGATGATCCCCGCGACGAGCCGGGCCACGCCCTGCCGGTCGCGCCCGGGTCCCGTGGTGTCGTCGCTCACGCCGCCTCCGAGACCGAGGACCGCCGCATGGAGGGGTGACGGCTCCAGATGTCGTTGCACTCCTCGCAGATGTCCTCCGGGATGAGGCCGAGCCGCATCAGGACGGCGAAGACCCGGCAGCCGAGGCACAGCCCCACGAACGCCTCGAGCGAGGCGGCCACCAGGAGCATCCCGAGCGCCACCTGGGCGGCGCCGAAGGCGTCGAAGCCGAACGTGAGGATCAAGGCGGTGCCGGAGAAGGCAACGCCCATGCCCTGCGCGAAGCGCTTCGGCGGACCAGGCACGAGCTTCTCCTCCAGGCCCAGGCGCGGGGTGATCACCTTGGTGACCAGCTGCCCGAGCGGGCTCAGGGTCGGGCCGGTGACCACACGGGCCACGAAGCCGTAGGCGAGCGGCACGAGGAGCCACCGCACGTCGAACACGAGGATCACGAGCGCCTGGATCACGACGCCGGTGGCGACGAGCCGGGCGGACACCTCGTTCACCGGGTTCGGGAAGCCGATGATCCGACGGCGCGGCGACGTGGTGGTGGGGAGGGTCGCGGTGCTCATCAGATGGACCGTCCTTCGATGCGGGGAGCCTTGCGGCCGGGGGCCAGGACCAACAGCGCGACCACGCCGACGATTCCGACGCCGGCCAGCACGAGGACGAGCCACACCGGCGCCTCGAACCCCTCGTCCTGCACCGACACGAGCGGGGACTCGCCTGGGGTGGCGGTCTCGTCGCCGGTCGCGTCCGGGAGCGCGGCCCGCTCAGGGGTGTCGGCGGCCTGGCCGTCGTCGGTCACGGCCCCCTGGTCCGCCGGCGCCGACGGGGTGCCCGTGGAGCCGCCGCCCGACACCGACGAGTTGGCCCCGGCGGGCACGAAGGTGCCCTCCAGGTGCCACTGGCCGGTGAAGTTGTTGAACGGACCGCCGACGATCTGGCTGGTCCACGTCAGGGTGTAGGCGCCGGTGCCGGCGTCGTAGGTGCCCGTGACCGGGGTCGTGTTCCCGGGACGGGAGCCGTCCGGCTTCGGCGAGCCCTGGTTGAACGACTGCTTGTTCCAGGTGGCGTCGAAGGCCGACAGGTCGCCGACGAGGTTGCCGCCCTCGACCCGGAGGGCCGGTGCCGGCGTGGCCGTGCCCGTCTGCAGGTCGGTGGCGTTCGTGGAGGCGGCGAACCGCACGCCGAAGAAGGTCACCGGGCGGATGACCCGGGCGGCCAGGCTGTTGCCCTTGTCGTCGAAGCCGGGCGTCGGGGCCGGCTGGTGCGAGCCCGCCACGAGGCCGCCATCGGTGCCGGGTGACAGCAGCGTGTAGGTCTTGTCACCGCAGGTGGAGTCGTCGTTCTCGATCCAGGGCCCCTGCTGGTTGCCGGTGGGCAGGATCATGCGGAAGTAGGAGCCGGAGGCGCCGCCTGAGCAGGACCCGGCCGCGATCCGGAACGTGCCGGCGAGCTCGCCCGCGGCGGGGACGGCGCCGGCGGTGCCGGAGCAGACCTGGAGCCCGACCACGCCGAGGAGCGCGATCCCGAGGGCGGCGACCGGCCGATGCGCCCGGTGGCGGGGGGAAGCCATGGACCAGAGCCTAGGAAGGCAAACCCGACGAAACAACTCAGGATTCAGGTGCCGAAGGAGCAGCCCTTCAGCGGGGGTCCCACGCGTCCGGCACGTCGAGGAGCTTCGCCACCCTCTTCGGCAGCTTCCCCACGGCGAGGTCGGCCAGGGTGACCTCGTCGAGGACGGACCGCAGGGAGACGCGCACGGCC
>CAVSIC010000028.1:0-10734 GCA_963727905.1 uncultured Microthrixaceae bacterium
GGCCCCGTCGTGCGAAGGTTCGACGGGCTGGCGCCGGGCACCGACCAGGAGGTCGACGGCTTCGCGTTCCGCACGCTGCCCGACCTGGGTGAGCGACTGGCCACGTTCGCCACCGTCAACGACGTCCACTTCGGCGAGGAGATCTGCGGGATCATCGACGGGCTCGACGTCGGCCCCATCTTCCAGTCCGAGCCCGGCGCGCCGCCCTACCCGGAGGTGATGAACCGGGCCGCCATCGCCGAGATGCAGGCCCTCGATCCCGACGTCGTGCTCGTGAAGGGCGACCTCACCTGCAACGGCACAGACGCGGAGTACGCGCCAGTTCCTGGCCGCCTACGCCAGCTCCTTCGGCGACCGAGCTCGTCCACGTCCGCGGCAACCACGACGGGTACCACGGCGGCACCTACGCGGCCGAGTCGGTCCAGCGGGTCGACCTGCCAGGGGCCACCCTGGCGCTCGTGTCGACACCACCGACCCGGGCGAGACCCCCGGGCGCTTCACCGCCGAGCAGGCCGAGTGGCTCGACGACCTGGCCGGCACGGCCGACCGGCCCGTGCTGGTCTTCGGCCACCACCACGTGTGGAGCCCCGACTCGAAGCAACGCCCGGACAGCTACTTCGGGATCCTGCCGGACTCGTCGGAGCGCCTCGTCGAGGTGGTCGCCCGCCACCCGGGGATCCTCGGCTACTTCGCCGGCCACACGCACCGGAACCGGGTGCGGCACATCTCCTCCACCGGCGACCGGCCGTGGGTGGAGGTGGCGTGCGTGAAGGACTATCCGGGCACCTGGGCCGAGTACCGGGTGCACGAGCGCGGCGTCCTGCAGGTACACCGGCGCATCTCCACGCCCGAGGCGCTCGCGTGGTCCGAGCAGACCCGGCACATGTACGCCGACACCTACGCGGCCTACGCGCTCGGTTCGCTCGACGAGCGCTGCTTCGCCATGCTCCCTCCGGCATGAGCGAGCGAAGCGGCGAACACCCGGCCGGCCCCCTGATGGGCATCCGCGTCCTCGACCTGGCCACCGTGATCGCCGGACCGGGGGCCGCCCGCTACCTCGCCGACTTCGGCGCCGACGTCCTCAAGATCGAGCGGCCGGGGTCCGGAGACAGCACCCGCGGGATGGGACTGCCCGACCCCGCCGACGGCACGTCGCTCTACTGGAAGATCATCAGCCGCAACAAGCGGTGCGCGACGCTCGACCTGAAGTCCGACGCCGGGCGCGAACGGGTGCTCGAGCTGGTCGACGACGCGCACGTCCTCATCGAGAACTTCCGCCCGGGCGCCCTCGAGCGACTCGGGCTCGGCCCGGACGTGCTGCTCGAGCGGAACCCGACGCTCGTCATCCTCCGCGTGACGGGCTTCGGACAGGACGGTCCCTACGCGGGGCGGGCCGGCTTCGCCAGCATCGCCGAGGCCATGTCGGGCTTCGCGTTCGTGAACGGCGAACCGGAGGGCGGCCCGATCCTGCCGCCCATCGCGCTCACGGACGAGATCACCGCGCTCGTCGGCGCCTTCGCGATCATGACCGCCCTGTGGTCCGGGGTCGGCCAGGTGATCGACGTCAACCTCCTCGAGTCGCTGTTCCAGTGCATGGGCCCGATGGCCTCCGCCTACGCCCTCACCGGCTACCTCCAGCCACGGCTCGGCTCGGGCATCCCGTACTCGGTGCCGCGCGGCACGTGGCGGTGCTCCGACGACCACTGGGTGGCGGTGTCCACGTCGGCGGAGTCCGTGGCCGCGCGGGTCATGGCGATGATCGGGTTCGGCGACCGGCCCGACCTCCAGACCTTCAACGGCCGCATCGCCGCCCGCGACGAGATCGACGCCCGCATGGCCGACTGGTGCGGCGCCCGCACCCTCGACGAGGTGCTGGCCGCGTTCGAGGAGGCCGAGGCGGCCGCCGCCCCCGTCTACGACATGGCCGACATCGCCAAGGACCCCCACTACGCCGCCCGCGGCACGATCGCCGACGTCGGCGGCATCCCCATGCAGGGGCTCATCGCCCGCCTGTCCGCCACTCCCGGCGCCCTCCGCTGGCCGGGCCCCGCCCTCGGCGAGCACGACCCCCCGACCTGGCTCCCGGATCCGGCGTAGCGTCCGCGGCATGCCCGTCGCCGAGGTGCGTGGAGCCCGGATCGCCTACGACGACACGGGGGGCGATGGCCCGCCCGTGATCCTGGCGCACGGGTTCTTGATGGATCGGTCGATGTTCGACCCGCAGGTCGCCGCGCTGTCGGCCACCCACCGGGTGATCACCTGGGACGAGCGCGGGTTCGGCGACACCGAGTACGACGGTGAGCCGTTCACCTACTGGGACTCGGCGGCCGACTGCCTCGGCTTGCTCGACCACCTCGGCATCGACCGCGCCGTGGTCGGCGGCATGTCGCAGGGCGGCTTCGTGTCATTGCGCGCGGCCCTCACCGCCCCGGCGCGCGTGCGGGGCCTGATCCTCATCGACACCCAGGCCGGCCAGGAGGATCCCGACGTCCTCCCGCTGTACCAGGGCATGCTCGACGACTGGGTGGCCAACGGCCCGTCCGACGAGCTGGCGGAGGTCATCGCCGGGCTGATCCTCGGTGAGCCGGCGTCGAGCGCGGCCTACATCGCCAAGTGGAAGGCACGCCCCAAGGAGGGCCTCGGCCAACCCGGCGTCACCCTGATGACGCGGGACACCGTCGAAGACCGCCTCGGCGAGATCACCGCGCCCGCGCTCGTCATCCACGGCACCGCCGACGCCGCCATCTCGATGGACAAGGCGCAGCAGCTCGTCGACGGGCTCCCCAACGCGGAGCTCCTGGCCGTCGAGGGCGGCACCCACGCGGCGAACATGACCCACCCCGAGGTGGTCAACCCCGCGATCACTGCCTTCCTGGCCGCCCTCCCAGACTGACCACCCCGTTCTGGCGTGGTTCGGCGACGCCATGCGTCGCGAACCAACGCCAGAACCGGATCAGGCGCGGCGCTGGATGGCGAGGTCGACGATGTCGCCCATGATCTTCGCGAGCTCGAAGTCCTTCGGCGTGTAGACCGCGGCGACGCCGGCGGCGAGCAGCCGGGCCGGTCGTCCTCGGGGATGATCCCGCCGGCGACGACCGGGGCGTCGACGCCGCGCTCGCGGCACAGGCGCACGACCTCGGGCACGAGCTCGAGGTGGCTGCCCGACAGGATCGACAGGCCGATCACGTCGACGTCCTCGTCGCGGGCCACCGCGGCGATCTGCTCGGGGGTGAGGCGGATGCCCTGGTAGATGACCTCGAGGCCGGCGTCGCGGGCGGCCACGGCGATCTGCTCGGCGCCGTTGGAGTGCCCGTCGAGGCCGGGCTTGGCCACGAGGAGCCGGGGCGGACCGCCGGGCAGCGCCTTCACCCGCTCGGCCACGGCCCGCAGCCCGTCGCTGCCGCCGGCCGACCCCGCGCCGCGGCCGCCACGCCGGTGGGCGCCCGGTACTCGCCGAACACCTCGCGCAGCACGCCGGCCCACTCGCCGGTGGTGCCGCCGGCGTGGGCGAGGTCGATGGTGGCCGCCATGATGTTCTCGCCGGACTCGGCCACCCGGCGCAGCTCGTCGAGGCGAGCGCTTCACCGCGTCGTTGTCGCGCTCCGCGCGCCAGCGCTGCACGCCGGCGACGGTCTCCGCCTCGACGGCCGGGTCGACCTTCAGGATCGAGCCCTCGCCGCCGAGCGGCGACGGGCGCGTCTCGGTGGAACCGTTGACGCCGACGACGTTGAGGTCGCCGGACTCGATGCCGGCGCATGCGCTCGGCGTGGCTGCGGACGAGCCGGCCCTTCAGCTCGTCGATGGCCTCGAAGGCGCCGCCGAGGGCGAGGACGTCGTCGAGCTCGGCCTGCGCCGACGTCGACCAGCTCGTCGGTCTTGGCCTCGATCGACGTGCGAGCCGTCGAAGATGTCGTCGTACTCGAGCAGGTCGGTCTCGTAGGCCAGCACCTGCTGCATGCGCAGCGCCCACTGCTGGTCCCACGGGCGGGGCAGGCCGAGGGCCTCGTTCCACGCCGGCAGCTGGATCGAGCGGGCCCGGGCGTCCTTGCGAGAGCGTGACGCCGAGCATCTCGAGCACGATGCGCTGCACGTTGTTCTCGGGCTGGGCCTCGGTGAGGCCGAGGCTGTTGACCTGCACGCCGTAGCGGAAGCGGCGGGCCTTCGGGTCGGTGACGCCGTAGCGCTCGAGGCCGATGCGGTCCCACATCTGGGTGAAGGCCCGCATCTTGCAGGTCTCCTCGACGAAGCGGATGCCGGCGTTCACGAAGAAGGAGATCGAGGCGAACGACCTGCGGGAAGCGGTCCTCGGCGACCTGGCCCGACTCCTTCACCGCGTCGAGCACGTCGATGGCGGTGGCCAGGGAGTAGGCGAGCTCCTGCACCGGCGTCGCGCCGGCCTCCTGCAGGTGGTAGCTGCAGACGTTCATCGGGTTCCACATGCGGGATCCACTCGGCGCAGAACGCGATCATGTCGACGATCAGCCGGCGCGAGGGCAGCGGCGGGAAGATGTACGTGCCGCGGCGACAGGTACTCCTTGACGATGTCGTTCTGGGTGGTGCCCCGCAGGTCCTGGCTCGGCACGCCCTGCTTCTCGGCGTTGGCCACGTAGAGCCCGAGCAGCCACGCCGCCGGCGCGTTGATCGTCATCGACGTGTTCATCTCGCCCAGCGGGATGCCGTCGAGCAGCTCGCCCATGTGGCCGAGGTGGACGACCGGCACGCCGACCTTGCCGACCTCGCCCCGGGCGAGCACGTGGTCGGGGTCGTAGCCGGTCTGGGTGGGCAGGTCGAAGGCGATCGACAGGCCGGTCTGCCCCTTCGCCAGGTTGGTCCGGTACAGCTCGTTGGAGGCCTTGGCCGTGGAGTGCCCCGAGTAGGTGCGCATCATCCAGGGACGATCCGGCTGCTCGAGGTGCGGCGACGTCATGGCCCCATGATCCCCCTCGGGCGCCACAGCGACCAAACGGTGACCGCGCGGTGACGAGCCCTCGAGGGTCAGGCCCAGCGAGCGGGCAGCGGGGCATCGAGGGCGGCGGCGAGGCGCTCGAGGTACACGGGCTGAGGGACCTCGACCGCGCCCAGGGTGCGGAGGTGGTCCGTGACCCACTGCACGTCGAGCAGGCGCCGGGCATCGCCGTCGTCGCGCAGCAGGTCGACCAGTGCCACGAGCGCCACCTTCGAGGCGTCGGTGCGCCGGTGGAACATCGACTCGCCGGCGAAGAGCCCGCCGATCGCCACGCCGTAGACCCCGCCGGCCAGGCCCTCCTCGTCCCAGACCTCGATGCTGTGGGCCCAGCCCAGCTCGTGGAGGCGGGTGTAGGCGCCGGCGATGGCGGGCGTGATCCACGCCGCCGTCGCGGGTCGGGTCGGCGCACCCGGCCACCACCTCGCCGAAGACGGTGTCGACGCGCACCTCGTACCGCCGGCAGGCCTTGCGCAGCGACCGGCTCCGGTGCAGCCCGTCCAGCGGGACGACACCCCGCGGGTCGGGCGACCACCAGCCCATCGGATCGCGGCCGTGCCCGCCCAGGCCCATCGGGAAGAGCCCGGACCGGTAGGCGGCCAGGAGCGTCCCCGGTTCGAGGTCGGCACCGATACCGACCACGCCGTGCTCATCGGCCGCGGACGGGGGCGGCAGACCCCACCGGGTCGGGGGCGGCTCGACCGGGGCCATCTGCCTACGTGGTGGTGGCCATCCCGCCGGAGACGGGCAGCACCGCACCGGTGATGAACGAGGCCGCTTCGGAGGCGAAGAACACCGCCGCCCCCGCCATGTCCTCGTCGCGGCCGATGCGCTTGAGCGGCATCATCCGGTTCATCGCGTCGCCGGCCGCCTCGAGCGTGGCTCGCATCATCCGCGACTGGAAGGGCCCCGGCGCGATGGCGTTGACGGTGATCTCCGGCGCCAGGTGCTTGGCCAGGTGCCGCGTGAGCTGGTGCACCGCCGCCTTGGACGCCGAGTAGGAGTACGTCTCCATCGCGGGGACGTGGATGCCGTCGATCGACCCGATGTTGATGACCCGGGCCGGGGACTCGACGGTGCCCGCCGCCCGGAGCAGGGGCAGCAGGAACTTCGTGGTGTGGAACACGCCCTCCACGTTCACGTCGAGCACGCGGGCCCAGGCCTTGGTGTCGTGCTGCTCGAGCGGCGACCCCCAGGTGGCGCCGGCGTTGTTCACCAGGATGTCGAGCGAGTCCCACCGCGCGGCGACGGCGTCGCCGAGCGAGCGGCAGCCCTCCTCATCGGAGAGGTCGGCGACCACGTAGCTCACCTCGCCGAGCTCCGAGAGCTGCGCGACGGCCTCCTTGAGGGAGTCCTCCTTGCGCGACGCGATGATCACGCTGGCGCCCGCCTGCAGGTAGCCGCGGGCGATCATCGTGCCGATGCCGCTCGCACCCCCCGTGACGACGGCGCGCTTCCCGGAGATGTCGAAGAGGTCCAGTGCAGCCATGGCTGCACTGTCTACCTACTTCTTGGCGTAGTCGTAGAAACCCAGGCCCGACTTCCGGCCGAGCTGACCCGCGGTGACCATCCGGCGCAGGAGCGGCATGGCCGCGTAGTTCGGGTCGCGGAACTCGGCGTAGAGGGCGTCGAGGATCGACAGCGACGTGTCGAGGCCCACCAGGTCGAGGAGGGCCAGGGGGCCCATCGGGAAGTTGCAGCCGCCCTTCATGGCGGTGTCGATGTCGTCCCGGCTGGCCGTGCCCGCCTCGAGCATGCGCACGGCGTTGTTGAGGTACGGGAACAGGAGCGCGTTCACGATGAAGCCGGCGCGGTCCTTCACCTCGACGACGTCCTTGCCGCACGCGGTGGCGAAGGCCTTGGCCGCCTCGACGGTGTCGGCGCTGGCGGTCATCGGCGCGATCACCTCGACGAGGCTCATGGCCGGGGCGGGGTTGAAGAAGTGGATGCCGCACACGAGCTCGGGCCGGCCGGTGACCATGGCCAGCTCGACCACGGGCAGCGTGGAGGTGTTGGTGGCGAGGATGCCGCCCGCCTTCACGATGCTGTCGAGCTCCTGGAAGAGGGCCTTCTTCACGTCGAGGTCCTCGACCACCGACTCGAGCACGAGGTCGCAGTCGGCGAGGGCCTTCAGGTCGTCGGTGGCGCTGACCCGGGCGGCGATCTCCTTGGCCGCTGCCTCCTCGAGCTTGCCCCGCTCGACCTGCTTGGCCAGCGACTTCTCGAGGGCGGCGAGCATGGCGTCGGCGCTCGACTGCTGTCGGGAGCGCAGCACGACCTCGACGCCGGCCTTGGCCGCCACCTCCGCGATGCCGGATCCCATGATCCCCGACCCGACGATCCCCAAGCGTGTGATGGTCATGGGCGGGCACCGTACTGACCGGTAACTTCTGCGGTCCACCCGACCCGATACCGTGCCCGTCGTGCCTGGGACGCTTGCGCTGGTCGGTGGTGCCGAGTGGCGCGGCGGTTGCGACTTCGACCGCGACCTGCTGGCCGCCAGCGGGGCCGACGAGGTCCTGGTGCTGCCGACGGGCGGGGCCTTCGAGCAGCCCCACCGTCTGGTGGAGGCGGCCGAGCACTGGTTCGCCGAGCTCGGGGCCAAGGTGCGCCCGCTCCCCGTCCTCACGCGGCCCCACGCCCTCGACCCCGTCCACCTCGGCCCGATCGGCGACGCCCGGTTCATCTACCTCGCCGGCAGCTCGCCGATGCACCTTCGGTCGGTCCTGAAGGACAGCCCGGTGTGGGACGCGCTGGTGGCGGCCTGGCAGGGCGGCGCCACCCTCGCCGGCACGTCAGCGGGGGCCATGGTCCTGTGCGACCCCATGGTCGACCCCCGAGGCGGCGCCCTCACCCTCGGCCTCGGGCTCCTCGCCAACCTCGCCGTGATCCCGCACCACGACACGTGGAGCGAGGACAAGGCCCGCCGCACTCTGCGGATCGCGCCAGCCGGCATGCCGCTCGTCGCGATCGACGAGCGGTCCGCGGTCCTCCGGGCCCCCGACGGCACGTGGACGGCCTCCGGCGCCGGCCAGGTCGCGGTCCACCTCGACCACCAGCTGTCCGACCTCTCCGTCCTTCCGTAACCAGCCGTCCGGTCGTAACTACGCCCGAATGGTCCGGAAGGACCATGGACCCGGCGCGGTTCGACCGGGACGATGTCTGGTGACCAAGTAGGACACCCGAGGCGGCGACCCGATGGCACGACAGCTCGAGGTACGCGCGGAGCCGGCGGCCGCCGGTCCGTTCGCGATCGCCGCGTTCGGTTGCGCGGTCCTCGCCCTGGTCCTCGCCGCCACCGAGCCCCGCCTCGTGCCGGTCGTCGGCCTCGTGGCCGTGGCGTCCGTGGTCCAGGACCGCCGGCGCCGCGCCGGAGGCGGCCTGCAGATCGACCAGATGGACCGCCTGCGCGAAGCGGAGCTGGCGCTGGCCAACGCGGGGAGCACCGAGGCGGCCGCCCGGCAGCTCGCCGAGCAGGCCATCGCGCTGCTCGGCGCCTCCTGCGCGACTGTGCTCATCGAGGGCATCGGCGACACGGTGCGCGTGAACGCCGGCGACCGGGGCGGCTCGGTCTACGGGCCGGGCAGCCGCATGCGCCTCCTCGACGACGACGGGCTGCCGTGCGGCTCGATCGCCGTCAGCGCCCGCGCCGACGGTCGTGGGTACACGACGCAGCAGGAGCACATGCTCGACGCACTGGCCGAGCGGGTGTCGTCCACCCTGCACCGGCTGTCGCTGTTCACCGAGGTGCAGGCCGAGCGCGGCACGCTGGCCGACGTCGTCGGGTCCTCGTCGGACGGCATCTTCTCCGTCGGGTCGGACCTCGCCGTGCGCTCGTGGAACCCGGCCATGGAGGAGGTCACCGGCGTCCGGGCCTCCCAGGCGTTCGGCCGCCCGGTCCACACCGTGTTCCGCCCGCTCGACGAGGAGGGCCGGCCCGCGCACCCCGACGCCTCCGAGCCGACCGTGGCCCTCGTCCGCCTCCACCGCAAGGACGGCTCGGACCGCTGGCTGACCTGCAGCTGGTCGCCGCTCGAGGCGGGCGGCTACGTGTGCGTCGCCCACGACGAGACGGACCGCAAGCAGCTCCAGGACGACAAGGACGGCTGGATCGCCCAGGTCAGTCACGAGCTCCGCACCCCCCTCACCCCGATCAAGGGCTTCCTCCACACGTTGCAGCGGCGCGAGGACCAGCTCGACGTGGCCGATCGCCGGCGCATCTACGAGGTGATGCTCCGCGAGGAGCAACGGCTCGAGAACCTGGTGAACGCCCTCCTGCAGGCGACCACGATCGACGCCGGGAGCATGGCCCTCGACCCCGAGCCGGTGGACTGGCGGTCCCTGGTGGCCGGCCAGGTCGAGCTCTACCAGCGCTCCGGTCCCGAGCGCAGCGTCGTCGCGGTGATCGATCCCGCCATCGACCAGGTCGTCGTCGACAGCACGCTCGTGACCGGCGTCTTCGCCAACCTCCTGTCGAACGCCCTCAAGTACTCACCGGAGGGCTCGCCGATCGAGGTCCGCTCGGTCATCGAGGGTCGCGACCTGGTGACCTCGGTCAGCGACTCCGGCCCTGGCGTGGCGCCTGAGGATCGGGAGCGGATCTTCGACAAGTTCACCCGGCTGGGTGATCACCTGACCCGTCCCCAGCAGGGCATCGGCCTCGGCCTCTACATCGCCCGTCAGTCGCTCGAGCAGCTGGGCGGCGCGATCTCGTGCGACAAGCGGAAGGGCGGCGGCGCCTGCTTCACCTTCCGGATCCCGCTCGTGGCGGCCGCCGCCCCCGCGGTGCCGGAGGCCGACGGGCCGGAGGCCGACGGGCCGGAGGCGACGCCGACCACACCGGCCCGGCGCGGCCGCCGGGTCCTCACCGCTCGCTGATCGTCACCTTGGAGATCTTGATCTCCTCGGACGGGGTCCCCGGATCCGAGTCCATGCCGACGGCCTCGATCGCCTGCACGGTCTCCATGCCGGCGGTCACCTTCCCGAACCGGCTGTAGTCGCCGGACAGGTTCACGCCCTGGTCCCCGGCGACGATGAAGAACTGGCTGCCGTTCGTGTCCGCCCCGGAGTTGGCCATGGCGATCGAGCCGATCTCGTAGAACGGCGGGCCGCTCGGCAGCTCGCTGACGAACTCGTAGCCGGGGCCGCCGCTGCCGGTGCCCGTGGGGTCACCGCCCTGGAGCATGAACCCCTTGATGATCCGGTGGAAGATGACGTCCTCGTAGTAGCGGTTGCGGGCGAGGAACACGAAGTTGTTCACGGTCTTCGGGGCGCTCGCGGGGTCGAGCTCGACGGTGATGTCGCCCTTGTTGGTGGTGATGACCGCCGTGTAGGTCTTCGTCACGTCGATGCAGGACTGCGGACCTGACTCGAAGGTCTGCGTCTTCTCTGCTGCACCTTCGGGGGGTGGGCAGGGCGTGTCGCCGATGGCCGGGTCCCGGTCCGGGATCGTGGACGACGTGTCGTCCGACGGGACGGTGGAGGTGACGCCGGCGGTGTCGACCGGGTCGTCGCCGCCGCCGCCCGCCACGACGGACCAGACGAACGCGACGGCCAGCAGGGCCACCACGAAGATCCCGAGGTTGCGAGCGGTACGGGTGCGCTGGCTCCGCCGGGCCGCGGTGTTCTCCGCGATCCGGCGGTTGAGCCGGCCTTCGTCCTGGCGTTGGCGCTTCTCGGTGGGCATGGCCGCGCACGTTAGCGGTACCCGCGCGGCGCCCAACAGCGGGCGGAAGGCCCTCCCAACCGGTTCGTCGGTCCCCGGAGGGCAC
>CAVSIC010000029.1:0-74459 GCA_963727905.1 uncultured Microthrixaceae bacterium
TCGACGCCCGACGCCGATGCGGTCACCGCGTCGATGGGGATCTCCACGTCCGCACTCAGCCCGTTCTCGTCGCGGTAGGCGGCCGCCCGCTCCTCGATGGCGGCCAGCAGGTCGGGGTTGGTCGGCCCCTGGTTCGACGCCCCACTGGCCGCGAGCGAGAGGTCCCTGGGATCCACGTCCTCGCCGGGCGTGCCGCTGGCCAGCGCTCCCGCGGCTGACGGCCGGGTGTGGAAGTACTCGGGGGCGGTGAACACCTGGCCGACGAGCCGGGACCCGACGACCTCACCGTCGCGCTCGACGAGCGATCCCTCGGCCCGATCGGGAAACAGCGCCTGGGCCACCCCGGTCATCGCCAACGGGTAGGCCAGTCCGAGCACCACCGTGGCGACCAGGAACACCCGGACGGCGGGCAGCAGCTGGCGTTGCATCACTTCACTCCCAGGGCCGAGATGGCCACGTCGATGATCTTGATGCCGATGAACGGCGTCACGAGGCCTCCCAGGCCGTAGACGAGCAGGTTGCGGCGGAGCACGGCGGCTGCGCCCTGCGCGCGGAACCGCACACCGCGCAGGGCGAGCGGGATGAGCAGGACGATGATCAGCGCGTTGAAGATCACCGCCGAGAGGATGGCCGAGCGCGGCGTCTCGAGGCCCATCACGTTGAGGCGGTCGAGCTCGGGGAACACGCCGACGAACATCGCCGGGATGATGGCGAAGTACTTCGCCACGTCGTTGGCGATCGAGAAGGTGGTCAGCGAGCCCCGCGTGATCAGCAGCTGCTTGCCGATCTCCACGATCTCGATGAGCTTCGTGGGGTTGGAGTCGAGGTCCACCATGTTCCCGGCCTCCTTGGCGGCCTGGGTCCCGGTGTTCATCGCCACCCCGACGTCGGCCTGCGCCAACGCAGGGGCGTCGTTGGTCCCGTCGCCCGTCATCGCCACGAGGTGGCCGCCGGCCTGCTCGGCCTTGATGAGCGCCATCTTGTCCTCGGGGGTCGCCTCGGCGAGGAAGTCGTCGACACCGGCCTCGTCGGCGATGGCCTTGGCCGTCAGGGGGTTGTCGCCGGTGATCATCACCGTGCGGATGCCCATCGCCCGCAGCTCGGCGAAGCGCTCCTGCATCCCCTGCTTCACGACGTCCTTGAGCTCGACGACCCCGAGGACCCGAGCCCGATCGGTCACCACGAGGGGCGTCCCGCCGCCACTGGAGATCCGGGTGACGATCTCGTCGACCTCGACCGGGAAGGAGCCGCCGAGGTCGGCGACGTAGCGGCGCACCGAGTCGGCGGCGCCCTTGCGGACGCTCCGCTCGCCGAGGTCGATGCCGCTCATCCGGGTCTGGGCGGTGAAGGCCACGAGCTCGGCGTCGTGCACGTCGCGCTCACGCAGTCCGTGCTCCTCCTTCGCCAGCACGACGATCGAACGTCCCTCAGGCGTCTCGTCCGCGAGGCTCGACAGCTGGGCGGCTTCCGCCAGCACCGTCGTCGTCACGCCCGGCGCCGGGTGGAACGCGGCGGCCTGGCGGTTGCCGAGTGTGATCGTGCCGGTCTTGTCGAGCAGCAGCGTGGAGCAGTCGCCGGCCGCCTCGACCGCCCGGCCCGACATCGCCAGCACGTTCCGCTGCACGAGGCGATCCATTCCGGCGATGCCGATGGCCGAGAGGAGGGCGCCGATGGTGGTCGGGATCAGGCACACCAGGAGGGCGATCAGCACCACGACGTCCTGCTCCGCACCGCTGTAGATCGCGAGGGGCTGGAGGGTGACGGTCGCCAGCAGGAAGATGATCGTGAGGCCCGCCAACAGGATGTTCAGCGCGATCTCGTTCGGCGTCTTCTGGCGGGAGGCTCCCTCCACGAGGGCGATCATGCGGTCGAGGAAGGTCTCGCCCGGCTTGGCCGTGATCCGGACGACGAGCTCGTCGGAGAGCACCCGCGTGCCCCCGGTGACCGCCGACCGATCGCCGCCGGACTCGCGGATGACCGGGGCGGACTCGCCGGTGATGGCCGACTCATCGACGCTGGCGATGCCCTCGATGATCTCGCCGTCGCCCGGGATGAGCTCGCCGGCGGTGACGATGCACTCGTCGCCCACCTGGAGCTCCGCGCTGGGCACCGCCACGACGGCTCCGCCACGGCGGACGTTCGCGACCGTGTCGGAGCGCGCCTTGCGGAGGGAGTCGGCCTGGGCCTTCCCTCGTCCCTCCGCCATCGCTTCGGCGAAGTTGGCGAACAGCACCGTGAACCACAGCCAGACCGCCACGAGCCCCGCAAAGAGGCTCTCGTCGCCGGTCGAGCTGCCGAGGTCGCGCAGCCACACGGTCGTGGTCAGCACGCTGCCGACCTCCACCACGAACATGACCGGGTTGCGGGCCATCGTCCGGGGGTGGAGCTTGACGAAGCTGTCAACGATCGCCTGACGCACGATCGTCGGATCGAAGACCACGTTCTGCTCCTAGAGGGACAGGTGCTCGACGAGGGGGCCGAGCGCCACGACGGGGAAGTAGGTGAGGCCCACGACGATCAGCACGACGCCGACCAGCAGGCCACCGAACAGCGGCGTGCCCGTGGGAAAGGTGCCGGCCGACGGCGGGGCGGGCTGCTTCCGGGCCAGCGAGCCAGCGATGGCCAGGGCGGGGACGATCAGGAAGAACCGCCCGACGAGCATGGCGACGCCCAGGGTGGTGTTGTACCAATCCGTCGCGCCGGTGAGGCCGCCGAAGGCCGAGCCGTTGTTGTTGCCGGCCGAGGTGAACGCGTACGTGACCTCGGTCAGGCCGTGCGGGGTTCCCTGATGGCCCGACAGGATCGAGGCCGACGCCGAGTCGAGCAGCAGCGACGCCGCCGTGAAGCCGAGCACCACGAGCGGCACGGCGATGATGTAGATCACCACGAGCTTCATCTCGGCCGCCTGGATCTTCTTGCCGAGGTACTCGGGTGTGCGACCCACCATCAGGCCGGCGATGAACACGGCCAGCAGAGCGAAGACCAACATGCCGTAGAGGCCGGCCCCCACGCCGCCCGGGCTGACCTCTCCGAGCATCATGTTGACGAGCGGCGCGGCTCCGCCGAGCGGCGTGAAGCTGTCGTGGGCGGAGTCGACCGCGCCCGTCGAGGTGCCGGTGGTGGAGGCGGCGAACAGGCCCGAGCCAGCCGGGCCGAACCGCACCTCCTTGCCCTCGAGGTTCCCACCGGCTTGGAGGTCGCCGGCGTCCTGGCTGATGCCCGCGCGGAGGTCGGTGACCTCGCCGTTGCCGCTCACCTCGAACCCCGTGGCAAGGGCGACCGAGCCGGCCCAGAGGGCGAACATCGCGCCGAAGACCACCCACCCCTGCTTCTGGTCCTCCACCATCCGCCCGTAGGCGTACGTGAGCGAGAACGGGATGAGCAGGAGGGCACCGATCTGGAACAGGTTCGTGAACCCGTTCGGGTTGGAGAGCGGGTGAGCGGAGTTGGCGTTGAGCGTCCCGCCGCCGTTCGTGCCGATCTCCTTGATGGCCTCCTGGCTGGCGAACGGGCCACCGGGGATCGACTGGGCCGCCCCCTCGACCGTGGCGGCGGCCTCGGGACCGCGGAGGGTCTGGATCGCTCCTTGGCTCACCACCACGACGGTGAACACCATCGCCAGCGGGAGCAGGACGCGCACGGTGCCGCGCACCAGGTCGACCCAGAAGTTGCCGATCGTGGCCGAGCGACGGCGGGCGAGACCGCGCACGAGGGCCACCGCGACGCACAGCCCGACGGCTGCGGACACGAAGTTCTGCACGGTGAGCCCCGCCATCTGGGTGAGGTAGCTCATCGTGCTCTCGCCGGCGTAGCTCTGCCAGTTGGTGTTCGTGACGAAGCTCACCGCGGTGTTCCACGACAACGCCTCGGGCACCGCCCGCCATCGACGACGGGTTGAAGGGCAGCGACCCCTGGAGGCGCTGGAGGCCGTAGAGGCCGAGCACGGAGACGCTGCTGAACGCGAGGAGCGAGTGGGCGTACGCGGTCCAGCGCTGCTCGCGCTCGGGCGAGATGCCACAGAGCCGGTAGATCGGTCGCTCGAGCCGGAGGAACACGCGATCGCCGTAGGACCGCTGGTCCGCCTCCGAACACGCCCGCCAGGTAGGGGCCGAGGAGCCGGGTGCCGACGCCGATGCTCGCCACGAGCGCGGCCAGCTGGAGCCAGGCGGCGCCGGTCACGTCAGAACCGCTCGGGGACCACGAGGGCGGCGATGAGGTAGCCGGCCACGAGGATCGAGGCGATCAGCCCGGCGACGTTGTCGAAGGCCATCACGTCCGGTCCGACGATGCGGTCGCACGCGGCGACGAGCAGGCCGGCGACGACGAAGAAGCCGACGGTCAGGGCGATGTACACGAGATCTCGCATGAGGCCCGTTGTACGGCCGCGGGAACCGTCCGACGAGGGCCTTGACGGGTCCTTGACGCGGGCCGTGGCCTTCTTGTCGCCCCGTTGACGTCAGGCGGTGAACCGGTAGCCCATCCCCCGCTCGGTGATGAAGAACCGGGGCCGGGCCGGATCGGGCTCGAGCTTCTTGCGCACCTGGGCCATGTGGACCCGCAGGTAGGCCGATTCCGTGCCGTATTGCGGCCCCCACACCTCCTGCAGCAGCTGGCGCTGGCGTCACGAGCCGCCCGGCGTTCCGCACGAGCACCTCCACGAGGTGCCACTCGGTGGGCGTCAGTCGCACGTCGGCACCGTCCCGCTGCACGATCTTGCCGACCGAGGTCGATCGACAGCGTGTCCGTGGTGACGACGGGCTCCTCCTCCGTCGGGAGGTTGCGGCGCACGGCGGCCCGGATGCGGGCGAGCAGCTCGTTCATGCCGAACGGCTTGGTCAGGTAGTCGTCGGCCCCGGCGTCGAGCGCCGCCACCTTGTCGCTTTCGGCGTCGCGAACGGACAGCACGATGATCGGCACGGTGGACCACCCCCGGAGGCCGGCCACCACCTCGACGCCGTCGAGGTCAGGCAGGCCGAGGTCGAGGATCACCACGTCGGGGTGGTGGTCGGCGGCCAGCTGCAGCGCCTCCCGCCCCGTGTGGGCGAGGTCGACCTCGAAGTCGCGGGCACGGAGGTTCGTCGCCAGGGCGCGCAGGATCTGGGGCTCGTCGTCGACCACGAGGATCCTCACGCTTCGTCGGCCTCCGGGAGCCCGACCACCATCGTGAGGCCGCCGCCGGGGGTGTCCTCCACGGTGAGCTCGCCGCCCATCGCCTCCGCGAAGCCGTGGGCCACTGCCAAGCCCAGCCCGACCCCACCACCTGCATCGCCGAGTCGCTGGAAGGGCTCGAAGATCCGATCCTCGTCGGCCGAGGAGATGCCCGGACCACGGTCGACGACGCGAAGGTCGACGCGTCCGGCCACCGCCCCCGCCTCGATCCGAACCCGTCCGTCGGGGCCGGAGGCCGTGATGGCGTTGCTCGCCAGGTTGGCCACGACCCGCTCCAGGAGCGCAGGGTCCGCCGACACCCGCGGCAGCGTCTCGTCGAGGGCGATGTCGACGGTGTCGGTGCGGACCGCTCAGGCTCGCCAAGGCGGCGGGGACGACCTCCTCGTAGCCGACGGGACGCAGCTGGAAGCGCAGGGCCCCGCTCTGCAAGTCGGCTCATGTCGAGGAGGTTCCCGACCAGCGAGTCGAGGCGGTCGCTCTCCTCGTCGATCGTGCCGAGGAACTCCTGCACGGCGTCCTCGCTCCAGTCGACGTCCCGCTGGAGCAGGCTCGTGACCGACGCCTTGATCGATGCCAGTGGGCTCCGGAGGTCGTGCGACACCGCCCGCAGCAGCGACACCCGCAGCTCGTCGGCCCGCGCCACCATCAGCGCCTCGGCCGCCTGCTCCTCCATCAGCCACGCGCTCGCGAGCAGACGCCGCCTGGAGCGCCTCCACCTCCGCGCGCGATCGGAGCGACTCCTCGGCGCGGGCGCTGGCCTGGAGCACGAGGAGGCTGACGAGGAGCCCGACCACGAGGAAGACCACGAGGGCGAGCGCGTTCTCGCCGTGGGCGATCGTGAAGCCGTGGAACGGGGGCGTGAAGTAGTAGTTGGCGGTCAGCGACCCCGACGACCGCCGCCACCGCCGCCGGGCCGATGCCTCCGACGGATCCCGCCACCACCACGAGCAGCAGGTACAGGAGCAGGTCGCTCGGCAGGCTGAAGGTCCCGCGGAGGTTGGTGAGGCGCCACCGTCAGCAGCGGCATCCCGAGCGCGACGATCAACCAACCGGCCCGTTGCCGACGCCTCGACACCGAGGGGATCAGGCGATGGCGCCGGTGCTGGGGCACGGCACCGGAGGGAGTCCTCTCGACGCTGATGACGTGGACGTCGATGCCGCGTGCCTGCCGGACCACGTCGTTGATGACCGACCCGCGCAGCACCTCAGCCGCCCGCGAACGGGCGCTGGCACCCGATCACCAGCTGGGTGGCCTCCTCGGATCGGGCGAAGTCGGTGAGCGTGCCCGCCACATCGGCGCCGACCACCTCGTGGTACGTGCCACCGAGGCTCTCGAGCAGCGTGCGGTGCTCGTCGAGGCGCTCGACGGGCCCCTCGGCCAGCCCGTCCGCGGGGCGCACGTGCACCCCGACGAGGTCGCCACGCGCCCGGGTGGCCATCCGGGCGGCCCGACGGACTGAGCTGGTCGCCGCTCGGGCGCCCCGGTGAGGGCCACCACCACCCGCTCACGCGTCTCCCAGGTGTCGAGGATCCCGTGGGCCGCCTTGTAGCCCTGGAGCGAGTCATCGACCTGGTCGGCCACCCACATCAGGGCCAGCTCTCGCAGCGCGCCGAGGTTGCCGAGACGGAAGTAGTTGCCGAGCGCGGCGTCGACCTTCTCCGGCGCGTAGATGTTCCCGTGGGCCATCCGGCGTCGCAGCGCCTCCGGTGCCATGTCGACCAGCTCGACCTGCTCGGCGCGGCGGGCCACCTCGTCCGGGATGGTCTCGCGCTGAGTCACGCCGGTGATGCGCTCGACCACGTCGTTGAGCGACTCGAGGTGCTGGATGTTGAGCGTCGAGATGACGTCGATGCCGGCGTCGCGGAGCTGCTCGACGTCCTGCCACCGCTTCTCGTTGGGCGAGCCCGGCGCGTTGGTGTGGGCCAGCTCGTCGACCAGGGCCACGGTCGGGGCCCTGGCGATGACGGCAGTCGACGTCCATCTCTTCGAAGGTCGAGCCTCGGTAGGTGACCGTGGTCCGCGGCACGACCTCCAGCCCTTCCAGCTGCGCCGCGGTGTTGGGGCGCCCGTGGGTCTCCACGTAGGCGACGACGATGTCGGTGCCCGCGCTCCACCCGGCGCCGACCCTCGTTCAGCATGGCGAAGGTCTTGCCGACGCCCGGGGCGGCACCGAGGTAGATCCGCAGCGAACCCCGGGCCATGGGCCGAAGCGTACGGCCGGCACCGCCGTGCAGCAGCCGGACATCGGGTCCCGATGGGGTCTTGACGTTTCCTTGATGGAGGGGACGGAGGTCTTGACGGGAGCCAGACGGCTGTTCGCGGACGTCGGTCGTACAACCGAAGACATGCGAACCTCGCTCACGCGACCGCCTGCTCGTCGCCGGCGCCGTGCTGTTGCCCTTCGGTCTCGCTGCAGCACTCGTCCCGCTCCGCGACGACATGGTCAGCGCCAACGTGGCCCTCGTGCTGGTGGTGGCCGTCGTCGGCGTCGCGGCCACGGGCCGACGCACGGCGGCGCTGCTGACCGCGGTGTCCGCCGCCACCAGCTTCAACCTCTTCCACACCCAGCCGTACCTGTCGTTCCGGATCAGCTCGAGCGAGGATCTCGAGACCGCGGCCCTCCTCCTCGTCGTCGGGCTGGTCGTGGGGGAGATCGCCCTCCGGGGTCGCCGGGCCCGTTGCCTCGTCGCACGCGAGCGCGACGACCTGAGGTCCATCCAGAGCATCGGGGCGCTGGTGGCCCAAGGGGAGAGCGCCGATCACGTGCTGATGGCGACCGCTTCCGAGCTCACGTACCTCCTCGGGCTCGTCGACTGCCGGTACGAGAACGGCGCTCCCAGCGAGCCGCCCGCTGCCGGTGGTCCGACGCGACGGCTCGACGTGGTGGGGGCCGACCGCCTGGGAGACGGAGCGATGGGGGGTTCCCACCGATGGCGTCGCCATCTCCGTGCTCACCAACGGCCGCCCCCGCGGCCGCTTCGTGCTCACGGCCCCGGTCGGCCTCCCCATCAGCCGGGAGCAGCTCATGAAGGCGGTCGCCCTCGTCGACCAGGCCGGCGCCGCCCTCGCGGCCAGGGACGGCACCGTGAACGGCCTGCCCATCGACGGCCCACGAGGAGGGGCCTGAGGCTCCCGCGCGCCGCGTCGTCCCCCAGCCGATCAGCGCCGATCTCGGCGTTGCCCTCCCGCCCGACACCATCGGCTACCGGATCAAGCGCAAGCTCCTCGGCCCGCCGCTGCACAGCGACGAGATGGAGCACCAGCGGCTCGGCAAGCCCACGGCGCTCGCCGTGTTCGCGTCCGACAACCTCTCGTCGAGCGCCTACGCGACCGAGGAGATCCTCCACGTCCTCATCCCGCTGGTGGGCGTCGCCGCGTTCTCGCTCGTGGTGCCGATCACGGTCGCGATGATCGTGGTGCTCGGGTTCCTGATCCTCAGCTACCGCGAGACGATCAAGGAGTACCCGTCGGCAGGCGGGGCGTACCTGGTCACCCGCGACAACTTCGGGATCATCCCGGCGCAGGTCGCCGGCGCGTCCCTGCTCACCGACTACATCCTCACCGTGGCGGTGTCGGCGTCGGCCGGGACGGCGGCCCTCGTGTCCGCGTTCGAGGGACTGGCGCCGATGCGGGTGCCGATCGCGATCTTCTTCGTCGCCCTGATCGCGTTCGGCAACCTCCGCGGGGTGAAGGAGAGCGGGAAGATCTTCGCGGTCCCCACCTACTTCTTCATCTTCAACATGCTGCTGCTGCTCGGGATCGGGCTGGTGAAGTACCTGACCGGCGACCTCCACGTCGTCGCCGGCGCCGTCGAGGGGAACGTCCCGTTCGGCACCTCGTCCGACGCCCTCTTCTACGGGGCCGGGCTGTTCGGCGTGCTCCACGCGTTCGCGTCCGGCGGCGCCGCGGTGACCGGGGTGGAGGCGATCTCGAACGGCGTCCCCGCGTTCCACAAGCCGGAGTGGAGGAACGCCCGCCAGACCCTCGTGGTGATGGGCGCCGGCCTCGGGATCATGTTCTTCGGCCTCTCGGCCCTGGCCGCCGCCACCCACGTGGCCCCGTTCGAGACGGGCACGCCCACCGTCATCGCCCAGGTCGGCGAGGCCGTGTTCGGCGGAGGCGTGCTCGGCGACGTCCTCTTCTACTCACTGCAGGCCGGCACGATGCTGATCCTCGTGATGGCCGCCAACACCGGGTTCGCCGACTTCCCGCGGCTGGCCAGCTTCCAGGCGGGCGACAGCTTCCTGCCCCGGCAGATGACCAAGCGCGGCCACCGCCTCGTGTACTCGAACGGCGTCCTGGTACTCGGCGGAGCGGCGTCGCTGCTGATCGTCGCGACCGGCGGCGGTGGTCACCCAGCTCATCCCGCTCTACGCCATCGGCGTGTTCACCGGCTTCACGCTGTCCCAGGCCGGGCATGGTGAAGCACCACTTCACCCACCGGCACCCCGGGTGGAGGAAGAGCATCGGCATCCAGGGCACCGGCGCCCTGCTGTCCTTCCTCGTGCTCCTCATCGTCTCGATCACGAAGTTCGGCGACGGGGCGTGGGTGATCCTCATCGTGCTGCCGGTCATGGTCGTCCTCCTGCTGCGGCTCAACCGTCAGTACCGGATCGAGGCAGCCGACCTCGAGCACGAGGTCCCCGCGGCCGCGGTGGCCCCGATCCTTCGCCGGCACGTCGTGCTCGTGTTCGTCGATCGCCTCGATGCCGCCGCCGCCCGCACCATCCAGTACGCCCGGACCCTGACCCCCGACGAGCTGCGGGTCGTGCACTTCGTGCTCGACGATCATGCCGCCCACGACCTCGCCGAGCAGTGGCGCCGCCTCGGGCTGCAGCGCGTGCCGCTCGAGCTCGTGGCCTGTCCCGATCGTCGGCTCACTCGGGCGGCGGTGGAGTGCGTGGCGCGGGAGCTGTCCGACGGCGAGACCGAGGTCTCGGTGCTCCTCCCCGAGCGAAAGTACAAGGGAGCCTGGCACCGCGTGCTCCACGACCGCACGGGCGAGGCGATCCAGGAGCAGGTGTCCCACCTGGCCCACGCCAACGTCACGAGCGTCCCGTTCCACTTCGGGACCCGGACGCAAGCCGTGGCCAGCGCGCCGCGCCGCATCGTCGCGCGGCGCGGCCGCGGCCGCCGTCCCCCCGGCCGACCCGGAGGGTGACCCCGGCTCCAACGGGCTCGCCGTCCTCGTGGAGGGCCGGGTACCGATCATCGACGCCAGCTGGCGCCATCGCGTGGCCGTCGCCGGACGGGTCCGCTCCATGCGGGTCGCCCCGCAGCACGATTCGCCGACCCTCGAGCTCGTGCTGGTGGACGACACCGGAGCCATCTCCGTGGTGTTCCTGGGCCGACGCGAGCTCGCCGGCGTCGAGGTCGGGACGGTCATGACCGTCGAGGGCATGGTGGGCGTCCACAAGGCCCGACTGGCCATCCTGAACCCTGCGTACCGGCTGCTCGTCTGACCTGTCCGACGACGAAGGCCCAGGCCGGAGCCTGGGCCTTGTCACCGCTCTGGTCGGGTGGAGAGGATTTGAACCTCCGACCTCTGCGTCCCGAACGCAGCGCTCTACCAAGCTGAGCCACCACCCGGAAGGGAGGGGTCAGGCTAGCGCGAAGCCCTCAACCCTCCGAAAGCCCGAAGAGCGGCAGGCACGGCTCCAGACCCACGATCTCGATGTCGTCCCGGCGGATGTCCTCCCAACCGGCTCGGTCCATCGCGAAGAGCAGCTCGCGGTCCCGTCGCTCGCCGTCGACCACGAGGGCGTCGCCGTTCGGGCGGTAGCCGAGCTTCCGGGTGACCGCGAGCGACGCCTCGTTGTCCTCGAAGGCGCCCGTGTCGGCTCGATCCGCCCCGAGGCCGGCGAAGGCCAGGTGCAGGATCGCCGCCCGCATCTCGGTGCCGATGCCTTGGCCCTGGTGGGCGCGGCCGAGCCAGGACCCGCTCAGCACCGTGCGGCTCACGGGATAGCTCGTGGTCCAGAGCCCCTGCGTGCCGACCACCTGGCCGTCGACCACCGTGGCGAGCTCGAGGCGCCATGCGTGCTTCGACCAGTCGCCGCGGCGAGCCCAGTGGTACTGCAGGACGTTCCGTTCCAGCTCGAGGGCTGGGCACCTCGTTCCATCCCACCGAGAAGCGGCGGAGCCCGGCGTCGTGGATGTCGCCCGAGAGATCGGCCAGGACCAGCAGGTCGTCGTCATCCGGGTACCGGAGCTCGAGGCGGGGCGTGCGGACCGACAGCCCGAACAGGGGCCAGACCTCGGCAAGCCGCTCGCGCTGCTCCACGCCGACCAGGTTTCCATCGAACCCGCGATGCGGGCGTGGCAATTCCGTCCCGCCGGCGTCGCGAGAACGCTGGGTTCAGGTCTTGGCGCCCAGGACCTCGACGGCCTTGGCCCGGAGGGCGAAGGCGTCGAGCGGCTTCACGAGCCAGCCCTCGGCCCCGGAGCGGCGGGCCAGGTGCACGTCGGCGTCGCGGTCGAGGAGCATCAGCACGGGGACCTGCGGCAGGCGGCCGTCGCCGGCCTCGTTGCGCAGGTGGAGGCAGGTGGCGATCCCGCCCATGTTGCCGATCTGCAGGTCGAGGATCACCAGGTCGGGGGTGGATTCGGCCACCACGCCGGCCACCGCGCTGCCGGCCCGCACCCGGACGACGCGGGTGTGCTCGTCGGCGAGGGCGGCGTCGACCTCGTCGAACACGTCATCGGCATCGGTGGCGATCAGCACGTCCGTCACGGCGGCGACGCTAGTGCCCGGTCCCGACTGGGCTCCATCTCCCGCCCGGGCGGGTAGAGGGCACCGGCTGGCTACCATGCGCCCCAGCGCGGGCCGATGGAGCCGATCCGAACGCCCCCTGGAGGACGAGTGCTCGACATCGAGGTGGAGGAGTCCGCCGCCCACACGCTGTGCCGACCCGTCGGCGAGCTGGACGCCTACACGGTGAGCCAGTTCCGCGAGGCGCTCGGAGGCCTGGCCGAGAAGCAGTACCTCCTGATCGACCTGTCCGCCGTGCCGTTCATGGACTCCGCCGGGTCTCGGCGCGCTCATCGGCGGGATCCGGCGGGCCCGCGAGGCCGGGGGCGACGTGGCGGTGGCCTGCAGCCGCCCCACCCTGATCCGCCTGCTGCACACCACCGGCTTCGACCGGATCGTGTCGGTCACCGACACCGTGGCCGCCGCCGCCGACGCCCTGGCCGAGGCCCGGGCCGCCGGCCCTTCCACCTAGGTCACAGGCCCAGCGAGGTCGGAGCCGGGCGGCTTCGCCGACCCGGTGAAGACACCGGCGGAGGCTGAACCCGGGCCCGAAGGGCCGCCATGACCGCAGCCGGCGTCAGAGCAGGTGGCTGGCCACCTCGGCGAGGCCGTCGAGGTCGTGGACGTCGGTGGGCAGGAACGGCACCCGCACCACCGGCGCGGGCGCCACGGCTGCGGCGAGCCCGGCGAGGTGCTCCTCCTCGCGCGACGCCACGAGCTGGAAGTCGGCCAGGTTCCGGTACAGGCCGCCGAGGTCGGTGCCCTCGAGGGTCCGAGCCCGCTCCGCCGCGGCCTCGGCCAGCCCGTCGCCGAAGGACGGGTGCATGCGGTTCACGATGAGCGCCCGCACCGAGATGTCGGCCTCGGCGAGCTTGGTGGCGAAGTAGCTGGCCTCCTCGATGGTGTCCCGCCGGGGCGAGGCCACGAGCACGAAGGCGGTGTCCGTCGTCGGACAGCAGGTGGAACACCGCCTCGGCCCGCTCGCGGAACCCCTGCTCCATGCCCTCGAAGGCCTGGAAGAACGCGATGGCGTCGTCGATCACCTCGGCGCCGACCACCTTGGCGACCGTGCGGAGGAACGTCTGCGCCGCGACGTTGACGGCCTTCACGATTCCCCGGCCGGGCGAGGTGACCATGCGGAAGAGCCGGTGGTCGAGGAACTGCGACAGCCGGCGGGGGGCGTCGATGAAGTCGAGGGCGTTGCGGGTCGGCGGGGTGTCGACCACGACGAGGTCGAAGTCGGTGCTCTGGTGGAGCTCGTAGAGCTTCTCCATCGCCATGTACTCCTGCGTGCCCGACAGGGCCCCGGAGATGTTCCGGTAGAAGCGGTTCTGGAGGATGCGCTCGGCCTGCGCCGGGTCGGCGGCGTTGCCCGACCACGAGCTCGTCGAAGGTGCTCTTGGTGTCGAGCATCAGGGCCCACAGCTCGCCCGGCCACGGCCCGTCGATCTTGGCGGGGGTGCCGGTGAGGCCGTCGAGGCCGAGGGCGTCGGCGAGTCGCTTGGCCGGGTCGATGGTGACCACCACGGCGCGCGCGCCCGGACCGCGCCGCCTCGACCGCCAGCGCGGCCGCGGTGGTGGTCTTGCCCGACACCACCGGATCCGCAGCACACGAGGATCCGGCGCTGGTCGACGAGGTCCCGCAGGGTCGGCTCGCTCACACGGCCTCCGGGAGCGCGGCGATCTCCGCGAGGAGCCGGTCGGCGAGCCCGTCGAGCTCCGCGGGCCCGATCTCGGTGGTGAACACGAAGGGGAGGCGCAGCTGCGGCAGCGGGAGCTGGTCGGCCAGGCGGGACTGCTGCTCGGCCTGGAGCGCGGCCCGGTCGGCGCGGAACGAGGCGGCCGCCGCCAGCGCCTCGGCCTCGCCCTCGCGCAGCGTGACGCCCGCCGCCTCGGCTGCCGCGACCGGGTCCGCCCCGATGCCGGCGACCTCGTCGTAGCAGCCGTTGACGACGACGGGCCCGAGCCCGACGCCGACGCGGTCCTCGAGGTGGAAGGCGGTGTCGACGAGCTCGTTCACCGGCGTCTCCTCGGGCAGCGTGACGAGGACCACCCGGCAGCGCTCGTGGTCGGTGAGCATCTCCAGCACGTCTCGGGCCTGGGCGTTGATCGGGCCGACCGACACGGTGTCGAGCAGGGCGCGGGCGGCCTGCAGGAAGGTGATGGCGTGACCGGCCGCCGGGGCGTCGAGCACGAGGAGGTCGACGTCCGCGGCCCGCTCGAGCGACTTCACCTTGCCGAGGATGAGGATGTCCTTGATCCCGGGGGCGGCGGTGGCCACCACGTCGAGGGCGCCCGACGACACGAGCCGCCGCGAGATCCGGGACAGCCCGTGGTCCTGGAGGTACTCGAGCAGGGCTTCGTCGGGGGTGAGCGCCCGGGCCCGGACCTCTCCCTCGGCCGCGGGTCCGCCCCCGGCCGACAGGATGACCTCCTCGTAGTCGAGGACCCCCTGGCCGAACATCGTGGGCAGGCCGGACTTGCCCTCGACCTCGATCACGAGGCTGGACAACCCGGTGCGGGCGGCCGCCCGGGCCAGGGCCGCGCTCACCGCGGTTTTGCCGACACCGCCCTTCCCGGCCACGATGACGAGCCGCGATGCTCCGAAGAACCGAGCGGGATCCACGCTCAACCTTCCTGACCGGGATCGAACCGGCCGACTCGACCTGCGGACGGACGCGCCCGAGGCTATCCAGGCTCGTCGCGGCCACCGTGCTGCTGGTCCTGGCGCTGGTGTCCCTGGCCGACGGGGCCCAGGCCGCCGGCACCCCCGGCCACGTGGCGGTGATCGAGGTCAGCGGGCTCCTCGACCGGGTTCTGGTGGACTTCGTGGAGACCCAGCTCGAGGAGGCCGAGGCCGAGGGCGCCATCGCCCTGGTCCTCCAGCTCAACAGCAAGGGCTCGGTGGTCGACGACGACCGCCTCGAGGCCCTGGTGAAGCGCATCGAGGCCGCCGCGGTGCCCGTCGACGTCTGGGTCGGTCCCTCCGGGAGCCGGGCCACGGGTGACGCCACCCGCGCTGCTGACCGCCGCCCGCCGCGTGGGCGTGCCGCCCGGCAGCCGGGTGGAGCTGACCAAGGCGCTCCTCGGCGACCAGCCCCTGCAGGGCAAGGCCGCCGTGGGGGACGACATCACCGGCGAGACCGCGGTCGACCTCGGCGTCGTCGACACGGACGCCCCGACCATCGGCGACTTCCTCCTCGACCTCCCCGGTGTGGAGAGCAAGGTCGTCGGCCGGGGCGAGGACCGCGCACCGCGAACCGGTCACCCAGGCCCGGTTCGGCCAGCTCCCCCTCACGGGACAGCTCCTCCACACCGTGGCCAGCCCGCCGGTGGCCTACCTGCTGTTCGTCATCGGCCTGGCCCTGCTCGTCTTCGAGCTGTTCACCGCCGGCGTCGGCGTGGCCGGGCTCGTGGGGGCCGGCGCACTGGTCCTGGGCTCGTACGGCCTGGCCGCCCTCCCCACCGAGCCGTTCGCCGTCGGCCTGCTGCTCCTCGCCATGTTCGGCTACGCGATCGACGTCCAGACCGGCGTCCCCCGGGTGTGGAGCGGCATCGCCACCGTCGCCTTCGTCACCGGCTCGGTGCTGCTCTACGACGGCCTGTCGCTGTCGTGGGTCACGCTGCTGGTGGCCATCGTCGGGATGAGCCTGGCGATGCTCGCCGGCATGCCGGCGATGGTCCGGGTGCGCTTCTCCACCCCCACCATCGGGCGGGAGTGGATGGTCGGCGAGGTCGGCAGCGCCCGCACCGAGGTGGACCCCGACGGCGTGGTCCTCGTCCGCGACGCCCCCTGGCGGGCCCGCACGAGCCGGGTCACCCCGATCGCCGCGGGTGACCCGATCCGCGTCGTCTCGATCGACGGCCTCCTGCTCGAGGTCGAGCCGATCGACACCAAACCGACCAGTCGACGCGGATCCCGCTAGAGCTACAGCTGCTCTGCTCGACGGCGAAGCCGTCGGTGTAGGTAGATCCTGGAGCCACCTACGGATCCCATTGATGGAATTTGGAGGGTCGTTCCGCTGGTCATCTGGCAGCGGAACGCCCGGAAAACCGGGCGTGCACCCCTCCTGACCTGCGGTTGGACCCCCGGTATCCCGGGTGATCTACCGGGAATTGCCCCTTGTTTCGCCCAAAACCCGGGCGTATGGTCCGCGTTCGAAAGGGGGGAGCCGCGATGAGCGCACAGCGTGTCGATGAGGTCTGGCAGGTCAAGGCTGCGTGCCGGGGGCCGCAGGCTGAGGTCTTCTTCCCGCCCTCGCACTTCGAGCGCAAGGACGAGAAGCTCGACCGGGAGCACCGGGCCAAGGGCATCTGCCAGTCGTGTGCGGTGCGCCAGCCGTGCCTGGCCTACGCCATCCGCATCCGCGAGCCCCACGGCATCTGGGGTGGCCTCAACGAGGTCGAGCGCAAGCAGGTCTCCGGCCAGCGGGCCAACTAGCTCCTCGGTTCTACCAGCAGCGACTGCAGCGACCGACCGAGCGGCCCGGCCTCGTCCCAGAGCGCGCTCTCGGCGAGGCCGACGCCGTGGCCCTCGAGGCGTGACACGGCATCGAGGCACACCCACTCCCCGACCGGCAGCCGGTGCAGGTGCACCGTCAGGTCAGGGTTGATGAACAGCGTGGTGTCGAAGTCGGTCAGTCGACTGACGCCGTTGCCGAAGTCGGCGGCGGCCAGCACCCGCTGGAACGGGCTGATCGGCTCGTCGTCGATGACCGGCCCGCGCAGGCGGATCCAGTCGGTGGCCGGGCCCGACGCGATCGAACGAACCCCGCACGAAGCGGTGTTCGACGCCCACGTTGTGGAAGGCGTCGTAGTCGACCGTGGTCGACACGCTGCCCCGCGACGCCGCGTCGACACCGGTGGGGGGCGGCGGGGGCGCCTCGGCTGGTGGCGCCGGCACGACGACCTCGGCCCGCCGGATCCCCAGCACCGTGGCGGTGGCCACCACGGTGCCGTCCTCGCTGGCGATCTGGGCTGAGACGAGGCGCACCTTGCGCCCCGGGCGGCTCAGGGCCGCGGTGACGCGCAGCGGCGCCACCGGCACGGGCCGCAGGAGCTCGATCGTGGCCCGCGCGGGGTGCAGATCGTCGAGCAGACGCTCTGCCGCGCCACCCAGCAGGGCCGCCACCGGGCCGCCGTGCAGGGAATCGGGTGACCAGGGGCCCCGGGACGGGGTGCCGGGGAGGACCAGGTCGGCGTCGAGACGGGAGAACAGCGCGTCGGCCATGGCCACGGAGGCTACGGCCCACCTCACGAGCTCTCGTGGGTTCAGCGGGCGATGGCGACCTCGTCGGGGACCGGACGGAGGGCCCGCTCGGCGAGGATCTCGTCGACCAGGCCGTACTCGACCGCCGCCTCGCCCCGCAGGATGTGGTCGCGGTCGAAGTCGGCGATGATCCGCTCCCGGGGCTGGCCGGTGGCGCGCTCCAGCACGTCGACCATGCGCTCGCGCATCTCGACCATCTCCCGCACCTGGATCTCGATGTCGGTGGACTGGCCCTGGGCCCCGCCATGGGGCTGGTGGATGAGGACGCGGGCGTTGGGCAGGGCGTAGCGCATGCCCGGCTCGCCCGCCGCCAGCAGCACCGCGGCCGCCGATGCCGCCTGGCCCACGCACATCGTCGCGACCGGCGGGCGGAGGAACCGCATGGTGTCGAGGATCCCGAAGAAGGCGATCATGTCGCCGCCCGGGCTGTTGATGTACAGGTTCACGGGCTTCTCGGGGTCCTCGCCCTCGAGGAAGAGGAGCTGGGCGATCACGAGGTTGGCCGAGGCGTCGTCGATGGCGGTGCCGAGGAACACGATCCGCTCGCGCAGCAGCCGGGACCAGATGTCGTAGGCCCGGTCGCCCTTCGACGTGGACTCCAGCACGGTGGGGATGAGCACGACGCCTCCTGGTATGTGCAACTGGTTGGTTGCATGTGGAGCGTACGGCGACGCGATCCCGATCGCAACCGTAGAGTTGCGCCTCATGGACGCCGATCGAACGCCACGTGACCCTCCCCACCGACCTCGACGAGGCCTGGGACCTCCTCACCCGGCCGGACGACCAGGCCGGCTGGCTCGGCGCCGAGGTCGAGCTCGACCCCACGCCCGGGAGCCACGGGCTCGTCGTGGACCACGACGGCACCCGCCGGCACCTCGAGGTCGAGTCGCGTCGAGGCAGGTCGCACGCCTCGCCTGGCGCTGGTGGGTCGAGGGCGACGAGGCCGGCGCGAGCGAGGTGGAGATCACCCTCACCCCGGACCTCGACGGCACCGTCGTGCACGTGGTCGAGCGCCCGCTGGCGCCGGTCGCCTCCGCCCGCGCCTCCGCGCGTGGCCTCCGCTTCGTCCTCGGCCTGGTCGCACCGGCTCCTCCACCTCGAGGCGCTCCTGCTGGTGGCGGCGGCCGTCCGAGGGTGACCCGGGCGTCGGACCCCGACGTCGCCGCCGGAGCCGTCTTCGCCGCGCTGAGCGACCCGACCCGTCTGGCCGTCCTACGGGAGGTGGCCGAGCACGGCCCCATCACCGCCACCGAGCTGGCCGGAGGCCTCCCGGTCAGCCGGCAGGCGGTGGCCAAGCACCTCGCCGTCCTCCAGGACGCCGGGCTCGTGACCCCGGCCCGATCGGGGCGCGAGAACCGCTTCTCCGCGTCCACCGCGCCACTGGCCGAGGCCGAGCGGTGGCTGGCGGACGCCGGAGCCGCCTGGGACGACCGGCTCGACCGGCTGGCCGCGCTGGCGCGTCGTACGCCCCGGTAGCCCACGGGCGATGATGAGCAGGTCATGCGCCGCCCCCTGAAGCTCGTCGCCGCCATGGCCCTGATCGTGGTGGTCACGCCGGTGACCGCCGCCGGCGTGATGCTCGCGTCGTACCTGTTCCTCCCCCTGCCCGCGAACCTGCCGGAGCGGAGCGCGCACCAGACCGCCCAGATCAGCCGCGTGTACGACGCCGCCGGCAACGAGATCGGCACCTTCAAGCAGTTCGAGACGTCCATCCCGATCGCGCCCGAGGACATGCCCGAGATCCTCAAGCAGGCCGTGGTCGCGGCCGAGGACCGGAGCTTCTACTCCCACGGCGGCGTGGACCTCCGGGGCACGCTCCGCGCCCTGGTGAACGACCTGCGCGACCACGAGGCCGCGCAGGGCGGCTCCACCATCACCCAGCAGCTCGTGAAGATCACCACCGACAACGGCAGGGAGAAGTCGGTCCTCCGCAAGATCCGCGAGGCCGTGCTGGCCAGCCAGCTCGACCGGTCGATGGACAAGTCGGAGATCCTCTTCGAGTACATCTCCAACGTGTACCTGGGCGAGGGTGCCTACGGCGCTCCCGCCGCCGCGCAGACCTACTTCCGCAAGCCGGTGCAGGAGCTCACCGTCTCGGAGGCGGCGATGCTCGCCGGCCTGATCCCGGCGCCGAGCCGCTACAGCCCTCGCGTGCCGATCGGAGGCGGCCGAGGAGAAGCGGAAGATCGTCCTCGGCGCGATGCTCGAGCTCGCACGCCATCGACCAGCCCACCTACGACGCCGCCATCGCCGAGACGGTGTGGCTGGCCGCCAACGGGCCGCCCCCCGGTCCGGCCACGGTCGTGTACCCGGCCGAGACCCAGCAGTCGTCGGAGCCGTTCTTCACCGACTACGTCCGCAAGTGGCTCGAGGCGCACCTCCCCGGCGGGCGTCAGCAGCTGTACCAGGGCGGGCTGCGGATCGAGACCACCCTCGACCCGGACCAGCAGGCCGCCGCCCGGCAGCAGGTCGCCGACTTCCTGAAGGGCACGCAGCCCGACCTCCGAGCCTCGCTCGTCGCGGTCGAGCCGCCGACCGGCTTCGTGCGGGCGTTCATCTCCGGTGGCGGCGACTTCGCCACCGACCAGGTCAACTACGCGCTCGGCGGGAAGAGCGCCGGCGGCGTGACCGGAGGCGGCTCCGGCCGGCAGCCTGGCTCCGCGTTCAAGCCCTTCGTGCTGGCCCAGGCGCTGACCGACGGCATCACCCCGGAGACCCGCTTCTCCGGCGCTCCCCACGACGTCACCGAGCCCTGTGGCAAGGACGCCAAGGGGAACAACGTCGTGCTGAAGAACTACGGCGGCGCGAGCTACGGCACCATCGACCTGCGCGAGGCCACCTGGAAGTCCGTCAACACCGTGTACACCCGGCTCATCCTCGAGGTGGGCGTGGACAAGGTCATGGGGCTGTCCAAGGAGATGGGCCTCACCAGCGTGCGGGACTACGAGCCCGGCAAGTACTGCGCGTCGATCGCGCTCGGCGGCGAGTCCGTCTCACCGCTCGACATGGCGTCGGCCTACGGCGTGTTCGCCAACCGCGGCGAACGGGCCGAGCCCACGCCCGTGCTGCGGGTGACCGACCGCGACGGCAACGTGATCATCGACAACGCCGAGCCCGCCGACGACACGGATCCTCAAGGCAGGACGTGGCCGACAACGTCACGAGCATCCTCCAGGGCGTCCTCGAGTCGCGGCACCGCCGCCGGCCGCGGCCTCGGCGCCCGCCCGGCCGCCGGCAAGACCGGCACCACCGAGGACAACAAGGACGCCTGGTTCGTCGGCTACACCCCCACGCTGTCGACGGCGGTGTGGATGGGCTACCAGAACGCCCCGGGCACCGGGACGAAGTACCTGACGGGCATCAAGGGCGTGCGGTTCGGTCACCGGCGGCACGCACCCGGCCCGGATCTGGCAGGCCTTCATGACCAAGGCGCTGCGAGAGGTGCCGATCACCGCAGTTCACCGAGCCGGCCCCGATCCTCGCCGTGCCCGACGCGGCGAAGCGGCGGCAGCGCAACGGCTTCGAGCCGGGGGCCCGCCAGCTCCCCAGCGACCCCGGGGAGGGCGGGCCCTACATCGAGGCGCCGGTGGCACCGATCCCGGAGTCACCGACCACGACCGAGCTCCCCAGCACGACCACCACCCTCCCGGGCGGCGGCGGCATCTTCGGCTGACGGCTGGCGCCCGGCTAGCTGAAGCTCCCTAGCCCGGCTGCGCGGACCCGTCGGGGCAGCGGATGACCTTGGCGCAGGCGTTGCGGATCGGCACGCCGAAGAAGACGGCCTCCGGCGAGAAGCCGAGCGGGGCGTAGGCCCGGCTGGCGGCGCCGAGCACCTCGCCGTCGGAGTTGAGCAGCGGCCCGCCCTGGAACGCGGCGCCCACGGGGGCGTCGTGCTGGATGCCCTCCGCGGACACGCCGGCCACGAATCCCTGGCTGATCGAGCCCCCGGCCGCGCCGAGCCCCGACACGACGAACACGCGGTCGCCGATGCCGACGGGCGGGTCGGTCGGCGCCCACTTGAGCGAGGCGAGGCTGGGCTTGTCGACCGAGATGAGCGCGAGGTCGTTCGGCGGGTCCCAGGCGGCCAGGGTGCCCTGCACCGTCCTCCTCGTCCTTGCGGAGCGTGATGTTCGGCGCCGGCTTGGCGGTGGCGGCTCGCACGGTGGTGAACGACGTGAGCAGGAACGACTGCTCGTTGTCCGAGAACACCACGAACGCCGAGCCCACCGACGGCGCCCCGGCCTCGTCGAGGGTCTGCACGAACCACACCGAGGCCTTGACCTTCTCGAGCAGGCCGCTGAGCGTCTCGCCGCTGGCCGCGAACCTCTGCAGGTCGTCGAGCTGGAGCTGCACCTGGCCGATGGCGTCGTCGCGCTCCTCGTCGATCTTGTCGAGGGCCTCGTCGACGGCGGCGCCGAAGCCGACCTCGAACGCGTCGACCCGGTCGTCGGTCTTGCCGAGCCGGTACTCGTAGTAGGCGTAGAGGATCGCCCCGCTGAAGGCGGAGCCGATGCTCATGCAGAACAGGAGCATCGCCATGCCGAGCGCCGTCTTGGGCAGCCGGCTGCGCAGGTCACGGCTCCTCGGCGACGCCGTTCCCGGGTCCTCGGTCGCCATCGGGGGAACGGTAGTCCGGCTGTAGGCTGCGTCGATGTTCGTCGTGCTGCTGCTGCTCTTCGTGGTGGCACCGCTGGTCGAGCTCTACGTCATCGTCCAGGTGGCCCACGGCGTCGGCGCCCCCGAGACGATCCTCCTGCTGTTCGCCATCAGCGTGGTCGGGGCGTGGCTGGCGAAGCGCCAGGGCATCGCCGTCCTGCGGCGGATGCAGACCACCGTGGCCGAGGGCAAGGTGCCGTCGCGCGAGATCGTCGACGGGGCCCTCGTGCTGTTCGCCGCCGCCCTCATGATCGCCCCCGGCTTCCTCTCCGACGCCTCGCGATCCTGCTGCTCCTCGCCGCCGATCCGGGCGCTCGTGCGCACCTCGATCCTCCGGCGCATCCGCGCCGGCGGGCTGGTCGCCACGCGTGATCACCGGGTCGGGTCGACGAGCGGCCGACGGGACGTGGGACGTCGACAGCTGGGAGGACCCGCCCAGCGCTCCCGGGCGGCCGCGAGCTCGGACCATGACCGCGGCCGCGGCGCCGCCCCGCGCCACGCGGGCCACCGTCCTGCTCGTCCGCGACGGCGAGCACCCCGAGCGGCCCCTCGAGGTGCTGATGCTGCAGCGCCACCCGTCGACGGCCTTCGGCGGCATGTGGGCCTTCCCGGGCGGCGCGGTGGAGGAGCACGACGCGCTCGACGCCGCGACGGCGCCGCCGTCGGGTCTCTGGGCATGCTGCCGCCCGCGAGACCGTGGAGGAGACCGGCCTCGCCATCACGGTCGAGGACCTCCACTACCTGTCGCACTGGATCACCCCGGAGGGGGCGCCCGACGCGGTTCGACACCCGCTTCTTCGTGGCCCGGGCCCCCGACGGCGACCACGTCCACGACGACCGCGAGCACACCGACAGCTGCTGGATCCGCCCGGCCGACGCGCTCGACCGCCACGCCGCCGGCACCTTCGACCTGATCCTGCCCACCCTCCGCAACCTCGAGGCCATCGGTCGCTGTCGCCACGGTCGCGGAGCTGCTCGACGCGGTGTCCGCCGCCGACGACCCTCGCGCGATCGACGACGGCGGCGGCTGGCGCATCCGCCTCCCCGGCGACCCCGAGCTGGTCGCAGTGAAGGACGTCGTGCCCGACGCTCGACGAGGTCGTCGAGGAGCTGCCGCCGCTGGTCCACGGCGTGGCCAGCGCGCTGAGCCCGCTCGTCCGGCGCATCGTCGCCCCCAACCCCGGGAAGATGACCGGCCCGGGCACGAACACCTACCTCGTCGGCATCGACGAGATCGTGGTGGTCGATCCCGGGCCCGACGACGCCGGCCACCTCGACGCCATCGCCGGCTGCGGCGGCGACCGCATCCGCTGGATCGTCTGCACCCACACCCACCCCGACCACTCCCCCGGCGTCGCCGGCCTCAAGGCCCGCACCGGCGCGGAGGTCCGGGCGTTCGACGCGCGCGACGGCCTCACCATCGACGTGCCGATGGCCGACGGCGACGTGATCGAGGCCACCGAGTTCGTGCTCCGCGCCGTGCACACCCCCGGGCACGCGTCGAACCACCTCTGCTTCCTGCTCGAGCAGGAGCGGCTCCTCTTCTCCGGCGACCACGTGATGGACGGCTCCACCGTGGTGATCTCGCCGCCCGACGGCGACATGGCCGTGTACCTCGCGTCGCTCGAGCGGGTCCGCGGCCTCCGCCCCCGCCTGCGGACGATCGCCCCCGGCCACGGCCACCTGATCGAGGACCCGATCGCCCGGATCGACGGCTACCTCGCCCACCGCGTCGAGCGGGAGGCGCAGGTGCTGGCCAAGGTGCGGGCCGACGGGCCGATCACGATCCCCGAGATCGTCGCCGACCTCTACGCCGACGTGCGCGAGGAGCTGCACGAGGTCGCGGCGAAGAGCGTGTGGGCGCACCTGCGCAAGCTCCACGACGAGAAGCTCGTGAAGGGCGACCGCGAGTCGCCCGACGGCCCGTGGAGGAAGCGCTAGCGCAGAAGGCGCTAGCTGTAGAAGGCGCTAGCTCGAGGCCTCAGCGGCATCGAGGGCGTCGAGGGCCGCGACGGCGGCGTCGAGCATGCGGGCCGAGCAGCCGGCCAGCTCGGCCGGCGGGATCGCCTCGGTGAGGATGCGGTCGGCGATCTGCGCGGAAGGCCTCGGCGGCCGGGCCCGTCGCCGAGCGCGACCGGCACGCCCGATGTCGCCGCCGGCGGCGACGCTCGGCTCGAGCGGCACCTGGCCGAGCAGCGGGATGCCGGCGTCGTGCGGCCAGCGCCTCGCCGCCGCCCTCGCCGAAGAGCGCGTAGGTCGTCGCCGTGGTCGCAGGTGAAGGCGCTCATGTTCTCGATCACGCCGGCGACCCGCAGGTAGCTCTTGCGGGCCATCGACACGGCCCGGACGGCGACCTTCTGGGCGGCGGTGGCGGGGGTGGTGACGACGATGACCTCGGCCCGCGGCACGAGCTTGGCCACGCCCATCTGCACGTCGCCGGTGCCGGGGGGCATGTCGACGAACAGGTAGTCGAGGTCGTCGCCCCACTCCACGTCCTGCAGGAAGTGGGTGACGCCGCGGTTGAGCATGAGGCCGCGCCACATCAGCGCCGACTCCTCGTCCTCCACCAGGAAGCCCATCGAGATGACGCGCAGCAGCGCCGTCGCCGACGACCTTCTCGTGCGGGACCATCATCTTGCGGCCGTCGCGCTCGTGGCCGGCGAGGCGACCCTCGACGTCGAGCATGCGCGGGACGGAGAAGCCCCAGATGTCGGCGTCGAGCACGCCGACCTTGCGACCGGTGGCGGCGATCGCCGCGGCGAGGTTCACGGTGACCGACGACTTGCCGACGCCGCCCTTGCCCGAGGCGACGAGCACGACCTTGGTGGTGGGCGCGAGCGAGGTGTCCTCGGGCCGCTGGGAGACGTTCCAGCGCGCCTTGCCCATGGCGGAGGCCTTCTCCTCCTGGGTCATCTCGGTCCAGTCGAGGGTGACCTTGCCGACCCCGGGCAGCGACCCGACCCGGGCCCGGACGTCGCGCTGGATCTGCGCCCGCAGCGGGCAGCCGGAGGTGGTGAGGGCGATCGTGACGACCACGTCGCCGTCGTCGGCGACCGTGGCGCTCCGGACCATGCCGAGGTCGACGATGTCGCTGCCCAGCTCGGGGTCGATCACGCCGCGCAGCACGGCGATGACGTCGTCCTGGGTCGGGAGCGGTGCGGTGGGCACGCCTCGGATTCTACCGGCGGCACCCGTGTAAACTCCACGGCTGATGGTCGAGACCGCCGGGTCGCGCGCTCCCCGCCTCGAGCTCCTCAAGGCGCTCGGCGACAACACGCGCTACGCGATCTACCTCGAGCTCGCCCGCGCGTCGGCCCCGCTGGCCACCGCGCAGATCGCCGAGCACCTCGACCTCCACCCGAACACGGTGCGCCCGCACCTCGAGCGCATGCGCGAGGTGGGCCTCCTCGAGGTGGTCACCGACGCCCGCGGCGCGGTCGGTCGGCCGCAGCACCGCTACTCGCTCGCCCCCGACGCGCCCGCCCTCGGCTTCGAGCCGCCCGCGTTCCCCGTGCTGGCCCGCATGCTGCTGCGCCTGGCCGCCACCGCCGGGCTGCCCGCCGGCGACGCCATCGACGCCGGCCGCGAGCAGGGCGAGCGCGGCCGCCGGCCGGTTCGACCCGTCGCTCCCGTGCGAGGAGGCCCTCGTCCGCCGAGCTGGCCATCCTCGGCTTCGACCCGCGAGTCCGCCGCCGACGAGCAGGGCGCCACGCATCGGCGTTCACCCGCTGCCCGTTCCGGGAGCTGGCCGAGGCCAACCCGGAGCTCGTCTGCGGCCTGCACCGTGGCCTGGTCGAGGGCTTCGTGGCCGCCCGGGGCGACGGCGAGGTCACGGGTTTCCACGACCTGGCCGACCGCATCCCCTGCCAGGTCGAGATCGCGCGCTCATCCCGGTAGCCTTTCCGCACAGTCGCAACTCGGCGCTCCCAGGAGGACCTCTGCTGTGATCACCCTCACCGACACCGCCGCCACCAAGGTCAAGGACCTCATCGCGGCCGAGGGCGACCCGGCGCTGGCCCTCCGGGTCGCCGTGCGCCCCGGTGGCTGCTCCGGCTTCAGCTACGAGATGTTCTTCGACACCGACGTCGCCGCCGACGACCGCCTCACCGACGAGGCCGGCGTGCGCGTGGTGGTCGACGAGGCCAGCGCCGAGCTCCTCCAGGGCGCCACGCTCGACTACAAGGACGGCCTCCAGGGCGCCGGCTTCGCCATCGAGAACCCCAACGCGCAGCGCAGCTGCGGCTGCGGCAAGTCCTTCAGCTAGCCGAGCTCGCCGAGCTACGAGAGCGCGGTCGAGCGCCTCGTTGAGCTCGCGCCGGTCGTAGATCGCGTCGAGGCGCTCGGCCACGACGCCGTCGGAGCCGACCAGGAACAGGACCGGCTCGGCCACCAGGCGGAGGTCCGTGAGCACCGCCGTGTAGTCCCCGTCGGGGTTCACGTGGCGGGTGCGGCGTACACCTCGGCGTGCAGGAAGTGGACGTCCGGGTGCGCGGCCACCGCGGTCGAGCAGCACGTCGAGCACCGGCCCGCAGGCCGCCGACCTGGCAGAACGCCGGGCGTGGCCACCAGCAGCGCCACCGGTCCGCCCGCCGCGAGCGCGTCGGCGAGCGTGACGTCGTGGAGCGCGCAGACGGGGTCGGCCGTGCAGATCGGGTCGACCCCGCGGGCGTCGGCCACCGTCGGGGTGTCGAGCGACCGGGCATCTGGTCGCCCGGCTTCACCATGGAGGCGGGGGTGGCGTCCTGCACCTCGAAGACCATCTCGACCGCCGCCGCCACCGAGGGGCTCGGCGCGGATCGTGTAGATCCCGGGCTCGTCGAGGGTCACGCGAAGCGGGAAGTACGCGCGGGCAGTCCCGTCGCCGTGGCGCTCGAGCGACGAGCGGCTTCGCCGGCGGTCGCCGTCGGGGTCGATGAGCGTCGACCTCGAGCTCCTCCGGCGTGTCCTCGAGCGTGAGGAGGCCCTGGCTGTCGGCCAGCCCGAACGATGACCCGGCTGCTCGCTGCCCGCGAAGTAGAAGGGCCCCTGCAGGTACGGCGCGAGCACGAGCTCACGGTCACCGGACGTGCCATCGGAGCCGTCGGTGTCGGCTTCGTCGTCGTCTCCGCCGCCGCACGCGCCGAGCGCTACCGCACCGGCACCAGCGCCGGCCAGCGCGAGGAAGCGTCGTCGGGAGAGTCCGGGGGGAGGGCCCGCCATCCCGGTGAACCTATCGTGCTCGCGATGCCCCCCGGAGATCGCCCGTCGCTGCAGCTCGAGGTCGACGGACGGCAGGTCGAGGTCGCCGACCGCGGCGCGACTCGCTGCTCGAGGTCCTCCGCGAGGACCTCGGGCTGCGCTCGGCCAAGGACGGGTGCAGCCCCCAGGGGCAGTGCGGGTGCTGCACGGTGCTGGTCGACGGCCAGCCCCGCGTCGCCTGCGTGACCCCGGCCCGACGGGTGGCCGGGCGGTCGATCACCACCGTCGACGGCCTGGCCGAGGCGACCCGGGACCGCTGGGCCGACGCGTTCTGCGCGACCGGGGCGAGCCAGTGCGGGTTCTGCACGCCGGGCATCGTCTGCCGGCTCGAGGGCGCCGCCGCCAAGGGCGCCGCCCCCGGACCGGACGGCCACCCGGCCGTCGAGCAGGCCCTCCTCGCCCACCTCTGCCGTTGCACCGGCTGGCGCACGATCCTCGACGCGTGGGACCTCGCCACGGGCGACGGAGCCCGAACCGCGAACCCGTCGATGTTTCGCACGCTGGGACGAGCAAAACGTCGACGGGTTCGCGTCCTGGGGCCGCCGAGCGAGCCACGCTCGAGGGCGGCACGGCCGCAGCAGGTGGCCCCAGCCGTCGCGCTCGGCCACGGCGGCTTCGCCGACGACACCGCCCCGGCCGGCGCGCTGGTGGCCGTGCCCGACGGCGACGGCGGCTGGGCCGTCGGCGAGACGCTGGCCGAGGCCCGCGCCGCCGCGGGCAAGGTCCAGGGCCGCGGACCACGGTCGACGCCCGGCCCCCGCTCGAGCTCCCGCCCGGCGACTGGGCCGCCACGCTGCGGACCAGCTGGGTCGAGCCCGGCTACCTCGAGCCCGACGCCTCCTGGTGCGAGCCCGGCGGCGAGCCCTCGTCGCCGCTCGCCAACGGCGGCGCGTTCGGCGGCAAGCAGGCCAGCCCGGTGCGGCGCCGCCGCCCGCGAGCTGGCCGACCGGCACGGCCGCCCGGTGCGGGTGCTGCTCGGTCGCGAGGACGTCGTGCGCCTCGGCCCCAAGCGACCGCCGGTCGCCGGTGGGGCCGACGCCGACGGCACCGGCGTCCTGCGGGTGGTGCGCACCCCGGGCATCGTGGCGGCCATCGCCTCCGTCGCCCCCGGGCTGGTGGTGGAGGAGGTCGACGTCGCCGGCCCGCCGACGTCGGTGGACCTGCGAGCGGCGGGTTGGGCCGAGGCGCTCGTCCTCCTCGCCGGGGCCCGCGGGCGGGCTCGTCCCCGTGGTCGACCCGACGACGGGCGCCGTCGCGGAGGCGGCCATCGACGCCGACGGCACCGTGCGCGTCAGCGTGACGGCCGGCGACCCGCTCGACGAGGTCGTCCTGCGCTCCTACGCCACCGGCGCCGCGCACATGGCGCTGTCGTGGGTGTCGTCCGAGGGCATCGCCGTCGACGACGACGGCGTGGTCCACGACCTCACGATCCGCTCCTTCGGCATCCTGCGGGCCGTCGACACCCCCGCCATCGAGATCACGGTCGTCCCGGCCGCCGGCCCGCCGGTCCGGGCCGGCGACGCCGTGTTCGCGGCGGTGGCCGCCGCCGCCTGGCTCCACGCGGGCACGCCCGACCGACTGGCCGACCGGCACCCGCTGGCGCTGACACCGACGGTGGCAGACTGCCGGCATGTCGAAGCCGGTCGGTCCGTACACGCCGATCGTGCGCGCCGGTGACTGGCTCGTCGTGTCGGGCCAGCTCGGGCTGGTCGACGGCAAGCTCGTGAACGGCGGCGCCACCGCCGAGCTCCGGCAGGCCATCGCCAACCTCGAGGCCCTGCTCCAGAGCGAGGGGGCCGCGCTCTCCGACGTCGTGAAGACCACCGTGTTCCTCCGCCACCTCGGCACGGACTACGACGCCATGAACGAGGCCTACGTCGACTGCTTCGGCGACCACCGCCCGGCCCGCTCCTGCATCGGCGTGGCCGAGCTGCCGCAGGGCGGTCTCGTGGAGGTGGAAGCGTGGGCCCGCCTCGGGGCAGGATGACGGCATGCCCGGCGCCCTGATCCTCGCGTTCGTGATCGTGGTGGTCCTGCCCGTGACCATCCTCATGTCCGGCGCCGTCGTGGCCGCCCTGCTGGGCTGGACCGCCACCGAGGACGCCGAAGGCCCGCCACGAGGGCAGCGAGCTCGTCGACCTCTCGTAGCCGGCTAGCGAAGCCGGCTCAGACGCCCCAGCGGCGACTGGCCGAAGCGGTAGCCGACGGACCGCACGGTCTGGATGAGGTTGGCGTGCTCCTCGCCGAGCTTGGCGCGGAGGCGACGGATGTGGACGTCGACCGTGCGGGCGCCGCCGTAGTACTCGTAGCCCCACACCCGCGACAGCAGCGTCTCGCGGGTGAACACCTTGCCGGGGTGGCTGGCGAGGAACTTGAGCAGCTCGTACTCCATGTAGGTGAGGTCGAGCGGCTTGCCGGCGATGGCGGCCTGGTAGGTCTCGAGGTTGAGCAGCAGGTCGCCGTACTCGACCAGCTCGGGGCGGGTGCCCCGACCGGTCCGCCAGAAGAGGTGCTTCAGGCGGGCCTCGAGCTCGCGGGGCTGGAACGGGTGGAGGCAGAAGTCGTCGAACAGGTCGTCGCGCAGCTCGAGGTCGGCGAGCTGCGCGCCGGACACGAGCAGGAGCACCGGCTCGAGCGGCACGTCGCGCTTGCGCAGCGCGCGGCACACGGCGAACGCCCCGTCGGGATCGTCGGCGGCGACGACGATGGCGCCGGACCAGCCGTCGTCGGGCTCGGAGCGCGCGACCGCGCCCTCGTCGGCGACGGCCTTCCAGGGGTAGCCGCCGAGGTCGAGCGCCTGCACCAGCTCGGGCGGGACGGGATCGGGGTAGATGAGGAGCGGTTCCATGGCGGCGGCGGGCGAGACGCGGCCTCAGAGCCTCGGCAGGTAGCGGTCGAGCTCGAACTGCGAGACCTGGGTCTTGTACTCGAGCCACTCGGCCCGCTTGTTGCGGAGGAACCACTCGAAGACGTGCTCGCCGAGGGCGTCGGCGACGAGCTCGGAGCGCTCCATCTCGTCGAGCGCCTCGGCGAGCGAGCCGGGCAGGACGGAGATGCTCTCGGCCAGCCGCTCCTCCTCGGTGAGCTGGTAGAGGTTGGCGGACGTCTCCGGCGGGAGCTCGTAGCCCTCCTCGATGCCCTTGCAGGCCGGCGGCCAGCACGACCGAGAAGGCGAGGTACGGGTTGCAGGCGGGATCGGGGGCCCGGAACTCGATGCGGGCGGAGTCGGCCTTGCCCGACTTCATCGGCGGCACGTTGACGACCACCGACCGGTTGTTGCGGGCCCACGACACGTAGACCGGCGCCTCGAACGCGCCCGAGCCGCTTGTAGGAGTTCACCCACTGGTTGGTGACGGCCGCGATCTCCCGGGCGTGGGTGAGGACGCCGGCGATGAACCCGCGACCGACCTTGGACAGGTTGCGCTCGTCGCCCGGGTCGTAGAAGGCGTTGGTGTCGCCCTCGAAGAGCGAGAAGTGGGTGTGCATGCCGGAGCCCTGCACGCCGGCGAGGGGCTTCGGCATGAACGTGGCGTGCACGCCGGCCTCCAGCGCCACCTCCCGCACGACGAGGCGGAACGTCATCACGTTGTCGGCCATGGCGAGGGCGTCGGTGTAGCGGAGGTCGATCTCGTGCTGGCTCGGGCCGTCCTCGTGGTGGCTGTACTCCACCGGGATGCCCATGGCCTCGAGGGTGTGGATCGTGCGCTGGCGCAGGTCCGAGGCGACGTCGGCCGTGGTCAGGTCGAAGTAGCCGGCCTGGTCGAGCGGCTGCGGGGCGTGGGAGGGGTCGGCGTCGGCGAAGTAGAAGAACTCCATCTCGGGGGCCGCGTAGAAGCTGAAGCCCCGCTCGCGGGCCTTGTCGAGGTTCCGGCGCAGCACCTGGCGGGGGTCGCCCTCGAACGGGGTGCCGTCGATGTTCGTGATGTCGCAGAACATCCGGGCCGAGGTGCCGTAGGAGTCGGCCCAGGGCAGCAGCTCGAAGCTGTTGGGGTCGGGGCGGGCGAGCACGTCGCTCTCCTGGACCCGGCTGAAGCCGTCGATGGCCGAGCCGTCGAAGCGCATGCCCTCGTCGAAGGCCCCCTCCAGCTCGGCCGGGGAGATGGCGAAGGACTTGAGCTGGCCGAGCACATCGGTGAACCAGAGCCGGATCAGACGGACCCCACGCTCCTCCACCGTGCGCAGGACGTAGTCGCGCTGGCGTTCCATGGTCCGGCAATGATGGCAGGCCTCCCCGCCGACCGACACCTGGGGGTCGGTCCCGTTCACATAGCGTTCACAGTCATGGAACGGTCGAGAAACTGCCCCCTGGCAGCCTGTGTCAGGCTCCCGGGGATCCGGGACGACCGTCCCATCCCCTGGCACCCCCCGATCGTGGAGGAAAGGAAACCGCAATGGCGTACAAGGCGGAGTACATCTGGGTCGACGGCACCGAGCCGACGGCGAAGCTGCGCTCGAAGACCAAGATCCTGGACGACAACGTCAAGGAGCTCCCGATCTGGGGCTTCGACGGCTCGTCGACCAACCAGGCCCCGGGCGACAAGTCGGACTGCGTGCTCCAGCCCGTGTTCTCCTGCCCGGACCCGATCCGCGGGGGCGACAACATCCTCGTGATGGCCGAGGTGCTGTACATCACGATGCAGCCCCACGAGACCAACACCCGGCGCAAGTGCGCCGAGATCGCCGCCAAGTACGCCGACCAGGAGTCGATCTTCGGCATCGAGCAGGAGTACACGTTCTTCAAGGACGGCCGGCCCTACGGCTTCCCCTTCGGCGGCTTCCCGGCCCCGCAGGGCGGGTACTACTGCGGCGTCGGCGCCGACGAGGTCTACGGCCGCGACGTCGTCGAGGCGCACACCGACGCCTGCCTCCAGGCCGGCCTCCACCTCTCCGGCATCAACGCCGAGGTCATGCCCGGCCAGTGGGAGTTCCAGATCGGCCCCGTCGCCGCCCCGCAGGTGGCCGACGAGCTGTGGATCGCCCGCTGGCTCCTCTACCGCATCGCCGAGGACTTCGGCGTGAGCGCCACCCTCGACCCGAAGCCCGTGAAGGGCGACTGGAACGGCGCCGGTGCGCACACCAACTTCTCCACCAAGGCCATGCGGGAGAACTACGACTCGATCATCAAGGCCTGCGAGTCGCTGGCCCCGAAGCGCGCCGAGCACGTCGCCCTCTACGGCCACGGCATCGAGGACCGCCTCACCGGCAGCCACGAGACCGCCCCGTACACGGAGTACAGCTACGGCGTGTCCAACCGTGGTGCGTCGGTGCGCATCCCGTGGCAGGTCGAGGTCGACCAGAAGGGCTACATCGAGGACCGTCGTCCGAACGCCAACTGCGACCCGTACGACGTCTGCTACATCATGATCGACACGATCTGCTCCGCCCTGGCCTGAGCCTCCGGCGTAGCGATCCGGTTCGAGTCGAAGGCGGCCCTCCGGGGCCGCCTTCGTCGCGTCGGGGCGCCCCGGCAAGAAGCGAGGTATATCGACTTCGATATACTCATCCCATGTACGGAGCCCTGATCGCCGAAGCCCGGCACGCGCGCGGCATGACCCAGGCGGAGCTGGCCGAGCTGTCGGGGATCGAGCAGGCGAACATCTCGGCGATCGAGCGCAACCGTCGGACACCCAGTGCCGGCACACTCCACCGCCTGCTCCACGCGTGTGGGTTCGAGCTCACCGCCGCCGCCGGGGCGCGAGTGTTGGCCCTCCCGCCCCCGACCGACGATGCCTTCTTCGCATCGCTGCTCGAGCGCTCGCCCGTCGATGAGGCTCCGACGATCACGCCGTCGACGCCTCCGGCGGTCCGCGCCCGAGCGGTGGTCGCGGTGCTCGACCTCGCTGAGACCGTGGTGCGGAGCCGGTGACCGACTTCGTCGGTCTCATCGAGCTGGTGCACGACCAGCTGGACTCCGCCAGGCTCAGCCATGCCTTCGGCGGGGCCCTCGCCTTGGGCTACGTCGCCGAGCCGAGAGGCACCGCCGACATCGACGTCAACGTCTTCGTCCCCGAGGACCAGCTCGACCGCGTCACCACGTGCCTCGCACCGATCGGGTATCGAGTCCCGGAGGACGGTCGCACCGGCCCGCCCATCGCGGGGATCCGGTTCGAGCACGACGACGAGCCCTTCCCCCTCGATGTGTTCCCGTCGCTGCACGGGCGCTACGCAGAGGTCGAGCGACGTCGGGTGCGCCACCCGTTCGGGCGGGACGGACGGCGGCTGCCGTTCCTCTCCGCAGAAGACCTGTGCGTGTTCAAGCTGTCCTTTGGTCGGCCCAAGGACTGGATCGACCTCCAATCGATCGCCGACGCCGGCGTCGACCTCGATCTCGACTACATCGAGGAACAGCTGGTCGCGCTGCGCGGTCCGACCTTCTACCCCGAGGTCGCCAGACTGCGGGCATTGCTCCGAGCGCGTCGGCGGGCCTAGCGGCCCGGGAGAAGCCGCCGCGTTGTTCGCCTAGGTTTCGCGCATGGAAGAGCGCACGCCGCACGAGGTGCTGGAGCTGGTGGCCGCAGAGGGCGTCGAGTTCGTCGACCTGCGCTTCTGCGACCTGCCCGGAGTCATGCAGCACGTGTCGATCCCGGCCAACGTGCTCGACGAGGGGCAGTTCGAGGACGGCCATGCCTTCGACGGCTCGTCGGTGCGCGGGTTCCAGCAGATCCAGGAGTCCGACATGGTCCTGGTCGCCGACCCGAACACGGCCTACCTCGACCCGTTCCGCACCCGGAAGACGCTCAACCTGCACTGCTACGTGGCCGATCCGGTCACCGGCGAGCGCTACTCCCGCGACCCGCGCTACGTCGCCCAGAAGGCGCAGGAGCACCTCTTCTCCACGGGCGTGGCCGACACGGCGTACTTCGGCCCGGAGCCCGAGTTCTTCATCTTCGACGACGTCCGCTACGGCACCAGCCCCAACGGCAGCTTCTACAAGGTCGACTCGGTCGAGGGGCAGTGGAACACCGGCACCGACGAGGGGCCGAACCTCGGGTTCAAGCCGCGGACGAAGGAGGGGTACTTCCCCGTCCCGCCCACGGACCACTACCAGGACCTGCGCTCCGACATGGCCGCCACGCTGCACCAGGTCGGCATCGCCACCGAGCTGCACCACCACGAGGTGGCCTCCGGCGGTCAGGGCGAGATCGGCATCCGCTTCGACACGCTGCTGGCGATGGCCGACAACCTGATGACGTTCAAGTACGTCCTCAAGAACGTGGCCTGGGCGGCGGGCAAGAGCCTCACGTTCATGCCGAAGCCGATCTTCGAGGACAACGGCTCGGGCATGCACACGCACCAGTCGCTCTGGAAGGGCGGCGAGCCGCTCTTCTACGACGAGGCCGGCTACGCGGGCCTGTCCGACCTGGCCCGCTGGTACATCGGCGGCCTCCTGCACCACGCGCACGCGGTGATCGCGTTCACCAACCCGACGACCAACAGCTTCAAGCGGCTCGTGCCCGGCTACGAGGCGCCGGTGAACCTCGTGTACTCGCAGCGCAACCGCTCCGCCGCCTGCCGCATCCCGCTCGGCCAGCGCTCACCGCGGGCCAAGCGGGTCGAGTTCCGCTGCCCCGACTCCACGTCGAACCCGTACCTGGCCTTCTCGGCGATGCTCCTCGCCGGACTCGACGGCATCACCAATCGCATCGAGCCCCCGACGCCGATGGACAAGGACCTCTACGACCTCCCGCCCGACGAGCTGGCCGAGGTCCCTCAGGTCCCCGGCTCGCTCGAGCAGGCCCTCGACGCCCTCGAGGCCGACAACGACTTCCTCCGCGTCGGCGGCGTCTTCACCGACGACCTCCTCGAGACGTGGGTCCGCTACAAGCGCACCCACGAGGTCGACGCCCTCCGCCTCCGCCCCCACCCGTACGAGTTCACCCTCTACTACGACATCTGACGAGCGAGGACACCAACCGACGGCAGACGACACACGTCAGACGCCGAAATCGCTCAGGGCGGCGGGCGTGTCCAGGTCGAGGAACGCCTGGCCGAAGCGGGCGGCGAGGTTCTGGCAGATCTCGGGATCTTGGTAGCCGTCTTCGGCGCCCGTGGTGACCCAGATGGCCAGCCCGTATGGAGTGGACATCCGGAAGCGGTGCCAGGCTTCCTCGCGGCTCGGGCGCTCGGACTCGGGGACGTCGAGCGCAGTCCGGTAGACCTCCACGAGCTCGGGCGCGTGGGCCTGGCGGGTCGCGATGTCGAGGGCACTGATGATGAAGTAGCCCACGTCGAAGGACCAGTGGCCCCGCCTGACGACACCCCAGTCATAGAAGCCCAGCTCTCCATCGGGAAGCGTGTACGTGTTGCCGACATGGGCGTCACCGTGGAGCAGGGTCTGGGGTCCCCGCTGCACCGTGGCGATGTGACGTCGCCAGTACCGGATCATCCCGCCCGCGCCGAGGTCTGCGATCTGCTCGGGGAGGTGGGCTCGGAGTCGTGGGATCCCTCGTGCGCAGCCGAGGCGGACGAGGAACCGGAAGGTGGGCTGCGCTCGGCACGGGCTCACCCATCCCAGCCCGTGCCGGTCCGGGTCGTCGAAGCCCCAATAGCGGCTGTGGAGACGAGCGAGTCCGCGCAGGCCGTCGGCGACCTCCTCGAGCGATAGCGGGCGGGTGGCGTCGTTGAGCACCGCACCGCGGAGGGTCACGTCGTCCATGACGACCATGTCGTTGAGCCGCCAGCGGTCGACCGCCCCGGCGTGGAAGGTGGGGTGCTCGATGGGGAGCGCGGCGCCGGACAGCGCGAGCCGACCTTCGATGAAGGCGTTGTCGGTCATCCACTGGAAGAGGCGCCGCAACGGGCCACCCTTGGTCTTGGCGAACACCCTCGTCGGCCCGTTGCCGGCCCCGTAGGTGATCTCGAGGATCGCTCGGCTCGACGTTCCCTCCGAGCCGCCCACGCGAGCGACCTTGGTGATCACTGCGTCGGGGTGGGCGATGGCGAGGGCGCGCGTCATCCAGTCGGGCGACACCTCCCAGTGCCGGGGGATCCTGAGTGCCTCGGTGCTCTGACGGAACCGCATCGTGGTCAGCCTTCCGGAGGCGAGGTCAGCAGAGGAAGCCTGTGGCGGGTGCCATCCGCTTCCAGCGGCCGCCTTCGACTCGCATGCCGATCAGGCACCCGTTGCTGCGTTCGTTCGCGAGGTCGAAGCGGCCGGCGAACCCACCCGCGTCGTACTGGGTGAGCTTCTTGAGCTCGGCGACGACGCCGGCTCTGGTGATGGGGCCGGGAAGGCTTTCGACAGAGTCGAGGAACGCCGCGGAGGCGGTCCAGGCATCGGCGGCGAACACGTCGGGTCGAGCGTCGGGTGCGACGCGGTTCATCCATTCGAGGAGCGCCGCAAGCTGAGGGTGAGAGCTCGGGCCGTCCTCAGCCGGTAGGGCCCGGATCCAACTGGTCGTCCCCTCCGCGGCGGTTCCGGCGATGTCCAGGTAGTTGGATCCGTAGCCGGTGAGGTACTCCTGGAACTTGAGCTTGTAGCCGGTGCCGTCCATCGAGCGTGCCATCGCCGCGTCATGTGAATCAGCGGCCAGGAAGAAGAGGAAGTCGGCGCCGCTGTTGGCGACGGCACGCGCGGCGGAGTCGAAGCTGAGGGTTGTCACCGGGAGGACCTGTCGGCTGACGATCTTGATCCCGCTCGCCTCCATCACCCGCTGCTGCTCGTCGAGCTCGGAGATCGCCGCGGCAGCGGAGAGGGTGACCACGGCAGCCGTGCGAACGCCGTTGTCCTTGAGGTACTGGTACTTGGCGATCGGCACGGCTGGGGTGGGGGGCGACGGGTTGACGTCGAACACGGTGGGGAGCTGCTGGAACTGCACGGTCTGCGCGGCGCCTGTGGCTGGGATCCCTTGGCCTTTGAAGAGGTCAGGGGCAGCGCCGTCACCGCCGGCGGTCATGCCGACGAAGCCGAGGACCTGACCCGCCATCCCCTCGGCCAGCTGGCGGAACCTGGCGCCTTCGTTCCCGTCGTCTGCGGTGCGCAGGACGACCCTGCGTCCGCACACGCCGCCGGTTGCGTTGCGGTAGGCCACGTAGGCCGCAACCGCCTCTTCCGCGGAGCCGGCGAGGCCGGGGATCGGGTCCGGACTTCGTGATGATCTGACCGAGGGTGAGCGTCTCCGCCGTCACGCCTGGTGCGTCCGAGGGCGCCGCGCAGGGCTTCGTGGATGGCGCTACAGCCGCGGACGTCGCGGCCTCGCCAGGGCCCGCCGACGGTTCGGTTGACCCACCAGAGGGTCCTGACGAGCCGGCCTGCGCTGCTGCGCCGGGATCGACAACGACGGACGGACCGCTGGTGGCCTGTGCGGGAGCCGCCGTGCCTGCGCCATGTCGGGCGAGAACGGAAGCACGCTCCTCGTCCGACCATCGAGCGCCGCAGCCGCTCACCAGCAGCGCCGCAGCGAGGAACACGGCGGTGGTCCCTCGGCCACACCACCGACCCCCGCGTCGACCGCCGTTCGCCATGCGGACCCTCCCCTCGCCTCAAGTATCGACGATACCCATGTTGGAGTATCCGCGCTACTGCCCTGGCTATGATTCCGCCATGGCAGAGCTTGAGGGGCGCGCGGACGCCATCCTCGACGTCGTCATCACCCTGCTCGAGACCGACGGGTACGACGCGGTCCAGGTGCGACGGGTGGCGGCGGAAGCCTCGATCTCCCTTGCGACGCTCTACAAGCACTTCGGCAACCGTGAGGAACTCATCGTCCGAGCGATCGAGCGCTGGATGGAGGAGAACGTCTACGTCCACCTCGGCGAGGTGGATCTGCACGGCACTACCTACGAGACGTTCTCAGGCATCGTCCACAGCGTTTTCGAGCCATGGGAACGCACGCCCAACATGCTCGTCGCGTTCGTGCGGGCTCGAATGGGTCCAGGTGGCGCAGCGCTCACGACGCAGGGCATGGGCTTGGTCCAGCCGATCACCGACAAGGTCATCGAGTCGATCGACCCGGAGCTGCTCGACGACCTCATCCTGATCGTGGATCACGTCCTCCTCGCCTCGCTGGCACGGTTCGCCGCTGGAGAGATCGGCGTCGACGCCATCGTCCCGATCATGGATCGCACGCTGGCGCGGATCCTCGGCGTCGAAACCTCTCGATCGGGTCGGCGTCGCATGCGGCTTCCTGACGCAGTGCTCGCCCCCCGGAAGACGGACGGGGGACGGCGATGAGCCTGGCCGTGGTGACCGGAGCGGCCAACGGAATGGGTCGGGCCTGCGTGGATCGGCTCCTCGCCGATGGTTGGGCGGTGGTCGCTGTCGACCTGCAGGAGCCGACAATCGACCGGACCATCGGCGCTGCCTGCGACGTCGCCGACCCGGAAGCGGTCGCGCAGCTCGTCGCGCAGGTGCAGGCGTTGGGGCCCCTCGGCGCCCTGGTGCACGCCGCGGGGATCTCCCCGACCATGGCCCCGCCTCGCCGCGTCTTCGAGGTCGACCTTCTCGGCACGCAGCTCGTCCTCGATGGCTTCACGCCACTGGTGGTCACCGGCACCACCGCCGTCTGCTTCGCGTCGAGCGCGGCCCACCAGATCGCCTTGATGGGTCCTCAGCCGGACCTGGAGGCCTTTGTCGAAGCGCCGATGGTCGACGGCTTCCTCGACGAGGTCGAGGCCAGGTTCACCGACAGCGGACTGGCCTACGGCTGGGCAAAGCGAGGGGCCGTCCGGGCCGCCGCTCGAGCGGCGATCACCTGGGGAGCGCACGGCGGACGAGTCGTGTCGTTGTCACCGGGGATGATCGACACGGGCATGGGGCGCCAGGAGCTCCAGGCCCAACCCATGATGCAGGTCATGCTCGACGCCACCCCGCTGCAGCGGCTCGGCCAACCCGAAGAGCTCGCCGCGGTTGTCGCCTTCTTGATCTCCGACGCCGCGTCGTTCCTCACCGGCACAGACCTCCTCGTCGACGGCGGTTGCCTCGAGGGCCTCCGAGGACTTGCCGCCGGCCTGGCGTGATTCGAGCAGGCAGGAAGCCTCAATCAGCGACGTGACCAGGAGACGCTGGATCACCGCGCCGTTGCTGGTCGCGCGAGTTCTGGGCTGCGGCACCGACGTTGCCGAAGCGCTCCGCTCGGCGGGTCCAAGGTGCGGGTGCGCTTCACCAACGCGCAGTCACCTGTCCCCGTGGTGATCGACCGTGCGCAAAGTGGGCCGGGGCACGCTCGGTGGCATGGCCCTGGATCCTGACTCTGCTCGAACGCTCCCGAGTCCGCCCGCTCGGGCGCCGCGCGCCCACCACCGTCGACGAGCGGAACGCCGCAGGGAACGGGTCGGCGTTGGCGGTTGGCCACATCCGGGGGTGGGGAAGGAGGTCCCGGTGAGGGTCCTCGTGACGGGAGCATCGGGCTTCGTCGGTTCGCGCCTGTGCGCGGCGCTCGAGCTCGCCGGGCACGAGATCCGAGCCATGACCCGGAAGCCGGATGACTACGACGGCGTCGGATCGGCCGTGCACGGAGACGTCGAAGACCCCGGCAGCTTGCAGAGCACGCTGGAGGACTGCGACGCCGCGTACTACCTCGTCCACTCGCTCGACTCGGCGGACTTCCGCCGACGTGACCGCCAGGCCGCGGAAGCCTTCGGCGACGCCGCGGCCGCGGAGCGGCTGGGCCAGGTCGTGTACCTGGGGGGCCTCGGGAGCGACCGCGACGAGCTCTCCGAGCACCTGGCCAGCCGGCGTGAGGTCGAGGAGATCCTCCGCTCGAGGGTGCCGACGACCGTGCTGCGGGCGGGGGTCATCGTCGGAGACGGCGGGATCTCGTGGGAGATGCTCCGCCAGCTCGTGGCCAACCTGCCGGTGATGGTCACGCCGAAGTGGGTGCAGACCCGGACGCAGCCGGTCGCGATCGACGACGTGATCGCGTTCCTCGTCGGGGTCCTCGGCACCGAGACGGCCCTCGGAGAGGTCTTCGACGTGGGAGGGCCGGAGGTCCTGACCTATAGCGAGATGCTCGACATCGTCGGGCACCTGCCCGGCGGGCGCCTCCGCCTCCTGATCCCCGTGCCGGTCCTCTCGCCCCAGCTGTCCGCGCATTGGCTGCGGCTGATCACCGATGTCGACGTGCAAACGGCGCGGGCGCTCGTGGAGTCCATGTCCAACGAGGTGGTGGTGCGCGACCGGCGCATCGAAGAGCTGACCGGGCACCGGGCGATGGAGTTCGCGGCAGCCGCAGCGAGAGCGCTCGAGGCCCGCCGGCGGCGGCTCGAACGCGAGGCGGATGCGCATGGAACAGGATGAGATCCTCGTCGTCGCGGGTGCCGTCAGCCTGGCCGTCGTCGTCTGGGCCTTCGTGTTCCGCAGCGCGGGCCGCGACATCGCGACCCGCAGCTGGGTGGCAGCAGGTGCCCTGACCGCCAGCGCGGTGGCGGGCGCCGCGGTGCTGGACCGGGCGGGCGGCCTCGTCGGACCGATCTCGTCGACCGAGGTGCTGATCGGCGTCGGCGCCGGCCTCCTCTGGGTCGCGGCCACCCAGGTGGGGGCCGCACTGCTCCAGAGGGTCGCACCGTCGTTCTCGGGCCAGACCGCCGACCTGTACCAGTTCGTCGAACGGGCATCCGCGGCCCGGTTGGCCGCGGCCCTCGCAGCCATGGCCATCGCCGAGGAGCTGCTGTTCCGAGGGCTGATCCAGGCGAGCGCGGGGCTACCGGTGGCAGCCGCCCTGTACTCCGGTGTGCAGCTCATCGAACGGAGGTGGCCCCTCGTGCTGGCCGCTGCGCTCGGCTCCCTCCTGTGGGGTGGGCTCTACGCCTGGCGCGACGGGGTGGTGGCTCCATCCGCCGCCCATGCGGTGTGGACCGTCAGCCTGGCGCTGATATGGCCGATCCGCCCGGCGGCCGCCGCTCGGGGTGCCAGGTGAGACCCGTAGCCAGCCAGGAGCACTCGGGGCCCCGCTACGCGAAGGTCGTTGGACCCTTGGCGAGCTCGGTGCGCAGTTGACGCAATCCGAGGCGGATGCGGGACTTGATCGTCCCCTCCGGCACCCCCAGCGCGTCGGCTGCCTCTCGGTAGGTCAGCTGGCCGTAGTAGGCGGTGACGACCGCCTCACGGATGAGCGTGGGGAGGCGGTCGAGGGCCGCGAAGAGACAGTCGGCGTCGTCGTGAACCACGGCCAGCTCGGCGGGACCTGCGGGCAACTCGGCCCGAAGTTGCGCGCGCCCATTGCGCTGCTCACGCGCGCCACGGGAGCTGTCGGACCTTGCGTGATCGATCGCGACATTGCGGGCAACCGAGAGCAAGAAGGTCCTAAGGGATCCGCGGGTCGGGTCGAAGCGGTCGGGCTGGTTCCACAGCCGGACGAAGACGTCCTGGGTCACGTCCGCAGCTCTCGCTGCGCCTCCCCATCGCGCGGCGACGTTGAACACCGCCCCTCCGTGCTCTTCGAACACCACGGCGAACGCTTGGGCATCCGAGGCCCAACGGTGAGCCGGTGGTCCGGGCCCGCCCGACTGCTGAGGCACCGGCCGTCGACGATCCCGAGGAGTCGTCTGCGGGCCGCCCCGCCCCCCTGGATCCGGCAATGTGACCCCCCGCAGTCGTCTGGCCGCCGGGTCAGTTGCATCCCCAGCACCGAGCCCGACTGCGTCATATCCCCAAGGCGCGGTGCCGAAACCGGACGAGCGTCCGATGGCGACCGTTGTCGCGACCCTCGAGGCAGAAGACGTCGGTCGCGAACGCGAGCAGCCCGGCTTGGCGGGTCGACCTGCTCACCCCCGTCGCCACCGCCGGGCTGGGGATCGACGACCGGGCCGAGCTGGCCTGGTCAGCCCGGGACCACATCGTGTCGACCTTGCACCGAGCCCGCCGCCGTCTCGAGGCGTAGGCAGGGCGGCCGCCTCAGCCTGCGGGCTGGAACAGCTCGACGAAGTTGCCCGACGGGTCGAGCGCCAGCACCTGCATCCCGCCGGGCCCGGCAACGATCTCGTTGCGGAACGCCACCCCTTCGGCCTCGAGCCGGACGACCTCGCTCTCGAGGTCGTCGACGAGGAGGTGGATCCGGTTCCACCCGCCCGGCGCGGGCCGTTCGCCGTCGGTCATCGCCTGACCCGCCGAGCTCTGCGGCCCCGACAGCAGGAGTCGGAGGCTCCCGCGGTAGACGTCGGCGAACGCCGGGCTCGAGATCCCCACGGTGAACCCGAAGTGGCGGACGTAGAAGTCCACCGACGCGCCGACGTCGTCGACGAGGTACCGGACGTTCACCACCTCGGCCTCAGGCACCGAGCCCTCCCCGGCTCGTGGCGCGCGCCCGGAGCATCGCCGTCGACCGGTCGAGCCCGATCGCGACGAGGCCGAGCACGATGGCGGCCGCCGAGCCGACCACACCGTCACCGTTGCCCGGACCGCCGTCGGCAGCAGCGAGGAAGAGCGCCCCGAGGAGCAGGGCCGCGAGGCCGAGCACGAGCCCCATCGAACGGTGCCCAGCCAGCGCCGGATCTCCGTGAGCGCCATCGCGCCTCGCGGCGTTCAACGTGCGAGCTCCGACGATCGCGCCCGCCAGCCCGAGCAGGGCGGTGAGCGTCGGGCCGAGGCGGCCCGAGCCGAAGATGGTGATGGTGGCCATCGCGGACGGTGGCACGAGTGCGTCGCTGAGCATGGGTTCTCCTCGGTCAGCTGGTGGGGTTCTGGAGGTGCGCCAGCAGGAACGTGGCACGGGTCTCGAGCTCGGCGGTCAGGGCTCGGAAGGCGGCCCAGCTCTCGCGGGCGCCGGCGACCGCGGAGGGGTCGGCGATGCTCCAGTGGACGGTCCGGGGATCGCCGGGGAGCTCTGGGCACACCTCGCGGACCTTGTCGCACAGGCTGATCACCCAGTCGAAGCTCTGACCGGTGAACAGGTCCAGGTGCTTCGGTTCATGGAGCGCCCGGGTCGACACCGAGCTCGTCGCGCAGCACCCGGACGGCGTTCGGGTGCATCGGCTTCGGATGGCTTCCGGCGCTGTGCACCTCAACAGCACCACGGGACCGCGAGCGGACGATCGCTTCGGCGATCTGCGACCGTGCGCTGTTGCCGGTGCACAGGAACAGGACGCGAACCGGAGACCGCACCTCGCCGACGGGAGGTGGGCCGGACCGGAGCCCGGGATGCAGCGAGGTCGCAGCCTCCGACAGCAGATCCCCGAACCGGGTGAGGTCCGCGGCGTAGTAGGCGTCGCGACCGTCGAACGAGCTCCGACGGGCCGAGACGAGCCCGGCGTCCCGCAGCTTGCGGAGGTGGTACGAGACCAGGTTCTGCGCCTCGCCGACCCGGGTCGTGAGCTCCTGGACGGTCCGGTCGCTCCTCGAGAGCTCGCTGAGCAACCGCCACCGCAAGGGGTGACCCGCGAGCTGGAGGAACTCCGGGGGTGCGATCGAGGTCGTCGAGGTCAACCGGGGCACGAACCCAGGATGCATCAATCTGAGACGATGTGTCAACCTTGATTGATGGATTGCGGCGTCACCGCTCCTCCGGTTCGCGCTCCTTGCGGCGCACGAGGAAGCTGGTGATGCCGAGGAGCAGGACGACGCCGGCCAGCACGCCGATCTCGGTCATGGCGTCGGCGAACTCGTCACCGTGCATCTCGCTGGCCTTCAGCGAGACGACGACGATCTCCTTGATCGACGCGATGATCCCGACCACCAGGAAGGGCTCGGCCACGAGCTTGCGCTCACGAACCGTGGCCCGCACCGCGCCGAGGAGCTCCACGAGGATGAACACCAACAGGAGGCCGTCGAGCGCCGCGGTGACGGCATCGAGGGTGCCCTCGTCGAGCCTGTCGAAGAGCTCGTAGCCCACCGCGCCCAGCGTGAGGACGGCCGCCACGACGAGCAGGAGTCCGACGACCGCGTAGACGACGCCCTCGGTCACGTGCATGGCCCGGTCGATCCAGGTCGTCAGGCGGTCATCGGGACGGTCGTCGACGGGCACCGAACGCTGCTACCCGCTCGACAGCACGGCCAGCCGCACGGTCCGGCTACGGCGGGGCGGGGGCGAGCTCGGGGTCGAGGGGGTCGATGCGCTCGCGGAGCGGGCGGTCGGGGAGGGCCAGGGAGATGGCGATGGATGCCAGGCCCACGACGACGGCGCCCATGAAGACGGGGCGCAGCGCGTCGGCGACGTTGCCGGGGGTGCGAGCCACCCCCACGAGACCCGCGTTGAGCACGCCGCCGAAGATCGGGGTGCCGATCGTGTTGCCGAGGGTGCGGAAGAGGAGGGCCGTGGAGGTGGCCGTGCCGAGGTCTCGGGGGGCGGCGGCGTTCTGGGCCGCCAGCAGCGACGGCTGCATCACGAAGCCGGCGCCGGTCCCCAGCAGGAGGACGGTGGCCGCCGCCAGCACCACGGGCGAGGAGCGGTCGAGCGACACCAGGAGGAGCGCCGCCAGCGTCATGAGCATCGAACCGATGATCGGCCACGCCCGGTAGCGACCGTTGCGGGCGACCAGGCGGCCCGTGACCCAGGTGCCGGCCGCGGCGCCGAACATGAGCGGGACCAGGACCACACCCGAGCTCGACGCGCTCGATCCCGCCACCTCCTGGACGAACAGCGGCACGAAGAACAGCCCGCACCACAGCAACAGCCCGCTCGTGAAGTTGATGCCGGCCGACGCCCGCATCACCGGGTCGGCGAACAGTCGCAACGGCAGGACCGGCTCCGCCACGCGTCGCTCGCGGGCCACGAACGCGACGAGGAGCAGCACGACCGCGCCGGCCAACCCGAGGGTCCGCACCGACCGCCAGGGGAAGTCGTGGCCGCCGAGCGTCGCCAGGAGCACGAACAGCGCGAGGCCGACGGTGAGCAGCGCTCCGCCCAGGAGGTCGAGGCTGTGCTGGACCCGGCGCTCGGGCAGGCGCAGACGCGTGGCGACGATGGCCGCCGCCACCAGGCCCACCGGCAGGTTGACGAGGAACCCCCACCGCCAGCTCAGGTGGTCGACGAACAGCCCGCCGACGATCGGGCCGACGGCGCTCGCGATCGCGTAGATCACGCCCTGGTAGCCGAGCCAACGGCCGAGCTCACGAGCGGGGACGATGTCGGCGATGGTCGCCATGGCCACCGCGCCGAGCCCACCGCCACCGAGGCCCTGCACGAACCGGGCCGCCAGGAGCTGGTCCATCGTCTGGGCCACGCCACAGGCAAGCGACCCCACGAGGAAGATCCCGATCGCGCTGAGCAGCACGCGACGCCGGCCGAAGAGGTCGCCGAGCTTCCCGTACAGCGGCATCGAGGCGACCATCGCCAGCGAGTAGGCGCTGATGACCCAGGTGACCCGGGAGAAGCCGCCGACGTCGTCGACGATCGTCGGCAGGGCCGTGGCGACGATCGTGCCGTCCAGAGAGCTCATCACCTGGCCCAGCTGGAGGCCGACGAAGATCACCAGGGTTCTCCGAAACCCCAACTCCTCCATCTGAGACTGCTTAGCGCTAGGACGAGAGGTCGTGCAGCAGGGTCGAGGCCCGGCGCTCGACACCGGCGCAGCCGTACTGCTCCGCGGTCGCCAACGCCTCCGTGACGAGCGCGACGGCGTCGGCTCGGCGATCGGGGTGGCGGTCGAGGAGGAAGACGGCCCACTCGAGCTGGTTCGATGCCGACCACAGGGGAGCCTGGGCCGCTCGCAGCGCCACGTCGCTCGCCTCGAAGTGCGCGATCGCGTCGTCCTCACGTCCGAGCAGCACGGCCAGGCGCCCGAGGTAGGCGGACACGACGCCGTTGTAGCTCGACCCGGAAGCGATGCCGAGGTGGCTGAACGGGGACAGCTGGTCGTAGAGCACCTCGGCGGCGGAGACGTCGTGCAGGCGGGCCGCGACGTCGGCCCACACCGTGGTCCCGATGAGCCACACGTAGTCGTAGGACTCGCGGTTGAAGTCGTTCGCGTGGGCGGCGTCGAGCAGGACCCGCGCCTCGTCGTCCGCACCGCACTCGCTGAGGATCATCGCCAGCACGCCCTGCAGTGCGACCAGCCCGGGGCTGTCGCGATGGATCCCCCGAGCGAGCTCGAGGATCTCGTCCAGGCGACCCTGGTGGCGGCGGATGCTGGCCAGGCCCGCTCCGAAGCAGGCGAACGCCTCGGGCTGCCCCGACTCCGTGCCCAGCTCGAACGCCTGGGTGGCGAGCACCTCGGCCCGATCGACGTCGCCCGCCCGGAGCGTGTGCGTGGCGGAGAGGTAGGTGACGTGCCATTGCAGGTACGGCTGGCCGACCTCGTCGGCGGCGACGGCGGCTGCCGCGAGCGCGGCGTCGATCCCGTCGCCGTCGAGCGCCATCGCGAGCGCGTAGACGCGGTTGATGGCGGCCCAGGCCCCGCCCACCGGGTCGCCGATGCGCTCGGCCAGCATCATTGCCTCGGCGGACGTCGCCTGGATGTGGTCGTAGGCGTCGGGGAGGCACCGGGCCAGGAACGTGACGTTGAGGACGTGGAGCAGCGCGGCGTCGTCGCGGAGGCGACGGGCCATGGCCTCGGCCTGGGTGACGAGGGGCCGCACGCTCCCCCGCTCGTCGCTGAACGACACCTCGGTGGCGAGGTTCGCGTGCAGCCGGGCCGCCACCGCGCTGTCGGCGGCGCCCACCGCGGCCAGCGCCCGCCGCAGGACGGCGATGCGCTCGTGATCGACCTCGCCGATCGAGCTCGCCATGCCGCGGTGGTTGGCCAGCACCGCCGCGACCAGCCGCCCGGCATCGCCCTGCTCGGAGGCGCCGGCGGCGGCCGCGAGCAGGGTCTCGCGGAAGGCCGGCTCCCCCGCCATCCGCTGCGCCGCGCCGAGGCTGATCAGCACGTCCAACAGGTCCGTCGGGTCCTCGGACCCGTGCGCCTCGAGGAGCTCGCGTGCTTGGTCGAACCACCGGGCCGCCTCGTCCGGGGCCGAGGAGGTGAGCGCCCACTCGCCGGCCTGGCGGACGTACCCGAGGGCCTTGGTCAGCTCGGTCGGCCGGAGGGCGGCCACCCAGTGGTTGGCCAGCTCGCCGATGCGATCGCCGGGGTCGGTCCCGCACACCCCCTCGAGCAGCTCTCCGATGTGGCGGTGCAGTCGCGCTCGGCGGGTGGCGGACAGCTCCTCGTACAGCGTGTGCTGGAAGAGGGCGTGGGTGAAGGTGAACCGGTCCGGGGAGCCGTCCACCTCGGCCACCACGGCGCGTTCGGTCGCCATCTCGAGCGCCTCGAGGACCTCCGCCTCCGAACGCTCTGCGGCCGGTGCCAGCAGGGCCAGGTCGAACTCGCGGCCGATCACCGACGCGACGGTGAGGACGTGGCCGACGTCGTCACCCAGGCGGCGCACCCGCTGGGCCACGACCTCCCGGACGCTCGCCGGGAGGCCCACCGAGGCGAGGTCGACCGTCATGCCCCAACGACCCTCGTCGTCCTGGCGCAGCGCGTCGGTCTCCGCGAGGTGTCGGAGCACCTCGGCGGTGAAGAACGGGTTGCCGCCGGTCTCGCGCCGCACGGCGTGCGCGAGGTCGATGCCCTCCTCACCGATCTCGTGACCGGCGAGGCCCTCGAGGAGGGCCACCACGCCGATGTCGTCCAGGCCGTCGACGGCGATCCGCTCGACGGTCTCCTCCCGGCGCAGCGCAGCCAGACCGGCCGTCATCGGGTGGGACGCGCTCAGGTCGGACTCCCGGTAGGTGCCGAGCAGGAGCACCCCCGCAGGGGGCATGGTCGTGACGAGGTGGCGGAGCAGGAGCACCGTCGGCTTGTCGGCCCAGTGCAGGTCGTCGAGCACGAGCACCACCGGGGTGCGCTCCGCGAGGTGCGCGAGCACTGCGCCGACGGCGTTCAGCAGCCGGTACTGGTCGGCCTCGGAGTCCGTCGAGGGGGTGGCCGGCAGGTCGGGGTACTGATGGCGGATCTGCGGCAGCAGCCGGGCCAGCTCCGCCAGCTGACGCCGATCGACGGACTCGACGGTGGCCTCCGGCGCGTGGGCGAAGAGCTCGCCCAGCGCCTCGACGAACGGCTGGTAGGGAACCGAGAGCTCGTCGTCGCAGCGGCCGTACAGGACGGTCGCTCCGCCGGCGTGGGCGAGCTGTGCGGTGCTGCTCGCCAACGTGGTCTTCCCGATGCCGGGCTCGCCCGAGAGCAGGACGGCCCGGGGCCCGTCGCCGGACACCGCGGCCTTGAGGTGCAGCTCGAGGCGCTCCTGTTCCTCATCGCGCCCCACCAGCCCCGCGGCGGGGCGTCCGGCCAACCGGCTCGGGAGCGGCTGCTGGGGGTCGGCGCGGAGGGGGTGCCAGCGCACCTCCACCGCGTCCACCGGCTCGGGAAGGCCCTTGAGCGTGACCTGCTCCACCGGCCCGAACTCGTGCTCGCTGCGCCGGGCCAGGAGGCGGACGATGTCGGTCGCCACGATCTGCCCGCCGTCGGCCCGGGAGCAGAGCCGGGACGCCTCGATGACCGGCTCGCCGTAGTAGTCACCCTCGTCGGCGTTGGCCTCGCCGTGCGCGATCCCGACGCGCACCGACAGCGGTGTCGGGGCGGTGCGGTTGTGCACCTCGAGCGCCTGCTGGATCCGCACCGCGCTCGCCAGCGCTGCGGTGACGCTGGGGTACACGACCATCAGGCCGTCGCCGAGGTTCTTCACCTCGGTCCCGCCGCACTCGTCGACGGCCGTCCGAAGGAGGCCGAAGTGGACGAGGCGGAGCTCCTCCGCGACGTCCCAGCCGAGCCGGACCGCCAGCTCGGTGGAGCCCACGAGGTCGGTGAACAGCACGGACGTCGTCACCGTGGTCGCCAGCTCGCTCACCCCTTCCCGCCAAGGAGGAACCCGGCCGGATTCCGTGGTGCTGCACGAGACTACCCCGCAAGGCGTTCCGGCGACGGCCGACGAGCTGCTCGACCGCGACGCGGCCGCGGCCCGCGAGCGCCTCGCCGCTCCCTAGGCGCGGACGACGGAGTCGTCGGTCCCGAACTCGTTCGGCACGTACTCGTCCGCCTCCCAGTCGTTCTCCCAGCGCTCGCCGTCGAGGAGGTAGCGGTACCGGTAGGACCGCCCCGGCTCGAGCCCGAGGGTGACGCTGAACCACTCCCCCTCCCGCCGCATCGGGTGCGCCGTGCGCGACCAGTCGTTGAGCTCCCCGACCAACCACACCCGCTCCGCTCCGACCGACGCGGGCAGCCGGAAGGTGTGCTCGACCGCCGTCGGCTCCGGCAGCACCGACTCGTCCGGGTCGTCGAGGTGATCAGAGGCGGCCAGCCAGACGATGGCGGCCAGCGCGAGCAGGAGGCCGGCGACCGGGAGCACGAGGATCGGATCGACGAGCCCCGCGGCGCCGACGATCGCCAGCGCCGCCGCCACCTGAACGCAGATGCGGGCGAACGATCGAGGGGACTCGAAGGCGCGCCGACGCCTCGATCGCTCATCCACCTCGATCACGGCCACTCGCCCAAGACCGAGGCCACGGACGACAGCGAGCGGCGCGCCTCGTCGGCCAGCACGTCGCAACCCGTCGAGGCAGGGACCGCGACCCCGTCTACCGATCCGGCGCATCCCTCCGACACGAACCTCCCGAGGGCACCGGCGGCGGCCCCCGCCGCGCTCCGGGTCCCGGTCACGCGCTTCGTCACCCACTCGTCCGGCCGACCGAGGTAGCCGGAGGCGGACGGGTTCGTCGCATCAGCGATGAGGTCGACGAGCAAGGCCAGGCGGATCCGGGTCGTGTCGAGGTCGAGGAGGTCGTCGGTCGAGCAGCGCGGCCCGGCATCGAGGCAGCGCTCTGTCGCCGGAGCCAGCTCGGACACGTCGAGGTCGCGCAACAGCCAGCCGAACGCCCGGTTCGCGATCGTGGACGCCGGGTCGCCAGCGTGGGTGGCGGCGTCCGCCGACGCGGCACCCACCTCAGGAGGGGCCGCTGACCCGAGCCCGGCCAGACGCAAGGCCACGACCACGGCGAGGAACGCCGCCCAGCCCGACACCCGTCGGCTCCGCACCAGTCCGCCGGGGTGCACGGATGGGCCCGTCAGGCGGCGAGCTCGAGCGGCGGGCGCTCCGAGCGCGGCTCGACGGATCGAGCGAGGCCATCCGGCGACCACGGGCCCAGGTCCTGCGCCTCGAGGGCGACGGCGGCCAGGACGCTGGCCGCCATGAGGGTCAGCGCGCCGCCCACCACGGACCACTCGGCGGTCAGACCCGTGGCGCCAGCGAGGAAGAGGACCCCGCCCGACGCCAGCAGGCCGAACGTGAAGCGCCTGAGCACGGAGGTCAGAGCTCTTCGCGGGTGACCGCGGTGACCCGCTGGCCCGTGTCGTCCGAGACGACGGTGCGGCGAGACCTCGGGCCCCAGATGACGGCGGTCATCAGCAGGCCGATCAGGCCGACGACCATGAGGATGACGCCCGCGTTGTTGATGTTGAAGCCGTCGCTGCTGTCGACCTCGACCGCGAAGGTCATCAGGGCGCCCGCGGCGATGAGGAAGACGCTGATGCCGATACCCATGGTGCACGCTCCAGGGAGATGAGTTGGGATGTTGCCAACCCCTCTACCCAGGCATCGGGAATCGACACCTCCCGTGCACCTTCCGCTCAGGCGCCGGAGGCACCGCTCGGGCAAGATGCCCCGGTGACCGAGCCCCGCATCCTCGAGGCGCAGTGCGAGTGGTCGGCCGTCGACGTGGCCGACGAAGACCTCTGGACGGAGCACTTCACCGATGCCGAGCTGACCGAGCTCGACACATCGCTGCGCCACGCGCGGCAGCGGTCCGACGACGTCCTCGCAGCGACACCCCGACGCGCCCCGGCTCACCGAGCTGCAGGTCGAGGCGCTGCAGTCCGTCGTGGCGATGGCGGACGACCCCGCGAACCACGTGCTGATGGAGCTGCGCCCCGGCGACATCCAGCTGATCAACAACTACCACGTGATGCACGGGCGGACGGCCTACGAGGACGACCGCGAGGGCGGCCGCATCCGCCACCTCAAGCGCCTCTGGCTCGAGACCACCGTGCTCACCACCCGACCGCCGTACTTCGCCAACCACCGGAGCCACTGGGAGACCAAGCGGTCCGCCAGCCGGCTCGAGGTCGGTGACCCGTAGGACGACGAAGCCATCCCGCGTGGCGAGCGGGTCCGAACACGGTGCATGGGTCGACTTCGCCACCTCGTCGCCCTCGCCGCCGTCGTGTTGCTGGGATCCTCCGTCGTCGGGCTCGTCACTCGGGACGATCCCGCCCCCTCGGGCCCGGCGACCCCAGGTGAGGTGGAGATCGCAGGGTTCGCGTTCGGCCCCGAGGTGGCACAGGTCGCCGTCGGCTCGACACTGACCTGGACCAACTCCGACAGCACCGCGCACACGGTCGACTCGAACGGCGGGATCCTCGACTCGGAGAGCATCGGTCCCGACGCGGCGTTCGAGCACACCTTCGACGAGCCCGGCTCCTACACCTACTTCTGCGCGTTCCACCCGTTCATGCAGGGCACCGTGGAGGTGTCGGCGTGAACGTCCGGATCGCCGCCTCCGCGGCCCTGTTGATCGGTGGTGCCCTCCACGCCCGTCTGGCCTTCGACGGCTACGGCACCACCGACCTGATCACCCTGTTCTTCCTGAACGCGGTGGGCTCTGCACTCGTCGCGGCGTGGATCGCCTACGACCGGACGCCGTTCTCGCTGATGGCCGGCGTCGGAGTGTCGGCCGTGTCCCTCCTGGCCTTCGGGCTCAGCCGCGCCGGCGACGGCGTCGTCGGATTCCGCGGGGTGGGCCTGGAGCCGAGTCCCGACGTGCTCCTCACGCTCGTAGCCGAGGGCCTCGCCGTGCTGCTCCTCGCCTTCGCGGTGCTGCGCGAGCGACACGAGCTCGTCGCGGTCGTCCAACAGCTCCGCCGCTCCGAACACCCCGCACGATGACCACCCGCACCGACGTCCGAGCCCTCCGCACCCGCAACGAGGAGCGGTGCCGGCGCCTCCTCGCCAGGTCCGAGCTGCTCGACACGAACGGCCTCGACTGGAGCCAGGCCGGGGCCGTCGAGCTCGATCCCGGTGTCGTCGACACGCTCGTGTACATGCGCGACGTCGAGGGCTTCACCGACAGCTACGTCGTCGGCATCGGTGCCCACCGCACGACGCTCGGCGACCCGATCATCTCGGCGTTCCTCGAGGTGTGGCAGGCCGAGGAGGCTGAGCACTCGGCGGCCATCGGCCGGTTCCTGGAGCACTACGGGGAGCAGCGAGGCGTCGAGATCCCGGCCGTACCGCCCTCGCCCACCCCGGTGGTGCCGCGCCACGAGCGGGTGCTGATGCGCATCGGCGGCACGGTCGGACGGCTCGTCGCGGCCGCCCACATGACCTGGGGCGCGGCCAACGAGCTGCTCACGATGAACGGCTACAGGATGCTCGCGGATCAGGTCGACCACCCGATGCTGGCCGACCTCCTCCGCCGGATCGCCGCCCAGGAGTCCCGCCACTACAGCTTCTACCTGCTCCAGGCGGAGTGGCGGCTGGCCGACAGCCGTCTGGCCCGCACCGTGATCCCCCGGATCATGGACGGCGGCTGGACACCGGTCGGGGTGGGCGACGGCTACAAGACGTCCGAGGAGTTCCAGCGCGTGCTCGCCGTGCTGAACGCCCGCCCGGAGAGCGAGCGGATCATCGATCGCATGGACCGCCGCTTCGCCCGGCTGCCCGGCCTCGAGCGGCTCCGCATCTACCGGACCGCCGCCACGCCCGCGACCTCGTAGACAGCCGGCCCCGGTCGGTCGCGGGGTCTACCGTGCCGCCATGGCCGATGACGACGTCGACGTGGTGGTCATCGGCAGCGGGTTCGGCGGCAGCACCACCGCGCTGCGCGTCACCGAGAAGGGCTACCGGGTCGCGGTGCTCGAGGCGGGCAAGCGGTACGACGAGTCGACGCTCCCGGCCACCTCCTGGCGCCTGCGCTCCTTCCTGTGGGCGCCGAAGCTGGGGTGCTACGGCATCCAGCGGATCTCGCTCATCAAGGACGTGATGGTGCTGGCGGGTGCCGGCGTTGGCGGCGGCTCCCTCAACTACGCCAACACGCTCTACGAGCCGCTGCCGCCGTTCTACGCCGACCCGCAGTGGGCCGGCATCACCGACTGGCGCGACGAGCTGGCCCCGTTCTACGACCAGGCGAAGCGCATGCTCGGCGTGGTCCCGAACCCGACGATCACGCCGGCCGACGAGGTCATGCGGGCCGTGGCCGAGGAGATGGGCGTGGGCGACACCTTCCGCCCGACGCCCGTGGGCGTGTTCTTCGGCGACCGCCCAGGTGAGCGGGTGCCCGACCCGTTCTTCGGCGGAGCGGGCCCCGACCGCCGTGGGTGCATCGAGTGCGGCGAGTGCATGACCGGCTGCCGCCACGGAGCGAAGAACACCCTCCTGCAGAACTACCTCTACCTGGCCGAGCAGGCCGGCGCGGAGGTGCACCCGCTCACCACGGTCACGTGCGTGCGACCGCTCCCGGGCGGTCGCTGGGCCGTGGACACCGAGCGCACCGGCGCGTGGGTCCGCAAGCGCCACCGCACGTTCACGGCCGACCAGGTCGTGGTCGCCGCGGGGACGATGGGGACGCAGCGGCTCCTGCACCGGATGCGCGACGAGGGCCACCTGCCGAACCTCTCCGAGCGGCTCGGCGAGCTCACCCGCACGAACTCCGAGGCCATCCTCGGCGCTCGGGCCTTCCGCAAGGACGTCGACTTCACGCGCGGCGTCGCCATCACCTCGTCGTTCCACCCGGACGAGCACACCCACATCGAGCCCGTGCGCTACGGCCGCGGCAGCAACGCGATGGGCCTGCTCACCACCGCACTCGCCGACGGCGGCACCCGGTCGCGACCGCTCACCTGGCTCGGCGAGGTGGCCCGCCACCCCGTGATGCTGCTGCGCAACCTCAGCATGCGGCGGTGGTCGGAGCAGATCATCATCGCCCTGGTGATGCAGACCCGGGACAACTCCATCACCTGCTACACGAAGCGCGGTCTCCTCGGCCGTCGCAAGCTCACCTCCAAGCAAGGCCACGGCGAGCCCAACCCCACCTGGATCCCGGTGGGCCACGACGCGGTGCGCCGAATCGCCACGCGCATCAAGGGCTTCGCCGGCGGTGGCTGGAACGACGTGTTCAACGTCCCGATGACCGCCCACTTCCTCGGCGGTGCGCCCATCGGCGACTCCCCCACCTCCGGCGTGATCGACGCGTACCACCGCGCCTACGGCCACCCCGGTCTCCACGTCGTCGACGGTGCCGCGGTCTCGGCCAACCTCGGGGTCAACCCGTCGCTCACGATCACCGCGCAGGCCGAGCGAGCGATGTCCATGTGGCCCAACCGCGGCGACGCCGACGCCCGCCCGCCTCTCGGCGAGGCGTACGCGCGCGTGGCTGCGATCGCCCCCACGAGGCCGGCGGTCCCCGCCGGCGCGAGCGGGGAGCTCCGGGTCACGCTCCGCCGACCGATGGGCTAGACCTCGAGCCGGCGGCTGACCGAGGGGGACCTGATGGACGTGGACACCCTGATGACCAAGGCGATGGAGCACGTGCACGCCGGCCGGTCGTACGGGCCCGTGATCGAGCGCGACGACTGCGTCGTGGTCCCCGCCGCGTACGTGATGAGCGCGGGCGGTGGCGGCGGGGGCGAGGGGCCCGATGCCAGCGGCGGCACGGGGTCGGGCGCCGGGGCCGGCCACTGGAGCGTGAGCTGGCCGGTCGGCGCCTATGTCCTGCGCGACGGCAAGGCCACCTGGGTGCCGGCCGTCGACGCCACCCGCGTCGTGATCGCGGTGCTCGCCCTCACCAAGCTCGCCCTCAAGCTCCGCTCGGTGCGCCGGAGCGAGTAGGCCGCCAGGAGGAGGCGTCGCCCGGCGTCGCGGTGAAGTCGTAGCGCGTCCGACCGTCGGCGGCGAGGGCCACCAGTGCCCCGCTCGTGGTGCCGTAGGCGCGGCCCTCGATCTCCTTCGCGACGACCAGCGCGCGGGGGTCATCGCCGGGGAGGCGCTCGCCGGTGAGGAGCTCCGGCCACCCGCCCCACGAGCCGTGGTCCAGGTCGGGCGCGTCCAGTGCGGCGAGCGTCGGCGCGAAGTGCGGGACCAGCGGGTCGTCCGCCGCGTCGAGGCCCGCGTTCACGACGATGTGCGCGCCCGAGGTGAGGACCCGGTGCTGCAAGTGCTCGCCGTCCCAGGTCCAGAGGTCGGCACCCGCGACCGTGGCCACGAGCAGGTGGAACCGGGCGTAGCGGGCCAGCTCCTCGCCATGGGGCAGCGGATCGCCGGCAAGGGCCTGCAGCGCCAGCGAACCCCGCGTCGGCCGCGCCCCGCCGTCGGCCAACGGCTCCATCGGCGGGCCGTTCAGCAGCGCGGCGACGGCCGGGCGCGCAGCCGACGGATCGACGGCCAGCCAGGTGCCACCGGCGGTCTGGTCGCGCCCCCCGACGAAGGTCGCCCACGGCCCCGTCCAGTGACGGGCCGGTGGATCCCACGAGCGGGCCACGAACTCGTCACGGATGGCGCCGAGCAGGAGCGGCCACGGCGCGCCCGGTTCGATCCGGACCAGGACGGTGCACACCGCGAGGAGCGTACGGCCAAGTCCCTGCCGGCCCTGCAGGGGCTCACCCCACGCGTTCTGGCCCGGGATGCACGACCCAGAGGTCGTGTGTTCCGGGCCAGAAGCAGTGGGGTCAGGGGTGGACGACCTTGCCGTCCTCGTCGAGGCAGTCGACGGTGGGGGCGGTGCCGTCGGTCGGGCAGCTGGACAGCAGGTGCGACGTCGTCGCCGGCCCACCGGAGGTGTCCTGCGGGGTGATGCCCGGGTCCTGGTCGGACCCGCACGCGGCCACGGCACCCGCGAGCGCCAGTGCGACCACTGCGGCGCGGAACGCCCTCATGCCAGCTCCCCTCGGAGTGCGGTGGCGGCCCGGTCCACTGCGGCCCGCCCGTCGTCCACCATCGTGGCCATCGCGAAGAAGCCGTGGATCTGGCCGTCGTACCGGACCGCCTCGACCTCCACGCCGGCGTCACCGAGCCGGGCCGCGTAGGCCTCGCCCTCGTCGCGCAGCGGGTCGTACTCCGCGGTGATCACCAGGGCCTTCGGCAGGTCGTCGAGCGAGTCGACGTGGAACGGCGACACCCGCGGGTCCTTCGGGTCCAGATCGTCGCCCAGGTGGTGCTCGATGAACCACCCCATGAGGTCCCGCGTGAGCATGTAGCCCTCGGCGTTCTCCTCGTAGGAGCCATGCGAGCGGGTGAGGTCGGTGACCGGGTAGACGAGCAGCTGGAAGCAGATGGCGGGGCCGCCCGCGTCGCGGGCCCGCAGCGTCAGGAGCGCGGAGAGGTTGCCACCGGCCGAGTCGCCCCCGACCGCGATGCGCCCAGGGTCGACGCCCAGCTCGTCGGCGTGGTCGGCCACCCATCCGAGGACCGCCCAGCAGTCGTCGAGCGCGACCGGCGCCCGGTGCTCGGGCGACAGGCGATAGTCGACAGACACGACCACGCAACCGGAGCCCTGGGCCAGGAGCCGGGCCGTCGGGTCGGCCGTGTCGATGTCGCCGATCACCCAGCCCCCGCCGTGGATCCAGACGAGCACCCCGCGGCCGGCGGCCGCCGCCTCGGCAGGCGTGTAGATCCGCACGGGCACGTCGCCGTGCGGCCCCGGCACCGTTCGGTCCTCCACGCCATCGACGTCGACCCGCGCTTCGATCGACGCCATCGCCCGGTACATCTCACGAGCGGCCTCGGGGGGCAGCGCCGTCATGGGCGGCGCCTCGGCTGCGGCCATGGCGTCGAGGAGCCCCTTCACCTGCGGGTTGAGTGGCACGTTCCCTCCCTCACGCCGTCCCCTCGGTCGGCGGGCGGCCATCCTCGCGCACGCTCACAGGGCCCTTCACCCGCGGTCGTAGAAGCGCCGTTCGACGATGCGGCGGGCCCGACGGGTGACCCGCCGGTACTCGGTGCGGAGGTCGGTGACCGTGAGCCCGAGCGACCGGGCCAGGGGCGTGGCCTTCTCGGGCGCGATCGGCAGGGCGTCGCCCGGACCGACCACGAGGAAGCTGCGGTTCCGGGCCCGCTCGCAGAACCGATATGCCTCGGCGAGGACGTCGGCCTCCTCGAGCGGGAGGTGTCCGGCTTCCACCAGCGCGTCGAGGGCGCCCAAGGTGCGGGCGCCCGGCACGCCGTGGCGGAGCTGCAGCAGCTGGACCGTGAACTCGATGTCCGACAGGGAGCCGCGACCGAGCTTGAGGTGGAACTCCGGGTCCTCCCCCGGCGCCAGCCGCTCCTGCTCGATGCGCACCTTCATGCGCCGCACCTCGCGGACGTCGTCGTCGGCGAACGGTCGAGACCAGATCGCGTCGTGGATCTGGTTCACGAGCCGGTCGCCGAGCTCCTCGGCCCCTGCCACCGCTCGGACCCGCAGGTAGGCCTGGCGCTCCCAGGTCGAGGCCCAGCGCGCGAGGTAGGCCTTCCACCCCTCGAAGCTGCGGGCCAGCGGGCCGTTGCGGCCCTCGGGCCGGATCGACGCGTCCAGCGTCCAGACGCGCTCCGCCGGCGTACCCCCGCCGAGGAACCGGAGCAGGCCGGCCGCCACCCGCTCGGCCTCCGCGGCATCCGCCTCGCCGACGCCGTCGTGGACGAAGGCGACGTCGAGGTCGCTCGCGTACCCGAGCTCGGCGCCGCCGAGGCGCCCGAACGCCACGACCGCCACCGGCACCTTCGGCGCCAGCTCCTCGAGCGCCGCCTCGAGCGACGCCTCCGCCAGCACCGAGAGGTCCGAGCCGACGACGTCGACGGAGGCGTGGTCGAACAGGTCGCGGGCAGCGATCCCGAGGAGGTTCCGGCGCTGCCACCGCTGCAGCGCGCGCTGGCGCTCCTCGGGCTCGGCCCGCCATGCGAGACCGGCGCGGGCACTCGCGACCAGGGACGCCCAGCCCTGCGTCTGCAGCCGCTCCGGCACGGGCAGCCGCTCGATGAGGTCGGGGTTGGCCACGAGGATGTCGCCGAGCTGCCGGCTGGAGCCGAGGAGCAGCGCGAGGTGCCGGGCGACCTCCGGCGATTCGCGGAACTCGCTGGCCAGGGCGCGCGACCGGCCCTCGCCCGAGGCGAGGCGCCGCAGGCCGAGCAGCCCCAGGTCGGGGTCGGGCGCCGCGGAGAGCCAGTCGAGGAGCAGCGGCAGCAGCTGCTGCATCATCCGGGACGACCGCGTGAGGCCGCGGGTCAGCTCGCGCACCGCCTGTCGGGTCCGCTCGAGGTCGGTGAAGCCGAACGCCTCCAGCCGGTCGGCCGCCGCCTCCTCGCCGAGGGCGCCCGCTCCCGCCAGCGCCTCGAGGAGCGGGCGGAACCAGACGCGCTCGTGGACCGTTCGCACCTTGGCGCGCCGCCGGAGGAGGTCACGGTCGAGCTGGTGCGTGGGACCGCCCTCCGGGTTGCCCTGGTAGCCGAGGATCCGGGCGATGCGGCGCCGCTCCTCGCGGTCGGCGGGGACCGTGTGCGTCTGCCGCTCCTCGTCGAGCTGCAGCGCGTGCTCGACCCGGCGCAGGAACCGGTAGGACTCCGCGAGGTCGTCGGCGTCGCCGTGGTCGACGTACCCGCCGCGGGCGAGGGCCTCGAGCGCTTCGAGCGTGCCCCGGGCGCGAAGGGTGGGGTCCTCCCCGCCGTGCACCAGCTGCAGCAGCTGGGCCGAGAACTCGACGTCGCGGATGCCGCCCGGGCCTCGCTTCACCTCGCGCTCCGCGACCCCGCGGCGGCGGACCTCGTCCTCCGCCTTCACCTTGAGCGCCCGCACGTGGCGCAGGTCGTCGGCGTCGAACGGCACCCCCCACACGGCCGCCTCGGCGGCGGCCGACCACTGGGCGCCCAGCTTCGCGTCGCCGGCCACCATCCGGGCCTTGAGGAGGGCCTGGCGCTCCCAGGCATCGGCCCACCGCCGCCAGTACGCCTCGAACGCGTCGACGCTCCGGACGAGCGAGCCGTCGCGGCCCTCCGGTCGCAGGTTCGCGTCGACCCGGAAGCACCGGGCGGCGACCTCGAGGACGGCCCGGCCGGCGCGCTCGAGCCGCTGCGGATCCCCCTCGCCGACGAGCAGGAGGTCGACATCGCTGGCGTAGTTGAGCTCGCGACCGCCGAGCTTCCCCATCCCCACCACCGCGAGTCGGTCGTCCTGGAGCTCCGAGCGGGCGTGGCCGAGCGCGGCGTCGAGGACGTCCGTGGCGAGGTCGGACAGGGCCAGGACGACCTGCTCGAGGTCCAGCGCGCCGACGAGGTCCGCTCCCGCGATCCGCAGCAGCTCGCGCCGCTTCCACCGGACCAGGTCGGCGACGTCGGCGACGCCGGCGCCGGACGGCGGGACGCTCGGGCGCGGCGCGGTCGGGCGCAGCAGGTCGATCGCCTCGTTGTCCTCCCGCAGCGTCCCGGCCAGGCTCCGGCTGGCCGCCAGCACGGCGACCACCCGGGCGGCGAGCCCCCCGTCCGAGTCGAGGATCTCGAGGAGGTCGGGTCGATCGCCCGACCACAGGTCGAGCGCGACCCGCACGCGGTCGGGGTCGGCCGAGCGCTCGACGAGCGCGCCCCCACCCATCCCGGTCACGACCACCGGCCCAGTCTCGCCTGCGGGCCGGCGAAGGTCGGCACGTACGCTGATGCCGTGCCGCGGATCCGCATCGGGCTCTGCCAGCTGAACACCCTCGTCGGCGACCTCGACGGCAACGTGGCGCGGATCCTCGCGGCCTACGACGAGGCCGAGGCGGCCGGCTGCGACCTGGCCGTGTTCCCCGAGCTGGCGATCACCGGCTACCCACCGGAGGACCTCGTCCTCAAGCCCCGCTTCGTCGCCGCCAACCGCGACGCACTCGACAAGGTCGCCGCCCGCACCGGCCGCTGCGCCGCCGTGGTCGGCTTCGTCGACGACGACGGCGGTCTGCGCAACGCGGCGGCGGTGTGCGCCGAGGGCCGCGTCGTCGGGACCTACCACAAGCGGTTGCTCCCCAACTACGCGGTGTTCGACGAGCAGCGCTACTTCGTGTCGGGCACCGCTCCGCTCCGGCTGTTCGAGATCGCGGGCGTGCAGGTGGGCCTCGCGATCTGCGAGGACGTGTGGAGCGAGAAGGGCCCGATCGCCGAGCAGGCCGCCCTCGGCGCCGACCTGATCGTGATCCCGAACGGGTCGCCCTACTTCGAGGGGCGCCAAGCCGACCGGGAGCAGCTGGTGGCCGCGACCGCCCGCGACGCCGGCTGCCCCATCGTCTACGTGAACCAGGTCGGGGGCCAGGACGAGCTCATCTTCGACGGGGCCTCGTTCGTGGTCGACGGGGGCGGCTCGCTGCTGGCCCGGGCCCCGCAGATGGTGGAGACCGTCCAGATCGTCGACCTCGACCCGGGTCCCGAGGACCCGGCGCCGGTCGTCCACCCGCTGCTCGACCGCGTCGCCGAGGTCTACGAGGCGCTCGTGCTCGCCACACGCGACTACGTCACCAAGAACGGCTTCACCGATGTCGTCTTCGGGCTCTCCGGCGGGATCGACTCCTCCCTGGTGGCGGCGATCGCGGCCGACGCCCTCGGGCCCGAGCGCGTGCATGCCGTGTCCCTGCCGAGCCGCTACTCCTCCGACCACTCGCGAACCGATGCCGAAGCGCTGGCCGACGCCCTGGGCATCGACTTCCGCACGATCGCGATCGAGCCGATCTTCGCGGCGTTCCTCGAGCAGCTCGCCCCGAGCTTCGAGGGGCTGCCCGAGGACCTCACCGAGGAGAACCTGCAGGCCCGCATCCGCGGCACCCTCTGGATGGCGCTCTCCAACAAGTTCCGGACGTGGATGGTGCTCACCACCGGCAACAAGACCGAGCTCGCGGTCGGCTACTCCACCCTCTACGGCGACACGGCCGGCGGCTTCGCCGTGATCAAGGACGTGCCGAAGCTCCTGGTCTACGAGCTGTGCCGTCACCGCAACGCGGTCGCGGGCCGCGAGGTCATCCCGGAGTCGGTGCTGACCAAGCCCCCGTCGGCGGAGCTGCGGCCCGACCAGCGCGATGACCAGTCCCTCCCGCCGTACGAGGTGCTCGACCCCCTGCTCGAGGCCTACGTGGAAGACGACCTCACCCGCGCCGAGCTGATCGAGGCCGGCTTCGACGCCGCGCTCGTCGACCGCATCACCCGGCTGGTCGACGTCTCCGAGTACAAGCGCCGCCAGAACCCGCCCGGGCCGCGCCTCACCCCCAAGGCCTTCGGCAAGGATCGACGCATGCCCATCACCAACGGCTACCGCGGGTGACCGCGCCGACCGGTCCCACCGGCCCCATCACGACCGTCCTCTGGGACTTCGCCGGCGTGTGCGTGTCGTCGCCGTGGGGCGCCCTCACCGAGGCGGGAGGCGGCAACCTCGAGCTGCTCATCGGCACCTACGACGAGGACACCGATCACCCGTGGCACCGCGTCGAGCGCGGCGAGCTGGGGATCATGGACTGGGTCACGGAGGTGACCGAGATCGGCAAGGCCGCCGGCGTCGAGCTCGACCTCTCCGTGCTGGCCAGCCTGCTCGGCGACATGGAGGTCCACGACCTCGTGATCGACCGGATCCGGCGCCTCAAGGACGAGGGCTACCGGGTCGGCATGATCACCAACAACGTCCGCGAGGGCAGCGCGGCCTGGCGGGCCAAGATCCCCGTCGACGACCTGTTCGAGGTCGTGATCGACAGCAGCGAGGTGGGGATGCGCAAGCCCAACCCCGCGATCTACCACCTCGCCCTCGAGCAGCTCGGCGTCACCGACCCGGCCACCGCCGTGTTCATCGACGACGCCCTCGGCAACGTGGAGGGAGCCCGACGGGCCGGCCTGCACGGCCTCCACTTCGAGGAGGCGGTGGCCACCCTCGAGGCCCTCGACGAGCTGCTGGCACGCGAGCGGGGCTCCGCCCGCTAAGTCGGCGCCGGCTCCTGGATCCAGACCGGGTCGGCGACGCCGCGCACCACCACTGCCCCACCGTCGACCCAGCGCTCGGCCTCGTGCGTGGCCGCCACGGCGACCGTCGCCTCGGTGGCCAGCACCCGCGCCGCTCGCCCCTTGGCGAGGTCGGTGAGCCGGGCCGCCGTGTTCACCGGGCGACCGAGGACGGTGTACTCGTAGCGCTCAGCCGCCCCGACCCGACCGGCCACGACGGTGCCGGACGCGACGCCGATCCCCACGTCGAGGTCGGGGTGGCGCGACTGGAGCCCCTGGACCTCGCCGAGGAGCGTGCGGGCGGATCGGAGGGCGCGGGTGGCGTGGTCGATGATCGTGGTGGGCGCGCCGAAGATGCACAGCGCGCCGTCGCCGTCGAACTTGTTCACCAGCCCGCCCTCCGACTCCACCACCCGCACCACCACGTCGAAGAGGTCGTTGAGCCGGCCGACGACCTCGGCCGGCTGGAGGCGCTCAGCCATCGCGGTGGACCCGACGACGTCGATGAAGAGCACGCTCGCCTGGCGCTGCTCGCTGCCGAGGTCCCCCTGCAGCGCGAGCTCCGCCACGTCCGCGCCGACGTGGTGGCCGAGCAGCGTCTGGAGGCGTTCGCGCTCGCGCACGCCGGCGACCATCGCGTTGAAGCCCTGCTGCAGGTGCCCGACCTCGCCGGACGCGCTGACCGGGACGGTCACGTCGACGTCGCCGTCGCCCACCCGGGTGAGCGCTCGGCGCAGGTCTCGGAGCGGTGCGGTGATGCCACGACCGGCCACCACGGTGATGCCGACGCCACCGACCAGGCCGAGCAAGGAGAGGCTGAAGATGGTCACGCCGACGTCGCTGCGATCCTCGTCGGCGGTGGTGAAGGGCAGGAGCAGGAGGGTGGTGAGCGGCACGGCCGAGCTCACCAGCCAGCCGAGGAGGAGGCGGGGCTGCAACCCGAGCCACCGCGACGGCAGCACGACGTCGCCCTCGAGGGCCCGCGCGAACACCGGTCGCCCGATGCGCTCGAGGGCGAAGGCGTTGAACGTGCTCACGAGGAGCCCGACCAGCAGCACCGTGCTGGCGGTGCGCATCAGCGCCCGACCATCGGCCCCCTGCAGGGCGAGCACGCCGCTGGTGCCGGCCGCCGCCGCGGTCCACGCGACGAGCAGCGTCAGCGCGACCCGCCCGGGGAAGCGCAAGGTGGAACGGCGCTCCCGGTCCGTGGGCGCCCGCCCCTCCGGCAGCCACCGGAGCGACCGGTAGATCCGGTCGCCGACGCGGACGCCGATCACGCCGAGGACCAGGAAGGAGATGACGCCTCCGAGGATCTCGACCTGCGCGCCCTGCTGGCAGTCGCCGCAGCCCTCCGTCGGGGACAGCACCGACAGGTAGGCGACCGCCATCACCGCCCCGAGGAGCGATGCCCCGAGCGCGAGCAGGACCGTGCGCCGGCGGAGGCGCCGCGCCAGCCGGTCGCCGTCGGGATCCTGCATGGGAGTGATCCTCGCAGGCCCTTGCGCCTTCCGGCCCCGAGGTCTACCTTGCGATACGATACGGTCTCGTTTCGTAATCCGAGCTGCCTGACCCGAGGAACGACCGCATGGCCACCACCACCGCTGCCCCGCCCCCCGGGTTGATCCCGTTCGACCGCGAGAGCCGCTCCTACCAGCTGCGCTGGTGGATCCTCGGCGTGCTCTGCCTGAGCCTGCTCGTGATCATCGTGGACAACTCGATCCTCAACGTGGCCATCCCCACGCTGGTGAAGGAGCTCGGCGCCACCAACAGCCAGCTCCAGTGGATGGTCGACTCGTACACGTTGGTGTTCGCCGGCCTGCTGCTCACCGCCGGGAGCCTGGGCGACCGGTTCGGCCGGCGAGGGGCACTGCAGCTCGGCATGGCCATCTTCGGGCTCGGCTCGGTGGCCAGCGCCCTGATCGACACGCCGAACCAGCTCATCGGCACCCGGGCGCTGATGGGCGTGGGCGGCGCGCTGATCATGCCGGCGACCCTGTCGATCATCACCAACGTGTTCCCGCCCGAGGAGCGGGGGCGGGCCATCGGCATGTGGGCGGCGATCGCCGGCGTGGCCACCGCGCTCGGCCCGATCAGCGGCGGCTTCCTGATCGAGCACTTCTACTGGGGCTCGATCTTCCTGGTGAACGTGCCGATCGTGGCGGTGTCGCTCGTTGCCGGGCGGCTCATCGTCCCCACGTCGAAGGACCCGTCGAAGCCGGCCCTCGACCCGCTCGGCGCGCTGCTCTCGATCGTCGGGCTCGTCGTGCTCGTCTACGGGATCATCCAGGCCCCCGAGAAGGGCTGGGGGTCCGGCGCCACGCTCGGCGCGTTCGCCGTGGGCGTCGTGGTGCTCGGCGCGTTCGCCCTGTGGGAGAGCAAGACGGCCAGCCCGATGCTCGACACGTCGTTCTTCAAGAACCCGCGCTTCACCGCCGCCAGCGTCGGGATCACGCTGCTGTTCTTCGCGATGTTCGGCTCGATCTTCCTGCAGACCCAGTACCTGCAGTTCGTCATGGACTACACGGCGCTGCAAGCCGGCGTCCGCCTCCTCCCGATGGCGGTCACGATGCTCATCGTCGCCCCCAACGCGCCGAAGCTGGCCGAGCGGATCGGCACGAAGCTCGTGGTCGGCATGGGCCTGTCGCTCGCCACCCTGGCGATGCTGCTGATGGCGGGCCTCCCCGACCACGACATCTCCTACTGGGGCGACGTGGCCTGGCGCCTCGTGGTCTTCGCCCTCGGCATGGGCTTCACGATGGGCCCGGCCACGGAGTCGATCATGGGCTCGCTGCCCCGCTCGAAGGCCGGCGTCGGCTCGGCGGTGAACGACACCACCCGACAGGTGGGCGGCGCGCTCGGCGTCGCGATCGTCGGCAGCGTGATGTCGTCCGCCTACGGGCACCGCATCGCGAGCGCGTTCGCGGACACGGGCGCCCCGCCCCAGGCCGTGGAGGTCGCGCGCGACGGGCTCGGGCAGGCGCTCGAGGTCATCCGCCAGGCCCCCATCAGCATCGCCGCCACCGAGCGGATCACCGAGGCGGCGAAGGAGGCCTTCGTGTTCGGCCTCCACCGCGGCGTGCTCGTGGGCGCGGCGGCGGCCTTCGTCGGCGCGGTGGTCGCGTTCGTGGCCCTGCCGGCCGAGGCCGGCGAGGACCCCGGCCACGGCGGTGGTGGTTGAACGACGTCGCCACCGACCGGCCGCTCGGTCGGCCCCGGTCGCCCGAGCTCGACGAGGCGCTGCTCGAGGCAACCCTCGAGGAGTACGCGGCCCGCGGCTTCGACGGGCTGAGCATCGAGGCGGTGGCCGCCCGGGCCGGCTCCGGCAAGGCGGCCATCTACCGCCGCTACGGCTCGAAGCTCGCGCTCGTCGCCGCCGCGATGTACCGGTCGGGCGAGCACAAGCCGACGCCCGACGGCGGCTCGATCGAGGCGGACCTCCGCGGCCTGACCGACCACCTGCACGACCTGGTCAACGACCCGACGCTCGGCGCCTGCCTCCGGCACATGGCCGCCGACGCCCCGGCCAACCCCGAGCTGGCCTCGGTCCACGACGCCTTCGTCCAGGACCGGCGGGCCGGCACCAAGCTCGTCCTCCAGCGGGGCATCGACCGGGGCGAGCTCCGGCCCGACCTCGACCTCGAGCTGGCCTGCGACCTGCTCACCGGCCCGGTGTTCCTCCGCCACCTCATGTCGCACATGCCCGTCGACCTCCCCTACCTCGACCAGCTGCGGTCCGAGTTCCTGCGCCTCTGTTCCACTGCTTGACCGGGCGGTCCAGGGAGGGCAGGCTGTCCTCGATAACGGTCGTTCTTGAGGGGGCACGGCAGGTGGTCGATCCGAGGAAGCCCAGGGCTCCGTTCGCGCCGTGGGATCGGCGCGAGATCCCGGGGATCTTCACCGTCGAGGAGTCCGCGCGGCGCGTCGGCCACTACAAGTGGATCGAGATGCGCCTGTTCGAGGTGCTGGGCGGCTGGGTGGCCACCGTCCCCGAGCTCGACGTGAAGCTGCGGCTGGGCACGCACTGCTACCACCACGCCTGGCACGCGGAGCTGTGGCACAAGCGCCTGCCGGAGCTGCGGGAGATGAACCCCGATCGCCTCACGGTGCCGCCGAACGACGAGCTGGTGGCCTTCGTCGACGCCCTCACCGAGCCCGAGGGCCCGGAGCTCACCATCGAGAAGCTGGTCGGCGCCTACCGCGTGCTCATCCCGGCGAAGATCGCCGCGTACACGTACCACCTGAACAACACGTCGGCGATCACCGACGCCCCGACGCAGCGGTCGATCACCTTCATCCTCCAGGACGAGTTCAACGACTGGCGGGACGGCGAGATGATGATCCAGTCCCTGATCACCGACGAGACCGAGCTGCAGCGGGCCGTCGACCACCAGGGCAAGCTGCAGAAGCTCCTCCTCGCGGCCGGCGGCATCGCCGGCCCCGGCACCATCGGCGACCCGTACGCCACCGAACAGGAGACCAACGCATGAGGAAGTCCTTCCCCGTCGAAGACCTCGCTCGCGACGACCGGTTCGTCCGGGTCTCGATGATGGACCGGATGATGGATCCGCGGAACTCCGACACCGCGACCGCCGGCTCCAGCAGCCGTCGCGGCGCGGGCCGCCTCACGCCCGACCGCGCCGACGCCCCCGATGCGGCGCGCGCGCTCATGCACGGCATCTTCGTGGGCGAGATCCAGGCCCTCGAGGGCGCCGGGCGCACCTGCTGGGACTTCGAGGTCGGCAGCGGCAACGGCGAGGGCATCGGGGAGATCCCCTTCGAGCTGAAGCTCGACATGGCCCGCCAGTGCTGGGACGAGGCCCGCCACTGCGAGATCTCCATCAAGCTCAGCGACCACATGGGCACCGAGCTGGGCGAGTTCTCCGAGTCGCCGTTCCTCTACGAGGCCGCCTGCAACCCCGACCCCGTGCTCCGCCTCACCGGCGTGAACCGGGCGCTCGAGGGGCTCGCCATCGACGTCTTCAACACGATGCGGGAGTTCGGCGACGTGGCCGGCGACCCGATCCTCGAGTTCTGCGAGGACTGGATGCTCGCCGACGAGGTCACCCACGTGAAGATGGGCTCCGACTGGCTCCGCCGGCTCACCGCCGACGACAAGCCGCGCCAGGAGCGGGCCCTCGAGTTCCAGCGGGTCGTGGACAAGCTCTTCTCGCTCGGCGGCTTCCGCGGCGAGGAGGACGACAGCCCGGTGCGCCTGGCCCGCCGCTTCCGCGAGCTGGCCGGCTTCAACGACGACGAGATGGACACGCTCGCCGACATCGCCCGCGAGGCGCGCGAAGAGATGGCGGCCGTGGCCAACAAGGCCCGCGAAGCCGCCACCGGCTGACGACGCCCGTGCCCGTCGAGGTCACCCCAGAGACGTTCACCCTCGTCGAGTTCGACGCCGGGGAGATCCGCGCCCTCACGGAGCGCCTCGCCAAGGAGATCGGCCTGCCCGACGACCTCGTCGTGCGGGTCGAGGTCGACGAGACCACGCCGCTCGGCATGGCCAAGCTGGCGTCGATCGACCCGGTCGTCCTCACGTTCGAGTCCGGTGCGCTGGAAGACGCCAAGCACCCCCGCAAGCTCGACCCGCGGTCGATGGCCGACGTGATCGGTCGCCTCCTGTTCGAGGTGCGCGACCGGCTCGACCCGGCGTTCGCCGACGCCCCGGCCGACCACGAGCTGTCGCTCCCGCTGGCGTCGGCCTGGCAGACGTACTGCGTCGGCCGGCTCAGCCGTCTCGGCCACCGGGTCCAGCGGCAGCGCCGGCTGTACCACTTCCGCAACCGGCACGGCTTCACCGACGCCGCCGACTCGGCGTTCGCCAGCCTGTGGGACGGCGAGGACCTGACCTGGGCGGACATCGCCGCCACCTCCGAGGCCGCTGTAGCAGCTCGATAGCGACACCAGGAGGCCGGAGCCGGGCGGCTTCGCCGACCCGAGCGGAGGCACCGGCGGAGGCTGAGGAGTGCAGCGACGACCGGAGCCGGAAGACGGCTTAGTTCAGGTCGTGGGCGGAGATCGGGTCGAGCAGGTCGATCCGGGGCGGGCTCGCGAGGAGCCCCTCGCAGCCCTTGGCCATCGCCACCATGTCGGCGGAGTCGAAGTGGGCCCGCTGGTGCTCCGGCGACTCCCACTTCTGGATCACGATGAAGCGGTCGGGGTGGGTGCTGGACAGTGCGAGGTCGATGTTCCGGCACCCTGCGTGGCCGCGGCTGAGCACCACGTAGCGGGCCAGCACGGCCTGGAGCTGGCCCGGGTCGGTGGCGTCGAACGCCATCGTCACCATCGTGAGGTCGACCTCGTCAGCTGCCACTAGAGCTCCCGTCGTGCTGTCGGTAAAGTGCCCCTGACCTGGGCGTTCGCGCTCAGCGCGACCGGATCATGGGTCCCAGGTGGGTCCGCTTGACCCGGTCGGTATCGTAGATCCGTACCCAGCGCCGCTCAGGCGGGCCCATCAGCCGTCGTGGGTGCCCTGCCCGGCCCCCCCACCGAAGCAAGAAGGTGCATTCGTTGCCCAAGGAGCGCGTCGAGCGCGACGAGGAAGACCTCGTCCGGCTCTACCTCACCGACATCGGCCAGTACCCGCTCCTCACGAAGGACGACGAGGTACGGCTGGCCCAGGCCATCGAAGCCGGGAACGAAGCCCGCACCGAGCTCGAGGCGGAGGGCAAGGGCGTCACGCCCGCCCGCAAGCGCGAGCTGCGCCGCACCGCCCGCCACGGCGAGGACGCCGAGCGCACCTTCGTGCAGTCGAACCTGCGCCTCGTGGTGTCGATCGCCAAGAAGTACCAGGCCTCGGGCCTGCCGCTCCTCGACCTGATCCAGGAGGGCAACCTCGGCCTGATGCACGCCGTCGAGAAGTTCGACTGGCGCAAGGGCTTCAAGTTCTCCACCTACGCCACGTGGTGGATCCGCCAGGCGATCACCCGCGGCATCGCCAACACGGGCCGCACGATCCGCCTCCCCGTGCACGCCGGCGACACCCTCGCCCGCCTGCAGAAGGCCCGGGCCCGCCTCGAGCTCAAGCTCGGCCGCCCCGCCACCCTCGCCGAGCTGTCGGCCGAGGTGGAGATGCCGGAGGACAAGGTCACCGAGGCGCTGCGCTTCGCCGCCGAGCCCCTCTCGCTCTCCGAGCCGCTCCGCGAGGACGGCGATGCCGAGCTCGGCGACGTCGTCGAGGACCGCTCGGCCGAGTCGCCGTTCGAGGTGGCCGCCACCGCGCTGCTGCCCGAGGAGATCAACCGCCTCCTGGCCCCGCTCGACGACCGTGAGCGCGAGATCCTGAAGCTTCGCTTCGGCCTCGACCGCGGCGAGCCCCGCACCCTCGAAGAGGTGGGCGAGCACTTCAACCTCACCCGTGAGCGGATCCGCCAGATCGAGGCCCGGGCCATGTCGAAGCTGCGGCACCCGAGCTCCGACACCGGCGCCCGCGACCTCCTCGCCGTATAGCGCTACCGCTTCTTGCCAAGGGCGGGGACCCGTCCGCGCATCGCGTGGCTAGCGTGGTCTCCCATGAAGAAGCTGCTGCTGCTCGTCGTCTTGGTCAGCCTCGCCTTCGTGGCGTCCAAGAAGCTCCGCGAGGTCTGAGCGGCCGGGGCTGAGGCCCCGTTGCGCCGCCACCACATCCATCCCGCCACCGCGGCGGCACCGAGCACGGCCGCGCCACCTCCCACGCCGGCCTGCTTGGCCGATGGCATGGGCACGCGGTCCCGCAGGCGGACCTCGAGGGCCCACTGCTCGATGGGCCACTCGCGCTCGTCGGCCACCTTGGCCAGCTCGCGGTCGGGGTTCACGGCTACCGGGTGGCCGACGGCAGACAGCATCGGCACGTCGGTGCCGGAGTCGGAGTAGGCCCACGACGCCGAGAGGTCGAGCCGGTCACGGGCGGCCACCTCGAGGATGGCCACCTCCTTCTCCAGGGCGTAGACGTAGCGCTCGGTGCGGCCGGAGTAGCGGCCGTGCTCGTCGAGCTCGGCGCGCGTGGCGATCGCCTCGTCGACGCCGAGGAGCCGGGCGACGGGGGCGACGACCTCCTCGGGTGACGCCGACACGATGAACACCTTGTGGCCCATGGCCTGGTGGTGCTGGATCCGCTCGAGCGCCTCGGCGAACACGATCGGCTCGATCACGGCCTCGAGGGAGTCGCGCACGATCTTGGAGATCTCGGCCTGGTCCCAGCCCTTGGTGAGGCCGAGCACCTTCTCCCGCAGCTTCTCGAGCTTCTCGGGTGTGGCGCCGAACTGCGCGTAGACGAGCTGGCCCCACGCGGCCTTGAGCATGAGCCGGCGGGGGAGCATGCCGGCCCGGTGGAGCGGACCGCTGAAGGCCACCATCGAGGCCTTCGCGATGACCGTCTTGTCGAGGTCGAAGAACGCCGCCGCGCGGAGCTCTCCGTCGGCACCAGGCACACCACGAGGGTACTGGCGATGCCCGCGCGGCCCGACCCGATGCACCGAATCGTTCCCTTGTCGCCGCCGAGGGTCTCGTCTACCGTCGCTCCACCGACGCCGACGGCCACCGCCGAGGTGCGCGGTCTCCTCCCTTCCCCCGGGGTCCAGCCGTCGTGGCGCCGCCACGACCGTGCCCGGAGGTCGGGATGCTCATCACCTGCTGGTCGCCCAAGGGCGGCGCCGGCACCACCGTCGTGGCCGCGGCTCTGGCCCGCCTGGCCGCCGTCCGCGACGACGGCGGCGCGCTGCTGGTCGACCTCGCCGGCGACGCGCCCGCGGTCCTCGGTCTGCGCGAGCCCCAGGGGCCGGGGCTGGCCGGCTGGCTCGCGGCCGGCGAAGCACCGGTCGACGCACTCGACCGGCTCGAGGTCCCGGCGGCTCCCGGCCTCGCCCTCCTCGCCCGCGGGCCCGGGCCGCTCGCGACCGGTCGGGGTCAGGTCCTCGCCGCGCTGCTCGCGGCCGACCCACGGCGCGTCATCGCGGACTGCGGCACCGCGCCGCAGGGCCCGGCGGCCGATGTCGTCGCGGTCGGCGACCGCTCGCTCCTGGTCACGCGGCCGTGCTTCCTCGCGCTGCGTCGCGCGGTGGCCGCACCGCTGCGCCCCACTGGCGTCGTGCTGGTCGACGAGCCGAGCCGATCGCTCACCCGCGCCGACGTCGAGGCGGCGCTCGGCGTGCCCGTGGTCGCCGTGGTGCAGCTCGATCCTGCGGTGGCGCGAGCCGTCGATGCCGGCCTCCTGGCCTCGCGGCTGCCCCGCACGCTGGTCCGGGAGCTCCGCGATGTCGCCTGACGGGGGTCGCGATCTGGTCGACGCCGTGCACGCCGCGCTGCTCGCCCGCCAGCCCGACCGGATCGGCGATCGCCGGGCCGTGGCCGACGCCATCCGGCGCGACCACCCGCTCCTCGCCGACCACGACGTGGCCCACGTCGCCGACGCGGTCGCTTCGCGAGCGGTCGGCCTGGGTCCGCTCGAGCCGTTCCTCCGCGACGACGCCGTCACGGAGGTCATGGTCAACGGCCCGGGGCCCGTCTGGGTCGAGCGCGGCGGCCGCCTCGAGCAGACCGGGCTCGTGCTCTCCGCCGCGGACGTCGACCTCCTGGCAGAGCGCATCGTGTCCCCGCTCGGCCTGCGCGCGGACCGGCGCTCCCCGGTCGCCGACGCCCGGCTCGCCGACGGATCGCGCGCCAACGTCGTCGTCCCGCCCCTCGCCGTCGACGGGACGTGCATCACGATCCGTCGCTTCGGAGCGCGCCCCACGAGCTCGTGGACCTGTGCCCGCCGGGTGTCGCCGAGCTGCTCACGTGGGCGGTGGGCGCACGCGCCAACGTGGTGGTCAGCGGAGGCACCGGCGCCGGGAAGACCACCCTGCTGAACGCGCTCGGTGCCGCGCTTCCGGCGGGAGAGCGGCTCGTCACGGTGGAGGACACGGCCGAGCTGCGCCTGCCGGGCGACCACGTGGTGCGCCTCGAGGCGCGGCCGGCCACCGCCGATGGGCTGGGGGCGGTCGGCATCCGCGACCTCGTGCGCAACGCGTTGCGGATGCGGCCCGACCGGATCCTCGTCGGCGAGGTCCGAGGCCCGGAGGCGCTCGACATGGTGTGGGCCATGAACACGGGCCATGAGGGCTCGCTGACCACCTGCCACGCCAACTCGCCGGCCGACGCGTTGCGCCGGCTCGAGCTCATGGTCCTCGGCGCGGGTCTCGAGCTCCCGCTCCACGCCGTCCGGGACCAGCTGGGCGCGGCGCTCGACCTCGTCGTCCACGTCGCCCGACTCGACGACGGCCGGCGCGGCGTCGTGGCCGTGGCCGAGGTCCTCGACCCTCCGCGACCCGAGGCCCGGGTCAGGTCACTGGCGGACCGAGGTGGGCTCCACACCCTCCCCGAGCGCCCACCGCGCGCGGTCGCCGCGCCGAAGCCCGAGGCGGGGTGGTGCCGGTGAGCCACCTCCGGCACCGCGCCATCGGGGCGCGTGGACGAGCGCAGCGCGACGCCCGTGCGCGCGACGCCCAGCTGCCGGAGGCCTTCGAGCGGCTGGCGGTGGCCACCCGTTCGGGCCGGTCGATCCGGGCTGCGCTCGAAGAGGTGGCGGCCAGCACGCCGCCGCCGCTGGGGCCCGAGCTGTCCGCCGCCACCGTGGCCATCGCCGCGGGGGCACCCGTGGAGCAGGCGCTCGAGGCTTGGGCGGGCGACGACCCGACGCCGGACCTCCTGCTGGCCACCACGGCGCTCGCCCTCGGCGCGCGAGCAGGCGGCGAGGTGGCCCGAGCTTGCGACCGCGTCGCCGCCACACTGCGCGAGCGACGGGAGCTGCGGGCGGAGGCCCGGGCCCTGTCCACCCAGGCCCGCGCCTCCGCGGGCGTCCTCACCGTGGCGCCGATGGCCTTCGCGGCCCTGGTGTCGACCATCGAACCAGGGGTCCTGGCGTTCCTCCTCACGGAGCCCGCGGGGCTGGCCTGCCTCGCCACCGGCCTCGCGCTCGATGGCCTCGGGGCGGCGTGGATGGCCCGCATCGTGGACCGGGCGGTGTGACGGTGACGGCCCTCGCCCTCGGGGCTGCCGCCGCGCTGCTCATGCTCGCGGCGCTCGTGAGCCCGATCCCCCTCACCACGCGCGGATCACGAGCAGGTGGTCGGGCCGCGGACTCGCGCGCCCGACCCCGGCCCGCCGACCTCGCCGCCGCGGGGGTCACCGCGCTGGTGCTCGGCATCGCCATCCCACCGCTGGCCGTGGTCGCGGTGGCGGTGCCGGCCGTCCGGCGCCGGCTGTCGGAGCGCCGAGCCTCCGCGCAGCGGCTCCGGGCCATCGGGGTCGCGCTTCCTGACGCGGTCGACCTCCTCCTGCTGTGCACCGGCGCCGGGATGACCCTCCCGCTCGCCCTTCCGCTGGTCGGCGAGCGCGCGCCCGACCCGGTCGGAGCCGCCCTGCGCTCGGCGGAGGCATCGGTGCTCGCCGGCGGACGTCGGGCCGACGCGCTGCTGGAGCACCTCAGCCCGCTCGGTGATCCTGCCGCCGCCCTCGCCCACGTCCTCGTCGATCACCTGCACCACGGCGTTGCCGTCGGCCCTGGCCTCGAACGCGCCGCCCTCGAGCTGCGCCTCGCCCGGCGACGCCGAGCCGAGGAGGCCGCCCGGCGGCTGCCCGTGCGGCTCCTCGCCCCGCTCCTGACCTGTGTCCTCCCCGCCTTCGTGCTCCTCACCGTCGCACCGCTGGTCGTCGCTGCCCTCCGCTCGCTCCCCCGTTGAGCCTCCCCCGGAGCCGCATCCCCCGGGCCCGTCCCACCCGACCACGAGGTCCCGCATGACCTGCTCCACCACCACCGTCCACCCCCGCACCCCCCGATCGCGGCTCCGGTCGCCCAGCCTCCTGCTCGCCGTCCAGCTCCAGCTGCTGGCGACCGCATCGCTCGCTCGGCTCCGATCCCGGGTCCGAGCCCGGGGCGACGGTGGCCAGTCCACCGCCGAGTACGCCCTCGTGCTGCTGGGCGCGGCCTCCGTGGCCCTGCTCCTCGTGGCCTGGGCCACCAAGACGGATCGCATCACCAAGCTGCTCGACGGGGTCGTCGACCAGGTCCTCGAGCACGTGTCGTGAGCCGGTCGCGGCGCGGGTCCGACCGGGGCCAGTCCACCGTCGAGCTCGCCTTGGCCCTGCCGGTGGTGGTCCTGCTCCTCCTCGTCCTCCTCCAGGTGGCCTTGGTGGCGCGCGACGTCGTGCTCGTCGCCCACGCCGCTCGGGAGGGGGCCCGCGCCGCGGCGATCGACCCTGATCCAGCGGCCGCCCACGAGGCCGCGGAGGCCGCCGGCGGGCTCGATCCCGACCGGATGGAGGTCGAGGTGGGCGACCGCGGCGGCCCTGGGAGCCGGGTGCGCGTGCGCGTCCGCTACCGCGTCCCGACCGACGTGCCGCTCGTCGGGCGGTTCCTGGGGGATCGGATCGCTATGACAGGTGTCACGATGCGGGTGGAAGGATCTGGCACAAACGGGTCACAACCTCCCGGAGAAGTCCCGTGATCGGGGCAGAAACGGACATTTCGGATGTAAGCCGGATTACACACTTGGACTTCCGTTGAGTAGTCACTTCGTGGCACTATCCCCTGGTCCGAGCAGCA
>CAVSIC010000030.1:0-22935 GCA_963727905.1 uncultured Microthrixaceae bacterium
TCTGGGGGGTCAGCGAGACGAGCTCGAAGGTGGCGTGCTCCTCGTAGCGGATCTGGGCACCCCCGAAGGCATCGGCCACGGTGTCGACCCAGCGCTCCGTCATGACGGGCAGCCCGGTCCGGGCGTCCAGGGTCACGATGTCGAGCGAGGTCCCCCGCACCCGGCCCGTGGTCGACCCCTCGATCCGGAGGGTGACCGTGTCGATCGTGACGCCGCCGATCGTCTTCGTGCCGCGTCCGGTGACCCGCAGGCTCATGGGACCCGTCACGCCATCGGCGTCGCAGCTCGTCGAGCTGGTCGTCCCGACCTGGATGTCCGGGGTCAGCCGGATCTGCGGCGGACGGCACGTGAGGGTCGCTCCGTCCGTCGTCCCGAAGAAGGTGATGGATCGCTGCTGGGCCAGCTCGAGCGACTGGCCGGGCTCGGTGCACATCTCCTGACGGTCGACGTGCTCCTTCACCACCTCGGCGGTCAGCTCCCAGCCGCAGCCGCCGGTGCGACGGACCACGCCGTAGGTCATCGCCGGGTACTGGTGGCGCGAGCCGAGCAGGGACACGTTCTCACCGCCCGTGGTCCGGTACTGGTACACGCCCGGGGACGGAGGAACGAGCGCCCCGGCCTTGGGGGTGGCCGGGGCGCTCGAGGGGACGGGCGTCGACGAGGAGGTCGACGCCCCTGTGGTGGTCGGCGCGACGAGGGCGGCCGTCGTGGGCTCGCCCGTCGCCGCGCCCGGGACCTCGGCGCCGCCCGCCGGCGCCGAGGTCACCGAGCTCGACGTGCTGCCCGACCGGAAGGCCGTCAGCGCGTCCTGCAGGTCGACCACCGTGGTGATCGACCGCGTCTGGAGGAGGTAGGCGTCCGTGGCCAGCACCGCGAGGTCCACCAGCAGGAACATCGCCAACGCCACGCGCTGCCCCCGCCGAGATCCCCTGCTTCGCATCGAGCCGCCCCCAACACCGTCGTCTGTCGGACCGCACCCTCCGCGATCCCGGTTGCCGCTGCGCAACGAACTCGTTGCAACGTGACACCTGCCACTCGGTGCGCCACGGGGGTCCTGAGGTAGGGTCACCCCCGTCAAGGCACGGGAGGGCGGCCCCATGCAAGAGACGACAGAGAGCGCCGGACGTGGGCGCACCGTGGTCGTCGTAGAGGACAACGTGCGGAGCAGAAGGCTCGTACGCGACCTCTTGGAGCTCAACGGCTTCGATCCGATCGAGGCGGAGAGCGCCGAGGAGGGGCTCGCGGCCGTCCGCGGCTCCCGGCCCGCGCTCCTGCTCCTCGACATCCAGCTCCCGGGGATGGACGGCGAGGAGGCGCTGCGCGAGCTGAAGGCCGATCCGGAGACGGCGGACATCCCGGTGGTCGCCGTGACCGCCTACGCGATGCGCGGCGACGAGGAGCGGCTCCTCGCCGCCGGGTTCGACGGGTACATCGCCAAGCCCATCGACACCCGGTCGTTCGTCCCCCGGCTGCAGGAGATCCTCGATGCCGCCGGCGGCTGAGGGCCCGTCGACGGGGATCCGTAACCGTTCTGTTACCGGCGACGCCGACGATGCGGCCGTGGTCCTGGGCGTTGCGCACGGGGAGCGACGACCACTGTTCTTCGCGCCCCCTCCTTCATCTGAGCCTGGCGCGTCCGTGGGCGAAGCCATCCACGAGGCGTTCGTCATCGATGGATCTCCCGCGCAGGTGTTCGTGGTGGGCCGACTCGGCTCGCTCGTCGGCACCATCCTCGGCATCGGGATCGGCATCAGCCTGATCGCCGACGGCACCACTGCGGGCAACGGCCTCGCCGTGCTGGCCGCGATCTGCGGTGTGGTCGCCGGCCAGCTCCTCCTGCGGAAGAGCACCATCCCGATGTGGGCTCTCGACGGGATGCTGGTCTTCTGCAACGTCGTCATCGCACTCGGCGGCGTCCACAGCCCGGCACTGCGGACGATGCTCCCCGCGATCTACACCGCGCTGGGCACCGGCGTCTTCCTGATCCGCCGACTCCGCGCGTCGCTGCTCCACCTCGCGATCGACGCCGTGGGGTACGCCTACGTCCTCTGGCAGGGTCCCGACGTGCGGGCGCCGTTCACCCGCTGGCTCGCCGTGATCGCGATGGTGCTGATCTCCGGCATGTTCCTCCGGTGGCTGGTCGGGCGCGTCACGTCGCTGGCCACCACGGAGCATGCAGCCCGGCTCGAGGCGGTGCGATCCACCACCGACCTCGAGCGCGTGAGCGAGGCCAAGAGCGCGTTCCTGGCCCGCATGTCCCACGAGCTGCGCACGCCGCTCAACGTGGTGGTGGGCTTCGCCGACGTGCTGCGCGACGGCCTCGTCGGCCCCCTCACGGGACGCCAGCAGGGCTACGTCGACGACATCGCCGGCTCCGGACGCGACCTCCTGCTCCTCGTCGACCAGCTGCTCGACGTGACCAAGGTCGAGGCGGGCGAGCTCGACCTCGTCATGCACCGTGTCGACGTGGCCGACGCCGTGAGCGACGCCGAGCTCCTCGTCCGGGCCCGGGCGCGCGAAGCGGGCGTCGCGCTGCGGCTCGATCGACCGCCCACCCCCGTCCTCGCCGACGCCGACGCGCTGCGCCTCCGCCAGATCGCGTGGAACCTGCTCGGCAACGCCGTGAAGTTCACGCCCCGCGGGGGCAGCGTCGACGTGAAGGTCACCGCCGACGACCACTGGATCCGCGTGAGCGTCCACGACACCGGGCCCGGCATCGCGCCCTCCGAGCAGGACCGCATCTTCGAGCAGTACCAGCAGGGCCAGGCCGCCTCCGGGGGCAGCGGCATCGGGCTGGCCCTGAGCCGACGCCTCATCGAGGCCCACGGGGGCCGGCTCGAAGTCGTGAGCGAGCTCGGCGCCGGCAGCACGTTCACCTGCTCGCTCCCCCGCCGTCGCCCCGCGAACGACGGCCTCGGCGACGAGGTCGAGGCGGAGGGACCGGAGCCCATGGCCTGGTCCGACCTCGAGCAGGCCCTGCTCGTGCCGGGTTCGGTGGCCAACCGCCGGACCATGGCCCACGTCGGGCAGCGGTTCGCGTTGTCCTCCGCCGCCCTGCTCCCGGTGCTCGCGCTCGTCACGCCGGGCGCCGTCGCCCCTCGCCTGGCCGTGACCGCCCTCGGCGCGACCGCGGGTGTCGCCGCGGTGCTCCTCGGCCGACACGCACAGAACCTCCCCAACCGAGCGGTGGACCTCCTCGGCGTCTTCGGCGCCCTCGCCGTCAGCACCGCGGTGCTCCTCACCAACCCCTTCGACGACCTCGTGGCACTTGCCTACGGCTGGATGATCCTCGCGTCGAGCGCCCTGCTCACCGGGCGGCGGGTCGCGGCGCAGGTCCTCACCGTGCTGGTCGCCTACGCCCTGGTGCTCGGGATCGACCAGACGGCGCGACCACTCGACCACTGGATCGCGATCGCGATGCTGGTCGTCGTCGACGCCGTCGTCGTCGGCTACATCGCGGGACGCCTCCGCGAGGTGATGTCGGAAGCGCTCGGCGCCCGCCTCGAAGCCGAGGCGGCCCGGTCGCAGGTGGAGGCGGTGTCCGCCCACAAGAGCGACTTCCTCGCCAACACCTCGCACGAGCTCTGCACCCCGCTCAACGCGATCATCGGCTTCGCCCAGGTGCTGCGCGACGAGGTCACCGGCCCGCTGGAGACCCGTCAGGCCGACTACCTCGAGGACATCCTCGTGTCGGGTCAGCAGCTGCTCGCGCTCATCACCGACCTCCTGGACCTCGCCAAGCTCGAGGCCGGTCGCCTCCCCCGGACCACGCGGCCGACCTCGATCACCTCGCTGGTGCAGAACGTCGCCACCGAGCTCGGCGGCACGGCCCAGCGCCGCTCGATCCAGCTCCTCATCGACGCCCCCGAGGAGCTCCCCACCGTCGACGCCGACCCCACCAACCTCTACCACGCCCTCTCGAACCTGATCGCCAACGGCATCAAGTTCACCAGCGACGGCGGCCGGGTGGAGGTCCAGGCGAGGTTGGCCGGCGAGCGGGTGCTGCTGAGCGTCCGGGACAACGGCATCGGCATCCTGCCGGAGCAACGTGCCCAGCTGTTCGAGGCGTTCCACCAGGGCGCCCGGCCGCTGCCGCAGCACGCCCGTGGCGGCACGGGGCTCGGCCTCACGCTCGCCAAGGGCCTCGTCGAGCTCGAGGGCGGCCACATCGCGGTCGAGAGCACCCCCGACGTCGGGAGCACGTTCACGATCGAGCTGCCGGTGCACGCGGTCGCGGCGGCGGTGCCCGCGGAGGCGGCATGGTGAGCAACGGGTGGCCGCTGCCGGAGGACGAACGACCGATCCGCGTCCTCGTGGTCGACGACATCGGCGCGAACCTGCGCCTGCTCGACGCGGTCCTCACGCCCCGCGGCTTCCTCGTGGAGACCGCCGCGTCCGGCGCCGAGGCCCTGGAGCGGATCCAGGCGATCGACGTCGACATCGTGCTCCTCGACGTGAACATGCCGGGCATGACCGGGTACGAGGTCTGCCGACGCATCCGCGACGACGAGCGCACCCGCCTGCTGCCGGTGGTCATGGTCACCGCCGCACCCGAGGAAGAACGGGTGCGAGCGCTCGAGGCGGGAGCGGACGACTTCCTGCGCCAGCCCCTCGAGCAGGCCGAGCTCCTCGCCCGCGTCCGATCGCTGGCCCGCCTGAAGCGGTACCACGACACCATGGCCCGACAGGCCCTCGAGCTGACGGAGTGGAACCAGACGCTCGAGGACCAGGTGCAGGGCCAGATGGGCGAGCTGGAGCGCCTGCGGGTGCTGCGCCGCTTCCTGTCGCCGCAGATCGCCGAGGCGATGTTCGAGTCCGACGACCTGTCGCTCCTCGAGCCGCACCGCCGCGAGGTGGCCGTGCTGGCGTGGGAGATGCGGGGCCTGGCGACGGTGTCCGGCATGGCCGGGCCCGAGGAGGAGCTGGCGGTCCTCGAGGCGTTCCACGAGGTGCTCGGCCGGCTCGTCGGCGAGCACGGGGCGACGGTCGGCGCGTTCACCGGTGAGCGCCTCCTCGCGTTCTTCGGCGATCCGGCCGTGGATCCCGACCCGACGCCCCGCGCGGTGGCGCTGGCCGAGGCCCTGCGCGACGCCGGCACCGAGCTCACGGCCAGCCACCTGCGCCGCGGCTATCAGGTCACCACCGCCGTCGGCCTCGACCTCGGCTACGCCACCCTGGGCCGCATCGGCTTCGAGGGCCGCCTCGACTACGGCGCCGTGGGTCCGGTCGTCACCCGGGCATGGCAGCTCTGCACGCTCGCCACCGATGGGGAGGTGCTCCTGGGGCAACGGGCCCACGACGCGATCGCGGGCACGGCCACCCTCGGCCCGCCCCGCACCGTGGAGCAGGGCCCGAACGGGGAGCCGATCACGGCCATCCCGCTCGTGTCACTCGTGCCCGGGGCGACCCCTCGCGAGCCCCCCATGCTGCTCCGCACGATGATGCCCGCCATCGACGGCGGACTCGCCACGATCCCGGACCAACCGGTCCGGCGCATGGACCCGGGCGCGCTCGAGCTCCTGGTGCTGGGGCCCCTCGAGGTGCGGCTCCACGGCCAGCCGGTCGCCGTCACGGCGTCGAAGGAGCGGGCGCTGCTGGCCCTGCTGGTGGCGAACCACGGCCGCACCCTGCCGGTGGGACAGCTCGCCGAGGACCTGTGGGAGGGCTCGCCGCCCGAGTCGGCCAGCGCCGCGCTCCGCGTCCACGTGTCCCGCCTGCGCCGCACCCTCACCGAGGCCGGTGTCGAGGGGATCCTCGTCACCCGGCCGCCGGGCTACGTCCTCGAGGTCCCGCCGGAGACCGTCGACATCTCGCGGTTCGAGGCCCTCGTCACCGAGGCCCGAGCCGCCCTGTCCGACGGGCACCCCGAGGACGCCGTGAAGGGGTTCCGGGCCGCGCTCGCCCTCTGGCGGGGCCCTGCCCTCGCGGAGGTGGCCTCGTCCACCTTCGCGACCGCCGAGGCCATCCGCCTCGAGCAGAGCCGGCTCACCGCCCTGGAGGACTGCCTGACGGCCGAGCTGGCCTGTGGCCGGCACCGCGAGGTCGCCGCCGAGCTCGAGGCCCTCGTCCACGAGCACGTCCTGCGGGAGCGGCTGTGGGAGCTCCACCTCCTGTCGCTCTACCGCTCCGGGCGCCAGCCCGACGCCCTCCGGGCCTTCCAGGAGCTCCGCTCCCGGCTCGGCGAGGAGCTCGGCCTGGACCCGTCCCCCGGGCTCCTGGACCTCGAGCGGCAGATCGTGGCGCACGATCCCGCCCTCCGCTGGCCTGGTTGAACCTCGGGATCCGCGTTCGGCGGAGCCGGATACGCGATCATCGACCGGTGTTGTATCGCCTCTGGAGCCCCGCGCCCGCGGGCGGCTACGGTCGCAACCACCCGGCGGGTGTAGCTCAACGGCTAGAGCCCCAGCCTTCCAAGCTGGTGGTGCGGGTTCGATTCCCGTCACCCGCTCCAGCGTCCCCCCAAGGCCCCCTGCACCGAGGTAGATCATCGTGAACGCCAGCCACAAGCTCATCCTGGGGGCGGCCACCGTCGTCTTCGCGGCTGGCACCGTGGTCGCGATCGTGCAGCCCGGCGACCTGGGCGACGACGACGTCACCTCCAGCGCCACCACCACGACCGTGTCGCCGACCACGACCGAGCCCACGACCACGCTGCCGCTCGACGACGGGTCCACCACCACGTCGCCGGCCGTCGTGACCACGAGCCCCGGCTCCGGCACCTCCACCACGCTCGCCCCGACCACCACGCTGGCCGGCGTCACCACGACGACGGTCGGCAGCGGCCTCGGCGCCGAGGGCTCCGGCGACGTGAACCCGGACGACCTGGTCGCCGACACCGGCATGGAGTCGATGCTGCCGCTGGGCTTGGCCCTCGGCGCCCTCGCGCTGGCGGGCCGCCGCCTCCTGCGCACCAACCGTCCCGCCTGACCCCCAGCGCGCCCTCGGCAGGACTCGAACCTGCGACCTCGTCATTAGAAGTGACCTGCTCTGTCCATCTGAGCTACGAGGGCCGTTGTGGAGGTTACCGACGTCCCCGCATGTGGTTGAGGTGGGGTTCGACCCCTGACCTATGCTGACCCCTCCCATGGTGGCCGTAGCTCAGGTGGTTAGAGCGTCAGGTTGTGGCCCTGAAGGCCGGGGGTTCGAGTCCCCTCGGTCACCCCACGGAAGCTGTTGGCGGGTGCTCGGCTCGGTGCCGGGCACCCGCGACAGGTTTCGTGCGGACCGGGCACTTGTCTAGGCTCGGCCGCCACCAGCAAGCCCCTCTAGCTCAATTGGTCAGAGCGTCGGACTCTTAATCCGCAGGTTCTGGGTTCGAGTCCCAGGGGGGGTACCGCACACCGGAGGCCGCCCGCGAGGGCGGCTTCCGGCGTTGTGGGACGAGGCGCTACGGCAGGGCTCGGGAGTAGGCGTCGGCGACGAGGGTGGCGCCGGCGTCGGTGTAGTGGACGCCGTCCTGGAAGTAGCGACGGTCCTCCGGGTCCTGCAGCTCGGGGATGGCGTCGACGTCGACGAGCACGTCGGCGCCGATCGTGCGGTAGTAGCCCCGCCGCAGGCCCTCGTTGAAGGTGCGGCGCTCGGCGTCCTGCTGGGCGGTGAGCGCGGTCGACGGCGGGATCGTCGGGATGACGATGACGTCGAAGCCGGCCGCCCGTCGCTGGGCGATGTAGGCCTGGATGGTGTCGGCCAGCGCGCGGGCGACGTAGCCCTGCAGGAGCTCGCTCTCGCCCCCGTGGCTGATGAGGACGCTGCACGGGGCCGCGTCGACGTGGGGGTCGGTGCGCTCGGCGGCCCAGCCCGACCGCTCGGCGTACGTCGAGCCGCCGACGGCGGGCACCTGGTACGGGCGGCCGGCGAAGCGGGCGAACATGAGCTTCTTCGCGAACGACATCGACCACGCCGGCGCGAGCACGTTGGACTGCCCGTCGAAGACGAACCCGGACCTCGCCACCTGGACGTGGCCGGCCCACGTGCACGGCGGTGGTTGCGTGGTGGTGGTCGGGCGGGTGGTCGTCGTGGTCGGCGGGCGCGTCGTGGTGGTGGGCGGCCTCGTCGTGGCGGTGGTCGGCGCCACGGTCGTCGGCACCGTGGTCGACGGCGGCTTGGTGGTCGTCGGCGCGGTGGGCGCGAGCGGCGGCGGCGAGGTCCAGGGCCGGGGCGGCGCGGTTCCCGTCGTGGGGGACGACTCCGTGTCCCGGCGGGGTTGGATCGGGACGCCCACCCCGGACTCGGCGAGGGCCTGGACGGGCGCGAGCACCTCCGCCATCACCAACGCCAGCGCCATGGGCATCCGGGCCGGCTCGGCGCTCGGTGCGCTCCCCCACCCGATTCCCGAGCCCGTCGGGGACGTGGTCGGCTCCGCGTCCGGGACCGAGCGCGTCGGTCCGGTCACGAACCAGGTCGGCCGTGCCGGCCCGCCCACCTCGAGGTGCGCCTCATCGGTGCCGGCGGGTCCACCTGGGGCGACCGCGGCGAGGGCCGCGACCACGAGGACCACGCTCAGCGTGCGCGACCGCCGGGCCGAGACCTTGCCTCGACGGACCCCGACCTGCAGGTCGTCTTCCGGTGTGCCCCCTCGCGGCATCGCCGGATCCTACGGGGACGCGGGAGCCGACCGACCACTCAATCGAGCTGGCCGGCCACCACGGGTGGGTTCACGGACTGGACCACACCGGGGGCCTCCTCGTCCGTGACGGCCAGTGCGGTGACCGGCGCGCCGGCGTGGAAGGCCACGACCTCGCCGGGGTCGGCGCCGAGCAGACCGAGGGAGACGAGGCCTGCGGTGGTCTGGCCCCAGAGCTGGTAGGTGCGGTCGCCGGCGAGGCCGGGCATGTTCTCGGCCAGCAGGTAGCCGGTGCCGTCAGGGAGCAGCACGGCGGAGGCGAGGAGGGCCCCGTCGGTCGAGGAGAGGTTCGCCGTGACCGCATCAGGGTCGGCGAGGGCGACGTTGGCGGCGCGCATCAGACCCTCGTCGGACAGCGCCGACTGGAGGGTGCCGATGCGGTCGTCCTGGCGGACGACCTCCACGCCGAGCAGGGCGATCACGGCCACGGCCGCGGCGGCCGCGGCGGCCCAGACCCGGCGGCCGGGGTAGCTGCGGGCGGCGGTGATCGGGACGACCCTGGCGTCACGGCCGGGCGCGTCCAGCTGCAGCCTCATGGGCGGGGGCGCCTCCTCGAGGGTGGCCGCGATCCGGTCCCAGACCCCGGGAGGAGCGTCCGCTCCGCTGTTGCCCAGGAGCGCCGCGACCGCGACGTGGTCCTGCAGCTCGCCGAGGCAGCGCGGGCAGTCGTCCAGGTGCGCGTCGACCAGCACCCGCTCGTCGGGATCGACGGCGTTGAGGGCGTAGGCGCCCAGGAGCTCAGCCACCTCGTCGTGCATCTGGTCGCTCACAGCTCACCTCCGAAGCCGGCCCCGACGAGCTCGGTGCGCAGGCGCTGGAGACCGGACCGGATCCGGCTCTTCACCGTGCCCTCCGGCTGCTCCAGGAGCTCCGCCACCTCACGGTAGGTGTGCCCGCCGAAGTACGCCAAGGCGATCGCCTGCCGCTCGCCCTCCGGGAGCGTCTCGAGGGCGGCCTGCACCTTCTCGCCGACGGCCAGGTCCATCACCTCGCGCTCGATGTCGTACCCGGCCTCGGCCGTCCGCCGATGATCGCGCTCCTCGCGGCGCCGGCGCGACACCTCCGAGCGGAGCAGGTCGATCGAGCGGCCGTGTGTCTGGGCGAGCAGGAAGGAGCGCAGGGAGCCGCGCTCGTGATCGAAGCGCTCGGGATGGTCCCACAGCCGCAGGAACACCTCTTGCACGACCTCCTCGGCCAGCGCCGCGTCGATGAGGAGCCGGCGGGACAGCGCGAACACCGCACCTGCGTGACGGCGGTAGGCCTCGGCCAGCGCCTCCTGGCGGAAGCGGCTGATGGCGACGACCAGGACGGCGTCGCTGCAGGTGGTGAGGTCGTCGTCGTCGGTGGTCACGCGCCCGTCCTACGGCGCCGACGGCGAGGGCGGATGGGCGTCCGGGTCGGGATCGCGATCAGGATCGCGGTGAGGATCGCGGTCGAACCGGCAGACGACCTCCACGTGGGAGGTGTGGGGGAACAGGTCCACCAGCGTGGCGCCGGTGAGCACGTACCCGGCCTCGCCGAGGAGCCGGGCGTCGCGCCCCAGCGACAGCGGATCGCAGCTGACCAGCGCCACGCGCGCTGCCCGGGTGGCGGCGACCGCCCGGACGCCGGCCTTGCCGAGCCCGGCCCGAGGGGGGTCGGCCACGACCGCGGCGACCCGCCCGGTGTGCCACCGGGCCACGTCGGCCCGTACGACCTTCACGCCGTCGGGCTTCACGTTGATCTTGGCGTCGGCGATCGACGACGGGTTCTGCTCGACGAGGGTCCGGCGCCCGGGCCACCCCGCGCCGACGGTGCCGACGAAGAGACCGACGCCGCCGTAGAGGTCGACCAGGCCCTCCCCCTCGACGCCCGCCAGCGCCGCGCCGACCAGGTCGACGAGGGCCTCCGCGCCATCCGGGCGAGCCTGGAAGAACGCGCGGGCGGAGATGCGCCAGGTCCGGCCGGCCACCTCCTCGTGGTACCAGGCCCGCTTGCCGGCATCGAGGGCGGCGGCGCTCACCACGCGCACGCCGTCGGGGACGTGCACCGCGTCGGCATCGCCGTCCACGAGGACGAGGCGCTCCCCCGTGCGGGCACCGACCCGCAGGACGACGTCGCCGTCGGGGAAGCGGCCCTCGGCCACCAGCTCGCCCAGCAGCGGGTGGACGACGAGGCACGGGTCGACCGCCACGAGGTCGTGGCTGTGCCGCTGCCGGAACGCGAAGCGGCCGTCGAGCGCCAGACCCCGCACGGTGGTGCGATGTCCCTCCGTCGGCAGGTCGGGGCCGGCCCCGACCTCGAGCTCGAGCCCGGTGGTCCGGCGCAGCTCCTCGGCCACGAGCTCCGCCTTGTGCCGCCGCTGCGAGCTCGGCGCGAGGTGCTGCCAATCGCAGCCCCCGCACCCCTCGCCCACGAACGGGCACGGCGGCTCCACCGTCGACTCCACCAGGTCGGACACAGGGCCACCCTACGATGGGGCGCATGGGCGACCTCCCCGGCACCGACCGACCCTTCGAGATCGCGCCGTCGGTGCTCCCCGCCGACTTCGCCCGGCTGGGCGAGGAGGTGGCCGCCCTGGAGGCCGCCGGCGTCGACCGGATCCAGTTCGACGTGATGGACGGGCGCTTCGTCCCCAACCTCACGTTCGGGCCCGACGTCATCGCCGCCTGCCGGCCCCACGCGTCGATCCCCTTCGAGGCCCACCTCATGGTGGAGGAGCCCGACGAGCTGGCCGCCCGCTACGTGGAGGCGGGCTGCGAGCTGCTCATCGTCCACGCGGAGGCCTGCCGGCACCTGCACCGCACCCTGGGCCACCTCCGCATCCTCGGGGCCCGCCCGGCGGTGGCGCTGAACCCGGCCACGCCGGCCTCGGCCATCGGCCACGTGCTCGACCTCGTCGACCTGGTCCTCGTGATGACCGTGAACCCCGGGTTCGGCGGCCAGGACTACATCGCCACCATGGAGCCGAAGGTGGCCGAGGTCCGGCGCATGGTGCTGGAGGGCGGGCACGACGTCGACGTGGAGGTCGACGGCGGCATCGGACCGGCCACCATCGCCGGGGCGGCGGCTGCCGGAGCCAACGTGCTCGTGGCGGGCTCCGCGCTCTACCGGGATCCCGAGGGCCTCGCCCATGCGGTCACCGAGCTCCGCTCGCTGGCCGAGGCCACCCGCACCTGACGTCGTGAGCCGTGCCCGAATGGCGCTCCCGCTCCTCCTGGCGGCGGTGTCGATCGTCGCGTGCAGCGGCGGCGACGACGCGGGGACCGCCGAGGAGCTGTGCTCCGTGGTCGGCGACGGGCGCTCGTTCACCGCGCTGTTCGACCAGGGGTTCGACCCCACCGACACGCAGCGGGCCCTGTCGCAGCTCGCGGCGGCGAAGGTCGACCTCGACCAGCTCCGGCGAGCCGCGCCCTCCGAGGTGCGCGACGACCTCGACGCCGAGATCCGCTACCTCGACGCGGTGACCGGGATCCTGCGGGGGGAGGACCCGGACGATCCCGCCGCCGTCGTCGCCGCCATCAACGGGCTCTCCGAGGAGCGGTCGGCGGCCCAGGTCGCCAGCCTCGTGCTCGAGGAGTTCCAGACCGAGCACTGCGGCTGACGTCGAGCGGCTGCTACTGATCGGTCTGTAGACCTTGGAGTAGCAGGCTGCCACGGTCTCGGCCGTGGAAGGGGACCTGCAGCGGGAGTTCGGACGCAACCTGCGTCGCCTCCGCGAGCAGCGGGGACTCTCCCAGGAGGCGTTCGCCGACGCCCTCGCCGTCCACCGCACGTTCGTGGGCGGCGTCGAACGGGGCGAGCGCAACCTCACGCTGCAGACGATCGAGCGCCTCAGCGCCCGCGTCGACGCCGACCCCCTCGCGCTCCTCGGAGCGCCCTCGTCCGGGTCCTCGCTCCGCGCCGCCGCCAGCGGTGCGGATCCGGGTCCGGCTCGCGGCACGCGCCGCCGCCGTCCGTCCTCCTGACGATCGGAGCCGCCGATGGCCGGCTGGAACCCGTGGGCGGCCGCGGCCGGGCACCCGCGGCTCGAGATCTGGTTCGCGGACGTCCCCCACGGCGCCACCTGGCACCGCACGGGCGACGCGGACGTCATCACGATCGATGCCTCGGCGACCCGCCGGGAGCGCTCCGCGCTCCTCGCCCACGAGCTGGTGCACCTCGAGCGCGGGATCGGCTACCCGGCGGCCACCGAGCGGACCATGCAGCGCGAGGAGGCGATCGTGCGGCGGGAGACCGCCCGGCGCCTGGTCCCGCCCCGGGAGCTGCGGGCGCTGGTGGAGCAGCGCGCCGAGGTCGAGCCCATCACCGCCGCGCTGGTGGCGGAGGAGTTCGACGTGCCGGAGCGGATCGCCGCCGAGGCGCTCCGAGCGCTGGCGACGGGCTGAGCGGGTGGGCCCGAGGGCCCCTAGATCATCTCGCCGCGGCGCACGATCACGTTGTCGATCAGGCCGTAGTCCTTGGCCTGGTCGGCGGTGAACCAGCGGTCGCGCTCGGAGTCGAGCTGGATCTGCTCGACGGTCTGCCCGGAGTGGTGCGCGATGCGCTCGGCCATCAGCCGCTTGATGTAGATGAGCTGCTCGGCCTGGATGGCGATGTCGCTGGCCTGACCCCGGATGCCGCCGGAGGGCTGGTGCATCATGATCCGCGCGTGCGGGAGGGCGAAGCGCTTGCCCGGCTGGCCGGCGCAGAGCAGGAACTGGCCCATCGAGGCGGCCAGGCCCATGCAGATCGTGGCCACGTCGGGCTTCACGAACTGCATGGTGTCGTAGATGGCCATGCCCGCCGTGACGGAGCCACCGGGGCTGTTGATGTACAGCCAGATGTCCTTCTCGTCCTCGCCCTCGAGATAGAGCATCTGGGCGCAGACGATGTTGGCGATGTCGTCGTTGACGTCGGTGCCCAGGATGATGATCCGGTCCTTCAGGAGGCGGTTGAAGATCTCCGAGGTCGGGTTCATCAGCCCGTTCTGGGCGGTCGGCATCAGGGGGGCATCGAAGGTCGAGGTCACGGGCGTGGAGGCTAGCGGGACCTCAGGACGACCCGGCGCGCCCTAGCCTTCGAGGCGCACCAGTGGTGGAACGGCATACACGCAGGTCTTAGGAACCTGTGGGCGAAAGCCCTTGCGGGTTCGAGTCCCGCCTGGTGCACGTCGTCAGTCGTCGGGCCAGGCGAGGTGGAGCTGCATGCTGCGCATCGGCACCGCGAGCTCCGGGGTTGCACCGCCTGAGGACCAGCGGGACTCGAGCGGCGCTCGCAAGGCGGCGGCCGTCTCGAGGAGGTCGCCCTCGACGTACACGACGGTGACCATGCGGCCCTGGGGGTCCCAGACAGGGAGGCCGAACCGCTCGCCCTGGTCCGGGCCGCGGCCGAGGCGGTCCCCCGCGGCGTAGGCGTAGGCGCCGGCCACGCCGTCGACCTCCAGCAGCGGGGCGAGGTCCGGCACGGTCGCTCCCGACTCGACGACCAGCACCACGCCGCGGTGGGCGCGGTGCGGGAGGGCGGGGGTCGACACCACGGCCCGCGGCGCGGCCTCCGCCGCCACGACGTCGAACGCACCCAGCAGGTGCGACGTGGCCCGGTACGGGAAGCGGCCCTCCTCGCGCAGTCGGGCGGCCACGGCCACGAACTCGGCCAGCGACTCCTCGACCGGCTCGGCGAACAGGTACTGCACCGCGTGGCGCACGGGCTCCATCGACTCCGAGGCGAACAGGCGGGCAGCCACGCAGCCGTCGTCGGCCGTCCAGCGGGTGCTGACCCGGAGGCCGGCGATGGCGTGCTGCTCGGGCTGGTGGTCGAGGAGGTGCCACCGCAGGTACGCGGCGTCGTCACCGCCTTCCGCGCCGCCCGTGAGCGAGAAGAAGCCCGCCGCGATCTCGATCACGAGGCCAGTGCCTCCAGCTGCTCGACGTAGTGCTCGACGGAGTGGTGCACGAGGTGCACGTCCACGACCGTGGCCCCCGCGGCGGCCCAGGTCCCGAGCAGGTCGTCGGCGCGTCCCGACTCCGCGATCGGATCGAGCACCGCGGTGGGCTGGGCCACGACCTCGAACCCCGCGGGCAGGTCGGTCGAGGCCAACCAGGCCGCCACCTCGTCAGGCTTCAGCCAGAACGGCGCCCAGCCATCCCCGAGCTCCACCGCCCGCCGCAGCGAACGCCGCGTCCGCCCGCCGATCCAGAACGGCGTGTCGGGGTTGGCCGCGTGCGGCTCGACGACCCAGTCGCCGACCTCGCCCCGACCCCAGATCGCCCGGAGCTCGCGCAGCGCGTCGTCCGCCCGCTCCCCTCGCCCCGCGAACTCGGCCCCCAGCAGCTCGAACTCCGGCTCGAGCGTCCCCACCCCGAGGCCCAGCACGAGTCGGCCACCGGCGATCCGATCGAGCGTGCCGTAGCGCTTCGCGATGGCGAGGGGTCGGTGGTAGCCGAGGACGAGGACGTACGTGGCCAGCCGGATCCGTTCGGTGCGGGCCGCGAGGTAGCCCAGCGTGGCGAGCGGGTCCCAGTAGGTGCCGCCCCGCACCTCGGCGTCCGCGGTGGGCACCGCGACGTGCTCGCTGCAGGTGAGGTGGTCGAACCCGAGGCGGTCGGCGGCCGCTGCGATCGTCGCCATCTCCTCGATCCCGGCCGTCGCCTCCCAGGTGGCGTGCGCACCCGGGAGCTGCGTGGCCACGGGCGTGATGAGCCCGAGCCGAACCCCCTGCCGCACCAACGTCCCGACGGTCTGCACCGCCATCGTCTAGCCGCGCCGACCTAGGGTGCGCGGCCGTGCACGTGAACGAGCTGCCGACCCCGTCCCTCGTCGTGGACCTCCGGGCCTTCGACCGCAACGTGGCCACCATGGCCGAGCGCTGGCCGGGGACGACGCTGCGACCCCACGTGAAGGCGTTCAAGTCGACCGCGCTGGCCCGTCGGCTGGCCAACGCGGGCCACCCCGCGTTCTGCTGCGCCACCGTCCGCGAGATGGTGGGCATGGCCGGCGCCGGGCTCGGCCGCGACCTGCTGCTCGCCAACGAGTCGCTGGACCTCACCCGGCTCACGCCGATCGTGAAGGACGGCGAGGCCCGCATCACGATCGCCGTGGACTCCGACGAGACCGTGGCGGCAGCCGCCGCGGCCGGCATCCGCGAGGTGCTCGTCGACGTCGACGTCGGGCTCCCCCGCTGCGGCTGCGACCCCGCGGACGCCGGGCGCCTCGCCGACGTGGCCCGCTCGCAGGGCATGGAGGTCCGTGGGGTGATGGGCTACGAGGGCCACCTGATGCGGGAGCCCGGCGACACGAAGGCCGACCTCGTGGAGCGCTCGATGGCGCTGCTCCTGGAGGCCCACGCGGCCGTGGGCGGTGACGTGGTGTCCGGAGGCGGCACCGGCACCTGGTCGATCAACACCTGGGTCAACGAGCTCCAGGCCGGCTCGTACTGCCTCATGGACACGGAGTACGTGCCCCACGCGGCCGGCTTCGAGAACGCGCTCGACGTGCACCACGACCGTGATCTCCCGCTCCGCCAAGGGCTGGGGCGTGCTGGACGCCGGGCTGAAGGCGTTCGGCATGGATCACGGCGACCCGAAGGTGCTCGATGCCGGCGACTGCTGGTTCGTCTCGGACGAGCACATCACCTTCGGCATCGCCGACGGGGCCGAGGTGCGGGTGGGCGACAAGGTCCGGGTGATCCCGGCCCACGTCGACCCCACCGTGTCGCAGCACGAGGCGCTCCACGTCGTCGACGGGGACCAGGTGGTCGACGTCTGGGAGGTCGACCTCCGCGGCTGGTGATCGGGCCCCTGGCTACAACAGCTCGCGGAGCGCCTCGAAGGCTCGCGTGCGGTGGCTGATGGCCTGCTTCTCCTCCGGCGACATCTCCGCGAACGTCCGACCGTCGCCCTCGTTGGGTACCACGATCGGGTCGTAGCCGAACCCGCCGCTCCCTCGGGCCGCCTCCGCGATGCGGCCCTCCACGGTGCCGACGACGACCTCCTCCCGCCCGTCGGGCCACGCCGCCGCGGCGGCGCAGACGTACCGGCAGCCTCGGGCCGTGGGCGCGAGGCCGTCGAGCTCGCGGAGCACGCGCGGGATCCAGTCGTCCTCGGTGGTCCAGCGGGCCGAGCGGATCCCCGGGTCGCCGCCGAGGCGGTCGATCTCGATGCCGGAGTCATCGGCCACGGCCAGCTCGCCGGTCTCGGCGGCGAGGGCGCGAGCCTTGATCAGCGCGTTCTCCTCGAACGTGGCGCCGGTCTCCTCGACGCCGCTGTCGCGCGCCTCGACCTCGACGTCGGGCCCGAGGACCGCCTGGACCTCCTCGACCTTGTGGGCGTTGCCCGTGGCGAGGAGCAGCCGCCTCACCGCGCGCGGGGCGCCGGCGGCACGGACACCATCTCCTGCTGCAGGGCGATGATCTCGGCGATGCCCGCCTCGGCGAGCACGAGCATCTGGTCCAGCTCCTCGCGGCTGTACGGCGCGCCCTCGGCCGTGCCCTGCACCTCCACGAAGCCGCCGAGCGACGTCATCACCACGTTCATGTCGACCTCGGCCCGCGAGTCCTCGATGTAGGGCAGGTCGAGCACGGGCTGGCCGTTGACGATGCCCACGGAGATGGCGGCGCAGAACGCGGTGAGCGGGTGCTCCTGGATCAGACCCGCCTGCTGGACCCGGGTGAGGGCGTCGTGCAACGCGACGAACCCGCCGCAGATCGAGGCCGTGCGCGTGCCCCCGTCGGCCTGGAGGACGTCGCAGTCGACGATGACCTGGCGCTCGCCCAGGAGGCGCATGTCGCACACCGATCGCAGCGCTCGGCCGATGAGCCGCTGGATCTCCTGCGTGCGACCGGAGGGCTTGCCGTCCTTCACCTCGCGCTTCACGCGCTCGGGCGACGATCCGGGGAGCATGGAGTACTCGGCGGTGACCCACCCCTTGCCGTTGCCCTTCATCCAGCGGGGCACGTCCTCGTCGATCGATGCCGTGCACAGCACCCGGGTGTTGCCGAAGCTGACGAGGCAGGACCCGGAGGCCATGTCCGTGAAGTCCCGCTCGAAGGACATGGGGCGGAGCTCGTTGGGCTGGCGTCCGTCGGGACGGGGGGTGGTCATGGCCGCATCGTACGATCACCGGCATGTCCGACCTGACCCTGTGGCACAACCCCCGCTGCTCCAAGAGCCGCCAGGCCAAGCAGATCCTGGACGATCGGGGGGCCGCCTACGAGGTGCGCGAGTACCTCACCGACGCCCCCAGCGCCGCGGACCTGGATGCCGTGCTCACCGCCCTCGGCAAGGAGCCCTGGGACATCGCCCGCACCGGCGAGGACATCGCCAAGGAGCTCGGCCTCAAGGCCATGGCCAAGGACCGGGCGGCCTGGATCGAGGTGATGGTGGCCAACCCCATCCTCATCGAGCGCCCCATCCTGGTCCGCGCCGATGGCCAGGCCCGCCTCGGCCGTCCCCCCGAGGACGTCGAGGAGCTGCTCTAGAAGTAGATCGTGGCCTTGGCGCGGGCTTCGACGATGTCGATGTCGTCGGTCCAGACGCCGGCCGACAGGTACTTCCAACCGCCGTCGCACACGATGGTGACGATCGTGCCCTCCTCGATCAGGCCGGCGGCCTTCACGGCTCCGGCCAGGATCGCTCCCGAGGAGATGCCGGCGAAGATGCCGACGTCGGTGAGGCGGCGGGTCCACTCGATCGACTCGCGCGGGCGGACGATGAGCCGGCGGTTGAGCAGCTCGTTGCCGTTGTTGTCCTCGTAGACCGGCGGGATGAAGCCCTCGTCGATGTTCTTGAGGCCGTCGACCATCTCGCCGGCGGGCGGCTCGATGGCCCACACCTGGATGTCGGGGTTCTGCTCCTTGAGGAAGCGCCCGACGCCCATCAGCGTGCCGGCCGTGCCGAGGCCCGCGATGAAGTGGGTGATCTCCGGGACGTCTCGCCAGATCTCGGGGCCCGTGCCCTCGTAGTGGGCCTTGGGGTTGGACGGGTTGCCGTACTGGAACGGGAACCACCACTCGGGGTGCTCCTCCGCCATGACCTTCGCTCGGCGCATCGCGCCGTTGGAGCCCTCCGCCCCGGGGCTGTCGATGATCTCGGCGCCCCAGGTCTCGAGGAGCTGCCGGCGCTCGATCGACACGTTGTCGGGCAGGACGACCTTCAGGTGGTAGCCCCGGATCCGGCTGATCATGGCCAGCGCGATGCCGGTGTTGCCCGACGACGACTCGAGGATCACCTGGCCGGAGCCCGGCGTCAGGATGCCGTCCTTCTCCGCGTCGATGATCATCTGCTTGGCCGCCCGGTCCTTCACCGAACCGCCCGGGTTCTGCCCCTCGAGCTTCGCGAGGATGCGGACCTTCGGGTTCGGGCTCAGCTCCGAGATGTCCACGATCGGCGTGTTGCCGATGAGGTCGAGCGCTGATTCGTAGACGGCCACGTGTGGGTCTCTCTCCGGAAAGTTGACGAGATCGGTCGCATTTTACGGGTTCAACCCGTGACTGCCACAACCTGCTCCTCGATGGCCTCGCCGCGGATCCGGTACGCCCGGAGCACCGGCGCCTCCTGCCGCAAGGACACGATCACGTAGCACCACACCGGATCGGCCATCTGCACGTCCGTCGGCGACGGGTAGGCGTCGGTGTGGGTGTGGGAATGCATGGTCCCCTTGAGGTCCATCCCCTTCGCGTCGGCGTCGTCCGAGGCCGCCTCGATGTCCGGGTAGTCGATCGCGTACACCTTGCTCGAGGCCGCGGCGTTGCGGCACGGGTAGAAGGCGGACACGCGGTCGGTGCCGACGGGGCCGGCGAGCAGACCGCAGGCCTCGTCGGGGAAGCCGTCGTAGGCCTGGCCGACCATCTGCTGCCACGCGGCGCGGGTGATCTCGAGCACGGCTCGGAGGTTACCGACCACTACCCTGGCCACCCCCATGCGACCGACCGGCACGAAGGTGATCGCGACGAACCGGCAGGCCCGTCGCAACTACGACGTCCTCGACACGATCGAGGCCGGCATCGTGCTGCGCGGCAGCGAGGTGAAGTCCCTACGCGACGCCAAGGTGCAGATCGCCGACGCCTTCGCCCGCATCGACTCCGGCGAGATCTGGCTCCACGGCCTGCACATCGCGCCGTACCTGTTCAGCCAGACGCACACCGGCCACGACCCGGACCGCAAGCGCAAGCTGCTGCTCCACAGCCACGAGATCGAGCGGCTGCGCTCCCGGGTCGACCCGGAGCAGCTCTCGCTCGTGCCGCTGTCCATCTACTTCAAGGACGGCAAGGCGAAGGTCGAGCTGGCCCTCGCCAAGGGCCGCAAGACCCACGACAAGCGCCAGGCCATCGCCGAGCGCGACGCCGCCATGGACGTGCGGCGAGCCATGAAGAGCGGCGGGCGGGAAGACTGAACCGGTGAGCCTCCAGCAGACGATCTTCTCCCGCCTCTACCGCCGCGCCCCGAACGTCGAGTCCCTGCCGTGGCACAAGGAAGAGCCGCCAGCGCTGCTGCAGCGCGTGGTCGACGGGCTGACCACCCGCGGACGCGCGCTCGACGTGGGCTGCGGCGAAGGGGTCCAGGCGGTGTACCTCGCCCAGCAGGGCTTCTCGGTCGACGCGATCGACTTCGTGCCTGCGGCCCTCGCCGCCACGCAGGCGCGCGCCGAGCAGGCCGGCGTCGAGGTGGCGCTCCACCAGACCGACGTCGTCGAGTACGAAGCACCGGCGCCGTACGACCTGGTGCTCGACTCCGGCTGCCTCCACCACCTGCCCAACCCGAAGCGCGGCCCGTACCGCACCCGGGTGGACGAGTGGCTCGCGCCGGGGGTGACTACGTGCTCGTCCACTTCGCGCACCGGCCCCGGGTGGGTTGGATCCCCAAGGGCCCGAAGCACCTGACCCGGGACCAGGCCGAGCGGTTCTTCGCGCCCCTCGAGCTGCAGGCATCCGACGAGATCCACTACGACGTGCCGTTCCCCATGGGCCGCATGCGCGCCGGCGTCTACTGGTTCTCCAAGGCCTCCCGGTAGGCTCGACAGGCCCCCTCGGGGGCTGCAGATTGAAAATCCCTGCAATCCAGGGGCTGATCGGTTTCGACGTTGAGACCGCTCGGCGATTCGTGCGACCGGAGTTGCTCAGACTCCTAAAACGGGGCACCAACACAACTGCCAACGAGCAGTACGCCCTCGCCGCCTAGTTCCAACTAGGTAGTAGAGAGCACCAGTGACCGGTGACGGCACACGGGGCCTGGCCGCTGCAGCCCGGCAACAGAAGCAGCGGCGGACCGTAGGGAGAGACCACTGACGGCGGGAAAGACCGCTGACATCGAGGAAAGACTCGGCAGCGGGCACCTTGCGTGCCCTACCGACCCGGCGGTGCGCCAGCTGTAGCGGCGCAGTCTCGGGAATGGTCGTAGCGCGGACGTCGACCGCTTGACGGACGAGGGTTCGATTCCCTCCAGCTCCAAGAGCGCCCGGACTCAGGCCCGGACGTTGTTGGAGCTGCCCGATAGCCCCGAACCTCACGGCCGAATGTGGTTGGGGGCACTGGCGGCCCTCTCGGGGCACCCCATGCCCCGAACGCCGCGCAATGGCCGTTCTCGGGCGTCTATGGCGAGGCAATGGGTTCCGGAGATCGGCACCTGAGGCAATGAGTTCCGGATTCGGAACCGGCTGCCTCCGGCTTGGGATTGTGGAACCCATCGCCTCACGTGAGCGGAGTGTGGCGATTGCTGCCGCCGCGTCGTTGCGCCCTTGGCCCGATCAACTGCGCGGGAACTGCAACGCGCACTTGTGGATGTCGGCATAACGTCCTGGGTGATGGATGCGCTCCTCGATGAGCCGGCGATCGTCCTCATCGCGCTGACGCTTGCTGCTGCCCTGTTCATCGTGGAGGTGGCGCTGCCCACGGCCGGTGTCGCTGGGACGCTGGCGCTCGTGCTCGGGCTCACCGCCGTCGCGGGGATCTCCGAGCAGGACGCCGACTGGTGGCCGCTCATCGGGCCGAAGCTGGCCGCGATCCTCTGGGCCGTGATGATCGCCCGGCGGCGGCGGTCCCCCGTTCTCGAGGGTGCTGCCATCCTGCTGTTCGCCGGCGGCGCGGTGCTCTTCGGCGTCCTCGCCGACAACCCGCTGACGGCCGTGATGGGTGGGGCGCTCGCCGTCCCGCTCGGTGCGGGCTTCCCGCGCCTCCACGAGCGGGCGCGGGCCCTGCTGGATCAGCCCGCCCGCGTCGGGATGGAAGCGCAGGTCGGCACCCGCGGTGAGGTCGTGCGCTGGAAGGGCGAGTCCGGCACGGTCCGGCTCGACGGCTCCCTCTGGAACGCCACCTCCTCCAGCTCGCTGCGCGCCGGCGACCCCGTGTCGATCGTCGGCCACCACGGCATGACCCTCGAGGTCGCGCCGCGGATCCCCGATCCCGCTCCCTGACCCACCACAACCCCCGAAAGGCAGACCCCCCACATGGAAGAGGCCATCGGAGGCATCGTCCTCATCGGACTCGTGCTCCTCGTGATCTTCCTGGCGAGCTCGATCAAGATCGTCCAGGAGTACGAGCGCGGCGTGATCTTCCGGCTCGGGCGCTCGGTGGGGGCCAAGGGCCCCGGCCTGTTCTTCGTGGTCCCGATCATCGACCGCATCGTCCGCGTGAACCTGCAGATCGTCGCCGTGCCGGTGGCGTCGCAGGCCGTGATCACCAAGGACAACGTCACGAGCACCGTCGACGCCGTCGCCTACTTCCAGGTGGTCGACCCGGAGGCGTCGGTCATCAAGATCCGCGACTGGTACAGCTCGTCGCAGCTGGTGGCGCAGACCACGCTGCGCTCGATCGTCGGCCGCCACGAGCTCGACCAGCTCCTGACCGAGCGGGATCGCATCGACGCCGAGCTGCAGATCGCCCTCGACTCGCAGACCGAGAGCTGGGGCATCAAGGTCCACCGCGTGGAGATCCGAGACGTGCAGGTGCCCGAGCAGCTCCAACGGGCCATGGCCCGACAGGCCGAGGCCGAGCGCGAGCGGCGGGCGAAGATCATCGCCGCCGAGGGCGAGCTGCAGGCGTCGCAGAAGCTCGGCGAAGCCGCCGCGGTGCTGAGCGCCACGCCGGGCGCGCTCCAGCTCCGCCAGCTGCAGACGATGGTGGAGATCTCCGCCGAGAACTCGTCCACGATCGTGTTCCCGATCCCGGTGGAGCTGTTGGAGGCGCTCGGCTCCGCCGCCGGGCGGCCCAAGCGCACCTAGGCGCCCGCTACAGGCGCCGGGGGTGCTCCGGCGGGATGTTGAAGCCCTCGCCGGGACGCCACCCGCACTCGCCGATGACCTCGTACACGTGGAGCATGTTCAGGTGGTCCTCGCTGCGCGAGAACCGACCGCCGCCGGCG
>CAVSIC010000031.1:0-11279 GCA_963727905.1 uncultured Microthrixaceae bacterium
AACCGGGTCGTCGGTTGCAGGCGTCCCATGTGTCGCGCGTCGCCTCGCCGCTGGTTGAGGGGTTTCGTGACGGGACTTCGTCCCTCCTCAACCAGCGATCGGACCGCGGCCGCGGTGGACGACCGCTGGTGGACCCGGGTTCAGCCGAGGGTCGAGCGTCGGGCCACCAGCTCGGGCATGAAGACCACTTGCTCGTGCACGTGGTCGGCGTTGGTGGCCTCGTCGAGGACCAGCTCCGCGGCACGGCGGCCGAGCTCCTGGCGTGGCTGCCGGACCGAGGTGAGCGGCACGGCGGCAGCACTGGCGTACACGATGTCGTCGTAGCCCACGATCGCCAGGTCATCCGGGACCCGCAGCCCCGCCGTGCTCAGCTGCTGGAGCAGTCCGAGCGCCAGGAGGTCGTTGGCACAGAACGCAGCGGTGGGACGCAGGCGCTTGCCGAGGCCCATCAGCCGCTCACCGGCCGAGCGCCCCTCGACGACCGTCAGGCCGTCGGTCGCGATGACCGTCAGCTGGTCGTCGGGCAGCCGGGCGTCCGCCCAGGCCCGCCGGGCGCCCTCGAGGCGATCGCGCACCTGGCCGATGATGTCGGGGCCTCCGATGAAGGCCACCTGCGTGTGCCCGCGCTCGAGGAGGTGCTCGACGGCCAGCCGGCCGCCCAGCTCGTCGTCGACCGCGACGGAGCAGAACTCGCGGTCCTCCCGGGTGCGGTCGACGATGACGAGCGGCGTGCCGTTGCGGCGCACCTCGTCGAGCACCTCGGCATGCGGATCGACGGGCGTCACCAGGATCCCCTGCACCCGTTGCTCGACCAGGTGCGCGAGGTAGTCGCCCTCCCTGGAGGCACGGTTGTCGCTGTGGCAGAGGAAGAGCGAGAGCCCGGCGGCCTCGGCGGCCTGCTCGGCGCCCTCGGCGACGTCGGTGAAGAAGGGGTTGCGCGCGTCGAGGAGGACGTAGGCGAGCGTCCTGCTGTGCCCGGCCCGCAGCTGGCGGGCGGACTCGTTGCGCACGAAACCCAGGTCCCGCATGGCCTGCTCGACCCGCGACCGGGTCGCCGGCGACACCCGGTCGGGGCGGTTGAGCACGTTGCTCACCGTGCCGAGGGAGACGCCCGCGCGAGCGGCGACGTCTTTCACCGAAGAAGCGCGAGGCATGGACCAGATCTCCTCCGCGTGTCGTTGAAACGATGTGAACGAGAGCGTACGGCATGCGTCACGGTCGGCCCGGACGCGGACAGGCCTTGGTCGAATCCAGCGCGAAAGGCCCTTGACACCTGTGACACGGCTCACTTATCTTCCTCATTGAAACCTTTCAATCCGAGGAGTCACATGTCCCCCAGCGCCACCGCCGCACCGGTGCTCGAGCTGCGCGACGTCTCGAAGTCCTTCGGGCCCGTGGTCGCCCTGCGGGCCGGCAGCCTGCGCGTGGACGCCGGCTCGATCCACGCGCTGATCGGCGAGAACGGCGCCGGCAAGTCGACGCTCGTCAAGGTCGTCGCCGGCGTGCACCGCCGCGACGCCGGCACCTTCGAGCTCGGCGGCGAGCCGGTCGACTTCTCCTCCACCGCCGAGTCCAAGCACGCCGGTGTCGCGGTGATCTACCAGGAGCCCACGCTCTTTCCCGACCTCTCGGTCACCGAGAACATCTTCATGGGTCGCCAGCCGCTGGCCCGCGGACGTCGCATCGACCGTCCGGCGATGATCGCGGAGACCGAGCGGCTGTTCACCCGTCTCGGTGTGCGCATCGACCCTCGCCGCCCGGCCGCCGGCCTGTCCATCGCCGACCAGCAGATCATCGAGATCGCGAAGGCGATCTCGCTCGACGCCCGGCTGCTCGTCATGGACGAGCCCACGGCAGCGCTCAGCGGCGTGGAGGTCGACCGGCTGTTCGCCGTGGCCCGCAGCCTGCGCGACGAGGGCCGCGCGCTCGTGTTCATCTCTCACCGCTTCGACGAGGTCTTCGCCCTCGCCGACACCGTCACCGTCATGCGCGACGGCTCCTACATCGACACACGCAGCATCGACGAGACCTCGCCCTCCGAGCTCGTCTCCCTGATGGTCGGGCGCGATGTCGACGAGCTCTTCCCCAAGGTCGCCGCCGAGGTCGGCGCCCCGGTGCTGGAGGTGCGCGGTCTCACCCGCACCGGCGTCTTCCACGACATCGACCTCGAGGTCCGCGCCGGGGAGATCGTCGGCCTGGCCGGCCTCGTGGGCGCCGGTCGCAGCGAGGTCGCCCGGGCTGTGTTCGGCGTCGATCCCTATGACTCCGGCTCGGTCTCCCTCGGCGGCCAGCCGGTCCGGGCGCACGACCCGCGCTCCGCGATCCGGGCCGGGATGGCGTTCATCCCCGAGGACCGCCGCAAGCAGGGGCTGGTCATCGACTCCTCGGTCAGTCGCAACGTCGCCGGCGTCATCCGTCGCGGCATCGCGAAGGCCGGGCTGCTCACCGCATCCATGGAGAACCGGGCCGCCGCCCCCTGGGCCGCACGCCTCGAGGTCAAGACGAGTGCGCTCGACATGAACGCCGCCACCATGAGCGGCGGCAACCAGCAGAAGGTCGTCATCGCCAAGTGGCTCGCCACCGGTCCCAAGCTCTTGATCATCGACGAGCCGACCCGGGGCATCGATGTCGGCACCAAGGCCGAGGTGCACCGGTTGCTCTCCGAGCTGGCCGGCCAGGGCCTCGGGATCTTGATGATCTCCTCCGAGCTCCCCGAGGTCCTCGGCATGGCCGACCGAGTCCTGGTCCTCTGCGAGGGCCGGATCACCGCCGAGCTCGATCGCGCCGATGCCACCCCCGAGGCCGTCATGCACGCCGCCACCCACCACCTGGAGGCCGCGCGATGAACACACCACCACGTTCCGCTCCGCTCCGCTCCCCCGAACAACGCCGCGAGGACCCCGTGAGCCACATCCATGACGAGGTGTCCGCGAGCGAAGCACTGCTCGTCGAGCCGAGCCGCATCCCTGCCTCCCGACGGGCGCTGACGACCGTGCTCCGCTCACGCGAGCTGTCGATCTTCCTCGTGCTGGTGGCGGTCGTCGTGCTCGCGACCACCAAGAACCAGAGCTTCCTCTTCAGCTCCGACGGCTGGCGCAACTTCCTGCTCAACCCGTCGATCCTGCTGCTGCTCGCCGTCGGCCAGGCGGTGGTCATCATCACCCGCAACGTCGACCTCTCGGTCGGGTCCGTGATGGCGCTGACGGCCTACCTCACCGGCCGCCTCTTCATCGAGGTGCCCGGCATCCCCGTGGTGGCGGTGCTCGTCGCGTGCCTGCTGGTCGGCGCGGTCCTCGGACTCGTCAACGGCGCCCTGGTGGCCTACGGCGGCGTGCCGGCGCTGGTCATCACCCTCGGCACGCTCTACATCTACCGCGGCATCATGCTCACCTGGGCCGGGAGCGACCGGATCAACGCCGGCGACCTGCCACGCGAGTTCCTCCGCCTCGGCACCCGCGCCACGCTCGGCATCCCGTGGCTGACGATCCTCGCGGTGGTGGTCCTCGCCGCCGTCGGCTACTACCTCCACACCGCCCGCGGTGGCCGCCAGCTGTACGCCATCGGCTCCGACCCCGACGCCGCCGTCCTCTACGGCCTGCCGGTCAAGCGTCGGCTGCTCGCCGCGTTCGTCCTGAGCGGTGCGCTCGCCGGGCTCGCCGGGGCGCTCTACACCGCCCGCTACGGCACCGTGAGCTCGAGCGTCGGCTCCGGCATCGAGCTGCAGGCAGTGGCCGCGGCCGTCATCGGCGGCATCGCGATCTTCGGAGGCAGCGGCACTGTGTGGGGCGCGGCCATCGGCGCCTTCCTGCTCGTCACCATCAACCGGGCGCTGCCCAGCCTCGGGATCGAGGACTTCTGGCAGCGCGCCGTCGTCGGCGCCCTGATCCTCGGCGCCATCGTGCTCGACCGCGTCCTCGCCACCCGACAAGCCCGCAAGCTCGCCGAATCGAGGGACCACGCATGAGCACCTCCACGGCCACCCGCGCCTACGACGACTACTCGGCGCCGCTGTGGCAGCGAGTGCTGGTCACCCGCGAGAGCGCGGTCATCGCCCTCACCGCGGCAGTGCTCATCTACTCGATCGTCAACGTCCCCAACTTCGACGGCCCGCTGACGCTGAAGTTCCTGCTCCAGGACATCGCGCCGCTGCTGCTGATCGCGCTGCCGATGACGCTCGTGATCATCACCGGCGAGATCGACCTGTCGGTCGCGAGCATCATGGGACTGAGCAGCGTGCTGCTCGGCGTCCTCCACGAGAACGGCATGCCCGTCCCGGCCGCGGCCCTCCTCGCCCTGCTGGCCGGACTCGTCTGCGGTGCCCTCAACGGCTTCCTGGTCGCCTACGTCGGACTGCCGTCCCTCGCGGTCACCATCGGGACGCTGGCACTCTTCCGCGGCGTCGCGGTGGGGCTGCTCGGAACCAAGGCCATCACCGACTTCACCGACCGCTGGTCCGACCTCGCGACCGGGACGATCGGCGAGACCCGGATCCCGATCGTGATGATCCCCTTCGCCGTCCTGGCCGTCGGCTTCGTCATCCTGCTGCACTTCTCGACCTTCGGCCGGGGCGTCTACGACATCGGGCTCAACGACGAGGCCGCCCACTTCACCGGCGTCGACGTGGCCCGGACGAAGCTGATCCTCTTCATCCTCTCCGGGATCGTGTCGGCCTTCGCCGGCATCTACTTCACCCTGCGCTTCGGCTCCGCGCGCGGCGACAACGCCACTGGCTACGAGCTGCAGGTGATCGCCGCGGTGCTCCTCGGCGGTGTCTCGATCTTCGGCGGTCGCGGCCGGCTGCACGGTGTGCTCGCCGGTGTCGTGCTGATCGGCGTCATCTCCAGCGCCCTGCGCCTGGAGAGCGTGACGGTCAACGTCACCAACATCATCGTCGGCCTGCTGCTCGTGGCCTCGGTGATCCTCCCCAGCGTCCTTGCCTGGACCTCCTCGAGGCTTCCCCGCAAGGCGAACCCGGCGGCTCCCAGCGAGTCCCACCCCCACCAGAACGCGGCATCCGCCGGCGTCTGAGGAACACGAAAGGTAACGACATGAAGTTCCACACACGGCGGCCGACGGCACTGGCCGCGATCCTGCTCTCCGCCACCCTCGCGCTCGCCGGCTGCGGCAGTGACGACGGCGGCGACAGCGGATCCGGCAGCGGGGACGGCGACCTGAGCATGACGATGCTGCCCAAGAACCTCGGCAACGCCTACTTCGACACCAGCACCAAGGGCGCGATGACGGCCGCCGACGAGCTCGGTGTCGACATGGAGGAGGTCGGTCCCGAGACCGGCAGCCCCGACGCCCAGGTGTCCTACATCAACACCGCCGCCCAGCAGGGCAAGGACGCGCTGATCCTCTCGGCCAACGACCCCGAGGCCCTCTGCGACGCCATCGACGAGGCCCGCAGCGCCGACGTCAAGGTCATCACCTTCGACGCCGACACCAACCCCGAGTGCCGCGACCTGTTCATCAACCAGGCCACCGCCGAGGGCATCGCCGCCAAGCAGCTCGAGCTGATCTCGGAGGAGATCGGCGGCAAGGGCGAGATCGCCATCCTCTCCGCCTCCGCCAACGCCACCAACCAGAACGCCTGGATCGAGATGATGGAGACCGAGCTCGCCGACAACGCCGACTACGCCGACATCACCCTGGTCGACACCGTCTACGGCGACGACGAGGACCAGAAGTCCTTCGACCAGACCGAGGCTCTGCTGCAGAACCACCCCGACCTCAAGGGCATCATCTCGCCCACGACCGTCGGCATCGCCGCAGCCGCGCGCTACCTCTCCGACTCCTCCTCCAAGGGCAAGGTCGCGCTGACCGGCCTCGGCACGCCCAACCAGATGCGTGAGTACGTCGAGAACGGCACCGTCGCGTCGTTCGCGCTGTGGAACCCGGGCGACCTGGGCTACCTCGCGACCTACGCCGGGGCCGCGCTCGTCAACGGCGACATCTCCGGCGAGGAGGGCGACTCCTTCTCCGCCGGCGACCTCGGCGACTTCGAGGTCGGCGCCGACGGCGTCGTCCTCCTGGGCGAGCCCTTCACCTTCACCGCCGACAACATCGCCGACTTCGACTTCTGATCGAAGCCAGCACTTCGCTGGTCGAGGAGGCGCTCCAAGCGCCGTCACGAGACCCCTCCAGCCGGGGTTCGTGACGGGCCCCCAGACCCCCTCGACCAGCGGATCCCACCCACCCCACAGGAGACAGCGATGCACCGCGTCTGCTTCACCCTCAAGGTCCGCCGCGACCGGATGGCGGACTACGCCGAGCGCCACGCCGCGGTGTGGCCCGAGATGCTGCGCGCCCTCCACGACACCGGCTGGCACCGCTACTCGCTCTTCCTGCGCGACGACGGCCTGCTCGTGGGCTACTTCGAGACGCCCGACCTCGCTGCGGCGCGCGAGGGCATGGCCCGGAAGGACGTCAACGCCCGCTGGCAGGCCGAGATGGCGGAGTTCTTCGAGGACCTCGACCTGCCGCCCGACCAGGGCTTCCGGCAGCTGAGCGAGGTCTTCCACCTCGAGGACCAGCTCGCCGCACTCACTCCCCGCAGCTCCACCGACTCCAGCCAGGACCAACCATGACCTCCTTCTCCACCATCAGCGACCGACTCGGCGACCTCGCCATCGAGGTGCCGTCGTGGGCCTACGGCAACTCCGGCACCCGCTTCCGGGTCTTCGGCTCACCCGGCACCCCGCGCACCGTGCAGGAGAAGATCGCCGATGCCGCGACGGTGCACCGCTTCACCGGCCTCGCCCCGTCGGTGGCGCTGCACATCCCGTGGGACCTCGTCGACGACTGGCCCGCACTGACGTCGTACGCCGCTGAGCAGGGCGTGCGGCTCGGCACGGTCAACTCCAACACCTTCCAGGACGACGACTACAAGCTCGGCAGCCTCACCCATGCCGACCCGAAGGTCCGCGCGAAGGCGGTGCAGCACAACCTCGACTGCATCGACGTGATGCACCAGACCGGGTCGCGGGACCTGAAGATCTGGCTGGCCGACGGCACCAACTACCCCGGCCAGGGCGACATCCGCGCGCGACAGGACTGGTTGGCCGAGGGGCTGCACACCATCTACGACGCGCTCGCCGACGACCAGCGGCTGGTGCTGGAGTACAAGTTCTTCGAGCCGGCGTTCTACCACACGGACGTCCCGGACTGGGGCACGTCGTATGCCCACTGCCTCGCCCTCGGCGACCGCGCGCTCGTCTGCCTCGACACCGGCCACCACGCTCCCGGCACCAACATCGAGTTCATCGTGGCCCAGCTGCTGAGGCTCAAGAAGCTGGGCTCGTTCGACTTCAACAGCCGCTTCTACGCCGACGACGACCTGATCGTCGGTGCGGCCGACCCCTACCAGCTGTTCCGGATCATGGTCGAGGTCATCCGAGGTGGCGGCTTCGGCCCGGACAGCGACGTGGCGCTGATGCTCGACCAGTGCCACAACATCGAGGCGAAGGTGCCGGGCCAGATCCGCTCGGTGCTCAACGTCCAGGAGATGACGGCACGGGCCCTGCTGATCGACGCAGCCGCCCTCGCCGCAGCACGTGCGTCGGGCGACGTGCTGGCGGCCAACGAGATCTTCATGGACGCCTTCTACACCGACGTACGCCGCGACCTGGCCGCGTGGCGCGAGGAGCGCGGCCTGCCGGGCGACCCGATGAGCGCCTACCTCGAGTCCGGCTACCAGCAGCAGATCGAGGCGGACCGCGTCGGCGGCTCGCAGGCCGGGTGGAACTGACCCATGACAACGAAGGAACCCCGCACCGTGAGTGACCTCAACCCCACCGTCAGTCCCACCGTGGAGGTGCTCGTCGAGCGCTCCAACCGGCTGGGCGCCGACGCGAAGAACACCAACTACGCCGGCGGCAACACCTCTGCCAAGGGCACCGAGACCGACCCGGTCACCGGTGACGACGTCGAACTGCTCTGGGTGAAGGGCTCCGGCGGCGACCTCGGCACCCTGACCGCGGGCGGGCTCGCCGTGCTGCGCCTCGACCGGATGCGCGCGCTCGTCGACGTCTACCCGGGCGTCGAGCGTGAGGACGAGATGGTCGCCGCCTTCGACTACTGCCTGCACGGCAAGGGCGGTGCTGCCCCGTCCATCGACACCGCGATGCACGGCCTGGTGGACGCCGCCCACGTCGACCACCTCCACCCCGACTCCGGCATCGCGATCGCCACCGCGGCCGACGGCGAGCGACTGACCTCCGAGATCTACGGCGACAGGGTCGTCTGGGTGCCGTGGCGCCGCCCGGGCTTCCAGCTCGGCCTCGACATCGCCGAGATCAAGGAGAAGAACCCGCAGGCCCGCGGCTGCATCCTCGGTGGCCACGGGATCACCGCGTGGGGCGACACCTCCGAGGAGGCCGAGGCCAACAGCCTCTGGATCATCGACACCGCCGCCGCCCACATCGCCGACCACGCGAAGGCCGAGCCGTTCGGACCCGCGCTCGAGGGGTACGCCGCCCTCCCGGAGGCCGAGCGGCGCGCCAAGGCGGCCGCCCTGGCGCCCACGATCCGCGGCATCGCCTCGGCCGACCGCCCGATGGTCGGCCACTTCGCCGACTCCGACGTCGTCCTCGAGTTCCTCGCCCACGCGGAGCACCCTCGCCTCGGCGAGCTCGGCACGTCGTGCCCCGACCACTTCCTCCGAACGAAGGTCAAGCCGCTCGTCCTCGACCTCCCCGCCTCCACCTCGGTCGAGGAGAGCATCGCCCGCCTGCAGGAGCTCGCCGTCTCCTACCGCGAGGACTACCAGGCCTACTACGACCGCAACGCCACCGTCGACAGCCCGGCGCTCCGCGGCAAGGACCCGCTGATCGTCCTGGTGCCTGGCGTCGGGATGTTCAGCTTCGGCAAGGACAAGCAGACCGCCCGCGTGGCCGGCGAGTTCTACACCAACGCGATCAACGTGATGCGCGGCGCCGAGGGGCTGTCGTCGTACGCCCCCATCGACGAGTCGGAGAAGTTCCGCATCGAGTACTGGGCACTCGAGGAGGCCAAGCTCCAGCGGATGCCCGCCCCCAAGCCGCTCGCGACCCGCGTCGCGCTGGTCACCGGTGCCGCCTCGGGCATCGGCTTGGCGACGGCGAAGAAGCTCGCGGCCGAGGGCGCGTGCGTCGTCATCGCCGACCTGTCGCTGGAGAAGGCCGAGGCTGCCGCAGCCGAGATCGGATCGTCGGACGTCGCGGTCGGTGTCCGGGTCGACGTGTCGGACGCCGGCGCCGTCCAGGCGGCGGTCGACGCAACGGTGCTGGCCTTCGGTGGGGTCGACCTGGTCGTCAACAACGCGGGCCTGTCGCTCTCGCGCTCGCTGCTCGACACCACCGAGGCCGACTGGGACCTCCAGCACGACGTGATGGCCAAGGGCTCGTTCCTCGTCGCCCAGGCCACCGCGAGGGCGATGATCGAGCAGGAGATGGGCGGCGACATCGTCTACATCTCCTCGAAGAACTCGATCTTCGCCGGCCCCAACAACGTGGCCTACGGCGCGGCGAAGGCCGACCAGGCACACCAGGTGCGGCTGCTGGCGGCCGAGCTCGGCGAGCACGGCATCAAGGTCAACGGAGTGAATCCCGACGGCGTGGTGCAGGGGTCCGGCATCTTCGCCGGCGGCTGGGGTGCCTCCCGCGCCGCGGTCTACGGCGTGGACGAGGCCGAGCTCGGCAAGTTCTACGCACAACGGACGCTGCTCAAGCGCGAGGTGCTGCCGGAGAACATCGCCAACGCCGTCTACGTGCTCTGCACCGAGCAGCTCAGCCACACCACCGGGTTGCACATCCCCGTCGACGCCGGCGTCGCTGCGGCGTTCCTGCGGTGAGGTCCGGGACCGGCCCCGTCAGCGTCGCCGCCGTCGACCTCGGGGCGTCGAGCGGACGGGTGATGCTGGGCGAGGTCGGTCCCGACCTCCTGCGGCTGACGGCGACCTCACGGTTCGCCAACGGCCCGACCCGCGGGCCCGACGGCCTGCACTGGGACGTGACGGCACTCCACCGGCACGCCCTGGACGGCCTGCGGACCGCGGCGGCCCGGGCTCCGGGTGGCCTCGCCAGCGTCGGCATCGACTCGTGGGCCGTGGACTACGGACTGCTCCGCGACGGCAGGCTGCTGGCCGAGCCGTTCCACTACCGCGACGAGCGCCGTGGCGAGGTCGGTCCGCAGCGGGTGCACGCGCGAGTGCCCCCGGTCGAGCTCTACGCCCGGACGGGGCTGCAGTTGCTGCCGTTCAACACCGTCTACCAGCTGGCCGCCGACGAGCGACTCAGCGAGGCCGACCGCCTGCTTCTGGTCCCCGACCTGCTGGCCCACTGGCTGACCGGGGCCGAGGTCGCCGAGCGCACCAACGCCTCCACCACCGGCCTGCTGTCCGTCACCACCGGGGCCTGGGACGACGAGCTCATCGCCGCCCTCAGCCTGCCCCGTGGTCTCCTCGCGGACCTGGTCGACCCCGGCGCGACCATCGGCGCGCTCCTCCCGCACGTCGGCACGGACGTCGGTGCGCCGGGCCTGCCGGTGGTGGCAGTGGGCTCGCACGACACCGCCTCCGCGGTCGTCGGCGTACCGATGGCCGGTGACGGCGCGGCCTACATCTCGCTCGGCACCTGGGGCCTCGTCGGCCTCGAGCTGACCAAACCCGTGCTCACCGAGGCGGCCCGGGCCGCCAACTTCACCCACGAGGGCGGGGTCGACGGCACCATCCGCTTCCTCACCAACGTGATGGGTACGTGGCTGCTCAGCGAGACCCTGCGCACGTGGGGGCGCGACGACCTCGGCGCCCTGCTCGCGACCGCCGCCGACGTGACCGGACCGGTGCCGGTCTTCGACGTCCAGGACCCGCGCTTCGTGGCTCCGGGCGACATGCCCGAGCGCATCGCACAATGGTGCGCGGAGCACGACGTGCCCGCGCCGGCCGATGCCCCCAGCGTCGTGCGCGCCATCGTCGAGAGCCTCGCCGCGGCCTACGCCGACGCGCTGGCCACCGCGGCCTCGCTGTCCGGCCGGACAGTGCGACAGGTCCACGTCGTGGGCGGCGGCAGCCAGAACGCCCTGCTCTGCCAGGCCCTCGCCGACCGGACCGGCCTGCCCGTCGTCGCCGGACCCGTGGAGGCGACCGCACTCGGCAACGTGCTCGTGCAGGGGCGTGCCGCCGGCGCCGTGCACGGCGGGCTCGACGACCTGCGCGCCCTCGTGGCCCGCACGCAGGACCTCCGCCGGCACGAGCCCCGCTCGCGCGCGTGGCAGGATGCCGAGCTGTGAGGGTCGCGCTG
>CAVSIC010000032.1:0-37799 GCA_963727905.1 uncultured Microthrixaceae bacterium
CGACCCTCATCGACGCCGCCAAGGCCTGCCTCTGACGCGATACGCCGCAACGCGGGCGGCCTGCCGGCCGCACTCACATCCAAGCCCCGCGAGACCACCGCGGGGTGCCCGAGGGGCAGCCAGACCCTCGGCCGCGAAGGATCCGGCTTCGCCGTGTCCCGAGCTGAAGGTGAGTCGGCCGAAGGCCAGCCGCTCAGCTCGTGTGAGCTCGCCGCAGGCGAGCGATCACGAAACCCGGATCCGAGCCCCGTCCTCGTCGAGGCGGGCACGGAAGCGCTCCATCTGCCGGTGCACGGCCTCGGGGCCGGCCCCGCCGCGCGTGGTGCGCCGGGTGACGGCCATCCCGGGGGCGAGGAGGCCCACCGCGGCCTCCCCCAGCGCGGGGTGCGCCCGTACGAGGTCGGCGAGGTCGGCTCCGGTGTCGAGCGACTCGCGCACGACGGCGCCCACGATCGCATGGGCGTCGCGGAACGGCGTGCCCTGCTCCACGAGGTGCTCGGCGAGATCGGTGGCCGACGACGTCGGGGTGTCGGCCGCCACTCGCATGCGCTCCCCGTCGAACTCGAGCGTCTCGATGAGCCCGGCGACCGCGCCCAGCGCGAGCAGCACCTGGTCGATCGCGTCGAACAGCGGCTCCTTGTCCTCCTGCAGATCGCGGTTGTACGCGAGGGGCAAGCCCTTCAGCGTGGCCAGGAAGCCGGTGAGGTTGCCGATCAGACGACCGGCCTTCCCGCGGGCGAGCTCGGCGATGTCCGGGTTCTTCTTCTGCGGCAGCATCGAGCTGCCCGTGGCGTAGGCGTCATCGAGTCGGGCGAACCCGAACTCCTCGGTCGTCCAGAGGACGACCTCCTCGCCGATGCGGCTGAGGTGCACGCCGAGCAGCGCCAGCGCGAACAGTGCCTCAGCCACGAAGTCACGGTCGGAGACCGCGTCGAGGCTGTTCTCGAACACCTTGGCGAAGCCCAGGTCGGCCGCGGTGGCCTCCGGAGACAGCGGTAGCGACGACCCGGCCAATGCGCCAGCGCCCAGTGGCGACACGTCGAGGCGGGTGCGGCAATCGATCAGGCGGTCGACATCGCGGGTGAGGGCCCAGCCGTGCGCGAGCAGGTGGTGAGCGAGACCGACCGGCTGGGCCCGCTGCAGGTGCGTGTAGCCGGGCAGGTACAGGTCACCCGCCCCCTCGGCGCGTCCGAGGAGGACCTCCTGGAGCTCCCCCACCCGGACGGCCACGGCGGTGAGCGCGCGCTTCGTGTAGAGCCGGAGGTCGGTGGCGACCTGGTCGTTGCGGCTCCGGCCCGTGTGCAGCTTCGCGCCCGCGGGGCCGGCCAGCTCGGTGACCCTCCGCTCCACCGCGGTGTGGATGTCCTCGTCGGACGGCAGGAACTCGAAGGCGCCGCTCGCCAGCTCCGCCTCGACGGCGTCGAGTGCGGCGAGCACCGAATCGGCCTCCTCGGCCGACAGGATCCCGCCTCGGGCCAGCCCGCGGACGTGAGCCCGCGAACCGGCGAGGTCGTCGGGCGCGAGCCGTTGGTCGTACGGGAGGCTCACGGTGAACGCCAGGAGCTCCGCGGCGGGGCCGTCGGCGAAGCGGCCGTGCCAGAGGGTGGACACGGCTAGCCGCCCAACCCGCCCTGGGTGCCCGCCCAGGTCTCGACCGAGAGGCCCCAGAGCCGGACGAAGCCGGCGGAGTCCTCGTGACGGAACGCGTCCTCGGCGTCGTAGGTCGCCAGGGCGTAGTCGTAGAGGCTGTGGGGGCTGCGGCGACCCTCGACCTCGCACGAGCCCGGCGACAGGTGGAGCCGCACCTCCCCGGTGACGAAGCGCTGCGTCTCCTGCACGAACGCGTCGAGGGCCATCTTCAGCGGGCTGAACCAGAGCCCGTCGTACACGAGCTCCGCGTACCGGTGCTCGAGCCGGATCTTCTCCCGCTGGACGTCGCGCTCGAGGCAGATCCCCTCGAGGTCGCGGTGCGCCAGCAGGAGGGCCAGGCTCCCGGGGCACTCGTAGGTCTCGCGGCTCTTGATGCCGACCCGCCGGTTCTCCACCATGTCGATCCGGCCCCAGCCGTAGGAGCCGACGACGTCGTTGAGGCGCTCGATCACGCCGAGCGGCGACAGCGCATCGCCGTCGACCGAGACCGGCACGCCCGCCTCGAACCCGATCACGACGTCGGTCGGGTTCGTGGCCGTGGGCTTCGTGAGCAGCCACACGCCCTGCGGCGGCGTGGCCCACGGATCCTCCATCTCGCCGCACTCGATCGCGCGGCCCCAGATGTTGTCGTCGATGGAGTACACCTTCTCCTTCGTCGCGACGATCGGGATGTCGTGGTCGTAGGCGTAGAGGATGCTGTCCTCCCGCGTCATGCCCCAGGTGCGCACGGGGGCGATCACCTCCAGGTGCGGGGCGAGCGCTCGCGTGGACACCTCGAACCGGACCTGGTCGTTGCCCTTGCCGGTGCAACCGTGGGCCACGGCATCCGCGCCGTGCGCCTTCGCCGCCGCCACGAGGTGCTTCACGATCACGGGCCGCGAAAGCGCGGACACGAGCGGGTAGCGGTTCTCGTACATCGCGTTCGCGGCCAGGGCCGGCATGCAGTACTCCGCGGCGTACTCCTCCCGGGCATCGACGACGAGCGCATCGATCGCGCCGGCCGCCTTGGCCCGGGCCTTCACCACCTCGTAGTCCTCGGCGGCCTGGCCGACGTCGACGGCCAGCGCGATCACCTCGACGCCGAGGTTGTCGACCATCCAGCGGACGGCCACGGACGTGTCGAGGCCACCGCTGTAGGCGAGGACGACGCGCTTGGGCATTGGAGCTCCTTCAGCTTGCGAACGGGTTGGGGGACGTGATGCCAGCCCGGAGGCGGGCCGGCTCCGCCGGTCGCCGGGAGGCACTTGCGGAGGGGTGCACGAGCGGAGCGAGCCCCGGAGCAAGCATCAGCTCAGCCCCGCGAGATCGGAGAGCTCCTTCGCGACCGTGGCGCCACCGGCATCCTCGGTCACCACCACGAGCAGGGTGTCGTCGCCCGCCACCGTGCCGAGCACCCCGGCCAGGCCGGAGCGGTCGAGGGCGGAGGCCACGACGTGGGCCGAACCCGGGGGCGTGCGGAGGATCACGAGGTTGCCGGAGTGCCCGACCTCCACGACCCAGTCGCTGAACACCCGCCGGAGGTGGTCCTCCGGCGCCCGCTGGTTCGCGGGGAGCTCCGGGATGGCGTAGGCGCTGTCGCCACCGGCCACGCGTACCTTGATGGCGCCGAGGTCCTCCAGGTCTCGCGAGACCGTGGCCTGGGTGGCGGTGACGCCATCCGCGGCGAGCAGCTCCACGAGGTGGGCCTGGCTGGTGACGGCGTGGTCGGCCAGCAGACGGGCGATGCGGTGCTGACGCTGCGGCTTGGCCAGGGGCTTGGCGTCGGCGTCGGGCTTGGCGGCCATCAGGCCTCCTCGAGCAGGAAGCGGAGCAGGCCCCGGAAGGCGTGCAGGCGGTTGTGAGCCTGGGGGAAGGCCCGGCTCTGGGGCCCGTCGACCACCGACGCGGCCACCTCCTCGCCACGGTGGGCGGGAAGGCAGTGCAGGAAGATGGCCTTGGGAGCGGCCGCGTCCATCACGGAGTCGTCGACCGTGAAGCCCTCGAAGGCGCGGCGGCGGGCCTCCGCCTCCGCCTCGTGGCCCATCGAGGCCCACACGTCGGTGTGGACGGCATCGGAGCCCTCCGCGGCCTCGGCGGGACGGGTCGTGACGAACGGCGCCGCGATCATGCCGGCGGCCAGGAGGCGCTCGACGTCCGCGTCGGTGGGTCCGTATCCGGGAGGGCTGGCGATGCGGGCCACCATGCCGGTGCGGGCCGCCGCGAGGCAGAGGCTCCGGGCGACGTTGTTGTAGTCCCCCACCCAGGTGACGGTGCGACCGGCGAGGTCACCCCACTCGTCCTGCATGGTGCGAAGGTCGGCCAGGGCCTGGCACGGGTGGCCCTGGTCGGACAGCAGGTTCACGATCGGGATGGCCGACGCGCCGGCCAGCTGCTCGAGGACGTCGTGGTCGTAGACCCGTCCGCCGACCAGTGCGTGGTAGCCGGAGAGCACCTTCGCGATGTCCGGCAGCGGCTCACGGGCCCCGGTGCCGACCTCGTCGGTCCGGAAGGTCACCGGGTGCCCGCCGAGCTGGGCGACGGCGACCTCGCAGGAGTGCCGGGTCCGCAGGGAGGGCTTCTCGAAGTACAAGCCCACGGTCTGGCCGGCGAGCAGCTGGGGCCGGGCCGGGTCGGCCGCGAGGTCGAGCACGCGCGCCACCTCGGCGGCGGTCAGGTCATCGATCTCGAGGACGTGTCGACTCATGCGAGCGCCTTCGCGATCAGGTCCACGGCGAGGTCGAGCTCGTCGTCGGAGATCAGGAGGGAGGGGGCCAGGCGGAGGGCCGTCGGCGTGACCGCGTTGGCCACCGCGCCGCCCTCGAGCAGGCGCTCGTTGACCTCCTTGGCATCCCGGCCGTCGAGCTCGACGCCGAGGAGCAGGCCGCTCCCCCGCACCGAGGCCACCCCATCGAGGGCTTCGAGCGCCTCGGTGAGCCGAGCACCGGCCCGCGCCGCGCGGGCGGGCACGTCCTCCGCCTCCATCACGGCCAGCACGGCCTGGGCGGCGGCGGTCGCCAACGGCTGGCCCCCGTAGGTCGTGGCATGGTCGCCGGGCTCGAACGCGGCGGCCACCTCGGACCTGGCCCAGCAGGCACCGATCGGCACGCCGTTGCCGAGCGCCTTGGCCATCGTGACCACGTCGGGCACGACCCCGAGCGCCTGGTGCGCGAACCAGCTGCCGCACCGGCCGAGACCGGTCTGGACCTCGTCGACCATCATCAGGATCCCCCGCTCGTCGCAGAGCCGCCGGACCCCTTGGAAGTACTCCGCCGACGCCGGGTTGACCCCGCCCTCCCCCTGCACGGGCTCGAGCAGGACCGCGGCGACGGAGGGGTCGAGCTGGCGCTCGAGGTCCTCCAGATCGGCCCAGGTGGCGTGCTTGAAGCCCTCTGGCAGCGGCTGGAACGCCTCGTGCTTGGCCGGCTGCCCGGTGGCGTGCAGCGTGGCCAGCGTCCGACCGTGGAAGGACCCGAACGCGCTCACCACCACGTGCCGGCCCCTGCCGCCGAACTTCCGGGCGAGCTTGATGGCGCACTCGTTGGCCTCGCCACCCGAGTTGCAGAAGAACACCTGGCCCCGCGTGCCCTCGGTGGGCCAGCGGGGCTGGCCGACGCCGAGCAGCCGGTCGAGCGTGCGCGCGACCTGCGGACCCGGCTGCGAGCCGAACAGGTTCGACACGTGCACCAGCGTGCGGGCCTGGGCCGCGAGGGCGTCGGCCACCGCCGGGTGGCTGTGGCCGAGGCTCGTGACCGCGAGGCCCGACAGCAGGTCGAGCAGCTTGCGGCCCTGGTCGTCCCAGACCCAGCTGCCCGCGCCCCGCACGATCTCGATCGCGCGCGGGCCATAGGTCGACATCAGGGGGCTGTCGGGCACGGCGCTCATGACCCTGCCTCCGCCGTGATCATCGTGCCGATGCCGGCGTCGCTGAACAGCTCCAGCAGCAGGACGTGGGGCACGCGACCGTCGAGCAGGTGGGCCGAGCCCACGCCGTTGCCGACCGCGTGGAGGCAGGCGTTGATCTTGGGGATCATGCCCCCGGTGAGCGAGCCGGCGTCGATGCGGGCCTGCAGGGCGGGAGCGTCGATGTGGGAGATGAGGCTGGCGGCGTCGGCGACGTCGGCCAGCAGTCCCTCGATGTCGGTGAGGTAGATCACCTTCTCCGCCGCGAGGGCCTGCGCGATCGCGCCCGCCACCGCGTCGGCGTTGATGTTGTACGCCTGACCCGTCTCATCGGCGCCGATGGTCGACACGACCGGGATGAGGTCCTCCGCGAGGAGCCGCTCGAGGATCGCCGGGCGCACCGACTCGACGTTGCCCACGAACCCGAGCTCGGGGTCGCGTGCCTCGGCCACGATGAGGCCGGCATCCTCGCCGGACACTCCGACGGCGAGGGGCCCGTGGACGTTGATGGCACCGACGATCTCGCGGTTGACCTTGCCGACCAGCACCATCCGGGCGATGTCGACGGTCTCGGCGTCGGTGACCCGCTGGCCGTCCCGGAACTCGGGGACCTTGCCGAGCCGCTCCATGAGCTCGCTGATCTGCGGCCCGCCGCCGTGCACGACCACCGGCCGGATGCCGACGGAGCGCATCAGCACGATGTCCTCCGCGAACGTGGATGCCAGCGCGGAGTCGACCATGGCGTTGCCGCCATACTTCACGACCACGACGGCGCCCCGGAAGCGCTGGATGTAGGGCAGCGCCTCGATCAGCAGCTCGGCCCGCAGGGTGGCCTGGTCGGTGGCGGACATCAGGAGGTCCCCATGTTCTCGTCGACGTACGCGTGGGTCAGATCGTTCGTGAGGATCCGCGCGGTGCCGGAGCCGAGCCCAAGGTCGGCCACCACCTCGAGGTGCTCCTCGGCCATGTAGGCGGCGAGCGCGGCCTCGTCGACGTCCGCGGTGACGCCACCGTTGGCGACCACCAGCTCGCCGTACCGCACGCTGAGCCGGTCGGGGTCGAACTCGATGCCCGCCGACCCGAGCTCGCTGGCGATCCGTCCCCAGTACGGGTCCTTGCCGTACCAGGAGCACTTCACGAGCTCGCTCTCGGCCACCTTCCGGGCGCCGATCCGGGCCTCCGCATCGGAGGCCGCGCCGATCACGTGCACCCGGACCACCTTGGTGTGGCCCTCGGCATCGCCGACCATCTGCGTGGCCAGGTCGAGGCACGCCTCTGCGACGGCCGCGTCGAACGCGCCGAGGTCCGCGGGCGGGCCGGCGAGGCCCGAGGCGAGCAGGAGCACGGTGTCGTTCGTCGACGTGCAGCCGTCGACCGACATCGCGTTGAAGCTGTCCGCCACGCCGGCCCGCAGCGACTGCTGGAGCCGGGCCGGATCGACGTCGGCGTCGGTGGTCAGCACCGCCAGCATGGTGGCCATGTCGGGGGCGAGCATGGCCGCCCCCTTGGCCATGCCCCCGACCACGAACCCGGGACCCCGCACGACGGTCTCCTTGCGGACCGTGTCGGTGGTGAGGATGGCCTGCGCCGCCGCTCCCCCGCCGTCGTCGTCCGCCTGCCGCCCGGCGACCAGGCCGGCGATGCCCGAGCGAAGCGCGTCCATCGGCAGCTCGTAGCCGATCAGGCCCGTGGAGCAGACCAGCACCTCCTCCGGAGCACAGCCCAGGGCGGTGGCCACGAGCGAGCACATCTCCTCGGCGTCGGCCCGACCCCGCTCGCCGGTGGCCGCGTTCGCACACCCGCTGTTGAGCACGACCGCGGCCGCCCGGCCCCCGGTGGCGGTGAGGTGCGCGTGCGTGGTGACCACGGGCGCGGCGGTCATCTTGTTCTGGGTGAACACCCCGGCGGCCGCGGCGGAGGCGCCGTCGACGGTGGCCACGAGGCTCAGGTCCGGGTCGCCCGACGCCTTGATCCCGCAGGCCACGCCGTTGCCCGTCCACCCCTGCGCGGACGTGACGCTCACGGGTAGACCCCCACGATCGGGAGGCCAGAGGCCTCGGGGAGGGCGAGGAGCAGGTTGGCGCACTGGATCGCCTGACCGGAGGCGCCCTTGGTGAGGTTGTCGATGGCGCAGAGCGCCACGACCCAGCCGGTGCGCTCGTCGTAGCGGGCGGTGAGCTGCGCGGTGTTGGCGCCCAGGGTCGCCTTGGTGGACGGGGGCGCCTCGCCCACCACCACGAAGGGCTCGGCGTCGTAGGTCGCGTGGAAGAGGTCGAGCAGCTCCTGTGTGGACGTCGCACCGGTCGGCCGGGCGTAGCAGGTGGCCAGGATCCCCCGGTTCATCGGGACCAGGTGGGGCGTGAAGATCACCTGCGCGCCCGTGGCCTGCTCGATCTCGGGCGTGTGCCGGTGGTCGAGCAGCCCGTACGCCGTGAAGTCCTCGTCGACCGCGCAGAAGGTCGTGTGCGGCTTGGGCGGCCGGCCCGCCCCGGACACGCCGGACGCGGCGTCGACCACGATGCCGGTGGGCTCCACCACGCCCGTCCGCACCAGCGGCGCGACCGCGAGCGCCGCCGCCGTCGGGTAGCACCCGGCCGAGGCCACGTGGGCGGCGCCCAGGATGTCGGCGCGGAACAGCTCCGGGATCCCGTAGGCGAAGTCGGCGAGGAGCTCGGGGGCGGTGTGGGCCTCGCCGTACCACTGCGGGTACAGGCCGGCATCGTGGAGCCGGAAGTCGGCGGCCAGGTCCACCAGGTGGGCCACCTTGCCCACGAGCTCGGGGACGATGGCCTGGCTGGCCCCGTGCGGGAGCCCCAGGAACACCAGGTCGAGGCCGGCACAGGCGGCGGCGTCGTACGGGGTGAACACGAGGTCCGGGTAGGCGGCGGCCAGGCTGGGGTACAGCGCGGCGACCGGCGTGCCGGCCTGGGTGTCACCCGTGGCGAGGACCACCTCGAGGTCGGGATGGCCGGAGGCCAGCCGCAGCAGCTCCGCGCCCGTGAACCCCGACGCCCCGACGATCCCGATCCGTGCCATCGGAAGATGATGCAGCAGAGTGCATGAACATGCAAGTTGATTGGCCCAGGAGCTGCCCTAGCGTGGAGGGCTGATGTCGGACGTCCCCCTGCCCGAAGGGTCCATCGAACGCCGGACCGGGACGCTCACAGACGAGCGCGTCGAGACCGGTCGCCCGAAGGCGGCGCACATCGTCAAGACCGAGCCGGGTGAGTCCGCGGTGGCCAAGGTGATGGAGGCGCGGATCTACGGCACGCCGGTCGAGGCCCTCTGCGGCGAGGTGTTCGTCCCGCAGCAGGACCCGGCGAAGCTGCCGATGTGCGGCACGTGCAAGGAGATCTACGACCTCTACCGCACGATGTCCGATGGCGGCCTCAACGAGACCCCCGGCACCTGAGACCCGGCGACGTCAGGGGCCCGGCGGCTCGTCCGCCTTGGGTTCCTTGTCCTTCTTCCCGGGGCCCGGCAGCTCGCTCCCGTCGAACGGGAAGCCCAGCGTGGTGACGGGGGCCAGGGTCGTCTCGGGAACGGTGGTGGGGACGGTGGTCGTGGTGGCCCGACGCACCGTGGTGTTCGACCCGTCGGCCACCCGGACGGTGGTCGTGGTGTCGAGCGGCTGATCGACGCCCCTCCCCTGCCAGGCCAGCGACAGCGCCACGAGCAGCGCCGCCGTGCCCGCGGCCAGAGCCCAACCGAGACGACGACCGACCCCGATCCGATCACGGGGGGCGCCGGGTGGGTCGGGGATCGCGAGCGGCAGCACGGGGATCGGGAGCACGGAGGTGGCGTCGCCGACGTGCAGCGGGGCAGTGACCTCGGCCGGCTCCGCCCGGGCGATCGCCTCGAGCCGGTCCCGCACCGTGGCGGAGGCGGGGCGGAGCTCCGGGGCCCGGCTCGTCATCGCCCGGAGCAGCGGGCGCCACCGGCCGGGGACGCCGGTGTCGACGTCGGGGTCGCGCACGAGCCGGACGGCCGCCACCTCGGCGGCTGAGCCCTCGAAGGCGCGGTGGCCCGTGAGCAGCTCGAGGAGGACGAGCCCGAGCGAGTACACGTCGGATGCGACCGTGACCTCCTCGCCGGCGACCTGCTCCGGTGCCATGAACGCGGCGGTGCCGATCGTGGTGGAGGTGGCCGTGACCCTCGGCGAGCCCAGCAGTCGGGCGATGCCGAAGTCGACGAGGCGGACGCGACCCTCGGGGTCGCACAGCACGTTCGACGTCGTGACGTCGCGGTGGACGACGTCGCTGGCGTGGATCGAGGCGAGGGCCGCGGCCAGCTCGGCCCCGATCGCCGCGACCTCTGCCTCGGGGAGCGGTCCACCGTCGTCGAGGCGAGCCGCGAGGGTCGGGCCGTCGACGAGCTCCATCACGAGGTAGGCGTCGTCGCCGAGCTCGCCGGCGTCGTACACCCGCACGAGCGTGGGGTGATCCAGGCTCGCGAGCAAGCGGATCTCCGCGTCGAACCGCTCCCGGTCGCGGGGCGACGCGGAGCGGAAGACCTTCACGGCCACCCGTCGGTCCAGGATCCGGTCGACCGCCTCGTACACGTCACCCATCCCGCCGCGCGCGATGTGTCGCACGAGGTCGTAGCGGTCAGCGAGGCAGGAGCCGACGTGGGCGGCGCTGGGAGCCGAGGAGTTCACCCGAGGCCCCTACCCCCCATCTCCTCGTTGCAGTCGGCCAGTACGGTGCGAAGCGTGTCCGATCGATCGGCGGCCCTGGCGGCGGTGAGCGAGGCGTTGCTGGGGATCGCCGGCGATCTGCGCTCCGACGCCGTGCTCGAGCGCCTCGTCGAGGCCGCCCGGGGGCTCGCCGGCGCGACCTACGCCGCGCTGGGGGTCCCCGACGAGGAAGGCGACGGGTTCAGCCGCTGGATCTCGGCCGGCCTCACGGACGCCGAGATCGACGCCATCGGACCGCTCCCCCGCTCGCACGGCGTCCTCGGCGCCGCACTGGTCGACCCGACGCCCTTCAGCACGGACGACGTCCGCAGCGACAGCCGGTTCGGTGGGTGGTGGCCTGGGGCGCACCCGGACCTCGACGCGTTCCTCGCCGTGCCGATCGTGTTCCGTGGCGACGTCGTGGCCGCCTTCTACCTCGCCAACAAGGACGGTGGCTTCACGCCCGACGACGAGCGGCTCGTGCGCGACCTGGCCGCCCACGCCGCGGTGCTGATCGAGCACGCCCGGCTCTACGAGGCCAGCCGGGAGCTGTCGGTCCTCGAGGAGCGGAACCGCCTCGCGCGCGAGCTGCACGATGCCCTCACGCAGTCCCTCTTCGGCCTCCGGCTCCGGCTCGAGGCCGGCGACGTCACCGGGGCGGGCAGCGTCCTCGAGGAGGTCTTCGCCGAGCTCCGGTCGCTCGTCTTCCAGCTCCGACCGCCGGCGCTGGACCTGGAAGGGCTCGTGCCGAGCCTCACGAAGCACCTCGACGTGGTCGGCCGGACCCACGGCCTCGAGGTCGCCTTCGCGCCGGGATCCATCGAGCCGATCGATCCCGACGTGGAGCAGGCGGTGTTCCGCATCGCGCAGGAGGCCGTCACCAACGCCGTCCGCCACGCCGCCGCCACCCGGGTGGACGTGCGCCTCGACCGCGCCGACGAGCTGGTCACGCTCGAGGTCCAGGATGACGGGCGGGGCTTCGACCCGCTCGGCCGGGCGGTGAGCGCCCGACGGCTCGGCCTCGTCTCCATGCGGGAGCGGGCGGAGGAGATCGGCGGGACGTTCGCCATCGAGTCCGAACCGGGCGGCGGGACACTCGTCCGCGCACGGGTGCCGGCGGCGGCGCCGTGACCAGCGTGGCACCGATCCGGATCCTGGTGGTCGACGATCATCCCGTGGTGCGCGAGGGGCTGCGCTCGTTCCTCGGGTCCCGGGACGGCATGGAGGTCGTCGGCGAAGCCGGTGACGTCCACGGGGCGGTGGCCGCCGCGGAGGACCTCGCCCCCGACGTGGTGCTGCTCGACCTCGTCCTCCCTGGCGGCGGCGGGGTCGCGGCCCTCCCCCGCCTGCTCGCGCTCGACCCGGCCCCGCACGTCCTCGTGCTGACGAGCTTCGGTGGCGACGAGCAGGCCCTGGCCGCCGTGCGGGCCGGAGCCAGCGGATGGCTCGGCAAGGACGTGCCGCCCTCCGAGCTCGAGGCGGCCGTGCACACCGTCCACCGCGGCGGATCGGTGCTCGACCCCGCCATCGCCGCCCGCATCCTGTCCGAGGTCTCCGCCCCGGGCAGCGGGGCCCCGGGCCTCGACCAGCTCACGGCCCGCGAGCGCGAGGTGCTGGCCCTGCTCGGCCTCGGGCTCTCGAACAAGGAGCTGGCCGCCCGCCTCTTCGTGGCGGAGAAGACGATCAAGACCCACGTGTCCGCGGTCCTGTCGAAGCTCCAGCTCACCGACCGGACCCAAGCTGCCCTCTTCGCCGTGCACCACGGTCTGGTGGCCGAGTCCTAGGACCTGCGGCCCAGGCAGAAGGCGACCCCGGCCCGATGGCGTGGCCCCGGGGCGTCCGTACGGTCAGGGCATGAGCACTCCAGCCCCCACCGCACTCGTCACCGGCACCTCGCGCGGCCTCGGCCTCGCCCTCGCTCGCTCCCTGGCCGCCGACGGATGGGCCCTGGTCGTCGATGCCCGCCACGCCGATGACCTCGCCTCCGCCGTCGATCGGCTCGAGGGCGCGGGACCGGTCGTCCCCGTGGTCGGCGACATCGGCCAACCCGCCCACCGGGCCGACCTCGCCACCGCCGCCGCGTCGCTGGGCGGCCTCGAGCTGGTCGTCCTCAGCGCCGGCACCCTCGGCCCGGCCCCCCTCCCCCCGGTCGCCGAGCTCCACCTCGACGACCTCAGGACCACCCTCGAGGCCAACGTCGTCGCGCAGGTCGGCGTGCTCCAGGCGCTCCTCCCGCACCTCCGCCCCGGAGCCACCGTGGTCGCCGTCACGTCCGACGCGGCCGTCGAGGCCTACGAGGGGTGGGGTGCCTACGGCGCCTCCAAGGCGGCGTTCGAGCACCTGTTCGCCGTGCTCGCCGCCGAGCGGCGGGACCTCCGGGTCCTGCGCATCGACCCGGGCGACATGGCCACGGAGATGTACCGCCGGGCCGCGCCGGACGATGACCTCACCGGGATGCCCCGGGCCGAGGACCGGGTTCCCGCCATCCGGCGGCTCATCGCCGAGGACTTCCCCAGCCGGCGCTATCGCGGACCGGACGTGCGCACCCCCCTGGAGGTGGCATGACGGCCACCGTGACCCTTCCCGACCGCGTGCTCGACGTCCACGTCCCCGACGAGCTGCTGGCCGACGCGCCCATCGAGGCCGACGGCGTCCACCGCCGCGATGACGTGCGGATGCTCGTGGCCCACCGGTCCGACGGGCGCCTGGTCCACGCCCACGCCCGGGACCTGTCACGGCACCTCGTGGCCGGCGACGTGCTCCTCGTCAACACCTCGGCGACGCTCCCCGCCGCCGTCCCGACCGCTGACGGCGACCTCCTGGTCCACCTCTCGACGCAGCTGGGGACCCACCGCTGGGTGCTGGAGGTCCGCGAGCCCGACCACCGGGGGTCTCGCCCGCACCGCCTCGTCGATCCCGTCGACCTCCGTCTGGCCGGAGGCGGACGTGCCCACCTCGTGGCGCCCTACGGGCCCGACGGGGCGATCGTGCTCCCAGAGCTCGATCGCTCGCCGCACCGCCTGTGGGTCGCCGAGGTGACGACGCCCCTGCCGATCGCCGACTGGCTCGCGGAGGTGGGCCGACCCGTCCGGTACGGAGCCACCGAGACGAGCTGGCCACTGGCCGACCACCAGACCCTGTTCGCGGTGCCGACCCCGACGCCCATCGGGCTCGGCAGCGCGGAGATGCCCTCCGCCGCCCGCCCGATCACGCCCGCGGTGCTGGCCCGCCTCGTCGCTGCCGGCGTGGTCGTCGCCCCCATCACGCTCCACTGCGGGGTCTCCAGCCTCGAGGCCCACGAGGCCCCGTACCCGGAGCGCTACCAGGTCCCGGCCACGACCGCGCGGTTGGTCCACGAGGCCCACGCGGCCGGCGGGCGCGTCATCGCGGTGGGCACGACCGTCACCCGCGCCATCGAGACCGACGCCGACGACGACGGCCACGCACATGCCGGAGACGGCTGGACCGACCTCGTGATCACCCCGGAGCGCGGCCTCCGCGTCGTCGACGGGATCATCAGCGGCTGGCACGAGCCCGAGGCGAGCCACCTCCTCCTGATGGAGGCGGTCGCCGGCCGGTCGCTCCTCGAGGCCAGCTACGACGAGGCCCTCCGCGAGCGCTACCGCTGGCACGAGTTCGGCGACCTCCACCTGGTCCTGCCGTAGGCGGATGGTCGCCGCCGAAGGCGGCGACCGGGGCATCTCGTTCTGGCGGGACGCCAGAACTCGTGGGTTCGTTGCGAGCCGCTGCGCGGCTCGCCAGCTCGCGGATGCTCGGGGAAGTCGGGCCAGAAACCCATCGAGGCCGGCGGCGCCGGCGGAGATCAGGCTTCTGGCCCGACTTTCCCGAGTGGTTGTACGGCTGGCAGACCGGCTGCGCCGGGCTGCGACGACACCACGGGATCTGGCTAGGGCCAGATCTGAACGCTCAGCCCCGGAGCGAAGCTCCGGTGGCCTTCGCCACTGCGTCGATGATCCCCTCGCGCACTCCGGCCACGTCGGCGTCGGTGAGGGTGCGGTCGCTCGACTGGAGGCGGAGGCGGTAGGCGAGGCTGCGGTGGCCCTCCGCCACCCCTTGGCCGCGGTAGACGTCGAACAGGTCGACGGACCACAGGAGCTCGCCGCCCGCCGTTCGGATGGCGTCCTCCACGGCCGTGGCGGGCACGGCGTCGTCGACCTCGAAGGCGAGGTCGATGTCGGAGCTCGGGTACAGGCTGAAGGGCCGGTAGGCCTGGTCGCCGTGCGGCAGCGCCAGCAGCGCGTCGAGGTCCACCTCGAGGTAGGCGACGCGCTCGCCGATGCCGTGGGCCTCGAGGACCGCGGGGTCGATCTCGCCGACCTCGCCCACGACGACGTCGCCCACGATCGCGCGAGCCGCCCGCGTCGGGTGCAGACCCGGGACCTCGGCGTTCTCGACCCGGGCGCCGTCGACGCCGAGGGCCTCGGCCACCGCCCGCCAGAGCTGCACGGCCTCGGTGGCATCGCGACCGGCCAGCACGGCACCGAGGCGCTCCCGCTCGTCGGGAAGCTCGGCCGACGGATCGGCGGCGCGCCGGAACACGTGGCCGATCTCCCACAGCGCGACGCCGTGGTTGCGGTGCGACCAGTTGTACGCGACGGCGCCGACGAGGCCGGGGAGCAGGGCGGTGCGCAGGACCGACTGCTCGGCGACCAGCGGGTTGGCGATCCGGATGCCCGTCGTCCGGGAGACCGCACCGGCTCAGCTCGCCCGGGGCGAGGAACGGGAGCGGCATGGCCTCGGTGAGCCCACGACCGGTGAGCGCGCGGCGCAGCGCGCGGCGCTCGTGCTGTCGCGGCGTCAGGCCGCCCACCACCTCGCCCCTCGGCACCGTGCGGCCGAGCACCGAGTACCCGTGGTGCCGGGCGATCTCCTCGACCACGTCGATCTCGATCGCCGAGTCGTACCGCCACGGAGGGATCACCACGTCGACGTCGTCGCCGGCCGCCGTCGTGCTGAAGCCGATCGGGTCGAGCAGCTCCGCGATCCGAGCCGGGGCGAGCTCCTCTCCGAGGATCGACGCGACCCGCTGGGTGCGGACCCGCACCACCGGGCGCAATGGGGGCAGCTCACCGTCCGCCACCGCACGGCCGTCCTCGAGCCGGGCTCCGCTCGGAGCGAGCAGCTGGGCGAAGCGGCGCATGGCGAGGTCGATGACCTCGGGGTCGGTGCCCTTCACGAAGCGGGCCGACGCCTCCGATGCGAGCTTGAGGCGACGGGACGACTTCACGATCCCGATCGGGTGGAACCACGCCATCTCGAGGAGCACCTCGGTGGTGGCGTCGTCGATCTCGCTGTTGCCGCCACCCATGATCCCGGCCAGGCCGACCGGCTGCGTCGGCGGCGTCGCAGATGAGGAGGTCGTCGGCGGTGAGGGTGCGATCGACCTCGTCGAGGGTGGTGAGCTGCTCGCCGTCGCGGGCCCGCCGGACCCGGAACCCGGGACCCGCCACCTTGGCCAGGTCGTAGGGGTGGTTGGGCTGGCCCAGCTCGAGCATCACGTAGTTCGAGACGTCGACCACGTTGTTGATCGACCGCATGCCGAGCGCGGTGAGGCGAGCGGCGATGGCGGGATCGCCGGGGCCGACCTGCACGCCCCGCAGCACGCGTGCCTCGAAGCGGCCGCACAGGTCGGGGTCGAGGATCTCGACCGTGACGCGCTCGATCGCGTCGGCAGGGACCAGATCGACGGTGGGCTCCGGCAGCGCGAACGGCAGCCCCAGGCGGGCGGCCAGGTCGCGGGCCACGCCGGCCACCGACATCGCGTCGGGACGGTTGGGGTTGATCTCGAGGTCGTAGACGACGTCCGGCTCGATGCCCATCGCCTCGGCGAACGGGGTGCCCGGCTCGAGGTGCGACGGGAGCAGGAGGATGCCGGCGTGGTCGTCGCCGAGACCGAGCTCGCGTGGACGAGCAGAGCATGCCGTTGGACACGACCCCGGCCATCTTGCGGCGCCCGATCTCCATGCCGCTGGGCATCACGGTGCCGACGGTGGCCAGCGGGACGAGGTCGCCGACCGACATGTTGAACGCGCCGCAGCCGACCTCGAGGGGCTGGCCGTCGCCGGCGTCGACCACGACCAGGTGGATCTTGTTGGCGCCTTCGATCGGGCGGGTCTCGAGGACCCGGGCGACGACGATGCCGTCGAGCCCCTCGCCCGTGCGCACGAGCTCCTCGACGGCCATCCCGAGGTCGCTCATCACCTCGCCGAGCGCGACCGGGTCGCCCTCGAACGGGGCGAAGTCGCGCAGCCAGGAGAGAGGACCTTCATGCGGTTCCTAGAACTGGGTCGAGGAAGCGGATGTCGTTGGTGAACAGGTCGCGGAGGTCGGTGACCCCGTGGGCGCTGGCGCCGAGGCGGTCGAGGCCGAACCCGAAGGCGAACCCCTGCCACTCCTCGGGGTCGATCCCGCAGGCGGACAGCACGTTCGGGTGGACCATCCCGCAGCCGCCGAGCTCGAGCCACGAGCCGTCCGGGCAGGTGGATGTCGAACTCGGCCGACGGCTCGGTGAAGGGGAAGTACGAGGGGCGCAGGCGCGACGAGAAGTCGCCCCCGAAGAAGGCCTTGGTGAACGCGTCGATCGTGCCGGCCAGGTCGGCGAACGTGATGCCGCGGTCGATGACCAGCCCCTCGATCTGGTGGAACACCGGCATGTGGGTGGCGTCGGTGTGTCCTGGCGGAACACCCGTCCCGGCATCACCGAGTAGATGGGCGGCGGCTGCGACGTCATCACCCGCACCTGCACCGGCGAGGTGTGCGTGCGCAGCACGGTGGAGCCCGGCTCGCCCAGCTCGACGTAGAGGGTGTCGTACATGTCCCGCGCCGGGTGGTCCGGCGGGAAGTTGAGGGCACCGAAGTTGTGCCAGTCGGTCTCGACCTCAGGACCCTCGGCCACGGTGAAGCCCATGCCGACGAACACGTCCTCGAGCCGCTCCATCGCCTGCGTGACGAGGTGCAGGTGCCCGATGCCCGCCGACCGGCGGAGACCTCGGTGAGGTCGAGCCGCTCCGCCTCGAGGGTGACACGGCGGACGGCGGCCTCCAGCTCGGCTCGACGGGCCGACAGCGCGCGGTCGAGCGCATCGCGGACCTGGTTGATGGCGGCGCCGACCGCCTTGCGCTCCTCTGCGTCGAGGCCCCCGAGGCCGGCCTTGAAGCCGCTCAGCGCGCCCTTCTTGCCGAGGAGCTCGCGCGTCGAGCGCGCGCAGGTCGTCGAGCGTGGCGGCTCCGGCGATGCGGGGCGCGGCGTCCGCCTCGATGCGGGCGATCTCGTCGAGCATGGCCTGCGCAGCCTCTCCGGTCGGGGTCAGCCCTCGCCAATCGGTTCCTGGTCGGAACCGGGGGGCTGGATCGGGAGGGTGAAGCGGAACGTGCTGCCGTGGCCCAGGTCGGACGTGGCGGTGAGCTCGCCCCCGTGCGCCTCGACGAGGCCGCGGCTGATCCAGAGCCCGAGGCCGGTGCCGTTCGGCCGACCGTGGTCTCGTCGGAAGAACTTGGTGAACACCCGGGGCAGGTCGTCGACCGGGATGCCCTCGCCGGTGTCGCGCACGGCGACCGCCACCACGCCGTCGGCGGCCTCGCCGACCACCTCCATCTCGAGGGGGCTGCCGTACTTGGCCGCGTTCTCCACGAGGTTGGTGAGCACCTGCTCGACCTTGTCGGGGTCCGCGTAGACGCGGGGGAAGTCGTCGGCGAAGCGCACCGAGCAGTCGAGGTCGTCGACCCCCATGCCGACCTTCTCCACGACGTCCCGGCGAGCTCGGGGAGGTCGACCAGCTGGCGGCGCAGCACGAGCCGGCCGGTCTCGAGCCGACTGATGTCGAGGAGCTCGGTGACGAGCCGGGTGACGCGGTCGGCATCGTGGTGGACCTGCTCGAGCATCGAGCGCTTCTGCTCGTCCTTGAGCCGGTCCCACCGGCTGAGCATGAGGGACGTGTAGCCCTTCACCGAGGTGAGCGGGCTCCGCAGCTCGTGGGAGACGGTGGAGATGACCGCGATCCCGCTGCGCTCCCCGGCCGAGCGGAGGGAGAGCACCACCGCGTCGTCGCCCACCCGGAGGGTGACCGCGGTGGCGACGTCGGAGCCGTCGCCGGCCCGGAACGTGAGGTCGATCTCCCCGTCGAGCGTGGGCCAGCCCTCCCGCAGGGCGGGCGACCCGCCGGGGCCGCGGACCTCGAGGGCCTCGCCCAGCGATCGACCGACCACTGCGGCGGAATCGACGACGAGGAGCTCGGCGGCGAGGGTGTTGATGGCGGTGACCGTGCCGTCGAGGGCGGCGACGATCATGGGGTCGGGCAGCGCTGTCGATGGGGAGCGACGTCACGTCGACCCTCGCTGGCGCAGGGACTCGAAGCACAGGACCGAGCCCGGCCATCGCCACGTTGAGCGACTCCGAGCGCCCGGCCATCGGGATCGTGCAGGCGACGTCGAGGAGCTGCCCCAGGTCGCCCGGCAGGCCGTGGGCCTCGCTGCCCAGCACCACGGCGACGGGCCCGGTGAGGTCCACCTGGTGGTAGGCCGCGCCGTCGCGCACGACGGTGCCGACCCGTCGCACCCCACGCCCGCCCAGGCCTTCGAGCACTGACACCGCGTCTCCTCCACCGGCCACCGGAAGGTGGAACAGCGCCCCAGCCGATGCCCGTACGCACTTCGGGTTGCACGGATCGACCGAGGTTCCGCAGAACAGTACCGCCGCGGCCCCCGATGCCTCCGCGGCCCGCAGCAGGGTGCCCGCGTTGCCGGGATCGGCGACGTCCACGAGCACGAGGACCAGCGGGCCCTCGGCGGCCGTGGCCAGGGCCGCCTCGAGATCCACTTCGGGGCGGGCTGCCACCGCGACGATCCCCTGCGGGGTCGTGGTGTCGACGGCCCTGGCCAGCACACCTGGGGCCACGGTCAGCACGGCGACGCCGGCCGCGTCGGCCGCCTGGACCGCCTCAGGCGCCTCGCCGGGCTCGACCAGCACCTCCCACACGTCGATGCCGGCCGCCAGCGCCTCCTGCACGAGGACGGGCCCGTCGATCACGAACGCGCCCTCCTCCGAGCGCGCAGCGCGGCGCCTCGAGAGGCGCCGCAGCCGCTGCACGCTCGGATGGCGTGGCCCGAGGGGATCGCCCTGAGGTCAGGCGCTCGCCTTGGCCGATGCCTCCCCCGCCGCCTGGACGAGGGCGGTGAAGGCCGCCGGCTCGCGGACGGCGAGGTCGGCCAGCACCTTGCGGTCGACCTCGATCTCCGCGAGGCGGAGGCCGGAGATGAACCGGCTGTAGGAGGTGCCGTTCTCACGGCAGGCCGCGTTGATCCGCTGGATCCAGAGCGACCGGAAGTCGCCCTTGCGGGCCCGGCGGTCGCGGAACGCGTACTGCAGGGAGTGCATGACCTGCTCGTTCGCGGCGCGGTACGAACGGCTCTTGTTGCCGTAGTAGCCCTGCGCCCGCTCGAGCGTGGCCCTGCGGTGCTTCTTGGAGTGGACGGCGCGCTTGACCCGTGCCATGTGATCGTTCCTTTCGTGACGCCGCGAGGGCGAGAACCGTAGCGAAGCCCTCGAGCTATCGGCCGAGCATCCGCTTGATGCGGGGCGCGTCGGCCGCGGAGACGGTGGTCTCGCCCTTGAGGCGCCGCATGCGCTTCGGGGCCTTCTTCTCCAGGATGTGGTTGTTGTTGACCTGGAGGCGCCGGAGCTTGCCGGTGCCGGTGACCTTGAAGCGCTTGGCGGCGCCCCGATGCGTCTTCTCTTGGGCATGTCGTCCCTCTCAGCCCTCGGCTGCCTCAGGCGCCTCGGGGTCGGTGGTGTCGGGCTCGGTGTCGGGCTCGGTGTCGGGCTCGGTGTCGGCTCGGTGCCGGGCTCGGTCGTCGACCGGTCGAGCTCGGCGTCCTCGGCCTCCGCAGCAGCAGCGGCGGCGGCCTTCTGGGCGGCGGCCTGGGCCCGCTTGTCGGGCGTCAGGACCATCGTCATGTTCCGGCCGTCGATCCGGGGGAAGATCTCCACCCGCCCGACGTCCTTCACCGCCTCCTCGACCTGGTCGAGGATCTTCTTGCCGAGCTCGGGGTGGTACACCTCACGGCCTCGGAAGGTCAGCGTGACCTTCACCTTGTGGCCTTCGGCGAGGAACCGCTCCACCTTGCGGGTCTTGGTGTCGAAGTCGCCCCCAGAGATCTTGGGGCGGTACTTCATCTCCTTGATCACCACGTTGGTGGTCTTGCGGCGGGATTCCTTGGCCTTCTGGGCCGCCTCGTACTTGTACTTGCCGAAGTCCATGATGCGGCACACAGGGGGGTTCGCCTGGGCGGCGACCTCGACCAGGTCGAGATCGAGCTCCCTTGCGATGGAAAGTGCCTCGGGCAGCGGCTTGATGCCGATCTGCTGCCCGTCATGGCCGACGAGGCGGACCTCCCGGGCCCGGATCCGATCGTTGATCCGAGGCTCGTTGGTGGTCGGCGGCGTGGCTATCGCCGGATCCGAATCATGTAGGCGCAGCTACCTCCTGTGCGCGGGTGGGTCGTGACGACCGACGCCGAAAACGACGACGGCGGACGCCGGGGATGCCGACGTCCGCCCGACGCAACCGGAGCTGCGGAAGGTGGGTGGTCGACCCGACGCACCTCTCGGCGGCCGGGTGGGGGCAGCGCCCCGCTTCCCATTCAGTTGTGCACGTAGGGTACCAGCCATGTCCGCGGCGCCCACAAACCGAGGAGCAGCCTGATGTCGCTCTGGACCCCCGACGGCGAGCGACCGGTGTCGCGGGACGCGGGGCCGGCCCCCGAGCCGACGCCCGACCCGATGCCGGAGGACGTCCCCAGCTTCGACGAGCTCTCGCCCGAGGACCAGGAGCGACTGCTCCAGATGCAGGCCGAGATGGAGGACGTCCGCCAGGGTCTCCTGGAGGCCCCCGCCTCGGTCGTGGTCGCCAACCACGCCATGGGCATGTACGAGCTCGCCGCCATCCACCTCACCGCTCCGGAGCCGAAGCTCCCGGAGGCCGTGCTCGCCATCGACGCCCTGGCCGCGCTCGTCGACGGCCTCGAGGGACGGCTGGGCGAGGCGGAGCACACCCTGCAGGGGGCGCTGGCCCAGCTCCGCGCCGCCTACCTCGAGGTGGCCAAGGCGCGCGGGTAGCCGTGGCCGACGACCCCACCCCGCCGGCCGAGCTGCTGGAGGCCCTGGTGGCCGACGCCGGCGAGCTGGCCGCCACCCTCGACGCCGAGGGCCGGATCACCTCCCTGAACCCCACCGGGCGCCGCCTGCTCGGGCTGTCCGCCGACGAGCCCCTCCCGAGCGGGTCGGCGTGGGAGCGCGTGGCCGAGGTCGACCGCCCCGTGCTCGAGGTGGACCTCCTCCCGGCGCTCGCCTTCCGAGGCGCCTGGTCCGGCACCCTCAACGTCGTCACGGCCTCGGGGACGGAGATCCCCACCCGCTCGTCGCTGCGGTCGCACCCAGACGGCGCCACCACCTGGATCGCGCGTGACATCAGCACCGAGCGGGCCGTGTACGAGCGGCTCCACCGCAAGGTCTTCGAGGACGAGCGCACAGGGCTCCCCCACCGCTCGATCTTCCTCGACCGCCTCGACCTGTCGCTGCGACGCACCTCGCCAGGCGCGCCCGTGGTGACCCTGCTGTTCGTCGGCATCGACCGGTTCCGCGAGCGGAGCGACCGCCTCGCCCCTGAGCACCGCGACCTGCTCCTGCGGGCGGTGGCCGACCGCCTCGACGGGCTGCGAGGACCGACCGACGGAGTGGCGCGCTGGGGAGACGACGAGTTCGTGCTGCTCTGCGAGGGCGAGGGCGGCGAGGAGCGGGCCGCCCAGGTGGCCGACGCGTTCCTCGTGCCGTTCTCGATCGACGGGGTCGACGTGCACCTCACGGCCTCGGTGGGCGCGGCCGCCGGCCAGCCGGGGGCCGTCACCACGGACCAGCTCCTCCGCCAGGCCGACGCTGCCAGCCAGACGGCCCGCCAGCAGGGCGGCGGCGCCGTGCGGACCTTCGACGCCGAGCTGCAGGACCGGGCTCGGCGTCGCGCCGAGGTCGAGGACGCACTGCGCGGTGCGGCGGGCCGCAACGAGCTCGTCCTCCACTACCAGCCGGAGGTCTCGCTCCGCACCAACCGGATCGCGGCCGTCGAGGCGCTCGTCCGCTGGCAGCACCCGGAGTGGGGGCTCGTCGCCCCTGGCGAGTTCATCCCCGTCGCCGAGTCGTCGAACCTCATCCTCGAGGTGGGCAGCTGGGTGCTCGAGACCGCCGCCGCGCAGAGCGGCGCCTGGCGGGAGCGCTACGGCGACCGCACGCCGATGGTCGCCGTCAACATCTCCGCCCGGCAGTTCGCGCAGGACGACTTCGTCGAGCAGGTCGCGGAGGAGCTCGCCCGCTCGGGGGCAGAGCCCGCCGACCTGTGCCTCGAGATCACCGAGAGCGTGCTGATGGACGACGTCGACCGCACCCTGGCCACGCTGACGGGACTCAAGGGCCTCGGCGTGCACCTCGCGGTCGACGACTTCGGCACCGGCTACTCGTCGCTGTCGTACCTGCGGCGGTTCCCTGTCGACGTGCTGAAGGTGGACCAGTCGTTCGTGAGCGGCCTCGGCCACGACCCGGAGGACTCCGCCATCGTGCAGGCCGTGGTGCACATGGGCCGGGCCCTGCGCCTCACCACGGTGGCCGAGGGCGTCGAGACCGGTCACCACGTGATCGAGCTGCGCGAGCTCGACTGCGACCTCGCCCAGGGGTACCACTTCGCCCGGCCCCAGCCCGCCGAGGCCCTCACCGAGGTCCTCGACGCCGGCGGCGACTGGCAGGCCGCGTTGTAGCGAGATCCGGGGTTCGAGCGAACACCTACCTGGGACAGGCGACTCCTCGTCCGTCCAGGGTCCCCCGATCCACTCGAACCTCGGCTGCGACGAGCAACCTGCGTCGCGGCAGACGGAGACGCACGTGAGCTACCTCCGTGCCCATCGTCGATGGGCCTACGCAACAGGGACTGCGCTATTCATCGGTACCGGCGCCGCCGGGGCCGCACTCGCCGCCGGCAACCACGGCCCGTCACCCACCCGTGCCCACAGCGTGGAGCACGCGCTCGACGACCACCGCGCCGTCCACCTCCCCGATTGGCGTCAGGAGCTGAACGCGGAGACGGTGCAGTGCTTCCGCGCCACCAAGGACGGTCCCCCTCAGCTGATCGTCCGCACCAAGGCCTCGGAGTTCCCCATCGAGGAGGTCCTCACCCGCGAGCGCCTCGTCGAGGAGTGCGCCAGCGGCACGGATGCCGCCCGCCAGGTCGGAGGATTCGACTCAGACGGGGCGTCGACGTGTGTGAGCAGGTCTGCCGTACGAGTCGCTGCAGTCGTCCTGGGTGGCGGCTGCGGGGACCTGACCAAGATGACGGACCACGACCTCCGTCGCCTGAACGAGCTCCCTGAACGAGCTCCGAGCGGTAGAGGTGGCGATGCTCGCCGTCCCCTCCGCGACGGAATGCCCCACCCTCGCGGAGGCGACCGAGTGGGCGCGACGGCAGTTGACCGAGGCGAACGTCGAGGCCTCGGTGTCGGTCATGGATGAAGGCGATCGGGCGTGCTACCGCCCGGTGGCGTATTGGGACGACGCGCAGGTTCTGGTCCAGGCCCTGGGCTTCCAGCCGGAGTGGGGAGGACGTCGATGAACCAGCACCAGACCAAGCGAGGCATCCGAGTGCTCGCCACTGCAGCCCTGGCGACGACAGTGACATCAACAGCATCGCCTACGACTGCCAGAACCACCGGATCCGCTTCTACCCCTCTGGGGGCGGATCGTTCGTCGACAGCTGGACGTTCGACTGCGACGGCGCCCACGTGGTTGCCAGCAGCGTCCAGAGCACGACGACCTACCGGAACGAAGGCGGCGCATTCGGCTACTTCCACATCGAGGACTGAGCCAGGCCCTGGTCCCCGTCTCCACTGGCGGGGGCCAGGCCGCGCGCTAGGCCTTCGTGACGGTTCGGGCTTCCCAGGTGCCGCCGACTCCGGCGGCGACCTCGAAGCTCACCTGCGTGGCGACCTCGATGGTGCGGGTGCCGTCGGTGATCTGGGTGCAGTGGAAGCGGTAGCTGCGGCCGCCGGACTCCACCGTGCCCCAGCCCCGCTGCTCGTCGAACTCGCTCACCGTCCCGTGCATCAGCACCGATTCCCCTGCAGGTCGGAGCCGGGCGGCTCCGCCGACCCGAGCGGAGACACCTGCGGAGGTCGAGGAGCGAAGCGACGACCGGAGCAGGCGAACAACTCAGTGGACGATCTTGGAGAGCGGGAGCTCGATGATGTCGGTGGCGCCGGCATCCTTCAGGGCGGGGATGAGGACGTTGATGGTGGCCTTGGCCACCACCGTCTCCACCGCGTAGCCGTCGTCGCCGAACAGCTTCGACACCGTGGGCGACTTCATCGACGGCAGCAGCGCGATCACGGCCTGCAGCTCGGGGTCGCCGCCGACGTTCAGCTTCACGAGGACGTTGCCCCGGGCCTCCATCACACCGTCGAGGAGCGTCTTGATCTGCTCCATCGCGTGACGCTTGTCGGGGTCCGCCGCCGCCACCGGGTTGGCCACCAGCTCGGTGTAGCTCACGAGGATCTCGGCGATGACCTTCAGGCCGGCGGCACGAAGGGCCCGCCCGGTCTCGGTGATCTCGACGATGCAGTCGACGATGTCCGGGATCTTCGCCTCGGTGGCGCCGTAGGAGAGGCGGATGTCGGCCTCGATGCCGTGGTCCTCGAAGTAGCGCTTCGTGATGCCCGGGTACTCGGTGGAGACCCGCACGCCCTTCGGGAGGTCCTCGACCTTCTCGACCGGGCTGTCGCCCGCCACGGCCAGCACCATCTTGATGGGCCGGGCGGTGGCCTTGGAGTAGCGCAGCTCGCCGAGCGTGACGACGTCGCTCGCGGTCTCCTGCACCCAGTCACGGCCCGTGATGCCGAGGTCGAACATGCCCTCGGCCACGTACATCGGGATCTCCTGGGGCCGCAGGATGCGGACCTCGGCGATGCGCGGATCGTCGATCGTGGCCTTGTAGTCGACCGTGGACGAGCGCTCGACGCGGAGGTCGGCCGCCTCGAAGAGCTCGAGGGTGGCCTTCTCGAGGGAGCCCTTGGGCAGGACGAGGCGGAGCACGGGGGTCGAGGGTAGGGCCTCGGCCCCGGGCTACCGAAACCCGATCGCAGACGAGGCGCCGGGACGGGCCTTGCCCGGCGGGTACTCCTCGGCCAGGCGGGCCATCTCCACGGCGACCACCGCCGAGTCCTCGCCGACGTTGTGGCCGCCGGGACCCTCCGACCGGGCCAGGGCCTGGTCCTCGTCTTCGGTGGTGAGGACGCCGAAGGCGACCGGCACGCCGGTCGCGAGCTGGACCTGCTGGATCCCCGCCGCCGACTCCCCTGCCACGAGCTCGTAGTGGGAGGTCTCGCCGCGGACGACGCTGCCCAGGCAGATCACCGCGTCGACGTAGCCCGAGGCGGCCAGGATGCGGGCGCCCATCGGCAGCTCGAAGCTGCCCGGCACGCTCGTCTCGACGACGTCGGCCTCCGCCACCCCCAGGTCGGACAGCCCGCGGCGGGCCCCCTCGAGGAGCCGATCCACGATGTGCGAGTTCCAGCGGGCGTGGACGATCCCAACGCGCAGGCCATTGCCGTCGAGGCCGTCACGCGCCCCGCCCTTGTCAGCGGCGCCGGCCATCAAGGCGCATCACCGAGTCCCTCCACGAGATGCCCCATCCGATCCCTCTTCGTGCGGAGGTAGGCGATGTTCTCGGGGTTCACGCCCACGATCGACGGGACGCGGTCGGTGACCTGGAGGCCGAAGCCCTCGAGGCCGCCACGCTTGCTCGGGTTGTTCGTGATCAGCCGCATCGTGGTGATGCCGAGATCGACGAGCATCTGGGCGCCGATGCCGTACTCCCGGCTGTCGCTGGGGAGCCCCAGCTCGAGGTTGGCGTCGACGGTGTCGCGACCCTGCTCCTGGAGGCTGTAGGCGGCGATCTTGTGCCCGATGCCGATGCCGCGGCCCTCGTGGCCGCGGAGGTACACGACCACGCCTCGGCCCTCCTCGGAGATGATCTGCATCGCCGAGTCGAGCTGGACGCCGCAGTCGCACCGCAGCGAGCCGAACGCGTCGCCCGTGAGGCACTCCGAGTGGACCCGCACGAGGACGTCCTGCTCGCCGGCCACCGCGCCCTTCACCATCGCGACGTGCTGCTCCCCATCGAGGATGGACTCGTAGGCGTAGCAGGTGAAGTCGCCCCACTTCGTTGGGATGCGGGCCTCGGAGATCCGGCGGACGAGCTTCTCGTTCTGGCGCCGGTAACGGATGAGGTCGGCGATCGAGATCATGAGCAGGCCGTGCTTGTCGGCGAAGCGCTCGAGCTCGGGGACGCGGGCCATGTCGGTCTTCTTGTCGTCCACGATCTCGCAGAGCAGCCCCGCCGGGGTGAGGCCGGCCATGTTGCAGAGGTCGATCGTGGCCTCGGTGTGGCCGGCCCGCTTCAGCACCCCGCCCTCGCGGGCCATGAGCGGGTTGATGTGCCCGGGGCGGGCGAGGTCGCCGGGGCGGGTGGACGGATCGCAGAGCGCCTGGACCGTGGCGCTGCGGTCGTAGGCCGAGATCCCCGTGGAGGTGCCGTGCCGGTAGTCGACCGTGACCAGGAACGCGGTGCGGTGGCTCTCGGTGTTCTGCACCACCATCAGCGGGAGGTCCAGCTCCTCGGCTCGCGCGGCGGTGATCGGCGCGCACAGGTAGCCCGAGGTGTGGTGGAGGAAGAACGCCACCTTCTCCGGCGTGGCGTACTCCGCCGCCATGATGAGGTCACCCTCGTTCTCGCGGTCCTCGTCGTCCACCACCACGAGGATCTCGCCCCGCTTGAACGCCTCGACCGCATCGTCGATCTTCGCGAAGGGCATGTCAGCCATCCTTCCAGGAGAGCAGTCGTTCGACGTACTTGGCGGTGACGTCGACCTCGAGGTTCACGGGGTCGCCGGGGCCCTTGTGCCCGAGCGTCGTGACCTCTTGCGTGTGCGGGATGACGGCGACCGTGAAGCCGTCGTCGGTGGGTTCGACCACCGTGAGGCTGATGCCGTCGATGGTGATGGACCCCTTCTCCACGATGTAGCGGAGGAGCTCGGAGCCACAGCGGATGCGGAGGTCGGGCGGGCCCATGACGATCGTGCCGACGCCGTCGACGTGGCCCTGCACGAGGTGGCCGCCGAGGCGGTCGCTGAGCCGCACGGGCCGCTCGAGGTTCACCCGGTGCCCGGGCTCGAGGGCGCCGAGGGCGGAGCGGGCGTAGGTCTCGTCGACGACGTCGGCCTCCCACGAGGTGTCGTCCCAGCCGACCACCGTGAGGCAGACGCCGTTCACCGCGATCGACGCCCCCATGGCCACGTCGTCGAGGACGGTGCTGGCGGCGATGCGCAGGCGCGGCCCCTCGCGGGAGACGACCGTCCCCAGCTCCTCGACGATGCCGGTGAACACGTCAGCCCTCCCGTTCGGTGGGGTCGAGGTCGATGCGCAGGTCGTCGCCGAGGCGGGTGACCGAGCGGATGGCGCCACGCGAGACGTCCGCGATGGTCGGGGCGCCCTTCCCGGCGAACAGGCCGGGGGCGTCGTCACCGCCGAGGAGCACCGGAGCGAGGTACACGACGTACCGGTCGACCAGCCCCGCGCTGTGGAAGGCATGGGCGACCGTGGCGCCGCCCTCCACGAGCAGCTGGAGGTGACCCATCGAGCCGAGCTCGTCGAGCAGGTCGGGCAGCGGGCCGGACCGCTCGAGGCACGGGTGGACCTTCGCGCCCGCGGGGGCGGCACCGAGCACGACCCGGACGGGGTCGCCGCGCGGCGCAGGAGCGTCGCGGACGGTGAGCTCGGGATCGTCCGCCCGCACGGTGCCCGCGCCCACGAGGATCGCGTCGCTCTCGGCCCGAAGCGCGTGGGCGTCGGCCCGGGCCTCGGCGCCCGTGATCCAGCGGCTGGACCCGTCCGGGGCGGCGGTGCGCCCGTCGAGCGACGCGGCCAGCTTCAGCACGACGTACGGGCGTCCGGTGCGGCGGTGCACGACGTACGGCGCCAGCAGGTCGGCGGTGGCGGGAGCCTCGACGCCCACGACGACGTCGATGCCGGCGCGGCGCAGGCGAGCGAGCCCCGGCGCCGGCCACCTGCACGTCGGGGTCCTCGATCGCCACCACCACGCGCCCGACGGCGGCCTCCACCAGCGCATCGGCGCAGGGCGGCGTGCGCCCGTGGTGCGAGCACGGCTCGAGGGTCGTCCAGACCGTCGCTCCGGCCAGGTCGGCACCCGCGGCCCGGGCGGCGTCGAGCGCGACCGCCTCCGCGTGGGGACCCCCGACCGGCTGCGTGGTGCCCTCGAAGACCTGACCGTCGGTCGTCTCCACGACGCAGCCCACCCACGGGTTCGGGGAGGTGGACGCCCGCACGGACGCGGCCAGGGCGATCGCCCGGGTCATCCGTTCCGTGTCGGTGGCTGCGGTCATGTCGTCTCCGGTCCGGCGGGGCGCGCGGAGGGGAGGACATCGTAGAACTGGAACCTGTTCTATTCCTACTCCTGAGCGGGGCAGATCAGGCCGGGAGGATGCCGCGCGAGTCGTCGAGGCGGGCCAGCGCCCGCCGGCTGAACCACAGGCCCCAGACGATCGTGAGGACGGTGATCGGGGGTCCGGTGAGCAGCGACACCAGGAGGTAGCCGTCGATGCTGCCGTTCTGCAGCTGGTAGAAGCGCAGCATCCCGCGCAGCAGGATCGACACGCCGAACACGAGCGAAAGCGTCCCGGTCAGGCGCCGGAAGCCGTCCGACACGCGGATGTCGTCGGGGATGGGGAACAGCTCGCGGGCGAACACCCCCACGAGCGGTCGCCCGATGAAGGTCGACCCGATGAACGCGAGCGCCCAGATCGCGCTCGTGACGAGCTGCGGGGCGAAGAAGCCGCGGGCGTCGTCGGCCAGGAGCCCGATGGTGCCCTGGATGAGGACGCCCGTCAGCGTGATCCACGGCAGGAGGCCGCGGCGTCCCTGCCGCCGGGCGCGGACCCAGGCGGCCACGGCCACGACCACGGCCATGGCGACACCGAGCCCGAGGCCGACCGACTTGTAGCCGACGTAGAAGGCCAGCGAGGGGCCGAGGCCGTCGCTGGCGATGCGAGCCCCGCCGCCCTTCATGAGGTCGACGGCGCGCGAGACGACCGGCTCGTCGTCGTCCAACAGCTCCTGCAGGTCGACGACCTCGTCGACGTGTGCCTCGCTGTGTGCCTCGTCCCCCACGACGCGCCCCCCTTGCGGGAACGACGTTAGTGCGGACGCTCCCCCGCCAGGAGGTCGAGGGCATGGGGGACCACATCGAGCACCGCATCCAGGGTCTCGACACAGCCCCTCGGGGACCCCGGGGTGTTCAGGACCAGCGCCGCGCCGATCGTGCCGGCGGCGGCTCGGGAGAGCCGGCCGAGGGGGCTGACGAGGCGCATGGCCTCGGCCATCCCCGGGGCCTGCCGCTCGATCGCGGCGAGCGTGCCCTCGGGCGTGAGGTCGCGCGGCCCGAACCCCGTGCCGCCCGTGCTGACCACGAGGCCGGCGAACCCGGCGCAGGCGGCGACCACCGCCGCCGCCACGCTCTCCACCCCGTCGGGCACGGCCAGGTGCTCGACCACCTCGAAGCCGGCTGCTCCGAGGTGCTCGACGAGGATCGGGCCCGACCGATCCTCCCGCGTGCCGTCGGCCACGCCGTCGGACACCGTGATCACCTTCGCCTGGTGCACCATCACCCGAGAGTCTGCACGCGCAGTCGCAGCAGGTACATGCCGTCGGTGTCCGCGTCCTGCGGCAGGAGGCGCGCGCCGCGCCCGGTCGGACGCCACGGCGCGCCCGGCGAGGCGTCCGCCTCCAGCTCGGGATGGGTCTCGGCCAGCCACCGGTCCTGCGCGGGGCCCTCGGCGTCGGTGAGGGTGCACACGGAGTACACGAGCTGGCCTCCGGGGCGCAGGAGCGGGATCGCCGCCTCGACCAGCGCCCGTTGGATCGCGACGAGCCGGTCGACCGACGCTTCGTCGATCCGCCAGCGCGCATCGGGGCGCCGGCGGAGGACGCCGAGACCCGAGCACGGGGCGTCGACGAGGACCCGGTCGAACGCGCCGGGGCGGAACGCCGGAGCCGTGCCATCGGACACCACCACGCCCAACGGCGTCCGGCCGCGGGCGTTGGCCGCGACGAGCCCCGCGCGGCCAGGTCGAACGTCCGCGGCCACCACCTGCGCACCCGAACCGGCGAGGACGAGTGCCTTGCCACCCGGTGCCGCGCACACGTCGAGCACTCTCTCCCCCGCCTGTGCCCCCACCGCCTCGGCCACCCATTGCGACGCCAGGTCCTGCACGTACCCGTCGGCCCGCTCGGTCACGGTCGGCGCCTCGTTCATCCGAGCGAGGGCGGCCGTGGCATCGTCCGCCCCGAGGTCGGTGGCAAGGCGCTCGACGATCCAGTCGGGATAGCTGAGGCGGGTGGCCTCGTCGGGCCACACCACCTCGTGGGTCGACACCTTGCGGAGCACGGCGTTCACGAGCCCCTGCGCCCGACGGGGCGTGACCTCCACGGTCTCGCCCACGGCGGCGTGGGGTGCCATCCCGAGGAAGTGCAGCTGGTACGCGCCGAGGCGGAGGGCCCGTCGGACCGCCGGCTCCACCTCCCGCGTGAGGAAGCGATCGACGAGCAGGTCGCACGCGCGCCGCATCCGGGTGGTGCCGTACACGAGCTCGGTGGCGAAGTGCCGATCGCGCTCGGCCAGCCCGGTGCGGGACAGCACCTCGGGGAGCACGAGGTTGGCATAGGCCCCCTCGTCCTCGATCCGCGCGAGAGCGTCCATCGCGACGAACCGCGCGCTCTTCATGAGGGGAGCCGGTCGCCGGGCTGCCAGCGGGCGCCGTTGGCCCAGGCCGACGCCGCCTGCCGACCCTTGCCCTCCGGCTGGACCTCCACGAGCTCGACGGGTCCGTCGGCGGCCGGCACGAGCGGACCGTCACCGCCCGGGGGCACGCGGGTGGCGTGGACCTTGAGGCGCTTGCCGGCGTGGGTGGTGTGGGCCCCGCCCACCCGCACCCGCCGGTGGACGTCGATGGCGCTCCCGCTCCAGTCGAGCTCGCGCTCGCGCGGCTCCAACTTGGCGGCGTAGGTGGGGTCGCCCTCCTGCGGACGGGCCGGGCCGAGACCCTCGCGCAGCGCGTCGACGAGCAAGCCGGCGCCGAGCTCTACCAGCCGGCCCCGGAGGCCCTCGAGGTCGTCGTCCGGACCGATCTCGACCTCTGCGCGGCGGTAGATGCCACCGGTGTCGAGGTCCTCCTCCACCGCCATCAGGTCGACCCCGGTGCGGTCGTCACCCGCGAGGATCGCCCGCTCGACCGGCGCGGCGCCGCGCCAACGAGGCAACAGGGAGAAGTGGAGGTTCACCATGGGCACCTGCTCGAGCACCGCGGTGGGGATGATCCGACCGAACGCGACGACCACCCCGAGGTCCACGCCGGCCTCGACCACGTCGGCCACCCGGTCGGACACCGGCAGGCCGAGCTCCAGGGCGGCCGCCTTCACGGGCGTGGGCTGGAGGCCGCTCCCACGGCCGCGCTTGCGGTCGGGCTGGGAGACGACGAGCACGACCTCGAACCCCGCGTCGACCAGCGCCCGCAGCGGCGGCACCGCCAGCTCGGGTGAGCCGAGGTACGCGAGGCGGCGCGGCGGATCGATGGGCGCGGGTGCAAGGGGCATGGGCCTGCCCCGCTAGACCGCAGCCGGGCGGCTTCGCCGACCCGAGCGGAGGCACCTGCGGAGGCTGAGGAGCGAAGCGACGACCGGAGCAGGCATCGACTCAGCGAAGGCTGAAGCCGCCGGGGGCGCTGGCCTGAGCGGCGCCGATCTCGGCGTCGGCCAGGTCGGCGGCCGTGAGGCGGCGCTCGCGGATCACCTTCATGGCGGCCTTGCGGTCCTCGACGGAGAGGCGCTCGATGAACAGGACGCCGTCGAGGTGATCGAGCTCGTGCTGGAAGCACCGGGCCAGCAGCTCGTCGGCCTCGACCGAGAGCTCGTTGCCCTGGAGGTCGTACCCCACGAGGTGGATCTCCTTCGGGCGGATCAGCTCGAAGGTGAGGTCCGGGATGGAGAGGCACCCCTCGTCGTAGGCCCACTCGCCGCTCGACTCCCGCACCTCGGGGTTGATGACGACCTGAGGGCCCTCGCCGACGTCGTAGACGAAGATGCGCTTCTGCACGCCCACCTGGGGGGCAGCCAGACCGAGGCCCGGGGCCTCGTACATCGTGGTGAGCATGTCCTCGGCCAGCTGCGCGACCTTGCCGTTCACGTCGGTGACCTCGCTGGCCCGCTTGCGCAGGACCGGGTCGCCGATGAGGCGGATCTCGTAGGGAGCGGACATCGCCGCTCAGGTTATCGGCGCACGGATAGGTTCGGCCCCATGGGCGAAGGCGCCGGCCACTACTTCGAGGCGGAGCCAGCGGTCGCGTCGAAGCGCCGGACGGTCCGGCTCGACCTGCCCGATCGGTCGGTCTCGCTGCTCACGGATCGTGGCGTCTTCTCCGCCGAGGGGGTCGCGGCCGCGACGAAGTACCTGTTGCTCGAGGCGCCGGCGCCGCCCCCGACGGGCACGTTCGTCGACCTCGGCTGCGGGTACGGCCCCATCGCCTGCACCCTCGCCGCCCGTGCACCAGCGGCGACGGTGTGGGCGGTCGACGTGAACCGCCGCGCCCTGGACCTCTGCCGCGACAACGCCGACGCGCTGGGGCTCACCAACGTCGAGGTCCACGAGGCCGGCGCGGCGCCACCGACAGGTGAGATCGACCTCCTGTGGTCCAACCCCCCGATCCGCATCGGCAAGCCCGCGCTCCACGACCTGCTGACGGGGTGGCTCCGTCGCCTGTCCCCCGCCGGGTCCGCCGTCCTGGTCGTCCACCAGCACCTCGGAGCCGACTCGCTCCACCGCTGGCTCGAAGCGGAGGGGTGGGCCGTGTCCCGACTCGGCTCCCGGTCGGGCAACCGCCTCCTCGGGGTGCGGCCCTCGTGAAGCAGCTCGACGGCACCGGCATGAAGCGGCTCCACCGCGAGTGGCGCCGCCGCACCGAGGGTCGACTGGCGGTGATCCTCGACGACGTGCACGGGCCCTTCAACGTCGGGGCGGTCATCCGCACCGCCGCGGCCCTGCGGGCCGAGCACCTCTGGCTCGCGGGTCGGACGCCCGAGCCGGGTGACACGAAGGTGGCGAAGACCGCGCTCGGCACCGAGCGCTACCTCGACGTGCGCCGCACCGAGACGGCCCTGGAGGCGATCGCGGCAGCCCGGGCCGAGGGGTACCGGGTGGTCGGCATCGAGCTGACCGACGCCGCCACCCCGCTCCACGAGCTCGCGCTCGGAGCGGCGACGTGCCTGCTCGTCGGGCACGAGGACCGCGGCGTGACGGCCCCGGTGTTGGACGCGTGCGATGCGGTCGCGTTCCTCCCCCAGCTCGGGCGGGTGGGGTCCCTCAACGTCGCCACGGCGACGTCGATCGCCTGCTACGAGGTGCGGCGCCGCGCCTGGACCGCCGGCGCCGGAACTCCCGAGGCGGAGGGCGGCAACGGGTCCTAGCGTTCCGGGCCATGGCCTCCACCGATGTCCGACTCGTCACCGACGACGAGCTGCCCACGGTCACCAAGCTCGTCGGCCGCCAGATGCTCGGCTCCGTCACCGACGAGGTGGCCGACGGGTGGGCCGACCTCTTCCGCGACCAGGGCAACGTCGCGCACGGCGCCTTCGCGGGCAAGGAGCTCGTCGGCGCCGCCGCCTGGTTCCCCACGCGCCTCGCCTATCCGGGTGAGCCCGTCCGCGCCGCCGGCGTCACCGGCGTGGCCGTCCTCTCGAACCATCGGCGGCAGGGCCACCTGAGCCGGCTGATGGACGCGGAGCTCCACCACGCCGCGGACGCAGGTTGTCCCATCGCCGTGCTCATCGCCGCGGAGTACCCGATCTACGGACGGTTCGGCTACGGCTTCGCCACGCAGTCGTGCAGCATCCGCCTCGACACGAAGGCGACCCGCTTCCTCACGGAACCCGCCGGCACGATCACGCTCGTCGACCCGCCGGAGCTCCGGCCGGCGCTGCAGCAGGCCTACGCGGCCCGCTGGGCCAGGACCCCTGGCGCCGTCGAGCGCGTCGACGGGTTCTGGGACCACGAGGCCGGGCTGCAGGGCTACCCGGGCCGTCCGTTCGATCCGGGCAAGCAGCGAGGCGCGATCTGGCACGACGACGCCGGGACGCTGCAAGGCGCCATCGTCTACAGGATCGAGGAGGGCTGGACCGACAACCGCCCGAGCGGCGTCGCGGAGGTCGAGCACCTCCTCGGCGCGACCCCGGAGGCCGAGCGCGAGCTGTGGCGCCACCTCCTCACGGTCGACTGGGTGGCCACGGCGAAGGTGAGCAACCGGGCGGTCGACGATCCCGTCGCGTTCTGGCTCCACGACGCTCGGACCGCCACCTACGTCGACCACTTCGACAACGTGTGGCTCCGCGTCCTCGACGTACGTGGCGCCTTCGCCCCTCGGCGGGCGACGGTCCCCGGGGCGGCCGTGATCGAGGTCGTCGATCCCCTCGGCTTCGCCGCCGGTCGCTGGTCGATCGAGCTCGCCCCCGACGGCGGGGGCGCCACGGCCACCGACGCCGAGCCCGACGTCACGATGTCCGCGTCGGCACTCGGGGCCACGCTCCTCGGCGGCCACACGGTTGCCCGCCTCGCCCAGGCCGGTCGCGTCGATGAGGGGCGTCCCGGCGGCGTCGACCGGGCCACTGCCCTCCTTCAGACGCCGACCGCCCCCTGGTGCCCCGTCGGCTTCTAGGCGCGAAGCGGATCGACCTCGACCCGGAGGCGGCCGGCCGGACGCTTCACGGTGGCGAGCGCGTCGCAGAGCGAGCGGTGGTCGGCGGCACGGACGAGCCAGCGGGCGTCGGCCACCTGGGCCACCTGCACCCCCAGCGGTTGACCCAGCCCCTCGACGAACGCGGCGGCGGCCTCGCCGGACACCTCGGCCATCGCGGCGAACGGGGGGAAGCCCAGGGCTTCCCGCTGCGCCCGCTCCGCCTCGGACACGCGCGTGGGGTCGGCCTGCACCGCGGCCCGCACGACCTCGTGGTCGGGCAGCCGGGTTTGGAGCAGCACCCGGCCGGCCGCTCGCGGACCCGCGGGTCCCGAGCGCGCCGCGATCCGGGCTGCGCGCGCGACGAGGGCGAACGCCTGCTCGGTGGCGCGGTACCGCGGCGCCAGCAGCTCCTGGTCGAGGTCGAGGAAGGCGACGGCGTCGGCCCGGTCGACCCGCTGGAGCACGGCCTCGGTGCCGACCACCACCCGGGTGCTGGCGGCGCCCTCCTCGGACGCGGCGGTGACCTCGGCGACCGGTTCGCCGACCAGCGCCTCCAGCTCCTCCCGGACGCGCGCCACCCCCGCCTTCACGTTGCGGAAGCGCAGACCCCCGCACGTGAGGCAGACCGGGGGCCGCTCCGTGCCGCACCGCCGGCAGCGCAGCTGCTCATCCGGCTGCTCGACCGAGGCGCCGCACACCTCGCAGCGGGCGAGGCCGCCACACGCACCGCAGGCCAGGAGCCGGGCCCGGCCGGTCCGGTTGAGGACGCACAGGATCCGTTGATCGGACCGCAGCAGGTGCACCAAGGCCGGTGAGAACAGGCCCGCCGAGCGAGGATCCTCGTCCCGACGGTCGACGACCTCGACCACAGGCCACCCCGCCCGCTCGGCGGTGCGGGTGGGCTCGTGCAGCCCGGCCACCACCAGCGCCTCGAGGCTCGGGCACGGCGACACGAGCAGGCACGGCACGCCGGCCTGCGCCGCTCGCTCGAGCGCGACGTCGCGGGCGTTCCACGTCGGCGCCTGCTCCTGCTGGTGGGCCTCGTCGTGCTCGTCGAGGACCACGATCGCGGCGAGGTCCGCCACCGGCGCCCAGGCCGCGGCCCGGGTGCCGACCACGGTGGCGCCCGCCGCGCCGCGCGCCCAGCCCTCGGGGTGGCGGGCGACGAGCAATCCCGCTCGCTCGAGCCGGGAGGCGAGGCCTCGGGCGGTGGCCGCCGTCGGGCACAGCACCAGCAGGTTCCCCAGGGCCGCGGCGGTGAGCACGACCTCGACCCGGTCCGCAGCCGGGGGCAGGCGCACGATCGAGCGCGGCTCCGCGAGGGCGGCCTCGGTGAGGGCGTGGTGCGCGGCGAGCGGGCGAGGACGGCCGGACACCGGCGGAAGGGCCCCCACGACCCGCTCCGGCGACGCCGTGCGCAGGAAGGAAGCTCGGCGCCCGGCCCAGCGCCAGGCCGCCCACTCGGCCAACGGGAACAGCTCGGCCGACGGGCCCAGCCCGCTCCGCTTGGCGATCGGGCGCAGCTCGAGCCCGGGCGCGGGGGTGACCCCGACCTCCTCGATCCAGGCCCCCACCCGCCGGCCGTGCAGCTCGATGCGAACCACGTCGCCCACGCGCACCTGGTCCCGGACGGCGTCCGGGACCAGGTAGTCGAAGCTCTTGTCGATGGCGGGGACGTCCGGGAGGACCCGGACCACCAGCGGCGTCGACGTGGGCTCGATCATCGGCTGATCATCCCGCAGGCCGGAGCCGGGCGGCTTCGCCGACCCGAGCGGAGGCACCTGCGGAGGCTGAGGACCGAAGCGACGACCGGAGCGGGCGGTGTTACAGACCCAAGGCGGACTTGAGGTCGCCGACGCGGTTGGTCTGCTCCCAGGGGAAGTCGCCGTCGGAGCGACCGAAGTGCCCGTAGGCCGCGGTCTTCTTGTAGATCGGCCGGCGCAGGTCGAGGTCGCGGATGATGGCGGCCGGGCGGAGGTCGAACACCTCGCGCACGGCGTCGCTGATCTGGTCGGCGTCGACGGCGGACGTGCCGAAGGTCTCGACGAGGATCGACACGGGCTGGGCGACGCCGATGGCGTAGGCCACCTGCACCTCGCAGCGGGTGGCGGCGCCGGCGGCGACCACGTTCTTCGCCACCCAGCGGGCGGCGTAGGCGGCCGAGCGGTCGACCTTCGACGGGTCCTTGCCGGAGAACGCACCCCCGCCGTGGCGGGCGGCGCCGCCGTACGTGTCGACGATGATCTTGCGGCCGGTGAGACCGCAGTCGCCGTGGGGACCACCGATGACGAAGTTGCCCGTCGGGTTCACGAGGACCCGGACGTCGGAGGTGTCGATGCCCTGCGGGAGCATCGGGTTGATGACGTGCTCGATCAGGTCGGGCTTGATGAGCGTGTCGGTGTCGATGCCCGGCTGGTGCTGCGTCGAGATGAGCACCGTGGTGAGCTTCTTCGGGGTGTTGTCCTCGTAGTCGATGGTGACCTGGGTCTTCCCGTCGGGACGGAGGTACGGGAGGATGCCGGCCTTGCGGACCTCGGCGAGGCGGTGGGCCAGCTTGTGGGCCAACCAGATCGGCATCGGCATCAGGTCATCGGTCTCGGTGCAGGCGTAGCCGAACATCATCCCCTGGTCGCCGGCGCCCTGGGAGTTGAGCGCGTCCTCGCCGGACACGCCGGTGCGCGTCTCGAACG
>CAVSIC010000033.1:0-264692 GCA_963727905.1 uncultured Microthrixaceae bacterium
ACGAGGAGGCCCGCAAGATCCTGCGACCGATCGCGGAGGCGGCACCCACCGCCGTGTCCGTGCGGGAGCTGCTGGGGCTCACCCTCTACCGACTCGGGCGCTGGAAGCAGGCGATCACCGAGCTCGAGGCGTTCACCGACCTCACGGGCAGCACCGAGCAGCACCCGGTCCTGGCCGACTGCTACCGCGCACTGGGCCGCCACGCCCGGGTGAAGGAGCTGTGGGAGGACCTGCGCGACGCGTCGCCCAGCGCCGCCCTCGTCTCCGAGGGCCGCATCGTCTACGCCGGGTCGCTGGCCGACCAGGGCCAGCTGGCCGACGCGATCACCCTGCTCGAGGGCGCCCGAGGCACCGGGCAAGAAGCCCGCAGGAGCACCACCTTCGGGTGGCCTACGCGCTGGCCGACCTGCACGAGCGGGCGGGTGACCTGCCGCGGGCCCGGGAGCTGTTCACGGTGGTGGCCACGAACGACCCCGACCTGGGCGACGTGGCCGCCCGCCTCCGCGCCCTCCGCTAGCCGACGCTGTCACAGGGCGCTCGTAGGGTCGGGCCACTTCCCCCTCCACGTCGCTCCCACGTCGGAGGCACCCATGCCCAGCACCACCCTGGCCCAGGAGGCCAACCTCACCGTCCTCGTCGGCCGGCTCATCCGCCCGCCGGACCGCCGCACGCTGCCCTCGGGCGAGACCGTCCTCGGCCTCGAGGTGGCCACCCAGCCGGGTGACGGCCCGAACGACTCGGTGAACGTCGCCTGGTACGGGGCGCCCACCGCCGCCGAGCGCTGGCTCGGACGGGGAGCAGATCCTCGTCACCGGCCGGACGCGACGCCGGTTCTTCCGGGTCGGAGGCGTCACCCAGAGCCGCACGGAGGTGGTGGCCACCCTGGCCGTCCCCACGCGGCGGGCGGCCGCGGTGCGGTCCGCGCTGGAAGCCGCGGCCGGCGAGCTCCTCGACGTCCTGGAGCCCTGAGGCTCCGCGGTTGCGCCCGCCCGTCGCCGGTCCGCGATGATGGAGGACCACCCACCCGGTCGACGAGCGAGGCGCATCCGCATGAACCAGGAGCAGGTCGAGAAGGTCCGCAACGGCAACGGCTTCATCGCCGCCCTCGACCAGAGCGGTGGCAGCACGCCGAAGGCGCTGCAGCTCTACGGCGTCGAGGCCGACGCCTACTCGAACGACGAGGAGATGTTCGACCGGATGCACGAGATGCGCAGCCGGATCATCGACCAGCCCGAGCTTCACGGGCGAGCGGGTGCTCGGCGCCATCCTCTTCGAGATGACGATGGACCGGTCCGGTCGAGGGCAAGGAGACCGCCGACTACCTGTGGTCGGTCAAGGGCGTGGTGCCGTTCCTCAAGGTCGACAAGGGCCTGGCCGACGAGGTCGACGGCGCCCAGGTGATGAAGCCGATGCCCGACCTCGACGCGCTGCTGCGAGCGGGGCGTGGCCAAGGGGATCTTCGGCACCAAGATGCGCTCGGTCATCAAGCTGGCGGACCAGACGGGGATCGACGCCGTCGTCGACCAGCAGTTCGAGGTCGGCTCGCAGATCCTCGGCCACGGCCTGGTGCCGATCCTCGAGCCCGAGGTCGACATCAACAGCCCGCAGAAGGCCGAGGCGGAGGCGCTGCTGCAGCGCCGGCACTGCTCGCCGAGCTCGACGCCCTCCCCGCCGACCAGCAGGTGATGTTCAAGCTGACCCTGCCGGAGGAGGACGGCTTCTACGCCGAGCTCGTCGCCCACCCGAAGGTGCTCCGCGTCGTCGCCCTCTCCGGCGGCTACAGCCGCGAGCGAGGCCAACGACCGCCTCGCCCGCAACCCCGGCGTGATCGCCAGCTTCTCCCGCGCCCTCACCGAGGGCCTGTCGGCCCAGCAGTCGCGACGAGGAGTTCGACGCCGCCCTCGACGCGCTCCATCAAGGGCATCTACGAGGCCTCCATCACGTAGGGCCACCTCGGCGTCATGGCTGGCGCGGGACGCGCGCGTCCCGGCGATAAGGTCGATCTCGGCCTTCCGCAACGGCGCGGCGGCCGTTCACCGGGGGGTGGACCGCTTTGTCAGACACCGCTGAGCGCACCGGGGCCTCGTCGGCACCAGAGCGACTCGATCGGGTCATCATCCGCTTCGCGGGCGACTCCGGCGACGGCATGCAGCTCACCGGGCGACCGGTTCACGAGCGCGAGCGCGCTCTTCGGCAACGACCTCGCGACGCTGCCGGACTTCCCGGCGGAGATCCGGGCCCCCGCGGGCACCCTCGCCGGCGTCAGCGCGTTCCAGGTCCACATCTCCGACCACGACATCACCACGCCGGGCGACGCCCCGAACGTGCTCGTCGCGATGAACCCGGCCGCGCTCAAGAACGAGCTGCCCCGGCTGGAGTCGGGCGGCACGATCATCGTCAACGAGCGACGCGTTCGAGGAGCGCAACCTCACCAAGGCCGGCTACGCCGCCAACCCGCTCGAGGACGGCTCGCTCGACGCCTACACGGTGTTCGAGGTGCCGATGACCAGCCTCACGCAGGGGGCCGTCGAGCCGCTCGGGGTGAAGCCGCGCGACGCCGAGCGGTCGAAGAACTTCTTCGCCCTCGGCCTGGTCTCGTGGATGTACACCCGTCCGGTCGCAGACACGCTGTCCTGGATCGAGCAGCGCTTCAGCGCCAAGCCGCAGGTGCGCGACGCCGAACCTCGCGGCGTTCAAGGCCGGCCACGCGTTCGGCGAGACGGCCGAGCTCTTCGACCACCAGTACGAGGTCGACCCGGCGCCGCAGGCCCCGGGCACCTACACGAACATCAACGGCAACACCGCGCTGGCCTGGGGGCTGATCGCCGCCAGCCAGCTGTCGAAGCTGCCGCTGTTCCTCGGCTCGTACCCGATCACACCGGCCTCGGACATCCTCCACGAGCTGTCGAAGCACAAGCGCTTCGGCGTGCGCACGCTGCAGGCCGAGGACGAGATCGCCGGCATCGGCGCCGCGGTCGGTGCCGCCTACGGCGGCCACCTGGCCGTCACCACCACCAGCGGACCGGGCATGGCGCTGAAGGCCGAGGCGATGGGACTGGCCGTGAGCCTCGAGCTGCCGCTGCTCATCATCGACATCCAGCGCGGCGGTCCTTCCACCGGGCTGCCCACCAAGACCGAGGCCGCCGACCTCCTGATGGCGTTCTACGGCCGCCACGGCGAGTCGCCCCTCCCGGTCATCGCGGCGAAGAGCCCGAGCGACTGCTTCTTCGTCGCCATCGAGGCGGCCCGCATCGCGGTCAAGTACCGGACGCCGGTGATCCTGCTGTCCGACGGGTACCTCGCCAACGGCACCGAGCCGTGGCGGCTGCCCGACGTGACGACGCTGCCCGACATCTCGACCACGTTCGCCACGGAGTCCGAACCACACGACGCCGAGCGGCGACGAGGTCTTCTGGCCGTACCTCCGCGATCCCGACACCCTCGCCCGGGCGTGGGCCCTGCCGGGCACGCCGGGCCTGATGCACCGCATCGGTGGCCTCGAGAAGGAGGACGGGTCGGGCAACGTCAGCTACGACTCGGACAACCACGAGCGCATGATCCACCTCCGCGCCGCGAAGGTGGCCGGCATCGCCGACGACATCCCCGAGGCGATCGTGGAGGGCGACGTCGACGACGCCGAGCTGCTCGTCGTCGGGTGGGGCTCCACCTGGGGCGCGATCGACGGCGCCGTGGCCCGGGCCCGGGCCCGTGGCCGGCGGGTCGCCCGAACCCATCTCATGCACCTCAACCCGTTCCCTCGGAACCTGGGCGAGATCCTCGCCCGGTACCCGAAGGTGCTCGTTCCGGAGATGAACCTCGGGCAGCTGTCCCGCCTCCTGCGAGCCGAGTACCTCGTCGACGCGAAGTCGGTCACGAAGGTGCGGGGCGTGCCCTTCACCGCCGGCGAGCTCGAGCAGGCGATCCTCGACACCCTCGGAGGGCTGAACCCGTGAGCTCCGTTCCCGTTGCCGATCCGGTTCCGGTCACCTCGCGGAAGGACTGGTCGAGCGACCAGGAGGTCCGGTGGTGCCCCGGTTGCGGTGACTACTCGATCCTGTCGGCCGTCCAGCTCCTGATGCCCGACCTCAACGTGCGTCGCGAGGACACCGTGTTCGTGTCCGGCATCGGCTGCGCGGCCCGGTTCCCGTACTACATGAACACCTACGGGCTGCACTCGATCCACGGCCGTGCACCGGCGATCGCCACCGGGCTGGCCATGGCGAGGCCCGACCTGAAGGTGTGGGTCGTGTCGGGCGACGGTGACCTGCTGTCGATCGGTGGCAACCACCTGATCCACGCGCTGCGCCGGAACATCGACCTCACGATCCTGATGTTCAACAACCAGATCTACGGGCTCACGAAGGGTCAGTACTCGCCGACCAGCGAGCTCGGGAAGGTCACCAAGTCGACCCCGTTCGGGAGCCTGGACCACCCGTTCAACCCGCTGTCGGTGGCCATCGGGGCCGAGGCCAGCTTCGTGGCCCGCACGCACGACATGGACCGGGGCCACATGATCGAGACGTTCAAGCGGGCCTACGAGCACAAGGGCGCCGCCTTCGTCGAGGTCTTCCAGAACTGCAACGTCTTCAACGACGGTGCCTTCGAGGGCGTCACCGCCAAGACCGTCCGCGACGAGATGCTGATCCCGCTGCGCCACGGCGAGCCGATCCGGTTCGGCGCGGAGCGTCAGCACGGCGTCGTGCTCGATGCCCAGCACGGCGCCCGAGTGGTGTCCGTGGCCGAGGTGGGGGAGGAGGCGCTCCTCGTCCACGACGAGACCCGCGTCGACCCCGGCGTGGCCTTCATGCTGTCCCGCATCTCGCGAGGACCGACCGAGCCCACGCCCATCGGCGTGTTCCGGGCCGTCGAACGCCTCGAGTACGGCAGCGAGGTCACGCGGACAGATCGCCGCGGCGATCGAGTCACGTGGCGCCGGCACCCTCGACGAGCTCCTCCGCTCCGGCGCCACCTGGGACGTCACCTAGCTCTCTTCGGTCGCTAGCCGAGGCTGCGGAAGACCAGGCCCGTCTTGGGCTTGGGGTGGAAGAACGTGGTCTTCGGGGGCATGCGCTCGCCGCCGTGGGCTGTGGCCTCGATCTGAGCGACGGTGGCCGGTCGCAGGAGGACGCCGGCCTGGGCCTCGCCGCGCTCCACGGCGCCGCGCACGTTGGCGACGCCGTGCTGGAAGCGGAGGTCGTGGTCGGGGAGCGAGGCCGAGCGCGACGTCGAGCCGGCTCGTGTCGAGGTCGCGCGCGTCGGCGAGGGCGTCGGGACGCGGGCGGAGGAGCCGCTCGCCGTGTGCGTGGACGATCGCGATGCACCCGTGGTCGACCAGCGCGGTGGTGATCGAGGTCCCCTCGGGTGGCGGCCCGACGTCCTCGAACCACGGGGCCAGCGCGGCGAGGAAGTCGAAGTCCTCCGGAAGGCCGCCGATGAGCCGGTGGATGGCGTGGACCGTGAGCTCGTCTTCCACGAGCTCGACCACGAAGGCGAGCGTGGCGGCCGCTCCGGCGGGGTCGTCGTCCGCGGCCTCGCGCTCGGCCTTGTAGGCCAACGAGGTCTCATAGCGGTGGTGCCCGTCGGCGATCACCACCGGCTGCTCGGCCACCGCGGCGGCGATCGCGGCGTTGGTGGCGGCGTCGTCGATCCGCCACACGGTGTGGCGCACCCCGTCCTCGTCGACCAGGTCGGCCAGGGGCTCGTGGTCGACGGGGAGCAGGTCGGTGAGGCCCTTCGCGAGCGAGAGGCCCCAGATCGCCGACAGGTTCGAGCGGGTGGAGCGGAGCAGGTCGAGGCGGTCGCTCTTGGCCTTCTTGGTGGTGTGCTCGTGCGGGAGGATGTCGGTGCCGGGAGGACTGAGCTCCAGGGCGCCGAGCACGCCGGTGGTGCGGCGCTCCACGCCGGCCTCGTCCGTGGTGGTCATCCGGTAGACGGTGAACGTGGGGCGGGGGTCGACCACGAGGGTTCCGTCGGCCAGCCACGCCTGCAGCAGGTCGTGGGAGGTGGCGTAGCGGCCGTCCCCCTCGGTCTCGTCGGGCAGGTCGATGCGCACGGCGTTGTGCTCGTCGCGTCCCGCCAGCTCGGCCCGTTGGGTGGCATCGATCACGTCGTAGGGCGGGGCCAAGACCCGCCCGAGGTCGTTGCGATCGAGGTCGTAGCGGATGGCGGGGAACGGATCGAAGCGGGCCACGGCCCGAGTCTGTCATCCTCGGCGGGATGCCCTTCGCACTCGACCTCGACGGCGTGGTCTGGCTCGACGATGTCGCGATCCCGGGTGCGGCGGCCGCCGTCGCGCGCCTCCGGGAGGCCGGAGAGGAGGTCGTCTTCGTGACCAACCTGTCGAGCCGACCGGTGGCCGAGGCCGAGGCGAAGCTGGCTCGTCACGGCATCCCGGCCGACGGCGCGGTCGTCACGTCGGCCATGGCCGCCGCGACCCTGGTGGAGCCAGGCGAGCGCGTGCTGCTGTGCGGTGGACCGGGGGTGGAGGAGGAGCTCGAGCGCCGAGGCGTGCACGTGGTGCGCGATGGCGACGCCGATGCGGTGGTCGTGGGGCTGTCCACCGACTTCGACTACGACGCCCTGCGTCGAGCGGCCATCGCCGTCCGTCGAGGCGCCCGCCTGATCGGGACCAACGACGACCCGACCTTCCCGACGCCCGATGGGCTGATCCCGGGCGGCGGGGCGATCCTCGCCGCGGTGGCCGTCGCCTCGGGGGTGACGCCGATCGTGGCGGGCAAGCCGAACGGTCCGATGGCCGACCTGGTGCGGGCGCGGCTGGGAGACGACGGCGTGGTGGTGGGCGATCGCGCCGACACCGACGGCGGCTTGGCCCGGCGGCTCGGCTACCGCTTCGCGCTCGTGCTGAGCGGATCGACCGATCCCGGCGACGTCGACGACCTCGACCCTTCGCCGGACGTGGTGGCCTCGGACCTCGCCTCCGTGGTCGACCAGCTGTTCCCGAAGGACTAGCGCGCCGACCAGTCGTAGTGCATGCCCGTGCTGTCCCACGGGCCGTCACGGTGGTCGCGGACCAGCGCCACCCGGCGAAGGCCCGGCAGGACGCGGATCAGCAGGCCGACGACCATCCCGAAGAGGAACCCGCCGACGTGGGCCGCCCAGGCCACACCGCTGTTCGGGGAGGTCAGGAACTGGAGGCCGAACCAGAGCCAGAGGACCCACTTCGCCCGGATCCGCACGATCCACGGGATGCCCAGGAAGATCGCCGTGCGGACGGGGGCCTCCGGGAACCACATGAGGTAGGCGCCCATCACCGCGGCGATGGCCCCGGACGCGCCGACCATGGGGATCGTGCTCTGGACGTCGAGGAGCACGTGCGTGAGCGTCGCCACCACGCCGCCCACGAGGTAGAAGCCGACGAACCGGACCCGCCCGAGGCGGTCCTCGATGTTGTTGCCGAAGATCCAGAGGAACAGCAGGTTGCCGGCGAGGTGGGCGATGCTCCCGTGGAGGAACATCGACACGAGCACCGACAGCCAGATCCGCTTGTGGGGGAGCCCGGGGGTGTCGTCGGTGCCGATCCCGCAGGCGTCCTCCCGGCCGACCGTGTAGGTCGCCTGCAGCTCGTCGAGCGTGAGGGGCCGATCGTGGCGCACCTCGCACGGGATGGCGGCGTTGCGGACGTTGAACTCGACGTCCTCGAAGCTGTTCCCGAAGGGCGTCGGCTGCCAGAGGAAGTACACCGCGGCGCAGACCAGGATCAGCGCCAAGGTGGCGACCGGCCGGCGGGTGGTCGGGTTCTCGTCCTTCAGCGGGATCATGCCCGGGCGAACCTAGTGCGTACTTTTGCAAGCATTGTCGCGCCGACCATAGGCTGACGCGATGGCGCAGAACGACGTTCTCAAGCGGTACATCGACACCGGGCTCGCCTTCACGGCGCTGACCCAGGCCCGGGCCGAGGCGCTGGTGAAGGACCTGGTGAAGGCCGGGGAGGTGCAGGCCGACCAGGCCCGTGCTGCCGCTGTCGACCTGGTCGACCGAAGCCGCAAGAACAGCGAGAAGCTCGTCGAGGCCGTTCGCCGCGAGGTCAAGCAACAGATCACCAGCCTCGGCCTCGTCAGCAAGGCCGACCTCGACAAGGCCGAGGCGCGCATCGCCAGCCTGGTCGCCTCGGCCTCCAAGCCGGTCCGCGCCGCCGCCCAGAAGGCCCCCTCCGTGCGCAAGGTCTCCGCCAAGAAGGCCCCGGCGAAGAAGGCTCCCGCCAAGAAGGCTCCCGCCAAGAAGGCCCCGGCCAAGAAGGCCACGGCCGCCAAGAAGCGGGCGTAGCCCCCTGGTCCGGCGTCGCCTCGACGCCGAGCTGGTGCGGCGGGGCCTCGCCCCCAGCCGCAGCCAGGCACAGGCGGACATCGACGCCGGGCGGGTCACCGTCGACGGCGCCCCTGCCTCGAAGTCGTCGCGCCTCGTCGCGCCCGGGGAGGCCATCGTCGTCCACGGGCCGCCCCCCCGCTTCGTCGGACGGGGCGGCGAGAAGCTGGACGCGGCACTCGAGCGGTTCGCGGTGGTGGTCGACGGCCGTCGGGCGATCGACCTCGGGTCGTCCACGGGAGGGTTCACGGATGCCCTCCTGCAGCGTGGCGCGACGACCGTCGTCGCCGTCGACGTCGGCTACGGCCAGCTGCACGAGCGGCTGAGGACCGACCCGAGGGTGGAGGTCCGCGAGCGCACCAACGCCCGCGAGCTGACGCCGGGGGACCTCGGCCCGGCCGCCGAGGTGCTGGTCGGCGACCTCTCGTTCATCTCCCTGCGCACCGTGGTGCCGGTGGCCGTCGCGCTGCGTCGCGCCGGGCGCCGACGTCGTGCTGCTCGTGAAGCCGCAGTTCGAGGCGGGGCGCGAGGAAGCAGCTCGAGGGCGGGGCGTGATCACCGACCCTGTCGTGTGGCGCCGGGTGCTCGAGGAGGTGTCCACCGCGCTCTCGGCCGCCGGCGCGACCATCATGGGCGCCATGGCCTCTCCGCTCACCGGCGCCGACGGCAACGTGGAGTTCCTGCTCCACGCCCGCGCCGGCACGCACGCGGGGCCCGACGTCACGGCCCTGCTCGACGCCGCGCTGGCCGAGGTCGAGGTCTGAGCATGGCCACCGTCGGGATCGTGCTGCACCGGGAGCGGGCCCAGGCGGCCGAGCTGGCGGCCGCCACCGCCACGCGCCTCACGGCGGAGGGCCACACCGTCCGGCTGCCGCTCGAGGATGCCGAGGCCGCCGGCATGGGGCAGCACGGGGTCCCCGAGGCCGACTTGGCCGACGGTCTCGACGTGGCCGTCAGCCTGGGCGGCGACGGCACGATGCTCCGCACGGTGGATCTGGTGTCGGAGGCCGGCGTGCCGATCCTCGGCATCAACGTCGGCCAGCTCGGCTACCTCACGGACATCGAGCCGGACGACCTCGGCGCGGCGCTCGACCGTTTCCTCGCGGGAGAGGGCACGATCGAGGAGCGTATGCTCCTCACGGTGCGGGCTGAGCGGGCCGGGCAGGCGCCGACGGAGCACCTGGCGTTCAACGAGGCGGTGCTCGAGAAGACCCCGATGGGCCACACCGTCCGGCTCGCCGTCGAGGTCGACGGCGAGTTCTTCACGACCTACGCCGCGGACGGCCTCATCGTGGCCACACCGACCGGGTCGACGGCCTACGCGTTCTCCGTGCGTGGCCCGATCGTCGCGCCGACGCACCGGGCCCTGATGCTCACGCCGGTGTCGCCGCACATGCTGTTCGACCGGACGCTGGTGCTCGATCCGGGGGCTGAGCTGCGGCTCACCGTGCAGGGCCACCGTGCAGCGACGTTGAGCGTCGACGGGCGCAACCTCGGTGAGCTGGGCGAGGGGGATGCCGTGGTCTGCACCGCGGCGGCCCGCTCCGCTCGGCTCGTGACCTTCGGGCCGCGCGACTTCCTACGCATCCTGAAGGCGAAGTTCGGGCTGAACGACCGGTAGCGGCGCGGGTCGACTGCGGCGCCGGCGCGTGGCGGGGAGCTCGACGAGTCGGTGGGCGGCGAAGGCCACGAGCACCGACGCGGCGGCCAGGGCGAGCCCCGTCAGCGCCGCCTGGGGGGCGGGAGCGCGCATGGCGCCGGTGAGCCGGAGCCCCTCGTCCAGGATCGGGTAGTGCCAGAGGTAGAGGCTGAAGCTGATGCCGCCCAGCCACACGAGCACCGGGTGCTCCAGCGCGCGGACGGGCGGTCCGGCCACGAGACGGACCAGCAGGGCGGCGAGCACGAGCGCGGACACCGGGTGGATGAGCTGCGTGAGCAGTCCGTCGATCGGCCGCTGGAACGTGCCGCCGTGGTAGGTGCCGACGGCGAGCAGGGCGACGGTGAGCACCGGCAGCGCGGCGCGCGAGGTGAGCGCCCGGTGGAGGTACGAGCGGTGGCCGGCGGCCACCTGGGCCAGGAGCCCGGCGGCGGCGGCGCCCAGCACGAAGTCGTCGAGGCGCCCGGGGAGCAGGCTGGCGGCCAGGTCGCCACGGGCCGTCCCCTCGACCCACCAGAACGAGATGGCGACGGAGAGCACCCAGGCCTTCCATCCGCCGACCTTCGTGATCGCCCAGGCGAGGAGCGGGACCGCCAGGTAGAAGTGCACCTCGGTGGTGAGCGACCAGCTCGGCACGTTGACGGTGGCCGGCAGGTGGACGTCGAGGTACTGCTGCACGGTGACGAGGCGGGCGAGGTCCCGCCAGCCCTCCGGTCGCAGCAGGCCGGGGTTGAGCATCGGGACCAGCACCACCAGCGTGGCCAGGTACGGAGGCAGGATCCGCCAGGCCCGACGGCCGGCGAACTCCCTCGTGGCCGCCCACAGCGAGCTGGCCCGGGCTCGTGACGAGCGCCACGAGCCCACCACCAGGAAGCCGGCCAGGACGAAGAAGCCGTCGACGCCGAAGCGGAAGGTGGCGGCCCACCACCAGAGGGGGCTGATGTCACCCCAGTTGTCGCCGTTGCGCGACGAGAGCAGTCGAATCGCGTGGTAGATCACGATCCCGCTCACCAGCAGGCCGCGAACCCCCTGGAGGACGGGCCGGTGGCTTCGATCGCGCATGGGTGGTCGCCTACCCTAATGACGCAGGTTCCCTACCCGGGAACTCGGGCGGAGGGCCCCAGCCGTGCCGAGCGAAGGACCTGCACCCGCCCGACGCCCCGAGGGATCCACGCGACCGAGATGCAACCAGACGCCATGGGACACCGCGATGCTCGTTGAGCTCGTCGTGCGCGATCTGGGGGTCATCGAGGGCCTGTCGCTCGTGCTGGGACCCGGCATGACCGCGCTCACGGGCGAGACCGGCGCCGGGAAGACCATGGTCCTCGGGGCGATCGGCCTGCTCACCGGGGGCCGGGCCGACCCGTCGATGGTCCGTCCGGGAGCGGCGGAGGCCACGGTCGAGGGTCGCTTCGTCATGGGCGACGAGGAGCTGGTGCTCACGCGCGTGGTCCCTGCCGACGGCCGCTCACGGGCCTACCGGGACGGGCGCCCGCTGACCGCCGGCGACCTGGCCGAGCTCACGGCGGGCCTCGTGGACCTGCACGGACAGCATGCGGCCGTCGGCCTCCTCGCCACGCCCAGCCAGCGCCGTGCGCTCGACCGCTACGCGGCCATCGACCTGGCCCCGCTCGAGGCCGCTCGGCGGGCCGTTCGCCGCGCCGAGGCCGACCTCGCGGAGCTGGGGGGCGACGCCGGCTCGCGCGCCCGGGACCTCGACTTCCTGCGCTTCCAGCTCGACGAGCTCGAGGCGGCCGGCATCCAGGGGCCCGACGAGGACGAGATCCTCGCGGCGGAGGAGGAGCTGCTGGCCGACGCCGACGCGCACCGCGCCGCGGCCTCGTCGGCGGAGGCGGCCCTCGACACCGAAGGCGGCGCTCGCGACCTGATCGGCCAGGCGCTGGCCTCCTTGGGCGAGCGCCTCCCGTTCACCGCGCCGCGGGACCGGCTCGCGGGGGTGGCCGCCGAGCTCGAGGACGTGGCCCACGAGCTGCGCACCGCCGCGGAGTCGATCGAGTCCGATCCGGCCCGGCTCTCCGTCGTGCAGGCGCGACGCGCCGCGCTGGGCGAGCTGCGGCGAAAGTACGGCAGTGGGCCTCGCGCGCCGTTGTCGGAGGTCCTGGCCACGCGCGACGAGCTGTCGGATCGCCACGCCGCGCTCGAGTCGTTCGAGGAGCGGGCGGCCGGGGCGGAGGAGGCCCACCGGGTGGCCCTCGCGGCGGAGTCCAAGGCGGCGGCCGCGGTGGCGAAGCGACGCCGCAAGGAGGCCCCCTCCCTTGCAGCTGCAGTGCAGGCAGGCCTCGGCGAGCTCGGGCTCCCGCGGGCCGCGGTGGCCATCGACGTGGGCGCGGACGATCCCGGCGACGACGTGCGCTTCCTCCTGGCGCTGAACCCGGGGATGCCGGCAGCCCCGCTGGCCAAGGCCGCCTCGGGTGGTGAGCTGGCCCGCACGATGCTGGCGCTGCGACTCGTCGTCGGGGCGCGCGTGCCGACCCTGGTGTTCGACGAGGTCGATGCCGGGGTGGGTGGCACGGCCGCGCGGGCCGTGGGACGCGCCCTTGCCGCGCTGGCCGTCGACAAGCAGGTGCTGGTGGTCACCCACCTCCCGCAGGTGGCGGCCTTCGCCGACGCACAGGTCGCGATCTCCAAGGACGACGACGGCCGCACCACGGTGGTCACCGCAGAGGTGCTCTCCGCGGAGACCCGGGTGCGGGAGCTGGCCCGGATGCTGTCGGGGCTCGCCGAGAGCGACTCCGGCCAGGAGCACGCCGAGGAGCTCCTCGCCACCGCCGCCCAGGAGCGGGGTCGATGATGCTGCGGCGCCGCAAGGCGGGGCTCGCCGACGGTGTGGTGCGGGGCACCGCCAAGGTGGGTCGCCGCACGAAGGACCTCATCAAGCGCCTCGAGCCCGGTGACATCGCCGTCATCGACCACGCCGACATCGATCGGGTGGCCGCCGACGGGCTGATCGACTCCGGGGTGGTGGCCGTGGTGAACGCGTCGCAGTGCATCACCGGCCGCTATCCGAACGGCGGGCCGATGCGCCTGGTTCGGGCTGGGATCGTGCTGATCGACGCAGTCGGGAAGGAGGTCATGGACCTCGTCCCTGACGGCGAGGCCCTCCACCTGCGCGACGGCCTGCTGGTCCTCGGCGGCCAGGAGGTCGGGGCCGGCCACGTCCTCGGCGAGGAGGAGATCGAGCGCCGGATGGACGACGCCCGCGAGGGCATCGGCCACGAGCTCCAGCGATTCGCCGAGAACACCCTCGAGTACGTCCGGCGCGAGGCAGACATCGTCTTCGCACCGATCACCACGCCGACGTTGCGCACGAACTTCGCGGGACGGCACGCACTGGTGGTCGTCCGCGGCCACGACTACAAGCAGGACCTCCAGATCCTGAAGCCCTACATCCGCGAGTACCGGCCCGTGCTCATCGGCGTCGACGGCGGGGCCGACGCCCTGCTCGAGATGGGCTTCACCCCGGACATCATCCTCGGCGACTTCGACTCCGTGTCGGAGGCGGCGATGGAGGTCGGGGCCGAGCACGTGCACCACGTGCACCCCGACGGCCGCAACCCGGGGTACGAGGAGCTCCAGGCGTTCGGCAAGCCGTACGTCGAGTTCGTCGTGGAGGGCACGAGCGAGGACGCCGCGATGCTCCTGGCCTACGAGCTCGGCGCCAAGCTGATCGTCGCCGTCGGCACCCACCACACGATGGTGGAGTTCCTCGACAAGGGACGCCCTGGCATGTCGTCGACCTTCCTCACCCGCCTGCGGCTCGGCCCGATGCTCGTCGACGCCAAGGGGGTCGCCCGGCTCTACGAGGGCAACGTCCGTCGGGGCGACTTCATCCTGATGGTGGCGGCCGCGCTCCTCGTGGTGCTCGTCGTCGTCATCGTCTCCCAACCCCTGCACGTGATCTTCCGGGGCACGTGGCTGACGCTGCGCGACTTCTGGCTCGACGTCACGGGGACGTTCTGATGCGGCGCGCCGCAGGAGGATCATGATCTCGTTTCGGTTCCACGTGGTCTCGATCACCGCCGTGTTCCTGGCCATCGCCATCGGCGTGGTCGTCGGCACCACCTACGTCGACCGAGCGGTCGTCGACAGCTTGGAGAACCGCGTCGACCGCGTCTCGAGGAACCTCGACGAGCGCAAGGCCGAGAACGACCGGCTGGAGGCGGAGCTGGACCAGACCCGCGCCTACGCGGGTGTCAGCGCCGACTTCGCGGTGACCGATCGCCTGACCGGGGTGCCGGTGCTGCTGCTGGCCGCTCGTGGGATCGACGAGGACGTGGCCACCGAGACGCTGGCCCTCGCCCGTCGAGCCGGCGCCGTCGTGCCCGGGATCACCTGGCTCGAGGAGCGCTGGTCGCTCGAGAGCGATGAGGACAGAGCCGCGCTCGCCACCGCCACCGGGATCGACGACCAGGGTTCCGCCGGCGCCGTGCGCGGCGCCGCGCTCAACGCCCTCACTGCCGCGTTGGGCGCGACGGCCGATCCCGCGGTCGCGAGGGGCGTGCTCACCGCGCTGGTCGACGCCGGGTTCCTCTCGGTCGACGCGCAGGACGACGGCGCCCCGCGCCTCGACGGGCTGGCCGGCGCGTCGCCTCGCGTGCTGCTCCTCACCGGCACCGAGGCCTCCGACCGCGTCACCCCGGCGGCTGCCCAGATGGTGGACCGGGCCTCCGCCGCGGGGCTTCCCACCGTGGCGGCCGAGGCGTACGTCCAGCGTTCCGACGGTCCCGCGCGCGGGCAGGGCTTCGCCCGCACGATGGAGGATGACGTCCGGGACCGCATCGTGCTCGTGGACGATGCCGAGCTCCCGCAGGGCCGGGTGGCCGCGATCCTGGCGCTCGTCGAGGTCGCCGCCGGTCGGGTCGGGCACTTCGGCTACGGCGCGGACGCCGACGGGATCATCCCCGCCTGGACGGCGCCGTGAGCGACGCGGCGGGCGGCGCTGTGGAACCCGTCACCCCCATCCCGCTGAGCCGGTCCGCGGTCGGCATGGGGGCGGCGGCGGCGGTGTCGCGCGCCTTCGGCGCGCTGCGGATGGTGGTCATCGCCGCCGTCCTGGGCACCACGTTCCTGGGCAACGCGTTCCAGGCGTCGAACACGGTGTCGAACGTGCTGTTCGACCTCCTGGCTTCGGGGGCGCTCTCCGCGGTCCTGGTGCCCAGCTTCGTGGAGGCGTTCGCCCGTCGCGACACGCGCCTCGCGGAGGAGCTGGCCGGAGGGGTGCTGTCACTCGCGCTGGTCGTGCTCGGGGTGGTCACCCTGTTCGGCGTCCTGTTCGCGCCGGCCCTGGCCCAGGTGCTCACCGCCGGGGTGTCGGACCCCGCCATCGCGGCGGACCAGCGGGAGCTGGCCACGTTCCTGCTGCGGTTCTTCGTGCCGCAGGTGATGCTCTACGCGCTGGGCGCGGTGGGCACCGCGCTGCTCCAGTCGCGTGGCCGCTTCGTGATCACCGCCATGGCTCCGATCGGGAACACCCTTGTCATCGTCGCCTCGATGGCCGTGTTCCGGGCCATGGCGGGGCCGAACCCCGGCCTCCACCTGTCGAGCGGCGAGCGGCTGGTCCTCGCCCTCGGCGGCACCGTCGGCGTCGTCGCCTACGTCGGCGTCACTGCCGTCGCGGTCTGGACCAGCGGCTTCCGATATCGCTTCGGCGTGCGCCGCGCCGTGCGTGACGCACGCGTGCGTCAGCTGCTTCGACTCTCCGGGTGGGCCGCGCTCCAGAGCTCCGGGGTGGCGATCCTCCAAGGCGCGGCCCTCATCGCCGCGGGTGGGCTCGCTGGGGGAGTGGTGGCGTACCAGCTCGGGATGGTGGTGTTCCTCGCGCCCTACGGGATCCTGGCGCAGCCGATCCACACGACCGTGCTGCCCCGACTCGCCGCAGAGGTCGCGGCGGGGGACCTGGCCGGCATGCGGGCCACCCTCCGCTGGGCGATCGACGCGATGGCGGCGGTCACCGCCCCCATCGCCGCGCTGCTGGCCGGGCTGAGCACACCGGTGATGGCGGTCCTCGCGTTCGGCGAGGCAAGCCGTGGGGAGGGTCCGCAGCTGCTGGCCGCCGCCCTCGGAGGCCTGGCCCTCGGGATCCCGGCCTACGGCGGGTTCCTGCTCCTCACCCGGGCTTCCTACGCACTCGGTGACAGCCGGACGCCCGCGCTGGCCGCGCTCGGCAGCGCGGTGCTCGGCACGATCGGGATGCTCGTCGCCGGAGCCACGCTCGAGGGCCCCGGGTGCCTCTGGGGCATCGCCGGCGCCCACACCACGGCACAGGCGATCGGGACGATGTGGCTGGCCCGGCAGCTCCACCCCACCGTGGGCAACCTGGGCTCCACCACGGTGCTGCGCGTGATGGGCTCCGCTGCCACCCTCGGGGCGGGCGCCTGGTTCATCAGCCACGGCGTCCACCCGGACGGAAGGATCTCCAACCTGGCCTTCGTGAGCGCAGTCTCCGTGGTGGGCCTCGCGGCGTACCTCGCCGTCCTCCGCCTCCTGCGAGCGCTGCCTGCGAGGTCGCCGTCGACCCCCGTCCCACCGGTGGCGCTCCCGTGAGCCGGCGCCTCCTCCTCGCCGTCGGCGCGCTCGTGATGGCCCCGCTCCTCCTGTCCATCGGGGCCGGCGGGGCCTCCGCCGCGCCAGTCGGAGCCCCCCGACCCGCTCGGGTGCTCGTGCTGTCGATGCCCACGTTGGCCTGGAGCGACCTCTACGAGGGGCGGACGCCGAACCTCGATCGGCTCCTCGATGGCTCGGCCGTCGCGGCGCTGTCGGTGCGCGACGTCGTGCGGACCACGTCCCCATCCGACGGCTACGCCGCCTTCGGGGCGGGCACCCGTGCCCGAGGCGTCGACTCGAGCGGCCAGGTGCTCGAGCCCGACGAGGACTTCTTCGGGGTGCCCGCGGGGTCCGTGTTCCGGAGGAACACCGGGGTCGAGCCCGGCGGTGGCGTGGTCAGCCTCGCCCAACCGCTCGTGACCCGACGGAACAACCGCCTCCACTTCGACGCCGAGGTCGGCGCGCTGGGCGAGGCGCTGGGCGACGCGGGCGTCCCTCGCGCGGTGATCGCCAACGCCGACGGTCGCTTCGCGCTCGGGTCGCCGACGTTCGACCGCGAGGCGGGGAGCGCGCTGGCCGACCGGTCGGGCGTGGTCCCGGCCGGCCGGGTGTCCCGCTCACTCATCGTCGAGGACCCACTGGCGCCGTTCGGGGTGCACTACGACGAGGCCGCCGTGGTCGCCGCCTTCGACGGCGTGTGGGACGACGGCGGCGTGGTGCTGGTCGAAGGCTCCGACCTCGCGCGCGTCGACCGCTATCGGCTGCTGGCCACCCCCCAGCAGCAGGCTCGCCTCCGGGGCGACGCCCTGGCGAACACCGATGAGCTGGTGGGCGAGCTGCTCGCCCGGGTGGATCTCGAGCGCGACGCCGTGCTCGTGGTCGGCCCCTACCACTCGCGGTCGGGTTCGCACCTGACCGTGGCCGGTCTGCACGCTCCGGGGATCGCGCCCGGCCTGCTGCGCTCGGCCACCACCCGACGCGGGGGCTTCGTGACCCTGGTCGACATCGCACCGACGATCCTCGACCTCGCCGGTGTCGACCGACCGGACAGCATGGAGGGACGGCCCTTCGAGCGCACGGAGCGCGGCGCCTCCACCGGTGAAGCCCGCGCCGAGGACCTCGTCCGCATCAACAAGCAGGCGAAGTTCCGCGACCACATGGTGGCCCCGGTGGCGACCCTCTTCGTCGCGCTCCAGGCCGCGCTGCTGGTGGCGGCCGTCGTCGCCACCCACCGACGTGGGCGCCGGGGGAACGGAGCCGTGGCCTTCGGAGCCCTCGCGATGCTGTGCTACCTGCCCGCCACCTACCTCGCCGGCCAGCTCCCGTTCTACGAGTGGGCGGAGGTGGCCTACTACGGGTTCATCGCGGTGCTGTCGTGCGCCCTCGCCGGACTGGCGCTGGTCGTGGGCCGCCGCCACCGGTTGGACCCGCTCCTCGGCGCGCTGGGCCTCGTGTTCGGGCTCCTGGTGGTGGACATGCTCCTGGGGGCGCCACTGCAGATCAACACGGTGTTCGGCTACTCGCCGACGGTCGGCGGCCGGTTCGCGGGCATGGGCAACCTCGCCTACGGGCAGTTCGCCGGGGCCGCGTTCCTCCTGGCCGGCCTGCTGGTCCACCGCGTGGCCGGCCGCTCGCGTGCGATCGCGGTGGCGCTCGGCGTGCTCGGGCTGGCGGTGATCATCGACGGCTCGCCCATCTGGGGCTCCGACGTCGGTGGCGTCCTCGCCTTCGTGCCGGCCATCGGGATCACCGCCACCCAGCTGCTGCGGATCCCGATCCGGGTGCGCCTGGTGGCGATCTGGGGCTCGGCCACCCTCGTGGTGATCGGGCTGTTCGCGGCGATCGACCTGTCCCGGCCGTCCGACAGCCGCACCCACCTGGGTCGACTCGTGGAGCGGATGGGCGACGAGGGCCTCGGCTCGTTCACGACGGTCATCACGCGGAAGCTCGCCGCCAACCTCGGCGTGATCACGAGCACCGTCTGGACGGCGATGGTCCCGCTCGCGCTCCTGTTGGGCGTCTACCTCCTGTGGCGGGCCCCGGGGGCGGCTCGAGCCATCCGCGACGCGATCCCGGAGAGCCTCGCCGGACTCCTGGTCGTGGGGGTGCTCGGGTTCGCGCTCAACGACTCGGGGATCGCCGTGCCCGGCGTCCTCATCGGGGTGGTGAACGCCGCCCTCGTGTACCTCATGGTGCGGGGCCTGCCCGAGGTCGAGGTGGACGCAGAGGTCGAGCCGTGACCTCCGGCCTCCTCGCGTGGATGCTGCTGCTCGGCGGGGGTGCGCTCGCCGCCTTCCTGCTCGAGCGGGCCTCGTCCGAGGTCCTGGCGGCACCGGCGCTGCAGCGCACGAACTTCCGGGGTCGGTCGTTGCCGACCGCCGGCGGGCTGGTGATCGTGCTGGCGGTGCTGGTGGTGGAGGCGGCTCGGACGGCGCTGGCCGAGTTCGGGGTGGGGGAGGAGCTCAGCGACAGCCTCCTGCGCTCGATGGTCCTGTTCGCCTGCTTCGCGTTCGCCCTGCTGGGCCTCATCGACGATCTGCTCGGCGGGGAGGACCGCGGGTTCCGCGGTCATCTCCGGGCGCTGGCCGACGGCCGCCTCACCACGGGGGCGATGAAGCTCTTCGGAGGCGGGGTCGTGGCCATCGTGCTCACCGCGGCACCGGGGGAGGTGAGCGGAAGGCGTCTGCTGGCGGATGCCGCGCTGGTCGCACTGGCCGCCAACCTCGGCAACCTGCTCGACCGCGCCCCGGGACGCACGATCAAGGTCGGCCTGCTGGTCTACGTGCCGCTGGCTCTGGCGGCCGGCACCTCACCGGTCGGTCTCGCAGTCGCGTCGGTGGTCGGTGCGGCGGCCGGCCTGCTCCACGCCGACCTGCGGGAGCGCCTGATGCTCGGCGACACCGGGGCCAATCTCCTCGGCGCCGTCCTCGGGCTGGCGGTCGTGCTCGAGACCAGCCGGCCGGTGCGCACGGCGGTCCTGATGTTGCTCGTGCTGCTCAACCTTGCGTCGGAGCGGGTGTCGTTCACCAAGGTCATCGACGCCACCCCGGGACTGCGCCAGGCCGACCGGTGGGGCCGACTCCGCACCGAGTGAGCTGGAGGCTCACCGGCTGGTTCCGCATCCCCGGTTCCTCCAGTACGTGCGGCCGCGCTCGTCCACGAGCTCGGGGTGGTACCCCGCCGCCTCGAGGCGTCCGGGGAGATCCTCGAACGAGCCCCAGCGCTGGGAGCTGCGGATCACGACGCCGCAGACGTCCCGGCGCTCGGCGGCGGCCATGACGCTGTCGCTGTCCATGCGGCCCGTGTCGATGCGCAGCCGGGACGTGTCGACGAAGTCGTCAGTGGTGCGGCGCCCGGCCCTCCACACGATGCCGGGATCATCGCTGATGGCCAGGGCCCCGTCGGGGAGGAGAGCGAGCTGGTCGACCATCTCGCCGGTCGTCCCGCGGTAGGGGGTGGTGTGGAGGAGCTCCCACGAATGGACGACGTGGTACGGCACGACCAGGACCGCGATGGCGACCAGCGGCCTCCAGGGTGGGCGGTGGCGGGCGACGAACAGCGCGAGCGGCGGCACGAGGTGCGACACGTGCGGGCGCCACATCGGGTGCTCGGCGAGGAGCATGAGCACCACTCCCGCCAGCCAGAGCCCGAGGAGGGGGTCCGGTCCCAACCACCGCGAACTCGTAGGAGAAGTGGGTCGTTCTTGCCCGAGTTCTCCCACCAGTTCGGCGTCGTGCGGGCGGTATCGGTGCGTCCACGCCTGCCACGCGGCGAGGCCGAGCACGAGGACGAGGCAGGCGACCAGGGGCAGGTCGCGGTCGCCGAGCGTGCTGAGCGTCTTCTTGAGGTTGGCGAAGGGGGTGCGGGACCCGGCGACGTCGAGGTGGTAGGCGTAGGCCTGGTCCCAGACGTTCCCGACGCCCCACGGGAGCCACAGCGCGAAGTGGAAGGCGACGGCCGTGAGGGCGCCGGCCAGGATCGGCATCAGGCGCCGGCCGGCGAGCAGGGCGATCGCCACCGGGATCAGCACGACGCCGATGAGCGACTTCACCGAGATGGCCGCGCTCACCGCGAGGCCGATCCCGATCGCCCGGCCGACCGTGAGGTCGTCCCGCCAGCGGAGGACGAGGCACATCGTGATCGCCGCGAACGCCAGGGCCACCCCGTCGGCGGCGACCGGCCCGGTGACCCACAAGACGCTGGCGCAGCCCGTCGTGAGACCGGCGGCGAGGAGGGCGCCAGGCCGGTCGGCCACCTCCCGAGCGGCGAGGTACACCGCGGCCACCAGCACCACCCCGGCCGCCACGGACAGGAGACGGGGGCTGTCGAGCCGGCGGAACCCCAGCAGGTCGAACACCCACAGGAGGGGCAGGAAGAGCGGGCCCTGACTCGAGAACACGTCCCGGAACGGCTGGCCCCCCGCCCGCATCGCGACCGCCGACGCACCGAAGACGCCGTCGTCGAACGTCAGGTGCCGCTCGGCGAACAGCGCCGGAAGCCGGAGGGCCACCGTGACGGCGACGAGGAGGCCGAGGTCGCGCCGGGCCATCCGGTCGAACAGGGGAGCGGAGGGCGGTTCCATGGGCGCGAGGACCCTACCGAGCGGGGCCCGGTCGGGCCGTGCGCCGCCGTCGGGCCGGGGAGCGGTAGGGTGTTCTCCCGTGGCTGCGTCGATCGATCCGCACACGGAGGCTTCTGGGTGACCAAGCACATCTTCGTCACGGGAGGCGTTGCGTCGTCCCTCGGGAAGGGCATCACCGCCTCCTCCCTCGGACGGCTCCTCAAGGCCCGCGGCTTGCGGGTCACCATGCAGAAGCTCGACCCGTACATCAACGTCGACCCCGGCACGATGAACCCCTTCGAGCACGGCGAGGTGTTCGTCACCGACGACGGCGGCGAGACCGACCTCGACCTCGGGCACTACGAGCGCTTCATCGACGAGAACCTCACCCGCGACTCCAACGCCACCACCGGCTCGATCTACTCGGCCGTCCTGGCCGCCGAGCGGCGCGGCGACTACCTCGGCAAGACCGTGCAGGTGATCCCGCACGTCACCGACGAGATCAAGCGCCGCATCAGCCGCCTCACCGGCGAGGAGATCGACGTCGTGATCACCGAGGTCGGCGGCACGGTGGGTGACATCGAGATCCTCCCGTTCCTCGAGGCCATCCGTCAGTTCCGCCTCGACGTCGGTCGCGACCAGGTCTGCTACGTGCACGTCACGCTGGCTCCGCAGATCGTCGCCGAGCAGAAGACCAAGCCGACGCAGCACTCGGTCACCGAGCTGCGCAGCCGCGGCATCCAGCCCGACGTGATCGTGGTCCGCAGCGACGAGCCGCTCGCCGAGGGGCTCAAGCGCAAGATCTCCAACCTGTGCGACGTGCCGATCGACGCGGTGGTCAACGCCGCCGACGCCCGGAACCTCTACGAGATCCCGCTGGTGCTCCACGAGGAGGGGCTCGACGAGGTCGTGTGCGAGATCCTGCGGTTCGAGGGCACGGACCCCGACCTCAGCGAGTGGGAGGTCCTCGTCGACCGGATCGAGACCACCGAGCGCACCGTTCGGGTCGGGGTGATCGGCAAGTACGTGAGCCTGCACGACGCCTACCTGTCGGTCGTCGAGGCGCTCAAGCACGGAGGCTTCCAGCACGGGTGCGCGATCGAGGTCGACTGGATCCAGGCGGAGGAGGTCGAGGGGCTCCTCGCCGAGGGCCGCCTCCACGAGCTCGACGCCATCGTGATCCCGGGCGGGTTCGGCGAGCGCGGCACCGAGGGCAAGATCGCCGCCGCCCAGTACGCCCGGGAGCACGACGTCCCCTGCCTCGGCCTCTGCCTCGGTCTGCAGATGATGACGATCGACTACGCCCGCAACGTCCTCGGCCTCGTCGGCGCCACCTCGAGCGAGCTCGATCCGTCGACCCCACACCCGGTGATCGACCTGATGGAGACCCAGCGAGGCGTCACCGACATGGGCGGCACGATGCGGCTGGGTGCCTACCCCGCCATGCTCACACCGGGATCGCAGGTGGCGGAGGCCTACGGGGAGACCGTGGTCTCGGAGCGCCACCGTCACCGCTACGAGTTCAACCCCCGCTATCGGGCCAAGTTCGACGATGGCTTCTTCACGTGCTCCGGCGTCTCGCCCGACGGGCGCCTCGTCGAGTTCATCGAGCTCAAGGGCCACCCGTACTGGGTCGGCACCCAGGCCCACCCTGAGCTGAAGAGCCGTCCCACTCGTCCGGCGCCGCTGTTCAGCGGGCTGGTCAAGGCGGCGATGGAGCGGGCGGAGGGCCGGGCTCCCCACCTCTTCGAGCTCGACGACGAACCGTCGACGTCCGTGTACGCGTCCGGCAGCTAGCGGATGCCGCCGTTCGAGCTGGTCTCCGAGGAGGAGATCGCGCAGGGGTTCCGGTTCACGGTCGCGCGCGCGACCTACCGCGCCGCCGACGGCGAGACGTTCGAACGCCATGTGATCCACCACCCGGGCGCCGTCGGTGTCATCCCGCTGCACGACGACGACACCGTCACCCTCGTCCGCCAGTACCGCGCCGCGATGGGCCACGACCTCGTCGAGGTGCCGGCGGGCATCCGCGACGTCGAAGGTGAGGACGACGCCACCACCGCGGCGCGCGAGCTCGTGGAGGAGGCCGGCCTCGAGGCGGGTCACCTCGAGCTGCTGGCCCGGTTCCACAACTCGCCGGGGTTCTCCGACGAGATGGTCGCGCTGTACCTCGCCACCGACCTGCGGCCGGTGCCCCACGATCCCCAGGGGATCGAGGAGCAGGCGATGACGATCGAGCGGGTGCCGCTCGCCGAGGCGCTGGCGGACATCGATGCCGGCCGGATCACCGACGCCAAGACGGTGATCGGGCTCCTCACCATCGCCCGCCGACGGGGGTAGCGGTGCTGGAGGCCGTCCCCCGCGAGGTGGAGGACCTCCTGATCTGGCTGGCCGCTGAGCGAGGGCGAGCGCCCAACACGATCGCCGCGTACCGTCGGGACCTCCGCCGCTACGCCCTCTGGCTCGACGGGCGGGGCCGGACCCCGCTCGACCGCGAGCGAGGCCGACGTCGTCGACCACGTGGCGGCCCTGCGCAGCGACGGCCTGGCCGACGCATCGGTCGCCCGCGCGGCGGTGGCCGTGCGGTCGCTCCATCGCTTCCTGGTGGAGGAGGGCCGGCGCGTCGACGACCCGGCCCTCGACGCCGAGCAGCCCCGGGTCCGCAAGGGCCTGCCGAAGGCGCTGACGGAGGACGAGGTGGGCCGGCTGCTGGCCGCGCCCGTCGGCGACGATCCGATGGCTCGACGCGATCGAGCCGTGCTCGAGCTGCTGTACGGGACGGGGGCCGCGGGTGTCGGAGCTCGTGGGCCTCTCGCTGGGGGACCTCAACCTGGACGACCAGCTCGTCCGCGTCCTCGGCAAGGGCAGCAAGGAGCGGATCGTGCCGCTCGGCGGCCCCGCCCTCCGGGCGCTGGTGGCGTGGCTCGGGACGGGGGGGCGGCCGGAGCTGGAGCCGGCTCGCTGGCGTCGGCGGGGCGATGCCGAGGCGGTCTTCCTCGGGCGCCGGGGCGGGCGCCTCGGCCGGCAGGGCGTGTGGGAGGTCCTGCGTCGCTACGGCGAGGGGGTCGGGCTGGCCGGTCGGCTGAGCCCGCACGTGCTCCGCCACTCCTGCGCCACGCACATGCTCGACCACGGTGCGGACATCCGCGCGGTCCAGGAGCTGCTCGGCCACGCCTCGATCAGCACCACGCAGATCTACACGCTGGTGTCCACGGAGCGACTGTGGGAGGCGTACCGATCAGCCCACCCGCGTGCCCTGGCCCCGAACTAGCCTGACCCTGTGCCTGACCAGTCGGTGACCCCCAGCTCTCGCGAGCGCCTCGAGTCCGAGCGCGCCTCCCTGGCCAGCCAGGTCGAGTCGCTGACCCCGGGGGGCTCCGGCCCCGAGTTCGACGAGGGCTTCGCCGACTCCGGCCAGGTCGCCGCCGAGCAGGGCGAGAACAAGGTCCTGGCGGGCCAGCTGCGCAACGAGCTCGACGAGGTCGAGCGGGCGCTCGCGAAGCTCGACGACGGCACCTACGGCGCCTGCGAGATCTGCGGGGAGCAGATCTCCGAGGTCCGCCTCGAGGCCATGCCGGCCACGAGGTTCTGCATCTCCCACGCGTGAGCGCGGCCCACCTCGTCCGCCGCTTCCTCGGGTCGCTGCGGCCGGGGGGTCCTCCCGAGCGCGAGCTCGCCTGGGTCTCGGCGCAGCTCGTGCCGGGTGAGCGGGCGCTCTGGGAGGCCATGCCCGGGCCTGATCGGCGGCACTCCGCGGTGGTGGCCCGGCGGGTCGAGGCGGCCCTGGGCCACGAGGCCACCCGGCCCGTGCTCGCCGCTGCGCTGCTGCACGACGTGGGCAAGGCGAGCTCTGGGCTGCGGACGCCGGGCCGCGTCGTGGCCACCCTCACCGCCGCGATCCTGGGGCGCGAGCGGGTGGTCGACTGGGACAGCGCCATCGGCCGCTACCTGCGCCACGACGTCGACGGCGCCCGGCTGCTCGAGGCGGCAGGGAGCGATCCGCTCACCGTCGCCTGGGCCCGGGAGCACCACCAGCCGGAGCCGACCTGGACGGTCCCCGCGCCGATCGCCCTCGCCCTGAAGGCCGCCGACGACGACTGAGCTGTTGCCTGCTCCGGTCGGATGCGGCCTTCGGCATCCGGCCTCGCCTCCGCCGTCTCCGTTGCCCTAGCTGCGCGGGAGCAGGCCGATGGCGGCCATCGCCCGGGCGAGCACCGGAGCCGCGATGGCCTGGGCCTTCTCGGCGCCTTGGGCGATGATGCGGTCGACCTGGCCGGGGTCGGCTTGAAGCTCGGCGAAGCGCTCCTGCACCGGCCGCAGCGCCTCCACCAACGCGTCGGCGACGTCGGCCTTGAGCGGGCCGTACTGCTCGTAGCGGCCGGCGAGCGCCTCCGGCTCCTCGCCGGTGACGGCGCCCAGGATGGAGAGGAGGTTGGCCACCCCCGGCTTGGCGGCCGGGTCGTAGCGCACGTCCCCGTCGGCGTCGGTGACCGCCCGCTTGACCTTCTTGGCGATGACCTCGGGGGCGTCGGTGACGAGGACCGTGCCCTGCGGCGAGTCGACGGACTTCGACATCTTCCGGGTGGGGTCCTGGAGGTCCATGATCCGTGCGCCCACCGGGGCGATCACGTGCTCGGGCACCACGAACGTGTCGCCGTAGCGGTGGTTGAAGCGGCCGGCGACGTCCCGGGCCAGCTCGACGTGCTGTCGCTGGTCGTCGCCGACGGGGACCTTGTCGGTGTCGTAGAGGAGGATGTCCGCCGCCATGAGCGCCGGGTAGGTGAAGAGCCCAGCCGAGGTGAACTCGGCCCGCTCGCCCTTCTCCTTGAACTGGGTCATCCGGCTGAGCTCGCCGAACGACGCCGTGCACTCCATCAGCCACGCGAGCTGGGCGTGCTCGTGGACCTGGCTCTGGACGAACAGCGTGGAGACGTCGGGATCGAGCCCGGCCGCCACCAGGAGGGCCATCAGCTCCTGGGTCTTGCCCCGGAGGACCTCCGGGTCCTGCGGCAGGGTGAGGGCGTGGAGGTCGACCACGCAGTAGATGGCGTCGTGCTCGTGCTGGGCCGTGACCCATCGGCGAACCGCCCCGAGGTAGTTGCCGAGGTGGATCTCGCCCGTGGGCTGGATGCCGGAGAAGACGCGGGGCACGGGGCGGGATCGTAGGGGGTGGCCGGCCTCCGGCCCGAATGTCTTCGGGACAACACTGAGGCTTCCCGAACCACACCGATGTGATTAGCATTGCGCCGATGGCCTACGAGGTGAGCACGGGTGTGTACGAGGGGCCCTTCGACCTCCTCCTCCACCTCATCCTGCGCGAGCAGGTCGACCTCTACGAGGTCTCCCTCACCCGGATCGTGGATGCCTACCTCCACGAGGTCGAGTCGATGGAGCGGTGCAACCTCGAGGTGGCCACCGAGTTCCTCCTGATCGCCGCCACCCTCATCGAGCTGAAGACCCGCCGGCTCCTCCCCGGGTCCGACGACATGGACCTCGACGACGAGCTGAGCCTGTGGTCGGAGCGAGACCTGCTCCTCACCCGCCTGGTCGAGTGCAAGACCTTCAAGGACGCCGCCCAGGCCCTGGAGGTCCTCGCCGAGGTGGCCGGCCGGTCCTTCCCGCGGCAGGCGGGGCCCGACGAGCGCTTCGTGGAGCTGACGCCCGATGTCCTCGAGGGCGTCACCGCCGACGAGCTCCTCCGGGCCTACCTCCGGGCCGTCACCCCGAAGCCGGTGCCGCGGATCGACCTCGACCACGTGGCGCCGATCCGGGCATCCGTGAACGACGCCGTGGTCGAGCTGCTCGAGGAGCTGCCCCTCATCGGCAGGATCTCGTTCCGCGAGCTCACCGGCGACCTGGTCGAGCGCCTCGCCGTGGTGGTCCGGTTCCTCGCCATCCTCGAGCTCTTCAAGCAGGGGTTCGTCGACCTGGACCAGCCGACGTCGTTCGGCGACATCCAGATCGTGTGGCTCGGCCGTGACCACATGGACCTGGAGGAGCTGGCCGGGGTCGACGCCTACGATGGCTGACCGTATGAGCGAGCGCAGCGAGCGAACCATGTTGCAGCTGCTCTACCCGGCACGAAGTGCCGATCGGGCGCTCGGCGCATCCCGAAGGGTGCGCTAGTGCCCGAATCTCCCGAGGTCCGCCGGGCCATCGAGGCCATCCTCATGGTCGCCGAGTCGCCCGTCGAGCCGCAGCTGCTCGCACAGCTGCTCGAGGTCCCGATCACACGGGTCGGCGAGCTGTGCCACGAGCTGGCGGCCGAGTACGAGGAGCAAGGGCGGGGCTTCGCGCTCGTCGCGGTGGCGGGCGGCTGGCGGTTCCAGAGCCATGCCGACCTGTCGCCCTACGTCGAGCGGTTCGTGCTGGAGGGCCAGTCGGCCCGCCTGTCGGGGGCGGCGCTCGAGACGCTCGCCATCGTCGCCTACAAGCAGCCCGTGTCCCGGGCGCAGGTGGCCGCCATCCGCGGCGTGAACGTCGACGGGGTGATGCGGACGCTCCAGGTCCGCGGCTTCATCGAGGAGGTCGGCAAGGACCCCGGCCCCGGCCAGGCCGTCCTCTTCGGCACCACGGCCCTCTTCCTCGAGCGACTCGGCCTGGAGGGCCTCGACGGCCTGCCCACGCTGAGCGAGTTCGTCCCGGGAGCCGACCTCGTGGAGCACCTCGAGGCCGGGCTGCGGCCGGCGCCGGGCCCGTCCCTCGGCGAGCAGCTCGACCAGCTCGAGGCCGCCGACGGCGGCTCGGCCGCGGCGATGCCTGCGATCTTGCCCTCCCTCGACGACGAGGACTGACCCCGATGGGGGACGACCACGAGGGCGTCCGCCTGCAGAAGGTGCTGGCCCAGGCCGGCCTCGGCAGCCGGCGCACCGCCGAGGAGATGATCGAGCGGGGCCGCGTGCGGGTCAACGGCGAGCGGGCCGAGCTGGGTCGCCGGGTCGATCCCGAGGCGGACGTGATCGAGGTCGACGGCGCGCAGATCGGCACCAAGGCGGGGTTGGTGCACTACCTGCTCAACAAGCCGGCGGGCGTGGTCACCACCGCCTCCGACCCGCAGGGCCGCCCGACGGTCGTGGAGCTCGTGCCGGCCGAGCCCCGGGTCTTCCCCGTCGGGCGCCTCGACGCCGACACCGAGGGGCTCCTGCTGCTCACCAACGACGGCGACCTCACCCACCGGATCACCCACCCGTCGTACGGCGTGGAGAAGGAGTACCTGGCCGAGGTGGCCAGCGAGCCCAGCCGAGGCGCGCTGCGGGCCCTGCGGCAAGGCGTCGAGCTCGACGACGGCATCACCGCGCCGGCGAAGATCGCGGTGGTGGGCGACCGTCTGCTCAAGCTCACCATCCACGAGGGCCGCAACCGGCAGGTGCGGCGGATGTGCGAGGCGGTGGGCCATCCGGTCGTCCGCCTCGTGCGCACCCGCATCGGCCCGCTGGCCGAGCGCTCGCTGGCGCCGGGGGAGTGGCGGGCGCTCTCCCAGGACGAGGTCCGGGCCCTAGAACGTGCCGTGGCCGAACGGCCTCGGCGGTAGCCTCCGTCCGTGCCGCCCATGCTGCGGGCCCTGCGCGGGGCCACCACCGTCGACGAAGACGTCGAGGAGCACGTCCACGAGCGGATCGTGGAGCTCCTCGAGCAGATCTGCGAGCGCAACGGGATCCAGCACGACGACGTCGTCAGCATCCTCTTCACGGCCACGGACGACGTGCACTCCACGTTCCCGGCCCTCGGGGCCCGCAAGGCCGGCTTCGGGGACATCCCCCTCATCTGCGCTCGGGAGCTCGACGTGTCCTGGGGGACGCCCCTGTGCCTGCGGGTGATGGTGCACCTGTACACGGAGCGCAGTCGTGACGAGCTCCACCACATCTACCTGCACGGCGCGGTCACCCTCCGCGACGACCTCCCCGAGTAGGCCGCGATGGGTGCTCGGCGTGCCGGACTCGTCGGCACCGGCCTGATCGGCGGCTCCATCGGCCTCGCCCTGCGGCGGGCGGGTTGGCACGTCACCGCCCTCGACCCCGATGCCGCGGCCCTCGCCACCGCGCTCGAGGTGGGCGCCATCGACGCCACCGGAAGCGATCCGGAGGCAGAGGTCACGTTCGTGGCCACCCCGGTCCGTTCGGTCGCGGCGGCCGCCACCGCGGCGCTGGCCGCGGGTCCCGGCGTCGTCACCGACGTGGGCAGCGTGAAGGCCTCGATCGTCGAGGCGGTCGGCGACGCCCGCTTCATCGGCGGTCATCCGATGGCGGGCTCCGAGCAGGAGGGCGTGGCTGGTGCCGACCCCGACCTGTTCGCGGGCGCGGTCTGGGTGCTCACCCCGACCCCTGCCACCGACGACGCGGCGTACGCGCGGCTGCGGGGCGTGCTTACCGACCTGGGCGCCGACGTCGTCGCGCTCGACCCTGCCCACCACGACGCCCTCGTGGCGGTGGTGTCGCACGTTCCGCACCTCACCGCCGCCTCGCTGATGCGACTGGCCGACGACCGGGCCACCGAGCACCGGGCCCTCCTCCGTCTCGCGGCGGGCGGCTTCCGCGACATGACCCGGATCGCGTCGGGCCATCCCGGGATCTGGCCCGACATCTGTGCGGAGAACCGGGACGCGATCCTCGAGGTCCTCGACGGCCTCGTGGCGTCGCTCCAGGAGGTCCGCCAGGTCGTCGCCGACTCCGACCGGGTCGCGCTCCTCGGGGTCCTCGAGCAGGCCCGAGCGGCGCGGGCGAACCTCCCCTCCCGGCTCGGCCCCTCCGTCGACCTGTGCGAGGTGCGGGTTCCGGTGCCCGACCGCCCCGGGGTGCTGGCCGAGGTCACCACGCTGGCGGGTCGCCTCGACGTCAACGTGGCCGACCTCGAGATCGCCCATTCGAGCGAGGGCGACCGCGGCGTGCTGATCCTGCTGGTCGAGGCGGCCGAGGCCGAGCGCCTGCGGGCGGGCCTCGTCGAGCACGGCTACCGGCCGGCCGTGGTCCCGCTCGGGTAGCGGAGTCGACGACCGTGGCCCTCACCGACCCGCTCCCCATCGAGCCGATCCGCGGCCCGATCGACGCGGTGGTGGTCGTGCCCGGGTCCAAGAGCATCACCAACCGCGCCCTCGTCTGCGCTGCGCTCGCGGAGGGCGACAGCGTGCTCACGGAGGTCCTGGAGGCCGACGACACGATCGCGATGGTCGAGGGGCTCCGGGCGCTCGGCGTCGAGGTCGAGGCCGACTGGCCGGCCACCACACTGCGGGTCCGGGGATGCGCGGGACGCCCGCCGGCAGCCCTCGCGCTCGTCGACGCCCGCCTGTCGGGGACCACCGCCCGCTTCCTGCTCCCGGTGGCGGCCCTCGGCGTCGGCACCACGCGGATCGACGGCGCCCTGGGGCTCCGGGCCCGGCCCATGGGCCACGCCGTGGAGGCGCTGCGAGCGCTCGGCGGCACCGTCCGGGAGGTGGGGGAGCCCGAGCACCTCCCGCTCGAGGTGTCCGCGGGGCCGCTGCCCGGTGGCGCGGTGGCCCTGCCCGGCGATGCGTCGAGCCAGTTCCTCTCCGGCCTGCTGCTGGCGGCGCCCGCCATGCGCACCGGGCTGCAGGTCGCCCTGACCACGGAGCTCGTGTCCCGGCCCTACGTGGACCTGACCCTCGCGGTGATGGCGGCGTTCGGAGTGCAAGGGGCGCAGCCGGACGATCGCACGTGGGCCATCGAGGCCGCGGCCTACCGGGGCGCGACCTACGCCGTGGAACCCGATGCGAGCGCGGCGTCCTACCCGTTCGCCGCGGCCGCGCTGCTCGGCGGCCGGGTGACCGTCCCCGGTCTCGGCGCGGGCTCGCTCCAGGGCGACCTCGCGTTCGTCGACCTCCTCGAGCGGATGGGCGCCCAGATCGAGCGGGGGGCCGCCGGGACCACGGTCACCGGCACCGGCCACCTGCGGGGGATCGAGGCGGACCTGTCCCAGCACTCCGACATCGCGCAGACCCTCGCCGTGGTGGCGGCATACGCGGACAGCCCCTCGCGGTTCACGGGCATCGGCTTCATCCGCGGCAAGGAGACGGACCGGGTGGGCCACGTGGTCGCCGAGCTCCGCCGGGCCGGCATCGACGCGGAGGAGGAGCCCGACGGATACGTGGTGCGGCCGGGTCAGCCGAAGGCGGCCACCATCGAGACCTACCACGACCACCGGATGGCGATGGCCTTCGCGCTGCTCGGCCTCCGAGCCGACGGGATCCGCATCGCCGACCCTGGCTGCGTGGCGAAGACCTACCCCGGCTACTGGGCGATGCTCGAGGGACTGCGGGCCGTCTCTTGAACCGCACGGCGGTACAACCGTGACCTGTTCGCTCGGCCTATAGGGTGCCTGCCTCGTGAGGGTGATCGCCATCGACGGGCCCGCCGGGTCGGGGAAGTCCACCGTGGCGAAGGCCTTGGCCGCTCGCCTGGGCCTCGAGTACCTCGACACCGGGGCGATGTACCGATCGGTCACCTTCGCCGCGCTGCGGCGCGGGATCGACCCGTCGGAGCGCGACCAGGTGGCCCGCATCGTCACCGACCTCGAGCTGACCGTCAGCCCCGACGGCGTGGTGGTCGACGGCGTCGACGCCACCATCGAGATCCGAGGGCCCGAGGTCGGCCGAGCCGTGAGCATCGTGGCGGCCAACCCCGACGTGCGCCGCGAGATGGTCCGCCGTCAGAGGGAGTGGGTGGCCGCACGCGACGGCGGGGTGCTCGAAGGGCGCGACATCGGCACGGTGGTCTTCCCGGACGCCGAGCTCAAGGTGTACCTCACCGCCGACCCCGAGGTGCGGGCCCAGCGGCGCTCCAAGGAGGTGACCGACCTCGACTACGCGACGGTGGCGGCCGACCTCGCCCGCCGCGACGCGCTCGACCAGGGCCGTGAGGTCTCGCCGCTCACCGAGGCGGCCGATGCCTTCGTGGTCGACACCACCGGCCTCAGCGTCGAGGAGATCATCGATGTCATCGCGGCCAAGGTGGGCGCGGGTGGCTGATCCCCGTCCCGGCGACGACATCGAGATCTGGACCGGTGAACCGACCCGCGGCACCCGGTTCTGGTACGCGGTGGTGCGCGGCCTCATCCTGATCGTGGCCAAGCTGCTCGGGCGCGTCACGGTCATCGGCAAGGAGCACGTCCCTGCCGAGGGGGCGTTCGTCCTGGCCCCGGTTCACCGCAGCAACGTCGACTTCGCCCTCACGTCGGTGATCACCCGGCGGCCCATGCGGTTCATGGGCAAGGACTCGATCTGGAAGGTCAAGGCCCTCGGCCGCTTCGTGTCGATGCTCGGCGCGTTCCCGGTCCACCGCGGCCAGGCCGACCGCGACGCGCTGAAGGCGAGCAGCGAGATCGTGGAGGGTGGGAGCCCCCTCGTGCTCTTCCCGGAGGGGACCCGGTGCAGTGGCCCGGTGATCGAGGAGATGTTCGACGGCGCCGCCTACGTGGCGGCGAAGGCCGGCATCCCGATCGTCCCGGTGGGCATCGGTGGCAGCGAGGCGATGATGCCGAAGGGCGCCAAGGTCCCTCGCCCGAAGAAGCTCGTGTTGATCGTGGGGAAGCCGATCCCTGCCCCCGCCCGGACGGAGGGCGGCCGCGTGCCGCGCAGCGCGGTGACCGCGCTCACCGCGCGGCTGCACGGCGAGCTGCAGGAGCTCTTCGACGAGGCGCAGGCGCGCGCCGGCACCCCGAACCGGCCCCGCTGACCTCCGGACCTACGGGAGGTCAGGCCTCCTGGTCGGCGTAGCGGCCGCCGGACTTGGCGCGGGACGATCTGGGCCGACGCGAAGACCTTGCGCACCTTGTCCTCGAAGTGGGACAGCGGGAGCGTGTCGTAGTCGGGGTCGAAGCTCGTCTGGTCCCAGTCGTCGGCGAACCGCTCGGCGAGCGCGAACTCCTCCTCGGTGAGGTCAGGGCGATGCGTCTCGCGGGCGTCCGGGTCGCCGCCGAAGTGGGCGTAGTAGTGCCGGCCCTGGAAGTCCTGGTGGACCCGGATCATGGCGTGGACCTCGGGTCGCACGTACGGCTTGAGGATGGCCGCCGCGATCTCCGGGTGGTTGGGGACGCTCACGGCCTTGCCGATGTCGTGGCAGAGGCTCGCGACGACGACCTCGTCGTCGGCGCCATCTCGCTCGGCTCGCGTCGCCGTCTGCAGGCAGTGCGTGAGCTGGTCGGTGGCGAAGCCGTCGGTGATGTCGGCCAGCGACTCGAGCATGCCGAGCACCCGGTCGGCCACCCGGCTCTGGTTCTTCGCCGTCTCCACGCCGATGACGCCCCACTGCTCGGCGGTCGACTCGTCCATGCTCCTGAAGCTGGTGGCTGCGCTCATGCCGAAAGGCTACCCCCAACCCCCGTTCTGGCGTTGTTGTGCGACGCCTGGCGCTGCGGAACAACGCCAGAACCGGGGTTCAGGCCAAGGCATCGAGGACGTCACTGGCGGCCAGCTCGCGGTCGAGGACGCCGGGGCGGTCGGGGACCGATCCTCCGGCGGCCAGGGTGCCGAGGATGTCGACGGCGGTCAGCAGGTCGCGGAGCTCTCGCGGCGGGGGGAAGTACTCGTCCTCGTCGGTGATGCGGACCTCCTCGACGCCCTCCACGGGGTCGAGCCGGGCGATCACGCTCTCCACCAGGTGCTCCGGCGCGGACGCTCCCGCGGTGACCCCGACCGTTCCGGTGAGGTCGTCGGGGAGCTCGTCCGGACCGTTGATGCGGTGCACCCGCGGTGCCCCGGACTCGCGGGCCAGTCGCTCGAGCGCCCGGGTGTTGGAGGAGTTGGCCGAGCCGATGACCACCACGGCGTCGCAGCGCTCGGCGATGGCCCCGAGGGCGGACTGGCGGTTGGTGGTGGCGAAGCACAGGTCGCTGCGTCCGGGGCGCCACAGGGACGGGAAGCGCTCGGCCGCCCGGTCGGCGACCGCCGCCCAGTCGCGGTGGCTGAGGGTGGTCTGGGCCAGCAGCGCCACGTCGTCGCCGAGGTCGGGAAGGGCCTCGACCTCCTCGACGGACTCGACGCGGTGGATCGCCGTCGGGGGCGACCGCCATGGTGCCCACCGCCTCCTCGTGGCCCTCGTGGCCCACGTAGACGATCTGGTACCCCTTGCCGGCTCGCACCTTCACCTCGTGGTGGACCTTGGTCACGAGGGGGCACACGGCATCGACCACGAAGCCACCGCTGGCCCGGGCCGCCGCCACGACCTCGGGGGCCGAGCCGTGCGCCGACAGCATGATCGGCCGCCCCGGAGGAACCTCGGCGATGTCGTCGACGAACACGACGCCGAGGTCGCGGAACCGGTCGACCACCAGCTGGTTGTGGACGATCTCGTGGTAGCAGTACACCGGCGGCTCGAAGGCCCGCACCATCCAGGCGAGCGCCTTGATGGCCATCTCCACGCCCGCGCAGAAGCCGCGAGGAGCAGCGAGGAGCACCCGGTCGACGGCCACCGACCCACGCTATCTGGGGGTTCGCGCCGACCCTGCCCGTATCCTTGGCCGGTGACTGCCCCCCGAGTCGTGCACGTGATGCCGGGTTCGCCCGCGCACGCGGCCGGCCTCGTGGTGGGCGACGAGGTCACGGCGGTCGACGGCCAGGTGCCCCGAGACATCCTCGACTGGCGGTTCCTCGTCGACGAGCCCGACCTCGTGCTCGACGTGGTGCGGGGCGGCCTCGAGATGACCGTCGAGGTGCCGAAGGCGGCCGGCGAGCTCCTCGGCGTCGAGGTCCACTCTGCGCTCTTCGACCAGGTCCGCACCTGCGACAACCACTGCGAGTTCTGCTTCATCTACCAGCTGCCGCCGGGGCTGCGGTCCGAGCCTGTACCAGAAGGACGACGACTACCGGCTGAGCTTCCTCTACGGGAACTTCACCACCCTCACCCGCTTCACCGAGGCGGACCTCGAGCGCGTGGTCACGCTCGGCCTCAGCCCGCTCAACGTCTCCATCCACGCCACCGACCCCGAGGTGCGGAACGACCTGCTGCGCAACCGGCGGGGCGGCACCAGCCTCCGGTGGCTCCGGGCCCTCCTCGACCACGGCGTCCAGGTGCACGGGCAGGTCGTCGTGTGCCCGGGCCTGAACGACGGCGCGGTGCTCGACGACACGCTGGCCGGCGTCCTCGACCGCTACCCGGAGCTGGCCTCGCTGTGCGTGGTGCCCCTCGGCATCAGCCGCTACAACGGCGAAGCCCGCATGCGCCCGCACACCCGGGCGGAGGCCGAGGCGGTGGTCGACTGCGTCGAGGACTGGCAGGACGTGTACCAGCGGGTGCTCGGTCGCCGCGTCGCCTTCGCCTCCGACGAGTACTACCTGCTGGCCGAGCGGCCGTTCCCGCCGCCCGAGGCCTACGAGGGCTTCGCCATGCACGAGGACGGCGTGGGCATGGCCCGCACCCTCGAGCTCGAGCTCTTCGGCGCGAAGGACGACGCCACCGGCGTCGCAGGCGGGCTTCTTCGCCTGGGCCGACGCCGCCACCGAAGACGCCGACTACGAGCCGTACCGCGGGCCCCGCGCCACGCCAGGACAGATGCTCCACGTGCGACCGTCGCGGCGGGCGCCCGTCGGCATCCTCACCGGCGCCTTCGGCGCGCGCGTGCTCGCCCCCCTCGTGGCGCGCCTCGGTCGCGACGACGTGCGCGTGGTCGAGGTCGACAACCAGTTCTTCGGGGGCACCACCACGGTCACCGGCCTGCTGGTGGGGGAGGACCTCGCCCGCGTGCTCGCCGCGGAGCCCGAGGGCCACCGCTACCTCCTCCCCGACGTGTGCCTCTCCAACGGTCGCTTCCTCGACGGCACCTCGCCGGAGGAGCTGCCCCGCCCCGTCGAGGTGGTGGCCACCGACGGTCATGCCCTCCGGGAGGCGCTCGAGCTGCCGGTCACCGCCGGGGCCAGCGCGTGACGCTTCCCGTCGTCGCCATCGTCGGTCGCCCGAACGTCGGCAAGTCCACCCTCATGAACCGCATCGTGGGCAAGCGCGTCGCGATCGTCGAGGAGAAGCCCGGGGTCACGCGCGACCGCAAGGAGGTCGACGCCGAGTGGCAGGGCGTCCCGTTCCGCCTCGTCGACACGGGGGGTTGGATGCCCGGCGGCTCCTCCCTCGATGCCAAGGTCAGCCGCCAGAGCGAGCAGGCCATCCGCGAGGCCGACGCCGTGATCCTCGTCCTCGATGCCATCACCGGGGTCACCGAGGAGGACAGCCGCATCGCCCAGGTCGTGCGCGAGATGGCCAGGGGCAAGGTGCTGCTGTTCGTGAACAAGGTCGACAACGCCAGCCGCGAGGCCCTGATGTGGGAGGCGATGTCCCTCGGCTTCGGCGAGCCGCTGGGCGTGAGCGCGCTCCACGGGCGGGGCGCCGGCGACGCGCTCGACCACCTCCTCACGCTGCTCCCGACCCCTGATCCCGCCGATCTGGCGGCCCGTGATCTCGCCGACGGCATCCCGTCCGACGAGCGCTCCTACGCCGGCGACGACGACGAGGACGGCGAGCCGACGAGTGGCCCCAAGGTGTTCTCGGTGGCGGTCGTCGGCCGGCCGAACGTCGGCAAGTCGACCCTCTTCAACCGCCTCATCGGCGAGGAGCGAGCGGTCGTCCACGACATGCCGGGCACCACGCGCGACACCGTCGACACCATCGTCGACACGAGCGAGGGGCCGATCCGCTTCATCGACACGGCGGGCATGCGTCGCAAGGCGAAGATCGACGAGGGCACCGAGTACTACTCGCTGGTCCGCGCGCTGCAGGCCGTCGACAAGAGCGATGTGGCGCTGCTGGTCATCGACGCCACCGTGGGGGTCACGGCGCAGGACCAGCGCCTGGCCGAGCGCGTCGACGCGGCGGGCAGCCCCGTGGTGGTCCTCCTCAACAAGTGGGAGCTGCTCGACGCCGAGGAGCGGGCCGACGTCACGCACCAGGTCGCCGACCGCCTGCACTTCATCGGCGAAGCACCGGTGCTCAAGCTCTCGGCCCTCACGGGCAAGGGCGTGCACAAGCTGTGGCCCGCCCTGTCGATGAGCATCGAGGACTACCACCGCCGGGTGCCCACCCGTCGGGTCAACGAGGTCCTGCGGGCCGCGCAGCAGGCCCAGCCCGGCCCGCACGGCGTGAAGGTCCTCTACGCCACCCAGGCCACCACCGACCCGCCCACGTTCACCCTGTTCTCGAACAAGGAGGTGCCGCCGACCTACCTGCGGTACCTCGAGCGGATGCTCCGAGAGGCCTTCGACCTCGGCGCCACCCCCGTGAAGATGCGAGTGAGGAAGCGCTAGGCCAGGCTCTCCAGCCATTGCCGGTGGAGGTCGGCGTAGCGGCCGTCGCCACCGATGAGCGCCGAGGGGGCGCCGTCCTCGACGACCCGCCCGGAGTCGACGACGAGGACCCGGTCGGCGATCTCCACCGTGCTGAGGCGGTGGGCGATGATCACCGCGGTGCGGTCGCGGAGGAGCGTGCGCAGCGCGTGCTGCACGAGCCGCTCCGAGGGCACGTCGAGCGACGACGTGGCCTCGTCGAGGATGAGGACGGCGGGGTCGGCCAGGAAGGCGCGTGCGAACGACACCAGCTGGCGCTGGCCGGCGGAGAGGCGGGCCCCCTTCTGGTGCACGTCGGTGTCGTAGCCCTGGGGGAGGCGGACGATGAAGTCGTGGGCCCCGATCGCCCGGGCGGCGGCCTCGACGTCGGCCCGGTCGGCGTCGGGGCGCCCGATCCGGATGTTGTCGGCGACGGTGCCCGAGAACAGGAAGCTCTCCTGGGTGACCGTGATGACGGCGCGACGCAGGTCGGCCTCGGTGAGGTCGCGCAGGTCGATGCCGTCGAGCGTGACCTCGCCCTCCCGCGGGTCCCAGAAGCGGGCGGCCAGTCGGGCGATGGTGGTCTTGCCCGCGCCGGTGGCGCCGACCACGGCGACCGTCTGGCCGGCGGGGATGTGCAGGTCGAGGTGGTGCAGGACGGTGCGGTCGCGGTAGCCGAACTCCACGTCGTGGAAGCGGATGTCGCCCTGGGCGTGGGCGAGCGGCGTCGGCTGGATGGGCTCGGGCACGCTGAGCGGCTCGGCGAGCACGCCGCTGAGCTTCTCGAGCGACGCCGCGGCCGCCTGGAACAGGTTGTAGAACTGGCTGAGCTCCTCCATCGGCGCGAAGAAGCGCCGGAGGTACAGGAGGAAGGCGGCGAGCACGCCGACGGTCATGTGGCCGTCGAGCACTCGCAGGGAGCCGACCAGGAGCACCACCGAGATGGTGAGCCGGCCGACCACCAGCACGCCCGGGCCGTAGATGGCGCCGAGCCACTGGGACCAGTTGTTGGCGCGGCGGTAGCGATCGTCGAGGTGGTCGAAGATCTCCTGGTTGCGGGGCTCTCGCCGGAAGGCGTGCACCGCGTGGATGCCACCGAGGCTCTCCACGAAGTGGACGATCACCAGCGCGACCGCTTCGCGGGTGGCCCGGTACGCCCGCTCGGCCCGGACCCGGAACCACCGGGTCATCAGCCAGATCACCGGGAACGAGGCGAGGCTCACGAGCGCGAGGGGCAGGTCCATCACGAGCAGGGCCACACCGATGCCGGTGACCAGCAGCACGCCGGTGATGAGGTTGATCAGGCCGTGGCCGAGCAGGTCCGCGATGGCCTCGACGTCGGAGGTCTGTCGCGAGATCACCCGGCCCGACGTGTAGCGCTCGTGGAACGCCGTGCTGAGGCGCTGGAAGTGGAGGAAGAGGCGCTCACGGACGTCGAGCACGATGTCCTGGCCCACCCGACCGAGGATCAGCAGGAAGGCATTGAACGACGCCGCCGCGATCACGGTGGCCGTGAGCACGCCGAGCACGGTGATCACGAGCGGCCGGATCGAGCCGTCGCCGCCGTCGAGCAGCGGTGGGATGCCGTCGTCGATGCCGCGCTGGACCAGCCACGGCACGGCCAGCTGGCAGGCCGTGCTCAGGGCGATCAGGAGCGAGGCCTGGACGACCGCGCCACGGTGCGGGCGGACGAGCGTCGCCGAGCAGGGCCCGGCTCCGGCTGCGCAGGAGACCGGCGAGACCGCCCTCGACCTCCTCCTCGTCCTCGACGTTGACGCCGCGCCACTCGTCGACCAGGCGGTCGCCGGTGAGGTCGAGCGCGCGCGTCGCGGTCGACCTGGTGCACCTCATCGGGTTCGTCGCATGCGTGCGTCACTCGGCTGCACGCCCACCTCCTCGAGGCCTTCGAGGTCGGGCTCGGCGTCCTCGCTCAGGACGGCGCGGTAGCGGGGCTCGGTCATGAGGAGGTCGTGGTGCGTACCGACGGCGACGAGCCGGCCGTCCTCCAGCAGGGCGGCCCGGTCGGCCAGCGCCACGGTGGAGGGGCGGTGGACGACGATGAAGACGGTGCAGTCCTCGATCCAGGGACGGAGGGCGGCCTGGGCGGCCGCCTCGGTGTGGACGTCGACCGCCGAGAGCGGGTCGTCGAGCACCAGGATCCGGGGGCGGCCGATGATGGCGCGGGCGAGGGCAAGCCGCTGGCGCTGGCCACCCGAGAGCGAGAGGCCCTGCTCGCCGATCCGGGTGTCGAGGCCCCAGGGCAGGTCGAGGGCGAAGGTGGCCTGGGCGACCTCGAGCGCGGCGAGCAGCTCGGCCTCGCTGGCGTCGGGCTTGCCCATGAGCAGGTTCTCGCGGACGGAGGCCGAGAAGAGCGACGGGTCCTCGAAGGCGAAGCCGACCTGGCGGCGCAGGCTGGTGACGGTGAGGTCGCGCAGGTCGTGGCCGTCGAGGGTGATCCGGCCGACGGTGGGGTCGTGGAGGCGGGTGAGCAGCGTGACGAGTGCGGTCTTCCCGGCGCCGGTGGCCCCGACGATGGCGATCGCCTCGCCCGGGTCGACGGCGAGGTCGATGTCGGACAGCGCCGGTCGCTCGGCGCTCTCGTAGGTGAAGGACACGCCCTCGAACCGGATGGCGCCCTTCGCCCGCTCGAGCTCGATGGCGCCGGGACGGTCCTGGATGGCGGGCACGGTGTCGAACACCTCGTAGATGCGGACGGCCGCGGTCTCCGCCTCGCCGGCCATCGCCATGATCCACGCCAGGATCTCGATGGGGAACGTGAGCATGAGCACGAAGGAGACGAAGGCCACGAGCCCGCCCAGGGTGAGGCTCCCGGAGCCGACGGCGAGGACGCCGACGAGGAGCACCGCGGTGAGGGTGAGGTTGGGGATGATGCCGATCACCCAGACGAAGCGGGTGTGGAGGGCGATGCGCTCCATCTGGGTGTCGTGGATGGTCTGCGCCTCGCGCTGGTAGGCGTCGAAGGCGAACTGGGCCCGGCCGAACGCCTTGAGCACCCGGATGCCCTTGGCTCCCTCCTCGATCGTGGTCGTGAGGTCACCGGTCTGGTCCTGGATGATCCGCACGATCCGCTGGTAGCGGCCCTGGAAGCGGTGGCACAGGAACAGGATCGGGACGGCCGCCACGAACGTGACGAGCGCGAGGCCCACGTGGGTGGCCAGGAGCACGGCGAAGATCCCGCCCACCTGGATGAGGATCAGGACGAAGAACACCGCGCCGAAGCCGACGAACCGTCGCATCACGCTGAGGTCCGTCATCGCCCGCGACAGGAGCTGGCCCGACTGCCACCGGTCGTGGAACCCGACGTCGAGCTGCTGCAGCTTGGCGTACAGGTCGTCGCGCAGCTGGGTCTCCAGCCCGGTGGCGGTGAGGGTGAGCAGGTAGCGCCGCCCGAAGGCGAGGAAGACCTCCATCACGGCGAGGGCGCCGGCGATGGCGGCCCAGCGGACCACGCCGGCCCGGTCGCCGTCGTCGAGCGGGCCGTCGATGACGTGCTTGACGATGAGGGGGATGGCGATCATCCCGGCGCTCGAGACGACCGAGGAGATGCAGATGTAGGTGATGTGGGCGCGGTAGGGCCGCAGGTACGGCGTCACCCGCCACAGCGCCCGGCCTCGCCAGCCCCCACCAGCCATGCCCCCATCCTCGCGGACGGGTGTGACGCCGACTCAGCGGTTTCGGGAGGCTCCCTCGGCGGCGAGCTGGGCGATCGCCGCCACCGCCCGGTCGAGCTCGGCGTCGGTGGTCGTGTAGTGGACCGACGGGCGCACCAGCTCACCGAGGCCGCGATGGGGCAGATCGTGCTGGGCGAAGCCCGGGAGCACGATCCCGACGTTGATCGCCTGGGCCCGCAGCCGGTCCACCACCTCGGCCAGCGGGACCCCGGCCACCGAGCAGGTGGTGATCGCGCATCGGCGGGCGCCCTTGTCGTGGACGGCGACGCCCGGGATCTCGGCGAGGCGGGCCCGGAGGTCCGCGGCGAGGGCCTGCACCCGCTCGGCGATGACGTCGATGCCCCAGCCCAGGGCGTGGTCGACGGCGGCGCCCATGCCCAGTCGGGCCGCGTAGTCGGCCTCGAACTGCTCGAAGCGGCGGACGCCGGCGCGCAGCTCGTAGCGGTCGGGCGCCACCCAGTCGGCCGCCCGGAGGTCGGCAGCTGGCGGGTCGGAGGCGGGGGAGGAGCTCGGGATCGACCCAGAGGAAGCCCGTGCCGCGTGGTCCGCGCAGGAACTTGCGGCTGCTCGCGGTGAGGACGGAGCAGCCGATCGCCCCGACGTCGACGGGGAGCTGACCGACGGACTGGCAGGCGTCGAGCACCAGGGGGACGCCGGCGGCGCGGCAGAGCCGGCCGACCTCCTCGGCCGGGTTGACCAGGCCGCTGCCCGTGGGGACGTGCACGAGGGAGGCGAACGCCACCGGCCCCGCCTGCAGCGCCTGCTCGAACGCCGTGAGGTCGACCTGCCCGTCGCCGTCGTCGTCGACCACCACGATCTCGCATCCGGTGCGCTCGGCCAGCTGGAGGAGGAGGAGCGCGTTGGAGCCGTACTCGGCCCGGGTGCAGAGCACGCGCTGGCCGGCCTCGAGCGGGAAGGCCAGGGCGACGGCGTTCCACGCGCTCGTGGCGGAGTCGACGAGGGCGATGTCGTCGGGGCGGCCGCCGAGGAGCTTGGCGATCGAGCCGTAGACGCCCTCGAGGCGGTCGTGGGCGGCGTCGGCGGCCTCGTAGCCGCCGATGCGGGCCTCGAGCTCGAGGTGGCCCACCACGGCGTCGAGGACGGGCTGGGGGAGCAGCGAGGCCCCCGCGTGGTTGAGGTGCAGGACGTGCTCGCAGCCCGGTGTGAGCCGTCGCGCCAGGTCCACGTCGAGGCTCGTCACGGGCTGGACCACGGGCGGAGCGTACCGATCTGACGGTGTGTCAGACTCGCCGACATGCCGCAGAACGTGCCCGCCTTCGAGTTCTCCGACGAGGCCAAGCGCCTCCGCGCGTTCGTCTACGAGTACTGGTGCGAGCACGGGCACGGACCCAACCTGCGGGCCGTGCACGAGGGGACGGGCCTCGATCGCCGGCAGCTCGTGCAGGGCTACAAGGAGCTCCAGCTCGGCATCATCTGCGTGGTCGACCAGGACTCCGTGAACTGCAACCTGCTCAAGTTCCAGCCGTTCTCCAGCTTCCCCAGCCAGGTCGAGGTGTGGATCGACGGCGCGTTCCACTCCTTCGCCGGGTGCGCCCTCGAGTCCGTGGCCATCTCGAAGATGCCGCCCTTCGCGGGCAAGGAGCTCACCCTCCGCAGCTACTGCGCCTGCTGCCTGCGCCCCATCGACCTCACTGCGGTGGACGGCGTCGTCACGGCGCCGGAGGGCGTGATGGTCCACGTGAGCACCTCGCCCTGGGACTGGAACAACGACGACATCGTCCACCAGTGCGACTCGATGAACTACGTCCTGGGCCCCGACCACGCCGAGCGGTACGAGCGGATCACGTCCCGGCGGGGCGTCCTGCTCACGATCGACCAGACGGCCATGTTCGTGAAGGCCACGGGCGACGCCCGGATGCACGACTACGACTGGGCCCCGGCCACGCTCAACCCGCCGGCCGTGATCCTCGGGATGAAGCAGCTCGGGGTGGACGTCAGCGCCTGGACCGGCGAGCGGAGCGCCATCCCCGAGTAGCCTCCTCGGGGACATGGAACAAGTCGTCCTGGCCTCGGTCGCTGTCGCGGCCCTGGTGGCCGCCGTCCTGTGGGGCCGTTCGGCCCAGCGGCTCCAGCGCGTCTGGCAACGGGTCGACGACGAGCTCGGCCACGACGCCGACGCCACGCTGCTGGCCCGCTCGGCGTACCACAAGGAGCTCCACACGGTGACGCTCTACGCGGTCATCGCGGTCGCCACCGCGGTGCTGGCCGCGTGGGAGCTGGCCGAGGCCCAGCTGTTCTTCGGCTTCGTGTTCGTGCCGGTGGGGCTGTCGATCGTGTTCGGCCGCGACTTCCGGCGGGAGGCCCGCATCGCCGAGGACCGCGCCCTCCTGGAGCGCCGGGCCGAGGAGGTCCTGAGCCAGGAGGAGCTGGCCCCCAAGCGCTGGGCCGCCCGCCTCGCGCCCGAGGAGCTGCCCGACTTCGCCGGCTTCGAGCTGGGCCGGGTGTACCAGGCCGGCACCGGCCTGATGGCCGGTGACTTCTACGACGTGTTCCGCGTCGCTCCCACGCGGATCGCCGCGGTGATCGGCGACGTCACGGGCCACGGCATCGAGCCGTCGATCACCGCCTTCCAGGCCAAGTACCTGCTGCGGGTCTTCCTGCGGCAGTACCGCGACCCGGCGCAGGCCCTCGAGGAGCTCAACCGCCAGATGTCGGACATGGAGCGGGCCGAGGAGCTCATCTCCCTGTGCGTCGTCGTGTTCGACACCGAGGCGTCGACCCTGCGGGTCGCGTCGGCCGGTCACCCGGCGGCGTGGCTGTGGCACGACCGCGAGGTCCGGCCGCTGCGGGCCACCGGTCCGCTGCTGATGCTCGACCCCCACGGCGGCTACGTGAGCCGCGAGATCCCGCTCGACCAGGGCGACCTGCTGCTGCTCTACACCGACGGCCTCGCCGAGGCCCGCTCGGGTGAGCAGCTGTTCGGCGAGGAGCGGGTGGCCAACGCCCTGCGCCGGGACCCCGGTCAGCCGGCCGACGTCCTCTGCAAGACGCTGCTCGAGGCGGCCCGCGAGTTCGCCACCGAGCCCATGACCGACGACGTGGCCATCCTGGCCGTCCGGAGGACGTGACGACCCATGGGCGACGAGCTCTCGGCGCGGGTCGAGCGCGCCCTCGCGGGCAACCTCCACAAGGAGGGCGAGAAGCTCGCCGCGCCAGGGCAAGCTCTTCGTCCGCGACCGCCTCGCGCTCCTCCTCGACGAGGGCTCGTTCGTCGAGGACGCGCTGCTGGCCAACACCGAGGCCGAGGACCTGCCCGCCGACGGCGTGGTCACCGGGGTCGGCCGGGTCGACGGGCGCCCGGTCTGCGTGGTGGCCAACGACCCCACCGTGAAGGCCGGCTCGTGGGGCGCCCGCACCGTCGAGAAGATCGTGCGGGCCACCGAGTACGCGCTGCGCCACGAGCTCCCGATGGTGTGGCTGGTCGACTCCGCCGGCGCCCGGATCACCGACCAGGTCGAGCTGTTCCCGGGCCGCCGCGGCGCGGGTCGGATCTTCTACAACCAGGTGAAGCTCTCCGGTCGGGTGCCGCAGATCTGCTGCCTGTTCGGACCGTCGGCCGCCGGCGGCGCCTACATCCCGGCGTTCTGCGACCTCGTGATCATGGTCGAGGGCAACGCCTCGATGTACCTCGGCTCGCCCCGCATGGCCGAGGTCGTGATCGGCGAGGTCACCACGCTCGAGGAGATGGGCGGGGCCCGGATGCACGCCACGGTGTCGGGCTGCGGCGACAACCTCGCCGTCGACGACGCCGACGCGATCGAGCAGGCCCGGGCCGTGCTCTCGTACCTGCCCCGCACCTGGAAGGAGGCGCCGCCCTCGCTACGAGCCGGTCGCGCCCGCCCGCGACGCTCGACGCCTCGATCGTCCCGGCCGTCGACACCCAGGGCTACGACATGCACGACGTGATCGACGCGCTCGTCGACGCCGAGAGCTTCTTCGAGGTGAAGCCGCTGTTCGCGCCCGAGCTGATCGTGGGCTTCGGGCTCCTCGACGGCCGGCCGGTCGGGATCGTGGCCAACAACCCGATGCAGCTCGGCGGCACGCTGTTCGTCGACTCGTCGGACAAGGCGGCCCGCTTCATCTGGTGGTGCGACGCGTTCAACGTGCCGCTCGTGTTCCTGGCCGACGTGCCCGGCTTCATGATCGGCTCCGCCGTGGAGCGCCAGGGGATCATCCGCCACGGGGCGAAGATGGTCACCGCGGTGAGCGAGGCCACCGTGCCCAAGGTGTCGGTGATCGTGCGCAAGGCGTACGGCGCCGGCCTCTACGCGATGTCCGGGCCCGGCCTTCGAGCCCGAGGCCGTGATCGCGCTGCCCACGGCGAAGATCGCGGTGATGGGCCCCGAGGCGGCGGTGAACGCCGTGTACGCCAACAAGATCGCCGCCATCGAGGACGAGGCCGAGCGGGAGGCGTTCGTCGAGGAGCAGCGCCGCATCTACGAGGCCGACGTCGACCTCTACCGGCTGGCCTCGGAGCTGGTGATCGACGCGGTGGTCGACTTCGGCGACCTGCGCCGCGAGGTGGTCCAGCGCCTCCTCCTGGCCGAGGGCAAGGACCGGCACTTCTCCGACCGCCGCCACGGCGTCCCCCCGGTCTGAGCCTCCGGTCGGACGGCTCGGCCTCGCTCCGCAGGTGGCCCGGGGTGGCGAGCACGCTCCGCCCGTGATCCGCGCGGTCGTGACAATCTTGCGGGCGTGGCCCTCCCGCAGCTCCCGGCGCTCGTCATCCTGCGCGAGGTCGGCCCCGCGACGGCCTCCAGCCGGAGCCGCCGCGGACGCGTGGAGGAGCGGGTCCGGCTGATCGAGGCGCTGGTCGACGCCGGCGTGCACCGCATCGAGGTGGCGGCCTTCGTGTCGCCCAAGGCGGTGCCGGCCATGGCGGGGGCGGCCGAGGTGATGGCGTTCGTGCCCCGCCACACGATCGTGCGCTACTCGGCCCTCGTGCCCAACGTGAAGGGCGCCGAGCTGGCCCTCGAGACCGACGTCGACGAGCTCACCGTCACGATGTCGATGAGCGAGACCTACAACCAGCGCAACGTCCACCGGTCCATCGAGGAGTCCGTGGCCGACGTCGGAGCGATCTGCGCGCTGGCCGGCGAGATCCCCGTCGACGCCGTGATCAGCTGCTCGTTCGGCTCGCCCTACGAAGGCGACATCTCACCGCGTGCGGTGGGGGAGATGGTGAAGCGCCTGCGCGACGTCGGCGCGTCTGCCGTCACGTGCGCCGACACCACGGGCATGGCCACCCCGAAGCGCATCGAGGACGTCCTGGCCCGCACCGGCACCGACGTCGGCCTGCACCTCCACGAGACGCGGGGCACCGCGCTGGTGAACGCGTTCGCGGCGATGCAGCTCGGCGTCGACCGGTTCGACACGTCGATCGGCGGTCTCGGCGGCTCGCCGTTCGCGGCGGGGGCCGCGGGCAACCTGGCCACCGAGGAGCTCGTGGCGTTGCTCGACGACGTCGGCGTCCGCACCGGCATCGACCTCGACAAGCTCCTGCACGCGGCGGAGGTCGTCGCCGGGCTCGTCGATCACCCGCTGCCGAGCCGCGTCGCCGCGGTCGGGCCCCGATCCCGCCTGGCCGGAGGAGCCTGACCTCGATGCCCTGGTGCACCGACTGCGACCGCTTCTACAACCCGAACACGCTGGCCGCCGATGGCACGTGTCCGCGACGGCCACCCGGTGGGTGACGCCGACTCGCCGCCGGAGAAGCTGCGCAGGTTCTCCGACGAGCCGGCCCCGTGGCACTTCAAGGTCCTCATCGGCGCCACCGCCGTGTACCTCGGCTACCGGGCGCTCCAGGGCATCGGCTGGGTCGCCCACCACCTGTAGTCGCTGGTAGGTTCTGCAACCCGATCCCGGGCCGTGGCGCAGTTTGGTTAGCGCGCTTGACTGGGGGTCAAGAGGTCGGAGGTTCGAATCCTCTCGGCCCGACTGGGATTGATGCAGACCAGGGTCGGTTTCGCCTCGGCGGAGCCGGCCCTTCTGCGCACTGGGTCAGGACGGGGCGAGGACGCGCCTTCGTCCCCTTCGGCGCAGTCGCAGCGCCCCGGCTCCGGCGACGCCGGTTGCGACCAGTCCGAGGCCCACGGTGAGGGGGGCGAGCGCCCGACCGCCACCTCCGTGGGTCGCGGTGTCGAGCGAGGCCTCGCCCGGTGACGGGAACGTGATCGTGCCGTGGGCAGTGCGCTCCACCCGACCGCTCCGAAGGGCGATGGTCACCGCCCAGGGTCCGGCGGGGAGGTTCCCGTCGAGCTCGACGGTGACGGCGTCGGTGGCGTCGATCGCGAGCGTGGTGCCGAGGGTGGCCGGGAAGGGCCCCGCGCGGACCCCACCGGGACCGTCAGCGAGCTCCAACGAGCCGGCCAGGTCGAGTGCTCGGCCCCCAGTGTTGTGCACCGTGGCCAGGATCCTCGGTGTGCCGTCGGCCGTGCGCTCGGCACCGAGCGCCTCGATCGAGAAGTCGGCGGCGGGGGCGCCCCCGGGACCGACCGAGAGGTACAGGCGCACCCCCACTCGAGAGACCTGAGCGATCCCGGCGCCGTCGGACGGGGTGGACCGCGCCTCGGCCCACACCACGGCGTACTGCTCGCCCGGAGCCGCGTCTCCCGGGACGGCCACGACGACGGTGGCCGATGCCGAGCTCCTCGCCGGGACGTCGAGCGCTGTGGGAGACACCGTCGTCCACGACGAGAGGTCGTTCTCCGTCCGTCCCTCACCTCCCACGAACGATCCCTCGTCGATGGTGGCGGCCGACGGGTAGAGGACCGCGTGGAGCGTGGTCTCGCTCGTGTTGGACACCTCGATCCGGCGGGTGATCGTGGTGCCCGGTGCGAGGTGGTCGACGATGTGGACCTGAGCCCGGGGGTCGTCCTCGGCGCCCGCCGGCGCCTCGAGGAGCCGGATGCCGATGCTGCCCTCATCGGGTGGTGACCCGGACGCGACGGCGGTCCCGGCGACGGTGGCCGCGAGGACCAGGATCGCGGGGATCGCCAGGACCCACCGTTGCACCACCTAGGCCACGGAGTGCGTGATCGTCGCGGCGTACACGCCGGCCGCCATCCCGCCCGGAACCACGACGCTGATCGTCGGGTTCCAGGTGGCGGAGTTGTCGCCCGTGATCCCGGTGGCCGTCACCGCGGGAGCGACGCCGGTGAGGTCGGCCGGGTTGTTGGCCGTGTAGGTGGCGGTGCCGACCTTGGTGATGGCACCGGCGTCGTAGCTCACGGCACTGGCCGCGATGGCCGGCCCGGCGGGAGGCGTGAAGGCCGTGGAGATGACGGTGGCCCCCCAGCCCGAGCCGGCGGCGGCGCTACGTGCGTCGCTCACCTGCACCGTGCCCAAGGCCCCGCTGATCGTGCCGCCGCCCACGGTGTTGGCGCGGGAACCGAGGTTGGCGGTGCTCGTGGGCAAGGTGATCGAGAGGGCCCCGCCGGTGATGGTGATGGTGGAGGGGGTCCCGCCGGTGGTCTCGGCGGAGGCCGAGGTGGCCATGCCGAGGGTGAGCAGGCCGGCGGCGGCAGCGAGCATCCCGCCGGTGCGCATCCATCGCCGTGGGCGGCGCCCGGCCGGGTCGGGATGGTGGAGGGAGGTCGGGTGAGAGGTCATGGTCGGCTGCTTTCGGTTCGAGGAGACGGTCACAGGGTCGGCGGGTTCCACGAGTACGGGCGGCGTGACCGGTGGAGCAGCGCCGCGCCCAGCAGGAGCAGAAACCCACCCGCTGCAGTGGTGATGTTGAGCGGGCTGCCGGTGCGGGGGATCTCGGTCACGGGGGTGGCCGGCACTGCGGGGGCGCCGGGGCTACCCGGGGCGGGAGTCCCGGGGGTGATGGGCGCCGTCGGGCTGGACACGCCGAGCACGGTGGTGCCGGTCGGGTGGATGGTGGTTCCGACCCTTTCGGTTTGGACCGTGATGTCGGTCGTGTCGACCGTGGTGTCCACGGTGGGGGTGATCTGGTCGGCCTCGACGGTGGTGTCGGTCGTGCCGACGGTGGTGTCGGTCGTGCCGACGGTGGTGTCGGTCGTGCCGACGGTGGTGTCGGTCGTGCCGACGGTGGTGTCGGTCGTGCCGACGGTGGTGTCGGTCGTGCCGACGGTGGTGGTGACCTCATCGGCCTCGACGGTGGTATCGGTGGTGTCGACGGTGGTGTCGGTGGTGTCGGTGGTGTCGGTGGTCTCGGTGGTGTCGGTGGTGTCGGTGGTGGTGGTGACCTCGTCGGCCTCGACGGTGCTGCTGGTGGAATCCTCGACGGGCACCGAGCTGGACGAGGTCGTCGCCCCACAGCTCGGGACGGAGATCTGGTTGCTGTCCAGGGTCACGGCACCGTTGCGGGCGAGGAGCCGCCCTTGCACCGTGGCACCCGTGTTGACGGTGATGGAGGTGAGCGCCAACACCGTTCCCACGAAGTCCGTGGTCGTGTCGAGCGTGGCGGAGCTCGTGACCTGCCAGAACACGTTGCACGGGTCGGCCCCGTTCACCAGCGCGACCCGGCTGCCGGGGCCGGTGATCAGCGTGCTGGCGGCCTGGAAGATCCAGACGGTGTCGGACACGCCCTTGGCGTCGAGCGTGAGGGTGCCGTCGAGCGCCAGCGCGCCGCCGGTGTACACGCCACCGACGAGGGTCTGGCCGGCGAGGTTCGCCGTGATCGCGCCGTTGGTGGCCCGTCCGGCGGCGCTGTTGTACGCGGCGACGAGGTCGGCCTGCGCCCCTGCGGCCTCGGTGTCGGCCAGGTGCATGGACCCGTTGCTCACGAGGCCCGGTGGGAAGCCCGGCGCCTCCGACCCGGGGCTGACGCCGAGGCTCCCGCTGATCCCGGTCGGGCCGGTGTTGGTGACCGTCGTCCCCGCGAGGACTGCGAAGCCTCCCGCTCGCCCGAGGCTGACAGAGGGTTCGGACGCGGCAGCGGGCGGGGCGCTGAGGCCGAGGACCAACAGCGCCATGGCGGCGAGCATCGAGACGAGGGCACTGGTGCGCAGGCGGAGGACGGTCATCGGGGGATCAGCTCTCTTTTCGGGGTCGTCCCCACTGTCTGCGGCTCCCGACATCTCGCCCAGACGCCATCGCACTAGTGCAATTGCGTCACTGCGCGTGTCCATTGGCGGTTCACGGGCAGATCGGGTGGTGCCCCGAGCGATCCAGGCAGCACCGGTTGGGGGAAGCGAGCAAGCGAGTCATCGCCGGCCTCGACGAGGGCTGGTCGCCGCTCAGCGCGCGGCCGCCCAGGCGCTCACCTTGCTCGGGCCGGCTTCCTGCGTCTGATTCGTCGATGAGGAGTAGAGTTTCGCTCAACCAGCACGCCAACCGCCGGAAGGCGGGTAGACCCGGCGGGCTCCGCGTTGCTCCGGACCCTGGTGGCGCACGACACGCATGGGGGCGCACCATGAGCAACCTTCCGGCGACCAGTCCGATCGACTCGCGTCTTCCCGATGCGAACGATCCCCTGCCCCTCGCCGTGGTGGTCATCGACGACGGGGTGGACGTCGTCGCCTTCGCGACCGGTGAGATCGACATGCTCACGTGCGGGCGACTTCGCGACGCCATCGAGCCGCACCTCGGACCGGGTCAGCGGGTCGTGCTCGACCTCTCGGGGGTGACCTTCATGGACTCGTCGTGCCTCCGGGTCCTCGAGCACGCGCGGACCACCCTCACCGCAGACGGCGGCTCCCTGATCCTCCGCAACCCGTCGACCGCCGCGCACCGCCTGCTCTCCCTTTCGGGGATGGCGGCCCTGTTCGCGATCGAGACGGCCTAGCGACACCAGGCCGCCCGCGGACGGCGCAAGCGCACCGAGACCACGTAGCCTGTCCGGCATGCGCAGATCCGCCGTCGCTCTGGCGTCCGTCCTGCTCCTCGGGGCGGCCGCGTGCGGGGGTCAGGACGACGAGTCCGGTGAGGTGGACACCGAGCGGCCGACGGTCGACCTGTCCGGCGCGGTGGCCACGGCGCAGTCCTCGATGCCGATCGAGCTGCCGGACAGCCGGGTGCGAGTGCTGCTGGAGGATCTCTGTGCAGCCGGGATCGGAGATGCGGCACATGTCGCCGACCAGGTGGGAGCCATGCCCCTCGCCGATGCCGGTCAGGCCGGCGCGGTGGTGCAGGCGCTCGATGCCGGCACGGACGAGCTGTGCCCGGACGAGGTCGACCCCTCGGTGCACGACGCAGTCGAGGCTGCCGCGGCCGCCGCCACTCCCACGTCGACGACCACGGCGCCCGCCGCGGTCCAGTCCAACCGCTCGTCGAGCGTCGAGTCCGAGTCGCCCAGCAGCAACAGCTACAGCAGCTCGGGCAGCACGGGGGCGAGCAGCAGCAGCGGTTCGAGCAACAGCTCGAGCGGTTCCGGTGCCGCCGGCGGCGGCAACGCCACCGGAGCGGGCAACCAGAGCAGCACGAACTTCGGCCAGAACGTCTCCGGCGCCACCACCGGTTAGGCGGGAACGGTCCCCTGGACCGTGGTGCGGTGCAGCTCGCGGCGGTGCCCGCCGTAGTCGTTCACCGCGAGGTGCTGCGTGGCGCGGTTGTCCCAGATCACCAGGTCGCCGTCGCGCCAGCGGTGCCGCACCGTGAACCGGTGGTCGGTGCTGTGGTGGTGCAGGCGGTGGAGCAGCAGCCGGCGGCCCTCCTCGTCGAGATCGATGCCGTCGAGGTCGCGCACGTAGGTCTGGTTGAAGAACAGCACGCGCTTGCCGCTCGTGGGGTGCGTGCACACCAGCGGGTGGGAGCGGGTCTCGTTGGCCGACTCGTCCGTCTGGATGTCCATGCTTCCCAGCCCGTCGTGCAGCGCCTGGAGCTTGGGGGAGTAGGCGTCCTTGGCCGTGTGCACGCCGGCCGCGCCGGGCGCCTCGACGACGTCGCGCAGGTCCCACGGCAGGTGATCGATGGCGGCGACCATGCTCGTGAACACCGTGTCGCCGCCGCAGGACGGGACGTCGACGGCGTGGAGGAGCGTGTAGCTGGGGGGCTGGGGCAGGAAGCTGAAGTCCGAGTGCCACGCGCCCCCGAAGTTGAACGCCTCGACCTCGTGGGCCTCCTTGATGACGCGGATCACCTCCGGGTGCTCCGGCATCGTGCCGACGAAGGGAGTGTCGGCGGGTGGGCCGAAGTGGTGGCTCAGCTCGACCTGTTCACCAGGGGTGAGCCGTTGGTCGCGGAGCGCGACCACGAGGTGCTCGTCGAGGGCGGCGCGGATCGCGGCGACCACGTCGTCGATCTCGGCGGAGCCGAGGACCGCAGCGAGGTCGACGCCGGTGATCGTGGCTCCGATCACCCCGGTGACGGGTTCGACCGCGATGCTTCCCACGGCCGCGGACCCTACCGGCGCAGCACGGCCCTCGTGACGACCTTGCCGGCATCGGCCAGCCCGAGGTTGTTGGGGTGGGCGGGGTAGCTCGGGGGGACCACCACGATGCCGTTGATCCATGCCAGGAGGGGGACCTGGCACGCGTCGTGGCCGATGCTCGAGGTGTAGAGGTCGACGTACTCGTGGCCGTGGGCGCGCGCGGTGCGGGCGAGCACCCGGTTCATCGACGTGAACTTGGCCACGAGGTACGGCATGTCGTCCGGCAGGATCGGCAGGTAGGGCCAGCAGGCGACGCCGTTGGCGGGCATCGCGGCCGGGTAGCCGACGACGAGGATGCGGGCATCGGGCGCCCTGGCCTCGATGGCGTCGAGCGCATGTCCGAGCTCCACCCCCAGCTCGCGGATCCTGCGGTCCATCTTGTCGGCCCCATCGGGGTCGAGGACCGGGGTGCAGGGCGCCTCGTAGGGCGGACCCAGCAGGCGGACGCAGTCGAGCGCGAGGCCCGTGAAGTTCACGTCGTTGCCACCCATGCCCAGGGTGATCAGATCGGTGCCCGGCCCCACGGGGTCGAGCTGGGGCCGGTTGACCCCGTCGAGCGTGAGACCCGTCTGCGGGGCGAAGAGGTCGTCGAGGGTGGCGCTCCCGCAGCTCATGTCCGTGAAGGACTCCGCCCCGATCGCCTTCGCCACGAGGTGCGGGTAGTTGACGAGCGACTGGCCGCAGTCGATCGGGACGAAGGTGTCGTCGAAGGGGAGGACGAGCGGGCCGGACGTGTACGAGTCGCCCAGGGCTACGTAGTCGATGGACAGCGGGAGCCGGCGGGCGTCGGGGCGAGCCTCCGGCCGGGCCTGGGAGGCGGGCACCGCCACCAGCGCGAGGAGCAGCACGAGCGCGGGCAGGAGCGCCCGACGAGTCACCCCCCTGACCGTCACCGGCGGGACCCTAGTGGGCCCCTGCGGATCAGGCGTAGACGAGCTGGCGACGCTCGACGATCACGTCGGCGTCGTGGCGGTGCTGGAGCCGGTGGCGGAGGGCCGGATCGTCGATCCAGGCCCACGGGTCGGCGGCCGGACGGGCCACGGGGTCACCGGCGCAGGCCGAGCAGCTGACGTGGAGGCCGGCGTCGACCAGGACGACCGTCCCGGTGGCAAGGATGGATGCGCACCCGTCGCAGAGCTCCGGGTGGGCCAGTCGGATCGTCTTGATGGGCATGCGTTGAACGTACGAATTGCCCACTTGCCAGGCCATGGGCCGTTCGAACCAAATCCCCTGGGGGATCAGCCACCGGGGATCTCGCCGGTGTCGCCGGAGTCGCCCGGCAGCTCGTTGCTGATCTCGGGCTTGCTGCCCATCCGACGGGTCACGAGGTCGACGAGGTGCTCCACCAGCTCCCGGTCGAGCTCGTCCTGCCCGAGGGTGATGCTCACGATCGACGCCACCCGGTTGTCGTGGCGGACGTAGACGATCGCGCCGTGGACCGGGCCGCTGCCGCCCTCGCCGGTGAGCTCGGCCACGAAGGAGTCGTCGCCGAAGGACGGGAAGTCGAGCGGGACGAGGTGGGTGGTCGCGCCATCGCGGGCCTGCTCGCGGCACGAGTCGAGGACCCGGGCGGAGAGGTCGAGGTAGGCGCCCGCGGTGTCGTCGTTGGGGAACTCCAGCACCGTGTTGCCGATCACGGCGCCGGAGTCGCTGAAGGTGAACGCCGCGCTCTGGCTCGCGGTGGGCTCGATGACGGACTCGGGGACCCGGCCGTTGCAGAGATCGCCGTTCGAGGGGTTCTTGGCCTGGCTCGACCAGCCGCGCGGCAGATCGGCCAGCGTGAGGATGATCTGATCGAGGCGAGCGGCGTCGGGATCGACCGTGACCGCGGCCGGGTCCTGGGACAGGGTGGCGGCGTCCTGGGGCTGCGCGTCACGGATCTTGGTGAACGCGAACCACGCCACGCCGACGAGCACCGCGATGATCGCGGCTCGCACGATGATCCGCAGGAGCGTGGCCGCGGTGGCCGGCGAGGGACCCGACGCCATGCGGCTGGGACGGTGGTCCACCTCGTCACGTGGCCGGGGCTGCGGCTGCGCCTGCGGCTTGCGGGCGGGGGTCGGCGGTCGCTCCTGCGGCTGGGGGCGGGTCGGGCGCTGCACCTGGCGGAGCGCGGGGGAGCGATCGGCGGCCGATGGCCCCTGCACCCGCGCGGGGGGCGTGGCCTCCGGACGGGGCCGCGCCGGGGGCCGGGGGGTCCGGGGCTGGTCGGCGGACCAGGCGCTGGCCGCCCAGTCCTCGGCCGAGGTGCGGTCGCCCTCACCGCTCCAGCCGTCCGCCGGCCACTCGTCGACCGCGGGATCGGCCAGGACGCGAACGGTCTCGGGCGTCGTGCGCACGTAGCCGGGCCCGCCGTCTGGGGCGGTGGCGCGGCGGCGTCGGGTGGGAGGCTCCTCGGGGGGCGGTTCGGGCTCGGGCTCGCGCTCGGGGGTGGGCTCGGCGGGGACGTCGACCTCGCCCGTGGGCGGGTCGGGCTCGCCGAGGTCGGGCGCCGGGTCCCGCTCGAGCTCGATCTCGACCGGCGGTGCCTCGCCCCGGGCGGCCGCCTCGGCCTCGGCCATCGCGTCACGGCGGGTGCGGCGCGGGCCGGTCGGCTCGGTGCGGCGCGGCTCCCGGGTGGCCGTGGCCACGGCGCCGGCCTTCTTGGCCGCCGCCCGCCGGCCGGCCGACGCCGGCACCGGCATCGTGTCGTCGGTCCAGTCGTCGCCGTCCCACCACCGCAGCAGGTTCGGGTCGTCGGGCTGGCGATACCAGCCTGCGGGGGTGACCTCGTCGTCGCTGCCGGCCAAGGTCGCTCCCTTCGGTGCGTGAGACCTACGGATCCGGGGGCGGAGCCTATCGAGGCGATGGACGGCGGTCGGATCCCTACGTACCCTTTGGGCGTCATGTCGGGCGTCGGGGCATTTGGGCTCCTGTGGGCCGTGGTCGGGATCCTCCTGGGGTTCCGGTGGTGGCGCGAGCGCGAGGCCGAGCTGGGCGGGACGCTGCGCGTGGCGGGCCCCTCACCGGGGCGGCTCCGGTTCGGCGGCGCCATCGAGGACGGCTCGAGCCGCCGGCTCCAGGCCATGCGGCTGGCCTACGCCGGCGGGATGCTGGCCACCGGGACCGGGCTCGTGTCCGAGGTCGCCGTGCTGCTCGCGCTGGGGGCGGCCCTGCTGAACCTCGGGACGATCTACCGCTACCTCGTGGTCGCCCTCGACCGGGAGGCCCTCGACACCCCGCTCTTGCCCCGGAGCCGCGGATTCCTCCTGGGCGACGTGCTCGACCAGGCCGCCGGCTGACCCCGGTTCGCCGGGATCAGGTCAGCCGCGTCGGCTCGAGCTGCCACGTCCGGCCGTCGCGCCGCACCTTCCCGGCGCCGGGGTCGGCGAAGAGGGGGCCGATCAGCAGCACGTCGTCGCGCTCGCAGCGCTGGAGCAGCTCGCGCCGCGTCTCGGCGAGGGCCACCGGGTCCAGGTCGCCGTTCGCCGCCTCGGGGTCGAACACCTGCGCCGGGTGGAGGAACAGGTGGCCCACGACCACGGCCTGCTCGCCGCCGGACGTGATCCACAGCACGACGCCGCCCCGGTTGTGCCCGGGTGCGTCCTCGAGGTGGAGCCCGGGGAGCAGCTGCTGGCCGCCCTCCACGGCCTCGACGCAGCCGTGCTCGAGCAGCGCGACCAGCGGGTGGGGTCCGTCCAGGTCCTGCTGGAGCTCCGCGTGGACGCCCGAGCGCAGGTCGTCGAGCTCGGCCGCCGGGATCAGGTAGCGCGCCCGCGGGAACGTGGGGGAGCCGTCGGAGTGGGCGTTGGCCCCGACACCGTCGATGTGGGAGTTGATCACCAGGTCGACCTCACCCGGATCGATCCCGGCGGCGCGAAGGGCCGCGAGGCGCGGGGCGAGGCGAGCGGGATCGTCGAACGCCAGCCACGGATCCATCACCACCACGGCGGACGGCGTGCGGACGACGATGGCGGACGAGCCGATCCGGAGGTGCAGGTCGGGGGTCACCCAGTGCGGCGACAGCCAAGGCCTGGCGGCCAGGGCGCCGGTGGTGGTCGGATCCTGCGGCAGGGTGAGCTCGAACCCGGGGTCGTCGACCCGCGTGACCTCGATCGCCCCCCAGGACCAGCGCCGCATGGGCGGCAGCGTACGACCACCGCCCGCGCATCGCCCGGTAGCCGTCGCTCGGCTGCGCCGGCTGCGCCGTCGCCTGTCGGCTCCGCCACCAGTCTGCCGACCGCCGTCCCGCTAGCGGTAGGTTCCAGACGATGTGCGGTCGCTTCGTCTCCGCCACCCCGCCGGACCAGGTGGCGGCCTACTTCGGAGCCGAGGCGCCGGAGGCCCTGCTCGAGCCCAGCTGGAACGTCGCCCCGACCACCGACGTGTACGCCGTGCTCGCCGACGGGAGCACCCGCCACCTCGATGCCTTCCACTGGGGGCTCGTGCCACGGTGGGCCAAGGACCTGAAGATCGGGTCGCGGATGATCAACGCCCGCGCCGAGACCCTGGCCACCAAGGGCGCCTACAAGCACGCCTTCCAGCGCCGGCGCTGCATCATCCCCGCCGACGGGTTCTACGAGTGGCAGAAGCGGCCCGGCCAGAAGACCAAGCAGCCGTACTTCATCCACCGGCCCGACGGGGAGCCCTACGCCTTCGCGGGGCTCTGGGAGACCTGGAAGGGGCCTGACGGCAAGGGCGACGAGGTCCTGCGGTCGTGCACGATCATCACGACCACGCCCAACTCCGAGATGGCCAAGATCCACGACCGGATGCCCGTCATCCTGCCGCCGGACGCCTGGGACACCTGGCTCGACCCCGAGCAGCAGGACCTCGACCTCCTGGGCCGGCTCCTGGTCCCGGCGCCGCCGCAGCTCATCACCCTGCGGCCGATCTCGACCCAGGTGAACAACGTCCGCAACGACGGCCCCGAGCTGATGGACGAGGCCGAGCCGCAGCCGACCCTGCACGACGCCTAGGCGCTCGCGTCGACCACGTGCTCGCCGTGGCCCTGGCTCCGGAGGGCAGTGCGGATGAGCTCGGCGTGGGCATCGAGCGCGGCGGGGTCAGGATTGGTGTCGGCGTTGGCGGAGGACAGCTGCCCGAGCTCGGTGAACGGCACCAGGTGCACGTGGGTGTGCGGCACCTCCTCGCCGATCACGAGGACGCCGATTCGGCTCGGTTGGAACGCCTCCTGGATCGCGGCGCCCACGGCCTTGGCCACCCGCCAGAGCTCGGCGTTGAGGTCGTCGGGCAGGTCGATCCAGTGGTCCACGGGTTCGATGGGGACGACCAGGGTGTGGCCGGGGGACCGGGCGGCGATCTCGAGGAACGCCACGACCCGCTCGTCCCGCCACACGAAGCGCCCGGGGAGCTCACCGTCGATGATTCGCGAGAAGATCGTCTTCACGCGACGCACTCTAGGGTTGCGCCTGTGGACGACGACACGGGCAGCGATCGGATCCTCACGATCCCCAACGTGATCACGGTGGTGCGCCTCAGCCTGCTGCCGGTGTTCGTGTGGCTGCTGTTCGCGAAGGACGACCGGTCGTCGGCGGCGTACCTGCTCGCCGTGATCGGCACGACGGACTTCTTCGACGGCTACATCGCCCGCCACTTCAACCAGGTGTCGGAGCTCGGCAAGATCCTCGATCCCGTGGCCGACCGGCTGCTGTTCTTCGTGGGCGGGGTCTGCATCCTCATCGACGACTCGATCCCCACCTGGTTCGTCGTGGCCGTCCTGGCCCGCGAGGTGCTGATCAGCCTGGCCACCGTCGGCCTCGCGCTGGCTGGTGCCCGACGGATCGATGTCACCTGGTTCGGGAAGGCGGGGGCCTTCGCGCTCATGATGTCCATCCCGTTCTTCCTCGGCTCGCATGCGAGCGACCTCGGCTGGCAGGAGCAGGCCGAGGACCTGGCCTGGGTCACCGGCCTGCCCGGCCTGGCCCTGTACTGGTACTCGCTGCTGCTCTACGTGCCGATGGGCCTGCGTGCGCTCCGGGAGGGCCGGGCCGACCGGGCGGCGGGGGTGGTGAGCGCGTGAAGGCCGTGATCATGGCGGGGGGCGAGGGCACCCGCCTGCGCCCGCTGACGTCCAACGTCCCGAAGCCGATGATGCCGCTCGTCAACGAACCGATGATGGAGCACATCGTCCGGCTCCTGCGGACGCACGGCTTCGACGAGATCGTGGTCACCGTGGCCTTTCTCGCCAACCACATCCGGGCGTACTTCGGCGACGGCTCCGACCACGGCGTGCGGATGGTCTACGCCACCGAGGAGACTCCCCTGGGCACCGCCGGCTCGGTCCGCAACGCCATGGACGAGCTCGACGAGCGGTTCCTGGTCATCTCCGGCGACGTGCTCACCGACATCGACCTCGGGGCCATCGTCAAGGCGCACGACGACCGCCAGGCCCTGGCCACGATCGGCCTCGTCCGGGTCGACGACCCGCTCGAGTTCGGCATCGTGATCACCCGGGAGGACGGGTCGATCGAGCGGTTCCTCGAGAAGCCGAGCTGGGGCCAGGTGTTCTCCGACACCATCAACTCGGGGATCTTCGTGCTCGAGCCCGAGATCTTCGAGCACATCGACGCGGATCGACCGGTGGACTTCTCCTCGGAGGTGTTCCCTGCCCTCCTCGCCGCCGGGCTCCCGCTGTTCGGGTCCGTCGCCGAGGGCTACTGGGAGGACGTCGGAACGCTCGAGGCCTACCTGCGGGCGCACAAGGACATCCTCGACGGCCGGGTGTCCGTGGACATCCCCGGGTTCGAGGTCGGCGACGGGGTCCACATCGGCGAAGGCGCCGAGATCCACCCCGAGGCCACGGTGGTGGGCCCGGCCGTGATCGGCGAGAACTGCCGAATCGAGGCCGGAGTCCGCCTGGGCCCGTACTCGGTGCTGGGCACCAACGTCCGCGTGCGGGCCGGCACGGACCTCGAGCGGGTCGTGGTCCACGACAACTCCTACCTCGGGGAGGGCGTCCGCCTCCGAGGGGCGACGGTCGGCCGGTCCTGCGACCTCCGCTCGGGGGTCCGCGGCGACGAGGGCGTCGTGCTCGGCGACGAGTGCTTCATCGGCGAGCACGCCTTCCTGGCGTCGGGCGTGAAGGTGTACCCGTTCAAGACCGTCGAGGCCGGGGCCGTCATCAACTCCTCGATCGTCTGGGAGTCGAGGGGTTCCCGGTCGCTGTTCGGGCGCGAGGGCGTGTCCGGCCTCGCCAACGTCGACATCACCCCCGAGCTGGCCACCCGCCTGGCGATGGCCTACGGCACCACCCTGAAGAAGGACTCCACGGTGGTCACGTCGCGGGACTCGAGCCGATCGGCCCGCATGCTCAAGCGGGCGATGATGGCGGGGCTCAACGCCGCCGGGGTGAACGTGCTCGACCTCGAGGTGGCCTCCGTTCCCGTCACCCGGTTCGCCATCCGGCGCCCGGAGGTGGCCGGTGGGATCACGCTCCGCCTGGTCGACGGCGACCCCCAGTCCTGCGCGATCCGGTTCTTCGACGGGCAGGGCGCCGACCTGACCGAGGACGGGCAGCGCAAGGTCGAGCGCCTGTTCGTCCGTGAGGACTTCCGACGGGTGTTCCCGGCCGAGATCGGCGACATCGGGTTCCCGCCCCGCGCGCTCGAGCTGTACACGGCCGCCCTCGAGGCCACCGTGGACATCGAGGCCATCCGAGCGGCCCAGTTCAAGGTCGTCGTCGACTACTCCTTCGGCTCCACGTCGTTCGTGATGCCCAACGTCCTGGCGAAGCTGGGCGCCGACATCCTGGGGGTCAACCCCTACGCGTCCACGAGCCGGTCGCTGGCGTTCGACGAGGCGGCGCACTCCCAGGAGGTCGCCGCGCTCGTCACGGCCTCCGGGGCCCACCTCGGCGCGGTCCTCGACCCCGACGGCGAGCACCTCACCCTGATCGACGACGCGGGCGAGGTGCTCGGCGACGACCAGTCCCTGCTCGCCCTGCTGAGCCTCGTGTCGAGTCACCTCGTCGGCGACACCGTCGCCCTGCCGGTCACGGTCACGCAGCACGCGGAGGCGATCGCCGAGGCCCACGGCGTGCGCGTCCGGCGCACGAAGCTGTCGGTTTCGGCCCTCATGGACGCGGCGGGGGAGCCCGGCGTCGGCTTCGCGGCGAGCACCGATGGCGGGTTCATCCTCCCGGGGTTCCTGCCCGCCTTCGATGCCGCCGCCACCCTGGTGAAGGTGCTCGAGCTTCTGGCGCTGTCCGAGCGACGCCTCTCCCAGGTGGTCGAGGAGCTGCCGCGGCCGCGCATCGCCCGGGAGACGGTCGTCACCCCGTGGGAGCAGAAGGGGATGGTGATGCGCACGCTCATGGAGATGAGCAAGGACCGCGAGGTCGACCTGATCGACGGGGTGCGGGTCCGCCACGACGACGGCTGGGCGCTGGCCGTGCCCGACCCGGAGGAGCCCGTCACGCACGTGTGGGCGGAGGCCGCCACCGACGCCGAGGCGAAGGCGCTGGCCAAGGAGTACGCCCGTCGCATCCGGCAGCTGCTGCGGTAGGGCGGGACCCTCAACCCTCAACCACTCGTCGAGGGTTCCGGCGTTCCACTACGCTGCCGCCCCATGCAGATCCCCGATGACCTCCGCTACTCGACGGACCACGAGTGGGTGCGCGTCGAGAGCGGCAAGGCGCGGATCGGGATCACCGACTACGCCCAGGACGCGTTGGGCGACGTCGTGTTCGTCGACCTGCCGGAGGTGGGCGCATCCGTCGCCTCGGGCGCGTCGATCAGCGAGGTCGAGTCCACCAAGTCGGTGTCCGACATCTACGCGCCGGTCACCGGCACGATCGTCGAGGTCAACGCCGACCTCGCCGAGGCCCCGGAGCGACTGAACGAGGACCCCTACGGCGAGGGGTGGATCTGCACGATCGAGCTCACCGACCCGGGCGAGGTCGATGGGCTCCTCGACGCCGCTGGCTACCGCGCCCTCGTGGAGGGCTAGCACCGATGGCCATCGTCACCTGTCCGCACTGCGGGCACCAGAACCCGCTGGGGTCGCACTTCTGCTCCTCCTGCGGCAAGGAGATCGAGGGCCCGTCCGAGCACGGCACCACAGCCTCGGTCCTGGTCCCGCTCGACAGCAGCGCCGAGGAGGTCCGGGTCGAGCTCGACGAGCTCCCGGTCGGCATCGGCATGCTCGTCGTCACCCGCGGTCCGAACTCCGGGTCGCGCTTCGCGCTCGACGAGCCGGTGATCACCGCCGGCCGCCATCCCGACGCCGGGATCTTCCTCGACGACGTCACCGTGTCGCGGCGCCACGCCGAGATCCGCCAGGTCGAGGGGGGCTACGAGCTGGCCGACGTCGGCTCCCTGAACGGCACGTACCTGAACCGGGAGCGCGTCGAGGTCTGCAACCTGCAGGATGGCGACGAGCTCCAGATCGGCACGTTCAAGCTGCTGTTCCTCGCGGGCAGGGGATGAGGGACACGATGGCCGACCGCTCCCACCTGTCCATCGGCGAGGTCCTGAGCCTGCTCCAGGACGACTTCCCGGACGTCACGATCTCCAAGATCCGGTTCCTCGAGAGCCAGGGCCTCCTGGACCCCGAGCGGACCCCGTCGGGGTACCGGAAGTTCTACGAGGGCGACATCGAGCGCCTCCGCTGGATCCTGCGCCACCAGCGCGACCACTTCCTGCCCCTCAAGGTCATCAAGGACCGCCTCGAGGAGAGCGCCGCGCGCGGCCTCGTGGTCCCGCCCGACGAGCCGATGTCGCCCGCCGAGGGTGCCGCCGCCGGAGGGGATTCCACCCCGCAGCACATGTCCTCGGCGCCGGCGGTGGAGGGCGAGGCCGCCGAGGGCGACGACGACTTCAGCCCGATCCCCGCAGCCGTGCGGGCCCGACCGGGCCGCAACCTCGCCGGCCTGCCGGGCGCGGAGCCCGCGCCGATCACCGCATCTGTCGCCACCGCACCGGCACCGACGGCACCGCCTCCCGCTCCTCCGGTCTCGGCTCCCGAGCCGACCGCGGTCCCGGAGCCCACTCCCGAGCCGGCCCCCGTGGCCGCCGCCCGCCCGGCTCCGGTCGGCCGCCCGGCGCCGACCATGCCGCGCCTGCCCGTGCCCGCGGAGACGGGCGACACGCCGCTCGACGGCGGCGTCAGCGGGGGCAGCTTCAGCGCCGAGGAGCTCCTCGCCGCCACCGGGCTCGAGCCGCGCGACCTCGCCGACCTCACCCGCTTCGGCCTCGTGGTGGGCCGCACCGTGGGGGGCGACACCTTCTACGACGAGGACGCCCTCGTGGCCGCCCGCTCGGCGGCCGGCTTCGTGAAGTTCGGCATCGAGGCGCGCCACCTCCGCATGTACAAGGTCGCCGCCGAGCGCGAGGCCGGCTTCATGGAGCAGGTCGTCATGCCGCTGCTCAAGCAGCGCAATCCCACCGCGCGGCAGCAGGCGGCCGAGACGCTCGGCGAGCTCGCCCGCCTCGGTGACCTGATGCGGGCGGCGCTCCTGCGGACCGCTCTGCGGGACCACACCGAGCCCCGGTAGCGTCTACGGCATGGCCGTGGAGATGGAGCTCATCGGGATCGAGATGGAGCGGCCGCCGAACATCCCGTGCCTCGTGCTGCGGGAGGCCGAGGGCGCCCAGCGGGTGCTCCCCATCTTCATCGGCAGCCCCGAGGCCACCGCGATCGCGCTGGCCCTCGAGGAGGTCGAGACGCCGCGGCCGATGACCCACGACCTCACGAAGGACCTCCTCGAGGAGGTCGGTGCCCGCATCGAGCGGGTCACGGTCACCGAGCTGCGCGACGCCACCTTCTACGCCGAGATCCTCGTGCGCAGCGGCACCGAGATCCATGCCGTGTCGGCCCGCCCGTCCGATGCGGTGGCCTTGGCCGTCCGCTTCGGCGCCCCCGTCTTCGCCGAGGAGGGCGTGCTCGAAGAGGCCGCCCGCCCCTTGGAGGACGGCCTGTCCGACGACGTGGTCGAGCAGTTCCGGGCCTTCATCCAGGACGTCAACCCCGAGGACTTCGCCTCCTGACCATTGACGGCGCGCGCGGGTGGTCGTACCCTCGCTCCCGCACCACATCGGTGTAACTACCTCGTCGGACTTCGAGACCCACCACCTCGATCCGGCAGCGACAGGGGAGCACGCGCGATGAGCACCGAAGGCTTCAGCGGTCGGGAGACGGCCGACATCGTCGGGATCACGTACCGGCAGCTCGACTACTGGGCCCGCACCGATCTCATCCGCCCGTCGCTGGCCGACGCGAGGGGGAGCGGGAGCCGGCGCCGGTACTCGTACCAGAACCTCGTCGAGCTGAAGATGATCAAGACGCTCCTCGACGCCGGGCAGAAGCTCGAGCGGGTGCGGGCCGCCTTCCAGTACATCCGGGAGCTCGGCGAGGACCTCACCGCCGCCCAGCTCGTGATCGCCGGCGACAGCGTGATCCTCGTGCGAGACGGCGAGGACCTGATCGACGTGGTGAACAAGCACCAGGGCCAGGGCGTGCTCAACCTCCTGGCGATGGACGGGGTGGCCGAGCAGGTCGACCTCGCGGTGAAGCGGCTCGAGACGGCTCGCGCCCTCGAGCTTTCCGAGACCGCACTAGCGGTGAGATAGGGCTGCGAGTCTCCGAAGCCCGACGACGCAGGCGCAGAGACGCCCCTGCGTTGTCGGAGTGCTCGCCCGACGGCTCACACTCTGTAGGTTCGCCGGGGTGACCCCCCGGACCTCGCCGCTCGACGCCGCCCACCGTGCCCTCGGGGCGAAGCTCGTCCCCTTCGGGGGGTGGGACATGCCGCTGGCCTACGAGGCCGGCACGCTCGCCGAGCACCGGGCCTGCCGCACCGGCGCGGTCGTGTTCGACGTCTCGCCACCTCGGCACCGTGCTGGTGGAGGGGGCGCGACGCGCTGGCCTCCCTGCAGGCGGCGCTGACCAACGACCTCACCAAGGTGGGCCCGGGCCGGGCCCAGTACACGCACCTCCTCGACCCCGACGATGCGTCGGTCCTCGATGACATCATCGTCTGGTGGGTGGACGACGAGCGGTTCGACGTCATGCCGAACGCGTCGAACACCGATCGCGTGGTCGACGCCATCGGGGGCGCGGACACCACGGCGACGCGGGCGATCCTGGCCGTGCAGGGTCCGGAGGCACGCGCTCGCCTCGGGTCGATCGCACCGGAGGCGGCGGCCGTTCCGCGCTTCCACGTCGGCACGGCCGAGGTGGCGGGCGTGCCGTGCACGGTGGCCGGCACCGGCTACACGGGAGAGGACGGCGTGGAGCTGGCCGTCCCCGTCGACGGCGCCGCCAAGGTCTGGGAGGCCGTGCTGGCCGCCGGGATCGAGCCGGCCGGGCTCGGCGCCCGCGACACGCTGCGGCTCGAGTCGGGCCTGCCCCTCCACGGCCACGAGCTCGGGCCCGGCATCACCCCGCTCCAGGCCGGGCTCGGCTGGGTGGTGGCCTGGGACAAGCCCGGTGGGTTCCGGGGCCTCGACGCCCTGGCCGCCGAGCGGGACCGCGGCGTGACCCGGCGGCTCCGGGGATTGAGCGTCGAGGGGCGCCGCCCACCGCGGGCAGACCAGGAGGTCCTCGTCGACGGGCAGCCGGCGGGCGTGGTCACCAGCGGGAACTTCTCGCCGATGCTCGAGCACGGGATCGCGCTCGCCTTCCTGCCCCCGGACGTCGAGGACGGCGCCGAGGTCGCGATCGCCGCCAAGGGCGACCCCACCCCGGCGACCGTGGTGAAGCCCCCGTTCTGGAAGCGGTAGGCCCTACTCGCCGCGCAAGCGGCAACCGTCAGGTGCCGGACTTGGCGGCCTTCTCCTCGGCGTGCTTCTGCATCGCGTCGATCACGGCGGTGGTGGCGGCGCCGATGAACTCGGGACGGTTCTCGGCGGCCCAGTCGCGGCTGGCGACGGTGCCGTCGGCCGAGCCCTGGAAGTGCGGGATCACGTAGCGGGACAGCAGCTCGTAGCTGCGCCGGGTGGCGGCGTTGTCGGCCCACTCATGGGCCATGGAGAGGAAGGTGCCGAAGCCGCCGGACTGGTCGACCAGTCGCTGGATCTGAGCGGCGGCGTCGTCCGGGGTGCCGATCACGGCGAAGCCCGTGGCGTTCAGCGCGTCGGCCATGGCCTCGGGGTCGGTGGTCTCCACGCCCAGCGGGAGCGCGGCCACGCGCTGGAAGTAGTCGACCCACTGGGGCAGTCCGAAGGCCACGTCCTCGTAGGCCTGCTCCTTGGTGTCGGCGATGTGCATCGGGCCGACGAGCCGCCACTTGCGGCGGTCGACGTCCGTGCCGAACTCCTCGGCCCGCTCCTCCATGACCTGCCAGTGCAGGCCGAGGACGTCGAACCCGCCGGTGTTCGTGGCCCCGAGCGACAGCAGCGAGGCGCCGAACCGTCCGGCCAGGCGCGGCCCGGAGGGCGACACCTGCGCGGCGACGGCGATCTCGAAGCACGGGTCCGAGTACGGGCGGAGCTGGAGCCGGGCGTCCTTCAGCGTGAACCAGTCGGTGACGTTCGTGACCGGCTTCTCGCTGTGGAGCAGCTCGTGGATCGCCTCGAAGGCCTCCTCCATCATGTCCCGCTGCTTCGTGACGTCGATGCCCATCATGTAGGCGTCGGACGGCAGGGCGCCGGGGCCGACGCCGAACATCACGCGGCCGCGGGTGAGGTGGTCGAGGAGGACCATCCGGTCGGCCAGCATCAGGGGGTGGTGGTAGGGGAGCGAGCTCACCCCGGTGCCGAGGCGGATGTGCTTCGTACGGCCGGCCGCTGTGGCGATGAAGACCTCGGGCGAGGCGATGATCTCGTAGCCCGCTGAGTGGTGCTCGCCGATCCAGGCCTCGTCGAAGCCGAGGTCGTCGAGGTGCTCGATCAGGGAGAGGTCGCGCTCGAGCGCCAGGGTCGGGTTCTGCCCGACCGGGTGGAAGGGCGCGAGGAAGATGCCGAAGCGGAGGGGCCAGTCCATGCGCCGGACCCTAGACCAGCACTTGACCGCACGGTCAAGAACAGTCGGGTGGGGCGATCAGTCGACGATGTCGACCGGGGTGCCGACGGGCACCGACGGAGAGGCGGTTCAGGTCGCTCAGGTGCATCCGGATGCAGCCGTTGGAGAGGTAGGCGCCCCGGGTGCCGATCTGCTTGTCGGACTTGGAGTTCACCGGCCCGTGGAGGGCGATGAGCGCGTCGCCCAGGCCCTTCCAGTCCTGGATCGCCTCGGAGTGCGCGTTGGTGACCAGCTGGAACGCACCCATGCCGGGCGCCGAGTCGTGATCGATGACGCTCACGTAGAACTTGCCCAGGGGAGTGGGGGTCTTGGCGGCGCCCATCCCGACGGGGGCGCTCCACTGCGGCCAGCCGTCCTTGAAGAGCGTGAGCGTGGTGGAGCTCCGGTCCATCACGATCCGGTACGGCGTCTTCTTGTAGGACACCCCGGAGGACTTGATCCAACCGGTCTTGCCGTTGGGGCGCTCGGGCAGGCGCACCTGGAGCCAGCCGTTCTTGGCGGCGAGCATCGGCATCCACTGGTCGTAGCCGAAGAAGTAGCCGGCCGTGCCGACCACCCGGCCGTTCGGGGCGTCGAACACCTGGACCTCGCCCTTGGGCGACACGGTGTTCGTCCATGCCGGGACCGGGGTCTTCGGCTTGGGCTTGGTGGTCGTGGTGGTCGGTCCGGCCAGCAGCTGCGTGAGGAACGGCCGGTCGTCGGCCCGCGCCGGCTCCAGGATCCCTCCGAACGCCACTCCCAGCAGAGCCAGGGCGCCCACCACCACGACGGTCACCCGTCGCGCCATGCCTCGATCCTGCCGGTCCATGCTGAGCCCCCAGAGCTGGTCGCTGTCCGTAATGACCGGTTCACTCTGGCAGGTCGGCGCGTCGGCGACCAGTGGGCTATTCGAGAAGATCCGGCTGATCGGCGACGATCTTGTCGTAGAGCGGCTGGAAGCTGAGCCAGCAGGCGAAGTGGCTGCCGACCTGGTTGCGGGTGTGGCGGGCCATCTCGGCGTCGATCGAGATCGGCTTCGTGCCGGTGGCCTCGGCCAGGAGCTGCACCTCGCAGGTGCGCTCCATCGTGATGTAGAGCCAGGCCGCCTCGTCGACGGAGTGGCCGACGGTGACGATGCCGTGGTTGCGGAGGATCGCCGCCTTGTGCTCGCCGAGGGCGTGGGCGATGCGCTTGCCCTCCTCGACGTCGACGACGACGCCCGTGTAGTCGTCGAAGAGACCGTGGTCCTCGAAGAAGCTGCACGAGTCCTGGGTGATGGGGTCGAGGAGGCGCCCCAGCGTCGACCAGGCCCGGCCGTGCTTGCTGTGGGTGTGGGCGGCGGCCATGACGTCGGGCCGGGCCTGGTGGATCTGCGAGTGGATCGCGAAGGCGGCGATGTTGACCGGCCAGTCGCCTTCGACGACCTGGCCGCTGTGGTCGACGCGGATCAGGTCACGGGCTCGGATGAGGCCGAAGGACATTCCGAACGGGTTCACCCAGAAGGTGTCGAGGAACTCCGGGTCCCGGCAGGTGAGGTGGCCGGCGATGCCCTCGTTGAAGCCGAAGCGGTCGAACAGCCGGAAGGCGGCCGCCATCCGCTGCTTGACGTATTGGCGCTCGTCCGCGACGGAGTCGAACGACGGAAGCGAATGCGGCTTCTCGGGACGGATCATCGGTTGGGCCTCCCCTGTGCGCCCACGCGGCGCAGCGATGGCTCCAGCCTACGACGTGGGATCGGGTGGGAGCTCCACCGCGGTGGCGCTGAGCCCGTTCCACAGCAGGTCGCAGAGGTAGTCGCACAGCGCCTGGCGACCCAGGGTGCGGTCCTCGAGCCACCAGTCACCGGCCTGGTGGACCATCCCGACGATGCCGTAGGCCCAGGGCGAGGCGGCGCCGGCGTCGAGGCCGTCGAGGCGCAGCTGCTCGCCGATCACCAGTGCGACCTGGCGGGCGATCCCGTCGACGAGCGGGTTGACCGCCGCGGGCCCGTTGGGGTGGGTGAGGCCCTGGCGGACCAGGAAGCGGTACAGGTTCGGGTCCTGCTCGATGAAGCCGAGGTAGGCATCGACCGTGCCGACGAGGAGCTCCTGGCGGGACGACCCGGTCCGGAGCAGCGCCTGGTCGATCGATCCGATGAGCCCGGACGCGAAGCGCTGGGCGATCACGGCGATGAGGCCGTCGCGGTCGCCGAAGTGGCGGTAGAGGATGGGCTTGGTGACGCCGCCCCGGCGGGCCAGCTGCTCCATCGTGGCCCCGGCCCCGGTCTCGCGGATCGCCGCCATGGCGTCGTCGAGCAGCTGATCGCGACGGGCCGCCCGCCGGTCCTCTCTCGATTCGATCCGGTCGGTCCGGGAGGCCATCGGCTACCGACGGTAGCCCTCGGACGGCGGGGGAGGGGTCGGCCTCAGGGACCTGCGGCGACCAGCTCGGGCGTGGTCTCCGCGCGGGCCCGCCGCACGGCGGCGATCACGAGGGCGGCCCCGCCGGAGGCCAGCAGCACCAGTGCGGCGAGCCGGGCCGGGCCGCTCCAGTCCGCGGCCGTGAGCAGCGTTCGGCTGTTCGTGACGATCACCAGCGACCCCACCAGGGTCCCGGTGACCCGAACGTGGAGGTGGCGCACGAGGTAGGCGGCCAGGGGAGCGACGAGGATCCCGCCGAAGAGCAGGGCGGCGACGATCCCCGCGTCGACCCCCTCGTCACCCAGGTGCGTGAGGAACCCGACGCTGGCGGCCAGCGACACGAGGAACTCCGACGCCGACACGGACCCGATCGCCCGGCGCGGCTCGAGCTTGCCGAAGGTCAACAGGGTCGGGGTCGTGACGGGACCCCAGCCGCCGCCACCGATGGCGTCGATGAACCCGGCCACCAGACCGAGCGGGGTCATGGACCGAGCACGGAGACGGGTCTCCGGAGCCGGGGTCGGGGTCCTGCCGAACGTGAAGCGGGCCAGCACCAGTGCGCCGAGCGCGAGCAGGAGCCCGGCGATCCACGGCTTGGCGGCATCGCCGTCGATGCCGGTCAGGACGCTCGCCCCGAGGTAGGCACCGACGGCCCCGGGAACGCCGAGGAGCCCGACCAGGCGCCAGGACACGTTCCCGAAGCGCCAGTGCGACACGCCGGACACGAACGTGGTCCCGACCTCAGACAGGTGGACCGTTGCGGACGCAACCGCCGGTGCGGTGCCCCCGGACAGGAGGAAGCTCGTCGCCGTGACGCCGTAGGCCATGCCCAGGGCGCCGTCGACGAGCTGGGCGATGACGCCGGCGAGGGCGAAGGTCAGGAGGCGACGCACCGCGGGACCCTAGGTAATGATGACCTAGCAAGTCAAGATTACCGCCTCACAAGGGCTCAGGACGTACCCGACATAACTGACATTATCGGCGGTGCCTAGGGACCGGAGGCGCCGCCGGCTTCGCCGATCAATGTTCGACCTACCACTGGGCGCGCCGCCTCGAGCAGCCACCTCAGGGCTTCCTCTGGTTCGTCCTCACCTCGGTCGACGTCTTCGATGGCTGCTTCGAGGACGTAGATCTTGTCTCTGAGGTCCTCCAGGGCTTCCCGGGTGACGATGAGCTCGTGCTCGCTCAGGCCGACCTCGGTGCGCCTCAGCCGTGCCACGTAGTCGGCCTGGCGGCAGCTGGGCTTGCAGAACTCCTTCGGACGGCCCGGACCGGGGCGGGGGTCGATCCCCCGACCGCACCACCGGCACCGCTGCCCCGCGGGCAATTCCGTCACGTGATGGAATGTAGCCTCTCGAGGGGTTCCAGCCGCGGATCGGCGGCGAAGATGTCGAACGTCTCGACCACCGGCGCGGTCGCCGCCCGGACGCCCCCGAAGAGCGCTGCTGCGGCCCGGGCGGGGCGATCGTCGACGAGGTCGTGGATGTGCAGGAAGCGGCTGGGCCAGTACGCGGAGCCGGGCGAGATGCGGTAGCGCCGAGTGCCGCCGCCGTAGCTGTCGTCGGTGACCTCGATGGTGCCGTCGGGGTCGACGGACTCGACGTAGCCGACGTGGCCGCTCCCGCCGGGGGAGAGACGGGACCCGCCATCCCACTGCGCCACCGCACCGAGTGCCGGGTGCTCGTCGATCCGAACCCGACCGCTCCCGTGGTCGTCCCACTTCCCAGCGTCGCCCATGGGGCGCCACGGCTGTGCGACACCGAGCTCGGCCAGGCGGAAGCTGACGTAGCTGGTGCAGTTGTGGCCGGCCTTGCCGTAGAGGGATCCCCAGCGGCTCTGGCCGTGGTATCCCCCGCCGGTGCACGCGTAGCCGGAGCTCGAGCAGAGGATCTGCATCCCCCCTCCCCCGCCGGGAGCCTGCGGGCTGGCGGCCACGGGGAGCGTCGTCAGCCCCAGCGTCAGCGCGAGCGCGACGGCCACTGCTCCGATCCCCGTCACCACCGCCGGTCGCCGCACGAGCCTGTCCCACCTTCTGTCACAAGGTATGAAGGGATCGACATTAGACCGCAACCTGTTCGTAATGGTGCATCCTGAGCACCCAGGGGGCTAGGTTCGGCCCCGCTGACGACCCCGCGTGGGAGAGTCCCGCACCGTCCCCTCGGGGTCGGTTCGGGCGCCGAAGGTGCAACCGCCCCGGAACCTCTCAGGCCCCAGGACCGCACGGGGGAGGCAACGCTGGAGCCCCCGGAGGCGACAGCGGGGGTCCGGTCCCCGCTCCCCCGCACCCCGAGGTCGTCCCCTTGACCAGCCGCCAGCCCGCCACCACCTTCGCCGACCGGCACCTCGGCCCCCGGCCCGAGGACATCGCCGAGATGCTCGAGGTCCTCGGCGTCGTCGACCTCGACCAGCTCCTCGACCAGGCGGTGCCCGCGTCGATCCGCACGGACGAGCCCCTCTCGCTTCCGCCGGCCCGCAGCGAGCCGGCGGTGCTGGCCGAGCTGCGGGACCTCGCCGGGCGCAACGAGGTCGTGACCTCGCTCATCGGCGCCGGCTACTACGGCACCCACACGCCCGGCGTGATCCTGCGCAACGTCCTCGAGTCGCCGGCCTGGTACACGGCCTACACGCCGTACCAGCCCGAGATCAGCCAGGGCCGGCTCGAGGCGCTCCTCAACTTCCAGACGATGGTCACGGACCTCACCGGCATGGAGATCGCCAACGCCTCCATGCTCGACGAGTCCACCGCGGCGGCCGAGGCGATGACGCTCATCCGGCGGTCGACCAAGCACGCCTCCCCGACCTTCTTCATCGACGCCGAGACGCACCCGCAGACCATCGCCGTGGTGGCGGCGCGGGCCGAGCCGATCGGGATCGACCTCGTGATCGGCACCATCGACGAGCTCGACCCCTCCGCCTGCTTCGGTGCGCTCCTGCAGCACCCCGGCACCACGGGCGCCATTCGGGACCTCGCCCCGGCGATCGCCGCCGTGCACGAGGCAGGCGGCCTGGTGGCGGTCGCCACCGACCTGCTGGCCTGCACCGTGCTGGTGCCCCCGGGCGAGCAGGGCGCCGACGTGGTGGTCGGCTCCTCGCAGCGCTTCGGCGTGCCGCTCGGGTACGGCGGCCCGCACGCCGGGTTCCTCGCCACCCGCGAGGACCTGCGCCGGTCGATGCCGGGCCGTCTCGTCGGGGTGTCGATCGATGCCGCGGGTCGACCCGCGCACCGGCTGGCCCTCCAGACCCGCGAGCAGCACATCCGCCGGGAGAAGGCCACGTCGAACATCTGCACCGCGCAGGTGCTGCTCGCCGTGATCGCCTCGATGTACGCCGTGTACCACGGGCCCGAGGGCCTGACCGACGATCGCCCAGCGGGTCCACCGCAACGCCGCGTGGCTGGCCCGTTCGCTGGGCGAGTCCGGGTTCGAGGTGTACGAGGGGTTCTTCGACACGATCACCGTCCGCTGCCCCACCGGCGCCGAGGAGATCGTGGCCGCCGCGCTTCGGCACCGGGTGAACCTTCGGATGCTCGACGACGAGACCGTCACCATCGCCCTCGACGAGACCACCGACGACGACGTGCTCGAGCGGGTGTGCCGCGGCCTTCGGGGCGTCACTGCTCGGTGGCGAGACCGAGGTGCCGGCGTTCCCGGCGGAGCTGGTCCGCACCACGCCGTTCCTCACGCACCCGGTGTTCGCCACCCACCGCTCCGAGACGGAGATGCTCCGGTACCTGCGCTCGCTGGCGGACAAGGACGTGGCCCTCGACCGTTCGATGATCCCGCTCGGCAGCTGCACGATGAAGCTCAACGCCACCACCGAGATGGCGGCGGTGACCTGGCCGGAGTTCGGCGCGCTGCACCCGTTCGCCCCGCTCGACCAGGCCCGCGGGTACCACGCCCTCATCGCCGACCTCGAGGGGTGGCTGGCGGAGATCACCGGCTACGACGCCGTGTCAGCCTCCAGCCGAACGCCGGCTCCCAGGGCGAGCTGGCCGGGCTGCTGGCGATCCGCGGCTACCACGCGTCCCGCGGCGACGAGGCCCGCGACGTGTGCCTCATCCCGTCGTCGGCCCACGGCACCAACGCCGCGTCCGCGGTGATGGCCGGCATGCGGGTCGTGGTCGTGGCCTGCGACGACGAGGGCAACGTCGACCTCGACGACCTCCGGGCCAAGGCGGACGAGCACTCGGCCGACCTGTCGGCGCTGATGGTCACCTACCCGTCGACGCACGGCGTCTACGAGGAGCGGATCACCGAGATCTGCGACATCGTCCACGACCACGGCGGGCAGGTCTACGTCGACGGCGCCAACCTCAACGCGCTGGTGGGCGTCGCCCGCCCGGGCTGGTTCGGCGGCGACGTGAGCCACCTGAACCTGCACAAGACGTTCTGCATCCCGCACGGCGGCGGTGGTCCCGGCGTCGGTCCGGTGGCCGCCCTGGAGCACCTCGCCCCGTTCCTGCCCAACCACCCGATGGTGGCCGAGGCCGGTCCGGCCACCGGCCCCGGTCCGATCTCGGGAGCCCCGTGGGGCTCGGCGTCGATCCTGCCGATCTCGTGGGCCTACGTGGCGCTCATGGGCCCCGACGGCCTGCGGGCCGCCACCGAGGTGGCGATCCTCAACGCCAACTACGTGGCCACCCTCCTCGACGGCGCGTTCCCGGTCCTCTACACGGGCTCCCACGGGCGAGTCGCCCACGAGTGCATCCTCGACCTCCGCGAGATCACCCGGACCAGCGGCGTCACCGTCGACGACGTGGCCAAGCGGCTCATCGACTACGGGTTCCACGCGCCCGACGATGAGCTTCCCCGTGGCCGGCACCCTGATGGTGGAGCCGACCGAGTCGGAGAGCCTGGCGGAGCTCGACCGCTTCTGCGCCGCGATGCTCGCCATCCGGGCGGAGATCGCGGAGATCGAGCGGGGCGAGGTCGCCGTACGCCGACAGCGCCCTGGCCAACGCGCCGCACACGGCCGAGGACCTGCTCGGCGAGGACTGGGATCGCCCGTACACGCCGGGAGCAGGCGGCCTACCCGGTCCGGTCGCTGCGCGAGGGCAAGTACTGGCCGCCCGTGAACCGCATCGACGGCGGCTACGGCGACCGCAACCTCATGTGCAGCTGCCCGCCCATCGAGGCCTACACCGCGGAGCCCGACGAGGGCGGGATGCCGACCTAGGGTCGCGGCATGGGGCGCGAGCCGGCAACGCGGCGACCCGCGCCGATCGTGGCGCCGGGGTTGGGTGACGACGTGGCGGTGACCGGTGCCTTCGAGCTGCGGAGCCACGAGCGGGTCGAGGACGTGGAGGTGCACGACCTCGAGGCGGGTGACGAACCGATCGAGGGCCTCGAGCTCCGGCGGGTGCGGCTCGTGCACCCGACCTGGATGGGCGCCACCTTCACGCGCCTCGAGCTCCAGGACGTCGAGATCGTCGACGGCGAGCTGTCCGGGGTGACGCTCGACGAGGGCTCCTTCCTGCGGGTCGCGTTCGTCCGCTGCCGGCTTCCGGGTCTGGTGGCACCGGCGCTCAAGGGCCTCGACGTGACCTTCACGGACTGCCGCATGGACGAGGTCTGGCTCCGAGCCGCCACCCTCGAGCGCGCCGCGTTCGAGGACTGCTCGATGCCCGGCAGCGACCTCTACTCGGCGCGCCTCCACGAGTGCCGCTTCATCCGGTGCGACCTCCGGACGGCCGAGCTGTCGCAAGCGAAGCTCGACGAGGTCGCCTTCCACGGCTCGAACATCGAGGGGCTGCAGGGCGGCGCCGCGCTGCGCAACGCCGTGATCGGCTCCGAGCAGATCCTCGAGTTCGCGGGCCCCGTGCTGCACGCCGCCGCCATCCGCGTGGACGACGACTACCTCGCTCCGCCTGTCGAGTGACTATCCCTGCACGAGCTCGGCGATCTCCTCGAGGAGGAAGCTCGGGCCCGCTCACGAGGATCGTGGTGACGCACGTCTCGCGCCACATCTCGAGGTCGTCGCGGACCTTGGCCTTCGGGCCGATCAGGTACACGTCCTCGACCATCTCCGTGGGGACGTAGGACGCCGCCTCGTCCTTGCGGCCGGCCAGGTAGGCCTCCTGGATCTTCTCGCAGGCCTCCTCGTAGCCGAGGCGGGCGAAGACGTCCTTGTGGAAGTTGCGGTCCTTGGCGCCCATGCCACCGACGTAGAGGGCGAGCGTCGGCCGGAGGAGGTCGGCACAGGCCTCGATGTCCTCGCCGATGATCGTGGGGACCACGCAGGCGACGTCGAACTCGGTCGGGGGGTGGGCGGCGTCACGCTTGGCGAAGCCCTCGGACAGGGCCTCACGGTAGAAGCCGTCGGCCTTCGGCGAGAAGAACATCGGCAGCCACCCGTCGCAGATCTCCGCGGCCAGCGCCACGTTCTTCGGGCCCTCGGCGCCGAGGTAGATCGGGATGCGCGGTCGGAGCGGGCGCACGATCGACTTGAGCGGCTTGCCGAGGCCGGTGCCGCCCACGAGGGGCATCTGGTAGTGCTCGCCCACGTACTCCACGGGCTTCTCGCGGGCGACGATCTCGCGCACGATGTCGATGTACTCCCGCGTGCGGGCCAGCGGCTTGGCGTAGTCGGCCGAGTACCAGCCCTCCACCACCTGCGGTCCGCTCACGCCGAGCCCGAGGATCAGCCGGCCGCCGGAGAGGTGGTCCAACGTGATGGCCGTCATGGCCGTGGACGCGGGGGTGCGCGCCGAGATCTGCGTGATCGCGGTGCCGAGCTTCACGTGGCTGGTCTGGCTCCCCCACCAGGCCAGCGGGGTGAAGCAATCGCGTCCCGTAGGCCTCCGAGGTCCAGACCGAATCGAACCCGAGCCGCTCCGCCGTGGCGATCTGCTCCATGGCGTCCTGGGGCGGTCCGGACGAGGGCCAGTACCCGATGATCAAGCCGAGCTTCATGGCTCGGGACCCTAGTTCCCGTGGCTTGGTCGCCACTAGAACGTGTTCTAGTCTGGATCCATGACGATGCCGACCGACGTCGGCGCGATCGACCTCATGATGGGCATCCCGGAGGGCTCCAAGAAGGACTGGTACAAGTTCCTCCGGGCCGGTTTCATGGACTCGGAGTCGGGCGAGATGGAGTTCCCCGTCCAGTACATGTTCAAGGACGTCCCCGCCGACATCGAGGAGGGCGTCGACCCGGTCGCGGTGGTCCTGGGCGAGATGGACCACCACGGGATCGAGCGGGCGATGCTCGGGATCAACTTCGAGCGCAGCACCTCGTTGCGGGCGATCGAGCAGCACCCCGACCGCTTCTTCGGCTCCTTCGAGGTCAGCCCCAACCGCGGCATGGAGGGCGTGCGCGACCTCGTGAAGGCCTACGAGACGCTCGGCATCAAGGCGGCCACCGCGTTCCCCGCCGGCATGACGCCGCAGGTGCCGATCAACGACAAGCGCTTCTACCCGATCTACGCGAAGTGCATCGAGCTCGACATCCCGATCTGCATCACCACCGGCGTGCCCGGTCCGCGGGTGCCGATGCTCTGCCAGAAGACCGAGCTGCTCGACGAGGTGTGCTGGTTCTTCCCCGAGCTGAAGGTCGTGATGCGCCACGGCGCGGAGCCCTGGGACGAGCTGGCCGTGAAGCTGATGCTGAAGTGGCCGAACCTCTACTACTCGACGTCGGCGTTCGCCCCGAGGTACTACCCGCAGTCGATCGTCGACTACGCGAACAGCCGCGGCAGCGAGAAGGTCATGTACGCCGGCTACTTCCCGATGGGCCTGTCGCTCGAGCGCATCTTCTCGGAGCTCCCCCACGTGGGCCTCAAGGACGACGTGTGGCCCAAGTTCCTGCGCGAGAACGCCGTGCGGGTGTTCGGCCTGGAGGCCTGACCATGTCCCAGCAGCAGCTCGACCGCGCTCCCTTCCCCGTCCCGTTCGGGTGGTTCGCCGTCGGCTACCCCGAGGACTTCCCCACGTCGGAGCCGCGGGCGATCTACTACTTCGATCGGCATCTCGTGGCGTGGCGAGACGAGGCCGAGGTGCTCCACGTCCAGGACGCGTTCTGCCCCCACCTCGGCGCCCACCTGGGCCACGGTGGGACCGTCGAGGGGTGCGAGATCAAGTGCCCGTTCCACGGGTGGAAGTTCGACGCCGACGGCGTGAACACCGACATCCCGTACTCGGAGCGCACGAACAAGAAGGGCTCGCTGCTCACCTACCCGGCCCTCGAGCGCAATGGCATCAGCTTCGTCTGGTACCACCCGGACCCCGAGGTGGGGCCGATGTGGGACATCCCCGAGCTGCCCGAGTTCAACGGCGACCCTGACTGGTCGGCGGAGATCCGCACCGCGCACACCATCGACGCTCCCTGGCAGGAGATGGCCGAGAACGGCGTGGACTCGGCCCACTTCCGGTACGTCCACAACACGGCCGAGGTCCCGGAGATGGAGAGCTACGAGACGGGCTTCCCCGGCACCCAGATGCGCTCCAGCCAGAAGTTCCCCACGCCCCGCGGCGTGATGGAGGGACGCATCGACTCCGAGCAGGTGGGCCCGGGCATCGCGATCGTCCGCTTCAGCGGCATCGTCGAGACGCTCTCGCTCGCGGTCACCACCTCGATCCGCCGCGACCAGTGCATCACCCGCTTCAACTTCCGGTTCAAGACCATGGGCGACGAGGCGACCACCCGCAACGTCGGGCAGGCGTTCGTGAACGAGGTCGACAAGCAGTTCCTCGAGGACAAGCCGATCTGGGAGCACAAGGCCCACCTCGTGCGTCCCGCGCTGGCCGCCGAGGACGGGCCCTTCATGAAGTTCCGCAAGTGGGCGGCGCAGTTCTACGCCGAGGGCATCAGCGACGACCGCACGGTCTTCCCACCCCCGTGGGACCCGGCCCGGGCCGACGAGGCCCCGGCCAAGGCCACCCGCAGCGCGAACCTCGAGGGTTAGCGACCGTTGACGTAGGCTCCGGCCCATGCGGGCCAGGGGGATGGCGGTGGTCGCGGCGAGCCTGCTCGCCTCCGTGCTGGTGGGCGCCCAGCCGGCCAGGGCCGAGGAACCGGCCGAGGGCGTGCGCTACGTCGACCGGATCTTCACGGACGTCGGCGTGGTGGAGGACGTCCCGTACGGCTCGGCGGTGAGCTCCCGCGGAGAGACCCAGGAGCTCCTGCTCGACGTGTACCACCCGGTGGGCGACGAGGAGACCGGCCGCGGCCTCGTGATCTGGGCCCACGGCAGCGGGTTCCGCGTCGGAGACAAGTCCGACATCGGCCCGCTGAAGGAGTACGTGAAGCGCGGCTGGATCGGCATCTCCATCTCGTATCGGATGCGCCCGGAGCTCCCGCCGAACACGTTCGTCGGGATCGTCACCGAGCCGACCTCCGTGCCGACGGCGCAAGCGGCGGCCATGGACGCGATGCACGACTTCCAGGCCGCCGTGCGCTGGTCGCGGGCCAACGCCGACCTCCTCGGGATCGACCCCGATCGCATCGTCGCGACGGGCATGTCGGCCGGGGCGATCATGGCGCTGATGGTCGCCTTCAACGAGGCTGACCCCGGCACGAGCGGCACCCCCGATGAGTCGTCCGCCGTCGCCGCGGCCATCTCCCACGCCGGTGCGTACGTGCCCGTGCTCCAGGGCGCGTTCCCCGCTCCCGGCGCGCCGCCGATCGCGATCTACCACGGCACCCACGACGAGCAGGTCCCCTACCCCACCTCACCCCCGGCCTGCGTCCTCACCGTCCTGATGGGCAACACCTGCGAGTACATGACGTACGTCGGTCGCGAGCACTCGGTCCTCGGCGCCGACCTCGCCGCCGACTTCGCGTACCGCTACGTGATCCAGCCCACCCGGGATCCGTACGTCGCGATCACGCACGCCAACGCGAACGCCGACGGCTTCACCCTCCGCGGCGGTGCTGAGGGCCTCACCGGCGATCTCGGTCTGGTCGAGGGGATCCACATCCCCGACCTCGACGTGGTGCTCGACCGCACCGTCGACCTGGTCGCCTACGTGCTCGAGGCCCTCGGCCTGGGCTGATTGCTCGGGTCAGAGGGGACCGGGCGGTTCCTTCGGCTTGCTGCGGACCGCCACCAGGATGAGGAGGCCGGCGATGATGCTGCACCCGATCGAGGCGTACGTGACGACGAGTCCGTCGTCCATCACCGCACCGACCACCCGGAGCGCCACCGCGGCAAGCACGAACAGGAACGCCACGAGGATCAGCACCGCCCCGGTCTACCCGATCGTCTCGAGCTGGCCCCTTCCTGGCGGTCGTGGTGCATCTCCAGCCAGGCCTCCCCGGCCGCGGCGTCGGCGAACGGCACGACGTCCGCGCTGTCGAGCTGCTCCATCAGCGGGACATCTGCCACAGCACGGCGATGGCCGCGGCGATCACGCACGCTCCCCCGAGCCAGATGTACCCGACGGCTCGCCGCTCGCTGAGCGCCGGCTCCTGCCACGGAGGCTCGGCGCCAGGCTCGGGCCGGCCCCAGCTGGTGCGGAGGTACGCGCCCCGGGAGAACCACCAGCACACGGGAACGTTCCCCGCAACGAGCACGAGGCCGAACCCGCGCGGCCCGGTGATGAGGACCACCACGAACGCGATGACCAGCCCGATCCCCACAAGCTGCGCGACGAGCGCGAAGGCCATCCACGCGGCGTCCGCGAACGGCGATGGCCTGCGTCGATCGAGCGGGTCCGTCGCATCCTCCACGGCGTCAGTGTCGCACTCCGGCCAAAGTCGGCCGTTGCCCAACGCGAGGTCATAGGTCCGGTCGCCGGACGGCCGAGTGAATGAGTCCGACATCTCGGACCTATCACCTCGGGCCGTCATCGCCCGAAGATCCACAGGACAGAAGGGCCCAACGCCCACCAGGCCATCTTCTTCGCACGAGGCGCCGGAAGCGATGCATCGGCATCCGGCCGCTTGAACGTTCCGTGCAGCGGGTTGTCCGAGCTATCGATCGTACGGTCGCCCCCGAGGCTCACGTGCTCAGCGCATGTCGCCGCAGGATCGGCGGTCTTCGCAGACCCCTCAGAAGCGACCGTTCACCCTTCGGCCACGACGCGCCCGGTGGTGCGTCGGCAGCGACCGTGGACATGGGCGGGGCCATCGGTGGCTGTCACACCCTCTTCGTATCGGTGGAGCCATGTCGATCGTCGACGCCTCGCGGCCGGTGAACACGCAGGACGCAGCGTGGGAGCGCGGGTGCGGTGAGGCGGCCTCGGCGATGACGGCGATGAATCTGGCAGCGGCCGAGCGGGAGCGACGAGCTCGGACGTTCACCCGGGCGGACGGATGGGTCGAAGGCGACTTCACCCTCCCGCCCGACGAAGGCGCGCTGGTGCTGGCGGGACTGACCGCCGCGCGCGATGCCGAGTTCCGGGACCGGCAGGACCTCGCCGCGGACGAGGAGCTGGCGCCCGGCGCCTCCCGGTCGGTGGGCACGGCCGACGCGCTCGTGCGCATGGCGGGATCGGCGCTTGACGAGCTCGATGCCTGCTGGAAGCGGACCGGCCACCGGGGCGAGCGCAACCAGATCGTCCTCCACCACCACGTGGACGGTGCTGGTGAGCTGGGCCCCGGGCGGCTCCACCTCGGCGAGTTCGTGCCGGATGCCGTCGCCCGCTACCTCGCCTGTGACGCGCAGGTGGTCATCAACGTGTACCGCGACGGGCGGCTGCTCGGGATCACACCGAGCGAACGCACGCCGAACCGGCGCCTCCGGCGCTCCCTCGAGCAGCGGGAGGGCGGGTGTGCCCACCCGCTGTGCGTGCAGCGGCGGTGGCTCCATGCCCACCACCTCCGACACTGGGAGGACGGAGGGTTGACGGTTCCGGCGAACCTCGTCTGCCTGTGTCCGCTGCACCACCGCGAGCTCCACCATGGTGACTTCAGCATCGAGGGCGATCCCGAGGCGAAGACCCTGGTGTTCCGGGACCGTCGAGGCGGGGTGATCCGACCACCGGACTTCGGAGCCGACCCGCTCCCCCAGCCGCCGACCTCGACCTTCCGACCTCCGCTCGGCGAGCGCTTGGTGGCACGCGACTTCGTCTGGAACTGAGCGCGCTCAGTCGGGTGGCAGCGTGGTCCACCATCGCCGGGCGTACGCGAGCAGCGTGACCGCCACGAGGGGCCCGAACATCAGGATGATCCCGCCGCCGATGTTGGCGCCGCCGACGCGAGCGGAGACGACGCGCAGCGAGGAGCCCAAGCCGAGGCCGAGGATCGTCGAAAGCGCGAGGAGGTACCAGGCCTCCCGCGGCAGCGGCACGGGGAGGCGCCAGCGCACCACGAGGTGTCCGACGAGCAGAACGAGCGCTGCGACCCCCAGCAGGGCAGGCGCAGCCCGGCCTTGCGGCAGCGTCAGCATCACGTCCTCGCCGAGCGGCTCCGACACCTCACCGATCGCGGCATACGCCAGCAGCGCGCCGGACGCGAACGCGAGCGGGAGCGCCAACCCGACGGCCACGTCTCGACGCACGGGTCCAGTGTCGCGTGCTCAGCCCGGCGCGCGGGCGAGGAGCGAGAAGCAGACGGGGAACCGGAGCTGGCCGTCCCGGAAGTGGTAGAGCCCGTCCTCCCGCAGCTCCATCCACGGGCTCGGCGCGGGGGTGACCGCCTGCTCGTGGAACTGCTCGATCGCGAAGCCCTGGTCGAGCAGCGAGGTGAAGACCTCGCCGAGGGTGTGCAGTCGCTGGTGGCTGGCGGTGGCCTCGAGGGGGATGCCGGGCGCGGCATAGCTCTCCGCCTCGCCGTCGTCCCACAACGTGAACGGCGCGTCGATGGCGTGTTGGCACAGGTGCTGGCCGTCGCCCACCATGGCCTGCCACATCGGATGGATCTCCACGATGTACAGGCGCCCACCGGGCCGCACGAGCTGCCGCACGACGCGGGCCCACTCGACGATGTCCGGGAGCCAGACGATCGCCCCGATCCCCGTGTAGACGACGTCGAACCGTCGCCCCCCGAGGGCCCCGACCGCGCCGTACACATCGCTCTCCACCCACTCGGCAGCGATCCCGAGCCGCTCGCTCAGCTCAGCCGCCGCCTCCAGCGCCACGCTCGAGAAGTCGAGGCCGGTGATGCGCGCCCCGCGCCGCGCCCAGCCGATGGTGTCGGTGCCGATGTGGCACTGCAGGTGGAGCAGCTCGCACCCGTTGACGTCGCCCAGCTCCCCGGGCTCCCAGGGGCGGAGGTCGTCCCGGCCGGCCACCATCGCGTCCACGTCGTAGAGCGCCGTGGTGGGGTGCAGGGCGGCCATCTCCTGCCACAGGGTGTGGTTCACCGCCTGCCAGCGCGGCGCGCGGTCGTTCACGATCCCGCCTCCGAGAGCCGTCCCGCCAGAGACTCCATCGCCAGAAGGGTACGCGTCAGAGGTCGGCGGTGCCGCGGGGTCGGTAGATCGCCACGTGATCGGTCCGGGCGACGGCTCGGCCGTCGGCGAGGTGGACCACGTCGAGGCGGACGAACCGGTGCCCCTTCTGCTCCCACTCCTCGGTGACCAGCGCTCGCGCCGACATCTCCTCGCCGTCGCGCACGAGGCCGTGGTGCTGCACCGTCGACGACACGTGGATCCAGGGGCCGAGGCGCACGCTGGCCGACAGCACGTAGTTGGCGTCGCGCAGGATCCACCCCGGGTGGGCGATGCCCTCGACGCGGTAGATCGGGTGCACCTCGCGCACGGCGTCGAGGTACTCGCCGGCGACGGCTGCGTGGAACCGGTGGCCGGGCAGGTCGAAGGCAGTGCCGACCGCGAGGCTCTCCGGCGAGGCCGGAGGCATCGTGGCGGCGTCGCCCAGCTCCGGCCACAGGGCCGGATCGATCGCGGGCGCGAGGACCGGGAGGAGCGCGGTCGCCCGCGCGCAGACCGCGCCCCGGGGATCCGTGAGGATCATCGCGGCGCGGTCGTCGGGGTCCTCCGCGACGGTCACGGTGTCGCCGTCGTAGACGGGGAGGTGGAACCGGGCGCTGATCGAGCCCCGCTCGAGCCAGGCCCTCCCCCACTCCCGCACCGGTCCCTGGGTGAGGTAGGCGTACACGTCGACGCCGGGCACGAGCCCGCCCTGGAAGCCCAGCGACGACGCCACCGCATCGTCGTGGATCTTGTTCGTCGACGCCGTGGCCGTGTTGAACGCCACCACCGAGTACGGCTCCATCGGCCGGAGGCTACCCACGCGCCAGCGGCCACCGGTGAGTCGCGCGAGGGTGGTCGGCCATGGGACGGTCGTTCGAGGAGCTGGACCGCCGTCCCACCCTCATGGGTGAGATCAGCCTGCGTCGGCGGCTGGAGCCGACGCTCCAGGTCGACGTGTTCGAGGCGATGCTCGGCGAGGAGCACCTGATGTCGAGCCTCTTCACCGTGGCCGAGATCGCCCTCGCCACCCTCGCCCTGCCGATGGTCGACGGTCCCGCACTCGATGTCGTCGTCGGGGGGCTCGGGCTCGGGTACACGGCGGCCGCCGCGCTCGACGATCCACGAGTGCGGACGCTCTACGTCGTGGAGGCGCTCGGCGAGGTCATCGACTGGCACAGGCGAGGTCTGCTGCCGGAGTCGAAGCGACTCCTCGAGGATCGGGCCTGCCGCCTGGTCTCCGGCGACTTCTTCGCGCTGGTCGACGCCCACGGGCCGTTCGGACCGGACGCGCCGCAGCGGGTGCACGCCGTCCTCGTGGACATCGACCACACGCCGCGCCACCTCCTGCACCCCAGCCACGCCGGCTTCTACACCGCGGAGGGGCTCCGGCGGCTGGCCGACCGCCTGCACCCCGGGGGCGTGTTCGGGCTGTGGTCCGACGACCCACCCGACGACGACTTCCTCGCCGTCGCGGGCGGGGTCTTCCCGGGGTTCGAGGCCCACGTGGTCCCGTTCGCCAACCACCACACGGGCCGCGACGCGACCAACACCGTGTACGTCGGCCTGGCTCCCTGAGCGGCGCCGCGCTAGTCGAAGATGCCGCGGTCGCCGGAGGTGGCGCCGCCGTCGACGGACCACTCGGCTCCGGTGACGTAGGACGCCTCGTCGGAGGCGAGGAACGTCACCACGTTGGCCACGTCCTCGGGCTGACCCCAACGCGGGATCGGGAGCTTCTTCACCCAACCGGAGCGCGGGTCGCCGCCACCGACCATGGGGGTGGCGATGCCGCCCGGGTGGACCGAGTTCACCCGGATGCCGAGCGGCCCGAGGTCCTGGGCCGCGGACTTGGTGAGCCCGCGCACCGCCCACTTGCTCGCCACGTAGGCGGACGCCTGGGGGATGCCGACGATGCCGGCGTTGGAGGAGATGTTGATGATCGAGCCGCCCCCGGCCCTTGCCATCGACGCGGCGCCGACCTTGATCCCGATGAGGGTGCCGGTCAGGTTGACGTCGATCACCTTGCGGAACCGCTCGACGTCCTGGTTCTGGATCGGACCGAAGTCGAGGATCCCGGCGTTGTTCACGAGGATGGTGAGCGGACCGAACCGCTGCTCGGCGTCGGCGACGGCCGCCTCCCAGTCGGCCTCGGACGTGACGTCCATGTGCCGGTAGGCGGCGCCATCGCCGAGATCGGCGGCCACTGCCTCACCCTCGTCGTCGAGGACGTCGGTGAGGAGGACCTTCGCACCCTCCGCCACGAAGCGGCGGGCCTCGGCCTCGCCCTGGCCCCGGGCCGCGCCTGTGATGAGCGCGACCTTGCCCGCGAGGCGGTGGCTCACGGCTTCTCCGCTCCGACGACCCACATGGCGAAGAACTGCGAGCCGCCGCCGTAGGCGTGGCCCACGGCCACGCGGGCCCCGTCGACCTGGTGCTCGCCGGCTCTGCCCGCGCACCTGGTTGGCGGCCTCGGCGAAGCGGAGCATCCCCGAGGCGCCGATCGGGTTCGACGAGAGCACGCCGCCGGACATGTTGACGGGAAGGTCGCCGTCGAGCTGGGTGACGCCGTCCTCGACGAGCTTCCAGCCCTGACCCGGCTCCGCGAACCCGAGGTTCTCGAGCCACATCGGCTCGAACCAGGAGAAGGGCACGTACATCTCGACGCAGTCGACCTGCTTGCGGGGATCGGTGATCCCGGCCTGGCGGTACACGTCGGCCGCGCACTCCTCGCCGCCGCGGGGCAGCACCGTGTCGCGGTCGGCCGACATCGTCGGCTCGGAGCGCATGGCCGTGCCTTGCACCCACGCCACCGGGCCCTTCGACCGCTCGGCCACCTTCTCCGACCCGAGCACCATGGCGCAGGCGCCGTCGCTCGAGGGGCAGGTCTCCGCGTAGCGGATCGGGTCCCACAGCATCATCGAGTCCTTGATGGAGTCGAAGGAGATGTCGTGCTCGTGGAGGTGGGCGTACGGGTTCTTCAGCGCGTTCTGCCGGTCCTTCAGCGCCACGAGGATCCCGATGTGGTCGGGCGACCCGGAGCGCGCCATGTAGGAGCGGACGTGCGGCGCGAAGTAGCCGCCGGCGCCGGCGTGGAGCGGCGGGGTGAACGGCATGGGCAGCGAGAGGGCCCACATGGCCTCGCTCTCGGACTGCTTCTCGAAGGCCACGGTCAGCACCCGCTCGTGGATGCCGGCCTGGACGAGCTGTGACGCGACGATCGAGGTCGACCCGCCCACGGAGCCAGCGGTGTGGACCCGGAACAGCGGCTTGCCCGTGGCCCCGAGGGCATCGGCCAGGTAGAGCTCCGGCATCATCACGCCCTCGAAGAAGTCGGGGGCCTTGCCCACGACCACGGCGTCGATGTCGCTCCAGGTCATCTCGGCGTCGGCGAGGGCCCGGGACGCGGCCTCGCGCACGAGACCGGCCATGGACACGTCGCCCCGGGTGGCCTGGTGCTTGGTCTGGCCGACGCCGACGACGGCAACTCGTTCCTTCATCGGAAACTCCCTCCGATCGTCTCGGAGGCCCCACGGCGGTGCGTCGTGACCGCTACCGGTCCTTCACTGCGCTGCTGCGCTCGGCAAGGCTCGCTCATGGCGGCTCAGCCCTCCCCTTCCAGGACGCACACGAGGTTCTGCTGGAGGCACGGGCCCGACGTGGCGTGGGCCACTCCTCGGGTCGCCGCGCCGTCCATGATCCGCTGGGCCACCTCGCCGATGCGGGTGAGGCCGGCGACCATCACCGGGTTGGCGGCCAGCGCTCCTCCGGATGGGTTCACGTTCTGGTGACCCTCCAGGCCGAGCGCCTCGCGCAGGATGAGCTCCTGGTGCGTGAACGGGGCGTGCAGCTCGGCGACGTCGACGGCCGTGCCCAGGGCTCCGGCCTTCTCGGCCGCGAGGCGGGTCGAGGCCGACACGGTGAGGTCGCGCATGCCGAGGGCCATGGGCTCGATCCGGTGGTCGATGCCCCGGATCCAGGCCGGGCGCTCCCGCAGGCGGCGAGCGGTGTCATCGGCGGCGAGGATGACCGCGCAGGCGCCGTCGGTGATCGGCGGGCAGTCGCTCCTGCGGAGGGGGTCGACGATCGGCGGCTCGGAGAGCAGCTCGGCCGGCTTCTGTCCCACCGCAGCTGCGCGTTGGGGTTGTCGAGGGCGTTGCGCCGGCTGCGGGCGGCGACCTCGGCGAGGTCGGCCTCCGTGGCCTTGCCGGCGTCGAGCAGCGCACGTGCCTGCAGGGCGGCCAGGCTGATCGCGTCGGGCCAGAGTGGGCCGACGCTGTACGGATCGAGCTGGCGGGAGAGCACCTCGTGCAGCGGGCCGGGTGACGACTTGCCGTAGCAGTAGACGAGCGCGGTATCGATCTCGCCGAGCTGCAGCTTCACCCAGGCCTCGTAGAGCGCCCAGGCGCCGTCCATCTCGACGTGGCTCTCCTGGATGGGCGGCCACGGGCCGACGCCGTCGAGGGTCGACACGAAGCTGAACGCCTGGCCCGACAGGTAGTCGGTGGAGCCGGAGCAGGTGAAGCCGATCTCCTGCGGCGTGAGCCCGGCCCTGGCCCGCACGTCGTGCAGCACGGGCATGAGCATCTCGACCTCGTTCTGCACCTCCTCGCGGCGCACGTTGGGCATCTGGGAGACGGCGATGACGGCGATGTCCCTCACCACGTCACCCCCTCGCCCGGCTGCACGACCGCGACGTCGGGCTCGCCGTTCGGTCGGAAGTAGCGGATCGACTCGAGCGTCGGCTTGATGTCGGCGTCGTCGACCCACACGGCCTCGACCCGCATGCCGATGCGGACGTCCTCCACGGGGCACTCCTGGATGAGGTGCATGATCGGCAGGTCGGCCCCGTCGAGCAGGATCAGCCCCGACGTGTACGGGATCTCCATGCCCTGGCCGTAGAAGGCCACGTTGACCACGCAGAAGCTGGTGAGCGTGCCGACGTGCGGCAGCTCGACCTGCTCGGAGGTGGGGACGCCGAGCTGCGGGTCGGCGCCGCGGGACGGCACGTACACCTTCCCGCCCGGGGCCCGCTCGCCGAGGATCTTCTTCTGCTGGATCCCGCGCAGGAAGCGGGTGGTGGCGCCGCCGGCGGTGAACTCGTACTCGAGCGCGGCCGGCGTGCGCACGCTGCGCACCAGTTCCACGCCGTCGAGGACCGATGGGATGCTGATCGTGGGGAGCGTCGGGTCGGGCATCAGGCTTCGGGCTCCCAGCACTCGAGGTCGTGGATCGTGCCCTCCCGCTCGTCCGCCCAGCGCGGGACGACCCGCATGCCGGTGGACATGGCGTCGATCGAGCCGGCGTCGACCGCCTGGAGGAAGCCGACGTCCGCGCCGTCGGGGCGCACGAGGGCCCAGGCGAACGGGTGCTCCAGCGGGTGCTTCGGACGGGGGCTGCGCACCCACGCCCAGGTGTCGACCACGCCACCGGGCCCGACCTGCACCATCTCGGTGAGGTCCTCCCCGGTGCGCGGGTCGTACTCCGTGGGCGGGATCAGCACGGTCCCGTCACTCCCCTTGATCCCCAGCAGGACCTGCTCGCGCAGTCCGGTGAGGAACGCCCCGATCACCGGACCGGTGGTCCGGGAGAAGGGGTACTCGATGATCATCGGGGCGCGGAACACCCCATCGGAGGTCTCGCTGGTGGTCATCCTCGCTAGAAGCTGATGACCTGGCGGATGACCTCGCCGCGCTTCATGGCCTCGAAGGCGTCGTTGATCTCGTCGAGCTTGATGCGGCGGGTGATCATCGCGTCCAGATCGAGCTTGCCGTCCTTCCAGAAGCCGAGGAGCTTGTGGAAGTCGGTGCGCACGTCGGCGGAGCCGTAGTAGGAGCCCACCAGGTTCTTCTCCGAGAAGAAGAGCTCGAACGCGGAGAAGCTCACGAACTCGTCGAGCTTGCCGACGCCCACGATGCAGGCCGTGCCGCCGCGGCGGATGGCGTCGTAGGAGGCCCGCATGGTGACGGGGAGGCCGATGGCCTCGAACGAGTAGTCGAAGCCGTCGCCGCCGGTGAGGCTGGCCTTCAGGCTGTCGACCTCGTCGGGCTTGCAGGCGTGCGTGGCGCCGAAGGCGATGGCCTGCTCGTGCTTGGCCTCGGCCAGGTCGACCGCCACGATCACCGAGGCACCGGCGAGCTTGGCGCCCATGATGCAGGAGACGCCGACGCCGCCGCAGCCGAAGACGATCACGGACGAGCCCGGGGTCACCTTGGCGGTGTTGATGGCGGCGCCCACGCCGGTCATCACGCCGCAGCCGACGAGGCTGCCGATCTCGAGGGGGATGTCGTCGTCGATCTTCACGACGCCCTGGTGCGGGATGATCATCTGCTCGGCGAAGGTGCCGGCGCCGGCCATGCCGAAGACCGGGTTGCCGTCGAGGCGGAAGTGCGGCGTGCCGCCCATCACCATCTGGATGTTCGAGCAGAGGTTCGGCTGGTGGCGGGGGCCGCAGTAGGCGCACTCGCCGCAGGGCGGGCTCCAGGCCACGATCACGTGGTCGCCAACCTTGACGCTGGTGACGCCCTCGCCGACCTCGGCGATGATGCCGGCGCCCTCGTGGCCGAGGACGGCCGGGGCGGGCTGCGGGATGGTCCCGTTCATGCAGGAGAGGTCCGAGTGGCACACACCGGTGGCCTCGATCTTGACCTTCACCTCGCCGGGACCGACGTCGGCGATCTCGATGTCGTCGCGGACCTCGAGGGCCGAGTCCCCGATGTTGCGGAGCAGTGCAGCGCGCATGCGATCCCCCTCTGGGCGTGGCCGGCAGGCGTACCGATCCACGGTGGTGACTGGAGCAGAACACGTTCTAGTCTGACGGTCCGTCAGTTGCGAACCAGGGGGAGACCGCTGAGATGTCCGGGTTCTACAAGTACGCCGAGGCCGAGCCGGACTTCGTGGCCGTGGTCGATCCGGACGGCACGGAGCATGCCGCCGGCGACCTCCTCGCCCGCGCGAACCGCTACGTCCACGCGCTCCGCGCGCTCGGTCTCGAGAAGGGCGACGCGGTGGCCGTGGTCCTCCCGAACGGCGTCCTGCCGGTCGAGGTGTACCTGGCTGCCCTGCAGGCCGGCTGGTACTACGTGCCGATCAACTACCGGCTCTCGCCGCCCGAGATCGCCTACATCGTGCAGGACTCCGGGGCGAAGGCCATCGTGTCGCACGAGCGCTACGCCGACGTGATCTCCGCGGCGGCCGAGGAGGCGGGCCTGCCCAGCGAGGCCCGGCTCGCCCACGGCTCCGTCCCCGGCTTCACCGACGTCGAGGCGGCGCTTGCCGACCAGCCCGACACCCTTCCCGAGGAGCGCAGCGCCGGCGCCGCCATGCACTACACGTCGGGCACCACCGGCCGCCCGAAGGGCGTCAAGCGCCAGCTCCACGACGTCGACCCCGACGTCATGGCGGAGCTGTTCACCGGGTTCTTCAACCTGTTCGGCATCCCCCACCGCGAGGACCAGGTGCACCTGTGCACCTCGCCGAACTACCACACCGCGGTCACCACGTTCGCCGGCAACTCGCTCAACTCGGGCCACCGCGTCGTCTACATGGACAAGTGGGACCCCGAGGAGACGCTCGCCAAGATCGAGCGCCACCGCGTCACCCACACGCACATGGTGCCCACCCAGTTCCACCGCATGCTGCAGCTGCCCGACGACGTGAAGTCGAAGTACGACGTCTCCTCGATGCAGTGGGCCATCCACGCGGCCGCCCCGTGTCCGATCGACGTCAAGCAGAAGATGCTCGACTGGTGGGGCCCGGTGATCTGGGAGTACTACGGCGCCACCGAGGGCGGCGGCACCACGGCCACCCCGCAGGACTGGCTGAAGTACCCCGGCACGGTGGGCATCGCCCTGGGCGATCTCCGAGCTGAAGATCACCGACGACGACCGCAACCCGGTCGAGGCCGGGGTGCCCGGGACCGTCTGGATGAAGATGGGCGGCCAGGACTTCGAGTACAAGGGCGACAAGTCGAAGACCGACGAGAACCACGATGCCGAAGGGTTCTTCACCGTCGGCGACGTCGGCTACCTGAACGAGGACGGGTTCCTGTTCCTCTGCGACCGCAAGAGCGACATGATCATCGCCGGCGGCGTGAACATCTACCCGGCCGAGATCGAGGGCGAGATCATGGCCCACCCCGGCGTCGGTGACGTTGCGGTCTTCGGCATCCCGGACGACGACATGGGCGAGCAGATCAAGGCCGTGGTCGAGCCCGCGCCCGGCTACGAGGCGGGCGACGAGCTGGCGGCGTCGATCATGGAGCACCTCGCCGGGCGGCTGGCCAAGTTCAAGTGGCCTCGCTCGATCGACTTCTCCGACGAGCTCCCCCGCGAACCCACCGGGAAGCTCCTCAAGCGTCAGCTCCGCGATCCGTACTGGGAGGGTCGCACCACCGCGATCTAGTTGACTGACCCGGTGATCGTCCTCCGGGTGCTGGCGTTCGTCGTCGGCGCGTTCGTGATCCTGGCGACCGTCTCGTCGGCGGTGAAGACGGTGGTGGTGCCGCGGGCGGAGTCGGCGGTGCTGACGCGGGGCGTGTTCCTGTTCACCCGCAAGCTGTTCGACCTGCGCCTCAAGCGGGTGACGGAGTGGGAGCAGGTCGACCGGACCATGTCCCGCTACGCGCCGATGACGCTGATCCTGCTGCCGGTCGTGTGGATCACGGTGGTGGTGCTGGCGCTCACGCCGATGTTCTGGGCGCTCGGCAGCGACTTCCCCCGCGAGGCCTTCACGCGGAGCGGATCGTCCCTGCTCACGCTGGGCTTCGCGTTCGCGAAGGACCTCCCGGAGACGGTGCTCTCCTTCGTGGCCGCCACGATCGGGCTCGGCCTGGTCGCCCTGCTCATCTCGTACCTGCCGTCGATCTACGCCCAGTTCTCCCGGCGGGAGGTGCTCGTCGGCCAGCTCGACACGAGGGCCGGCACCCCGCCGGACTCCGCGGAGCTCCTCCTGCGGGCCCTGCGCATCGGGTGGCTCCCCCGCCTCGACGACCTGTGGGCGGAGTGGGATCGGTGGTTCGTCGAGGTCGAGGAGTCCCACTCGTCCAACGCCTCGCTCCCCTTCTTCCGCAGCCAGCACCCCGAGCGGTCGTGGCTCACCGCCGCCGGTTGCGTGCTCGACACCGCGGCCCTGCGGGCGTCCTCGCTCGACCTGCCCCGGTCGTACGAGGCCGAGCTGTGCCTGCGCACGGGGTACCTCTCGCTGCGGCACCTCGCCGATCTCTTCGACATCACCTACGACCCGAACCCGCAGCCCGACGACCCCATCTCGATCGCCCGCGAGGAGTTCGACGAGGTCTTCGAGCGTCTCGCCGCAGAAGGCGCGCCGATGGTGTCGGACCGCGACCAGGCGTGGCGCGACTTCGCCGGCTGGCGGGTGAACTACGACCAGCCGCTGATCATGCTCTGCAGCCTCGTGAACCCGCCGTACGCCAAGTGGTCGAGCGATCGTGGCGTCACGCGCTACCGCCCGCCCATCCGCCGACGTAAGTAGGGACCGGCGGAGGGGGCGTGGCTCCGCCATCCCCCCGGAGCCACCTGCGGAGGCGAGGCCGGACGCCGAAGGCCCCGCCCGACCGGAGCAGGCAGAAGCTCAGTCGAGGTGCCCGCAGATGAGGTCGCAGGCGATGCGGAGCTCCTCGGCCATCCAGGTCATGTCGCCGACGCCGTTCTTCCACGCGACCATGCTCGAGAACCAGACGTGACCGAGCACCTTCGCGATCGCCGCCTCGAGCTCCGCGTCGACGTTGGGCGGGAAGGCCTTGAGCATCACGCGGGTCATCACGTCGGTGGTGGAGATCGACGCCTGGCCCGCCGCCTCGTCGTCGGACGTGAGCGCGGTGATCACGGCCTCGGCCAGCTTCGGTTGGCGCTCCATCGTGGCCACCGCCCGCCGCAGGACGTCGTAGACGCGCTCGGCGGTGCTCTCCCCTTGCGGCCCGCGCTGGCCCACCCGCCGCTCGAGGTCCTCCATCCACTCGACCATCGCCGCGGCGAGCAGCGCGTCCTTGGACGGGAAGTACCGGTAGATGGTGCCGAGGGCGACGCCGGCGCGGGTGGCGATGTCGCGCATCTGCACGGCCTCGTACCCGCCCTCGACGGCCAGCTCCAGCGCCGACACGAGGACGCGCTGTCGCCGGGCGGCCTGGCTGCTCGTGAGGCTGCCGGTGAGGGCGTCGGCGGACGCGGCCATGGCGATCGAACCTACCGGGGGTCCCGCGGCAGGCCGAGGACCCGCTCTCCGATGATGTTGCCCTGGATCTGGTCGGACCCGCCGGCGATGCGCAGCGACGGGGTGTGCAGGAACTTGGTGGTCCACACCCCGCCTCGCGGCAGGTCGCCGCCGGCCAGCATGGCGGTGGCCCCCTGCACCTGCATGGCGGTGCGGGTCATGTGCTGCATGAACCGCGCGTAGAGCAGCTTCATCACTGACGTCTCCGCTCCCGGCGCCTTGCCCTGCGACAGCGCCGTCTGGCTGCGGTAGCGGAGGAAGCGAAGGAGCTCGTTCTGCAGGTGGGCCTCGACCACGGCCTGGCGGATGAGCGGGTCGTCGCTCACGCCGAAGTCCTTGGCCATCTGGATGAGGCCGGGCGGGTCGGCGCCGCCGGAGCCGCCCGCAATGGCGGTGCGCTCGCTGGCGAGGGTCGTCTGCGCGACCTTCCACCCGTCGTCGACGTCGCCGACGACGTTGGCCGCCGGGATGCGCACGTCGTCGAGGAAGACCTCGCTGAAGTGGGCGTCGCCGGTCATCTGCCGGAGTGGCCGGATCTCGATGCCGGGGGTCGACATGTCGAGCACGAGGTAGGTGATGCCACGGTGCTTGGGCGCGTCCGGGTTGGTCCGAGCCAGGAGGATCCCCCACTCCGCCCGCTGGGCCGAGCTGGTCCAGACCTTCTGCCCGTTGACCACCCACTCGTCGCCGTCGAGGACGGCCCGGGTCGAGAGGTTGGCGAGGTCGGAGCCGGCCTCGGTCTCGCTGAAGAGCTGGCACCACAGCTCGTCGCCCTTGAGCATCGCCGGGAGGTAGCGCTGCTGCTGGGCCGGCGTGCCGTGCCGGAGCAGGGTCGGGCCGACCATGCCGATCGCCACCGTGAACACGCCGACGGCCACGCCGAACTGCGCCTGCTCCTGGTTGAAGATCACCGACTCGATCGGACGGCCACCGCGGCCGCCGACCTCCTTCGGCCAGGTGATCCCGGCCCAGCCCCCGTCGTAGAGCCGGCCCTGCCACTCCCGCGTCCGCTTGACCAGGGTGTCCTCGGAGTACGCCGACGACCACATCCCCGCCGAGAAGTCGTCCGGGTGCCCCTTCGGGATGGCGTTCGCCTCGAGCCACGCCCGAGCCTCGGCGCGGAAGGCCGCCTCCTCCGGGGTGTCGTCGAAGTCCACCGAAGGATTCTAGAACACGTTCTAGTTCTGGTCCGCCTTGGTGGCGCCCTACTCCGTGAGGGCCTCGGCCAGCTCGGCCTCGGCCTCTGGGCGCGGGGCGTGACGGCGCTCCCACAACGTGGTGAGGAAGCGCTCCACGCCTTCGATCACGCGAGCGGTGCGGGCCGACGGGAAGACCTCGAACGCGTGCTGTGCGCCCTGCATCTCCGCGTAGGCCACCGGCTGCTTCGAGACCTCGCGGAGCTTGGCGACGAAGGCCCGCGCGTCCTCGACGGGAGCGAGCGTGTCGCGGTCGCCGTGGATCACGAAGAACGGCGGCGCGTCGGCATGGACGTGGTGGATCGGGGACGCCGCCTCGTACTTCTCGGGCTCCTCGTCCACGAACGCCTTCATCACCCAGGATTGGAGGAACATCTCGTAGACCCGGCGGTCGCGGCCGAACTCGCCGTCCAGCGTGAGGTCGTAGATGCCGTAGAACGGCACCGCGCCGGCCACCGGCGGGTCGGCGGTGAGGGCGACGAGCGCGGACAGGTGGCCGCCGGCCGAGCCACCGGTGACGCAGATGAAGTCGGGGTCGACGCCGTAGTCGGCGGCGTGCTCGCGGATCCACGCCAGCGCGGCCGTGAGGTCGTCGCGCTGGTCCGGGATCGTTGCCCACGGGCTGAGGCGGTAGTTGGCGTTGAAGCCGACCCAGCCCTGGGCGGCCATGTGGTTGAGCAGCGGGATGCCCTGCTCGCGCTTGTCGCCGATGACCCAGCCTCCGCCGTGGATCTGCAGGAGCGCCGGACGCCGCGAGTGCCCGCCGGGCACGGGCGCCGACGGGACGGTGACGTCGAGCCGGAGCTGCTTGCCCCCGGCGCGATGGAACTTCACGTTGCGGACCCGGCGGACCCCCTTCCGGTGGCTCATCAGGACCGGGAGCACGACGTGGAGCCGGGGGAAGCGGGCCGCCTCGGGTCCGGGCTCGAGGTCGGCGATCGCGTCGCTCACCAGCACTCGGGTGCGCATCGTGACCAGGCCGATGCCGACCAGCAAGACCTCCGCGACGACCATCAGTCCCAGGCCGAGGACTCCAGGAACGGTGTCCAGGGCCCCGCCGGCGACGCAGACAGCGGCGATCACCAGGCCGATCACGACGTGGTGCCAGACGAGCTCGATGGTGAGCCAGGAGGCGAAGAAGCTCCACCCGAAGAGCACCAGGTTGCGGCGCGTGGGGTGGCGCCCGTTGACGGCGTGCACCACGCCGAGGAGGCTGCACGACAGAAGGATCCATCCCATCACCGCAGTTTGGAGCATCCGTGGAGCGACTGTCAGGCCTGGACGCCTCGTTCCTGTACTTCGAGACCCCCTCGATGCACATGCACGTGGCGATGACGGCGATCTTCGATCCGTCCACCATGGAGGGCGGCTACGAGTTCGGGAAGATCAAGGAGTTCATCTCCTCCCGGCTGCACCTGGTGCCGCCGTTCCGGCGTCGGGTGGTGGAGGTGCCCTTCCGGCTCAACCATCCGATCTGGGTGGAGGACCCCGACTTCGACCTCGACTACCACATCCGGCGCATCGGGGCCCCGGCCCCCGGAGGGCACCGCGAGCTGGCCGAGATGGCCGCCCAGATCGCCAGCACGCCCCTCGACCGCAGCCGTCCGCTGTGGGAGCTCTACGTCGTGGAGGGCCTCGCCGACGGCAACATCGGCGTGGTCACCAAGATGCACCACTGCGCGGTCGACGGCGTGTCGGGCGCGGAGCTGATGGTCAACCTGTTCGACCTGACACCCGAGGGGCGCGAGCTGGACCCCCCGGAGCCGCGCACGCCCGAGCCGATCCCGAGCGACTACCAGCTCGTGCAGCACGCCGTGACCTCGCGGGCTCGCCGGTCGCTCGGCATCCTCCCCCTGCTCGGCACGACCGTGCGCACCGCGAGCCGGCTGGTGTCGCGCCACCGCGACCCCGACGCGATCGTGGGCGCCATCCCGCTCACCGCGCCGCCCACACCGTGGAACATGGCGATCACGCCGCACCGGCGCATGTCGTTCACCCGCGTGAAGCTCGACGACATCAAGACGATCAAGAACGCCGTCGGCTGCACGGTGAACGACGTCGTCCTCGGCCTCATGGGCGGGACGCTCCGGCGCTACCTCGAGAAGCACGACGCGTTCCCGGCCGATGCGCCCCTCATCGCCGTGTGCCCCGTCTCCGTGCGCGGCGACGAGGAGAAGGGCCAGATGAACAACAAGGTCTCGGCCATGTTCACGTCGCTCGCCACCGACGTCGACGATCCGATCGAGCGCCTGAAGACGATCCACGAGGTCACCAAGGGGGCAAAGGAGGACCACAACGTCCTCGGCGCAAACATCCTCCAGGACTGGGCCGAGCACGCCGCGCCCACGACCTTCGCCCTGGCGGCGCGGCTGTACTCGTCGATGAACCTCAGCGACCGGCATCGCCCGATCCACAACGTGGTGATCTCCAACGTCCCCGGTCCGCCGTTCCCGCTGTACTACGCGGGGGCCCAGCTCGAGTACACGCTGCCGATGGGCCCGGTGATGGAGGGTGCCGGCCTCAACATCACCGTGCTCTCGTACATGGACAACGTCGACATCGGCTTCATGGCCTGCCGCGAGCTGGTGCCCGACGTCTGGAGCCTCGTGGACTTCGTGGAGGACTCGATGCAGGAGCTGCTCAAGGCCGTCGAGGCCTGAGCGCTGCGCGCTACCGCCGGGCGACCGTGACGAGCTGGCGGGTGGTGCGGCGTCGCACGTACAGCACGAGGGCGCCGACGCCGACGGCGAGGATGCCCAGGCGAACGAGGTCGAGGAGGTGATCGTTGCCGGTCCGGGCTAACGCGCCGGCAGAGGCGCTGCGGGCGGCGGTGGCGCTGCGGTCGGCGTTCGCGGCGGCGGCCTGCGTGGTGGGGGTGCCAGCGGGGACGCAGCCCTGCGGGCTCGGCGGGTAGTCAGCGGGGGCCGTCGTGCAGATCGGTGCCCGAGCTGCCACGGAGGGCGCGGCGGACGCCGCGGTCGGGGTCCAGAGGACCACCACGAGCGCTGCAGCCACTGCAACGACCACCCACGTTCTGCGCATCTGCTGCCTCGAGTCCCCAGGGCTGCCCAGCCAGGCGTGCAACCTACTCGGTGCGCAGGCTCCGCCACCAGCGGTGGCCATTCGTCGACCGGCTCAGTTCTGACGTATCGTCAGATCCCGAGATGGCGTACAACATCGCGGACCTGTTCGAGCACACGGTCGACCTCGTAGCCGACCGGGAGGTGCTGGTCGTGGGCGACGAGCGCCGCACGTACCGGCAGCTGGAGGAGCGGGCGAACCGGCTGGCCCACCACCTGATCGACCAGGGCATCCAGCCCGGCGATCACCTCGGGATCTACGGGCCCAACTCCGTCGAGTGGATCGAGGGGGCGCTGGCCGCCTACAAGGTCCGCGCCGTGCCCGTGAACGTGAACTACCGGTACGTCGAGGAGGAGCTCCGCTACCTGTTCGACAACGCCGACCTGAAGGCGCTGGTCTACGACCGCGACCTCGGGCCCCGCATCGAGGCCGTGCGGGCCTCGCTCCCCCTGCTCGAGCACCTGGTGCACATCGAGGACGGCTCCGACACCCCGGTGGCGGCCGGCAGCGTGGCCATCGAGGACGCCATCGCGTCGGGCTCGCCGGAGCGCGACTTCGGGCCGCGCTCCGCCGACGACCACTACATCATCTACACCGGCGGCACGACGGGCATGCCGAAGGGCGTGATCTGGCGGCACGAGGACGTGTTCTTCGCGCTCGGTGGCGGCATCGACGCGTACACGAACGAGCGCGTGGCCGACGAGTGGACGCTGGCCAAGAAGGCCGCCGACGCCGACGGGGGGATGACCTCGCTCAACCTTCCGCCGCTGATGCACGGCGCCGCGCAGTGGGGCCTGTGGCGCTTCGCGTTCGAGGGCAACCGCGTCGTCTTCCTGGGTCGGCAGTTCGACCCCGCCGAGGTGTGGCGCACCATCGCCCGCGAGGGCGTCAACACCGTCTCCATCACCGGCGACGCGATGGCCCGCCCGATGATCGAGGCGCTGGAGGAGCTCGAGGCGGCGGGCGAGGAGCTCGACCTCTCGTCGATGTTCGTCCTCGCCTCCACGGCCGCGATCTTCTCCCCCGCCGTGAAGGACCGGTACCTCGACCGCTTCCCGGACCTGATGCTCATCGACGCGATCGGCTCGTCGGAGACCGGATCGAACGGCATGCGCACGGTCGGCAAGGGCGACACCCAGAACAAGGGTGGCGGACCCACGGTCCAGGCCGCTCGCGACGCCGTGGTCCTCGACGCGGAGTACAACGAGCTGCCGGCCGGCAGCGGGCTGCAGGGGCGGCTGGCCCGCCGGGGCAACGTCCCGCTGGCGTACCACAAGGACCCGGAGAAGTCGGCTGCCACCTTCGTCACCGGGCCTACGGGCTCCCGGTACGCCCTGGCGGGCGACGAGGCGATCCTCGAGGCCGACGGCACCATCACGCTCCTCGGCCGCGGGTCGCAGTGCATCAACTCCGGCGGAGAGAAGATCTTCCCCGAGGAGGTCGAGTCCGCCCTCAAGGCGCACCCCGAGGTGTTCGACGCCGTCGTCGTCGGCGTGCCCGACGAGCGGTGGGGTCAGCGGGTGGCCGCGGTCGTGCAGCCCCGAGCGGGCGCCACCCCCACCCTCGATGCCCTCGACGCCCACTGCCGTGGGTACGTTGCGGGGTACAAGGTCCCGAAGGAGCTCCACCTCGTCGACGAGGTGGTCCGCTCCCCCAGCGGGAAGCCCGACTACCCCTGGGCCGGCAAGGTCGCCCGGGGGGAGATCTAGGAACACGACAAAGGGGAATCCATGCAGGTCCACGAGAAGCTCTTCATCGGCGGCGAGTGGGTCGCCCCCGCCGGGTCCGACGTCATCGAGGTCATCTCCCCCCACACCGAAGAGGTCGTGGGCCGGGTCCCCGAGGGCACCACCGCCGACATCGACCGCGCCGTGGCTGCCGCTCGCACCGCGTTCGACGAGGGCCCCTGGCCCCGCATGAGCCCGGAGGAGCGCATCGCCGCGGTGCAGCGCTTCAGCGACCTCTACGCCGTCCGCATGATGGACATGGCGCAGATCATCACCACCGAGATGGGCTCGCCGATCAGCTTCTCCCAGCTCGCCCAGGCGCCCGCCGCGTGGATGATGCTCAACGCCTACATCGCCGAGGCGGCGAAGTACCCGTGGGAGGAGGAGCGGACCGGGATGATGGGATCGCTCATCGTCCGCTCCGAGGGCGTGGGCGTCGTCGGCGCCATCGTGCCGTGGAACGTCCCGCAGTTCGTCACCATGCCGAAGCTGGCGCCGGCCCTCCTGTCCGGTTCCACGATCGTCATCAAGCCGTCGCCGGAGACCCCGCTCGACGCCATGCTGATGGCCGAGCTGCTCGAGCAGGCCGGGATCCCGAAGGGCGTCGTCAGCGTGATCCCCGCCGGCCGCGAGGTCGGTGAGCACCTGGTGCGCCACAAGGGCGTCGACAAGATCGCCTTCACCGGCTCCACGGCCGCCGGCCGCACCATCGCCTCGATCTGCGGTGAGCAGCTGAAGCGGGTGAGCCTGGAGCTGGGCGGGAAGTCCGCCGCGATCATCCTCGACGATGCCGATCTGGCCTCCACCATGGAGGGCCTCAAGTTCGCCTCGCTGATGAACAACGGCCAGGCGTGCGTGGCGCAGACCCGCATCCTCGCCTCGCGGAAGAACTACGCCGCGGTCGTCGAGGCGCTGGGCGAGACGGTGAAGGGGATGAAGGTCGGCGATCCCGACGACCCCGCCACGGAGATCGGCCCCCTCGTGGCCGAGCGCCAGCAGGAGCGGGTCGACAAGTACATCGCCCTCGGCCAGGAGGAGGGCGCCCGCGTGGTCGTCGGCGGCAACGGCCGGCCGAACGGCTTCGAGAAGGGCTGGTACGTGCAGCCCACCGTGTTCGCCGACGTCACCAACGACATGCGCATCGCCCAGGAGGAGATCTTCGGCCCCGTGCTGGCGGTCATCCCCTTCGACGACGTCGACGACGCCGTCCGCATCGCCAACGACAGCGAGTTCGGCCTGGCCGGCTCGGTGTGGACCGGCGATCCGCAGGGTGCCGGCATGGACATCGCCCGTCGCGTCCGCACCGGCACGTTCGGCGTGAACCAGTACACGATGGACTTCAACTCGCCGTTCGGCGGCTTCAAGGCCTCCGGCATCGGCCGCGAGTTCGGCAAGGAAGGCCTCGAGCACTACCTCGAGCAGAAGACCATCGCCCCCCAGGCAGGCTGATCAGGAACCGCGGCGAGGGCTGGCCGGAGTGCGCCCGAGCGTCAGCTGGTCCCCAGGTAGGCAGCCTCGAGCTCTGGAGCGATCTGCTCGGGGCTGCCGACCGCGGTCACCCGGCCGTGGAGCATGATCACGGCGACGTCGGCCACACCGAGCACGGTGCGGGCGAACTGCTCCACCACGAGGATCGACACGCCGCTCTTGGCGATCTGGGCGACGATCTCGTAGAGCTCCTCCACGATGAGCGGCGCCAGACCCATCGACAGCTCGTCGAGGAAGAGGAGCGACGGGTCGACGGCCAGGCCGCGTGCCATCGCCAGCATCTGCTGCTCGCCGCCGGACATGGTGCCGGCGAGCTGGTTGCGTCGCTCTCCGAGGCGGGGGAAGCGGCTGAAGGCCTTCTCCTCCACCTCCTTCTGCTTGATCCCGGCGAACGTGACCATGCGGAGGTTCTCGCGGACGGTCAGGTTCGGGAAGATGCCACGGCCCTCGGGGATGGTGCAGACGCCGATGCGGGCCAGCGCGTCGGGTGACACCCCGTTGACGTGGCGGCCGTTGAGGTGGATGCACCCGGCGGTGGCGGGCATCTGCCCGCTGGCCACCTTCAGCGTGGTGGTCTTGCCGCCACCGTTGGGGCCGAGCAGCGCGACGACCTTGCCCCTCGGGACCACGAGGTCGACCCCGGTGAGGACCTCGATGCGGCCGTAGGCGGTGCGCACGTCGATCAGCTCCAGGAGCGGCGGCTCCTCCACGTCGACCTCAGCGGTCATGCGCCGTCCCGAGGTACGCCTCCAGCACGGCCTGGTCCTTCTGGATCTGGGCCGGCGTGCCGGTGGAGAGGATCGAGCCGAAGTCGAGCACGCTGATCGTGGCGCACACCTTCATCACGAGCTGCACGTCGTGCTCGACCAGCAGGATGGCCATCCCGTCCTCGGCCAGCTGGCACAGGAGCTCGGCGAACGCGTCCGACTCGCTGTCGTCGAGGCCCGACGCGGGCTCGTCGAGGAGGAGGACCTTCGGCCGGGTGGCCAGCGCCCGACCGAGCTCCACGAGGCGGGCCAGTCCCGTCGGCATGGCATCGACGCGCTCCTCCGCGACGGCCCGGATGCCGACGAGGTCGAGCAGGCGGTCGACCTCGTCGTGGACGGCGATCGATCGGTCGCGCGACCAGGTGCGACGGATCTCCGCCGCGGTCTGGATGTTCTCGCGGGCGGTGAGGGAGCCGAAGACCTCGAGGCGCTGGAAGGTGCGGGCGATGCCGGCCCGGGCTCGCATGTGGGCCTTGGCGCCCGTGATGTCCTGCCCGTCGAGCCGGACCCGCCCGCTCACGGTGTCCTGCAGGCCGGTGATGACGTTGAACAGCGTGGTCTTGCCGGCACCGTTCGGGCCGATCAGGCCGGTGATCTCGTTGCGGCCGACGTCGAGGTCGACGTCGTTGACGGCGATGTGCCCGCCGAAGCGGACGGTGGCCCCGCGGACCTGGAGCAGGGCGTCCTCGGACGTCGATGCCATGCGTGTCCCCCCAGACCCTCGGTCAGACTCGTTCGGATCAGCTCGTGCCGACCGGCTGATCGGCGAGGCTAGCGCCGAGGCGCAGGAGCGACGGGCTCGCCCCGCCGAGCGTGAGCTCGAGCACCTTGGCCCAGCGGAAGTAGCGGTGGATCGGGTAGTCGAGGTCCATCCCGATGCCGCCGTGCAGATGCTGCGCGGCGTGCACGACGCGCTGGGCGCCCTCCGCGGCCCAGAACTTGGCCACCATGAGCTCGTCGGTGGCCTCGAGCCCGGCGTCGAGGCGCCAGATGGCCTGGAGCGCCGTGAGGCGGATGGCCTCGGTGTCGATGTAGGCGTCGGCGATCCGGTGCCCGACGGCCTGGAAGGTGCCGAGCTTCGTGCCGAACTGCTCGCGCTCGCACACGTACCGCGCGGTGATGGCCACGGCTTCCTCGCACACGCCGGTCTGGGTGGCGCAGATGGCGGCCAGGAGCCGGTCCTCGATCCCCCGCACGACCTCGCCCCCGCGGTCGGGGGTCCCGAGCACGTCCGCCGCGGTGACCGCCACGCCGTCGAGCTCGACGGTCCACTGCGGCTCGCCGCTGACGGCCTCTTCTCGGGCGAGCCGCACGCCGTCGGCAGTCGGCGAGAGGAGGAACACGGTGGTCGCCGACTCGGCGGACCGGGCCGGCAGCACGATCGCCGTCGCGCGGTCGGCGCCGACCACGAAGGCGGCGGTGCCGGTCAGTCGCCAGCCGTCACCGTCGGCGACGGCTTGGACGTCGCCCTCGACCGCGACGCTGAGCGTGTGCGACCCGTCGATCACCCCGGGCAGCAGGCGGGCCCGCTGCTCCGGTGAGCCGTGGGCGGCGACGGTCATCGCCCCGCCGACGATGCACGACAGGTACGGGACGGGTGCGACCGTACGACCCACCTGCTCGGCGACGATGCAGGCTTCGAGGATGCCGTAGCCCCCTCCCCCATCGGCCTCGGGAAGCGCGATGCCGAGGAGGTCGGCCTTGGCGAGCTCGCGCCACACGTCGCCGGCGAACCACTCCCGATCCTGCTCGAGCTCGCGCAGGCGCTCGGCGGGCAGCTGCTCGGAGAGGATGCGGTGCGCGAGCTCCGCGATGGCCTGCTGCTCGTCGCTCAAGGTGAAGTCCACGGCTAGCTCCTGGGGACGCGCGGCAGGCCGGCACCGAAGAGGGCGATGAGGTCGCGCTGCACCTCGTTGACGCCGCCCCCGAACGTGAGGATGAGGGCGCCCTGGAAGCCGCGCTCGATCCGACCGGCCAGCAGGGCGCCGGGCGAGCCGCGCCCGAGGTAGGCGGCCGGGCCCACGATCTCCATCAGGTGGCGGTAGGCCTCCGTGTAGAACTCGGTGGCGAAGACCTTGGTGGCGCTGGAGTCGGCGGGGTTCGTGCCGCCCTGGGCGGCCACCTTCCAGTTGATGAGCTTGATGAACTCGAGCTTGGCGTGGACGCGGGCGAGGTTCATCTGCACCCACTCCTGGTCCACGACGCGCCGGCCGTCGGGGAGCTTGGTGGTCTGCGCCCACTCCCGGACCTCGTCCAGGATGCGCTCGACCATGCCTGGTGGCCCCAGGGAGACCCGCTCGTAGTTGAGCTGGTTGATGATCAGGTCCCATCCCCGGTTCACCCCGTAGACGACGGCGTCGTCGCCCACCCGCACGTCGTCGTAGAAGGTGTTGTAGGTGCTCGCGTTCACCATCGTGGCGATCTTGGAGTACGAGAACCCTGGATCGCTGGTGGGCACCAGGAAGATCGAGATGCCCTTGTGCTTCGGGGCGTCCTGGTCGGTGCGGGCCGCGAGCCAGATGTAGTCGGCGTAGCTGGCGAGCGACGTGTAGATCTTCTGGCCGTTGATCCGCCACTCGTCGCCGTCCTTGTCGGCGCGGGTGGTGAGCGACGCCAGGTCGGTGCCGGCGCTCGGCTCGGTGTAGCCGATCGAGAAGTGCAGCTCTCCAGCGGCGATCCTCGGGAGGAAGAAGCGCTTCTGGTCCTCCGACCCGTACTCCATGATCGTGCGACCGACGGTGTTGATCGTGAGGAACGGGATCGGAGCGTTCACGCGCCACGACTCGTTGAAGAAGATGAACTGCTCGACGTCGGTGGCGCCGCGGCCGCCGTACTCCGTCGGCCAGCCGAGGGCGAGCCACCCGTCGCGGCCCATCTTGCGGACGGCTTCGAGGCACGCGGGTCCGCCGGTCTCTCCCTGGGCGACCTCGGCCTCGACCTCGGGGGTCATCAGCTCGGCGAAGTAGGCCCGGATCTCCTGGCGGAGGGCCTCCTGTTCAGGGGTGTAGGCCAGCTCCATCGATCGAGTTACTACCACCGTTTCTGATACAGTGTCAGATCTTCGTGGCGAGGCATTCTGGGGGAGGACCGACGTCCGATGCAGGTTGGTAAGTCCCGACGCGGGAGCACGGTCATCGCGCTCCTCCTGGTCCTGGCCACCCTGAGCGCGGCATGCGGTTCGCGCCTCAGCGATGACGACCGCGAGAAGGCCATCGCCGCCCGCAGCGGCGGCGGATCGAGCACCGACGGGACCGGCGACAGCGGCACCGACGGCGCCGCGAGCCCGGACGACGGCGCTGTCGCGCCTGGCATCGACGGCGGCACGACCGGCGGTGACACCACCGGGGGAACGACCGGAGGGACCACCGGAGGCACGACCGGCGGCACCGCCGGCGAGAGCTGCGCTCCCGGCGCCGCCACCTCCACCGGCGTCACCAAGACGGAGCTCAAGATCGGCAACGTGAGCCAGCTCACGGGCCTGGTCCCCGGCTTCGCGCAGACCTCGGTCAACGGGACCAAGGCGTACTTCAACTACATCAACAGCAAGGGCGGGGTGTGCGGGCGCAAGGTGTCGCTGGTGCAGGCCGACGACCGGTTCCAGGCGGCGACGAACCGCTCGGAGACCGAGAAGCTGACGAGCCAGGTCATCGCCTTCGCCGGCAGCCTCAGCGTGGTCGACGACGGCGGGGCCCCGATCATCGAGTCGAAGGGCGTCGCCGACGTCTCCTTGGCCACGACGCCGCCCCGCACCGCGGCCAAGAACAACTTCACCCCGAACCCGATCGACCCGACCCCGGGCGTCGGCAACGGCCAGGACAAGGTGCTCACCTACCTGAAGCAGACCCGCGGCATCACGAAGGGGGCGATCTTCTACCAGGACGTCGCCACCGGCGTGAACCAGTCGAAGCAGTACGAGATCGACATGAGCAAGGCCGGGATCCAGCTGGTCGGCAAGTACGCGGTGGCGCCGACGGCGACGAACTTCAGGTCGCAGGCCACGGACATGAAGCAGAAGGGCGTCGAGGTCGTGATGACCGTGGCGGAGATCAACGCCATCTCGAACCTGGCGCGGGCCTTCGCCGACGTGGGCTACAAGCCGAAGGCGCCCTTCTACGGCGCTCAGACGTACAGCCAGAAGTTCATCAAGCTGGCCGGCGCGGCCTCCGAGGGCGCCATCGCCGGCATGATCTTCCACGTCCCCGAGGAGGCCGCTTCCGTCCCGGCGATGGCCACGTTCTCGCAGTGGTACCAGCGCACCGCTCCCGGCGCCGACGTGGACTTCTTCGCCGTCCTCGGCTGGATCGCCGGTCAGATCGTCACCGACGCGATCCGCAACGCCGGCCCCGATCCGACACAGGCCAAGGTCATCGCCGAGCTCCAGAAGTTCACCAACTACGAGACCGAGTACGTGTCCCGCATCAACCTCGCCGGAAAGAAGACCCCGCCCTGCTTCATCGTCGTCGAGGTCCAGGGCGGCAAGTGGACGAAGATCCATCCGTCGGGCGCCGGGTTCGCGTGCGTCTGATCCGCCCTTGCTGAAGCAACAGATCCGCCGGCTGCGAAACGACCGCCAGCTCCTGCTGGGCGTGGTCGGTGGGACCGCGCTCGCCGTCCTGATCGTCGTGCGGGCCTACGGCCAGGCGGGCTCGCTCGGCTCGTTCCTGCAGTTCACCCTCGTCGGCATCAGCGGCGGGTGCGTGTTCGCGGTGGCGGCCAGCGGCCTGGTCCTCACCTACACCACGACCGGCGTCTTCAACTTCGCCCACGGCGCGGTGGGGATGGTGGCGGCGTTCCTCTACTACAAGGTGCGCGTCGACAGCGACGTCCCCACCCCCATCGCCATCCTGATCATCCTGCTGGTCGTGGCCCCGATCATGGGGCTGCTCCTGGAGCGCGTGATGCGCAGCTTCCGGGGGGCGGCGCCGGGCACCGCGCTCACCGTGACGATCGCCCTCACCATCATGTTGATCGGCGTCATCCAGGCCGGGTTCCAGGCCCATGGCGAGCAGCGGACGAGCCCGTACCTGTTCGGCGACCGGTCCGTCACGATCTTCGACGCCCGCCTCCGATGGGACGAGCTGGCGTTCTTCGCGGTGGCCGTGCTGGTCGCGATCGGCCTCCGCTACCTCCTGAAGCAGACCCGCACGGGCATCGCCATGCGGGCCGTCGTCGACAACCCCGAGCTGGCCGCGCTCACCGGGGCGCCGCCGATCGCCATCGCCCGCACCAGCTGGATGCTCGGATCGGTGCTGGCGGCCGTCGCGGGCATCCTCTACGCCCCCACCGCCGGCGCGCTCGATGCCATCAACCTGACGTTCTTCGTGATCGCCGCCTACGGCGCCGCGGTGTTCGGGCGCCTGCGCAGCCTGCCCCTCACCTTCGCCGGGGCGATCGCCCTCGGGCTCATCCAGGGCTACGCGCCGATCTCGTTCCCGCAGTCCGAGGTCTGGAACCACCTCCAGGTGGGGGTGCCGGGGATCTTCCTGTTCCTCGTGCTCCTCGCCCTGCCCGAGGCCCGGCTCACGGTCGGACGGCTGGTGGGGCGCGACGTGCCCCCCGTCCCCCGGCTCCGCACCAGCGTGGTCCGGAGCGTGCTCTTCGTGCCGGCCGTCTTCGGTGTGGCCGCCTACTGCGCGGTTGAGGGCGGGCCCGACGTCGGCGACTTCTCCCGTGGGCTGATCTACGCCACCCTCCTGCTCTCCCTCGTCCTGCTCACCGGGTACTCCGGGCAGATCTCCCTCGCCCAGTACGTGTTCTTCGGACTCGGGGCGTTCGCGATGGCCAAGGTCGGTGGCGGCGACAGCATCTTCGGCATGGGCGCCGCCGCGCTGATCGCCATCCCCATCGGCATCGTGATCGCGCTGCCGGCCATGCGATTGCAGGGGCTCTACCTCGCGTTGGTCACGTTCGCGCTCGCGCAGGTGTCGCGCGACGTCATCTTCCAGGACACCCGCATCTACGGGAAGGGCGGCGTGTACGTCGGACGGCTCGACCTGTTCGGGCTCAGCTTCGAGGGCGAGCGGGCGTTCGCGGTGCTCTGCGGGATCGTGTTCGCCCTCGTGGCGATCGGTGTGCTCGCGCTCCGACGAGGACCCTTCGGCCGTCGGCTGGCGGCCATCCGCGACAGCCAGGCGGCCTGCGCCACGCTCGGTCTCGACGTCCGCCGCACCAAGCTCGCCGTGTTCGCCATCTCCTCCGCCATCGCCGGCCTCGCCGGATCGCTCTACGGCGGCCTCGGCTTCACCGTGAGCCAGCTCGACTTCGAACCGCTCTACAACGTGCTCCTCTTCCTGTTCGCGTTCGTGGGCGGCATCACCACCGTCACGGGCGCCCTCATCGGCGGGCTGCTCTTCGCGGCGCTGCCGTTCGTGCAGTCCGAGTACCCGGAGTACTCCGGTCTCGTGTTCGCCGTGATCGCGGTCGGGGCGGTCGCGCTCGGAAAGCAACCGAACGGGCTGGCCGGCCTGCTGTACTCGTGGACGGGGCGATCCGGCAAGGGAGTGGGGGCGACGGCTCCGGTGGACGACACCACGGCGAGCGATACCGCACAGGAGGAAGCCGATGCGCACGCGTAGGCGCATCCGCCGCCCGCTGCTGGCGCTCGCCGCGGCCGCATCGCTCCTCGGCGTCGGCGGCCTCGGCGGGGGTGCTCCTGCGCAGGCCCAGGACGCCGCCCCGACCGGGGAGAGCCTCTTCGGCAACTACGACCTCGAGGCGCGTGGCCTCGGGGTCCAGGCACGCTACGAGGTCGAGGGTCTCCTGCCCGGCGGTGCTCCGGTGCTCGACCTCACCGTCCCCGAGTCGCTGGCCCGGTTCAGCTCGGGCCCCACTGGCTACGGGCTGGCCTCGGTCGCCTATCCCGGGGGCCTGATCGTCAACCTGGGCTCGCTGATCGCGCAGGCCGGCGCCGGCGTCGACCCCACGCTGATCCCGGACTACCCGGTGAAGGCGGAGACCTTCTTCCCCTCCGGCCCCCTCTCGACCCAGAGCCAGGCGGTCGGCACCCAGTCGGCCCGGTCCACGAACCTCGGCGTCGAGGCGCTGGGGACCTACCCCGGCGTCGACGCCGACCCGGTGATCACGGTGGACAGCGTCACCTCGAACTCCCGGGCCTCGATCGAGGACGGGAAGGCCGTGAGCCGCACCCGTGTGGTCCTCGGCGGCGTGCACCTCCTCGGCGGCGTGATCACCATCGACGCCCTCGCGACCGACCTCGTGGCCGCCCACGACGGCACCACCGGCACCACCGCGGGCGGCACCAAGGCCACCGGCGTGAGGTTCCTGGGCTTGGCCGCCGAGCTCACCGAGGACGGTCTCGTCCTCGACGACGCCCCGCCGGCCACGGGCCCGGCCGGCCCGTTGGGCACCCTGCTGAACCCGATCCTCGACCCGCTGGCGCCGCTCACCGGGCCGGTGAAGGACCTCCTCAAGGGTGTGCTCGACCAGGCGGTGCCCAGCCTCGACGGCGTCCTGTCGGCGGCCGGGATCCACCTCGAGCTGCTCGGCGGTGGTCCTGTCACGTTGGAGAGCGGGGCATCGGCGTTCCAGTCGTCGGGCCTCTCGCTCACCTTCAGCTACCGGGGCACGGAGCAGGCGGAGCTCGGACAGCTCATCGAGAGCATCCCGCCGGAGCTCCGCCCCAACCTCGGCCCCCTGCCGAACCCGATCTCCTTCCTCACCAACAACCACATCACGGGGCTCACCCTCGGCTCCGGCACCGTGAGCGCGCTGGCCGCTCCGCCCTTCGACAGCGACCTGGGCGGCGGTGACGTCGACTTCGGTGAGCTGCCGTCCTTCACCGACGGTGGCGCCGACTTCGGCTCCCCCGGCTTCGAGACCCCGATCCCCGACGTCGGCGGCTCGGACGGCGCGAACGACCTGGGCGGGGCCATCAGTGCCATCGCCAGCGGGGCCGTCCCCGCCATCGCGCTCCTGCTCCTGGTGGCCGGGGCAGGCTTCATGGGCATCGCCACCACCCGACTCGCGGACAACGTCCTCGCCCCTGTCTCCACCACCTCCTGTCCGTCGGGGCTCGACCAGCCCCCTGCCCCTCCGAGGGACCCGTGACATCGCCCAAGCGAACCCGCCCGCTCTCCGTGGCCGACCTCCGGGAGGAGGTCGTGCTCACGGTGGAGCCCCCCGCCACCGCCGACCAGCAGGAGCGCGACGAGCGCTTCGCCGAGGGTGTCCGCCGGCTGCGGATCGGTCGCGCCTCGATCGTGCTGAGCGAGCGAATCCTCCTCGTCCTGGGCGGCATCCTGGCGCCCCTCGGCGTGGCGATCGTGATCCTCGGCTGGTGGGGCGCCTCGAAGTCGGCCTACGACTTCGAGCAGATCCCCTACGTCATCTCCGGTGGGCTGCTGGGCCTCTCGCTGGTCTTCATCGGCTGCTTCTTCTACTTCGCCCACTGGCTCACCCAGCTGGTGAAGGAGCACCGTGAGCAGTCGCAGGCGATCCTCACCGCCCTCAACCGGCTGATCGAGCTCGAAGAGGACGACTGAGAAGAGGACGACTGAGAAGAGGACGACGGATCAGCCGAGGGCGCCGTCGCCTCGGAGCTCGGTCACCTCGTCGGCGCTGAACCCGCACTCCACCAGCACCTCATCGGTGTGCTCCCCTGCGAGCGCGGGCGGGCGATCCAGGGCCGCGGGGGTGGCGGAGAAGCGCGGCGCAGGTGCCGGCTGCGGGACCCCGTCGACCTCCACCACCGTGCCGCGGGCGCGGATCTGGGGGTGGTCGACGGCCTCGCGCATCGGCAGCACCGGGGCCAGGCAGGCGTCGCGGCCCTCAGCCAGCATCAGCCAGCGCTCACAGGGCTGTGACGCGATCACCTGGGTGAGGCGGTCGCGGAGCTCGGGCCAGCGCCCGACGTCGTCCTGGCCGGGCACGGAGGTGGGGTCGATCCCGAGGACGTCGAGGAGGGTGGCGAAGAACTGCGGCTCCAGGGCCGCCACCGCCAGCTCGGCGCCGTCGGCGCAGCGGTACACGTCGTAGTAGGGCGCGCCGGAGTCGAGCAGGTTGGTGCCGCGCTCGTCGCTCCAGAAGCCCATCGCCGATGCTCCGTAGAACGGCGCCATGAGGAGCGCCGCGCCGTCGACCATGGCGGCGTCGACCACCTGCCCGGCACCGGTGCGGGCGGCGTGCAGCATCCCGGCCACCAGGCCGAGCGCCAGCAGCATCCCGCCGCCGCCGAAGTCGGCCACGAGGTTGAGCGGCGGGGTCGGCGGCTGGTCCTTCCGGCCGATGTGCGCGAGCGCGCCGGCCACCGCGGCGTAGGTGAGGTCGTGGCCGGCGGTGGACGCCAGCGGACCGTCCTGACCCCACCCGGTCATGCGCCCGTAGACGAGGCGCGGGTTCCGGGCCAGGCACTCGTCGGGTCCGAACCCGAGCCGCTCGGCCACGCCCGGCCGGAAGCCCTCGAGGAGCGCGTCGGCTCCCTCGACGAGGCGCAGCAGCACCTCGGGCCCGCGGGCGTGCTTCAGATCGAGACCGACCGATCGGCGGCCGCGGCGCAGGATGTCGTATCGGGCGCTCCCGGGCGTGGGGGGCAACGCCGGGGGCCGGTCGACGGCGATGACGTCCGCGCCGAGGTCGGCGAGCACCATCGCACAGAACGGGCCAGGGCCGATCCCGGAGACCTCGACGACGCGGAGGCCGGCGAGCGGTCCCATCGACGCGCCGACCGCGTCAGACGGCCAGGACGGATCGCTGGCGGGCCACCACGGAGTCGATCGCCCGCACGAGGGCGGGACCGAACTCGCGCTTGGCGCAGGCGATGTGCCCGTCGTCGAGGAGCTGGACCTCCGCGCCGGGGATCACGTCGACGAGCTTGTGCTGCTCGGCCGGCGAGACGGCGCGGTCTCGGGTGGTGATGAGGACGGTGGTCGGGACGTCGACCTCGCCGATCCAGCGGCGGGCGTTGTAGCTCCCGATGGCCTGACCCGCCTCCATGATCTTCACGAGGTCGTGGCGCCGCATCTCCCCCGCCGCCCAGGTCCGCAGCTTGGTCGGCCGCTCGCCGGAGCCCTTCGGCAGCCAGCTGCCCATGCCCGGAGCTCGGCCCATCAGCTCCCCGGCCCGCGTGGTGCCGACGGCGGTGGCCATCATCGAGCCGAAGACGAAGCGCTCGCGCGCGCCGTTGATGAAGCGGTACGAGGTGGCGCACAGGACCAGGCCGCTCACCAGCTCGGGGTGCCGGCGCCACAGCAGCTGCGCCACCGGTCCGCCCATCGAGTAGCCGACGGCGATCACCGGACCGGTGTCGATGGCCTCGAGCGTCGCGGCCACGTCGTCGGCGCAGTCCGCGAGGCGGAAGCGCCGCCGGGTGCGCAGGCCTCGCCCGTGGCCCCGCAGGTCGGGGGCCACGACGGAGTAGCGCTCGCCCAGCGGCCCGAAGGCGTTGAACCAGTTGAGCCCTCCACTCGCGATCCAGCCGTGGAGCAGCACGACGGTCGGCGCTCCCGGCGGTCCCTCCACGTGACGGACGAAGGTGGTGCCGCGGCCCGGGAGCTCGATGCGCTCGCCGAGCGGCAGCGGGGGCTCGGCGAGCGCGCTGTCCATCCGGCCAATCTAGGCTCCGCGGCCATGACCGAGATCGATGCTGCTGCCGTCGACGCGCTCCTCACCCGAGCCGCCCGAGAGGTCGACGAGGGCCTGCTCCCGTCGTGCCAGGTCGCCCTGGCCAAGGACGGCGAGCTGGTGGTCAACGAGGCGTTCGGCGCCGCCACCATCGACAGCCGGTTCACGATCTTCTCGGCCACCAAGGCCTTCGTCGCGTCGGTCGTCTGGCAGCTCATCGGTGAGGGCCTCCTCGACCCGGACCAGCTCGTGTCCGACCTGCTCCCGTCCTTCGGCACCAACGGCAAGGACGTCATCACCCTCGACCACGTGCTGCAGCACACGTCCGGCTTCCCCATGGCGCCCCTGAGCGGTCCGGAGTGGGACACGCACGAAGGTCGGGCGGCCGCGTTCTCGCGCTGGCGGCTCAACTGGGACGTCGGCACGAAGTTCGAGTACCACCCGACGTCGGCGCACTGGGTGCTGGCCGAGCTCATCCACGCCGTCACCGGCGAGGACCACACCGACGCGGTGCGCACCCGTGTGGCTGAGCCGCTCGGCCTCAAGGCCTTCACCCTCGGGGTGGCCGAGGAGGACCAGGGCGACATCCAGACCCTGGCGCCCTGCGGTGATCCGGCGTCGCCGGACGAGCTCGAGGCGGCCCTCGGCATCCGCGAGATCCCCGTCGGCGAGGTCACGGAGGAGGCCCTGCTCGGCCTCAACGACCCCGCCGCTCGCCGCGTGGGCCTCCCCGGAGGCGGCGGCGTCTCCACCGCCGCCGACGTCGCGACCTTCTACCAGGCACTGCTCCACAACACCGGAGGCCTGTGGGACGCGTCGGTGCTCGAGGACGTCACGTCGGTGGTCCGGAACACCTTCCCGGACCCGATGCTCGGCTCTCCCATCAACCGGACCCGGGGCCTGGTCCTGGCCGGTGACGACGGGCGATCCAACCTGCGGGGCATGGGCCGGACCGTCTCCCCCGGCACCTTCGGCCACAACGGTGCGGGAGGCCAGGTCGCCTGGGCGGACCCGGCCAGCGGCCTCTCCTTCGCCTACCTGACGAACGGGCTCGACCGGAACTTCCTCCGCGAGCACCGCCGCACCACCGCCCTCGCGAGCCTCGCCGGGGTCTGCGCCACCGTCTGACGTCCACACGGCGGTCGAGCAACGGTTTCGGGCCGTTCACGACCCGCGAGTACCTTTGGCCGCCATGTCCCGCAGGATCGACATCGAGCTCACCAGCTGCCCGCGACGACGGTGGCTGGACCTGGCGTGCCGCCGGCGCCCGCGAGCCGAAGGGCGTCGTGGCGGGCTCCATCGTCGGTGACGACGCCAAGGTCGGCGACGTCCTGAAGGTCGAGGCGGACTTCTTCGTCGACGGCATCCAGATCACCTCCGTCGTGAAGAGCGCCCGCACCCGCACCGAGGTCCAGCGCCTCGAGATCCTCGGCAGCGGCAAGCCCGACGAGCCCCTCGTCACCACCACCCTCGCCCGCGGCGACCGGGATCGGGACCGGCGACCGCGGTCCCCGCAAGAGCGACCGCCCCCGCCGTGAGGGCGACCGTCCTCCCCGCGACGGCGACCGGCCGAAGCGCGAGGCGGTCGAGCGGGCGGCGAGCGCCCGACGGCTCGCCGCTCGCGGCCCCCGCGACCCGAGGCGCCCCCGATCCCCGTCGTCGAGCGACCCAAGGCCAAGCGGCTCCGGGCGGGCAAGACCCACCGCAGCGCGCTGCTGGAGTCGCTCCCCGAGGAGCAGCGCCCGATCGCCGAGCAGGTCGTGCTGGGCGGCATGCCGGCGGTCCGCCAGGCGATCGACAAGCAGAACGCGGAGCGCACGGCGGCCGGCGAGACGGCGATCGCCGCTGGGCCCCTCCTGGAGCTGGCCGAGAAGCTCGTGCCGAAGGTCCGCGCGGCGGAGTGGCGCGACCGGGCCGAGGCCGCCCAGAAGGATCTCGAGACGCTCGACCTGCGCGACCTCCGCTCCGTGGTGTCCGCCGCGGACAGCGCGCCGCGCGACGACGAGTCGCGTGCGCTGGTGCAGGTCCTGCGCGATGGGCTGTCCTCCCGGGTCGACGCCGAGCACGCCGCCTGGCTCGCCGAGCTCACCGCCAACGTCGAGGTCGGCCGCATCGTGCGCGCACTGCGCCTGAGCTCTCGTCCCCCCAAGGCCGGGGCCCCGCTGCCCGCCGAGCTGGCGACCAAGCTCACCGAGCAGGCCGGTGCCGCGCTGACCGCGGACGCCGCGCCCGAGCGCTGGGTCGCCGTCCTCGACGCCCTGGCGTTCTCACCCGTGCGCGACAAGGTCATCCCGACCTCGCTGCCCACCGGTGACCTCCACGCCGACGTCCAGGCGACGATCGCCCGCCTCGCCACACGGGTCCCGAAGCTCGCCCACATCTTCGAGATCGCCCCGGATCCGAAGGCGCCGCGGCCCGAGCGCCGCCGCCCGCCCAAGCCCAAGAAGCCGAAGGCCGAGGGCCGAAGGCCGAGGGGCCGAAGGCCGAGGAAGCCCCGCCCGAGGACGCCCCCGAGGTCGAGGCTCCGACGGTCGAAGAGCCCGTCGTCCCGGTGGACGAGGCGCCTACAGATCCCGCGGAGTGACGACCGAGCCTTCGCTCGACCTGCCCTTGAAGTCGCCGCTCTCAGCGTCCTCGTCCCACCGTGCGCCGCAGGACGAGCAGGCGCACGAGTCGAGCGACAACGACGCGAGGTAGAGCCGCTCGACCTCGTACGCCTCGCAGAACGGGCAGCGCAGGTGATGGCTCCGTTCGGCCGACGTCATCGGGCCGAACCTACCGCGTCTATGGTCCGCTCCCATGTCCGTCGACTACGAGCAGCGAGGACCGTTCGCGGTCATCACCATCAACCGTCCTGAGGCCCGCAACGCGGTCAACGGCGACGTCGCCAACGGGATCGAGGAGGCCATCGATCGCATCGAGGCCGACGACTCCGTCTGGGTCGGGATCCTCACGGGGGTGCCGCCGGTCTTCTGCGCCGGGGCTGACCTGAAGGAGATCAACTCGGGCAACGCCGGGGGCCTGTCCACGAAGAAGGGCGGCTTCGGCGGGATCACGATGCGGGAGCGGACCAAGCCCATCATCGCGGCGGTCGACGGCCCGGCCCTCGCCGGTGGGACCGAGATCGTCCTGTCCTGTGACCTCGTCGTGGCGTCGAGCACCGCCACGTTCGGCATCCCGGAGGTGAAGCGCAACCTGGTCGCCGGTGCGGGCGGCCTGTTCCGCCTGGGCCGCAAGATCCCGATCAACGTCGCCATGGAGCTCACGCTCACCGGTGATCCGATCGACGCGGCACGCGCCCACCACTTCGGGCTCGTCAACCGCCTGGTGGAGCCGGGCGAGGCGCTCGACGCGGCGATCGCCCTGGCCGAGCAGGTCTGTGCCAACGCTCCCCTGGCGGTCCGCGAGTCCCGCAAGATCGTGCTCGAGGCCACCAACGCGCCCGACGACGTCGGCTGGAAGATGTCGGCCGAGGGCATGGGCCGCGTGATGCAGTCGGAGGACCTCCAGGAGGGCCTCATGGCGTTCATCGAGAAGCGCCCGCCCGTCTGGAAGGGGAGATAGGGGCTCTGCAGCTCGTCCCTACGTGAAGGTCGGGATGATGCCGTGGTCGTGGAGGAACTCGGCGAGGCCCGGGGCGAGCCGTTGCTCCCCCACCTCGTGGAGGTCCACCCACCGCACCTCGGCGGCGTCGTCGCCCGCCACCGGCTCGTCCTCACCCATGACGGTCACCTCGAAGTCGAGGGCCACGTGGTGGTCGACGAGGGCGCCCGCCTCGTCCTCGACGAGCAGCTCGGCCCACCCGATGAACGCGCCGCAGAGGCCCTCGAGGCCGGTCTCCTCCCGGAGCTCCCGGGTCACGGCCTCGGCCAGGGTCTCCCCGTGCTCGACCTTGCCGCCGGGGATCGACCAGCAGCCCTGGGCCGGGCCGCGGCCGCGCCGGACGAGCAACAGTCGGTCGTGGTCGATGACCACCGCCCCGACGGCGACCACCGGTCGAGCGGTCACGTGAGGTTCCGGTGGACGATGATCCCTCGCGCCACGAGCCCGAACGACTCGAAGAAGTTCTTCGTGGCGCGATCGCCGGGGAGGGCGAGGCTGTCGACGCCGAAGCAGCCCTGTGCGGCGCACCAGTCGACGAGCGCCTGCATCAGCGTCTCCCCGATGCCCACCTCACGGCCGCCCGGCTCCACGTACAGGTCGGTGACCACGCCGAGGCGGCCGCCGTCGGGCAGCGATTCCACCACGGCCACGCCGTAGCCGAGGACCGCGTCGTCCAACGTGCCGACCAGCACCTCGGTCTCCGCCGACGCGACCTCGTCGGCGAGGCGCGCCTCGAACGGGGCCTGACGGGCCTCCCGCCGGACCCAGACGTCACCGCCCTTCGACTGACGCTGCTCGGCCACCGCCTGGGCGGCCAGCTCCGCCAGACGCGGGAGGTCGTCGACCGTGGCCGGACGCCAGCCCTCCACGGGTCAGCCCGCCTGGAGCTGTGCGACCTTGGACAGGATCGTCTTGCGACCGCGGTTGGCCGCCTCGTAGGCCCGCACGGCCTCGAGCTCGCCGACCGAGAGACCGGCGAGACGGTTCACGACGTGGGAGGCGGAGAGGCCGTCGTAGTCGGGGATGGCGAGCGTGCCGACCTCCACCGCCGGGCCCGCGGGCACCGCGGGAGCCGGCGCCTCCGCCGGTGGTGCACCATCGGGTTCGTTGTCGATGGCCGCGGCGGGGCTCGGCGGGTCCTGCATCGCCGTCGGCGTGATCGGGGGCTCGGGGGCCGTGGTGCCGCCGAGGCGGGCGAGGATGGCGATGGCCTGGTCCTGGAGCCTGGCGGCAGCCTTGCCGGCCTCGCCCTGGCCCTGTGTGACGGCGAACTGCCCGATCATCCGCGCCATGGTGACCTGGCTCTTCCCCTTCTCGACCAGCTGCGGGAGCAGGGTCGCCCCCTCGAAGAGCAGGCCGATGGGGGCGTAGACGAAGACCTCGAGCGCGTGATCGAGGGCCTGTTCGGCCGCCGTCTTCTCAGGAGTCGGGTCGCTGGTCGGCTCGGTCACGCGGGGGATCCTGTCAGCCCGTGGTGTGGGCGACCAAGACGTCGCACGGCGCGTGGTGGGCCACGGAGGCGGCGACGCTGCCGAGGATGAAGTGGGCGGGGCTCGTGAGCCCCCTCGAACCGACGACGATCAGGTCGGCGTCGAAGTCCTTGGCCGCCTCCAGCAGGACGTTCGCGGGGTCGCCGCTGATGGCCTGGACGACCACCTTGTCGACCCCGGCGCCCTTCGCGATGGCGCGGCCCCGCTCGGCTCGTTCCTCGGCCTGGACGCGGTCGGACAAGGCGAAGCGGATGTCGTCCGGAACGGCGTCGGCGCCGGCGATCCTGCCTCCGCCCCCTGGCACGAAGGCGGTGACGACCACGATCCGGGCTCCGTCGGCGACGGCCATCGAGGCGGCGTGGGCGACGGCCCGCTCCGCGGTGGGAGACCCGTCGGTGCCGACGACGATGCTGGCGTAGGCCATCCCTGCTCCTTGTCAGTCCGCTTGTCAGTCCGCTTGTCAGTCCTCGAGGTCGCGAAGCTCGTCCCGGACCACGGCGACGAACGCTAGCGGACGATCCCGGAACCTCCCGAGGACGGCGTCGAGCGTGGCCCGGGCGCCGGGCCGGTTGCCCGCCGCCCGGTGCGCGGCCGCCACCGCCCGCTGGGCGAGCACCCACGTGCGGGCGCTCTCCCACGAGCCCTGGAGCGCGTCGGCCGAGAGCTGCTGCGCGCGCTCGACGTCACCCGACTCGGCCGCGACGATCGCCGACCAGGCCACGGCCCGCCGCCAGATGCTCGTCCGCACCTCGCCCCCGGCCAGGTTGACGGCCTCGGCCAGGAGGTCCGCCGACCCGGGGTCGTCGCCGAGGTCACGGGCCCGCTTGGCGAGCACCACGAGCGCCCGGATCTCGCTGTCGCGGTCGCCGCCACCGTTGCGGACAAGGTCCAGGGTCGTGCGGGCCTCCGCGGCGGCCGCCTCCGGGTCACCCGCGTCGAGGTGCGTGGCGCCGAGCTCGGCCCGCAAGCGGGCCTCCGCCCCGACCGAGCCGACGCGGTGGGCCACCTCCAGCCCCCGCTCGAGCGCGGTCCGAGCGGCGGAGAGGTCGCCCGCCACCCGCTCGACCATGCCCTGGACGAGTCGGGCGTTGGCGTCACCCCACGGGTCGTCGAGCTCGGCGAAGGTGCGGAGCGCGTCGCCGGTCGCGACGCGGGCCCCCTCGAGATCGCCGGCCTCGAGCCGACACCCGGCCAACAGGACGAGGCACATGCCCTCGTTCCACCCGTCGTCGAGGCGCCGACTGGCCTCGAGCAGGTTGTCAGCGACGTTCTGCGCCTGGCTGACGCGGCCCTCCTGCCAGAGGCTGTTGCCGAGGATCCCGAAGCACCAGGCCATCTCGAGTCGGTCGTCGTCGGCCGACAGCTCGCGGGCGGCGTCCCAGATGTGCGAGCGCGCCGCCGCGTGGTCGCCGAGGAGGTACTCGCACCAGGCCAGGCACTGCAGGGTGATCCCGCTTGACCGGCCGGTGGACTCCTCGAGCGACTGGGCCCGGAGCAGCTTGGGCAGCGCGTCGCCCGGGCGCCCGGCCATCAGCTCGGCCCACCCGTGGGTGCGCACCGATCCGGCTTCCCCCGCGACGTCACCGGCACGCGACCAGGCCAGGCGGCCCGTCTCGAACTCCGTGGCCGCGCCATCGACCTCGCCCAGGAGCCGGGCGACGACGCCGAGCCCGGTGTGGGCTTCGCCCAGGTCGGCGGGTCGGGCCCCGTCCGCCGCCACCACCGCTCGAAGCACCTCCCCGGCCTCGTTGATCCGCCGCAGGGAGATGAGGGTGGAGCCGTGCTCGAGGCAGACCGCGAGGCGCTCGTCGGCCTCCACCAGGTCGAGGTCGAGGGCGCGCTGGTACCAGCGGTCCGCCTCCCGGAGGTCGTCTCGCTCCCGAGCGGCGCGGGCCGCCGCTACGAGGGAGGGCCGGGCGCCCGACGGGAGGACCCCGGGGGCGTGCCCGACCTCCTTCCAGAGCCCGACCGCGCGCTCGGTGTGGCTGGCCACCTCGGCCGGGTCGGGGTCGTCGGGCGCGCCGGTGCCGTCGAGGAGCCAGTGGAGGACCTTGGCGTGGCCGGCCGCTCGATCTCCGAGCGGCGACCGACGCGTAGGCCGCCTCCCGGACCATGAGGTGGCGGAAGGACCAGCGCGGGTCGTCGACGGGACCGGCGAGTCGCACGAGGAGGCCCCGGGCCGCCACCTGATCGAGCAGGGCAGCGCCGACCGGCACCCCCATCGCCATCAGCGCGGGCAGGCGGAACGTGCGGCCGACGATCGCCGCCGCCTGGAGCGCCGCGCGCTCGTCGGCGGGCAGGGCATCGAGTCGAGCGCCGAGCAGCACCCGCGCATCATCCGGGAGGCCGACCTCGTCGAGGTCGCGCGCCGCTCGCCAACCGCCCTCCACCACCTCGAGGGCACCCGTCTCCCGGAGGAACCGCACGAGCTGGTCGAGGAGGAGCGGGTTCCCTCCCGCGGCCCGGAGGATCTGCTGCTCGGCGGTGGCGGCCAGTGTGCCGGTGTGGCCGTCGAGCTGGGCAAGGGTCCGGTGGAGGAGCTCGTGGCTGGCGCCGTCTCCCAGCGGCCCCAGGGGGAGGACCAGCTTGCGCGGGCTCGCGTCGCCGAGCGCCGGGCGCACCTCCAGGAGCTCCTCGCGACCGACGAGCACCACGAGGAGGCTGCCGCGACCATCCCCACCGAGTCGGTCGAGGGCATCGAGCACGGACGGATCGGCGAAGTGGGCGTCGTCCACCACGGCGACGAGCGGCCCGAGCTGGGCGGCCGCCTCCACCACCACCTTCGCAGCCGCCCGCAGCTCCTCGGACAGGCGGTGGCGGAGCGGGCTCTCCGGCACGGACCCACCCCGTCGCTCCCCCACCCCCAGCAGCTGCAACACGCGGTGCGCCAGGTAGCTGCGCTCCCCGACGACCGTGGGGGCGAGGCGCTCGAGCCCGGCGAGCGCGGCCGAGCGCTCCTCGCTGTCAGGAAGCCCCTCCTCCACCCCGAGGACGACCCGGACGAGGGCGGCCAGCGGCTCCAGGGGGCCGTGGTCGCCGTAGGGAGCGCACACGATGCTGGCCACCGTGGCGGCCGACCCGACCCGCTGCAGGGTGGGGTCCAGCTCGCTGACCAGCCGGGTCTTGCCGACCCCGGCCTCCCCCACCACGATGGCCAAGCCGGGCGCGCCGGCGGCGACGGCCGCGTTGGCCGCCGCGATCAGCTGGCCGAGCTCCGGGTCGCGTCCGAGCATCGGCGTGGTGGCACCTGCCGCCACCCGCTCGCCCGGCCGGTGCCGGACCCGTACCGCCGGGTAGGCGACCACGGGCTCGCGCTTGCCGCGCAGTGCGTGGGCGGTCGGCTCCGCGTAGGCGATGGCGTCGACGGTGGCGGCGTGGGTCCGCTCCCCCACCAGCACCGCGCCGCGGGCCGCGACGCCGACGAGGCGGTGCGCCGTGTTCACGGTGTCACCGGTGACGGTGTACGCCCCGCCGGGGCCGACCGGGCCGGCCAGCACCTCCCCGGTGTTGATGCCCACCCGCATCTCGAGCGAGGGGTCGAGTCGCTCAAGGGCCCCCAGGAGGGCGAGCGCGGCCCGGACGGCCCGCTCGGGGTCGTCCTCGTGGGCCCGAGGCGCGCCCCACACCGCCATCAGCTCGTCGCCGATGATCTTGTCGACGGTGCCGCCGTGTGCCTCGATCACCGGGACGAGCACGCCGAAGCAGTCGTCGAGGAGGTCCTTCACGGCCTCGGGGTCACGCCCCTCGGCCATGGTGGTGAATCCGGCCAGGTCCGCGAAGGCGACCGTGACGACCCGGCGCTCACCCGAGCTGGGCGGACCGAGAGCGATGCCGCAGGACGGGCAGAACCGGGCGGACGGCGGTGGGGTCTCGCCGCACCCGTCGCACCTCCCGAGTGGCACGGTCAAGAGCCCGTCGGCTCAGACGCAGTCGGAGCAGAGCTTGCGCTTGGCGTCGGCCAGCTGGCTCGGGTGCTTGACGAGGAAGCAGGACTGGCACACGAACTCACCCGGCCGCTTGGGCTGGATCCGGCCGGCGCCGTCGCCGGGCTCGGGCTCGGGAGCCTCTTCCTCCTCCTCGTCCTCTTCCTCCTCGGCCGCGGCGATGCGGTCCTTGAGGATGGCGTCGAGATCGGCCTCGACGTCGTCGGGGTCCGCCTCCTCCTCGTCCTCGTCCTCGTCGTCGCCGTCGTCGCGCTTGGCCTTGACGGGCGGGACGGCCGGCTCCTCGTCCTCTTCTTCGTCCACGACGACGTCGACGTCGTCGTCGTCTGCGACGACCAGGTCCTCGTCGTCGTCGTCCAGATCTGGGTCGAGGTCGACGTCGACCTCGTCGTCCAGGTCGCCGGGCTCGTCGTCGATGTCCTCGACCTCTACGTCGAGGTCATCGTCGGGAGCAACGTCGTCAGGCATGCCGGTCCTCGCTGGGGGGGGTTTGCGGGTGGGGCTCGTACGGGGTTCCGGGTACGGGTGCCGGGACAGTAGTCGTACGAGCGGCCGCTCAGGGTACCGGCGTGGACGGCGTTGTGGTGCCGTCCGCCGAGGTTCCCTGGTCACCCTCCGTGGCGAAGTTCAGGTCGGTGACCTGATCGACCTTCCAGGCGTCGTCGACGTGGACGAACGTGAGCAGCAGGTAGATGTCGAAGAGGGTCCGCTCCCCGCCCGCGCCGTCGCGGGTGACGTCGGCTCGGACGATGGCCTCGCCCCGCTCCTGGTCGATCTGCGAGACGTAGACGTCCTTGACGAACCCCTCGGAGGTGGCCTGGACCTTGGTGATGAGGTCCCCGAGACCCTGGTCGAAGGCCGACTCGTACTCCCCCCGGAAGGAGCCGGTGGCCAGGGCGAGCACCCGCTGCTTGTGGTCGTCGGGGTCGTGGAAGTCGTACGTGAGGAGGGCCACCCCGACCTCGCCGGCCGCCTTTCGCAGCGACGTGACGTTGCCCGCCTCGCCGTCGTCCTCTCGGGCGGCGACCAGGCCCAGGACGGCGGCCGCGAGCCCGAAGACCACCGCCAGGCTGATGGCCAGCACGAGCGCGGGGCTGCGCTTCGTGTCAGCCATATCGCCCTCGGTGTACTGCGATCTGGCCTGCGGAGCCAGCCAGCACCACGAGGGCGAGGATCGCGGCGAGCGGACCGGCCGCGGGCAGTCGCTCCGCCGGGTGGTCGAGGACCTCGGCCGCGGTGCGGGGCACGAGGTCCTCGGCCGGGCCCTCGGAGCCTGCCCCCGCCGCATCCAGCGAGGCCGAACGGTCCTCGTCGGAGGGCGTCGCCGGGAAGATGGACGCCGGGGTCATCGCGGAGGCACACGGCGAGATCGTCGGCACCACCGGGAGCGAGGCGCGCGGTGTGTAGATCTTCGGGTCGGTACCCCCCACCGGCAGTGCGAGGTTGACCCGGACCCAGGGCCCGTCCGGCTCGCGGTCGACGGCCTGGAACACGTATCCGAAGCCCTGTGGGCCCTTCTCGAGGAGGGTGGCCAGCCCGGCGCGGTGGTCCGGGGTCGCGGCCAGGCGCAGAACGGGGGCGAGGTCCGTGAGCAGGCAGTCCAGGTTGGCCTTCTGCTCCGCCACCAGGTCGGCGGTGGTCGTGAGGAACGCCGGGCCGCTCCGGAACAGCTCCTCGAGGTCGCCCTTGCTGTTGCGCACCGCCTCGGAGACGGCCCGGAGGTTGCTGATCGACCGGCCGATGCTCAGGCGGTGGTCGGCGAGCACCCGGGTGATGCGGGTGTTGTTCTCGGCCAGTCGGTCGAGCTCGTCGGTGCGGGCGGCGAACACCGCGGTGATGCGGTCGAACCCGCTCGTGAGGTCGCGCAGGTCCTCCCCCCGGCCGTCGAGCCCGAGGGCGAGCTCGTGGATCAGGCTCCCCGCCGCCGCGGGGTCGATGCTCCCGACGAGCCGGCTGGCCGAGCGGAGCAGCTCGGAGAACTCGAGCGGGACGCGTCGTCCGCTCCTGGGGGATCACCTCGCCGCTGCGGATGGTGCCCGTCGGCTCCTCGGCGTCCGGCGGGGGTGTGAAGTCGATGTAGGGCTCGCCGATGGCCGACTTCCGGAAGATGCTGGCGATGGCACCTTCGGGGAGGTCCTTGCCCCGATCGATCTTCATCGTGATGAGCACCCCGCCGGTGCGGCGCTCCACACCCGACACCCGGCCGTAGTGGACGCCGAGGTAGGTGACCTCCGCGTTCGCCCGCACGCCGGAGGCCTGGGCGAACTGGCCCTGGATCGTGTACGGCCGCTCGACGGCGTCGATCGTGACGATGTTGTTGAGCGCCCACACCATCATCACCACGAAGACGGCCATGAAGAAGACGAGGTTGATCAGCACCCGGCGGTTCACGGCGCCGCCTCCAGGGGGGCGATCTGGAACCAGCCGTAGATCAGGGCGAAGTCGCCGGGGATGCCCTTCGGCGTCCGCTCGACGAACTGGGCCAGCCAGTCCACGAGCACGCTGACCTCGGACCGGCGCGAGGCAACGAGCTGGAGGATCGCGTCGAGCTGTCGCAGCTGGGCCTCGACCTGGGCCTTGTAGGGGCCGAAGACCTCGTCGTTCTGGGCCTTGGCGACGCGGGTGAGGTCGCGGAGCGTCTGGAGGGTGAGCTCGCGGTTGTCCGCCAGGACGTCGGTGGTCCTCGCGAGGTCCACGAGGAGCTGGTCCACCTGGCCATCGGCCGCCGCGAGGGTGGTGGTGGCGCGGTCGAGACCGTCGATGATGGCGACGATGTCGCCCGTCTGGGCGGCCATGGTGCCGGTGACGGTCGACAGGTCGTCGATCAGCTGGCCCAGCTCGGTGGCCCGCCCGCCGAAGCCGACGCCCCCGGTCTGGACGATGGCCGCGATGTCCGAGCCGGCGACGCCGGCCAGGACCTGGACGGCCTCCTCGGCGACGAACTCCAGCTCGGGGGCCTGGGCGGTGCGCTCGATCTCGTCACCCGCGACGAGCTCCTCGTCGGGGGCGGCCGGGCTCCCCTCGGGCGCCCGCAGCTCGATGAACTTCTCCCCGAGGAGCGAGGTGGTGCGCAGGATGGCCTGGCTGTCGCGCGGGAGGTGGAGATCGTCCTTGATCCGCATCGTCACCCGCGCCTGGTACTGGTCGGTGAGCTCGATCTTCGTCACCGAACCCACCCGGACGTCGGCCACCTGCACCGAGTGGCCCGGGACGAGGTCGCCGACGTCGGCGAACAGCGCGGTGAGCTTCACGGGGCCGGTGACCTGGCCCGGCAGGGTGCAGCCCGCGGCCAGGAGCCCGCCGGCGAGGGCCACCGCGAGGAGGCGCTTCACGAGTCCACCCCGAGGAGCGTGTCCGCCGCGCCGCGGCACGTGGCCACCGAGCTTCGACCACCAGGATCCACCGTGCCGCGGCCTGGGCGGGTCCGTAGGGGCACCGAGGAGGGTCACGAGCGCCCCGATCGGGGAGGTGGCCGTGATCGTGGCCGGGGTCGCGGTGCCGGTGCTCTCCCCACCGGCCGGACCGCAGGTGGCGAGGACGGGCAGACAGAGCGAGGGCACCCCGAGCTGACCGAGGAGGAGCTCGACGAGCTCGGGGAGCAGGGGCGAGAAGTTGTTGCGGAGGCTGATCGATCGACTGGCCGGGTCGAAGGCACCGACGAGGCCGTTCGCCAGCAGCGGCGCGGAATCGAGGAGCTTGTCGACGGAGCTCAGGTTGGCGTCGATGATCGCGGCCGCGTCCGTCAAGGTCTGGATGTCCTGGCGCAGGTCCTTGGCATGGCTGCTCACGAGCCGGAGCCCGTTCTTGGAGAGGTCGGCGAGGCCGCCGACCAGCTGCTCGATGCTGCCACGCTCGTCGGCCAGCACCTGGCTCGCCTCCGCGAACGCGTCGAGGACCTGGCCGAGCTGCTGCTCGCGAGTGGACAGCGTGGCCGTGAGCCGGTCGAAGCTCTCGATGATGCGCCCCAGCGCCTCGTCCTTCGACGCGAAGGTCGAGACGACGTCGGAGAGCGAGGCCAGCATGTCGTTGAACGCGGCGCCGTTGCCCCGGAGATCCTCCTCCAGGTTCCCGACGAGCTTCCCGAGCCCGTCCGGGTCGAGGCTGTCGAGGAACTCCTTGACCGCCGCCAGCGCCTCGTCGGGCTCCACCGGGATGACGGTGTGCTCGCTGTCGATGACGTGTCCGTCGGGGGCGCGCTCCATGCCCGTGCGGTACGCGGGAGAGAACTGCACGTACCGCTCGCCGATGAGGGACTGCGGGACGATCTGGGCCTGCACGTCCTTCGGGATCGGCACGCTGTCGCGGATCGACATCACGACCTTGACCTGCTGGCCCTCGATCTCCACGGCCGTGACGGTGCCGGCGGGCAGGCCCAGCACCCGGACGTCGGAGGACTTGAACACCGACACGGCGCGGGGGAAGTAGGCGGTGATCTTGTACGTGCCGCCTCCGCCGCGGAACACGAGGAGGTAGCCCCCCAACGCCACGGCCAGCATCGCGCCCACCACGATGACGCCGACCGTGCGCGGGCTCCGGGCGCGGGGGCTCACGGCGCCGCTCCGGTGCCCTGGGCGTCCTCGAGGACCCCGATGATGTCGGGGCCGAGGGCGGCGATGTAGATGTCCTGCCACGGGCCGTGGGCGCCCGCGAGGCTCTGCCCGTAGAAGGCGGGCCCGACGATGGCGAGAGACCGGTTCAGCTCGGGCAGGTTGTTCTGCACCAGCTCCAGCGTGGGAGCGAGGTCGTCGAGGATGGCGTCGAGCGACGCCTCGTTGGCCTCGATCACCCGCGACAGGGCGGCGACGGCCTGGCTGCCCTCGCCGAGCGCGACCGACAGCTCCGTTCGACGCGCCACCAGGAAGTCGAGCAGCGTCTTGGAGGAGTCGATGAGCCGCACGAGCTGCTGGTCCTTCGCGGCCAGGTTGGCCGACACCTCGTCGGCGTGGTCGAGGAGGGAGGCCAGCTTCCCCTCGCGCTCGGCGATGGCCGAGGACACGTCCCGGATCCCGTTGACGAGGTCGGTGACGGTGGCGTGCTTGCCCTCGGTGATGCCGGCGAGCTGCTGGATCAGCTGGTTGAGGCGGTCGTTCTCGGTCGCGTTGATCCGCTCGGTGGCCTCGCGCGTGATGTCGAAGAGGTCCTCCGGCGTCGACGTGCGCTGGACGCAGAGCCCGTCGCCGGTGCACTCCTCGTAGGGGATCACCCGCTCGTCCCGCGGGAGCTCGTGGAACAGGTGGTCGCCCTCGGCGGCGTCGGTGATGCGGATGTACTTCGAGCCGAGGAGCGTCTCGAGGGCGATGTCGGCCTTGGCCCCGTCACGGACGTCCACGCCGTCGTTGATCACCCAGGTGACCTGGACGAGGCCCTCTTCGTGGTCGGCGCTCACGCCGGTGACGCGGCCCACCTTCACACCGGCGACCTTCACGTCGTCGCCGTTGCGGAGGCCGGATGCCTGCGTGAACGTCGCCTCCATCGTGTACGTGTGCTCGAGCAGGTGGAGCAGGCCCACCATGAACGCGAGGCCCGTCACCACGCCGATGCCGAGGAGCGAGATGATCCCCACGGCGTAGGGGTTGCGGTCGCGGAAGGACTTCACGAGCCGGTGGCCTTCGTGAGGAGCGACCGGATGGCGTCCGCGCCCTGGACCGGCGGCGGGGTGAACAGGGACGCCCCGGTCGACGTCGACAGCCCCGTGATCGGGTTGCCGGTCGGGCAACCGGCCTCGCTGCTGGCGGGCGGGCCGATGAAGGCGCAGAGGATCTTCTGGTTGAGGAACTCGCCGCGGTTGCCGGCCCGGAAGATGGCCGCACTGGCGTCGCCGAACCCGGCCAGGAAGCGGTCGAGCTCGGGCAGCTTGCTCTCCACTGTGCCGGTCACCAGCGCCAGGTTCGCGAGGAGGCGGTCGACCTCGTTGCTGTTGGTGTCCAGCACATCGCTGAGATCGGTGCCGAAGCGGCCGAGCTCGGTGAGCGCGGCATCGAGCGTGTCGGTGTTGTCGCCGAAGGTCTCGGTGAGGTCGATCAGGTTGTTGACCATCGCGTCGATCTGCGAGTCGCGGCGGGCGAGGGTGGCGGTGACCGTGTCCAGGTTGGCGACGAGGCGGCCGATGGCCTCGTCGCGCGTGGCCAGGCCCTTGGCAAGGGTGGCGAGGTCGTCGAGCGCCTGGCTGACCTTGTCCTCGCGTCCGTCGAGGGCCTCGGTGAGCGTCTCGAGGAGCTTGTTGACCTGGTTCGGGTCGATGGCCGTGACGATGGGGCCTAGGCGCTCGAACAGCTCGCCCAGGTCGACGACGGACGTGGTGCGCACGATCTCGTCGCCGTCCTGCAGGGCCTCGCCCCCCTTCTCCCCGGGGTAGAAGTACACGTAGCGCTGCCCGATCAGGTTCCGCCAGCGGATCGCCGCGGTGGTGCTCCCCTTGGGCAGGTCGTCGTGCTCGTTGTCGATCTTCATGGAGACGACCGCGCGGCCGGCCTCGACCTTGACCCCCGTGACCTTGCCGATCACCACACCGGCGACCTTGACGTTGTCGTCGACGAGCAGCCCCGTGGCGTCGTCGAAGGTGGCGGTGAGCGAGTAGGCGTCACGGTCGAGGGGATCACGCACGTCGAGGTTGCCGATCGTGAACGCGAGGTAGCCGGTGAAGAAGAGGCACACGAGCACGAAGGCGCCGAACTTGAGGGCGATCCGGATCATGTCCCGAGCACCCGCTGCAGGAGGTCGCCCAGGTCGCCCTGGCCGCGCTGGATCGGCGTCTGGGCGGGGCCGCCGGCGGTGAGGCCGCTCGGAGGCGCGCCGGACGTGGCAGTGGACGCTGGGGCGGGGTTGCCCGGACCGCCGCACGGGATCAGCGCGCACAGCTGGTTGCCGAGGACCGCCTTCACCGCGCCCATCAGGGTGCCGTCGCCGACCGAGATGCGGATCACCTCGGTGAGCGTCTGGACGTACTGCCGCAGCCCGATCACGAGCGGCATCACCTGGGTGCGGCGGTCGTACAGGATCTGCACCGCCTTGCTGCCGTCGCCCAGCGCGGCGTCGACGAACGGCTGGTTGCCGAGGAGGAGGTCGGCCACGTCGTTGGAGAGCCGCCCGGTCTGCTGGAGGATCGTGATGAGCTCGGCCTCGTGGTCGTTCAGCACCGGCAGCACGTCGGTGCCGGCCTCGGCGATGGCCACGAGGTCGTCGGCCGAGTCACCGAGCTGATCGGAGAGGTTGGCCAGGTCGTGGAGGAACTCCGCGGTCTTGTCGTCGTTCTCGGCGAAGACCCGTGCGACCTTCGAGCCGTTCACGAGGGTGCGGTTGATCTCGTCGCCCAGGCCCCGGCCGCCCTCGGCCAGGTTGCTGATCACCGTCAGCAGCTCCTGCCCGTCGATGGCCTGCAGGAGCGGGTAGGCGTCGCTGAGGACCGCCTCCAGCTCGAAGCCGCCCTCCGTGTGCTCGAGGGTGTCGCCGCCCTGCAGGAACGGGCCGGCCAGCTCATCCGCATCGGCGAGGTCGAGGTCGACGTACTTCTCGCCGAAGAGCGTCTTGGCGCGGATGCGGGCGATGGCCGCGGACGGGATCCGCTCCCCGTCGTTGATCCGGAGCGTGATGCGGGCCCGACCATCTACGAGCTCGATGCTCCGCACCGCGCCGACGTTGACCCCCCGCACCTTCACGTCGGACCCCGGCAGGAGGCCCTGACCCGCGGCGTCGAAGCTGCCGACCACCTTGTAGCCGCCGTCGTAGGCGCCGAACGCCGACTTCACCCCGATCGTGGTCGCGGAGACGAGCAGGAGCAGGGCGATGGCGCCCGAGAGCACGTTCTGGTGACGGGGGGAGACGGGGCGCATGGCTAACCGGTGAGGCTCACGGTGTTGCCGCCGCCCCAGAAGATGAGGGACAGCACCAGGTTGAGGACGACGACGCTCACGATGGACAGGCGGATGGCCCGGCCCACCGCCACGCCCACGCCCGCCGGCCCGCCCGTGGCGTAGTAGCCGTAGTAGCAGTGGATGAGCGCCACCACCGTGGCGAACAGGCAGGCCTTCGCGAGGCTGTAGATCACGTCCTGCACCGGGAGGTACAGGCGGAAGTAGTAGTCGTAGGCGCCGGAGGACATGCCGAAGAACTGGGTCGAGACCAGCTTGGTGGCGAAGAAGCTGGCGAACAGCGAGATCAGGTAGAGCGGGATGATCGCGATGAGGGCGGCGACCACCCGGGTGCCGACGAGATAGGGCTTCGACGGCACCGACATGACCTCGAGGGCGTCGATCTCCTCGGAGATGCGCATGGCGCCGAGCTCGGCGGTGAACCCGGCCCCCACCTGGGCGGCGAAGGCCACTCCGGCGATCAGCGGGGTCACCTCGCGGGTGTTGGCGAACGCCCCGATCAGGCCGGTGAAGTTCTCGGCGCCGATCTGCTCCAGGCCCTTGAAGCCCTGCAGTCCGACCTCCGTGCCGGTGAAGAACGACATCGAGAAGATCACGAACACCATGCCGCCGCCCACGATGAGCGCACCCGCGCCGATGGTCACGTCCGAGACCAGGCCGAACACCACGCTGCGGTGCCGGAGGAGCACGCGTCGGACGCTGACGATGTCCCGGATGATCTCCGCGTAGAACCGGAGCTGCTTCCCGATGTCCTCCAGGAGGTCGCCGCCGCCGCGGAGCAGGCCGCGGAGCAGTCGGAGGACGCGCTGGACCGGGTTCATCAGAACTTCTGCGGGATCAGCGCGAAGTAGAGGGACGTCATCACGAAGTTGGCGAAGAAGATGAGGATGAAGGTGATCACCACGGCCTGGTTCACCGCGTCGCCCACGCCCTTCGGCCCGCCCTTGGCGTAGATGCCCTTGTAGCAGGACACCATCGCGGCGATGAACCCGAAGACCCAGGCCTTGGCGAGGGAGGAGTAGAGGTCCGGCAGCTGCACCAGGGACGTGAAGCCCTGGAAGTAGGCCCCGGGGGTGACCTTCTGGATGACGACGTTGAAGAAGTAGCCGCCGGCGATGCCCGACACCGAGACCAGGGACACCAGGAACAGCCCGACGGTGCTCGCGGCGTAGAGGCGCGGGGTGACGAGCCGGTGGACCGGGTTCACCGACATGACCTCCATGGCGGCCAGCTCGTCACGGATCTTGCGGGCCCCGAGGTCGGCGGTCATCGCCGACCCACCGGCGCCGGCGATCAGGAGCGCCGTGGCCACGGGCGCGGCCTCTCGGACGATGGCCAGGACCATCGCCGCTCCGGTGGTGGACTCAGCGCCGAGCTGACGGGAGAACGCCCCGACGTGCAGGGCGATCACCGCGCCGAACGGGATCGAGATGAGCACCACCGGGATGCTCGTGACCTTGGCGATGAACCAGCACTGCCGCAGGTACTCCTGCCACCACTCCCGCACGTGGAAGGTCCGCCGGAACCCCTCGAGGGAGATCGCGAACATGTTGCCCGTCTCCCGGAGCAGGAACTGCACCTTGCCGATCACGAGTGGGGTCCGCTCACACCGTGAGGATGTCGGTCTCGTCGCGGCTGCGACCCTCGGCCTTGTAGCGCTGCACCTCGCGCTCGACGAGCTCCTTCTCGATGTCGCTCTGCTCGGTGGCGAGCTCGTCCATGCCGATCGGGCCGAGGGCGCGGCCCGCCAGGAACTGCTTGATGATCGGGTCCTTGCTGGACCGCATGTCGCCCTTGGAGGCGAACTTCACGAGGCCTGACCGGTACAGGACGGCGATGTAGTCGGAGGTGCGCATCACGGACGCGATGTTGTGCGTGATGATCACGAAGGTTGCGCCGGTCTCCTCCTGGATCTTCTTCACCAGCTCGTCGAGGTACGACACCCGGACCGGGTCGAGCCCCGAATCGGGTTCGTCGAACAGGATGATCTCCGGGTCCATGGCCAGCGCGCGAGCCAGGCCGGCCCGCTTCTTCATGCCGCCGGACACCTCGCCGGGGAACTTCTTCATGTGGTCGAGCATCCCGACCATGTCGGCCTTCGCGAGGACGATCTCGCGGATCTCCTTCTCCGTCTTCCGGGTGTGCTCCCGGAGGGGGAAGGCCATGTTGTCGAACATGTTCATGGAGCCGAAGAGGGCGCCGTCCTGGAACAGGACGCCGAACTTCCGGCGGACGGCGTAGAGCTCGCGCTCCCCCATCCGGACGGTCTCCTCGCCCTCGACCCAGATCTCCCCGGAGTCGGGGCGCAGCAGCCCGATGATGTTCTTCAGGAGCACCGACTTGCCGGTGCCGGAGGGGCCCATCACGGCAGTGATCTGGCCCCGCGGGATGTCGAAGGTGATGTCCTTCAACACCGTGTGGGTCCCGAACGACTTCGTGACGTCGCGCAACGAGATGACCGCGTCCAGAGCCAGAGCAACCCCCTCCCGATGTCTGCCGCCGGCGTGACCGACGCCACAGACCAACCTAACGCGACTGCCGACGGGCCTCCGCGCGTCGTTCGGCGTCCAGGCGCTCGAGGCTGGGCTCCGGGGAGTGGTCCACGAACTGCATGGCCTCGGCCAGGGCCCGGTGCCCGGCCTGCTCCGCGATCAGCCGGTGCATCTCCTGGCCGACGACCCGGTAGGCGGGGTGCCCTTGCGGCGTGGTGCGCAGCTCGAGGAGGTGCATCGCCTCCCTGGCGTTGAGGTGGAGGTAGAAGCGGACCTTGTAGGCCAGGGACACCGCGTAGCCGGCCTGGGCCGGGAACCGCTCCACCAGTGCGTCGTGGAGGGAAGCCGAGCGGTCCATCGCCTCGTCGAAGCGGTCCGCGGTGCCGGCCAGGTCGACCGCCTCCGGGCGGGTGTAGCCGTGGCGGGGGCTCAGGGCCTGCCAGTCGATCGAGAGCATCCGGTGGCGCTGGAGATCCCGGAAGGCGCCGTAGTCGGCGAGGACGTCGAAGCGGTAGAAGGTGCGCTCGAACGCCCGGCCCGGCTTGTGGCGCCGGTTCGCCCGCTCGCCGACGTAGGCCTTGAGCACCGAGAGGCGCTCGTCGGCGCCCATCTGGCGAACCTTCGCCTCGACCGCCGCCTCGCCCACGTGGGTGTACGGGTACAGGGCGGCCGCCACCACCTTGACCTCGCCGTCGGGGTCGTAGTCGATCAGGCGGACCCCGGGGTCGTCCTCCACCACGGCGCCGGCGGGGAAGAGCTGCTCGGCGACCTCCTCCATCGCGGAACGAGTGGAGGCGAAGTACGTGCTCCAGGCGACGCCGCGATCGTCGAGGTCGACCCGCTTCAGGAAGCTCGGGATCACCTTGCGCAGCTCACCCAGCATCAGGTCCGCGTAGGCCCGCGACTCCGGGAGCGGATGGCTCCGCATCCGCAGGAGCAGCGCCTCGTAGCCCTGGCCGGTGCCGTAGATGCCGACGTTCGACACGGAGGCGGCGGGGAGCACCCCGCGCACCGCGTCGAACGCCTTGGCGCGGATGGCCTGGCGGTAGACGAAGTCGGAGTCGTCGGCGTCCTTGGGGAACTGCTCCCGGTAGAAGTCCGCCATCGCCGGGACCAGCTCGGCGTAGGTGTCGAAGAGCCGGTCCATGTCGCCGATGTAGCGGAGGCCGAGGTTGGAGCCGAGCACCTCGGGGTCGCGGTAGTAGCGGTAGCGGCCACCGATGCGCGTGTCGTAGGCGATGTAGCGGGTGGACTGCTCGAGGTAGGCCATGAGCCGGCCCCACTCGAGGACCTTCGTGAGGAGGTTGGAGGCCTGCTCGCAGGCGAGGTGCACCCCGCCGAGCTGGGCCACCGAGTCGTCGCCGTACTCGAAGAACACCCGGTCGTAGAGCTCCTCGGCCCGCCGCAGCCCGACGGTGGCGTCGATCGTGGCGTCGCCGGTGATGTCGAGGTCGCCGACGAACTCGTCGAGGAAGAGCCGCCGCAGGCTCTTGGAGCTGCGGGAGTACCTGGCGAACAGGGCGCCCTTCACGACCTCCGGGAGGTTCACCAGCGCGAAGACCGGACCGTCGAGGTTCGTGAAGTACCGCCGGAGCACATCGGACTCGTCTGGCGAGAACTCTTCCGCGATGTACACCGTCATGGGACCTGGGAGGTTACGCCCCCACCCCTCCCTCGATCGCGGATCGTCTCGCCTCCGGGCCCACCGCCGCCATCGTGGCGTCGAACTCGGCTCTCACGGCATCGAGGACGCCGTCCTGGAGCCAGAGGTCGGCCACCGTCCAGGCCAGCGTGAGGGCGCCGTGGACCACGGCCTCGTCGCCCTGGGCGCTGGCGGCGTGGGTCGCGAACTCCGGCGTGTGGATGGGCACGCCCGTGGGAGCGGCCTGGATCATCGGGTGGATCGACGGGACGACGTAGCTGATGTTGCCCATGTCGGTGCTCCCCACCACCACCTGCCTGGGGTCGGGCTCGGCCACCGGGCGGCCCAGCGCGTCGCTGTTGGCCGCGTAGAGGCCGACCATGACCTCGTTGTCGAGCATGTCGGCGTAGACCACCGGCTTCCACGCCAGCTCCACCTCGCACCCGGCGGCGGTGGCCCCCGCGGTGAGGCAGGCGGCCACCCGGTCCTTGAGCGGACCGAGCGTGCGGATGCTCCCGGAGCGGACCATCCACTCCGTCTGGGCACGGGACGGCACGATGTTCGGCTTGTCCCCGGCCTGCGTGAAGATCCCGTGCACGCGCTCGTTGGGCCGGATGTGCTGCCGCAGCGCGGCGACCGCGTTGTACCCGAGCACCGCCGCGTCGAGGGCGTTGCGGCCGCGGTGCGGGAAGGCGGCGGCGTGGGCGGCCTCGCCCGTGTACGAGGCGGTGAGCTCCTGCACGGCGATCACGTCCATGCGAGCCAGGTCGAACCCGGCCGGGTGGACCATGAGCGCGGCGTCGACGCCCTCGAAGGCGCCGCGGCGGGCGAGCAGGATCTTCCCGCCTCCCCCCTCCTCGGCGGGCGTGCCCATCACGACCACGCGGCCGCCCAGCTCCTCCGCGAGGGCCGCAGCGGCGAGGCCCGCTCCGAGGCCGGCGGTGGCGATGATGTTGTGCCCGCAGGCGTGGCCGATGCCGGGCAGCGCGTCGTACTCGCACAGGACGGCGATCGTCGGGCCGGTGGAGCCGGCGCGGGCCACGAACGCGGTGTCGAGCCCGTAGGCCGACCGCTCCACCTCGAGCCCCTCGTCGGCGAGGATGCCGGTGAGGAGGTCATGGGCGAACTGCTCCTCGTAGTTCAGCTCCGGGTGGGCGTGGATCTGGTGCGACGCGTCGACGAGGAGGTCGCTGCGAGCCTCCACCGCCTCTCGCAGGCGCTGCTTGGCGGCGACGAGGTCGGTGGTGGCGGGCACGCCTCGAACGCTAGTCGTGGCGCAGGACGAGCTTCCCGAGCTGCGTCCCGGACTCGAGGCGAGCCAGCGCGACCGGGTACTCGTCGAGGCCCAGGACCCCGTCGACGGACACCGGCAGCCCCTGGCCCATCAGGTCGGTCACCGCCGCGAACTCCCCGTAGGACCCCATCGTCGAGCCGATGATCTCGTGCTGCTTGAAGAACAGCCGAGGGAGTGCGACCTCGACCGACTGGCCCGATGTGCCACCGCACACGACGAGCCGGCCGCCGGGCAGGAGCGCGCGCACCGACCGGTCCCAGGTGGCCGGGCCGACGCTCTCGACCACGACGTGGGCCTTCACCGGGAACTCGGCGCCGGAGTCGTGCGCCCCGAACGCGCCGAGGGCCAGCGCGGCCTCGCCCTTGGCGGGGTCGCGGGACGTCACGTGCACCTCGGCTCCCATCCGGACCGCCAGGTGGAGGGCGGCCGTGCTCACACCCCCACCGATGCCCACGATCAGGCACCGCTCCCCCGCAGTGAGGCGGGCGCGGCGGAGCATCCGCCAGGCGGTGAGGGTGGCCAGCGGGTAGGCGGCGCACTCCTCCCAGCTCCGCCCGGGGGGACGGGGCACGACGTTGCGGGCCGGGACGACCACCCGGGAGCCGTGTCCACCCCAGCGCTGCTCACCGAGGATCTGGAAGCCGGGCCCGAGGGGCGAATCGTCGCCCAGCGCCACGATGGCCTCGAGGGGCGAGACCGCCGGGTTGATGACCACCTCGTCGCCGACGGCGACCTCCGTGACCGCCCGACCGACCTCCGTGACCACGCCGGCCACGTCGCAGCCCGGCACGTGCGGCAGGTGGGGGCGGGGCTGGCCCTTGGTGAGCCAGAGGTCCATGTGGTTGAGGGCGCTGGCGACCGGGCGCACCGCCACGTCGTCCGGGGCCACCTCGGGGTCGTCCAAGGTGGTCCACGCACAGGTCCCGGGGCTCTCGGTCAGGCACCAGGCATCCATGGGGCAACCGTAGTTTCGGGACGCTTTCTGCAAGGATCTACGTCCTCGGTGCCTCCTACCTGTTGGAAGGAGGAGGTTCCGTGTGCACCTCATGGACGACGCAGCACTGGTTCAGGCCGCCAAGCGCGGCGATGACACGGCATGGGCGGCCATCTACGACCGCTATGCCGACAAGCTGCACGATCACTGTCACAGGATCCTCCGCGACCGGGACGAGGCGGCCGACGCCCTCCACGACGCCTTCCTGGCGGCCTCCCGCAACCTCGTCCAGCTCCGGGACCCGTCCCGGCTCCGGCCGTGGCTGTACTCGATCTGTCGCCACACCTCCCTGCGCCGCCTCAAGGCGATGCAGCGGGTCGACCTCACCGATTCGCAGGACGACCTGATGGCCCCCGACCTCGACCTCGACCGGGGCGTCCGCACCGAGGAGCTCACCGAGCTCGTCTGGGCGGCCGCCGCCGGCCTCAACGGCCGCGACCAGGCCCTCCTCGACCTCCACCTCCGCCAGGGGCTCGAGGGCCAGGACCTGGCCGACGCCATGGGCACCTCCCTCAGCAACTCCTACGTGATGCTCAGCCGAATGCGCGACCAGGTGGAGCGCTCCCTGGGCGCCCTCCTCATCGCCCGCCTCGGGCGCGACGACTGCGACGAGCTCGACGGGCTCCTCTCGGACTGGGATGGCAAGTTCTCCCCGATCCTCCGCAAGCGCGTCGCCCGCCACGTCGACGGCTGCGAGATCTGCAGCGACAAGCGGAGGTCCGTGGTCAGCCCGCTGGCCCTCCTGGCCGCGGCGCCGCTCGTCCCGGCCCCCGGCCTCCTCAAGGCCCGGGTGATCTCCAGCATCCGCAACGTCAACGTGGTCGACGGCCCGCACGTGCCGTTCACCAAGGAGGGCTTCGCCGTCCTCGGTCCCGAGGACCGCCAGCGCCGCGCCAAGGCCGCCTGGGTCGCCACGGTGGCGGCGGTCGTCCTCCTGCTCGGCGGGTTCCTCCTGACGAACCAGGACGACGACGGCAGCCCCCTCCTCACCGCCGGCGAGGTCACGAGCAGCACACTGCGCACCCGGGCCACCACGCCCGACGGCAACACGATCCCCGACATCGAGAACCCGACCACGACCTCGCTCGACGACACCGGCGACGACGCCGGCGGCGCCGACGAGAAGCCGGGGGGCAGCACCGGGACCACGACCAAGCCCGGCGGGACGACCGGCACCACCACGCCCGCCGACACCACCACCACCAAGCCCGCCGACACCGCCGGCCCGACGATCGGGGCCCCGAACGTGCAGGTGCCGACGTGCCCGGCCGGTGGATCCCGGACCTTCGGCGCCAGCGTGCAGGTCACCGATCCGGCTGGAGTGCAGAGCGTCCAGCTCGTCGGGCTCACGAGCGGCCCCGTGACCCTGACGTCGAGCAGGGGCAACGGGCAGTACGGCGGGGCCGTGACCGGCTCGAAGGCCGGTGCCCCCGACGGCCTCTCGATCCGAGCGACCGACAAGCTCGGCAACGTCACCACCAGGTCGGCGTACCCGGCCTTCGCCGAGTGCCCGCCCGCGCCGACGACGACCAGCTCGACGACGCCGACACCGGGGTGACCTAGACCACGCAGGTCAGGGCGTCCGGCTCGATCCGGATGGCCAGGCGGCGGGCTTCGCCCAGCGGCACCCCGTCGAGCCAGACCCGCATCCCGGACGCCAGGTCCACCTGCGCGGCGGCGACGTGGCGCTCGCTGATCCCGGGATGCGGCACGTGGGCGCCGGTGGCCAGGCGCCGCCGGGCCTTCCACCGGTCGCCGAGCGGCAGGTCGGCGTCGAGGACGTCGAGCTTGCCATCGTTCGGGTGGCCCCTCGGGGCCACGTCCCACGAGCCCACGTGCTGTGCGTTCATGGCCGCCACGATGCGGCCGCGCCACCAGCCGCGCCGGGCCACGAGGTGGGCGACGAACCAGTGCAGCCGCCCGTCGACCAGCACCGCGCCGAGGTCGATCGGCAGGACCGTGCCCCCCTCGCGGAGCCGGGCCTCGTCGCCGGTGCCACCCACGGCCCGGCACAGGTCGCCGCCGAGGAGGCCGAGCACGGGGACGGCCTCACCGGCTCGCCGGGCGGTCGTGACCACCTCGCGGGCCTCGGCGTCGCTACGGACGACCACGCCGCCGGGTGGGAGGACGCCGGGCTCGCCCCAGGGCTCACCCCGTCGGATCGTCACCGGGCGCTCCTACCGCCTCGGGGCCGTCGGGCGCCTCGAGAGCAGACGACGCCGACACCACGCCGCGGTGCAGCGCCTCGGCCGCCTGCCGAGCGCGCGCGGCAGTGGCGGGGACCGGCGCTACATCGCCGATGCCCCGCAGCAGGTCGATGAGCTGCTTGACGTTGCGGACGAAGTCACCGCCAGACAGCACCTCGTCCTCGAGCAGCTCCGAGAGCCCCTCCCCCGCCGCCCATGCGTGGGCGAGGTGGACGAAGCCGGCGTCGGGCAGCCGCGTGGTGGGCAGCCCCGCGTCCTCCTCGTCGGCCACCAGGCGCCCGGCAGTGAGCTGGAGCTCCCGGTACCGCTCCCGCACGGTCGACGACGGGAACCGTGGCTCCGGCGCCCGCTCCCGGCCCCGGTGCTCGTAGGTGAGGCAGGACACGAGCGCGGCGAGCGTGGGGGCGTCGAGGTCGTCGAGCAGGCCGGACGTCATCGCCTCGGCCACGAGGAGGTCGGCCTCGTGGTACGTGCGGGCCAGCACCGTTCCGGCCTCCGTGAGGTTCCAGCCCTCGAGGTAGCCCCAGGCCTCCAGGAGCCGGAGCACGCGGTCGAAGCGGCGAGCCAACGACTCCGTCCGGCCGCGGACCTGGCGCTCGAGGTCGGCCCGCTCGCGCTCGACGCGCTCCACCTGCACCGCCGCGCGGACGTGTGCGTCGCGGTCCGGGCAGTCGGCGACCGGGTGGAGCATGGCCGCCTGGGCGGCTTCGTCGACCTCGCGGCGGGCGGGCGGGTCCTCGGTCGGGCGCGGCCGGACCGCCGGCGCCAGGCGGCGACGGCGCAGCGCGTCGGCGACCTGGTGCTGGAACGCCCGGTTGTTGGGGTTGTACGGGACCGGGAGGTCGATCTGCCCGACGGGCGACGGTGGCTCCGCCAGGTCCGACGCGGAGAAGGTGTGGGAGGCGCCCTTCTCGTCGACCGTGTGCATCTTCGGGTTGCCCTTGCGGAAGGCCACGCTCAGCACCGCGTGGCGGTGGCCGGCCAGTACCACGACGTCGCCGGGGTTGCGCTCGGCCAGCGCGGCCTCGACCAGGTCGAGCCGATCCGAACGGGGTCGGGCGCGCTGCGCCTGCTCGGCGGCCTGGCGAAGGGCCCGGTACTCCGACACGTCGCCGAGGTGGCACTCGGCCTCCTCGTGCAGGCGGACGAGGCGCTGCTGCTGCCGCTCGATCCGCGCCTCGAGGCGCACCACGGCGCGGTCCGCCTGGAACTGGGCGAAGGACAGGTTGAGGAGGTGGTGGGCCTGGGCCGGCTCGTAGCGCCGGACCAGGTTGGCGGCCATGTTGTACGTGGGCCGGAACGCCGAGCGGAGCGCGTAGGTGCGGCTCGACGCGAGCGCCGCGACCTGTTCGAACGGCACGAAGGGCGACCAGAGCACCGCCGCGAAGCCCAGGTCGTCGATGCCGCGCCGCCCGGCTCGCCCGGTGAGCTGCGTGTACTCGCCCGGGGTGAGCATCTCCCGGCGCTCGCCCGTGAACTTGGTGAGCCGCTCGATCACCACCGAACGAGCCGGCATGTTGATGCCCATGGCGAGGGTCTCGGTGGCGAACACCGCCTTGGTGAGCCCCTCGACGAAGCAGGCCTCGACCGCCTCCTTGAACGGCGGGACCATCCCGGCGTGGTGGGCCGCGATCCCCATCTCCAACCCGGCGAGGAACTGGTCGAACCCGAGGACGTCGAGGTCGGCATCGGCCAGGGAGGCGGTGCGCTCGTCGACGATCGTCCGGATGCGAGCCCGCTCCTCCACGGTGGTGAGCCGCAGGCCGGCCGCGACGCAGGCGTCGCGAGCGTCGTCGCAGGCGGCGCGGCTGAAGATGAAGGTGATGCACGGGAGCATCTCCTCCTCCGCGAGGCGCTCGATCACCTCGACGCGGCGCGGGGTGAAGAAGCGCCGGCGGGGACGTCCCCGCTGAGACCCCCCGCGCGAGCGCAGCGCCTCGTCGTCGAGCCGGTCGGCCTCCGGGTTGGGCTTGCCGTCCACCAGGGTCGGGAGGAGGTGCAGCTCCTGCGACTGCTTGTCGCCCACGCAGTAGAGGTTGCGCAGCTCGACCGGCCGCCGTTCCTCGATCACGGCCTCGGTCGGACCGCGCACGGTGGTGATCCACTCGGCGAGCTCCTCGGCGTTGGAGACGGTGGCCGAGAGGCACACCAGCCGCACGCTCGGGTCGAGGTGGATCATGACCTCCTCCCACACGGCGCCCCGATAGGCGTCCTGGAGGAAGTGGACCTCGTCGAGGACCACGTAGCGCAGGTCGCGCAGCGCCGGGGAACCGGCGTAGATCATGTTGCGCAGCACCTCGGTCGTCATCACCACCGCAGGGGCATCACCGTTGATCGCGTTGTCGCCGGTGAGCAGTCCGACGCGCCCGGCTCCGTGGATCCGGGCGAGGTCGGCGTACTTCTGGTTCGACAGCGCCTTGATCGGGGCCGTGTAGAACGCCTTGCCCCCTTCGGCCAGCGCCTTGGCCACCGCGTGCTCCGCGACCACGGTCTTGCCGGATCCGGTCGGCGCCGCCACCAGCACCGACCGCCCCGCGTCGAGGGCGGCGATGGCCCGCACCTGGAACGGGTCGAGGGTGAAGCCCTCTGCGGTCCGCACGCCGGCCATCAGGCGGCCGCGGCTGCGGCCCGCTTCCTCCGTCGGGCCATCACTCGGCCCACGATGATCGCCGCTTCGTAGAAGATCACCATCGGCACCGAGAGCATCAGCATGCTGATGGGGTCACCGGACGGCGTGATCACGGCCACGAGGATGCAGATGCCCACGATGGCGAAGCGCCGCCACGACCGCAGCTTGTCGGGAGTGATGATCCCGGCCATCTGCAGGAAGATCAGCAGGATCGGGAACTCGAAGCCGATCCCGAAGGCCAGCATCATGTAGGTGATCAGCGTGAAGTACTTGCCGGGTTGGAACGCCGTGACGAAGTTGTCCGACCCGCCGATGTCGACCAGGAACTCGAGCGCCCTGGGCAGAGTGGTGTAGGCGAGGCCCGCGCCGAGCACGAAGAGTGCGAGGGCGCTCGCGAGGAACGGGATCGCGTAGCGCTTCTCATGCGGGTACAGCCCCGGGGTGATGAACCGCCAGAGCTGCCAGAGGATCACCGGCATGGCGATCCCGATGCCGCCGTAGGCGGCCAGCTTCATGCGGATGCCGAAGCCCTCCAGCGGATCGACCTGGAGCAGCCGGCCACCCGTGAGCGACGACCGGTTGTTGGCGATGTGCTCGTACGGCTCGAGCAGGAAGTTGAAGATGTGGTCGTAGAGCAGGAACGAGATCACCATGCCGACCACCACGGCCAGGACGACCTTGATGATGCGGTCGCGGAGCTCCGTGAGGTGCTCCATCAGCGACATGCGCGACTCGTCCTGCGTCGGGGTGGCCACCGTCAGCTCGGGCGCTTCTTGGCGGACGCCGGCTTCCTGACCGGAGCGTTCTTCTTGGCCGGCGCCTTCTTGGCGGGAGCCTTCTTGGCGGGAGCCTTCTTGGCGGGAGCCTTCTTGGCGGGAGCCTTCTTGGCGGGAGCCTTCTTGGCGGGAGCCTTCTTGGCGGGAGCCTTCTTCGGCGGTGCCGACGCCGCGGCGATGGCCGACAGCGACCCGGTGATGTCCGCGTCGGCGGGCGTGAGGGCTGGGGTCGTCGGCGTGATGGCGGGGGCCGCCGAGGCGCTCTGGCGCTCGTGGTCCTCGAACGCCGTCTTGATCTCGCTCTGGAAGCCGCTGGAGATGCGGCGCAGGTCGCCCATCACCTTGCCCGCCTGGCGGGCGGCGTCGGGGAGGCGCTGAGGTCCGAGGACGATGAGTGCGATGAGGGCGATCACGAGCACCTCGCCGCCACCGATGTTGAACATCGTGGGGAGTGTACCGGTGGGCTCAGCGGCGCCGGATGCGCCGGCCCCGCTCGATCGCGTCGTCGGTGGCCTCGCGCAGGTCCTCCAGCGCGTCGCCCACCTCGTGGAAGCGGCGGACGGATCCGGAGAGCTCATCGGTGGCCATGCCGACTCTACGGAGCCCGACCCCGACGAGGATGGCTCCCGCGGTCAGGGCACCGATGCCGATCGCCCCCAGGAGCCACATGGCCGGCACGCTACCGTCGCTCCGTGCCGACCCGCCTTCCCTCGCTCCGGCGCCCGCCGATCGGGTTCGCTCACCGCGGCGCCCGCGCGAACGCCCCCGAGAACACCCTGGAGGCGTTCCGCCTCGCGGTCCGGCTGGGCGCCACGGGGCTGGAGAGCGACGTGTGGCGGACCGCCGACGGGGTCGCCGTGCTCGACCACGACGGCGTCGTCCGGCGTGGCCTGCGCCGGGTCCCGATCCGCGAGATCGATCGGTCCGACCTCCCGGAGCACATCCCGTCGCTGGCGGAGCTGTACGCGGAGGTCGGCACGGAGCTCGAGCTGTCGTTGGACGTGAAGGACCCGGAAGCGTTCGCACCGACCGTGGAGGTGGCCCGGGCCGCCGGGGGTGGCGCACCGGAGCGCCTGTGGCTCTGCCACCACGACTGGCAGCTGGTGGCGTCGTGGCGACCGATCGCACCGGACGTGCGCCTCGTCGACTCCACCTGGCTGAAGCGCATCCCCGAGGGCGTCGAGCAGCGGGCCGCGGCCCTCGCCGATGCCGGCGTCGACGCGCTGAACCTGCACCACAGCGAGTGGAGCGGGGGGCTCGTCTCGCTGGTCCACCGGTTCGAGCGCCACGCGTTCGGCTGGGACGCGCAGCACGGCCGAATCCTGCGGCAGGTGCTCGACATGGGGATCGACGCCGTCTACTCCGACCACGTGGATCGGATGGTCACCGCCGTGACCGCCGCGGCGGCCCCCTGATCCCCTAGAGGCCGCCCATGCCGCCGGGTGGCCAGACCTGGAAGAAGGCGCGCCCCACCACGTCGTCGATGGGGATCGGCCCGCGGTCCTCGTATCGGCTGTCCGCAGAGTTGTCGCGGTTGTCCCCCAGCACGAAGATGTGGCCGTCGGGCACGGTCTGCTTGGGGATCGGTGGCTTGTCGGTGGTCACGCCGTCCGGCAGGTAGGGCTCGTCGATCTTCTCGCCGTTGATGTACACGAGTCCCTCGCGGGTCTCGATCACGTCACCCGGCAGGCCGATGGCCCGCTTGATCAGGTCCTTGATCCCGTCGGGGCCGACCTTGTCGGACGGCAGCTCGAACACCACGATGTCGCCGCGGTGGATGTCGTGCATGTCGTAGCTGAGCTTGTTGACCAGGACCCGGTCGCCCTTCTCGAGCGTGGGCTCCATCGAGGCGGACGGGATGTAGAAGGCCTGGAAGAGGAAGGTCTTGACCACCAGCGCCACGACCAGGGCGCCCACGATCACGGCCACCCACTCGACGGCCGAGCGGACGCTCGACCGCGGCTTCTTTCGGCGCGGCGTGCGGTGCTTGGGTGACGCGGGCTCGGTGGTCCACCCGTTGCTCACGGGCGGGAGGTCGGCGTCACCCCCCAACGGGGTGCTGGTCGGCGCGGGCCGCTCCCCGAGTGGCGTCCGCAGCGGGTCGCCGCTCTGGGTGGGGGGCAGGTTGCTCATGGGCCGCTCAACGGTAGCGGTCCAGGATGCGCGCGGCAGCGCGGCGGGCCCCTTCGGCCAGCTCGGGTGGTCCGTCGACGACCTTGGCGGCCGGGCCCAGCGCGATGAGGAGCCGCTCCAGCCACGGAGCGGCCGCGACCGCGAGGGTGACCACCGACGACCCGTCGGCCTGCTCGGTCCACGCCTCCACCGGGTACGCCTCTCGCACCCAGGCGGCAGTGGGGCCGAGCTGGAGGGTGACCCGAGGGTCGTTGTCGTCGGCGCGGAACACGTCGGTGTGGACCGGGCCGTCCGGGGGCGTGGCGGCCTCGGCGAGGAGCTCGGCGGTGGCCACGCGGTCCACGCGGAACCGGCGCTGCCCCCCGGCCAGGTGGCAGTGCCCGAGGAGGTACAGGCTCCCGTCGAGGGCCTGGAGGAGGTACGGGTCGACGTCGCGCACGGCCCGGGTGTCCCGGCCGTAGGAGTAGTAGTCGATCCGGACCCGGCGGCCCTTCCGCAGGCCCTCGCGCAGTGTGGCCACCACTTCCGCAGACGCGGCCCCGAGATCGATGTCGAGCACCTGATCGGCCTCGATGCCGAGCACCGCCGCCAGCTTGGCGACGCCGGTGGCCAGCGCGCCGTCGGCCTCCGCGCCGGGAAGGGCGAGGACGGTGGCCCCGGCCGTCATCAGGGCGACCGCCTGGTCGGGCGTGAGCCGGTGGGCGGCGCCGAAGACCTCGGCGTAGTGGATCCAGACGCGGTCGCCCTCCTGCACGACGTCGACGAGCGCGTCCGGTGTGTACGGCGGGAGCCCCACCAGCCAGATGACCTCGAGGTCGGAGGCCAGCTCCTTCGGTGTGATCCCGAACCGGGAGCAGACCTCGGTGACGGTGGGCCCGTCCTGGCCCGCGATCCACGGGACCATGGCCAGCAGGCGCTGCAGCCGCTCAGCCGACGTCGAGGCGCTCACGAGGTGAGCCTCGCGGCCGATGGCGCTGCCCCTCGTGAGCACGGCGCCTGGCGGCGCCGGAGTGCCTGTGACACGGGTTCGCTCGCAAGCTCGCTCACGTTGCCGCCACCTGCTCGAGCCAGGCCACCAGCTCGACCCGCAGCTCCGGCGGGTCGAGGAGCACGGCGTGGTCCAGGAAGCCGAGCAGGAACGACCGGAAGGCGTCACGGTTGGTGACGGGCAGCTCCACCACCACGGCACCGTCGTCCTCGGTGTGCACGACGTGGTCTGGCCCGACGTGCTGGATCGCCCACGGCGCCTGCTCGGCGTCGACGCGCACCCGGGCCGTGACGACCTCCTCCCCGCCGAGGGCCCAGGCCCCCCGGGCGCGCCCCGGGTGCTCGGGGGGCGGCGGTACGTCGAACGGGGTGTCCTCCAAGAGCTGGACGATCCCCTCGATGCGATCGAGGCGGAAGTTCCGCTCCTCCCCATGGGAGTGGTCGAGCCCGGTGAGGTACCAACGGCCCCGTTGGAACTCGAGCCGCCACGGGTCGATGCGCCGATCGGTGTCCCGGTACCGGAGCTCCACGGCGCTCCTCCGGGACACCGCCTCGAAGAGCACGCCCAGGTTCGCGTCCGCGGGGAGCGCGGCGACGTGGACCCCCGCGTCGGGCTCCGGGCTCCCGACGAGGCCGCCGAGCTTCAGGAGCCCCGGCGTGGACGAGAGGCCCTCGACCTGCACCGCCGACGCCGCCAGGTGGAGCGCAGCCAGCTCGTCGGTGGTGAGCCCCGGGTCGCGCAGGGCGTACTCCTCGGGGGGGATGCGGTACCCGTCGACGGGCGGGTTGCGCCCCGGGACGGGTGAGACCTCGAGGGGGATCCCCATGCTCCGCAGCTCGTCCTTGTCCCGCTCGAAGGCACGACGGAAGGAGGCCTTGTCGTCCGGGTAGTCGAGCTGGCGCTGGATCTCCTCGGCCGTGACCGGGAGCCGCGCGGCGAGGAGCAGCGCGGTGAGGTTGAGCAGGCGCTCGAGCTTGGCGGCGGCCACGGAGTGAACCTACCTACGGACGACGAGGCTGGCGGCCAGGCGGCCGGCGGCCGCCGCGGCCCGGAAGTAGAGCTCGTCCTCGTCGACGCCGCGGCCCATCGTGGTGACGTGGAGCCCGGCCCCGGCCAGCAGCTTCCCGATGTCCCCCGGCTCGGTGTCCACGACCTGGTGTCGAGCCAGCTCCACCGAACGGGCGACGTCAGCCCCGGAGGGCCACGCCACCATCACCGGCGTCCGCACGAGCGTGAGGCACGTGGTGGTGTGGTGGCTCAGGCCGAGGTGGCGCTCCCGCAGCTCGCCCTCGGACATTCGGAGCGTCGCGACGGGTTGCCCGCCCAAGGCGTCGACCGTGTCGAGGATCGACGCCACCTCCACCCCCGTCGTCCCCAGGGCGGTGCCGGAGCCGACGATGCCGAACCCCATCCCCGCGACGATCAGATCGGCCTGCTGCACGTGGCGGGCGAGGGTCATCCCGCTGGGCACCGACACCGCCTCCAGGTCGCCACCGAAGGCGTGGCCCGTGGTGACCGTGCCCGTGAGGAGGCCGCCGTCCACCATCGCGGCCACGAGGTTCGACATCGCGAGCGGGAGAGCCCCACCGTCGGTCATCACGTAGGAGATGCGCAGGCCCGGAGCCTGGTCGAGCGCCGCGACCACCACCGCGGGGATCTGGCTGTGGACCCCGCACACCACCACTGGGGTGCCGTCGAGCGTCGCCGGTACGTCACGGTGCTGCTCCTCGGCGCCACCGGTGTTCGTCTGCAGACCCGTGTAGCGGAGCTTCACGAGGTGCCGATGCTGGGCGTCCTCCGGGCGCAGGTTCGACCAGCCGTCCGCGTTGGCGAGGTTCCAGTGGACGAAGTGGTACCCGCCGGTGCCGAGCCGCAGGCTGACGCCGGTGGTGTTGAGGATCACGGGGTCGCCGATCGCCACCGGCCCGATGAGCTCCGTGAGCGCGTAGGCGGGGCCGAGGTCGGTGTCGACGGTCTGGAGCCCCCGGCGCTCCGCGAGGAGCTCCGTGACGACGGCGCGCTGGAACTCGGGCATCCGGCTTCGCGCCTAGAGCGACGCGATGAGCTTCTCGACCCGCTCGTCGCGTGAGCGGAACGGGTCCTTGCACAGGACGGTGCGCTGGGCCTGGTCGTTGAGCTTCAGGTGCACCCAATCGACCGTGTAGTCGCGCTTGCGCTCCTTGGCCCGCCGGATGAACTCGCCCCGCAGGCGTGCCCGCGTGGTCTGCGGCGGGGTCTCGACCGCCTCGTCGATGTCGGCGTCGGTGCAGGTGCGCTCCACCAGCCCGTTGTCCTGCAGCTTGTAGAAGAGGCCCCGGTCACGGCTGATGTCGTGGTACTGCAGGTCGATCAGCGCGACCTTCGGGTGGGTGAGCGGGAGGTCGTGCTTCGCCCGGTAGCCCTCGATCAGCTTGTGCTTGATGACCCAGTCGCACTCGCGGTCGAGGTCCATCGGATCGCGCTCGATCGTGGAGACGCAGTGCTCCCACATGCCGAGGGCCTGCTTCTCCTGCGGGCTCAGGCCGTGGGTCTCGGCGTACTTGAGGGCCTTGTTGAGGTACTCGGACTGGATGTCGAGGGCCGACAGCTCCCGCCCGTTGGCCAGGCGCACCCGGCGGCGGCACGTGGTGTCGTGGCTGATCTCGCGGATGGCCCGGATCGGGTTCTCCAGCGTGAGGTCCCGCAGGACCTGGCTGGGGTCCTCGAGCATGCGCAGGAGGATCGAGGTGGCCCCCACCTTGAGGAAGGTGGCGTACTCGCTCATGTTCGAGTCGCCCACGATCACGTGCAGGCGGCGGTAGCGCTCCGCGTCGGCGTGGGGCTCGTCGCGCGTGTTGATGATCGGCCGGCTGCGGGTCGTGGCCGAGGACACGCCCTCCCAGATGTGCTCGGCCCGCTGGGCGATGCAGTACATCGCCCCTCGTGCGGTCTGCAGCACCTTGCCGGCGCCGGCGTAGATCTGCCGCGACACGAAGAACGGGATCAGGACCTCGGCGTAGTGGCCGAAGTCGTCGCGGCGCGACGTGAGGTAGTTCTCGTGGCAGCCGTAGCTGTTGCCGGCCGAGTCGGTGTTGTTCTTGAAGAGGTAGATGACGCCGCGGATGCCCTCCTCGCGGAGGCGCTGCTCGGCCGAGCCGAGGAGCTGCTCGAGGATCCGCTCCCCCGCCTTGTCGTGCGTGACGAGGTCGAGGATCGAGTCGCACTCCGGGGTGGCGTACTCCGGGTGGGAGCCGACGTCGAGGTACAGCCGGGCGCCGTTGGCCAGGAACACGTTGCTGCTCCGGCCCCAGGACACCACCCGCCGGAACAGGTACCGGGCGACCTCGTCCGGGCTGAGCCGGCGCTGGCCGCGGAGCGTGCACGTGACGCCGTACTCGTTCTCCAGGCCGAAGATCCGGCGCTCCATGCGGAAGAACCTATCGGGATGGGCGCTACTCGTAGCGCAGGGCCTCCAGGACCTCGACCTTCCCCGCCCGGCGACTCGGGTAGAGCGCGGCGACCAGGGCCGTGACGACCGCGATCGCGCTGTACCGGAGGAAGGCAGCGCCGTCGACCACGAACGGGTCCTTGTAGCCGATGATCACCGGGACGATGCTGTTGAGGCACCAGTACATGACCAGTGCGCCCACGGCGGTGGCGATCACGCCCAGCACGGCCACCATGCCCGCCTCGGTGAGCACCATCCGGCGCAGTTCCCGGGGCGTCATCCCGACCGCGGCCAGCATGCCGAACTCCTTCTCCCGCTGGATCCCCACCAGGAGCAGCGTCGACAGGACCGCCACGAAGCTCATCACGAGGAGCCCGCGCTGGATGGCGTCGAACGTGGAGAGCTGGCTGTTGACCTCATCCGCGTTCCGGTCGATCACCGCCTGCTTCCCCTCGACCTCGAGGTCGGGATCCAGATCGGCCCCCCGGATCGTGGCCAGCAGCTCCGCCTCGCTCACGCCCGGATCCGGGTTCACGATGACCGCGACCGGCGCCTGCTCCCCGTAGAGCTCCACCATCAGGGGGTAGGACATCTGCACGTTGCGGCCGCCGAAGTTCCCGTCGTAGCGCACCGACATGATGGGCAGGGAGACCTCGCCCGATGGCGTGGACAGCACGATGTCGTCGCCGGGGCGCAGCTCGCGTGCTCGCGCGAGCGCCGGCCCGACGGACACCTGGCCCGCCTCCAGGCCCTCGGCGGAGAAGCGGCCCGCAGCGGTGTGCAGCCCGGTCCACGTCTCGGTGAACGCCTGCACGCCGATCAGCGAGCCGGCCTCGTTCCCCAGGACCACGTAGCCGGCCCGCTCGACGGAGGCGACGCCCGGCAGGTCCTCCAGGTCGGACAGGATCTCCTCGCTGAGGCGGGCCTCGTTGGTGGCCGAGTTGTTCGGGTCGATGCTCGACACCTGCACGCCGTTGAGGTTCCCGTTGAGCGTGTCGGTGATGGCCTCGGTGACCGACAGCTTGAAGCTGGCCGTGATGAAGCCCACGCCCATGGCGAAGCCGAGGGCGATGGCCATCACCGCGCTTCGGCGTGGCTCGCGGCGGAGGTTCGACAGGGCCAGGCGGTTGGACGCTCGTCGGAACGTGACCCACCGCTCGAGCCCCGCCAGTGCGATCGGAACGGCCACCGCGACGAACATCACGCTGCCGATCGCGCTGGTGAGGAAGCCGACCGGGGCCAGCAGGGCCCGGTTCGGCTCGATGCCGGCGTCGACCGCCGAGGTGTGGGCGAGGAAGGCGCCCAGCGCCATCACGCCCAGCGCGAGGAGCACGCGGATCGGCGACGTGGCCGAGATCGTCTCCTCCCGGCGCCCGCGACTGGCCAGCTCGGCGGCCACGTCGATCTTGACGGCCCGCCGGGCCGGGCCGAAGGCGGACGCGATCGCCACGCCGACACCCAGCAGGATCCCCGCCGCCACCGCCGAGCCGGGCACGTGGATCTCGAGCGGGATGCCCGCGATCTCACGCAGGATCTCGTCGAGACCGCTCGACACCGGTCCGGCGAGCGCGATGCCTCCGGCGACGCCGAGGGCACCGCCCACCGCGCCCAGCACGAGCACTTCGATGATCGTCCCGCCGACCAGCAGCCTGCGCGAGCCACCGAGGGCGCCCACGATGGCGGTCTGGCGGCGGCGCTCCTCGAGCGACAGGGTGATCGAGTTGCGGACCAGGACGCCGCCGATGCCCAGGGTGAGGATGGCGATCACGGTGAAGAGCGGCAGGAAGGTGGAGAACACCACGCCGACCACGGGCGGCGGATCCTCGACCCCGAGGACCGCGTAGTCCTCGGGCAGACGGGCAGCCAGGCTGGCCTCGACAGCCAGGAGGTCCGCGCCCGGTTCGATGAGCACGTACGCGAGGTCGAAGCGACCGTCGCGCCCCAGCTGCTCCATCGCCAGCGGCATGGCCAGCGCGACGACCCTGCCCCCGTTGATGCCGTCGAGGCCGTCCACCGCGACGGCGTCCGACATCGACAGGCGGCCGAGGTGGGTGCGCACCGCGGCCCCCGGGCCCAGCTCGGACTCGAGCGAGGTGCCGATGAGCGGAGCGCGGAGGTCGGCCAGCGCGTCGTCCGTGCAGCCCTCCGCCACCGGACCCAGGAGCTCCTGGACGCTGCAGTCGAAGCCGAGGACCGTCACCGGGAGGTCGGGGCCTTCCGGCCCGGGGTCGACCATGGTGATCGACTGGATCAGGGGGACGACCGAGTCGACGCCGTCCGTGGCCGCGATCCGATCCACGTCGTCGGGCGAGATCCCGCCCCGCTGGAGGGGCCCGAGCACCCGGATCGGTGCCGGTCCGGCCAGGGCCTTGGCGGCATCGTTCACCGAGGTGGTCAGGCTCCCCGTGAGCACGAGGATGGTGACCACCAGCGAGGTGCCCCCGCCCACCACGAGGGCGGCGAGGAGCGCTCGCATCGGCTGCAGCCGGAGCCGGCGCAGCGCCAGGAGGCGGATCACCTTCATGGTCCGTGCGGCTCCGGCCCGGGTTCCGGCTGCCAGGCGGGTGCCGGCGGGGGCGGCGGCGGTGCTCCTGCTGTTGCGGGCGCGGCGACCGGCGCCGCGCCCCAGTCCAGCGGCGCACGGTCCGGGGGCTGCAGCGACGGGACCAGGTGGCCGTCGGCGAGGCGGTGGACGTGGTCGGCCCGGGCGGCGGCATCCTCGTCGTGGGTCACCATGAGCAGGGCGGTCCCCTCCTGGCGGACCTCCTCCTTCAGGAGCCGGAGCACCTCCTCGCCGTTGGCGGAGTCGAGGTTGCCGGTGGGCTCGTCGGCCAGGAGCAGGCGCGGCCGGGCCACCAGCGCCCTCGCCACGGCCGCCCGCTGCAGCTCACCGCCCGACAGCTCCCCGGGGAGGTGGTCGGCCCGATCACCGAGGCCCACGCGATCCAGGAGCTCCCTGCCGCGCGTGCCCCGCTTGGCCCCGTCGAGCAGGAGCGGCAGCTCCACGTTCTCCTGGATGCTGAGCGTGGGGATCAGGTGGAAGAACTGGAAGACGAACCCGATCTCGCGCCGTCGGAGCTTGGAGCGCTCGGCGATGCCCATCTCGCCCACGTTCCGCTCGCCGAGCAGGACGCGGCCGCTGTCGGCCACGTCGAGACCTCCGGCCAGGTGCAGCAGGGTCGACTTGCCCGACCCGCTCTTGCCGACCAGCGCGATGAGCTCGCCCTCATCGATGGTGAGGTCGACGCCGTCGAGGGCCACCACCTCGCGCGTTCCTGCGGTGTACCGCTTGAACACGCCCTCGAACCGAAGCAGACCACCCACGTGCGACACCCTCCACGGCAGCGTGGGGACGACGTTAGGGGCTGGCCGCTAGAGCAACGTGCCCAGTTCGTCGTCGTCGATGCGACGGAAGGCCCGCCGCCCGTTGCTCCGGGAGAGCACCGCCACCTCGAGCTCGGACGCGGTGAGCGTGCGATCGGGGCCGGCCAGGGCGCCGACGGCGGCGCGAAGCGCACCCTGGAGGTCGAGGTCGGGCTGGAACGCGGCCTCGAGGCGCCCGGCGATCGCCTCGGCATCGCCCCCGATCACGCTGTAGCGCTCCTCGTCGACGACGGAGCCGTCGTAGAGGATGTGGAAGATCTGGTCGTCCCCGGCGGCGCCGCCGACCTCGGCCACGAGGATCTCCACCTCCATGGGCTTCATCTCGTGCGTGAAGATCTGCCCGAGCATCTGTGCGTAGGCGTTGGCCAGGCTCCGGGCGTCGACGTCCTCGCGGCTGTAGCTGTAGCCCTTGAGGTCGGCGTGGCGGACGCCGGCGATGCGCAGCTGGTCGAACTCGTTGTACTTGCCGACCCCCGCGAACGCGATGCGGTCGTAGATCTCGCTCACCTTGTGCAGCGTCGAGGACGAGTTCTCCGCGGCGATGAGGATCCCGTCGGCGTAGAGGACGGCGGCGGCGCTGCGACCGCGGGCGATGCCCTTCCGGGCGTAGTCCGCCCGGTCCTTCATCACCTGCTCGGGTGCCACATAGAACGGCATGCTCATCGCTCGGTGCCTCCGGTCTGGCCTTCGAGATCGGTGATGAGCGTCTCGAACCGCTGGCGGATGGCGTCGTCCTCGAGGCGGGTGAAGCCGTCCCGCGTGATCGTGGCGACCACGGGGAAGATGCCTCGGATCAGGTCCGGTCCGCCGGTGGCGGAGTCGGCGTCGGCGGCCTGCCACAGCGCCGACAGGGCGAGGGCCACCACGCCGTCCTCGTCGAGGCCGTCGCGGAAGCCGAGCTTCACCACGGTGCCGGCGTGGAGGCTGCCGGACCCGGTGCTGGCGTGGTCGGCCTCCTCGTAGCGGCCGCCGGTGACGTCGAACTGGAACAGCCGGCCGGTCTCCCGCCGCAGGTCGTAGCCGGCGAACAGCGGCACGACGGCGAAGCCCTGCATCGCGGCCGGGAGGTGGTTGCGGACCATGCCGCTGAGCTGGTTGGCCTTGCCCTCGAGGCTCAGCTGGCTGCCCTCGACCTTCTCGTAGTGCTCCAGCTGCAGCTGGAAGAGCTTGACCATCTCCATGGCCGGCCCCGCCGCGCCGGCGATGGCCACGCCGCTGTGGCGGTCAGCCGGGAACACCTTCTCCATCGCCCGGTGCGAGATCAGGTTGCCGGAGGTGGCCCGCCGGTCCCCCGCCATCAGCACGCCGTCGGCGTAGCGGATGGCCACCACCGTGGTGGCGTGGGAGATGTCCAGCGCCGGCGTGCCCGACGGCAGCGCGTCGGTCGGCCGCACGCGCTTGAGCAGCTCGGCGAAGGAAGGGCCCGGATCGTTCGAGGCCGTGAAGATCGGCAAGGTCATACGCCGGCGAGGCTAGCGAGTCACGGAGTCGGACCCGCCTCGGTGCCGCTCGACGTAGTCCGCTGCTGTCCGCAGCAGCTCCGGATCGTCACGGAGCTTCCCGATCCCGTGGTTGCAGTCGATGCAGAGGAACCCGCGGATCGCTCCGGTGTCGTGTGATCGTGGTCGAGGTGCAAGCGAGGCCAGCCGCTCGGGCCGGTGCCCGCAGATCGCACACCCGCCGCCCTGGGCCTCGAGCATCGCGTCCGCCTCGTCCGCCGAGATCCCGTAGGTCCGCCGGTAGTACATGTCATCGCTGCTTGCGCTTGACGTTCCGGACGGGTCTCGCCGCCGGCGTTGGTAGCGCGGTGTCGCGCGTCGGTGTTCGCCTCGCTGCCAGCGCTGGACCATGCCGATGTACTTCTGTGGGTCAGCGGCGTATCGCTCGCGCTTCTGCGATCGCGCGATAGCAGTACTCTGCACTCGCTTCGATGACCGTCGCGGGCGCCTGCTGGCCCGGTGGAAGTCCGTCAGGGCCTTCAGCACGCCGCAGATCGCGGCAGACCTTCGTGTCCACGCACCCTCCCCATCGTCATGGGGAAGGGCTCTCAGGCTACGAGCGAGGGTGTGACGGCGACGCTTGGACGAAGCGTCACTCGCCGCCCTTCTGCACATAAGACTTAACGAAGTCTTCCGCGTTCGACTCGAGCACCTCGTCGATCTCGTCGAGGAGATCGTCGAGCTCGGCCTTGATCTTCTCGCCCTGCTCGGACTTCGCCGGGACGTCCTCGACGACCTCGTCCGCCTTGGCGGGGGCTTGCTTCTTCTTCTGCTCTCGCTCGGCCATGGGTTGTCGCTCGTCTCCTACTGCCCGAGCTTCTCGAGCAGATCGGCGGCTGTCTTCGACTCGTCGATGAGGCTACCCACGTGGACCTTGGTTCCACGCAGCGGCTCCATCATGGGCACCCGACGCAGTGGATCGCCACCGACATCGAAGACCAGGGAGTCCCAGTTGGCGGCCACGATGCTCTCCGGCCAGCGCTGGAGGCAGCGGCCCCGGAAGTAGGCCCGGGTGTCGGGCGGCGGCTCGGTTATGGCCACCTCGACCTCGGCGTCGGTGGTGATGCGCTCCAGCCCCACCCGGGCGGCCAGGCCCTTGTCGGGCCGGAGGTCGTGGTACTGGAGGTCCATGGCGGCCAGCCGGGCGTCGTCCCACCGCAGGTCGTGGCGCTGCCGGTAGCCGTCGATCAGACGGTGCTTGGCCACCCAGTCGACCTGGCCGGCCAGGGACGAGGGATCGGTCTCGAGGCCGGTGAGGACGGCCTCCCAGCGGCGCAGCACGTCCTTGCCGACGTCGTCGCCGCCGATGCACTCGAGGCCGTGCTCCTCCGCGTACTTGCGGGCCCGGTCGAGGTACTCCCACTGGACCTCGAGCGCGGTCATCGAGGTGCCGTCGGCCAGCTCGATCGGCTCGGCCAGGGACAGGTCGTACGAGACGCGGCGCAGCGCCTGCACCGGGCGGGCCGGCACGAGGTCCCGCCGGAGCCAGTCGTCCTCGATCATCGAGAGGACCAGGGCGGTGGTGCCGACCTTCAGGTAGGTGGCGACCTCGGACAGGTTCGCGTCGCCCACGATCACGTGGAGGCGGCGGTACTTCTGCGCGTCGGCGTGGGGCTCGTCGCGGGTGTTGACGATCGGGCGCTTCAGCGTGGTCTCGAGCCCGACCTCCTCCTCGAAGAAGTCCGCCCGCTGGGTCAGCTGGAACGGGACGTCCTCGCTCGTGAGCCCCGCGGCTTCGGTGCCGACCTTGCCGGCACCGGTGAAGATCTGCCGCGTGATGAAGTGCGGCATCACGTGGGCGACGATCTTGCCGAACGGCACTGCCCGGTCCATCAGGTAGTTCTCGTGGGTGCCGTAGCTGTTGCCCTTGCGGTCCGAGTTGTTCTTGTAGACGACCAGCTCCTGGCCCTCGGGCAGGATCGCGGCCGCGGCCTGCATCGACCGCTGGAGGATGATCTCCGCGGCGCGGTCGTAGACCACGATCGAGCGCGGGTCGGCGCACTCCGGCGTGCTCAGCTCGGGGTGGGCGTGGTCGACGTAGTACCGGGCGCCGTTCGTGAGCACGGCGTTGACCAGGTGGGTCTCGACCTCCGGCGGCAGGCTGCCGTCGGCGCTGAAGCCGCGAGCGTCGTTGCCCGGGTGCTCGTCCTCGAAGTCCCAGCCGATGCGGCCTCCCGAGGGGCTCCCCACCCGGCGGGCCAGGTCCTGCACGTAGGCGTTGATCAGGACGGATGAGGCCGCGATCGGGTTGGAGTCGCCACCACGGACGATGATCCCGTACTCGGTCTCGACGCCGAGGACCTTGCGGAGGGCCACGAAGCGACCCTACCGGTCCCACCATGCGTCGATGGTGGCGAGGATCACCCCTGGTTCGGTGCTCTCGACCTCCACCAGGTGGGTGGGGCCGCCGAACCAGCTGGCCCGCTCCGCCCGCTCCCCCACCGGTGTGCGGGACGCGGGGGTCTCCACGAGCAGCGTCGGGAGGTCGATCGCGCCCCAGAAGCGCTGGCAGAGCCGCGGCGTGATCACCAGCGCGTAGCCGTGGGCTGTGCGGGGGTCGAGGCCGCGCGCCGGGGGTGCCTGTCGGGATCCAGGGTCCTCGAGCACGGCCCGCACCTGGGCGTACATCACCTCGACGCGCTCCTCGGGGGTGTCCGGCCACGGCCCCCACAGGCCGTCGACGATGGCCACCGCCTCGCAGGCGCCGCCGCCTGCGATCAGGAGGGCTCCGATGGCGTTCTCCCCCACGCCGACCACGAGGGACCCGGGCACGCCGTGGTGGGCGACCCGCCACCGAGCCAACGTGAGCGCGCCGGTCGGGTCGTAGGCGCCGTGGCGCGGCGCGGGGACCTCGCCGTGGCCGGGCAGGTCCGGCGCCTCCCATGTCTCGTCTGGTGCCGCCGCCCGCCAGTCCGCTCCCCCTTGCGGGTCACCGAGGTCGTGCATGACCAGCGCGAGGGTCACGGCCCGACCTCGCCCAGGAACGTCCGCAGCTCGTCGAGGACGACGTCGGGCTGCTCCAGGTGCACGTAGTGGCCGGCGTCGGGGATCCGTTCGATGCGCCCGCGGAGCCACCCGGCCCGCTCGTCCTCCTCCTCGGGCGTCAGGTCGCGCCAGGTGTCGGGCTCGCTGCCCATGAGCACCAGCACCGGGCATCGCACCATGCGCATCTCGACCTCGAGCATCTCGACGTCGAAGTCGCTCGGCACCGCCGCTGAGAACCGGGGGTCGGCCTTCCACTCGTAGCCGCCCTCGACGGGACGGGAGCCATGACGAGCGAGGTGCAGCGACCAGTCCGGCCCCATCCGCGGGTTCCCCCGCGCGCGCCGCGCCGCCATCTCCTGCAACGTGGCCCACGGCCGGCGCGGCTCGAAGAGGTCCTTGTCGGCCTTGGCGAAGTCGCGCTGCACCGCCTCGCGCATCCCGGCGCCCTCGGCAGGGGCCGCGAGCGCCGCGGCGGGCGGCCCGAGGCCGTCGAGGCACACCATCCACCGCACCCGCTCCGGGCAGCAGCCGGCCAGACCGCCGGCCAGCCCCGCACCGAACGAGTGGGCCACGATCCCGACCGTCCCTCCGAGGAGGTCGGCCACCTGCGCGAGGTCGGTGATCTGCATGGCCCACGTCAGGCCCGTGTCGGCGGGGCTCGTGTCGCCGTGGCCCCGCAGGTCGACCGCCACCACGTGGTGGCCGAGCGCGGCGATCTCCGGCGCGATGCCGTCGAACATGCGGCCGTGGTCGAAACCGCCGTGCAGCAGGAGGACGGGCGGGTCCGTCGGGTCGCCCCAGCACCACAGGCGCCACGTGCTGCGCCCGAGGTCGACCAGCTCCGCCCGGTCGGGCTCCCTCAGCTCCAACGCCATGTCAGATCGGCCCGGCAGAGGCCGGGAGCTCGTGTGGCTTTGCCACCGAGCGGGAGGCACCTGCGGAGGCCGAGGAGCGAAGCGACGACCGGAGCAGGCTAGAGATCATGTCAGAGCGGCCCGGCAGAGGCCGGGAGCTCGTGTGGCTTTGCCACCGAGCGGGAGGCACCTGCGGAGGCCGAGGAGCGAAGCGACGACCGGAGCAGGCTAGAGATACTGCCCCGTGGCGACCCGCTCGATGGAGCGGCCGCCCTGCGGCTCGGCGTCGGTCTCCCGCTGGACGATCGTGCGCACGTAGACGATGCGCTCGCCCTTCTTGCCGGAGATCTTCGCCCAGTCGTCCGGGTTCGTGGTGTTGGGCAGGTCCTCGTGCTCCTTGTACTCCTGGTGGATCGAGGCGATCAGGTCGTCGACCTTGATGCCGCGGGTCCCACCGTCGAGGAGCCGCTTGATGGCGAGCTTCTTCGCCCGGCGCACGATGTTCTCGATCATGGCCCCGGACGAGAAGTCCTTGAAGTACATGATCTCCTTGTCGCCGTTCTGGTACGTGACCTCGAGGAACTGGTTGGCCTCGTCGGTGCGGTACATCTCGGCGGCCGTGGTCTCGATCATCGCCTGGACGGCCTTGGCCGGGTCGCCACCGCCGAGGTCGGCCACCGTGGCCTCGTCGAGGGGCAGGTCCGCGGTGAGGTACTGGGCGAAGATCTGCGCGGCGGAGCTCTCCGTGGGGCGTTCGATCTTGATCTTCACGTCGAGGCGGCCCGGCCGGAGGATGGCGGGGTCGATGAGGTCCTCGCGGTTGGACGCGCCGATGACGATGACGTTCTTGAGGCCCTCCACGCCGTCGATCTCCACGAGGAGCTGCGGCACGATCGTGGACTCCATGTCCGACGAGATGCCGGTGCCGCGGGTGCGGAACATCGAGTCCATCTCGTCGAAGAAGATGATGACCGGCCAGCCCTCCTCCGACTTCTCACGGGCCCGCTGGAACACCAGCCGGATCTGCCGCTCGGTCTCGCCGACGTACTTGTTGAGGAGCTCCGGGCCCTTGATGTTGAAGAAGTACGAGCGGGCGGTGTCGCCGGTCTGGGCGGCCACCTTCTTGGCGAGGCTGTTGGCCACGGCCTTGGCGATGAGCGTCTTGCCGCAGCCCGGGGGGCCGTAGAGCAGGATGCCCTTCGGGGCCGGGAGCTTGTGCTCGAGGAACAGGTCCTGGTGCAGGAAGGGCAGCTCCACCGCGTCGGCGATCATCTCGATCTGCTCGTCGAGGCCGCCGATGTCGTCGTAGTCGATGTCCGGGACCTCTTCGAGGGCCAGGTCCTCCACCTCGGGGCGGGGCAGCTTCTCCAGGATCAGGGAGGAGCGGGGGTCGAGGAGGACGGTGTCGCCGTTGCGCAGCTTCACGTCCCGCATCACGTCGACGAGCTCGACGACGCGCTCCTCGTCGGCCCGGCCCACGATGAGGGCCCGGTCGCCGTCGAGGCGCTCCTTGAAGACCACGACCTCGCCGGTCAGGTCGGTGCCACGGGACAGCACGACGTTGAGCGACTCGTTGAGGACGACCTCGGCGCCACGGGCCAGGGGCTCGTCGGCGATCTCGGGGTGGACGGCCACGCGGACCTTGCGGCCTCCGGTGAACACGTCGACGGTGCCGTCCTCGTTGTGGCCGACGATCGTGCCGTAGGCCGAGGGCGGCTGCGTGAGCTTGTCGACCTCCTCGCGAAGGGCCGCGATGTGGTCGCGCGCCTCGCGGAGGGTGTAGGTGAGCTTCTCGTTCTGGCTGACGGCCTGGGACAGCTGGCCCTTGGTCTCGAGCAGGCGCTCCTCGAGCGTGCGGACGCGCTTGGGGGCGTCCTGGAGGCGCCGGCGCAGCGACAGGACCTCCTCCTCGAGGGCTCGGGCGTGCTCGTGCAGCTCCGCCAGCTCCACCTCGCCGTCCATCGGCTCCTCGGACTCGTCGACGGGGACCACCTCCTGGACTCGGCCTCGGCCGGACCCTACACCCGGTCCTCCGGGATCTGACACGGGGGTTTGTCCCGAAGTTGCCGTGCTAATTCAACGGGCGGGTAGGCTGGACGAGCGTCGTCGAAGGACCACGGCGCGCCCGACCCGACACCCGAGGTAGCCCCATCATGAAGGTCTGGATCGACCAGGATCTCTGCACCGGCGACGGACTCTGCGAAGAGATCGCCCCTGCCGTCTTCACCCTGCTCGACGACGGCTTGGCCTACGTGAAGGATGGCGCGAAGGTGCTGTCCGACCCGGGTGGCGCCGAGGCCATCGCCCCGGTGCCCGCGGGCCAGGAGGAGGCCACCATCGAGTCGGCCGAGGAGTGCCCCGGCGAGTGCATCTTCATCGAGGTCGAGTAGCGCACCACCTGCGCTGAGCTCTCTCTACGATCTCCACGATGGGGCCCGTTGCGGGCCCCATCGTCGCGTCCGGGGCGGGGTAGCCTCCCGCCCGTGTCCAGCCGCCGCCGAGCTCCTCTGGGACGCCCCCCATGGCCGTCCCCCGCCTCCGGGTGGGCCCCGATGCCCGCCAGGGGTTCGTCGCGCTCGTCCTGAACTCGTCGACCAGCCTGGTCGCCGGGGCGATCCTCGGGTCCCTCACCGCCACCTTCGAACGCCGCCCGGGCCTGCTCGTCCTCGTCCCGGCCGCCATCGGGCTCCGGGGCAACGTGTTCGGCTCCCTCGGCAACCGGGTGTCCACCTCCATCCACGCCGGCGAGCTGCAGCTGCGCCTCCGCCGTTCCACCACGCTCGGGCAGAACGTCCTCGCCGCCAGCGCGCTCACGCTCGGGATGTCCGTCGTGATCGTGGTCGTCGCGGTGGGCGTGTCCATCGGGCTCGGCCTCGGGCACACCATCGGGCTGGCCGACCTCGCCGTCGTCTCCATCGGCGGCGGCACCCTCGCCTCGCTGCCCGTGCTCGCCGCCACCCTGGGCCTGGCCGCTGGCGCGGTGCGCTTCGGGTGGGACCTCGACAACGTCACCGCCCCCTTGGTGTCGACCCTGGGCGACGTCCTCACCCTCCCGGCCCTGTGGCTGGCCACGGGGCTCCTCGGGCTCGGGCTGGTCACGACGGGGCTCGGGTGGGGGCTCGCCGCCGTCGCCCTGGTCGTCCTCGTGCTCGGGTTCCGGGCGTCGCAGCCCCTCCTGCGCAGGATCGTGCGGACGTCCCTCCCGGTCCTCGTGGCCGCCGCCGCCATCAGCGCGCTCGCCGGGGTGGTGCTCGAGCGGCGCCTCCTGACCTTCAGCGCGCTGCCCGCCCTGCTGATCCTCGTGCCCGCCCACCTCTCCAGCGCGGGTGCGCTCGGCGGCATCCTGTCCGGCCGCCTCTCGAGCAAGCTCCTCCTCGGTCTCGCCCCGCCCACCGCCGTGCCGTCTCGGGTCGCCCGCCGCGACCTCTGGTTCGTCGCCGCGCTCAGCGTGCCGGTGTTCGCGTTGAACGGCCTCGGCGCCTCCCTCACGGCGCACCTGCTCGGGGAGGCCTCTCCGGGGATCGGCTACATCGTCGGCGCGTCCCTCCTCGCGGGAGGGATGGCGATGGCCGTGGTGATGGCCATCGGGTACTACGGCACGATCGTCGCCGTGCGCACCGGGATCGACCCCGACACGTACGGCATCCCGCTCACCAGCTCCGCCGTCGACCTCGTCGGCGCGCTCACCCTCATCATGGCGATCACGGCGTTGGGTCTCGTGTGATTCGAGCCATCCCGATCGGCGGCAGGCCGCCGAGGTCAACCCATGCGAACTGTGGTTCCCGCTCTTTGCCGGCTGCGCCGGCCGGGCCGCTCGGGCGCGGCGCTGGGCCTGGTCTGACCGTCGGCGGCTAGCGGAGGCAGGGGCCGGTGTCGACCTCGTCGGTGAGGGGTCCGCTGGCCACCGCGTCGACCTCGCTCATCGCCAGGGCGTACGCGACGCCGTCCTTGTCCGGGGCGATGGCGAAGGCCACGCCGACGACCTCGCCGTCGGGATCGATCAGCGCGGCGCCCGAGTCGCCCGGCCGGAGCGCAGCCGCCAGCACGAGCACGTCGCGCTCGGTGCGAGCGGAGTCGTAGATGTCGGTGCCGGTGGCCACGACCTGCCGGCCGACCTCGAACGGGGCCACCCGCAGCTCGTCCTGGCCGCCCGGGTGGCCGAACACCCCGCCGCGGGCACCGGGCTCACCCTTCGAGCGCGGCAGCGCCGGTCGGTCCAGGTCCGGGGCGCGGAGGATGGCGAGGTCACGGTTCGGGTCGAAGGCCACGACGCTGGCCTCCACCTCGCTGCCGTCGCTGCGCAGGAGGACGGTGGAGGACTCCCCGGCCACGACGTGAGCGTTGGTGACGACGAGCCCGTCGGCGAAGACCCACCCGCTCCCCTCCTGGATGCGCCGGCAGGCGACGCCCTGGACCTTGACCGTGGAGCGGGCGACCGCGCCCACCAGCTCCTCGGTGAGCCCCGACGCCTCGGGTGGCGGCCCGAGCTCCGGAGCGGGCTGCAGCGCATCGAACACCTGCGGGAACTGGTAGTCGCCGACGAAGCGGCGCAGCGTGGCGAGCGTGTCGGGCGGGTCGGGCAGGTGGTCGCCGACGAGCTCCGCGACCGTGGAGGTGCGGGCCTGCACCGCGAACCAACCCCGGACGTCGGTCATGAGGGGCAGCAGCAGCCACAGGGTGACGAAGATGCCGATGACGCCAGCCGCCGAGCCGGCCACGCGGTCCGCCTGACGGGCCCCGCCGAAGGGCAGGGCGACGTGGAGCTTCCGCCCCACCACGAGCCCGACCGCCTGACCGATGAACGCGGCGGCGAGGAGCGACCCCAGCACGATGAGCAGCCGCTGTGCCGGCGTCCCCTCCTCCTCGAGGCGCTCCAGGACCGGCTGCAGGAGCCGAGACGCCAGGTAGACGGAACCGACCATCCCCAGCCACGAGAACACCCTGGCGATGAAGCCCATGCGGTACCCGCCGAGGGCCGCGCCGAGGGCCGCGACGATGACCAGGAGGTCCAGGCTGTTCACGGGCTGGCGAGCAGTCGGGCGTGGGTCAGGAACCCGGTGTGGGCCACCATCCGATGATCGGGCCGCACGGACTGGCCCTCGATGTGCCAGCTCCGGTGGAGGACCTCGAGGGTCTCGGCCATGCCGAAGCTGCTCGCCTCGAGCTCCTCCCGGAGCTGCACCGCCTGCGTGATCTGCGGCGTGTACGCGACGAACAGCCCACCGGGGTGGAGCGCCCGGGCCGCGTGCTTCACCACCTGCCACGGCTCGGGCAGGTCGAGCACGACGCGATCGAGGTCGGTCTCGTCGATCCCCTCGTAGCAGTCCCGCAGCTCGACCCGGTAGCGGTCGAGGACCTCCGATCCGAGGAACGTGCTCACGTTCTTCTGCGCCCGGGAGGCGAAGTCGTCGCGGAGCTCGTAGCCGACGATGTCGGCCCCCGCCCGCAGCATGGCCATCGACAGCGCGCCCGACCCGATGCCGGACTCGAGCACGCGCGCGCCCGGGAAGATGTCCGCCAGGAGGAGGATCGCGCCGAGGTCCTTCGGATAGATGACCTGCGCCCCGCGCGGCATCTTGAACACGAAGTCCGACAGGGTCGGTCGGATCGCCGTGTAGTACATCCCGTGGGACGACCGGAAGGCGGTGCCCTCGGCGGCTCCGATCACCGCGTCGTGGCCGACGATGCCGGAGTGCGAGTGGAACTCCTTGCCCGGCTCGAGCACGAGCAGGTACCGCCGCTTCTTCGTGTCGATGAGGAGCACCTGCTCCCCCGCCTGGAAGAGCCTGCTCACGGGCGCCGGCCGAGCTGGACGGGGACCGCGGTGCTGGCGCGCTCCTGCAGGCGGCAGAACGCACACACCTCGGTGGTGGTCGGCGCGCCGCAGCGGGCGCACGCGCCAAGGTGCTCCTGCTCGGTCTCCGCGTCGGGGGTGAAGCGGTCGGAGGCCCTGGCGAGGAAGCCGAAGTAGAAGTCGTGCTTGCTGCCGGGCGAGCGGACCTCGATGGCGTTGAGCGCCTCCTTGTAGCCGAGGTGCTTGTTGCCCTCCGCCATGGGGCACTCCTCGACGATGTAGTCGATCCCGCGGATCACGCAGTAGGCGGCCGTCTCGCGCTCGCCGAGGCGCACCAGCGGCTTCGCCTTCTTCGGGAAGCCGTTGCGGGCCGGGAGGACCGGGAGCTGCCGGCCGAGGTACTCCGCCTGCCAGTGGAGGACGTTGCCGAACAGCACGGCGGCCTCGTCGTCGAGGTTGTGACCGGTGACCACGACGTCGTAGCCGCCGGTGCGGGCGGCCTCGTCGAAGAGATGGCGCTTCGAGAGCCCGCAGGCCGAGCACGGCACCCGCTTCGCCGCCTTCGCCCCGGTGGGGATGTCGAAGCCGTGGTCGGAGGGCAGGTCGACCTCGATGAGGTGGAGGCCCCGGTCGCGAGCGAACGTGCGGGTCATCTCGCCGGAGGCGTCGCTGTAGTCACCGATCCCGAGGCCCAGGTAGAGGCCGTCGACCTGGTACCCCAGCTCGAGGAGGATGTCCCACACCGCCAGCGAGTCCTTGCCCCCCGACACCGCGACCAGCACGCGGTCGTCGGGGCGGAGCATGTCGAACTCCTTGATGGCCTTGGCCACCTGGTCACGGCACAGCTTGGTGAAGTGCTCCGCGCAGAAGTTCGCGTTGTGCCGCCGCACGTCCATCACCGCCGGCCCCTTGCACACCGTGCACTTCACGTGCAACCGCCGGAGATGACGGGGCGGATCTCGACGACGTCGGCGTCCTCCAGGAGCTCGTCGCCCGGGACGATGGTGTCGCCGCGGATCACGAGCACCGACTCGCGGTTCACGGCGAGGCGGGCCAGGAGCGCGTGCACGCGCATCGGCCCGACGACCTCGAGCTCCCGCTTGGGGTTGCGCAGCTTCACCTGCACGGCTCAGCCCTGCCGCTGGGAGGTGTGCGTGATCACGAGCGTCTCGCCCGGCGCGAGCTCCTCCCGGAGCACGACCGCGTCGCGGTTCGCCCGCTTCCGGTACTGGCGCAGCAGGAACGCGGCGAAGGCCACCGCCGACCAGGCCGGGTGGGCCCCCGGGCGCCGGCGACGGAGCGCCAGCCGCTCGAGGAGCGAGAGCAGCATCAGATGCGGCGGACCTCGACCACCGTCGTGCGCTTCTTGCCCTTGCGGCGACCGAGCAGGAAGGCCACGGCCACGACGCCGACCGCGACCACGGCGCCCACGGTGATGGCCGTGGACACCACCGACTCGCGGGTGTCGTCGACGCCGCCCTGCAGCTGGCGGAGCTTGGCCTCGATGTCGTCCCGGGTGATCGGTCGACCTGACGCGAGCTCGCTCATCAGGCTCCTGGCCCCTTTCGGCGATTGATGCGAAGGAGGGCGAGGCCGATGAGGGCGAGGCCCCCGGCCACGACGATGAGGTACGGCGCCCACGACCAGTTGCCCGTGAACGTCGATCCGGTCTCGGTCTGGAGCGCCCGGAGGCCGCCGAGGAGGAGCAGCGACGTGCCGATCCCCAGCAGGACCGCGCCCATCACGCCGAAGCCGAGGAAGCGGCCGAGGCCCTTCAGCGGGTCGATCGTCTCCTGCTTCGCGTACGCGAGCGAGAGCTCCCACAGCTCGGTGGCGACCTCGGTCACCGAGGGCTGCTCGGAGCGAGACGGCGCGTCAGGTCGGGCGGCGGGCAAGGCGTCGAGACTACTCCGCGAGCCGCATCCGCAAGACCTGGTCCGCCTCGCCGAGGAGCTCCTCGAGGCGGTCGAGGCGGGCCTCGGGGGTCGCCGCACAGAGCAGGGCCTGCTGGTCGAGCGAGCCCAGCGGCGCGACCGCGGACATCTGGTGCCCCGCGAGCACGGGGTCGGGGCTGAGCTCGATCGTCGCGGGCGCGGTGGCATCGCCGGCCTCCGCGGCGAGCGCGAGCACGGTCCGCAACCGGGCCTGGACCTCCTCCGTCCGCCCCGCGAGGTCCGGTCCGGGCTCGGGGTCGGGCCACTCCTCGACCTCGGCGATCGGATACGGGTCGTCCGGCATCCACCGCTCCACCCGAAGGCGGCGGGCCCCGACGGTGACGAGCGCCCAGCGCCCGTCGGGCAGCTCCTGGGCCTCCACGATCCGTGCCACGGTGCCCACGTCGGTGCGCACGTCGTCGCCGCCCACCTCGCTCCCACGTTCGATCAGGACCACCCCCATCTCGCGGTCGGCGGCGAGGCAGTCGCGCACCATCGCCCGGTAGCGGGGCTCGAAGACGTGCAGGGGCAGCACCGCGCTCGGGAACAGCACCGTCCCCAGCGGGAACATGGGGAGCAGCCTCAGGAGCGCGCCTGCAGGTGTCGAGCCCGCTGCCAGAGGTGGTCGAGCGCGACCACTGCCCGGTTGGCCGACGGGTAGCACAGCCGGCCGGTCTCGCGCACCGTGCGCGGGCCCGCGTTGTCCGGGTGGGTGACGGCCAGCTCCGTCGCGCACAGCACCGGCTTGTCGAACTGCTCCGAGGCATCCGCGGCGGCCTGTGCGAAGCGGGCGTCCTGGCGCTCGTGGTACTCGACGATGCGCCCGATCCCGTGGTCGGGGTGGAACCCGCCGGTGCGCAGGAGGGCCGCGGTGTTCGACTGGATGCCGAGGCCGAGGTAGAGCAGCGCATCGACGTCGGGGTGCCGTGCGATCAGGTCGATGACCTCGGGGATGGTGTCGCGCGTCTCCGCGCCGGCCAGGTCGACCGGGTTGTTGCGGCTCCAGCGAGGCGGGAGCTTCTCGTCGAGCGCGGCGCGGAGGTCGTCGGGCAGCGGGGTGAGCTCGAGCGACGTCCGGCTGATCGCGTCGGCGGCGACCACGCCCCACCCGCCGGCGGTGGTGAGCACCACCACGCGGTTGCCCTTCGGGAGGGGCTGCGTGGCGAACGTGGCCGCGGCCTCGTAGGCGGACTCGATCGTGGAGGCACGGGTGATGCCCGCCTGGCGGCACATGCCGTCGAACACGCGGTCGTCGCTGGCGAGCGACCCGGTGTGGCTGGCCGCCGCCTTCTGCCCGCCGGCGGTGGCCCCGCCCTTCACGAGCACGAGCGGCTTCCGAGCCGCGACCTGGCGGGTTCGGTCGAAGAACGTCCGCCCGTCCTGCACCCCCTCGACGTAGGCGAGGGCCACGTCGCTGGCGTCGTCGGCGGCGTAGAAGTCGAGGTAGTCGGGGATGGTGACCGCCGCCGCGTTGCCCGCGCTCACCGCTCGGCTCACGCCGACGCCGGTCTGGGCCGCGTAGTTCAGGAACGACGACACGAAGTTGCCCGACTGGCTGGCGATGGCGATGCGCCCGGCCGGCGGGTAGGGCGCGACGATCTGCGCGCACAGGTGCGCGGGGGTGGAGACGACCCCCTGCCCGTTGGGTCCCGCGACGAGCAGGTCCAGCTCCTCGGCCAGTGCCACGAGCTCGGCCTGCATGACCTCACCCTCCGCCCCCGCCTCGCCGTAGCCAGCGGAGGCGATGAACGCGGCCTTCACCCCCTTCTTCGCGCACGCGCGCAGCAGGTCGGGGTTGGCGGGCGCCGGTGTGCAGACGAACACGAGGTCGATGGCGCCGTCCGGGACGTCGGAGACGTCGCCCACGACCTGGACCCCGAGCACCTCGCCCGGCTCGCGGCTCACGCCGTAGACGGCGCCCTGGTACCCCGAGGCGAGGATGTTGTGGAGGCTCACGAACCCGAACTTGGCCGGGTGGGTCGAGACCCCCGCCACCAGCACGCCCTTTGGCTCGAACAGCGCCCGGAAGTGGCCCTCCGTCAGATGGGTGGAGCTCATCCGGCCAGCTCCACCAGGGCGTCGACGGGGACGGGCCGGCCGTCCACGACGATCAACGGGTTGAGGTCCGCGCTCACGATGGTGCTGTCGGCCTCGGCCGCCCTGGACAGTCCGAGGAGGACGTCGGCCAGCGCCGCCCGGTCGACGGCCGGCTCGCCGCGGAAGTCGCCCAGCAGCTTCTGGGTGGCGAGGTCGTCGATCATCTCCTGCGCGTCGACCTCGTCGATGGGCACGAGCCGGAAGGCCACGTCGGCGACCGCCTCGGCGAGGACCCCGCCGACGCCGAGCATCACCGTCATCCCGAACTGCTCGTCATGGTGCAGGCCGGCGATCAGCTCCCGGTTCCCGCGGAGCATGGGTGCCACGAGCACGTGGACCTCTCCGTCCTCCGGACGGGCGGCGGCGAGCAGCGCCTCCGCGGCCTCGGCCACCGCCCCGTCGTCGCCGAGCCCGAGTCGCACGAGGCCCCGCTCGGTCTTGTGGGCGATGCCGTCGCCCCCGAGCTTCAGGACGACAGGGTGACCCAGCTCCCCCGCCGCGGCCACCGCCTCGGCGACCGTCGCCACGCGGCGCTCGCCCGGGAAGGCCACGCCGTGCTTCGCCAGCCGCGCCTTGCTGTCCGCTTCGGAGAGGGTGGGCATGGCGGCGTACGTTACTGCTCGATGTCAGAGCGCCTCACGGGTGTGATCGAGGGCTTCTACGGGACGCCGTGGTCGTGGGACGCGCGGGCCGAGGTGGCCACCTGGTGCGCCGCGCGCGGGCTCGGCGACTACGTCTACGCCCCGAAGGACGACCCCAAGCACCGCGAGCGGTGGCGGGACCCGTACGACGACGCCGAGCTGGCCGGGTTCGCCGGCTTCGCGGTCGACGGGGCGCTGCGCCTCGGGTTCGCCATCTCTCCCGGGCTGTCGATGGATCCCGACTCCCCGTCCGACCGCGCCGACCTCGGCGCCAAGATCGACCAGGTGGTCGAGGCCGGGGCGGCGGCTGTGGTGCTCGCCCTCGACGACATCCCGTTCGGCGGCGGCCCCCAGGGCCAGGCCCACGCCGCGCTCACCGCCTGGCTCCACGACCACCTCGGCGACCGGGCGGCGCTCAGCCTCGTGCCGACCGAGTACGTCGGCACGGCCCGCTCGCCCTACCTCGACGCCCTCGCCGCGGGGGTGCCGGCGGAGGTGCCCATCGCGTGGACCGGTCGGGCCGTGGTCAACGACACGATCACCACCGCGGATGCGGAGGCCCGGGCCGCGTCGCTGGGCGGGCGGCCCCCGCTCGTCTGGGACAACTACCCCGTGAACGACGGCCTGATGGTCGACCGCCTCTTCCTCGGCCCCCTGATCGGCCGGGAGGCGGGGCTGCTCGACGCCTGCTCCGGCTACCTCGCCAACCCGATGGTCCAGCCGAGGGCCTCGCTCCTCCCGCTCGCCTCGATCGCCGCCTGGGCCCGCGGCGAGGACCCCGCCGCGGCCTGGGCGACCACCGCCGCGGACCTCGGGTGGCTGGCGTTCGCCCGGTCCTGCGACACGCGGGCGTCCCACGTCGCCGTGGCGGCCGCGGCATCCGGCGACCTCGGCCCGGCGCGGGCGTTCTTCACCGACGCGTCCGCCTGCGGGGCCCCCGGCCTGGAGGAGGAGGCCGGCGCCTGGCTGGCCCAGGTCCACCGCGACGCCGGGCTCGCGCTGCGGGCGGTCGAGGTGCTCGACGGCGACCGCTCCGTCGCCCACCTGATCGCGATGACCCTCGGCTGGCAGGCGTCCCGCCGCAGCCCGGTGACGGTCTTCGGGCCCCGGTGCTCGGTCCGCCCCGTGCTCGGGCAAGCCGACGACGGCACCTGGACGTTCGACCCCGCCAGCGTCGACCACGACGACAACGCCATCGACACCCTCGTGGCCATGGCCCTCGAGGCGCTCTGAGCACGCGCGACGCCGACGGCGACATCGCGCTTGCGAGGTACCGGTCTAGGGCTCGAGGGCGGCGCGGAAGAAGGTGCGGATGTGGTCGCGCCGCGCGTCGAGGGCCTCGGGCGCCAGCGGGTCGCGGCCCAGCACGCCGAGCAGGAAGGGGGTGTCGGAGAAGTAGCCGAGGAGGGCGGCCAGCCCGGTGAGGATCAGCTGCTCGCTGTCGTGCTTCCGGAAGGTGCCGAGCCCCATCTCGCGGTCGAAGAAGGCCGCGGCCCGGTCGAACAGCGGCTTGAGGACGGCCCCGAGGTCGAAGCCGAGGTGGCCCTGGTTGTCGAGCGCCTCCCGGCGCATGATCCGCACGAAGTCGGGGTTCTCGGCGAACCAGTCGAACGCCGTGTCGACCACGAGCTCCATCTGGTCCCAGGGCTCGTTGCCCTGGGCGTCGCCCACCGCCTCGATGCGGATGATCCAGTCCGAGAGCGACCGCTCGAAGACCTCGCGGTAGATCGCCTCCTTCGACGGGAAGTGGTGCAGGAGGCTCGGCCGGCGGATGCCGACGCCGGCGGCGATGTCGTTCAGCGAGGTGCCGTCGAAGCCCTGCTCGGCGAAGCAGTGCTGGGCTTCAGCGAGGATCTGGTCCCGGGTCGACACCACCGGGTCCGTCGTGCTCACGGACCGAGGGTACCGTGGGCCGGGTGAGCCAGCAGGAACTCGAACAGCGGGCCATCGACGTCGTCCGCGGGCTCTCCATGGATGCGCCCCACGCGGCGCGCTCGGGGCACCAGGGCACGGCCATGGCGCTCGCCCCCCTCGCCCACGTCCTCTTCACGCGGATCCTGCGGTACGACGCCGCCGATCCGGAGTGGCCCGACCGCGACCGGTTCGTCCTGTCGGCCGGCCACGCGTCGATCCTCCTGTACTCGATGCTCCACCTCACGGGCATCGACCTCACGCTCGAGGACCTCAAGGACTTCCGCCAGTGGGGCAGCCGCACCCCGGGCCACCCGGAGCACGGCCACACCCGCGGGGTGGAGGTCACCACCGGTCCGCTCGGCCAGGGCATCGCGAACTCCGTCGGCCTGGCGATGGCCGAGCGCTCGCTCCGCACCCGGTTCGGTGCCGACGTGGTCGACCACCGGACCTTCGCCATCTGCGGCGATGGCGACCTCTCGGAGGGCGTCTCGCACGAGGCCGCCTCCCTCGCCGGCCACCTCGGCCTCGGTCGCCTCGTCTGGATCTACGACGACAACCACGTGTCGATCGACGGGCCGACCGAGCTGGCGCTCACCGACGACGCGCCGGCCCGCTTCCGGGCGTACGGATGGCACGTCGAGGACCTCGGCGAGGCGGCCGAGGACCTGGATGCCCTCGAGGGCGCTCTGCGCCGGGCCGCCGAGGTGGAGGACCGCCCGTCCCTGGTCGTGGTGCGGAGCCACATCGCCTTCCCCTCGCCGGACCACACCGACGATCCCGAGGCCCACGGCTACGCCCTGAAGGACGACTCCATCCGGACGGCCAAGGAGGTCATGGGGCTGCCCCCGGACCAGTCCTTCTACGTGCCCGACGACGTCCTCGAGCTGTACCGAGCCGCCGGCAGCCGGGGCTCGGAGCTCCGAGAGGCCTGGGCCAAGCGCCTCGACGCCTACGACGGCCCCCGCGAGGAGCTCGAGGCCTGCCTGGCGGGCCGACCCCTCCCGGGCTGGGAGGCGGCCCTCCCCACGTGGGAGTCCGGACAGCAGGTCGCCACCCGCAAGGCCAGCGGCGCCGCGCTGCAGGCCCTTGCCGACGTCGTGCCCACGCTCGTGGCGGGCGGCGCCGACCTCACCTCGAACACGGGCACGGTCCTGAAGGGCCACGGCGTCCAGTCCACCGCGGAGCCGGGCGGCCGCCAGGTGTACTTCGGCATCCGCGAGCACGGCATGGCCGCCGCGATGACCGGCATGGCGCTGCACGGCGGGGTCCTGCCCGTCGGCGGCACGTTCCTGGTGTTCAGCGACTACGCCCGCGGCTCGATCCGGCTGGCCGCCCTCTCCCGGGCCAAGGTCATCTACTCCTTCACCCACGACTCGGTGGGCGTCGGAGAGGACGGCCCGACCCACCAGCCGGTGGAGCACGTGGCCTCGCTCCGGGCCATCCCGGGGCTCCGGGTCATCCGGCCCGCCGACGCCAACGAGACCGCCGCGGCGTGGCGCATCGCCGTCGAGCACGACGGCCCGACCGCGCTGATCCTCTCCCGGCAGGACGTCCCGGTGCTGGAGGGCACGGCCGGCGCCCCGGTGCACCTCGGCGGCTACGTCATCGTCTCGGCTGAGGAGCCGGATCTGGTGCTCGTCGGCACCGGCTCGGAGGTCTCGGTCTGCATCGACGCCGCCGCCCTGCTGGCGGAGGACGGGCTCCGGGTCCAGGTCACCTCGCTGCCGTGCTGGGACCTCTTCGCGATGCAGCCGGAGGCCCACATCGAGGCCGTCCTGCCGGCCGCCGTGCCCACCCTGGCCGTCGAGGCCGGCACCACGTTCGGCTGGGACCGCTGGGCCGACGACGCGGTGGGGGTCGACCGCTTCGGCGCCTCCGCCCCCGGCGAGCAGGTCCTGGCCCAGCTCGGCTTCACATCCGACCACGTCGCCGAGCGGGCCCGGGCGCTGCTCGAAGAGCTGGAGGACGACGGGTGATCGAGCGAAGCGAGATCCGACAGCACAGCCGATGGGTACTCGCCACGAAGTGGCGATGCGGTCATCCCTGCACCCGGAGGGTGCCCACATGACGAACCCCGACGAGCGCCTGTCACAGCTGCTGGACCTCGGGCAGAGCCCGTGGCTCGACAACCTGCGGCGGGGATGGATCACGGGCGGCGAGCTGCAGCGCTGGGTCGACCGCGGCGTGCGCGGCCTCACCTCGAACCCCTCGATCTTCCAGAAGGCCATCAGCTCGGGCACCGACTACGACGCCCAGTTCGGCACGCTCGTGGCCGAAGGCCGCCCGGTGACCGAGGCCTATTGGGACCTCGTGGTGGACGACATCCGCGGCGCGCTCGCGCTCCTACGGCCCGTCTACGACAGCACCGACGGCCTCGACGGCTTCGTGTCGGTCGAGGTCGCGCCGGAGCTGGCCCGCGACTCCGCCGGCACCGAGGCCGCCGCTCGCGAGCTGCACGAGCGGATCGCCGAGCCGAACCTCTACGTCAAGATCCCCGGCACCGCGGAGGGCCTCGGCCCGATCCGCACGATGATCTCCGAGGGCCGGAGCATCAACGTCACCCTGATCTTCAGCCTCGACCGCTACGCCGAGGTCGCCGAGGCGTACCTCGCGGGGCTCGAGGCGGCCGAGGGCGACCTCTCCCGCATCTCCAGCGTGGCCAGCTTCTTCGTCTCGCGGGTCGACACGGAGGTCGACCGGCGCCTCGACGAGCTCGGCACGCCCGAGGCGCTCGCCCTCAAGCATCGGGCGGCCGTCGCCCAGGCCCAGGTGGCCTACGCGCGGTTCCGCGACATCTTCCACGGCCCGCGATGGGATGCGCTCGCCGCCCGGGGGGCGAGGGTCCAGCGCCCGCTCTGGGCCTCGACGTCCACCAAGGAGCCGTCGCTCCCCGACACGCTCTACGTCGACACCCTCATCGGACCGGACACCGTGAACACGATGCCGGACGCCACCCTCGACGCCTTCGCCGACCACGGGACGCCGGCCCGCACGGTCGACGCCGATCCCGCCGGCGCCCAGGCCGTGCTCGACCAGCTGGCCGCCGTCGGGGTCGATCTCGACGACGTGGCCCAGGTCCTCGAGGCCGAGGGCGTCGCCTCGTTCAGCAAGTCCTTCGACGAGCTCCTCGACGCCCTCGGGGCGAAGGCCGTGGAGCTCGGGGCGAGCGGCTAGGCCAGGCCCAGGTGCACGGCGAGCTGGTCGTCGTCGACGACGTCCCCGGGGAGTTCGCGGAGCGCGTGATCGAGGCGTTCCACGCCCGGCCGCACGAGGGCTTCTCGCTGGCGGTCTCGGGTGGCGACACGGCGAAGCGGTCGTACGAGCGGCTCGCCGACGACGCCGGCTCCCAGATCGACTGGTGGAAGGTGGACGTCTACTGGGGCGACGAGCGCTGCGTGCCCGCCGACAGCGCGGACTCCAACTACCACCTCGTGCGCGAGTCGCTGCTCGAGCGCGTGGGCGCGGTCAACGCGAACTACCCGATGTTCTGCGACGACGGACCGGACCCCTACCAGCTCCGGCTGGGCGAGCTCGGCCGGCTCGACGTGGTCCACCTCGGCATGGGGCCCGACGGCCACGTGGCCTCGCTCTTCCCCGGCTCCGAGGCCCTCGAGGCCGACCCGGGCCGCCTGGTCGTGATGAACGAGGACCCCTCCGGGACCAACCCGCACCTGCGGATGACGCTCACCTACGCGGGGATCGCTCGGGCCCGGCTCGCGATCGTCACCGTGGAGGGTGAGGCCAAGCGCGAGGCCTTCGCCCGCGTGCAGGCCGACGATCCGACGTGCCCCGGCTCGCTCGTGCGCGCCGACCGCGTGCTCTGGATCGTGGACCCCGCCGTCGCCGGCTGACCGCCCCGCGCCTCAGAGGGGCGCGCGGTAGCGGCGGTGCACGGTCTCGGGCGGCGTCGCCGCCTCCGGCGACCACGGGGCGATCACCCAGGAGTACCCCGCGGCCCCGGCGGCCCGCTGGAGCCGCGGCACCTCCACCGAGGGGTCGCCGTCGCACCGCACCACGGTGCACCCCTCCCAGTCCGCCGTCCGCACCTTCTTGGCGAGGCTCCAGGCCGACCCGAGCCGCGATCCCCGCAGGACCGAGGCCACGTCCGGCACGGCGCCGATCGCCTGGAGGACCAGCCGCCGGTCCGCGTAGCTCCCCGCCTGCCCGGGCACGGGACCGTCGCCCTCCGGCACCGGACCATCGCCGAGCACGGGCAGCCGCCAGGTCCGGACCTCGTCGACGACCGCGGCGCCGGCCCCGAGCGCGCCCAGGAGGCGCTCCCCCTCCCAGGTGGGGTGCCAGGGGCGTCCGGTCGTGCCGGGATGGGCGTGGCCGTCGGTGAGGGCTCCCGGCTCGTCCGCCGCGGTGAATGACCACGGTCCCGACATCGAGTCACAGGCCTGGGCTCGCAGCCACACGGCGGCGGCAGCCAAGAGCTCCTCGGCGACCTGGGCGTCGTCGACGGTCGCCCACAGGCCGAACCGGCCCTCCCCGCCCCGATCCGCCGGCCCCCCGCGGACGTGGGCGGCGATGCGCCCGACCGCCCGGCCGTCGCGCCAGGCCATGAACAGCCCGGCATCCCCGCGTTCGAAGTACGGGTTCCGGCGAGCGAGCCGGTAGCGCTCCCAGGTCTGGATCGGCGAGACGAAGCGGGGATCGTCGCCGTGGAGCGACTGCGGCACGTCGAGGAAGCGGGTCAGCGCCTTGCCCCGACCCACCTCCTCCACCGACACGATCGCCATCCGCCGAACCGTAGCGATCGGTGCCGCCGCAGATAGGGTGCCGCCATGCTCGACCACGGGGAGCTGTTGGGGGTCCCGCTCGACGTGCTCCAGGCCCGGGCCCGCGCCGTGCGCGACGAGGCCCACGGCCACCGGATCACCTTCTCGCCGAAGGTGTTCATCCCGCTGACGATGCTGTGCCGCGACCGGTGCGGCTACTGCACCTTCGCCCAGCCGCCCGCTCGGCTCGAGTCGCCCTACCTCAGCCCGGACCAGGTGCTCGCGATCGCCCGCGCCGGCGCCGCCGCCGGGTGCCACGAGGCGCTGTTCACCCTCGGCGAGGCCCCCGAGGACCGCTACCCCGCCGCCGCCGAGTGGCTGGCGGCCAACGGCTACACCAGCACGGTCGACTACCTGGCGGCCATGGGACGTCTCGTCCTCGAGGAGACCGGCCTGCTCCCCCACGCCAACGCCGGCGCGCTCTCCCAGGCCGAGCTCGAGGTCCTCCGGGCCGTCGCGCCGAGCCAGGGGATGATGGTCGAGAGCCTCCGCGACGACCTCGACTGCCACCGGGGCGCGCCCGACAAGGTCCCCGCCCGTCGCCTCGCCACCCTCGAGGCGGCCGGCCGGGCGCGGATCCCCTTCACCACCGGGATCCTGGTCGGCATCGGCGAGGACGAGGCCGACCGCATCGCCGCGCTCGAGGCCATCGCGGAGAGCCACCGTCGCCACGGCCACGTGCAGGAGGTGATCGTCCAGAACTTCCTGCCGAAGGCCGGCACCGCGATGCACGCGGCGCCGCCGTGCCCGCCCGGACGACTTCCTCCGGGCGATCGCGCTGGCCCGGCTCATCCTGCCGCCCGAGGTCCACCTGCAGGCTCCGCCGAACCTGTCCGACGACTTCGGCCCGCTCCTCGACAGCGGCATCGACGACTGGGGCGGGGTCTCCCCCGTCACCGCCGACCACGTGAACCCCGAGCGCCCCTGGCCGGCGCTCGACCGCCTGCGCGAGGTCACCGAGGCCCGCGGGCTTCGCGCTGGCTCCCCGGCTCACCGCCTACCCCGAGTTCGTGCTCGACCCGGAGCGCTGGCTCGCACCCCGACCTCCGCTTCCGCGGTCCTCGACCGCAGCGACGCCGAGGGCCTCGGGCGCGACGATCCCGGTGGCGTGTTCCCCGAGCAGATCAAGGCCGCGGTGGAGGCGGGCACCGGCGCCGAGGTCGTGCAGATCGGCCGCAAGAACACCGCGTGGTACTCGGGCGCCCCCCGCGAGCCCGTGGTGCTCGTCCCCGCCTCTGGCCGTCAGGGCTGGAACGGCCCCGTCGGCGAGGTGCTCGAAGGGGTGCTGCTCGGCCAGGAGGTCGGCGAGGACGAGATCACCACGCTGTTCTCCGCCCGCGGCCCCGAGGTCGCCGCCGTCGCCCAGGTGGCCGACGAGCTGCGCCGGGCGTCGGTGGGCGATGCCGTCACCTACGTCCGCAACCGGAACATCAACTACACGAACGTGTGCACCTTCAAGTGCCGGTTCTGCGGCTTCTCCAAGGGCCCGCTGTCGCTCAACCTGCGGGGCACTCCGTACCTGCTCACGCTGGAGGACATCCAGGGCCGGGTGCTCGAGGCGGTCGCCGAGGGGGCCACCGAGGTCTGCCTCCAGGGCGGGATCCACCCCGACTTCGACGGCGACTACTACATCGACGTCGCCCGGGCGGTCCAGGAGGTCGCGCCGGAGATCCACATCCACGGCTTCACCGCCCTGGAGGTCACCGAGGGCGCCCGCGCCTCGACGAGCCGCTGGCCGACTACCTCCGCCGCCTGCAGGACGCCGGCCTCAAGACCCTGCCCGGCACGGCCGCCGAGATCCTCGACGACCCGATCCGGGCGATCCTGTGCCCGGACAAGATCGACACCGAGCGAGTGGCTCGAGGCCCATCGCACGGCCCACGAGGTCGGGCTGCGCTCGAACGTCACGATCATGTTCGGCGCGGTCGAGCAGCCCCGGTCCTGGGCCCGCCACATCGTGCGCACCCGGGCCCTGCAGAAGGTCACCGGCGGCTTCACCGAGTTCGTCCCGCTGCCCTTCGTGCACATGGCGGCTCCGATCTACCTCCAGCACAAGGCCCGGCGCGGGCCCGACCTTCCGCGAGGTGCTCCTCATGCACGCGGTCGGGCGCATCGCCTACCGGGGCTGGATCGACAACATCCAGGTGTCCTGGGTGAAGCTCGGCCGGGGCGGCGCCGTCCAGGTGCTCCAGGCCGGTGCCAACGACATCGGCGGCACGCTGATGGACGAGAACATCTCCCGGGCCGCCGGCGCCTCCCACGGCACCACGATGGACGAGGCCGGCTTCCGCTCGTGGGTCGAGCCCGATCGGCCGCACGATCGAGGAGCGCACCACGCTCTACGGCCGGCCCGTCCGGGTCTAGCGACCCCCGTCGTGCCCGACGACCGCATCCAGGAGCTCCTCGACGAGGCGGGCACCGACGCGAACCGCGACGTCCTCCGGGACATCCTCCGCTCGCGCGATCGCGCTGGCCGGCGACGACGTCGATCGACTCGACCTGAAGATCACCGCCGCGGCGCTGAAGGAGATGCGGGCCGCCTTCCTCATGTTCCGACCCTTCGCCGGGGTCCCCAAGGTCACGATCTTCGGCTCGGCCCGCACCCTGCCCGACGCGCCCGCTCTACGCGCAGGCCCGCGACCTCGCCGCCGCGCTGGCCGCCCGCGGGCTGGATGGTGATCACCGGGGCCGGGCCCGGGATCATGGCCGCCGGGGCCGAGGGCGCCGGCCCGGAGCAGGCCATCGGCGTGAGCATCCGCCTCCCCTTCGAGGAGGCGCCGGCGACGCACTGGCCGACGACCAGCACGTCACCATGAAGTACTTCTTCACCCGCAAGCTGATGCTGATGCAAGGAGTCGCCGCGTTCGTCTGCCTCCCGGGCGGCTTCGGCACGCAGGACGAGACCTTCGAGCTGCTGCACGCTGCTGCAGACCGGCAAGGCGACGCCCGCACCGGTCGTGCTCCTCGACGTCCCGGGCGGCACCTACTGGCCGCGGTGGAGCGACTTCGTCGACGAGGAGCTGATCTCCGCCGGGCTGGTCAGCCCGCAGGACCACGAGCTCTACCTCGTCACCGACGACGTCGGCGCCGCCGTGGCGGAGATCGAGCGGTTCTGGCGGAACTACCACTCGCTCCGCTGGGTGGGCGACCGGCTCGTGCTGCGGCTGCGCCACGCACCGACCGAGGAGGAGGTGGGCCTCCTCGAATCCGCCTTCGCCGACCTGCTCGTCGACGGCCACATCGAGGCCTCGCCGCCCCTGTCCGCAGAGGTGGCCGATCGCGACCACCTGGACCTCCCCCGCCTCGTGATGCGCTACGACCCGCGCCAGGCGGCCCGTCTCCGCACGCTGATCGACGCGGTGAACGACCTCCCGTCCGCGCAGGCCCCGACGGCGATGGAGTCGGGCGCGCCGACCTAGTCCACGAGGAAGTCGGACTCGTCGGGCTCGCGCAGGATCCCGATCGCCTTCTCCACCGCGCGGCGGGCCCGGGCCAGGCGACGCTCGTCGACCGGCAGCTCGTCGCCGCCGGCGTCGATCGACTCGCGCAGCCGCTCCAGCGCGAGGTCGGCCAGCTCCTCGGAGATCACCTCGAGTCGCCCACGGATCTCATCGAACTCTCCGGCCATCGCACGAGGGTACGCTGCGCGTTCTCCCCCGACCATGGAGCAGCAGCGGTGTCCGACGAACTCCACGAGTGGGTGTCCTTCGAGGACCCCGACGAGCAGCGCACGTGGGTCTTCGACCTCACGTACCTCACCAGCACCTGGCGGTGCATCTTCGGCGACGGGTGCCAGGGGGTCCTCACCGGACCCGCCGAGGACCTCGTCCAGGGCTGCTGCAGCTACGGCGCCCACTTCGTCGACGAGGAGGACGAGGCGACGACCCTCGCCTACGCCGAGCGCCTCACCGCGGAGCAGTGGCAGCTCAAGGCGGTGTCAGAGCGCAAGGGCGGCCCGACGAAGCGGAACAAGGAGGGCGAGCTCAAGAGCCGCGTGGTCGACGGGGCCTGCATCTTCCTGAACCGCCCGGGCTTCGCGAAGGGTCCCGGCTGCGCGCTCCACGTCGGCGCCCTCGAGGCCGGTGAGCGGCCCCTCGACTGGAAGCCCGACGTCTGCTGGCAGCTGCCCCTCCGCCTCGAGGAGCACACCGACGACCACGGGTACGTGACGTCGACCCTGCGCGAGTGGAAGCGCCGCGACTGGGGCGAGGGCGGCGAGGAGTTCCACTGGTGGTGCACCGACTCGCCCGAGGCGTTCGTCGACCACGACCCCGTGTACGTCACGAACCGCGACGAGATCGTGGAGATGGTCGGTGAGCCGGTCTACGACCTGCTCGCCGCCTACCTGGTCGCTCGGGGGACGGAGCGGCTCCTGCCGCACCCCGCGGTGCGCAAGCGCCCGGCCGAGGCCCTCTAGGCCTCCTCGACCTCGTCCTCGTCGTCGTCGAGCGCGCCGTACTTCCGGGCGAGGGCGGCGTACTCGTCGTCCTCCTCGGGCGCCGATTCGTCGGGACGGCCCACTTCGCTGCTGAACAGGAAATCGGGCCCCGACTGCTTGAGCTTGCGCGCTTCTTCGAAGCGGCGATGACGTCCCTTCTTCACGGACGCTCCCAGAGGCTGCAGGGGTGAGTTGGAGGGCCACCTTACCCGGCTCTGCTGGTTTCGTGCACCTCGGGGGACCCCTACGCTGCCGCCCGTGACGACCCCCGAACCCGCCCCCTGGTGGCGCTCCGGCGTGATCTACCAGGTCTACCCACGGTCCTTCAGCGACGCCGACGGTGACGGCATCGGCGACCTCGAGGGGGTCCGAGGGCGCCTCTCCCACCTCGCGTGGCTGGGTGTGGACGCCGTGTGGCTGTCGCCCTTCTACCGCTCGCCGATGGCCGACTTCGGCTACGACGTGGCCGACTTCTGCGACGTCGACCCCCTCTTCGGGGACCTCGCCGCCTTCGACCGCCTGCTGGCGGACGCCCACGAGCTGGGCCTCAAGGTGCTCGTGGACCTCGTCCCCAACCACACCTCGGACCAGCACCCGTGGTTCCAGGCGGCCCGGAGCAGCCGCGACGACCCCCAGCGCGACTGGTACGTGTGGCGGGACCTCGAGCCCGACGGCAGCCCGCCGAACAACTGGATGGCGGCCTTCACGAACGAGTCGGCCTGGACCTTCGACGAGGCCACCGGGCAGGGTACCTCCACCAGTTCCTCCCGGAGCAACCCGACCTGAACTGGGCCGAGCCGGCCGTCGTCGCGGCCATGCACGACGTGATGCGCTTCTGGCTCGACCGCGGCGTCGACGGCTTCCGGATCGACGTCGTCCACTGCATCGGCAGGGACCCGGCCCTCCCCGACGACGAGCCACCGTGGGAGACGATCCCCCACTGCGCCTCGAACGAGCACCCCAGCACCCACGAGCACATCCGGGCCTCCGCCGGCTGGCCGACGGATACCCGGGCGACCGGGTCCTGCTCGGCGAGACCGCCCTCCCGGCCACGCGGTGGGTGGCTCCGTACTACGGCGACGACGACGAGCTGCACCTGGCCTTCAACTTCGCCGTCACCCACTCGCCCTGGGACGCCGACACGTGGCGCAAGCGGTTCGAGCGAGGTCGAAGCCCTGCTCGATCCTCGCGGCGCCTGGCCCACCTGGGTGCTCTCCAACCACGACGTGCCCCGCCACCGCACCCGCTACGGGGGCTCGGAGGCGCGGGCCCGCGCCGCCGCGGTGGCGATCCTCACCCAGCGCGGGACGCCGGTCCTCTACGCCGGCGAGGAGCTCGGTCTCGAGGACGCGGTCATCCCACCGGACCGGGTGGTCGATCCCGGTGGCCGCGACGGCTGCCGCGCGCCGGTGCCGTGGGACCGCGAGGCGCCCCACGGTTGGGGCGAGCCCACCTGGCTGCCCTTCCCTCCCGACGCGGGCGACCGCTCGGTGGCGGCGCAGGTCGAGGACCCGAGCTCGATCCTCCACCTCTACCGGCGCCTGCTCCACGCCCGCCGCTCCAGCCCCGCGCTGCAGCTCGGGGACATCGACCACCTCGACGGCGCGCCCGAGGGCGTCCTCGCCTGGCACCGCACGGGAGTCGGGGCGGACCAGGCCGACCGGCGCACGGTCCTCGTGAACCAGCTCGACGCGGAGGTGGAGGTGCCGTCCTCGTTGTGGGAGGGCACCGTGGTCGAGGTGGCCAGCGACGGCATCGGCGAGGGCGCTCCGTTCGACGGCGTGCTCCGAGCCGACGCCGGCCTCGTGCTGCGCCCGCGGGGCTAGGGGTCGACGATCGGGTCGCCGGAGCGGCGCTCGAGCACGAGCCGACCGTCCGGGTCGAGGGCGAGCGACGCCTCGCCCGCCGCCAGCGCGCGGATCGGCTCGCCCATCACGTCGTGGCGCCAGCCGGACGGCCAGCCGTCCGCCCTCGCCCATGAGCAGGCTCTCGATGTCGGACCGGGTGGCGAGGATGGCCGCGTCGATCTCGCAGGTCGCGGGCCCGCTGCGCGGCCCAGGCGCTCACCAGCGAGGCCGCCGCGCGACGGGAGCGGTCGACGCCGTCGACGGGCGGGACCTGCACCTCCTCGAGCGGGAGCTCCACGCCCGCGGCCACCGCGGCGAGCAGCTCACTGGCGGCACCGCCCTTGCGCTTGCCCTCGTCGAGCCCGCGCACGCGGCCGAGGTCGGCCTCGGACTGCGGCGGGCGCTGGGCCATCGCCACGAGGGCGAGGTCCGCGAGCAGGAAGCGCACCGGCCGATCGACCTCGGCCGCCCGTCGCTCCCGCCAGGCGGCCAGGGACTGCGCGACCGCCGCCGCCCGCCCTCGCAGCGACCGCGCCTCCTTGATGCGCCACCAGGCCCGCTCGGGGTCGTTGGGAGCGGCGGAGCGGGTGCGCTGCACCTCGCACTCGTCGAGCGCCCACTGCAGGCGGCCGCGCGCCTTCGAGCTTGGCCACGAGCCGGTCGTGCAGCTCGTGCAGGTGGGCGACGTCGGAGGCCGCGTAGGCGAGGGCACCGTCCGGGAGCGGACGGACCAGCCAGTCGGTGAGGCGGTCGGCCTTCGGCACGGTGACCGACGAGCTCGCGCGTGCAGGAGCCCGGCCAGCCCCACGCTGCTGTAGCCGAGGAACCCGGCCGCGGTCTGCGTGTCGAAGAGGCGGGAGGGCACGGTGCCGCAGACCCGGGCGAGGATCTCGAGGTCCTGGCTCGCCGCGTGCATCACACAGGTGCCGGGCCCGTCGAGGACCTTGGCCAGGGGGCCGACGTCGACGGTGATCGGGTCGACGAGGACGATCTGGTCCGCCCAGGCCAGCTGCAGCAGGGCGAGGCGGGCGTGGTAGGTGCGCTCCCGGTGGAACTCGGTGTCGAGGCAGTAGATCGTCCGCGGTCGCCAGGTCGGTCGAGGACCTCCGCGAACGCGGCGTCGTCGCCGACCCAGCGGAACGACGTGGCGTCCGGCTCGGCGGTCCGGTTCACGCTCCCCCGGGTCCGTGCTCGGTCGGGTGCCCGGCGTCGATCCAGGCGAGCGTGCCGCCGGCGACGTTGACGGCGTCGATGCCGATCGACCGGTAGTGCTCGACCGCCTTGGCGCTGCGGCCGCCCCGGGCGCAGATCACGTAGACGGTCTGGTCCGTCGGGACCTCGTCGACCCGCTCGGCCACCTCGCCGAGCGGGATGAGCGTGGCCCCGGGAACCCGGGCCTCGGCGTACTCGTCGGGCTCCCGCACGTCGATCAGCGGCACTCCCTCGGCCCGCAGGGTGACCAGCTCGTCGATGTCGATCTCGGGCACGTCCATCGCCTGGAGGGTACCCGCGTGCGGGAACGGCACCGCTCAGCGGCCCCCCGGCCCGTCGTCGGCCAGGTCGGCGGGGACGTCGGCGTCTCGGAGGGCCTCCGGTGCGAGGTCGTGGACCTCGAGGATCGACAGGTCGGCGGTGCCCCGCCGGAGCGAGCCGACCCCGCGGTCGCGCGCCGCTCGCAGGATCGGCGCCGCCGAGGTCCGCCAGGCCGCGTGGGTCCACTGGTGGTGCCCGTCCACCACCGGCACGGCGCCCTCCGCCCCGGGGGCTCGCCTGCAGGCGCTCGACGAGCGTCCGCATCGCGTCGGGGCTCGGCGCGACGAGGTCGCAGGACAGGACCAGCACCAGCGGGTGGGCGGCCAGCTCGAGGGCGTGGATCGTGGCCGGGAAGGGCCCGTCGCCGGGTGCGGCGTCCGCCACCGCCCGGAGCCCGAGCGCCGCCGAGCCCGGGGAGGTCACCGCCGAGGGCGATGACCTCGCTCGCACCTGCCGCCTCGAGGGCATCGGCCACCCGGCGGGCCATCGGCACGCCGCCGACCGGGAGCAGCGCCTTGTCGCGACCCATGCGGCGGCTCCGCCGCCGCAGAGGACCACACCGGTGAGCTCCACCGCTAGGAGGGCCCCGCCATCTAGGGAGACTCGGCCACCCCGCCGTAGCGGGCCTCGACACCCCGCGACTCGCCGTGGTGGGCGACCGCGTCGGCCAGGTCGGCCAGGAACTGCGTCGACCACCGCGACGTGGCCGGGCGACAGCATCAGGTGCAGACCGCCCTGCTGGCGGTCGAGGTGCCAGCCCCGGTCCTCCATCACGTCGTTGACCGCCGCGAGGTCGAGCTCGTCGGAGGAGATCTCCATGACCCCCATCACCGGGTCGCCGGTGATGCGGAGCCCCGGGATGGCCTCGATCCCGGCGCGGAACCGCGCGGGTGGCGGTGCGCACCTCGTCGGCGAGGCGGAGGTAGCCCTCCATGCCGAGGTGCGTGACCGTGGCCCAGGCCGCCGCGATCGGCGCGCCTGGGCGGGTGCCCGCGGTGGTGGCCGAGCCGTAGAGCCCACCCGGCCACGCGTCGTAGAGGAAGTACTGGTGGCGCAGGAGCTCGGGGTCGCGGTGCAGCAGCACCGACACCCCCTTGAACGACCACCCGTACTTGTGGACGTCGGCCGACAGCGAGGTGACGCCCGGGACCGACAGGTCCCACGGGGGCACCGGCTCGCCGAGCCGCTCCCAGAACGGCAGGAGCCACCCGCCGAGGCAGGCGTCGACGTGGAAGAGCGTCCCCCGCTCGTCGGCCAGTGCCGCCAGCTCGGGGATGGGGTCGATGACGCCGTAGGGGTAGCAGGGGGCCGAGCCGACGAGCAGCGCGGCGCGCCCGTCGAGGGCATCGAGCGCGGCCGCGGCGGCCTCCGGGGCGAGGCGACCATCGGCGCCCACCGGGACGATCACGTGCTCCACGTCGAGGTAGTGGGCGGCCTTCGCGAACGCGGGGTGGGCCGTGTCGGCGGTGACCAGCACCGGCTCCGCGATCCCACGCGCCCCGCGGGCGTGCTCGCGGGCGACCTGCACGGCGAGGAAGATGCTCTCGGTGCCGCCCGAGGTGAGCTTCCCGGCCGCCTCCGGTCGACCGAACAGGTCCGCCGCCATCGCCACGACCTCCTGCTCCATGCGCAAGCAGGCTCGGGAACGCGAACGGGTTGAGGTAGTTCTCGTGCAGGTACTCCTCCGCCACGGCGCGCTGGAGGCGCTCGAGGTCCTCGTCGGCGGGGTTGTAGACGAGGCTGAACGTGCGACCGCCGCGCCAGTCGACGTCGCCACCGCGACCGCCGGACAGCTCGGCGACGAGGTCGTCGACCGATCGGCCCGAGTCGGGGAACGGCGTGGGGGCGTCGGCCACCTAGGACTCGCCCCAACCCTCGGGGGGCCAGCCCGGATCGAGCTGGCGGAGGAACAGCGCGCACCGGTCGGCCTCGTCGTCCTCGCCGATCTCCGCGGCGGCCGCCTGCAGGCCGGCCAGCGCGCGGAGGAAGCCCCGGTTGGGCTCGTGGACCCAGCGCACGTAGCCGCTCCCCCGCCAACCGTTGGCCCGGAGCCGGTCGAGCCCACGGTGGTAGCCGACCCGGTAGGCGGCGTAGCGCTCCATCGGGTCACGGCCGAGATCACCCAGCCGGGCCCAGCCGTCGAGGAAGCGGGGGTGGGCGGCCACCACCGTGCGACGGCGGCCCGCCGCTCGTCCTCCGGGAGCGCGAGGGCCTGCGCGAGCCCGTGCCGCGCCGCGGCCGGCTCGTCGTCGAGCACGGTCTCGGGCGGACCGGAGGTGGTGAGGGTGACCTCGGACATCCCGGCGAACCTACCCCCCTTGCTGCGCGGCCTCCTGCTCGGCCGCCCCTTCGGGCCGGTCGCCGGGAGGGAGCGGCGCGTCGTCGTCGACGGTGCCGTCGAGGAAGCGCTCGGATGCCGCGTAGGCGCCGTCGAGGAGCTCACCGCTCTTGCTGAAGTCGTTGTAGCGGAGGCTGGGGGTGGCGCCGGTGGGCAGGACGATGGCCTCGATGTCGGGCGGCAGCGACTCGAGGTCGCGCTTGAAGCGGTGGTGGCGGGCCACCCAGTAGGCCTGGAACGCGACGTCGATGGGCCGGCGCGGGTCGGGGCGCGGCCGGTCGATGGTGCCGCAGTGCAGGACGTAGATGGTGCGGGCCCCGAGCGCGACGGCGCGGGTGATGGGGACGTCGTTCACGATGGCGCCGTCGAGGTACCGGACGCCGTCGATCTCCACCGCGGGGAGGATCCCGGGCAGGGCCGCCGACGCGAGGATCGGGTCGACCAGCTCACCGCTCGAGAACCAGACCTCGCGCACGCCGACCACATCGGTGGCGACGCACTGGAAGGGCAGCGGCAGGTCTTCGAAGCGATCATGGCGGAGCATCCCCTCGAGGAGCCCGCGGAGGCGGTCGTTCGTGTGCACGGACTCGCCCTTCCGGGCCAGCGCCAGGGCGTTCATCCAGCTCGACGGGAAGATGCCCGCGTCGCCCAGGCCACGCCACAGGTGATCGAGGCGGGCGATGCCCTCCGGGCTGGGGTCCTGGGCGTACGCGGCGCCGTTGAGCGCGCCGATCGAGCAGCCCAGGACCAGGTCGGGCGCGATGCCGTGCTCGGACAGCGCTCGCAGCATCCCCACCTGCACCGCGCCGTGGTTGCCGCCCCCGGACAGCACGACGGCCACGGGACCGCCGCGGCGGCGGAGCAGGTCCCGGAGCTTCCCCATGGGGGCGAGGGTACCGGTGTGGGCTAGAACGCTCGCTCGTGGAGCTCCTCCTCATCCGCCACGCGCTTCCCGTCCGCGTCGACGAGGGCCACCCGGACGCCGGCCCCGCCGACCCGGAGCTGGCGCCGCGCGGGATCGAGCAGGCCGCCGCACTGGCCGGCTGGCTGGCCGACGAGCAGGTCGACGCGATCTGGTCGAGCCCGATGCGCCGCGCCCAGGAGACGGCGGCGCCCGTGAGCGAGCGCCTCGGGCTTCCCGTGACCGTGGACGAGGGGCTGTCCGAGTTCGACCGGGAGTCGCTCAGCTACATCCCGATCGAGGAGCTCAAGGCGGCGGGTGACCCGCGCTGGTACGAGAGCCGGAGCGACCCGAGGACTTCGTCGGCACGGTGGTGGAGACGATGGAGCGGATCGTGGCCGCCCATCCCGGGCAGCGCGTCGCCGTGGTGTGCCACGGCGGCGTCGTCAACGCCTACGCCGGGCATGTGCTCGGGATCGACGAGCCGCTGTTCTTCCTGCCGGCGTACACGTCGATCAGCCGCGTGCTCGCGTCGACCTCGGGCCCGCGGAGCATCCGCAGCCTCAACGAGACCGCCCACGTCCGCCTGCTGCTCGACTGACCCAGCCGAACCAGACCCGAAAATGGGGAGCGGGGTCGGTCCCCCCGAACCGACCCCTCAGCCACTCATCCCCGTCGCCGAGGACGACCAAGTTCTACTACTTCAGGACCTCGGCACCTGGGTCCACGGCAGGTCCTTGTCGTTGCGGACGTCGCCGGGGAGCCCCAGGACCCGCTCGCCCAGGATGTTCTTCATGATCTCGGTGGTGCCGCCCTCGATGGAGTTGGCCCGCATCCGCAGGAACGCCTGCTGGGGGCCGGACCACATCATCGCCGTCTTCGGCCGGTCCATCGGGTAGCCGCTGGGGAAGAGCATCCCCTCGGGGCCGAGGAGGTCGACGGCGAACTCGCTGAGGTGCTTGTTGAGCTCCGCCATGGCGCACTTGGCGATCGAGCCCTCGGGCCCGGGGTTGCCGACCGTGCGCATCTGCTGGGCGCGGATGTTCGTGAGCCGCAGGATCTCGGCGCGGGTCCAGAGCTGCATGAGGTGGTCGCGCAGGGCGGGATCGGCGTGGCCGCGCTGCTTCCAGATCTTCACGACCTCGCCGATGAAGCCGCCGCCGCGCGGCGACACCTGGCCGCCGATCGACACGCGCTCGTTCATCAGCGTGGTGAGCGACACGCCCCAGCCCTCGCCCACGTCGCCGAGGCGCTCCGCGTCGGGGATGCGGGCGTCGGTGAAGTACACCTCGTTGAACTCGGCCTCACCGGTGATCTGGTAGAGCGGCCGGACCTCGACGCCCGGGCCGTGCATGTCGACCACGAAGTACGTCATGCCCTTGTGCTTGGGCTGGTCGGGGTCGGTGCGGGCGATGAGCATCCCCCAGCGGGCGAGGTGGGCCAGGGTCGTCCAGACCTTCTGGCCGTTGACGATCCACTCCTCGCCGTCGAGGACCGCACGGGTGGCCAGGCCGGCGACGTCGGAGCCGGCGCCGGGCTCGCTGAACAGCTGGCACCACACCTCCTCGCCGGTGAAGAGCGGGCGGAGGTAGCGCTCCTTCTGGGCCTCGCTGCCGTGGGTGACGACCGTCGGAGCACCCATGCCGTAGCCGATCGGGTTGCCCGCGTACGGGTGGGGGGCGCCGGCGCCGAGGAGCGTCTCGTTGATCAGCTTCTGCAGGCGGGGGGACTTCGCCGAGGCCACCGTTGCCCACCGGGAAGTGGACCCAGGCCAGACCGAGGTCGAACTGCCGGCCGAGGAACGCGACGCGGTCGGTCTCCTTGGGGGGCAGCTCGTCGAGCAGCTGGTGGCAGAGGGTCAGGACCTCCGCCTCGTCGGAATCGAGGGTGGTCGACTCGGTCACGGTCATGGCCGCACCGTACTTGACCCCGCGGTCAAGTTCCCGCCGACGTCAGTTCAGGCGGGCCCGGAGCCGCTGGGCGGCGTGGCGATCGGCGTCGGTGCCGGCCGCCTCCAGCACGTCGGCGCCCTCCGCGAACCGACCGATCGCGCCCAGGAGCACGGCCAGCTCGCGCCGCTCCCGTGCGGTGGCGCCGGGGAGCGCGAGGCGGAGGGCCAGGGCCCAGGCCAGCGAGGCCCGCTCCCCCGACCGCCGGTAGGCGCCCGCGAGGTTGTTCAGGACCCGCGTCACCACGGCGACCGACCCGACCGGCGCCAGGAACTCCTCCGACCAGCGGGCGTCCGGGTGGAGGTGGGCGAACACGGCCTGGCAGCCCTCGCGGTCGAGCGCCCGGCCTCCGTCGAACAGGTCGACGAAGAGATCGGGGACCCGGGCGTCACGCACCAGGAAGTGCCCGGGCATCCCGATGCCCTCCACCGGGATGCCGCACCGGCGACCCACCTCGATCGCCACGATCGCCAGGGAGATCGGGATCCCGAGCCGGCGGTCGAGCACGTCGGGCAGGAGGGAGTTCCGGGGGTCGTGGTACGTCGTGCGGTCGCCCGCGAAGCCGAGGTCGTCGCAGAGGTGCCGGGCGAGGGCGGTGAGGTCGTCGCCGTCGAAGCCGGCCGCCAGTGCGTCCAGCCGCAGGAGCTCGGCGTCCACGTCGAGCTCCGGGTGGGCGTGGGCCGCCACCAGGAGGCAGGCCTCGTCGAGCGCGAAGCCGTCGGGCCGGGCGATGAGCTCGGTGAACCGGTCGGTCGGGTCCTCGGGCACCAGCGAACGGTACCCGGGGGTACGTTGCCCGGATGCCGTTCCCGGGGACCTTCGCAGCCGAGACGCCGGACAAGCCGGCGGTGATCATGGCGGGCACGGGCCAGGTCATCACCTACGCCGAGCTCGACGCCGAGGCCAACCAGCTCTCCCGGCTGCTCCGCTCCGCGGGGCTGCGCCGGGCGACCACGTGGCCTTCTGCCTCGAGAACCACCCACGCTTCCTGCGCGTGCTCTGGGGCTGCCACTACGCCGGGCTCGTACTACACCGCGATGAGCTCGCGGCTGACCACCGACGAGATGGCGTACATCCTCGAGGACTGCGGCGCCCGCGCCTTCATCACGTCGTCGTACAAGGCGGAGCAGGCGGCGGAGCTGCGCGACCGCATGCCCGGCGTGGAGGTGCGACTGGTGCTCGACGGCGCCGTCGACGGCTACGAGCGCTACGAGGACGCCCTCGCCGCCCACCCGCCCACGCCGCTCGACGAGGAGCGGGGCGAGGGGCAGGACATGCTCTACAGCTCGGGCACCACCGGTCAGCCGAAGGGGGTGAAGGTGGCGGTGCCGCCCGGCGCGCTCGGCGAAGGCGCCGACGGGGTCACCATCCATGGGCCGGCTGCTGTTCGGCGCGGACTGAGGACACCGTGTACCTCTCCCCCGCGCCGCTCTACCACGCCGCTCCGCTGCGCTTCTGCCGCGCGGCGCACCGCATCGGCGGCACCGTCGTCGTGATGGAGCACTTCGATCCCGAGGAGTACCTCGCGCTGGTCGAGCGCTACCGCTGCACGTTCAGCCAGGTCGTCCCGACGATGTTCATCCGCATGCTCAAGCTGCCCGAGGAGGTGCGGGCCACGTACGACACGTCGTCGCTGCACGTGCGTGGTCCACGCCGCGGCACCGTGCCCTGCCGAGGTGAAGGCCCAGATGATCGAGTGGTTCGGGCCGATCATCCACGAGTACTACGCGGGCACCGAGGGCAACGGGTTCGTCTACTGCAACAGCGAGGACTGGCTGGCCCACCGCGGCACCGTCGGGCAAGGCCCTCATCGGCACGATCCACATCCTCGACGACGACGGCGAGGAGCTGCCCGGTGGGCGAGGCGGGCACGGTGTACTTCGAGGGCGGGGGCGAGTTCCGCTACCACAACGACGACACCAAGACCGCCGGCGTCGCGCGACCCCAAGGGCCGCGGGTGGTCCACACTCGGCGACGTGGGGCGCCTCGACGACGACGGGTTCCTCTACCTGACCGACCGCAAGGCGTACATGATCATCACCGGCGGCGTGAACGTGTACCCGCAGGAGGCCGAGAACGTCCTGGCTCTGCACCCGAAGGTGGCCGACGTCGCCGTCTTCGGCGTCCCCAACGACGACTTCGGCGAGGAGGTGAAGGCGGTCGTCGAGCCCGTGCGACCTCGCCGACGCCGGCCCCGACCTCGAACGGGAGCTCATCGCGTACTGCAAGCGAGCACCTGGCCGACGTGAAGTGCCCGCGCTCGGTCGACTTCCGCGCCGAGCTGCCCCGCCACCCCACGGGCAAGCTCTACAAGCGCCTGCTCAAGGACGAGTACTGGGCCGCCGCCGGGCGGTCGATCTAGGGCCATGCCGGCCAACGCGGCGTGGCCGTTCCTCGACTGGCCCGGGCCGATCGCGTTCGCCCACCGCGGGCGGCGCCAGCGAGGCGCCGGAGAACACCATGCCGGCGTTCGCCCACGCGGTCGGTCTCGGCTACCGCTACGTGGAGACCGACGTCCACGTCACCGCCGACGGGGTGCTCGTGGCCTTCCACGACGACCGCCTCGACCGCGTCACCGACGGCACCGGCGTGATCGCCGACCTGCCCTGGTCGGTGGTCCGCCAGGCCCGGGTCGACGGTCGCGAGCCCGATCCCGCTGCTCGAGGACCTGCTCGGCGAGTGGCCCGACCTCCGCGTGAACATCGACCCGAAGCACGACGGCGCCGTCGACCCGCTCGCGGACGTCCTGCTGCGCACCGAGGCCGTGGACCGAGTGTGCGTCGGCGCGTTCAGCGACAAGCGGATCGCCCGCGTGCCGGCGCTCGTCGGCGGTGGGCTCTGCACCTCGATGGGACCGCGCCAGGTGGCCCAGCTCATCGCCGCCTCCCGCGGCCTCCCCGGGGGCGGACGCCTCCGGGCCCCGTGCGCGCAGGTGCCGACCGGTCAGGGCCGCGTGGCGCTCGTGAACCGGCGGTTCGTCGACACCGCGCACCGCACGGGCGTGCAGGTGCACGTGTGGACCATCGACGACCGCCACGAGATGGAGCGGCTGCTCGACCTCGGCGTCGACGGGATCATGACCGACCGCCCGGCGGTCCTGAAGGAGCTGCTCGTGGAGCGAGGCGCCTGGGTCGAATGATCTGGGTCAGCTGAAGCTGGGCGGCCGCTTCTCGAAGTAGGCCATCGTGGCCTCGACCTGGTTCGGGCTCCCGATCAGCGATGCCATGGTCTCGCGCTCGTCGAGGAACTGCTCGGCGATCGGTCGGGTGCCGGACAGGTTGAGGAGGCGCTTGCCGTGACGCAGCGCCTCCGGGCTCTTGGTGGCGAGGTCGGCGGCCAGCTCCAGCGCCGCCGCGCGCGGGTCGTCGGCCAGGCGGCTGGCCAGCCCGATGCGCACGGCCTCCTCGCCGGAGACCATCCGGCCCGTGAACGTGAGGTCCTTCGCCATCTCGAGGCCGACGAGGCGAGGGAGCATCGCCGTGCCGGTCATGTCCGGGATGAGGCCCCACCGCGACTCCAGCACGGAGAGCTTGGCGTCGGGGGCGACGATGCGCAGGTCCGCTCCGAGGGCGATCTGGATGCCGCCACCCAGGGCCGGACCGTGGATCGCGGCGATCACCGGCACCTCCAGCTCCTGCCACACCCAGGCGGCCTGCTGGCCGAGGTGGGTGATGCGCTCCCCGGTGGACATGATCCCGCTGCTGACGTCGGCAGCGGCCGGCTCCTCGGCCGGCCGCTCGCCGCCCCCGCCACCGGCCATCGCCTGGAAGCTGCTGAAGTCGAGCCCGGCGCAGAAGCCGCGCCCCTCGCCCGACAGGACCACGACGCGGACGGCGTGGTTGCCCTTGAGCGCCTCGCCGGCGTCGACGATGCCCTGGAACATGGCGCCGTCGAGCGCGTTCATCTTGTCGGGGCGGTTGAGGCGCACGTCGGCGATGCCGCCGTCGAGCAGGGTGGTGGTGACGCGGTCGGACATCGCGCCAGCCTGGCAGATCGGGCGGGTCAGATCCCGAGCTCGGCCTGCTCCAGGATCCGCGCCGCGTCCGGGTCGCCACCCAGGACCACCTGCGCGGCCCCCCGACGTCCCATGAGGAAGAGCACGATCTCCACGGGCTCGCCGCTGAGGATCGCCTCCGGTCCCGAGCCCACGGTGATGTCGGTGCCGTCGAGGCTGTCGGGCCGGCGGACCCGTACGGAGATCTCCTTGCGGACCTTGCGGAGCTGGAGCGACGCCCCTCGCCGCAGCAGCCGCCACAGGGCGTCCTGCAGGTCTCGGCGGTCGCCTCGGGGGCCCATGCCGTTGGCCCGCCGGACGTCCTCGTGGTGGACGACGTACTCGTTCAGGTTCAGCAGGGTCCGCAGGCCGGGCACGGCGAACGGCCCGGGGGGCGGTCCGTTGCGGACCCGCTCGACGAGGTCGTCGTAGCCGCGGGCGAGGGCCTTCTCCGTGGCCCGGTCGAGCAGCTTGGCGAAGGGTCCGCCGAGGAGGATCCCGGGCGCCGCCTGGGGGCTCCGCTCGCGGACCACCAGGTGGGCGGCCAGGTCCTGGGTGTCCCAGCCCTCGCACAGCGTCGGGGCATGCGGTCCGAGGTCGCCGAAGAGATCGCACAGCTCGCGCCGCTCGCGGGCGTCGAGGGGTTCGGGCACGACGGGTAGCGTAGGTCCCCATGGCCTCCGCCCCTGAGATCGAGATCGACCCCGCTGCGAAGTTCGACGTCACCATCGCCACCGACAAGGGCGACATCGTGATGGCGCTCGATGCGGCCCTCGCCCCCATCACCGTCAACCACTTCGTGGTGAACGCCCGCAAGGGGTTCTACGACGGCCTCACGTTCCATCGGGTGGTCCCCGAGTTCGTGATCCAGGGTGGCGACCCCGAGGGCTCCGGGCGCGGCGGCCCGGGCTACAAGTTCGCCGACGAGCCGGTGCGCGGCGAGTACACGCTCGGTGCCGTCGCGATGGCGAACGCCGGGCCCGACACCAACGGCTCGCAGTTCTTCATCTGCATCGACGACTGCCAGCGCAAGCTGCAGCCGCTCTACAACCTCTTCGGCTACGTCACCTCCGGCATCGAGGTCGCCCAGACGATCGCCGTCGGCGACGTGATGCGGAGCGTGACCGTGGTCGACGCGTAGTCGGGTCGGGTTCGGCACCGAAACGCCTAGCCGTGGGTGAAGTCGGGCGACCGCTTCTCCAGGAACGCTCCGATCGCCTCACGGTGGTCCGCAGTGAACGACGACAGGATCTGCGTGCGGTTCTCCAGGTCGATCCCGGCCTGCAGGCTCCCCACCTCGAGCTGCGACCACGCGACCTCCTTGGTCATCCGGACACCCCACGGGCTGTTCGCCGCGATCAGCGCCGCTGTCTCCAGCGCCGATTCGATCACGGTCCCGTCCGGCACGACGCGCGTGACCAGACCGATCTTGTCCGCCTCCGCGCTGTCGATCACCCGACCGGTCAGCATCAGCTCCCACGCCCGTGACGCGCCGATCAGGCGCGGCAGGAGCCAGCTGACGCCGATGTCGCAGCCGCTCAGGCCGATGCGCACGAACGCGACGTTGAACTTGGCCGACGTGGCGGCGATGCGCACGTCGCTCGCGAGGGCGATCGCCAGCCCACCCCCGGCGGCGGCGCCGTTGATGGCCGAGATCACCGGCTGGTGCAGCGACCGCAGCCGCGGCACGAGGGCCGCGATCTGCTGCTGCACCGCCATCCCCGCCCCCACCGCGCCACGGCCGGCCCCGTCGGGGGCCATGCCGTAGCCCCCGAGGTCGAGTCCGGCGCAGAACCCGCGGCCCTCGCCGGTGATCACGATGACCCGGCAGTCGCGGTCGGCACCGGCCGCACCGAGTGCCTCGTGGAGCTCCGTGATGAGCCCGACGTCCATGGCGTTGAGCTTCTCGGGGCGGTTGAGCGTCAGCATGGTGACGCCGTCGGCGGGGTTGGACACGAGCACGGTCGACATGGCCGCGAGCCTCGCGCACGCCGTAGGTTCCCGACACGATGGCGGTCCTGCACATCCCCGAGGAGCTCAACCTCGCCGCGCTCCACGAGGCGATCGCGGCCGTCGTGCCCGAGCGGGAGTGCATCGTCTGGCGGGATCGACGCCTGACCTGGTCCCACGTCACCGACCGGACCCGCCGGTTGGCCGACGTCCTCCGCGCCCACGGCCTCCTGCCCCCGGACCCGGCGGTCGAGCTCGCGCCGTGGGAGTCGGGGCAGGCCCACGTGGCGCTCTACCTCCACAACGGCAACGAGTACCTCGAGGGGATGCTCGGTGCCGCGAAGGCGCGCTGCGCCTCCGTCAACGTCAACTACCGCTACGTGGCCGAGGAGCTCCGCCACGTCCTGCAGGACAGCCGCGCCCAGGCCGTCGTGTGCGCGTCGAGCTTCGCCTCGACCCTCGCCGAGGTCCTCCCCGACCTCCCCGACGTGCGGCTCGTGCTCCAGGTGGACGACGGCTCCGGAGCCGCGCCGGTCCCCGATGGGGCCGGCGGCGCGGTCCTCGACTACGAGGCGGCGCTGGCCGCCGCCTCCCCACGCGCCCCCGAGGGCCTGTCTCCCGACGACCTCTACATCCTCTACACCGGAGGCACAACGGGACTGCCCAAAGGGGTGCTGTGGCGTCAGGCCGACTTCCTGGCGACCTGCCTCGGGATCGCATCCACCACCGACGAGCTGGTGGCGGCCGCCGAGCGGGCCTCGCTCCGCATCCTCGCCGCCCCGCCCTTCATGCACGGGGCCGCCCACTGGAACGCCATCAGCGGGTGGACCTCGGGCGGCACGGTGGTGATCCAGGACGAGCCGAGCCGGCTCGACGCCGACGACATCCTCGCCACCGCCACCCGCGAGGGGGTCACGTCCCTCCTCATCGTGGGCGACGCCTTCGCCCGTCCCCTGGTCGACGCGCTGCGGGCCGGCCACCACGACGTCTCCCGGCTCCGCCACCTGCTCACGGGCGGAGCCATCCTCTCGGCTCCGATCAAGGAGGAGCTCCTCGAGCTGGTCCCCGGCCTCAAGATCGTGGACGTCCTCGGCTCCTCGGAGACCGGCCGGCAGGGCACCCAGGTGTCCGACCGTGGCTCGGGGGCCAGCACGGGCACGTTCGCCCCCTCCCCCACGGCCGTGGTGCTGTCGGAGGACCGCAGCCGGGTGCTCGCGCCCGGCGACGAGGAGCTCGGGTGGCTGGCCCAGTCGGGCCGGGTGCCCCTCGGGTACCTCGGCGACGCGGACAAGACCCAGCGCACGTTCCCGACGGTCGACGGCGTGCGGTACGCGGTCGCCGGCGACCGGGCCCGGCTCCGCGCCGACGGCTCCGTGGAGCTCCACGGTCGGGACTCGGTCACCATCAACACCGGCGGCGAGAAGGTCTTCGCGGAGGAGGTGGAGCAGGCCCTCAAGCACCACCCGGCCGTGTTCGACGTCGTGGTGGTGGGACGCCCCTCGGAGCGATGGGGCCAGGAGGTGGTGGCCGTCGTCCAGCTGCGTCCGGGCGTCGACAGGCCCTCCGACGACGATCTGCGGGCGGTGGCCGGGGTCCACGTGGCCCGGTACAAGCTCCCGAAGGCGGTCGTGCGGGTCCCGGTGGTCGAGCGGAGCCCCAGCGGCAAGCCCGACTACCGATGGGCCGCCGAGGTGGCGGGACTTGGTGGTTCTCAGGGCACGTCGTAGCGTTCCCCTCCACCCATGGACCGCACCATCCCGCTCCCGTTCGCGGTCGACCTCCGCCGGTCGCTGCGCCCGCTGCGGGTCGGTCGCGGGGATCCGACGGTCCACCTGGGCGAGCACGGGCTGCTCCGGGCCTCCCGCACGCCCGACGGGCCCTCCACGATCCGGATCGACCACGAGGGCGATCGCCTCGTGGCCACGGCCTGGGGACCGGGCGCAGAGTGGGCGCTCGACGCCGCTCCGGGGCTGTGCGGCCTCCTCGACGACGCCGAGGCGTTCGACCCGCCGGCCGGGCTGATCCGCCGTCTCCACCGGGAGGCCCCCGACCTCCGGATGCCTCGCACCGGCCGCGTCCTCGATGCGCTGATCCCCGCCGTCCTCGGCCAGCGGGTCACGGGCTTCGAGGCCCGCCGCTCGTTCGTCCAGCTGGTGGAGCGGTTCGGCGAGCCTGCTCCCGGTCCCGGCGGGCTGCTCCTGGCCCCGCTCCCCGAGCAGATCGCCGAGCTGGGCTACTACGACCTCCACCTCGTCGGCATGGAGAAGAAGCGGGCCGACACCCTCAAGCGGGTCTGCGCCCACGCCGCCCGGATCGAGCAGTCGGGCCTCGGGTCCAGCGCCCAGCTCCGCGAGCGGCTCGAGGCCATCCCGGGCGTGGGTCCGTGGACGTCGGCCGAGGTCGCCCGGGTGGCGCTCGGCGACGCCGACGCGGTCAGCGTCGGCGACTACCACCTCAAGCACCTCGTGGCCTGGGCCCTCGCCCGCGAGGAGCAGGGCACCGATCACCGCATGCTCGAGCTCCTCGAGCCCTTCGCCCCGCACCGCGGTCGGGCCTGCCTCCTGCTCGAGGACGGCCGGATCCGTGCCCGCCGCAAGGCACCCCGCCAGCGGATCCAGCCGCTGGCCGCCCGCTAGGGCGAACCGCCCTCAGGCCCGGATCGGGCCGGACGCCTCCGCCATCACGTACGAGTACGGCAGGCGCAGGAGGTCATGTCGCAGCTCCAGTCGCACCTCGGAGAAGCGCGAGCGCAGGAGCGCCTCGGTCCGGGCCGGGGTCCGGACGTGCTGGCCACGGTCGTTGCGCACGAGCGCGCGAGAGATGAGGCCCTGCCGGTCGATGAACGTGGGGTCGGCGGCGATGAACCTGCCCCCGGGCACCAGCACCTGGGCCGCGAGGTCGAGCAACCGGCCGGCGTCGGCGTCGTCCAGATGGTGGAGGACGCCGACGGTCAGCACCACGGTCGGATCCCCCGACTCCTCCACCGGGAAGTCCGCGACCGCCGAGTCGAGGAACGCGCCTCGGGCGCCGTGGCGCTCCCTGGCCATCGCGATGTACCGGGGGTTCGGGTCGAACCCGACGTAGCGCTCCATCGGCGGGAGGTGGGCGAGCATGTTCCCGGGGCCGCAGCCGGGCTCGAGCACGCGGTCCTCCGCCGAGACCCGGGCGACCTCGCCGGCCACCGCCGCTCGGAAGCGGTTGCCCCCGAGGGCCCGCTGCACGGTGTTGTAGACGACCGGGGTCTCGAGGAGCCCCCAGAGGCCACCGACGCGCTCGGCGGCACCGGTGGCCACGTCAGTCGTCCTTGAGCGCCACGGCGTTGGGCGTCACGTGCATCGACGGCTCGAACGCCTCGGCCTCGACCGCTCGGGCGATGCCGGCCACGGTCGAGCGGAGCGCATCACGGCAGTCGTCGCAAGGGCCGTAGTACCGCACCTGGGCGGCGGCCTGGCAGCGCGGGCAGCTGATGTCGACCACGATGGGCATCCTCGCACAGGCCCCTGTCAGCGGAAGCGGACCACGTGCGCGGTCTCGAACGCCCCCTCGTACTCCTCGTCGGGAGTTGCTACCCCGACGAGCACCGACAGGTTGGTCACGAGCGCCTCGCACTGGTCCTCGAACGTCCGGTAGCTCCCGTTCCACACCACCCAGATCGCCGCGTCGTCGGCCCGGACGGCGATCTGCCGGGCGATCCGCTCGGGGGACGCCGCCTGGTTGCGGTCCTCGTAGTCGCGCCAGTCCACGAAGCGGGCATCGCCGAGGTCGGGGTAGCGCACGACCTCGATCCCGGAGCCCCGCTGATCGAGGACGCGCGTGAGCGCGGGCCCGAGCTGGTCCGGGCACACCACCACCAGGTCGCCCCGTTCGGCGCCGTCGAGGATCTGGTCGACGACGTCGTCGGCACGGGTGCGCGGGTCGGTCACGTTGTGCCCGAGACCGGCCAGGGCGAGGCCCACCGCGGTGGTGACGAGGGCGACCTGCAGCCACGTCGGTCGGAGGTTGATGATGCCCATGGCCGCCACCGCCAGGACCAGCGGCGCCACCACCGAGCCGTAGCGCGAGGCGTACGCGCTGCCCCCACCCAGGCGATGGTCGAGCCCAGGACCATCGTGGCCCCGGCGACCAGGGCGACGACGCGCACGTCGAGCGGCCGCAGCTCGGCCGCTCCCATCCGATGGCGGTCGATGTGGGCGAACGCGGCGACGACGAAGACGGCGAGCAGCGTGCCGAGGAGCAGGGCCTCGGCGAAGCCGCCCCCACCGAGGTCGGCCAACGTCACCTGCGCCACCTGGGTCGGCCGGGAGGAGCGAGCCCACGGCGTGCCCGTGTGCGCGAGCTGGTCGAGGAACACCGGCAGCCACGGGAGGAAGAGCACGCCACCGGCAACGATCGAGCCGATGGCGCGCCGGCTCGGCCCGCGCGTGGAGACGTCACGCCACTGGCGCAGGACCAGCAGGATCCCGAGGATGGCGAGCAGGTAGATCGACCAGTAGTGGGTCCAGAGCATGGCGCCGCAGAGGAGCGCCACCCACGCCATCCGGAGCGGCTGCGGGCGCCGCAGCACGCCGTCGACGGCGAGGGCGAGCAGCAGCCCGAGCAACATCACGAGCGAGTACATGCGGGACTCGGTGGAGTAGCGCACCGCGAACGGCGACAGCGCCACCAGCACCAGGGTCCAGCGGGCGGCCCGCGGTCCCCCCACCCGATCGCCCAGCCTCCACGCCAACGGCAGGGCCAGGACGCCGAACACGCCGGACAGCGCCCGCACGGCCACGTCGCTCTCGCCGAAGAGCCCCATCCAGCCGTGGAGGAGCCAGTAGTAGAGGGGTGGGTGGCCGTCGTGGCGGAGCGCCGAGCCGATGTCCCCCAACGGGACCTCCGCGATCCGGACCGTCAGCGCCTCGTCCAGCCAGAGGGGCGACGTGGTCGCGAAGCGGAGGACGATGCCGACCACGACCGCCGCGACGACCCCGAGGGAGGCCAGCTGGCGCCGTCGAGCCGGCTGGAGCGGGGTTGGCATCCGGGACACGGTAGTTCCCTAGAATCAGCCCCCCATGCCCTCAGACCACGCGAACCGCACTGCCTCCGACGTCGGTCGCGTGGTGATCATCGGCGCCGGCCCCGCCGGCCTCACCGCCGCCTATGACCTCGGCAAGCGGGGGGTGGCGACCACGGTGTTCGAGGCCGACGACATCGTCGGGGGCATCAGCCGCACCGTCGAGCGCGACGGCTGGCGCTTCGACATCGGCGGCCACCGGTTCTTCACCAAGGTCCCCCGGGTCGAGGCCCTCTGGCACGAGATCCTCCCCGACGAGGACTTCATGCTCCGCCCGCGCATGAGCCGGATCTACCTCAACGGCAAGTTCATCGACTACCCGCTGCGGGCGATGGACGCGCTGCGGAAGGTGGGGCCCATCGAGGCGCTCCTCTGCGTGCTGTCCTACGTCTGGGTGCGGATCCGCCCGCCCAAGGACCAGTCGCACTTCGAGGGCTGGACCGCCGCCCGGTTCGGTTGGCGCCTCTACCGGACCTTCTTCAAGACCTACACCGAGAAGGCCTGGGGCCTGCCCGCCACCGAGCTCACCGCCGACTTCGCCGCGCAGCGCATCAAGAACCTGTCGCTCGCCAAGGCCGTGTGGAACTCCCTCCTCCCCCGGCGGAACCAGAAGGACATCACCTCCCTCATCGAGGAGTTCGAGTACCCCAAGCTCGGTCCCGGGATGATGTGGGAGCGGTGCCGCGACCTCGTCGAGGCGCAGGGCACGAAGGTCGTGATGGAGGCACCGGTGGTGCGGATCCGCCACGAAGGCGGCCGTGCGGTGGAGGTCACCGCCCGCACCGCCGGCGCGGAGACCACCGTGCCCGTCGACTCGGTGATCTCGTCGATGCCGATCACGCACCTGCTCAAGGCCATGGACCCGCCGGTGCCCGCAGAGGTGGCGGCCGCCGCCGATGCCCTTCCCTACCGCGACTTCCTCACCGTGGCCTTGGTGGTCCCCGAGTCCGCGGGCTTCCCCGACAACTGGATCTACATCCACGGCCCCGAGGTGAAGGTCGGCCGCATCCAGAACTTCGGCTCGTGGTCGCCGTACCTCATCAAGGAGGGTCGGACCTGCCTCGGCCTCGAGTACTTCGTGTACGAGGGCGACGAGGTCTGGACGATGGAAGACGACGACCTCGTGGCGCTGGGCTCGCAGGAGCTGGAGCGCCTCGGGCTGCTCGATGCCGACAAGGTCGAGACGGGCTACGTCGTGCGGTGCCCGAAGGCGTACCCGACCTACGACGACCACTACAAGGCCAACGTCGCCATCCTCGTGGACTGGCTCTCGCAGCACGCCGCCAACGTGCACCCGGTCGGGCGCAACGGGATGCACAAGTACAACAACCAGGACCACTCGATGTACACGGCCCTGCTCACGGTCGAGAACCTCTTCGGTGCCGACCACGACATCTGGGCCGTGAACGTCGAGGAGGAGTACCACGAGGAGCTGGCCGAGGCCTAGCGCCTCCGACGGAGGATCCGGTCCCGGATCGCCCAGCGGGTCACCAGCAGCATCGCCTCCACGATGATGCGCATCGACATCTTCGACGTGCCGCGGACGCGGTCGTAGAAGGTGATCGGGATCTCCACGATGCCGCCGCCGCTGCGGGACACCCGGTAGGCCATCTCCACCTGGAACGCGTAGCCATCCGCCTGCGTCTCCCCCGCGCCGATGTCCACGAGGGCGTCGGCCCGGTAGGCCCGGAACCCGGCGGTGGCGTCGTTGACGCTCAGGCCCAGCACGAGGTTCACGTAGCGGTTGCCGCCCCGGGAGATGAAGCGGCGGAAGAAGGGCCAGTTCGGGGTCTGACCGCCCGGCACGTAGCGCGACCCGATCGCGAGGCGGGCACCGGACTCGGTCGCGCCGATCAGGCGGGGCAGGTCGGCGGGGTCGTGGCTGAGGTCCGCGTCCATCTCGATGAGCACCTCGTACCCGCCCGCGAGGCCGCGCGCGAAGCCGGCTCGGTACGCGCCGCCGAGCCCGTTGCGGACGGGTTGGCGCAGCACGGAGACCTGGCCCAGCTCTCCGCCGAGCTCCTCGACGAGGTCGGGGGTGCCATCGGAGCTGTTCCCGTCGACGACCAGGACGTCGGCGTCCGGAACCGACTCGCGCGTGCGACGCAGCACCTCGGCGACGTTCGACGCCTCGTCGACCGTCGGGATGATGACCAGGGTTCGCGGCACCGGGCGAGGCTACCGAGCGCCCGAGCCCGGCCGCCGCCGAGCCACGAGGAGGATCGAGAGGCCCATCGGCAGATCCACGCGGCGGAGCACCCACCGCTCCACCGCGGTGACCCGCGCCAGCAGCCGGTTCACGCGTGCATCCACGTAGCTCGCCTCCTCTGCGGATCCCCGCAGGAGGCGCCCGACCGGCGTGCGGCGCACGAGGAGCGCGATCGGGGTGAGCCAGCTGTGGAAGTGCGTGACGCGGAGGACCTCGAGGTCGGCGGCCGCCGCCGCCTCGCGCAGGGAACGGCGGTCGTAGCGGCGGCGATGACCGAGGCGGACGTCGTGGTCGCTCCACGCCCAGCGGTAGGCAGGCACGGCGACCACGACGAGCCCCCCGCCGGCCACGCGGGCCAGCTCCCGGAGGGCGGCAACGTCGTCGTCCACGTGCTCGACCACGTCGAGCGCGGTGACCACCTCCGCGATGCCGTCATCGAGCGGCAGGCGCTCGGCAGACCCCTCCACCACCATCTCCGGTCCCACGACCTCCGCCGCGAGCGCGCGAGCGGTTGCGTCGATCTCCACGCCGAGAACGGGCCGGGTCCGGCTCTGGTCCGCGAGCAGTGCCCCGGTGCCACAACCGACGTCGACGAGCCGCCCGTCGGTGGCGCCCCGCCGTACGAGCTCCTGGGCCACGAGGTCGCGCTTCGCACGGAACCACCAGTGGTCGCTCTCGACGGCCGCCATCGCCGTGATGGCCTCGCGGGACATCGGCGTCGGAGCGGCCGAGCGCGCCTCGCGGTCGAGCCGCCGGCGGATGGTGATCGCGGACGCGCCCATGCTGAGCCCGTCGCGGAGCAGGCGGACCCGGCTCGCCTCGACGTGCGACCACGTGACAGGGACGGCGACGACGGTCCAACCACCCCGCACCGCCCGCGCCAGGGCTTCGACGTCGAAGCCGAACCGCATCGTGTGGAGCGGGGCGAAGACCGCCTCGGCCGCCTCCGACGTGAAGCCCTTCATGCCGCACTGCGTGTCTCGCTCGTCCGTCAGCCCCAGCGTGCGCAGGAGGAGGTTGTAGGTGCGGCCGCTCAGGACCCGGTGCGCAGGCTGGGTGTGCGGCAGCCGGCTCTCCGCGTGGGCACGGGTGCCGAAGGCCACGTCGGCACCACCCTCCAGGGCTTCGAAGCAGCGCAGGAGGTCCTTGATCTCCACCGACAGGTCCGCATCGACGAACACGCGGGACCGCGCGGTCGCGGCGAGCATCCCCGCCCGCACGGCGGCGCCCTTGCCCTGGTTCATCCCGAGCTCGAGCACCCGCGCGTGCAGCCCCAGGCTCGCGGCGGCCGCCACCGCCACCGCCACCGTGTCGTCGGCGCTGCCGTCGTCGACGAGGACCAGCTCGAGGTCGTCGAGGGCGAGGGATGACGCCGCCAGCGCCGACAGGGTCCGCTCGATCCTGGCCACCTCGTCGCACATCGGGATGACGAGGGCCCGGGCCGGTCGGACCGGAGGGAGGGCGTCGGTCAGGGCATCCACAGGGGTGGGTAGATTAGGGACCCGCCGGTGGGGCCCGCAACGCGCCACCTCAGACGTCGTCGCGCCGCCGTGAGCACCGTCCCTCGAGATCCCCAACAAGCCGCCGTCCACGCGGAGATGGCCGAGCGGGCCGACCGCTCCGGGATCCGCCGCGTCCACGTCCTGACGTTCCGGGATCTCGACCACCCGGAGGCGGGCGGGTCGGAGGTGCACATCGCGCACCTCTGCGACGACCTCACCGCGGCCGGACTGGAGGTGACCCTCCGCACCGGCGCCGTCCCTGGCCTCGCGATCGAGGCCCGTCGCGCGGGGGCCCGCGTCGTTCGGCGGGGCGGGCGCGTCGGTGTCTGGCCCACGGCCGTCCTCGACGAGGTCCGGCGCCGCCTCGGACCCGCGGACGGCCTGATCGACGTGTTCCACGGCGTGCCGTTCTTCGCTCCGGTCTGGGCCCCTCGCACGCCGCAGGTCGGGGTGGTCCACCATGTGAACCTCGGCAACTGGCGCAACCTCGTGCCCTTCCCGGGCTCTGCCGTCGGCTACGTGGGCGAGCGCTTCGGCGTCCCCCTCGCCTATCGCCGGCGCGAGCTCGTCACGATCGCCGACTCGTCCCGGGATGAGGTGCTCCGGGCCTACCGATCGTCCCCGAACCGGGTGCACGTCGCCTGGTGCGGCGTCGACCCGGCGTTCTCCCCCGGTGGCAGGCGGAGCCCGTCGCCGCTCGTCGTGGCCGTCGCACGGATGATGCCGGCGAAGGCGATCCCGGACCTGGTCGCCGCCTTCAGCCAGGTGCGGACCGCAGTGCCGGATGCACGGCTCGCCCTGGTCGGCGACGGTCCGGCACGCGGTGCGGTGGAGGCCGCCATCAGGTCGCACGGGCTCGACTCCGTGGAGCTGCCCGGCTACGTGCCCGCCGAGGACCTCGTCGACTGGTATCGGCGGGCGTGGGTCGTCGCCAGCGCCTCGACGCGCGAGGGCTACGGGCTCACCCTCACCGAGGCGGCCGCCTGTGGCACGCCCGCGGTGGCGCGCCGGATCCCGGGTCACGTCGACGCGGTCGTCGACGGGAGCACGGGCCTCCTCGCCGACGACGTTCCGGGGATCGCCGGCGCCCTCATCCGCGTCTTGGGCGACGACGCCCTCCGTGAGCGCCTCGGGCAGGCGGCAGTCGCGCACGCGGCCGGGCACCGCTGGGAGCTGGCCTCCCAAGTGGTCCTGGACGCGCTCTGCCGCGACGCGGACCGGCGACGGTGACGGCCCCCACCTCCATCGCTCGGCCCCAGCGCCTGGTCTCCGCGGCCGAGGTCGCCATCCTCGCTGCGATCACCTACCTGCCGCTGCTCCTCGGTGCGAACGGCCGGCTGAACGCCGACACCAAGCAGTACCTCTACCTCGATCCCTGGGACCTGATGGCGCGGGCCCGGTCGCTGTGGGACGGGCGAGTCGGCGGTGGCGCCGTCACGCACCAGGCCATTGGGTACCTCTGGCCCACGGGACCCTTCTACTGGGCCCTCGACCTCCTCCACGTCCCCGACTGGGCCGCCCAGCGACTCTTCGTCGGCTCCATCCAGCTGTTCGCTGGCTTGGGCGCGCTCGTGCTGTTCCGCACCCTGCTCCCCCGGCGCCACGCCGCCCAGCTCGTGGCGGCGATCGGGTACGGCCTCAGCCCGTTCGCCCTCGGCCTGGTGGCCTGGCAGTCCGCGCTCCTGCTCCCGTTCGCCGGACTCGGCTGGATGACCTGGACGCTGGTCCGCGGGCTCGACGAGGGCACGTGGCGGTGGCCGGCGGGGTTCGCCCTGCTCGTCACCACCTGCGGCTCGCTCAACGGCACCTCCGTCTTCTTCGTGATCCTCGGCGCGGTCATCTGGGTCCCCTTCGGTGTGCACACCCTCGGCCGCGCCACCCCCCGCGCAGGCGTGGTGCTCCTCGTACGGGCCGGCTTCCTCACCGTCGTCACCCAGGCATGGTGGATGGTCGCCTACGCGATCGGCGGGCGGTACGGCCTCCCGATCCTCTCGGTGACGGAGTCGGTGCAGGCCACCTCATCCACGACCTCCGCGTCGGAGGTGCTCCGGGGACTCGGGTACTGGGTCTTCTACGGCGGCGACGTCCACGCACCGTGGCTCGAGGGCATCTCGCCTCCGTACCTCACGTCGCCGCTGCTGATCGTCCTGTCCTTCGCCGTACCCACCCTCGCCCTCGTCGTGGCGAGCCGCCTCCGCTGGTCGTCCCGCGCGTACTTCGCCGCGCTCCTCACGGTCGGCATCCTCATCTCGACGATCTCGTTCTCCGCGCCGTGGCGGTCTCCGGCAGGGGTTGCCTTCGAATCGGCCAGTCGTCGCTTCGACCTCGTACTCAGCCTGCGCAACACCCAGCGGGCTGCGCCCTTGGTGGTGCTCGGCATCATGGGCCTGCTGGCCGCCAGCCTCACCGCGCTGTGGCACCGGCACCCGCGGCGTGGCTCCGCGGTCGGCGTGGCCTTCCTGCTGCTCGTGCTCGGGGCGATCCCCGTCGAGTGGACCGGGCTGACGGCGGACCGCTTCCACCGCGAGGGGATCCCGGCCGCCTGGCGGGAGGCGGGGCAGCGGCTCGACGAGGGAGAGGGCGCCGTGCTCGAGCTGCCCGGCAGCGACTTCGCCGCCTACCGGTGGGGCAACACCTCCGACCCGGTCTCGGTCGGGCTCACGCACCGACCGGTCATCGTCCGGGAGCTCGTCCCGCAGGGCGGACCCGTCGGGGTCTCCCTGCTCGCCGCCCTCGATCGGAGCCTCCAGGAGGGCTGGTACGAGCCGGAGGCGGTGGCCCCGATGGCCCGCCTGCTCGGGGCGTCCACGATCCTCGCCCGTCACGACCTGGAGTACGAGCGCTACCGCACCGTGCGGCCGCCGCGACTCTGGGCGCTGCTCACGGACCCCGCCGCCCGGCTGGGCGCGCCCGATCAGGTCGGTCCGCCCTTCGCCAACGTGGCCGTACCCGACCGGCCACTGCTCGACGAGGTGCAGCTCGGGCTACCGAAGGACGTCGCGGCGCCCCCCCAGATCGCCCTGTTCGCCGTGCCGGGCGGCGGGCGCGCCCCACTCACCACCCACGGGCTCATCACCCCGATCATCGTCGACGGTTCCGGGGAGGGCTTCCTCAACGTGGGCGCCGCGGGACTGCTCGACGACGCCACTGGGCCGGTGCTCCTCGGTGCCGACCTGGCCCGGGAGGGCACCGACCCCGACGCCTTCGGCGGCGACGCCCGCTGGATCATCACGGACTCCAACCGCAAGCAGCTCTCCCGTTGGCACACCCTGCGCGAGAACGTGGGGGCGACCGAGCCGGCTGCGGGCGCCGTCAGCCTCGACCGCTCCGACGCCGAGGCCATCGACCTGGTCCCGGACCTGCGGCCGGAGTCGCAGACCGTCGTCGTGTGGGAGGGCGCCGACCGCGTCTGGGCCACCGCCTACGGGGACAACAACGTGTTCCTGCCCGAGGACCGGCCGGCGAACGCCTTCGACGGCGACCTCAGCACGGCGTGGCGGGTCGACACGGGCCTCGTCGGCGGTCCGTTCCGCATCTCGATCGACGCCGGTCGTGCGCTCGACGCCGGCTTCGTGGACCTGGTCCAACCGCAGGGCCGGCCCGGCACCCAGCGGATCGTGGACGCGGTCGTGGTGCTCGACGGGAACCGCCGCTTCCCGGTCGACATCGACGCGGACCACGCCTTCGACGAGGAGGGGGTGCGCGTCCTCCTCGACGGCGAGCCCTTCCGCACCCTCGACGTCGAGCTGACCGGCCTGCAGCCCCCGTTCGGCCCCGCCGGCTTCGCGGAGGTGCTGATCCCCGGGTTGGACGTCACCGAGCTCGTCCGACCGCCCACCGCGATGCTCAGCCACCTCGGCGCCGGGCTGCCGGTCTCCCGCGTGGCCTTCGTCCTCAGTCGCCTCCGGGCCGATCCGGCCGAACCCGTCCGCGCGGATCCGGAGTCCGCGGTGCGACGGCGCCTCGACCTCGCCGCCCCCGTCGCTCTGTCGCTCACGGGTTCGGCTCGCCTGCGCCGCAACGGCGACAGTGCCCGGGTGGACGAGCTGGTCGACGCCAGCGGACCCGTCGTCCGGGCCCGTGACCATCTGGCAGGCGCGCTCGCGGCCCGCGCTTCTGCCGCACTCGACGGCGACCTCGACACCGCCTGGACCACGCCGTTCGTGGGGCTGGAGGACCAGTGGTGGGAGGTGGAGTCCGAGCAGGCCGTCTCCATGTCCACCCTCGACCTCGAGGTCGTGGCCGACCGCGAGCACAGCCTTCCCTCGGTGATCTCGGTCCAGGTCGACGGCGGGCAGAAGCAACGCATCCGCATCCCCGTTGTCGACCGCGGGCCGATCGGCACCACCCGACGCGTGCAGGTGGCGCTCGACCGCCCCGTGCGCGGGCGGACCGTCCGCCTCACCATCGAACAGGCCCGCACGCGCACCACCCCCGACTGGTACACGAGCTTCCCCGTCGAGCTGCCGATCTCCATCGCCGAGGTTCACCTCCCCGCTGTCGGCCCCACCGCCCCCGGGGAGACCCTCGACACGGGATGTCGGGACGACCTCCTCCAGATCGACGGCGAGCCCGTCCCCGTGCGCATCGCCGGTGGTGCCCACGACGCACTGGCCGGACGAGCCCTCCCGATCGAGACCTGCGACGGCGGGCCCGTGGAGCTCGCCGCCGGGCAGCACGACGTCGTGGCGACCCCGGGCGACCAGACCGGCCTCGACCTCGACCGGCTGGTGCTGCGCACCCCCGCATGGTCCGACCCTCCGCTCGGCACTCCCGATGAGGGGCCCGCGATCGAGGTGACGTCCTCCGGCGCCGGACGGGCGGCGGGCAGGGTCGACAGCGACGGCCGGCCCTTCTGGCTGGTGCTCGATCAGAGCGCCAACGAGGGCTGGCACCTCGATGTGTCAGGGCCGGGAGGCAGCGCGAAGGTCGACGGCCCGCACCCGGTGGACGGCAACGCCGTCGGGTGGATCGTGCGTCCGGCGTCAGCAGGGACGATCTCCCTCGCCGCGACCTGGGAGGGCCAGCGGCCGGTGGACCTCGCCCTCATGCTCTCCCTCCTCGGTGCGCTCGCCTGCCTCGGTCTGGTCCTCTACGGGTGGAGGCTGCACCGTCAGGCCGGCGCTCCGCAGCCCCCGCCGTACGGCCCCCCACGCCTGGTGGCCGGCGTGGACGTGGCGTGGGTCCGAAGCCTCCCCGCGGCGGGAGCGACGGCCGTCGTGGCCGCCATCTGCGTCCACCCGATCGCGGCGGTGCCGACCGGCATCGCGATGGCGCTGTTCACGTCGCGGCCCAGATGGGGTCGCCTGCTCCCGCCGGCGTTCGTGGCGATCGCCGCCGGATCCGTCGTCTTCCTCCAGGCGCGGGATGACGTGCGCCCGGGACCCTTCTGGCCCGGCCGGTTCGGCTTCGCCCACGCGGTCACCCTGATGGCGGTGCTCCTGCTTGGCACCGAGGCGATCGCCGAGGCGCACCGGCACCGCGGGGCCCGCCTGCGCCGCGAGGCACGCGCCGCCGAGATCGCCCGCAAGCGGGCCGAAGAGCAAGCCGGCATCGCCCAGATAGCGTCCCGGCGATGAGCAGCACCGTCGCACTGGTCCACGGCTTCGCCACCGACAGCGCCCGCACCTGGGGCGACAACGGCTGGCTCGACCTCCTCGGCGACGTCGGCCGGACCCCGCTGCCGATCGATCTCCTCGGCCACGGGACGGCGGACAAGCCGCACGACCCGGCCGCCTACGCCCAGCTCGAGCAGCTCGTCGCCGACCAGCTCCCGAGCGATCCGGTCGACGCCGTCGGCTTCTCCCTGGGTGCCCGCACCCTCCTCACCATCGCCTGCGATGCGCCGGAGCGCTTCGAGCGCCTCGTGCTCACGGGGGTGGGCGCCAACCTGATGCGCACCGAGGGCAGCGACGTGATCCTCAAGGCGATCGAGGGAGAGGGCGACGCCACCAACCCCGTGGTGCAGTACTTCGCCGGGTTGGCCTCGCACCCGGACGTCGACCGCGACGCCCTGGCCGCCTGCCTGCGGTCACCGCGCCCACCCCTCACGCCGGAGCGGCTGGCGAAGGTCGACCTCCCGGTGCTCGTCGTGATCGGCGACAAGGACTTCGCCGGACCGGGCGAGCCGCTGGCCGAGGCGCTCCCGAACGCCCGCCTCGTCACGCTCCGGAACGTCGACCACTTCGCGACCCCGAAGGACTTCGGGTGCATCGACGCGGTGCTCGACTTCCTCGACGCCGGCCTGTGAGCACCTGATGGCCTCCGGCAACGGGTTCATCTTCGGCGTGGATCTGGACGGGGTGTGCGGGGACTACACCGGCGCGTTCCGCGACGTCGTCGCCCGCGACCGCGGCGTCGACCCGACGACCCTGCCCGACGAACGGTCCTGGGACTTCTCCGAGTGGGGGGTCAGCACGCCGGAGGAGTTCGATCGCCTCCACCGGAAGGCCGTCCTCGACGAGCACATGTTCCGCACGATGCCCACGCTCCCCGGCGTGGCCGACGCGCTGTGGCGCCTGTCCGACGCCGGCGTGTGGATCCGCATCATCACGCACCGCCTCTGCGTGAACTGGGGCCATGCCGTCGCCGTGGCCGACACGGTGGCCTGGCTCGACGAGTCGAACATCCCCTACCGCGACATCTGCTTCCTCGGCGCGAAGCCCGAGGTGGATGCCCACTGCTACGTCGACGACGCCAGCCACAACGTCCTCGAGCTGCGGGCCGCCGGCAACCACGTCATCGTGTTCGACGCGCCGTACAACCAGGACGTCGACGGCCCGCGGGCCCACAGCTGGCCGGAGGTCGAGGCGCTCGTCGTCGACCGCATCGCCGAGGTCGGCGTCCCGCTCCAGTCCCAGCTCCCCGGCGTCGACCCCGGGGCCGACCGCCTGACCCGCCGCGTCGGCCCGCCGCTGTAGCGAGGGGCGCCCGACCTACGTGTTCTGGACGGTGAGCTACGTGTTCTGGACGGTGAGGCCGCCGTCCACCGGGATGATGGCCCCGGTGAGGAACGACGACGCGGGGAGGACCACGGACAGCGTGATGTGGGCGACCTCCTCCGGCTCGGCGTAGCGCCGCATCGGGACGCGGCGGCGGGCGAACTTCTCCTTCGCCTCATCCGGGATGCCGGCGGTCATGCCCGTGCGGATCGGCCCGGGGCAGATGGCGTTCACGGTCACCCCGGTCGGGCCGAGCTCCACGGCGAGCGAGCGCGTCAGCCCGACGACCCCGTGCTTCGAGGCGGTGTACGGCGAGATGAAGGCGGTGGCCCCCAGCCCCTCCGTCGACGCCACGTTCACGATCCGCCCCGCCCCCTCGCGCTTCAGGTCGGCGAGCGCGGCCCGGATCGTGCGGGTGTAGGCCACGAGGTTCACCGCGAGGGTGAGGGCCCAGGCCTCCTCGTAGTCCGGATGGTCGATCGGCGCCGGGATCGACACGCCGGCGTTGTTCACGAGGATGTCGATGGGACCCAGCGCGCTCCGGGCGGCGGCGATCGCCCCGCCGGGAGCGTCCTTGTCGGCCAGGTCGGCGGCCAGCGCCACCGCCGTGCCGCCCGCGGCCGTGATCTCCGCCGCCACGTCGTCGACCGCGCTTCCCGGTCGGTCCACGAGGGCCACGTGGGCGCCGTCGGCGGCGAAGAGGCGAGCCGTGGCCCGGCCCATCCCGCTGGCGGCGCCGGTGACGACGGCGACGCGGCCGGCGATCGTGCGCAGGTCGGAGGACGGGTTCGGCATGGGCGGGACCGTACTAAGAACGGTCCGTGGACCTCTCCGATCTCGCCGGCACGGTGGTCCTGGTCGCCCTCCTCCTGGTGCCGATCAGCGTCAGCGTGTGGGCGCTGCTCGATGCCGCGCGTCGCCCGCAGTGGGCCTGGGCGCTCGCCGGCCGCAACCAGGTGGGGTGGATGGCCGGGATCATGCTCGGGACGCTCTTCCTCGTGCCCGGGCTGATCGTGTCGGGCTGGTACCTCGCGAACGTGCGCCCGACGATCGCCGCCGCCGAGGACGGCCGGTTCTAGGACTCGCGGTCGAGGAATCGGCGAGGGGGCGGCCCGTAGCGGCCTCGGACGTGGTCCACGAGGGCCCAGGCCCGCGCCCGCGCCACGTAGTACGGCCCGCGGTTCGACGGCTGCACCAGCCCCCGGACCAGCTGCACCACGGCGAGGCACCACCGGATGAACGCCTTGTAGCGGCCGAAGTGCTCGCGCACGAGGAGGAGCGTGTTGCGGAGCTGGAGGTAGTCGATCGCCGCCACCCGGGTCCCGGTGTCGGGGTTCACCACCACCGCCCCCCGCACGAGGCCGGTCTCCCACCCCGCCGCGGCCGCCCGCAGGGCGAGGTCCGCCTCCTCGCAGTAGGCGAAGTAGCGCTCGTCGAACATGCCGACCTCGTGGAGCAGCTCGCGTCGGGCCAGCATGAGCGTCCCGTGCGGGTGGCCCGCGGGCTCCCAGCCCTCCGCCACCTGGGCCGGCGCGAGGATCCCGCCGAAGTACGGGTCGACCACGGGCGTGGCGCCGTCGCCGAAGTCCGCGCAGGCCAGGCCGGCCCGCGGCCGCTCGGCCACCGCCGCGAGGATGGCGGCGAGGCACCCGGGCTCGGGCTCCGCGTCGTGGGGCGCGAGCCCCACCCACGGGAGGTCATCGGACTCCGGATGGTCGAGCACGTAGCGGAACCCGGCGTTCGCACCGGGACCGAACCCGCGGTTGCGGGGCAGCGCCACCAACGGGACGTCGGGAGGCAGCGCGTCGCGCACGTGGGCCAGCGCGTCGGGCCGCGAGCCGTTGTCGACGACCACCACCCGCACGCCTCCCGGCACGGCGTGCGTGCGGAAGCGCTCGACCGTGGCCACGCACCGCTCAGGGCGGTTCCAGTGGACGATCACGACGGGGAGCACGGGCGTCATCCTGGCCCGGCGGTCGACCGTGCGGCACGCTGGGGCCATGTCGCCCGCCTCGGCCCTCGACCTCCTGGCCTTCATCGACGCATCGCCGTCCCCGTTCCACGCGTGCGCCACGGCCGCCGAGCGCCTCGAGGCGGCTGGGTTCACCGAGCTGTCCGAGGCCGACGCCTGGGCGCCCGGTCCGGGCCGCCGCTTCCTCCGCCGCGGCGGGAGCCTCGTCGCGTGGGTCACCCGCGAGGGCCACACCCCGACCGATCCGTTCCGCATCGTCGGCGCCCACACCGACAGCCCCAACCTGCGGGTGAAGCCGCACGCCGACGCCGGCAACGTCGGGTACCGGCAGCTGGCCGTGGAGGTCTACGGCGGAGCGCTCCTCAACTCCTGGCTCGACCGCGACCTCGGCCTCTCCGGCCGCGTGGTGGTGCGGGACGCGACCGGCACCGTCGAGCGCCTGCTGCGCGTCGACCGGCCCCTGCTCCGCGTGCCGCAGCTGGCGATCCACCTCGACCGCGACATCTCCGCCAACGGGCTGAAGCTGAACCCCCAGCAGCACCTCGTTCCGGTGTGGGGCCTGGGGTCGGTCGCCCCGGGCTCGTTCCGCACCTTCGTGGCCGAGCAGGTCGGGGCCGCGGCTGCCGACGTCCTCGGCTGGGACCTGATGGCCCACGACCTCACGCCCTCGACCCTGGCCGGCGTCGACGAGGAGCTCGTGAGCGCGCCGCGGCTCGACAACCTGTGCTCGTCGTGGGCGGGGCTGACCGGCCTCGTGGCGGCCGCGGACGGCGGCGCCGGTCCCGTGCCGGTGCTCGTGCTGTTCGACCACGAGGAGGTCGGGTCGACCTCCGACCGCGGCGCGGCGTCCACCCTGCTGCCGTCGGTCCTCGAGCGGATCGTCACCGGTGCCGGCGGAAGCCGCGAGGACCTGTTCCGGGCGCTGGCCGGGTCCGTCTGCGCCTCGGCCGACATGGCGCACGCGACCCACCCCAACTACGCCGACCGCCACGAGCCCGGACACCACATCGAGCTCAACGGCGGCCCGGTCCTGAAGGTGAACAGCAACCTGCGCTACGCGACCGACGGAGCCAGCACGGCGACGTTCGTGCTCGCCTGCGAGCAGGCGGGTGTCCCGATGCAGCGCTACGCCCACCGCAGCGACCTCCCGTGCGGCTCCACGATCGGGCCCATCACCTCCGCCGAGCTCGGCATCGCCACCTTCGACGTGGGCGCGCCGCAGCTGGCGATGCACTCGGCCCGCGAGCTCGGCGGCTCGGCGGATCCGGCGATGTACGCGGCGGCGCTCGGCGCGTTCCTGCACCCGCAGGCGTAACACCCGACTCCTCCGGGCAGACTGGACACCATGTCCGAGTCCGAGCTCCCTCCCCTCCCGACCGACGACGAGCTGCGCGAACGGCTCACGCCCCTCCAGTACGAGGTCACCCAGAAGGCGGGCACCGAGCGTGCCTTCACCGGTGCCTACTGGGACACGAAGGAGCCCGGTGCCTACCGGTGCATCGTGTGCGAGCAGCTGCTCTTCACCTCCGACACGAAGTACGACTCCGGCAGCGGCTGGCCCAGCTTCACCGACCCGGTCGACAAGGACGTCGTCGAGTACATCACCGACTCCTCCCACGGCATGGTGCGCACCGAGGTGCGCTGCGGGCGCTGCGGGGCCCACCTCGGCCACGTGTTCCCGGACGGGCCCGGTCCGACCGGCGAGCGCTTCTGCATGAACTCCGCCTCCCTGCGCCTGGAGACCGAGCCGGGCTGAGGTCCCGCGTGGTGATAGCGTCGAACACATGTTCGCCGGGATCACCGACCTCACCGACGAGCAGGCCCGGGCCGCGGAGCACCCCGACCGGCACCTGCTGATCGTCGCCGGTGCCGGTACGGGCAAGACCACCACGCTCGGGGCCCGGCTCGCCCACCTCGTCGACCAGGGGGTGCCGCCGCAGCGCATCGTGCTGCTCACGTTCACCCGGCGGGCCGCGGCCGAGCTGGTGGCCCGAGCGGAGGTGGCCACCGGGCAACGGGTCGCCTCGGCGTGCTGGGCCGGCACCTTCCACTCCGTGGCCAACCGCTTCCTCCGGCGCTACGGGCGGGCGATCGGCCTCGAGCCGTCGTTCACGGTGCTCGATCCCGCCGACGCGGGCGACCTCCTCGCCCTCCTGCGCGACGAGCACCGGGCTCCCGGCACCGCGCCGCGCCGCCACACCCGCAAGGACGCGCTCGCCTGCCGTGTGGAGCCGATGCGTCAACACCCGGCTGCCCCTGGACGAGGTGCTCGAGCGCTGGTACCCGTGGTGCCGCGACGACGCCGACGAGCTCCGGGCGGTCTACGGCGCCTACCTCGAGCGCAAGCAACGGGCCTGCGTCCTCGACTACGACGACCTGCTCCTCCAGTGGTGGGCGCTGCTGCGCACACCGTCGGTCGGACCGATGATCTCGGAGCAGGTCGGGCACGTCCTCGTCGACGAGGTGCAGGACACGAACCCCCTCCAGGTCGACCTCCTCGCCGCCTTCGCGGACCTCGGGGCGACGCTCACCGCGGTGGGCGACGATGCGCAGGCCATCTACGGGTTCCGGGCGGCGGACGTACGCGGGATCCTCGACTTCCCCTCGCGGTTCGGGGCCGACGTCGCGCTGCTCACCCGCAACCACCGCTCCACCCCCGAGGTCCTCGCCACCGCCAACGCGGTGATGGCCGAGGCCTCCGAGCGGCACGTGAAGGACCTGCGGGCCGAGCGCCCGCCCGGGGCACGCCCACGCCTGGTCACCGCCCACGACGAGCACGCCCAGGCGATCGCGGTGGCCGATGCGGTGCTCGAGCGCCAGGAGGCCGGCGTGGACCTGCGCCGCCAGGCGGTCCTCTTCCGGACCACCCACCACAGCGAGGTCCTCCAGGTCGAGCTGACCCTGCGCAACATCCCGTTCGTGCTCTACGGCGGGTTGCGGTTCCTCGAGACGGCCCACGTGAAGGACCTCCTCTCCACGTTGCGCCTCATCGAGAACCCCGCCGACGAGCTCGCCTGGTTCCGCACGCTCCAGCTGGTCGACGGCATCGGACCCGCCCTCGCCCGCCGCACCACGGCGGCGCTCGCGGCCGGCGCCGAGCTCCCCGAGGCGGTCGAGCGGGCCGGCTGCCCGGCGGCCGCGGCCGAGGTGCTGGCCGATCTCCACGCCGCGCTGCACACGGCCCGGGCCACCGACCTCCGCGAGCAGCCCGGCGCGCAGGTGGCCGTCGGGCGGAGGTGGCTGGACCCGCGCGTGGTCGCCCGCCACCCCAACGCCGAAGCCAGGCTGGCCGATCTCGACCGCCTGCAGCAGGCGGCGGAGGCGTCCCCCAGCCTCGAGCGCTTCCTCACGGAGCTCGTGCTCGACCCGCCCTCGTCCACGGGCGACCTGGCCGGGCCGCCGCACCTCGACGATGACGCCCTCACCCTCTCGACCATCCACTCGGCGAAGGGTGCGGAGTGGGACGTGGTCCACCTGATCCACCTCACCGACGGGTGCCTGCCCAGCGACATGGCCACGGGCCGGCCCGAGGAGGTGGAGGAGGAGCGCCGCCTGCTCCACGTGGCCATGACCCGAGCCCGCGACGACCTCTGGCTCCACGTGCCCCTCCGCTACCACTTCCACCGCCAGAACAGCCGGGGCCGCGACGACCACGGGTACGCGCAGCGCTCCCGGTTCCTGTCGCCGGCGGTCGTCGACACCGTCGACGAACGGACCACGGCGGTGCCCGTGCCGGGTGCCCGCGGATCCGTCGAGCTGGCCGCCCGTCCCACCGAGGTCGACGACTTCCTGCACGGTCTGCTCGCCTAGCCTCACCGGGCTGTGAGTGACCGATCCCCCCGCGACGAGCGCCAGGTGCACATCCCCGACCCCGGAGGGAGCGGAGCCGCTGGACCTCCCCGGCGCCCGGCGGTCGGTCCCGCCCACGCCGGCGATCGACCGCCGCTCCGCCCGATCAGCCCGGCCCCGGCGGCGGCCCCGAGCAAGAGCAAGGGGGGCGGAGGCGGCCGGCTCCGGGTGCCCCGGCCGAAGCTGCGACGCCTCCTGCTCCTCAGCGGCCTCCTGCTGCCGCTGCTGCTCCTCGTGGTGCTCGTCGGGGGCTGGCTGTACGCCCGCTCGGTGTTCGACAAGATCGACCGGGTCGAGGTGGCCGAGGTCCTGTCCAGCGGCGGTGAGGGCACCAACTACCTCATCGTCGGATCGGACTCGCGCGATCCCGCCGACCTGGAGGACGCCGGCCTGAACCCGGAGGCCTTCGAGGACGGCGGGGGTCACCGCTCGGACACGATGCTCGTCCTGCGCTTCGCCGACGGCGACGCCCAGATGCTCTCGGTCCCCCGCGACCTCTTCGTGCCCATCGCCGAGACGGGCGGCTCCGCCAAGATCAACGCCGCCTTCAACGGCGGCCCCAAGCGCCTGATCCTCACGATCCAGCAGTCCCTCGGCCTCCCGATCCACCACTACCTCGAGGTCGACTTCGTGAGCTTCGCCAAGCTCGTGGACTCGCTCGGCGGGGTGACGATCGACTTCCCGAACCCGGCCTTCGACACGCACTCGGGCCTCGACGTGCAGCAGTCCGGCGCGGTGGAGCTCGACGGACCGCAAGCGCTGGCCTTCGTGCGCTCCCGCCACTACACCGAGGTGATCGACGGCAAGAACCGCACGGATCCCACCGGGGACCTCGGTCGCGTGACCCGTCAGCAGCAGTTCCTCACGGCCGTCCTCAGCAAGCTCGGGGAGTCCAAGAACCCGGTCTCCCTGGCGCGTGCGGCGAACAGCGCGTCCGGTGGCCTCCGCATCGACGACACCATCGGCCTCCTCGACGCCGCCCGGCTGGGCTGGCGGCTCCGGGGCATGCACCCGACGACCGTGATCCTCCCGGTCACCGTCGGGCGGAACAGCGCCGGCTCCGTCGTGTTCCTCAAGCAGCCCGAAGCCGATCAGACCCTGGCCGGCTTCAAGTAGTCCCGGCGCCCGTACGCTGCCGCCCATGGTCGCCATCCCCCAGAGCGCCCGCGACCTGCTCGCCGGCCCTCACCTCGCCCACGTGGTCACGATCGACCCGGACGGCGGCCCCCACGTCAGCTGCGTGTGGGTCGGCGTCGACGGCGACGACGTCGTGTTCGCCTCGCTCGGCCCGTGGCGCAAGCTCCGCAACCTCGAGCGGGACCCGCGGGTCGGCCTCTCGGTCGAGGGAACGGTGGTCAACGACATCGGGATGCGCGAGTACCTCGTGATCCACGGCACGGCCCGCACCGAGGCCGGCGGCGCGCCGGAGCTCCTCCAGGAGCTCGCCCACGTCTACGCCGGGCCCGACGTCCGGTTCCCGCCGATGGACGACCCGCCCCCCGGCACGATCGTGCGCATCACCGTCGACAAGATCGGCGGCGTCGGCCCCTGGACCGACGAGCCCGCCTCTCGCTAGGCCGGGGCGACGACGTCGAGGATCTTGTCGATGAGCTCGTCGACGCCGGCCTCGAGCCGATCTCGTCGGATCGCCATGCCGCCCACCACGTCCGCACCCCGGGCGGCCACGGCCGCGGAGAGCTTGTCGAGGGCCTTGCCAGGGTCGATCGCGTAGGTGAGCAGCACGATCGTGCGCTTCCCGGCGAGGGCCGGCATCTTGGCGAACCGGCCGGCCCGCCCGGGCCGCTGCCCGATGAAGAGCAGCCCGTCGACCCAGCCCCCCACGACCACGAGGTCGGCGGCGTGGAGCGCCTGGTAGTCGACGGCGGTGATGGGGCAGGCCACGGTGGCGATCCCGTTGGCCGAGAGCCCTCGGGCCAGGGCCTCGGAGGCCCGACGGGTGTTGCCGGTGAGGCTCTCGTAGATGACGACGGCGCGCACGGGACCTTTTCTAGTCGCTACCGACCGCCGTCCCGGAGCCTTGCCATCACCTCGTCGGTGAGCAGGGGGACCACATCGAGCGCGCCCATGTTGTCGTGCACCTGCTCGACCCGACTGGCCCCGGTGATGACCGTGGACACGTTGGGGTTCTTCACACACCAGGCGATCGCCATCTGGGCGAGGGAGCACCCGAGATCGTCGGCGACGGCCTTCATGGCGCGGACCCGAGCGTTGGCCCGCTCGTTGGTGAGCATCGAGGCCAGCCACTCGTAGCCCTCGAGCGTGGCCCGACTGCCCTCCGGTACGCCGTCGAGGTACTTCCCCGTGAGGAGGCCGGCGGCCAGCGGGCTCCAGATGGTGGTGCCCAGGCCGATGTCCTCGTACAGGCGGGCGTACTCCTGCTCGACCTTTCGTCGCTCGAGCAGGTTGTACTGCGGCTGCTCCATCACCGGCTTGCGCAGGTGGTGCTTGTCGGCGATCCCCCAGGCGGCCCGGATCTCGTCGGCCGACCACTCGGAGGTGCCCCAGTAGAGCGCCTTGCCGCGATCGATGATGTCCGACATCGCCCACACGGTCTCCTCGATGGGGGTGTCCGGATCGGGACGGTGGCAGAAGAGCAGGTCGACGAAGTCGAGGCCGAGGCGGCGGAGCGAGCCGTCGATCGCGTGGAGCAGGTACTTGCGGTTGAGGGTCTGCTTCGTGTTCACCCCCTCCGTGAGGCCCATGTAGAGCTTCGTGGAGATGACGTAGCTCTCCCGGTCCCAGCCGAGGTCCGCGATGGCCTTGCCCATGATCGTCTCGGACTCGCCGTTGGCGTAGGCCTCGGCGTTGTCGAAGAAGTTCACGCCGGCGTCCCACGCGGCCTCGATGCAGTCGCGAGCTCGACCGACGTCGAGCTGGCTGCCGAACGAGACCCACGATCCGAACGAGAGGACGCTGACCTTGAGGCCGGATCGGCCGAGTCGCCGGTACTCCATCTGTGTCATGGGCCACTGTCTAGTGGCAGGCTGCCGAGATGGTCTCCGAGCTGTTCGATCCCGACGCGTGGCGTCCCGTGGCGGGGTTCGAGGACCTCGTCGACATCACCTACCACCGCTCCGTCGCCCACGGCACCGTGCGGGTGGCGTTCGATCGGCCCGAGGTGCGCAACGCGTTCCGTCCCGGCACGGTCGACGAGCTGTACCGGGTCCTGGACCACGCCCGCCAGACCTCCGACGTCGGGTGCGTGCTCCTCACCGGCAACGGCCCGTCGCCCAAGGACGGCGGGTGGGCGTTCTGCTCGGGCGGCGATCAGCGCATCCGGGGCAAGGACGGCTACCGCTACGCCGAAGGCGACACGGCGGAGACGATCGATCCGAGCAAGACGGGACGCCTCCACATCCTCGAGGTGCAGCGCCTGATCCGCTTCATGCCCAAGGTCGTGATCGCCGTGGTGCCGGGCTGGGCGGCGGGCGGCGGGCACAGCCTCTACGTCGTGTGCGACCTCGCCATCGCCAGCCAGCAGCACGCCCGCTTCAAGCAGACCGACGCCGACGTCGGCAGCTTCGACGGCGGCTACGGGTCGGCGTACCTCGCCCGCCAGGTCGGCCAGAAGTTCGCCCGCGAGATCTTCTTCCTCGGCGAGGAGTACTCCGCCGACGACGCAGTGCGCATGGGAGCGGTGAACCGCGCCGTCCCGCACGCGGACCTCGAGCGGGTCGCGCTGGAGTGGGGGGCGAAGGTCAACGGCAAGAGCCCGACCGCGCAGCGGATGCTGAAGTTCGCCTTCAACCTCCTCGACGACGGCCTCGTCGGCCAGCAGCTCTTCGCGGGTGAGGCCACCCGCCTGGCCTACGGCACCGACGAGGCCCAGGAGGGCCGAGACGCCTTCCTCGAGAAGCGGGATCCCGACTTCTCCAACGTCCCCTGGCACTTCTGAGCACGGCGGCCGCTCCGGCGCGATGATCTCCGCCGTGCCGGTGGAGCAGGAGGCGCGGCCGGCGGTGCTGGTCGAGGTCAGGACCTGGATCGCGCGCACGTGGGCGCCGCACGTCGCGTTCGGCGCCGCGCTCTACTGGGCCGGGTTCGCGGCGCGCTCCACCCAACGGCTCTCCCTCCTGACGACGGCCGCCGTGCTCCTGGTGGCCACCACGTGGCTCGGGAGCGCGGTGCAGAAGCTGCGCGAGGACCCGAACACCCTCGTACGCCACGGCCGGATCGCCACGAACCTCGCGCTGATCGCCGCGGTCATCCTCGGCGACGTCGTGTGGCACGGTCCGGGCCCGTGGTGGGGACCCTCGGTCGGCTCCGGCGTCGCGTTCCTCGGGATCGGCCTCGTCCTCCTCGCGCTCGGGGGGCTCGTGAAGGACCTCCGCCTGTCGAAGCGCTGGCCGGGCACGCGCGGCCCCGTCGTGCTCCTGATCGCCGGGGTCGGACTCGTCGTTGCGCTGTGCGCGGAGACCGACGGGCCGCTCATCAAGGTCGCGCTGGCCGTCGCCGGGTTGGGCGCCGCCCTCGGGTGCCAGATGCTCAGCGAGGACTGGATCCGAGACGCGCGCCACTGGGCCACACCGTGGCCGTACGTGGCCACCGCCGACGGGTGCGCCCTCGGCCTGCTCATCGGCATCGTCGTGGGCTCGGAGGGATGGCTCACCATCTCCGTGTCGGTCGGCCTCGTCACGGCGGTCGCGCTCGTGGTCCACCGCTGGCTGGTGCGCGACTACGGCGGGCTCGACGATCACGCCCGCGACCGGCGTCGCGTCGCGTGGCTCGGTGCGATCCTCCTGCTCACCGGCATCCTCACCTTGGACGGCCTCGGCACCTCCGGCGGCATGGCCGCCACGATCGCGGTGGTGCTCTTCGTGGTGGTGTGGTTCGTCACGGCTCGCAGCGACAACCTGCTCGTGACCATCATCGTCGCCGGTGCCCTCCTCTGGGCGGCGGCCCCCCGCACCGAGGCCCGGGCCCCGCAGACCCTCGCCAACGATCGGTCGTTCTTCGTGACGTTCGGCGACTCGTACATCTCGGGCGAGGGCGCGACCGTCTACCAGGACGGGACCAACACGAAGGAGCTCTCACCCCGCCACCAGAACGAGTGCCGCCGCGCCAACACGGCCTGGCCCGTGCTGCTGGCGGGCGCGCGCGCCGCCGGCGTCCCGACCCGGGTGCACTTCGTGGCGTGCTCGGGCGCGGTGAGCGAGCAGCTGACCGAGCGGAACGCCCAACCCGACCTGGCGTTGCCCCCCGACCCGGCCTGGACCAAGGCGTGGGAGCTCGAGCTCTACCAGCAGGACCACGGGGCCTACGCCGCCGGGGCGGACCCGAAGTTCGCGCTGCTCAGCATCGGTGGGAACGACGCCCAGTTCTCCACGATCGGGAAGGCCTGCGTGGGTCCGGGCAGCTGCGCGGACTTCCAACGGCCGTTCCTGCGCCAGCTGCGCGATCTGCCGGAGATCCTCGCGCTGGCCTACCGATCGCTGGCCGAGCAGTTCCAGGGGCGGGTCCCGATCATCGTCGTCCCGTACCCGGATCCGATCGCCGAGGGCGAGGGCGAGTGCGCCGGCGTGTTCCTGGAGGACGACGAGCGCACGTTCATCCGGACCTTCCTGAAGGACCTGAACGACGTCATCCGCCTCACCGCCGAGGCCTGGGGCTTCGAGTTCATGGACACGATCCCCCGGGCGCTGGCCGAGGGCGGGAGTCGCCTCTGCGACGGCAACTCCTCGGCGGCCCTGAACTTCGTCAGCCTCCACCCGCAGGGCGGCACCGTCGGCGATCTCCTCCTGCCGACGAACTGGACGCACAACAGCCTCCACCCCAACGAAGCCGGTCACCGACTGATGCTCGAGGCCGCCGAGCGCTGGTTCGAGGACCACCCGGTCAGCAAGCTCCGTCCCGCTCCGGTCCCCGGGGAGGCGGACCCGCCCGTGGTGCTGCCCGACGCGCTCGGCGGAGGTCCGGCCACGACCCCCGAGGAGATCGCGGAGGTCGAGGCGATCCGCGCCGGTGCCGCCATCGTCCCGAGCGGCTGGCTCGTCGAGCGCGCTCAGGACCTCGCGCAGCGCCTGGCGCTCCCCATCGTCCTGCTGCTCATGGGGTCCTGGATGGTCCTCATCAACGTCGTCGACGACGCCTCCCGCAAAGGTTGGAGCGTCGCCGCCAAGGTCCGAGAGGCCCTCCGCTGGACCCTCGCGGCCCCGCCCAGCTCAGCGAACCCGCGAGCGCAACGGTCGGGCTAGACGTCGGCGGTCTTGGCTCGCTTGGCGCTCCGGGCGCGGATCGTCTGGTCCAACGTCACCTTGCGCAGCCGGACGGAGGTGGGTGTCACCTCGACGCACTCGTCTTCGGAGATGAGCTCCAGCGCCTGCTCGAGGGAGAGCTGCCGGGGCGGGATCAGCTTCTCGAAGGCCTCGGAGGTGGACGACCGGATGTTGTTGAGCTTCTTCTCCTTGGTGGGGTTGATGTCCATGTCGTCGGCGCGGGAGTTCTCGCCGACGATCATCCCCTCGTAGACGGCCACGCCCGGTCCGACGAACATCACGCCGCGGTCCTGGAGCGCCATGAGCGCGAAGCCCGTGGTGGGACCAGTGCGGTCCGCCACCAGCGAGCCGTTCGGACGCCCCTTGATCTCGCCGGCCCACGGCTCCATGCACTCGAAGACGTGGTGGAGCAGGCCGGTGCCTCGCGTCTCGGTGATGAACTCGGTGCGGAAGCCGATGAGGCCGCGAGCGGGCACGAGGTACTCCATGCGGACCCACCCGGTGCCGTGGTTGATGATCTGCTCCATGCGCCCCTTGCGCAGGGCGAGGAGCTGGGTGACGACACCGAGGAAGTCCTCGGGTACGTCGATCGTGAGCCGGTCGACCGGCTCGTGCACCTTGCCGTCGATCTCCTTGGTGAGGACCTGCGGCTTGCCCACGGTGAGCTCGAAGCCCTCGCGGCGCATCATCTCGACCAGCACGGCCAGCTGCAGCTCCCCGCGGCCCTGGACCTCCCAGGTGTCGGGCCGCTCGGTGGGGAGCACCTGGATGCTGACGTTGCCGACCAGCTCGCGGTCGAGGCGCCCCTTCACCAGGCGGGCGGTGAGCTGCGTGCCCTCCTTGCCGGCCAGCGGCGACGTGTTGATGCCGATGGTCATCGAGAGGCTCGGCTCATCGATGTGGATCACCGGCAGCGGGCGGGGGTCGTCGAGGTCGGTGAGGGTCTCGCCGATGGTGATCTCCGGGATCCCGGCGATGGCGATGATCTCGCCCGGCCCGACCTCCTCGGCCGGCACCCGCTCCAGCTCCTCGGTGATGAACAGCTCGGTGATCTTCGCCCGCTCCGTCGTGCCGTCGGCGCGGCACCACGCCACCGACGCGCCCTTGCGGAGCCGTCCGTTGACCACGCGGCAGAGGGCGACGCGACCGAGGTACGGCGACGAGTCGAGGTTCGTGACCAGCGCCTGCAACGGCGCGTCCGGGTCGTAGGCCGGCGCCGGGATGCGCTCCAGCAGCAGGTCGAGGAGCGGCTTGAGGGTGGCGCCCTCGGGGAGCCCCGCGCCGTCCGCCGGACGCTCCATCGACGCCTTGCCCTCGCGGGACACGCAGTAGACGATCGGGAAGTCGAGCTGGTCGATGTCGGCCTCGAGGTCGAGGAACAGCTCCTCCACCTCGTGGACGACCTCGGCGATGCGGGCGTCGGCCCGGTCCACCTTGTTGACCACGAGCACCACGGGGAGCTTGGCCTCGAGCGCCTTGCGGAGCACGAAGCGGGTCTGCGGGAGCGGGCCCTCGGAGGCGTCCACCAGCAGCAGCACGCCGTCCACCATCGACAGGCCCCGCTCGACCTCGCCACCGAAGTCGGCGTGGCCCGGGGTGTCGATGATGTTGATCTTCACGTCGCCGTAGGCCACCGAGGTGTTCTTGGCGAGGATCGTGATGCCCTTCTCCCGCTCCAGGTCCATCGAGTCCATGACCCGCTCGGCCACGTCCTGGTTGGCCCGGAACGCGCCGGACTGCCACAGCATCTTGTCCACGAGGGTGGTCTTGCCGTGGTCGACGTGGGCCACGATGGCCACGTTGCGCAGGTCGGAGCGCAGCTCCATGGATCGGTCCTTCCGAGGGGGGCCGACCATCGTACGGGGCGGGCCGTCCGGGGCTGGCATCCGGGTGGGGCATGCTTACCGTCGTGACTGACTGGAACTCGGCGCTCGCCTCGGTGCGAGGTGGCGCGTCTCCCGCCGACGAGGCTCGTGGCCTCGTCGCCCAGATGACCGAGTCGGAGCGCCTCGACTGCCTCCACGGCGGGCTCCCGTTCTGGGCCGGCCTGGCCGATCTGGGCGGGGGTGGGTACCACCGACGGCCGTTCCGGGCGGCGGTCGTGCCCCGCCTCGGCATCCCGGGCCTGGCGTTCAGCGACGGCCCGCGCGGCGTCGTGATCGGCAACGCCACCTGCTTCCCGGTGAGCATGGCCCGCGGCGCCACCTGGGACGTCGACCTCGAGGAGCGGATCGGCGAGGCGATCGGCCTGGAGCTGCGGGCCATGGGCGCCGACCTCTACGGCGGGGTGTGCGTCAACGTGCTCCGGCACCCCGCCTGGGGCCGGGCCCAGGAGACCTACGGCGAGGACCCCCACCACGTCGGCGAGCTCGGCGCCGCGCTCACCCGCGGGGCGCAGCGCCACGTGATGGCGTGCGTGAAGCACTTCGCCTGCAACTCGATGGAGAACGCCCGCTTCTCGGTCGACGTGACGGTGGACGACACCGCTCTGCACGAGGTCTTCCTCCCCCACTTCCGCCGCATCGTCGACGAGGGCGTCGCCTGCGTGATGTCCGCCTACAACTTCGTCAACGGCGACAACGCCGGCGAGAACCACCACCTCCTCACCGAGATCCTCCGCCACGAGTGGGGCTTCGAGGGCTACGTGATCAGCGACTGGTTCTTCGGGCTCCGCGACCCTGCGGCATCCGTGCGGGCGGGGCTCGACGTCGAGATGCCCTCGCCGATGATCCGGCGCACCGGGCTGCGGGCCGCCCTCGACGCCGGCGACCTCGCGTGGGCCGACGTCGATGCCGCCGTCACCCGCACCATGGCCGCACTGCTCCGCTACCACGCCACCCCGGGGGCGCAGGAACCGGCTCCGCCCCGTTCGGTGCTCGCGAACGCCGACCATCGCGCCCTCGCCCGCGAGGCCGCCGCCAAGGCGGTCGTGCTGCTCCGCAACGAGCCCGTCGACGGACGGCCGGTGCTGCCGCTCGATCCCGACTCGCTGTCGCACGTCGCCGTCCTCGGTGACCTCGCCGTCGCCCGCAACCTCGGCGACGGGGGCTCGAGCGACGTCTGGGCCCCCGAGGTGGTCAGCCCGCTCGATGGGCTGCGCGCCGCGCTTCCGACGGCCACGGTCGACCATGCGGGCGACGACCCCGACGCCGCGGCCGCGCTGGCGCAAGTGGCCGACGTCGCCGTCGTGGTGGTCGGGTACACGCGCGACGACGAGGGCGAGTTCATCGGCGCCGGCGGCACCGCCCACCTCGGGCCCCTCTTCCCCGGGCCGGACGATCCCGACGAGGTCGCCGCGTTCCTCGCCGCGGTCGAGGCCGAAGGCGAGCCGCTCCAGCATCCCGACCCCGCCCACGCGGCCCTCGGCGGGTTCTCCGAAGGCGGCGATCGGCGCTCGCTGCGCCTCCGCCCCGAGCACGAGGCGCTCATCCAGGCGGTGGCCGCCGCCAACCCCCACACCATCGTCCTCCTCGTCTGCGGCAGCGCGGTCGTGGTGGAGGCGTGGCGCGACCAGGTCGCGGCGATCGCGATCCCCTGGTACTCGGGCATGGAGGGCGGCCACGGGCTCGCCGACGTGCTGCTCGGACGCGTCGATGCTTCGGGGCGCCTCCCCTTCAGCATCCCCACCGACGAGGCCCACCTCCCCGACTTCGATCCCGACGCCATCGCCGTGACCTACGACGGCTCGCACGGCTACTGGCACCTCGAGCGCGAGGCGCACGATCCCGCCTACCGCTTCGGCTCCGGTCTCTCGTACACCACCTGGGAGGTCGAGACCACGGAGTCGGACGACCACCACGTGCGGGCGGTCGTGCGCAACACCGGCCACCGCGACGGCACCACCGTCGTCCAGGCCTACGTCCGGCGTCCGAGCCGCCCGGAGCGACGCCTCGCCGCGTTCTGCCGCGTCGAGGTCCCGGCCGGCAGTGACGTGGTCGTGGACATCCCCATCCCCGACCGGGCCCACGAGGTGCGGGTCGACGGGGCCTGGGTTCGGCCTCCGGGCGACCACCAGATCGAGCTGGCCTGGTAGTTACACTCCGCGTGCAACAACAGGGGGGACGCATGAGCACCGACCAGGTCACCTTCACCGAAGCCGAGCTCCTGCTCGACCACCAGATCGCCGAGCCGCTCATCGCCGGCGGGGTGCGCTGCCACGGGGGCTACGACGAGGCCGGGACCTACGTGTCGCCCCGCACCAAGCACCGCGTCCCGGCCATCGAGGCCTGGCAGGCCAAGCACGTCGCCGAGTACGGCACGGACGTCCTGCACGTGCCGCTCGAGACCTGGCCCGAGAACTTCCCGAACGTCGCCCAGGCCCGGCACCTGCTCGTGAACGGGGTGCGCGACCCGCTCATCGCCACGCTCACCCGGATCGGCACCGTCGAGGGCTACGGCGCCAACATCCGGTTGCTCCAGCCCGGCGACCTGCAGCCGCACTTCGCGGAGGACATCGCCGGCACCGCCATCGACCACCTCGGCAAGGGGCTGTTCGAGGCCCACGGGCGCGACGAGGCCGGTTGGGAGGAGGAGGCCGGGCACAAGGACATGTGGTTCGCCGCCCGCGACCTCGCGTTCGACGGTGCCGTGAACCAGGTCGACATCGAGGCGATGCTCACCCGCATGGGCTTCGGTCAGCCCGGCGGCGCCGGGTCGATCAACATCACCCGCCGGGAGCTGCCCGACGACATCGAGCTCGACGTCGAGCTCATGTGCAACATCATGATCAAGGTGCTCCTGATCGAGGTGCAGGCCTTCCACACCTTCGCGTGGGCCGAAGACTGGCTCGCCGACCGCGAGCTGGTGGCCGGCGAGGGACGAGCCGCCGAGCTCGTGTCCCACATCCGGGCCGACGAGACGCCGCACGTCGGCTACCTCAAGACCGCCCTCACCGAGATGCGCGACCGCACCTGGATCGGCGCGAGCGGCCAGCGCTACTCCGGGGCCGAGATGGTCGGCACGCTGTGGGACCTCGCCCTCGCCGACTCCCTCGGGGCCGGCAAGGAGGCCTCCCGCAAGGCGGTGCTCGGCGAGGTCGAGCACTGGTGCCTCCAGCGCCCGAACGGCAAGGACCTCCTGGCCGAGTTCCACTCGCTGGCCAGCGACGCAGGGAGCACGGCCGACCTCATCGGGTGAGGCTGACTAGGGTTTCGGGTCCATGCTGCGCAGAGGGAGCGAACCGGTGGGGAAGGCACGGTCGGGAGATCTCGACCTGAGCCTCATGTCTGCGCCCCCGACGGCGCCCACGGGCGGCGCCAACGCCGTGCCGCCGGGCCTCGGAACCTGGACGGCACCGGTGTCGTACCTGTCGCTCGACCCGGCCGTCCTGGCCGAGCTCGTCCGGGCCGCCCTCGGCTCGCCCACGGTCGCCAGCCTCCGCAACGGCGAGCTCGCCGTCGGGGCGATGCTGGCCAGCCTGGCGGTGCGGGGCGAGGACATCCTCATCGACGAGCTCCTGCCGCTCACCAACGTGGAGCTCCGCGTGCACCGCTACGCCGTGGGCCAGCTCAACCCGCTGGCGGTCCACCCGGTCAGCACCGTGCCCCAGCTGCTCCGGTCGCTCGCCCGCTGCGCCGTGCAGCCCCAGGGCGAGACCTGGGAGGCCGTCGCCCACGACGGCCGCACCGATCCGGTCGCCGTCGCCGCGGCTCGCAGCGGCGAGCTCCGCTGGCTCCAGCCCCCCGCTCCCGGCGCCCCTCATGCCGCCCCGTGGGTCGACCCGACCACCCCCTCGGCCGCCCCGGGCGCCACCGTCGAGGAGTGGGAGGCCCGCCTGTCGGCGATCCCGCCGGCCGCCATCGCTCCCTCCCCGCCCACGGCCATCCGCTCGGAGCCCGTGCCGGCGTTCGGGCTGCCACCTCGGACGGCGGTCGCCAGCGGCGAGGACCTGGCCGCCATCGTCGGCGCCGCCGTCGAGCAGGCCCTGGCCAAGGCCCCCATCGAGCTCGACCTCGACGCGGCCACCCTCGACGAGCTCCGCGACACCACCGTGCTCGAGCGCCTCGTCGAGGCGATCGGTCGCCTCGAGCGGCAGGTGGGTCAGGTCGACGCCATCGGGCGCCAGATGGCCGCCCTCACCGCGGCGGTCGACGACCTCGCCGACTCCACGCGATCACTGCTCCGTCACCAGTGGGACAACATGCCGCCGCAAGGCTTCTGGCTGCGGGTGCAGAAGGCCGATGACGAGGTGCGCCGCGCGGTCGACGAGCTCGCCGCCGAGGTCCGGGGCCGGCTCCGCCAGTCCCGCCCCACCAGCCCCCGCAGCTAGCCGTCGGTCGGCGTCTCGGCCGGCGGCGTCGGCTCGGGCGACGGCTCGGGCGTCGGCTCGGGCGTCGGTTCAGGTGTTGGCTGAGGGGCGCACGATGCCGGGCGAGGGTTGCGGAAGCACGGGTCGGTCGACGGCAGCGTCGGAGCCGTAGGTGACGGCGTGGTGGTAGCGACCGTGGTGGTGGTCGTCGGCTTCGTGGTGGTCTTCGTGCCGGAGGACTTCTTCACCGTGGTGCTGGGCGCCGTGACCGCGACGGTGGTCGTGGGTGCCTCGGTCGTCGTGGTGGTGACCTCGGGATCGAGGAGCAGGCTGTCCTCGGTCGTGGTGCTCCGGTCGTCGATCGCGGGGAGCTTGTCGTCGTCGGAGCGGTCGGGGATCAGCCAGAGCGCGGCCACCATCACGAGCAGGAGGACGCCGGCCCAGGTCAGGACCCGGCCGTTGCGGTGCCGCCGGCGGGCCTCCTCCTCTTCCTCGTCACCCAGGCTCGAGGCGGCGGCGACGCCCGCGGCCCCGGCGAGCACGGAGCCGTCGGCGGCCGCCTCGAGCTCGTCGAGGATCTCGTCCGGATCGAACTGGCTGAGCAGCGGCTCGCCACCGTGGGGGCGGACGGCCGGATCGAGGTCGACGCGGTAGTCCTCGGGCACGTCGCCCGGCGGCGGGGGCGGGGGCGGGGGTGGCGGAGGGGCGACGGCGCCGCCCACCGGGATGACGAGATCCTCCGAGTCGGGCTCGGCGGGGGTCGGAGGCGGCAGCACCCCACCCTCGGGCTGCGGCGGCGGGGGCGGCGGGACCGGGCTGGCTTGCATCCGCTCCCACGTCGCGACGTCGACCAGCGACCGCTCGAGGCCCCCGAGCGCCTCCTCGACCTCGGGCCGGACGCGCGGCTGGACCCGGGCCTTGGCCCGGAGGCGGGCGCCGCCCGGCGGGGGCGGAGGATCTTCAGGGGTCGTGCTCACAGCCCGGCGAGCCTACCCGGGGGGCACCTCCGCTCTGGGACAGGGCACTAGCCTCCCGGCCATGCGGTTCGACGAGGATCCCCCCACGCCCACCCCCGAAGGCCCGGGCGAGCTGCCCCCGCGCAGCCGCCGCCGGGCGGCCCGACCGTGGTCGAACCCGTCCGCCGCAGAGCGCTCCGGGTTCGACCGGCCGGTCTCCGAGGCCGACTGGTCCAAGCCCGGCACCGCACCGCGATCGCGGCCCCCGGCGATGCCCCCGATCTTCCCCGCGCTCGGGGCGCCCGACGGCGCCCCGGTCGACCTGTCCCCCGTCCTGGAGCAGCTCACGTCGCTGCAGGGCCAGGTCACGGCCCTGGAGACCGCGGCCGCGCAGGGCGGCTCCTCCGACGCCCTCACCGGCGCAGAGCTCGCCGCCGCGATCGAGGGGCTCGGCACGGCGCTCGGCGGCGGGATGGCCACCCTGCTCACCGAGCACCGCAACCTCCTCGCCCGCGACCTCACGCAGGCCGGCGACCGCATCCTCGAGGAGGTGGGCGTGCGCCTGCGGACCGCCACCGCCCAGACCGTCGACAGCGTCGAGGAGCGCATCCGCCACGTCGTCACCCGCGCGTTCGCCGACGTCGGCGAGCAGCTCGAGCTGCGGCTCGACAAGCTCCAGGGCGACGTCACCGGCCTGCGAGCGGTGATGCTCGAGATCCCGGACCAGACCGCGGTCACCGAGCGCCTCGACTCGCTGGCCGAGACCGTCGCGAACGCCCGGAACCGCACCGATGCCCGCACCAGCCCCGCGGTCACCGCCGCCATCGAGAAGTCGGTCGCGGCGCCGCTCGGGCGGATCGAGGAGACCGTCCACTCGATCGTCGACGTGGTCCGCGAGCTGCTCGACGAGCGCCTCCCCGAGGATCTGGCCGACGCGGTCGCCTCCGCGGTCTCCGCCGGTGGCGAGGGCGGTCTGCCCGACACCGCCACCCTCGAGGCGCTCACCGCCGAGATGACGGCCCTCCGCCGTCGCATCGCCGTGCGCCCGGGTGCCACCGCCGAGCCCGAGCCGGAGCCCGAGGACGACGAGCCGGAGCCCGACATCCTCGACGAGCTCGAGATCGAGGTGGACCGCCCAGCCAAGAAGGCCGGTCGCTCCAAGGCGGCCGCCAAGCCGGTCAGCCGGGGCCGGCGCAGCCGCCGCATCGACTGAGGCCGGTTCGTCCCTTGTGGGGCGTGGCGCAGGAGCCGCCCCCCGCGGTGGTGAACCCACTCTGCATGACCAACTCCCCCGCCCTCGCCGTCCCCGCCGGGCCCCTGGCCCGGGTCCACCGTGCGGTCGTCCTCGACCAGGAGGCGCTGCAGCGCCTGCGCGTCACCGCCGTCGTCGGTCTGATCCTGCTGAACGTGTGCGACCTGGTGCTCACACGCCGGCTGCTCGGGATGGGCGGCGTCGAGATGAACCCGCTCATGGCGCTGTTCATCGGCAGCGGGTGGGGCGTGGCCATCAAGATCGGCCTCCCGGTGGCACTGGCCTTCCGGCACCTGCGGGCCCCGTTGGAGCGCAAGATCGTGATCGGCCTGTGCTGGATGTGCGTCCTGTACCTGGGCGTCGTCACCTGGAACCTGCACATGTTCGACAGCGCGATCCGGCTCGGGTAGCCAGGGGCGGTGCCCGACCGCTCCGAGACCGACGATGTCGTCGCCCTCTGGCGACTGCAGTCCCGCTACGCCGACGTGATCAGCCGGCGGGCGTGGCCCGAGCTGGAGGACCTGTTCCTCCCGGACACGACGGTCGACATCGACACGGTCACCTCCCCGGTCCGCTCGATCATCGGCCCCGCCGACTTCGGCCGCTTCGTGGCCGAGTCGATCGAGCGGTTCGACCACTTCACGTTCGTGATCCTCAACACGGTGGTGGACGTCGAGCCGGGGGCGGACGGCGGCTCGGCGACCGACGCCACCGGTCGGATCTTCATGTGCGAGGTCCGCCACGACCGCGAGAGCGACACGTGGCAGAACGCCCACGGCCTCTACCGGGACCGCTACCGCCACGTCGACGGGGCCTGGCGCATCGCCCGCCGCCGCTACCGGTCCCTCGCCCGCACCGGCCCCGAAGGGAGCGTGCTCGGGCTTCCCGAGGACGTCGGTCCGCTTCCGCTGTAGCGTTTCGGCCCATGTCGGGCCCTGCGTGCCCCATCACCACGTGCCACGGCCACATCATCCTGGTGGGCCACGATCCGGACACGGGCGAGCGCCTGGGCATCTGCGACGCCTGTGACGAGACCGTGCGGCACCGCCAGGGCATCTGGATGGACCGCGACGAGCCCTACCTGCCCCCGCCGACGCCCACGACGGGTTAGAGGCGCCCGAGCTCCGCCTTGAGGGCGCGAAGGACCAACGCCTCGTCGGGTTCGCCGGTCGCGCTGACCACTGCGACGTGATCGCCGTCCCGGGCCACGGTCACCAGGACCCGGAGCGTGCTGGGCCCCACCGGGACGGACACGCTGAGCTTCAGGGCCTCGTCCCCCACCCCGCCGAGCGCCGACACGGTGTAGGCCGTGCCACCCCGGCTGCACGCCGCGGCGTCATCGCGCATCCCGTCGAGGAGCGACTCGGCCTGGGCCGCGCTGCGATACTGCGCCACCGTCCCGGTGATGGCGTCGCCGCTCGTCCCGCTCGAGAACGCGGCCCGGGCGGTGCCGGCGGCGGGCATCCGGGCGAAGGGGTCGCGGCCCTCGCACAACGGGGCGACGGCGCCGTCGACCTCGATCGGGGTCCAGCCCTTGGGAAGGTCACCGGCGCGCAGCACGGCCTTCGACAGCGAGGACGACCCCTCGCCGTCGGCCACCGGCTTCACCGGTTCGTCGTCGGCCTCGTCCTCCGGGGCGGTGACGTCGCTCGGGGCCACCGTGGTGGTCGTCACCTCAGGGCCGGCCGGGGAGTCGTCCGGTCGGTTCCGGACCCAGAGGCCGACGACGAGGACCAGGCCCACGGCGACGACGATCAGCTCGGTCGTGTAGCGCTGCCACCACGGCTGCTCGGAGGGGGTCGGCATGAGGCTCAGGCGCGACGAGCCCCGCCCGGCCGCTCAGGGCCAGGCGGGGTCCTCGTCATCGTTCGCCTTACGGGCGGCGCCGGCGATCGGGGCCGGCGAAGCCGAGCTGCATGCCCCGGCCGGTGACCACGAAGCCGAGGCCGAGGAGGCCCAGGGCGAGGCTGAGCTGGGCCCGCGTGTTCGCACCCGTCTTGGCCAGCGGCTTCGCCTTCGCCGTGGTGCTCGTGGTCGAGGCCGCGGCCGCGATGGTGGTCGACGTGGTGGAGCTCGTGCCCGGGTCGGCGATCGTGCTCGACGTGCTGCTGGTGCTGCTCGTCGTGATGATCGGCGGCGGGATGGTGACCGTGGTGCTCGACGTCGGCGGCGGCGGGATCGTGATCGTGCTCGAGGTGCTCGAGGTGCTGGACGTGGCCGGGACGGTCGACGTGGTGGTCGAGCCCGGGACGGTCGACGTGGTCGTCGAGCTCGGACCGGTGGTCGACGTGGTGCTGCTCGTCGACGACGTGGTGGTCGAGACGATCTGGGCGGTGTTGGTGCCACAGCTCACCTGACCGAACTTCAGGTCCAAGAGGCCACCGCCGGGAACCGGTGCGAGCACGGTGATGTGGAGGGCGGTGACGTCGATCCTGGTGGTGGCCGGTGAGCCGACCGGGACCACGACGCCGGCCGCGTTGCGAGCGGTCTGCTCGTTGGCCCGGATGCTGACGAGGTCGGCGAGCGCCGCGAACGGGCTGGGCGGCGGCGGGGGGAAGACCTGCGAGTTCGGGCCCGGGGCGTTCACCGGCAGGGTGAGGATCGGGATGATGATGTCGCCGAAGAACGGGACCGTGATGACCTGCTCGACCACCAGGTTGGCAATGTTGCTCGTGCCGGCGGCGCTGGCCGGGACCGGCGGGATCGCCTCCGGGTTGCCGGCGGTCGCGGCGCACTGGGCGTAGGCGGCGTCGAGGCGCACGCGGTACAGGGTCAGCGGGATGCCGTCGATGAGGTTGATGTAGATGCCACCGGGGTTCGTCGGGTTGGCCACGATGCAGCCCTGCGGGGTCTCGTCGATCGAGATCAGGCCACCGGCGCCGACGAGGCCGGCGCAGGCACCCGAGTTCCCGCCGTCGGTGACGAACGCATCCTGGGCGGCCACCCCGGCCGAGAGGATGTTGGAGAGGAGCGGGAGGCCGATGATGTCTTCGACCTGGGGGCCCGTGCGGCAGGCATTGGGATCCGCGCCGGGGGGCGAGACCTTGCAGTCCGCCACGCCGTCGCCGTTGGGCAGCGGCGGCGTCGGTGCCGGCGGCGTCGACGGCGGCAGGCGGTCCGTGTCGGCAACCCGCGGGGCGGTCTGGCTCCCCAGCGGCTCCTCACCCGCGAGCAGCACCTGCGCGCCCTTGGCCTGGGCCTGGGCGGTGTACACGGAGGCGGCGTTGGCCGACCCCGGCAACAGGCCGAGGACGAGTGATGCGATGAGCATCGCGGCTCCGCCTGCGGTGACTAACCGTGACCATTGGGGCTTGGTCAACGTGGCTCCTTGTTCGCTGCGGGGGCAGTCAGGGGTGGTTGCGCCCGAAACGGTACCGATCGGGGCGATTGAGGGGCAACCGTAGCATTTCGAGCCCGGGATCCCGGTGATCGGGCGGTTGCACCGCGTTCGAGCGGTACACCCGGCTTCCCGGCGCAACAAGATCGCAAACCGGCCCTTTGGGCCGCTCCGGCGAGATCATCTGGGCCTCTAGTCCCAAATCCCGGGTTTTGGGCCATCCGGCCCATGAGGCGGACCGCCAGACCGGCCGATCCCCGGACCATGCGAGCCCCGAACCACCTCCACAACAGCGCCGGCCCGTTCCTCGCCACGGTGCTGGTGCTCCTCGGCGGTGTGGGCGTGGTCTCCGCCCAGCAGGGCCCGCCCCGGCCGGCGGAGGTCGCTCCCACACCCGTGGTCGTCGACCCCGTCGCCGAGCACGTCCGGCTCGGTCACCCCACCGTCGCCCCTCCCACCCCGACCACGCTCCCCCCGACGACCACCACCACCGTGCCGGTCGTCGTCCCAGCCACCACGCCGACGACCGCCGCCCCCCGCCCGGTCCCGACCACGACGGCCGCACCGGTGGTCGTCGCGCCCCCGACGGACGGACCCGCCTACGCCTTGGGCCTGGTCCGGGAGATCATCCCGGCCCGCTGGCTCGCCGTCCTCCCGGTGACGGTCGAGGTCATCGCCGGCAAGACCTCCTGGTCGAGCTGGGACGGCCTGATCCAGATCGGCGACTGGCACCTGTTCCACGCCGTGGACCGCGCCAAGAACACGCTCGCCCACGAGTGGGGCCACCAGGTGGCGTGGCACTACGGCACCGACGTCTACAACGGGGCCCCACCCGCCGGGTTCCCGTACGCCGGCCGTTCGCCCGAGGAGCAGTTCGCCGACTGCGTGGCACAGGCCCTCACCGGGACGATCTACCCGTCCTCGGGCCTCGGCGCCTGCCCGGCCGACGCCCTCTCGTTCACCCAGCAGTTCCTGGCCGCCGGCCCCGGTCGCCGCCTGCGCTAGCTGAACGCGAGCGGGTCGACGCGGGTACGGGTCCGCGTCCGGGGGTACGCCGGCGTGGCAAGGTGGTCCCCCAACGCGGGCTCACCCCCTCGAACAGGAGCTGCATTGCACCTCAGGATCGGAACCGTCACCGCCGCCACCGCGCTCTTCCTCGCCGGTGCGATCGGCCTGCTCGGTCCGTGGTCGCTCGCGACCGCCGTGGTGCTGCTGGTGGGGACGAGCGTGGCCACGGCGATCGCCTGGGAAGAGCAGAACCCCGTTCGTCAGCCGTCGTTCGTCAACGACGAGCAGCTGATCCCGGTGCACGCCGACCGGGGCTGACGCCCAGGTCCGCCAGCGCGGCGGCCAGCCGCTGGTGCACCTCGATCGTGCGCGCCAGCGAGCCCCGGACCTCCGAGAACGGGTCCACCACCGACACGCACAGCGTGAGGATGGCGCGGGCCGACGCGCCGGGCTCCGTGGTGGCGAAGGCGCCGGCGTCGGCGCCAGACCGGATCACGCGATCGAGCTGCTCCACGATCGCCTCCCGCTTGCGTGCCACCGACCGGCGGTCGGCAGGGGCGAGGCGCCCGAGCTCGCGCCACGCGACCAACGAGGCCCGCCGGGCCCACGCGTCGTGCAGGTTGGACCAGATCAGCGCCTCGACCGCCGCGTCGAGCCGGGCCCGGTGGTCGTCGCCCGCCCCGTCGATCGCGCGGGCGACGCGCACGAGCACCACGTCGTGGGCCTCGTGCAGGAACTCGCGCAGCAGATCGAGCTTGCTCGGGAAGTGGTAGTAGAGCGCCGCCACGCTCACCCCCGCGGCGGACGCGATGTCCCGCGTGGACGTCCCCTCGTAGCCGTGCTCTCCCATGAGGCCGATCGCGGTGCGCATCAGCGACACGCGACCGGGACGGACCGCACCTGCACGAGCCATCGGAGCAAGGTACCCCACCCGCACTTGGCGAACGCCCGCTAAGTTCCGGCCATGCCCACCGAGCTGCGCTACGAGGAGCGCGGGCACGTCGGGATCATCACCCTCGACCGGCCCGACGCCCGCAACGCCCTGACCCTCACGACCTACCGGGAGCTCGAGGAGGCGGTCCGCACCACGACCGCCCGCTGCCTCGTGATCACCGGCTCGGACCCCGCGTTCTGCTCCGGCGATGACGTGAAGCAGGTGATGCAGCAGGCCGGCAACCGCGTGGCGTCCGACCTCGCGCTCGTCCCCCGTCTCACCCCCGCCGCCGACGCCCTGCTGCACACGGACGTCCCCGTCATCGCCGCGGTGAACGGCGCGGCCGTGGGCTGGGGCATGGAGCTGGCGCTGATGGCGGACCTGCGGGTGGCCAGCGAGCGAGCCAAGCTCGGCGAGCTGTTCGTGAAGCGCGGTCTCTGCTGCGATGCGCCGGGGATCGGCCGGCTGGCCCAGCTCGTCGGACGCGAGCGGACCGCCGAGCTGCTCTTCACGGGCCGCGTCGTCGACGCGGCCGAGGCGCTCGCCATCGGCCTCGTCGGCCGCGTCGTCCCCCACGAGGAGCTGCTGCCCACCGCGCTGGCGTTGGCGGACGACATCGCCGCCAACCCACCGCTGGCGGTCCAGCGGATCAAGCAGGGTCTCCGCCGCGCGCTCGATCCGGATTGGACCGACCTCGGCGCCTGGGTGAGCACCAGCCTCGCCGAGCTGTTCCAGACCGCCGACCACCGCGAAGGCGTGGCGGCGTTCCTGGAGAAGCGCGAGCCCTCCTTCGAGGGTCGCTAGTCGGCCGTCCGGGCAGCGCGCTCGCGCGCGGTCGCCAGGCGTCCCTCCAGCAGCGCCCGCTCCGCGAGGGACGGGACCAGGTCGAGGGCCCGCTCGAGGGCGACGGCCGCGTCGGCGGGGCGGTCGAGTCGGGTGAGGAGGTCGGCCCGGGCGGCGTGGAGCAGGTGGTAGTCGGCGAGGGCGTCGGCCAGTCGGTCCACGTCGGCCAGGCCCACCTGGGCCCCGTCGAGCTCGGCGACGGCCACCGCCCGGTTGAGACGAGCGATCGGGCTGGGCGCGACCGCGTCGAGCTGGTCGTAGAGCTGGACGACCTGGCGCCAGTCGGTGTCGGCGGCGGTGGCCGCCTCGCTGTGCACCGCCGCCACGGCCGCCTGCACCTGGTACGGGCCGGGCCGGTCGCGTCGCAGGCAGGCCCGCACGAGCTCGCGGCCCTCCTCGGCCATGTCCTGGTCCCAGAGCCCCCGATCCTGGTCGGCCAGCAGGACGATGGAGCCGTCGGGGGCGGTCCGGGCCGGGCGGCGGGAGCCCGTGAGGAGGAGCAGGCCCAGCAGCCCGAGGGCCTCGGGCTCGTCGGGCATCAGCTCGACCAGGAGGCGGGCCAGGCGGGTGGCCTCGTGGCAGAGGTCGTCGCGCACGAGGTCGGGACCCGAGCTGGCGGCGTAGCCCTCGTTGAACACGAGGTACACGACCGCGAGGACCGACTTCAGCCGTTCGGGGAGGTCGGCGTCCTCCGGGACCCGGTACGGGATGTGGGCGTCCTTGATCTTGCGCTTGGCCCGGACGATGCGCTGGGCCATCGTCGCCTCCGGCACGAGGAAGGCCCGCGCGATCTCCGGGGTCTCGAGGCCGCCGAGCATGCGCAGGGTCAGGGCCACCTGGGCCGTGGGCGCCAGGGCCGGGTGGCAGCAGGTGAACAGCAGGCGGAGTCGATCGTCGGTCACGGGTCCGGTGTCCTCTGGCTCGTCGCGCTCGTGCAGCCGCTGCGACTCGGCCTGGCGGTCGTGGCGGGAGGACTCCCGCCGGACCCGGTCGAGCGCCTTGTTCTTGGCGGTGGTGACGATCCAACCCGCCGGGTTGGGCGGCACCCCCGTCTCGGCCCAGCGCTGGCTGGCCACGAGGAACGCCTCCTGGACCGCCTCCTCGGCGATGTCGAGGTCGCCGAAGAGGCGGGTCAGGGTGGCCACGACCTTGCCGTGCTCCTCGCGGAACACGCGCTCGAGGTCGCTGCGATCAGCGCCCAAGCGGGGCTAGGCCTCGGGCCCGGTCTGGAAGGGGCGGACCTCGACGACCTCGACACACGCCCGGCCGGCCTCCTCGGCCACCTTGATGGCGGCGTCGAGGTCGGCGACGTCGATGATCCAGAAGCCGCCGATGTGCTCCTTGGTCTCGAGGTAGGGACCGTCGGTCAAGACGGTCTCTGCTCCGAGCGAGTTCACGACCGTGGCCGTCGAGGCGGCCTGGAGGCCGTTGCCGAACACCCAGATGCCGGCCTTGGTGATCTTCTCGTTGAAGGCGCCGGTGGCGGCGAACCGGGCCTGGAGCTCCGGGTCGTCGAAGTCCATCTCGTGGTCTTCCTCGGTGCTGTGGACGGAGAGCAGGTACTGCGGCATGGGAGGGGTCCTTTCGCTCGGCCGGCACGGTACCGGTCGTTGCCTCTCCTACGAACGGGCACTCCCCGGATCGACCTCCTGGAGGAACTTCTTCGTCCGGTCCTGCCGGGGGGCGCCGAGGACCTGGTCCGGCGGACCCTCCTCCACGATCAGGCCGCCGTCCATGAACACGACGCGATCGGCGACCCGGCGGGCGAACCCCATCTCGTGGGTGACCACGAGCATGGTCATGCCGTCGACGGCCAGCTGGCGCATCACCGCCAGGACCTCCCCCACCAGCTCCGGGTCGAGGGCGCTGGTGACCTCGTCGAAGAGCATCATGTCGGGTCCCATGCAGAGGGCGCGGGCGATGGCCACGCGCTGCTGCTGCCCCCCGGAGAGGCGGATCGGGTGCTCCCTGGCCTTCTGCCACACCCCGACGCGCTCCAGCATGGCCCGCGCCTGCACCTCGGCCTCCGCCTTCGAGCGGCCGAGGACCTTGCGCTGGGCCAACGTGCAGTTCGCCAGCACGGTGAGGTGCGGGAAGAGGTTGAAGGACTGGAAGACCATCCCGATCTTGCGGCGCACGCGATCGATGTCGCAGTCGCGGTCCCGGACGTCCTCGCCCTCGACGCGGATCTCGCCCGAGGTCACCTCCTCGAGCCGGTTCACGCAGCGCAGGAGCGTCGACTTGCCCGACCCGGACGGTCCGATGACGCACACGACCTCCCGGGGTTGCACCGTCAGCGAGACGCCGCGCAGCACCTCGAGGTCGCCGAAGCGCTTGTGGAGGTCGACCAGCTCGATCGCCGGCACGGCGTTCGTGGGCGCGGCGTCAGCGGGCACGACGGTTCCTCCGCTCGAGGACGGCCACGGCCCGCGTGAGCGGGATCGTGATCGCGAGGTAGACGAGCGCGCCGGCGACGAGCGGCGTGATCGACGCGGTCCGCCCGACCGAGTCGCGGGTGAACTTCGTGATCTCGATCGTGTCGACCGTGGTGCCCAGCACCGCCAGCAGCGACGTGTCCTTGATGAGGGCCACGAGCTCGTTGGTGAGGGGCGGGATGATGATCCGGAACGCCTGCGGGACCACGACCGACGCCATCGCCCGCGGCCCCGACATCCCCAGGGAGCGGGCGGCCTCCACCTGGCCGCGCGGCACCGCCTCGATGCCCGCCCGGATCGTCTCGGCCATGTAGGCCGAGTACACGATGCCGAGGGCGAGGATCCCCGGGCCGTAGAGCCCCGGGACCCGGGTCCCCAGCGCGATCGGCACGGCGAACCCGACGGCGAAGATCGTCGTGAGGGCCGGCATCCCGCGGAACACCTCGATCCACAGCGCCGCAAACCACCGGTACGGCCGAAGCGAGGACAGCCGCATGAGCGCCAGCAGGAGAGCGAGGGCCAGCCCCAGGGCGAACGCGCCGGCGGTGAAGATCAGGGTGTGCCAGGCCGCCCGCGTGACGATCTCGGGGAACTGGTCACGGAAGACGTCACCCTGGAGGAACGCCCGGCGCAGGCGCGCCCAGTCGGCGATGGCCACCAGCCAGCCGAGGAAGGCGAGCGTGGCCGCGTAGAGGGCCCCGCGCTGGAGGCGGGCCCGTTGTCGCCGCGTGAGCGCTACTTCGACCCTCCGAAGTAGACGTCGTAGATCTCCTGGAAGCGACCGTCGGCCCGCAGGCGCCCGAGGCCGTCGTTGACGAAGTCGAGCATCGCCACGTCGCCCTTCTCCACCGCGAAGCCGTACTGCTCCTCGGTCGGGAACTTCTCCGTGAGCTGGAGCGAGTCGTCCTTCGCGGCGCGGTACCCGTTCACCGGGAGGTCCTGCAGCAGTGCCGCCACGTCGCCGGAGGCGAGGGCGGCGAACATGCCGTCGGCGTCCTCGAAGCTCACGATCGTGGCGCCCTCGGGCTTGTGCGCGTTGGCGTAGGTCTCGCCCGTGGTGGTCGCCTGCACGCCGATCCGCTCACCGGCCAGGGACTCCAGGGTCGGGTACTCCTCGGCCTCGTCGGCCTTCACGAGCAGCGACTGGCCCGAGTCGAAGTACGGGTCGGAGAAGTCGACCTGCTCGACCCGCTCCGGCTTGATGCTCAAGGCCGATGTGATCACGTCGCACTGTCCCGCGGCGAGGCTGCCGAGGATCCCCTCGAAGGGCAGGTCCTGGACCTCGAGCTCGAGACCGGCGTCGTCGGCGATCGCCCGCACCAGGTCGATGTCGAAGCCCGTCTGCTGACCGTCGTCGCCCTCGTACTCGAAGGGCTCGTACGGCGTGTCCGAGCACGCGGTGAGCTTGCCCTCGCTGACGAGGCCGTCCGGCGGCGCCACCGCCGGGGCCTCGGTGGTCGTGGTGCCGTCGCCGGCATCGGAGTCGTCGTCACCACAGGCACCGAGCGCTAGGGCGAGCACGACCACCGTCGCCGTCGACAGGAGCGAGATCGATCGAGTGCGCATCGGGGGACGATACGTCACTTCGCCGAACGGGGGCGCTGGATCCCGAGGGCGCCCCGGGCGGCCACGTAGAACACCCGGTAGGGCAGCCGCCGCTTGGCGAGGAGCCCGATCCGCTCCCCCGGCTCGCCCACCGTGACCCGTCGCGGTGGTCGCCGCCGACCGAGCACCTTGGCCACCGCGGTGGCGACGGCCTGAGGCGGCACGCCAAATGGACGTCGGCGACGATGCCTCGGTGCGGTACGACGCTAGGCCCACGCGCACGACGGCGCCTCACCGCGGGGTGGCCGCAGGAGGCGCCGTCGGAGCGTGCGCGAACGGCCGCCCACCGGCGAACCTACAGGTGCCCTACGACAACCGATACGGGCACGGATGTGATTGTTGTCTCGTCCAGTGTCACAACCTGGTCACGCTCGACCACCGTCCGCGGCGGCCTCGATCGCGGCGATGTCGATCTTGCGCATCTGCATCATCGCCTCGAAGCCGCGGGCGTACCGGTCCGGGTCGTCGGAGTGCATCAGGTCGGACCAGCCGGTGGGCACGACCTGCCACGAGAGCCCGAACCGGTCCTTGCACCAGCCGCACGGCCCCTCCTCGCCACCGTCGGCGGTGAGCACGTCCCAGTAGCGATCGATCTCGGCCTGGTCCTGGCACTCGATCACCATCGAGATGGCCTCGTCGAAGGTGAACTGCGGGCCACCGTCGAGCGCGGTGAACGGGGTCCCGTCGAGCACGAAGTCGACCGTGAGGACCTCGCCCTCGCGGTCGCTGCCCTTCGGGTAGTGCGTCACGTCGGTGACCTTCGAGTTCGGGAACACCGAGCAGTAGAACTCGGCGGCCTCCTTGCTCTCCTTGTCGAACCAGAGGTTGGTGACGATGCGCGGCATGGTGGGCTCCTTCGTTGGCGTCGCAGATGAGACGGGCGCTCCGCCGCCGAATCATCGTTGGCTCCGCGAAGATGGCGACGTGGTCGGAACCGCTCGAGCCTCGACGTGAGGGACCATCGTCTCCAGGCGGGCGACACGGCTCGCCGTCGGCACCGCTCGTGATCGCCGTCCACGGGCTGACCGGCAACAGCGCGCAGCTCGATGCCCTCGCGGAGCGCCCGGGGCGCCAGCCTGTGGGCCACCGCAGAGGAGAGCAGCGATGAGATCGTCGGCCTCTACCGGCAGACCTGGGAGATCGCCGACGCCACGATCGCAGAGCTACCGCTCGACGCCGTCGGTAAGTTCCCGTGGTGGGGTCGCGGAACGAAGCTCACGTTGCAGCGTGTCCTTGTGCACGTCACTGCGGAAGCCCAGCGTCACGCCGGCCATGCCGACATCATCCGCGAGCTCATCGACGGCTCCGCCGGGCTGCTCGAGGCGCACGCCAACCTGCATGCCAGCGACCCCGATGACCGGACCCGCCACCACGACAAGGTCGAAGCCGCTGCCCGCCTGGCCGGTGGTGGCTGACTCCGCCGGAGAACGCAGAAGCCCGGCACGAGGGCCGGGCTTCACTGGTGTCGGAGGGGGACAGGCTCGGCTGGTACACGCGTCCTGAGGGGCGAGCTCGACCTCTCGACGTAGTTGCCACGGATGTGGCAAAGGTGCCGGGGATCACCCATCACCCACTTGCCCGCGCCTCCTGGTAGGGCTTCGAACCCGCTCCCAACGACCTCACGTAGGCGAAGGCGCCCACACCGACCGACCGTTCGGCCTGCTGGGACGCGTTCGCTCAAGCCCACCCAGGGTCATCGTGTTCCTTGGTGCCCGAGGAGTAACCTCCTCGCATGACGATCTCACCGAAGCGGGTTGTGCGTGCGCTCCTCATCGCGGCGGTCCTGATCCCGTCCTTGGGCGCCTGTGCCGCAGTCGGGGGCGGCGGGGACGTCAACACCGACTGCGCGAACGACGTCGGGGGCAGCGCGGTCACGCCGGTGGCGACCTCGTTCGACTATGGCTCTGCGGGTCAGTCCTGCAACAACAACGAGTTCGTTGACGACGACCTTGATGCCTACGCCTACCCGGCAGCGCCGGACACGGCCTACGTCCTTCTGCACTGCAGTCAGGAAACCGGTACCGGCGCCACCTTCAAGCTGTACGAGGTCGTGAACGGCGTCCCTGTCCAAGTGCTTTCGGGCGACTGCGATCAGGCGCAGCCCTTTGCCGGGAACGACCCAGGCGACAAGTACGTCCTGGTGTTCGAGCATCCTGCGAGCAGCGAGCTGATCGAGTTCAACCTGGTCGCAACGGACGTCGTTTAGGCGCCCACGTCGTCGCCGGTGTCTCAGCCCGGCGCGATTATGCGGCGCCGTGGTCTGGTCCACGCGCCGCGAGGGTGACCCAGCCTCCATCGGGCACCGGATAGCCGACGACGTCCACGGGAGACCCACGGGCCCCGTCTGCGGCCGCACGTCGGACGGCCTGTGCTTCCGCCGGGACGTGTGCTGGGACAGGATGCCGGAGCGTCAGCGTGCCGTGGGTGCGCCACCACGCAGCCATGAGTTCGCTCCGGAGTCGCGTAGACCAATCCATGCCTTCTACTTCGCGCCAGGCGGCGGCTGTGTGACATCGGGCGGGTGCGGCACGGCGCAGGCCTTCCCCCAGTCGACTCCGATCTGCGCCACGACGTAGCGGATCGCACAGCACCACGTGTCGTGGTTCCACATCTGGGTCTGGAGCCTTGTGTGCCTGACGCCGAGCTCGGCCGGTTCCTCTCGTCGGAGTACGACGGCGATGGCCGGGCCGAGGGCCATGCGCACTTCGGGCGCTGCAACCGCTCCGACACCATTGTGGACGCCGATCCGGACTCCGTGGGTCTGGGCGATGTTGCCGCTGCGCTCCGCGAGGCAGATCTCGTCGGCCAAGGGCCAGCTCTACGCCGACCTCGGCATCCAGCTCGTGCTGGATGCGCAACGCAAAGGGTGACCGTTACGGCCACCCCTACTGCGTGTACTGCTGAGCGTGTCGGAGGGGGGACTTGAACCCCCACGTCCTTGCGGACACTAGGCCCTCAACCTAGCGCGTCTGCCAATTCCGCCACTCCGACGTGGCCTGCGGGTTACCCCGAAGGGACGAGCAACCTACCAGTCGCCCTGAAGCGGCTGCCAACGTCAGGCGGCGAGCTGCACGGCGGACCAGTCGACGGTGCCGTCGACGGCGTGGCGCAGGCCGAGCACGCCCTCGTCCACCACCACCTCGATGCGGAACTGCGCGATCGGGATCACGAACCCGCCCTGGAGGACGGTCGCCTCCACGGCCCGCCAGGCCTCCCCGGCCGCGGCACCGTCGCGCGTGGACCGGGCGTCGGCCAGCGCCGCGTCGATGCCCGCGTCCGCGAGGCCCACGGTGTTGTCGGACGAGGTCGACCGGAACAGCGGGTCGAGGTAGGCATCCGGCGACCGGTAGCCACCGAGCCACGGCAGGGTGAAGAGATGCTGGCCGCCTTCGGCCAGGAGCCGCTGGTGGTCCTCCAACGAGCGCGACCGGTCCTCGGTGCGGAGCCCGACGTCTTCGAGGTCCTGGGCCACGATCGCCATCAGCGCGTCAGTGGCCGGCGACGCCTCGTGATCGAGCACGATCGTGGGAGGTCGGCCATCGGGGTAGGCGGCCCGGAGCAGCCGGCGGGCCGCGGCCGCGTCGTGCGCGGGGGCCGCCGGGGCGGGCGAGGCGGCGGTGGCGACCTCGGCCGGCACCACCCGATCCAGCGGGACCGCCACCTCCGGGTACACGGCATCGACGATGGCCCGACGATCGACCGCCGCCGCGATCGCCTGCCGCACCTGGGGTCGGGCCAGGGCGGGGTCGGTCGTGCGCAGGCCGAGCAGCAGCACGGCCTGGAACCGGGAGAAGGCGCCCTCCCCGAACGCGTCGACGGCCTCGCCGTAGCGGTCGGCGGGCACCGGAGCCCAGTCGACGTCGTCGTCCACGAAGGCGGCGTAGGCGGCCCCGCCGTCGGCGTACGGGCGGAGCAGGATCCCGTCGAGGTGGGCGGCGGTGCCGGGTCGGCGGACCAGCTGCAGGCCCGACCCGTCACCACCGTCGATCTGCCAACCCCCGCTGAGGGCGAGGGCGGCGTAGCGGTCGACGCCCTCCGCCGAAGGCGCCCCGATGGCGAGCATCGCCCGGACGTCGACCACGCCGTAGGCCGGGGCCGCGAGGATCCACGGCAGCTGGGCCTGCGGCACGTCGAGCGCGACCTCGACGGTGCGGTCGTCCACGACCCGCAGCCCGCTCACCGACGGCGCCGTCCCGTCGAGGTACGGCCGGAACCCACGCACGGACTCGAGTCGCAGAGCGGCCGGCGAGGCATCGCCCCCGGCGATCACGTGCTCGAGGGAGGCCACGACGTCTGCCGCGACCACGGGGCGGCCGTCGGAGAACGTCGCCTCGGGATCCAGGGCGAACCGCCACACCTGCAGGTCCTCGTCCACGGTCCAGGAGCGGGCGAGCCGCGGGGACACCGCCGCCGCGGCCCCGCTCCCCACCACCTCCGTCAGCCCGTCGTGCAGGAGGTCGAGCACCATCAGGTCGCTGGGCGAGGCCGGGGAGGCGTACGGCGGATCGACGACGAGCGGACCTCCGAGGCCGAGGCGCACCGTGCCTCCCTCCCGGCCTTCGGGGGCCGGCCCCTCCGCACCCGCCCCGTCACCATCACCGCCAGATCGCTCGCCGTCGCCGTCCCGAGTGGAAGACGCGGAGTCCCCGGACCGGGCCCCCGGGTCCGAGGACGACCCCGTCCACGGGCTCCACACCAGCAGGGTGGCCAGCAATGCGGCCGCGACGATGACGCCGATCAGCCCGCGCCGCCGGCGGGAGGTCAATCCAGGAGGAAGGCCAGGCCGGTGGTGGTGAACACGAAGACCAGCGCCACCACGACCGTGATGCGGTCGAGGTTCCGCTCTGCAGCGGCGGAGCCGAGCGCGGTGGCGCCCACGCTGCCGCCGAACATGTCGGACAGGCCGCCGCCCTTGCCGCTGTGGAGCAGCACGAGGCCGATCAGCAGCGAGGAGACGGCGAGGTGGATGGCGAGGACGATGCCGGTGAGCACGGTCGACGAGGCTACAGGGCGTCCGACCCTTGGGTCAGATCACCTCGCGCACGGCGGCGAAGTGGCAGGCCACCGGGTGCCCGACGGACCCGGGCTCGAGCGGAGGGACGACCTCGCTGCAGGCCGACGTGTCCTGCCCCGCCGCCTCCAGCTCTTGCTTGCGCCAGCACCGCGTGCGGAACCGGCAGCCCGAGGGTGGGTTGGCCGGGCTCGGCACGTCGCCCTGCAGGAGGATCCGGGTCCGGGCCCGCTCCATCCTGGGGTCCGGGAGGGGCACGGCCGACAGCAGGGCCTGGGTGTAGGGGTGGGCCGATCGCTCGTAGATCTCGTCGCGCGTCCCCTCCTCCACGATGCGGCCGAGGTACATCACCGCCACCCGGTCGGAGATGTGGCGCACGACGGAGAGGTCGTGGGCGATGAACACGTAGGCCAGGCCGAGCTCGTCCTGGAGGCGGGCGAGGAGGTTCACGATGCCGGCCTGGATCGACACGTCAAGGGCCGACACCGGCTCGTCGAGCACGATGAGGTCCGGTTCCAGGGCGAGGGCCCGGGCGATGCCGACGCGCTGGCGCTGACCCCCCGAGAACTCGTGCGGGTACCGGTTCGCGTGCTCGGGAGACAGGCCCACGATGTCGAGGAGCTGGCGGACCCGAGCCTCGATCTGCTCGCCGCTCCACCCGAAGTGGACCTTGAGGGGCTCGCCCAGCGTGGCCCCCACGGTGAGCCGCGGGTTCAGCGACGCGTACGGGTCCTGGAACACGATCTGGAACCGCCGCCGCATCTTCGCCAGCCGCTTGCCACGGGTCGACGCGAGGGACTGCCCGTCGAAGAGGACCTCGCCCGACGTCGGCTTGAGCAGGTCGAGGAGGAGGCGACCGGTCGTGGACTTCCCGCAGCCCGACTCCCCGACGAGGCCCAGGGTCTTGCCGGCCTCCACCTCGAGGGAGACGCCGGCCACGGCCGACACCACCCCCTGGGTGCGCCCGAGCACGCCCCCGCGGATCGGGAACTCCTTCACCAGGTCGCGCGCGACGAGCAGCGGTCCCCCGGTCACGGCTCGACCACCGCCTCATCGCCGGGCACCAGCTCGACCGGCGCCACCTCGGCGCGCAGCGACTCGATCGTGACCCCCGCCAGGTCCTCGGCGTAGTGGCAGGCCGAGCAGTGGGCGTCACCGGCCACGAGCCGCAGGGTGGGCTCCTCGCTGTCGCACAGCCCGGGCAGGTGGGCGAACCGGCACCGTGGGTGGAAGGCGCACCCCGACGGGAGGTGGATCATCGACGGCGGCGCGCCCTTGATCGGGACCAACGGCTCGTCGCCCGTGTCATCGAGGCGGGGCAGGCTGGCCAGCAGGCCGAGGGTGTACGGGTGGCGCGTCTCGTAGAAGATCTCGTCGGTGGTGCCGAGCTCGACCTGGCGGCCGCCGTACATGACCATCACGCGATCGGCGAGGCCGGCCACCACGCCGAGGTCGTGGGTGATCAGGATGATCCCCGAGTCGATCTCGTCCTTGATGCCGATCAGCACCTCGAGCACCTGGGCCTGGACGGTGACGTCGAGGGCAGTGGTCGGCTCGTCGGCGATCAGCAGGTCGGGCTTGCAGGCGATCGCCATGGCGATCATCGCCCGCTGGCGCATGCCGCCGGAGAACTCGTGGGGGTACATCTTCGCCCGCTTGCGCGGCTCGGGGATCCCCACCAGCTCGAGCATCTCCACCGCCCGCTCGAAGGCCGGGCCCCGCTTGAGCCCCTCGTGGATGCGGGCCATCTCGCCGATCTGGCGCCCCACGGTGTGCACCGGGTTCAGCGCGGTGAGCGGGTCCTGGAAGATCATCGCGATCTCCCCGCCCCGCACCTTGCGACGCTCCTCCTCCCCCACCGACAGGAGATCGCGGCCCTTCCAGAGGATCTCACCCTCTCCGACCCGGAGCGTGGGCAGGAGCCCGAGGATCGACATCGCCGTGACCGACTTGCCCGAGCCCGACTCCCCCACGATCGCGAACACCTCGCCGCGGTGGACGTCGAACGAGACACCGTCGATGGCCTTCACGATGCCGTCGTCGGTGTGGAACCACGCCCGGAGGCCACGGATCGAGAGGAGGACCTCGCCGACGGTCACTTGAGCTTCGGGTCCAGTGCGTCGCGGAGGCCGTCGCCGATGAAGACGAACGACAGGACGGTGAGGAAGATCGCCCCGCCGGGGAAGAACAGCAGGTGCGGCGCAGTGGAGAGCAGGCTCTTGCCGTCCTTCACCATGAGGCCCCACGCCGGGGTCGGGTCCTGCGGGCCGACCCCGAGGTAGGACAGCGCCGCCTCCGCCAGGATCACGCTGCCGACCGCGATCGTGCCGTAGACGATGATCGGCTGGAGGGCGTTCGGGAGCATGTGGCGGAAGATGATGCGTCGACGCGAGTAGCCGAGTGCGCGCGCGGCCTCCACGTACTCGAGCTGGTTGAGCCCGAGGAAGCTCGATCGCACGATGCGGCAGATCCCCAGCCAGCCGGTGAACCCCAGCACGAGGATCACGGTGTTCTGGCCCTTGCCGAGCACGGCGGCGATCGCGACGGCGAGCACCACGTACGGGATGGCCAGGAAGACGTCGGTGATCCGCATGATGACGGTGTCCAGGATCCCGCCGAAGAACCCTGCCACCGAACCCAACAGGAGCCCGATGGTGAGGGACATCAACGTCGCCAGGATGCCGATCTTGAGCGAGAAGCGCGCCCCGTAGATCACCCGGCTGAACACGTCCCGCCCGATCGTGTCGGTGCCGAACCAGTGGTCGGCGGACGGCGGCTTGCGGAACTGCCCTGCTGCCCGCTCGGTGATCGAGTACGGGGCGATGACCGGGGCGAGGATCGCCAGGCCCGCCAGGAGCACGAGGAACGCGAGGGCGACCATCGCGGCCCGGTTCCTCCGGAACCGCTTCCAGACGTCGGCCCGCAGGGGCCGCGCCGGCGCCCCGAGGTTGTCGAGGCCCCCCGGCTCGGCGGCCTCGAGCGCGGTGCCGGGGCCGATGCCCCCACCGGTGGCGCTCACGCTCCGCCCCCGCCCTTGCCGAGGCGGATCCGTGGGTCGAACCACGCGTAGGACAGATCCACGATGATGTTGATGATCGAGTACGCCACCACCACAGCCAGCGTGAGCCCGAGGGCCACGGGCAGGTCGCGGCGGATGATGGAGTCGGCGATCTCCGAGCCGAGCCCCGGCCACGAGAAGGTGTTCTCGGTGAGGATGGCGGCGCCGATCACGGTGCCGAAGTCGATGCCGATGAGGGTGATCACCGGGAGCATGGCGTTGCGCAGCCCGTGGCGGGCCACGACGTCGCGTTCGCGCAAGCCCTTGGCCCGCGCCGTCCGCATGTAGTCAGCGCGGAGGACCTCCAGCATCGAGCCGCGCGTCATGCGGGCGGCCAGTGCCGTGGAGACGGACGCGAGGGTGATCGCCGGAAGGACCAGATAGCGCCATTGCTCCCCGCGTGGGATGAAGAAGAAGCTCCAGGTGTCCGGCCCGAGCTGCGACGTCCGCAGACGAGCCCACTCAGGCCAGTCGTGCAGGTTCGGGTAGATCGCGAAGCCGTACTGCAACAGGAACCCCAGCACGAAGACTGGGATGGCGGACGCTCCCGCGGTGATGACCGTGGTCATGCGATCGGTGAAGGAGTACCTGCGTATCGCGGAGACCAGACCCACGGCGATGCCCACCACGATCTCGATGAGGATCGCCCAGATGCCGAGCCGGAGGCTGTTGACCGTCTTCTCGCCGAGGATCTCGTTCACGCTCCGGCGGTTCAGGTAGGAGTCGCCGAGGTCCCACTGGACCGTGCGCTTCCAGTAGTTGCCGAACTGGACCGGCAGCGGGTCGTCGAGGCCGTAGCGCTCCTCGATGCGCTCGAGGACCTCCGGCTCGATCGTCTTGCCCGCCCCGCCGGCGATCAGGTTGGCCGGGTCACCGGGGAGCGTGAAGAAGAGGAAGAAGAGGAACGACAGCGCGAGGAAGACCGTCGGGACGACGAGGAGGAGACGACGGATGGCGTAGCTCGTCATGGAGCGGTGTCCTCAGAGGAGTCTCGGGGGGCGCCGCAGCGCCCCCCGAGACCGTGCTTCGTCGTTGGGATGGGTCCTCCTAGGCCTTGAAGGCCACCTGCTCCCACAGGATGAGGCCGAGCTTGTTGACCGGGAACCTCGCCAGGTCGTCCGAGTAGACGTAGTCGAGGGCGTAGTACAGGTACGGCAGCACGCCGACGTCCTGGTTGAGGAGGATGTCCTCGGCGTCCTGGTACAGCTCGCGCGGCCGCGTCCGCGTCGGTGGTCCGCTTCGCCTCGTCGATCAGCGCGTCGAACTCCGGGGTCGAGTAGAAGCCGTGGTTGTTCCCGCCGATCGCATCGGTGTGGAACAGGTCGTAGGTGAAGTTGTCCGCCGTCGGGTAGTCGGCGTACCAACCGGCCCGACAGATCACGCACGCACCGTCGGACAGGTCGCTGAAGTAGGTCTCGCCGGGCCGCGGGTCGGCGACTGCCTCGATCCCCGCCTCGCGCAGGTTGTCGATCATGATGTTGACCACGGGCTCATGGCCGGCGTCGGCGTTGAGCTGGATCTTGATGGGCTCGGTCTGCTCGTTCCCGGCCGCCTTCCAGGCCGCGAGGTGCTCCTTGGCGGCATCCAGGTCGTAGACGCAGTACTCGCAGATGCCGTCCGTGGAGCCGGGGATGCCAGGCGGGATCACCGAGGTGGCCGCCGGGTTCGTGCCGTCGTAGACCGCGTCGCTGATCTCCTGCCGGTTGATCGCCTGGAGGATCGCCTTGCGGAGATTGACGTTCTCGGGACCACCGACCTGGGGGTCGGTCCACTTGATCTCGAAGTAGCGGGTGCCCAGCGCTGGTCCGATCACGTTCGGGTGATCGGCCTTGGCCGCGCCCCAGCGTCCAGGCGGCACGGTCGCGTTGTCCGCCTCACCCGCCTCGAAGGCGTTGTAGCCGGTGTCGGGGTCGGACTGCGTCCTGAAGGTGATCGTGTCGAGGCGGTCGTCCCAGGTGTCGCCGTTCTGGTCGCCACCCCACTCCGTCGTTCTTCTCGAGGACGATCTCCTCGGTGGTGCGCGGCTTGGCCAGCTTGTAGGGGCCGTTGCCGACCATCACGCCGTTCTGCCACTCGTTCTGGTCGGCCAGCGCCTCGACGGCGGTGGGCATGGGGTAGAAGAGCTGGAAGCCTGCCACCGTCGGCCAGTTGGCGTACGGAGCCGAGAGCTTCGTGGTGAGGGTCATGGCCTCGTCGTCGACCACGATGCCGGAGATGCTCTCGGCGTCGCCGTCGAGCTTCGCCTTGCCGCCCTCGAGGAAGTTGAAGAGGTAGCTGTAGTCACCGGCGAAGTCCGGGTCGGACGCCGCGCTCCCAGGCGATCTGGAACGAGCTGGGGAGCACGGGCGTGCCATCCGAGAACTTCAGGCCGTCCTTGATCTTGAACACGAACTCGGTGGCATCCTCGTTCGGCTCCCACGACTCGGCCACGACGCCCTTGAGCTCTCCGATGCCCTCCTCGTCGAACTCGATGTCGGTCAGGCCGTCGTACATCGCGCTCGTGAGCTGGAAGCCGTCGAGCGTGGTGTTCAGCGCCGGATCGATGTGCTCCAGCGGGTCACCGACGATGGTGCCGTAGTCCAGGAAGTCACCGCCTGCCGCGGCGTCGCCGCCTTGCGATGTGTCGTCCCCGTTGTCGGACGCATCGTCATCGTCGCCGCCGCAGGCTGCGGCGAGCAACGAGAGTCCGAGCAGTACGGAGAGGAGCTTGACGCTCCGGCGCTTCAGGTGCACGAGAAGACCTCCAGGTCGAGTTCGAAGCACGCTGAACAGGGCATCCGCCGACCCCCTCAGTGGCACCGCGGACCGTATCAGGACGATTTTGGGGCTGCTCGTGGGACGTCGCGGGTAGGACCGCGCGAATCCCTACAACCGGAACTGCACGATGCGGGCGAAGTCCTCGGCCTCGAGGCTCGCGCCGCCGACGAGGGCGCCGTCGATGTCGGGCTGCGCCATCAGCTCCGCGGCGTTGGTCGGCTTCACCGACCCGCCGTACTGCACGCGCACGGCATCGGCGGCCGCCTCGCCGAACTTGTCGCCCACCACCGTCCGCACGAGGGCGCACACGGCCTGCGCGTCCTCGGCGCTGGCGGTGCGCCCGGTGCCGATCGCCCAGATGGGCTCGTAGGCGATCACGAGCTCGGCGACCTGGTCGCCCTTCAGCCCCGTGAGCCCGGCCTCGACCTGGCCGCGCACCTTCGCCTCGGTGGCGTCGGCCTCGCGCTCGTCGAGCGTCTCGCCGCAGCAGAGGATCGGCGTCATGCCGGCCTTGAGGATCGCCGCCACCTTCTGGCGGACGTCGTCGTCGGTCTCGTGGAAGAGCTCCCGGCGCTCGGAGTGGCCGGCGATCACGTAGGCGACGTCGAGCTTGGCCAGCATCCCCGGCGACGACCTCGCCCGTGAACGCGCCCTTGTCCTCCCAGTGGCAGTGCTGGGCGCCGAGGCCGATCCGGATCGGCTCCTTCTCGCTCATGAAGTAGGTCTGCACCGTGCGCAGGTCGGTGAAGGGCGGGTGCACCGACACGTCGACGGCGTCGAAGTCCTCCGCGGTGATCAGGTAGCTCAGCTTCTGGACGAGCTGGAGCGCCTCGAAGTGGTTGTGGTGCATCTTCCAGTTGCCACTGATCAGCGGCTTGCGCCCGCTCTTGGCCATGTCAGGTCCTGCTCTCTCTCAAGGCGACGAGCCCGGGCAGGTCGCCCTGCTCGAGCAGCTCGAGCGACGCGCCGCCGCCCGTGCTGATGTGATCGATCTTGGCCGCGAGGCCGAACTGGGCGACCGCGGCGGCGGAGTCGCCGCCGCCGACCACGGTGAACGCGGAGGACTCGGCCACCGCCTCGGCCACGGTGCGGGTGCCGGCCTCGAACCGCGGGTCCTCGAACACGCCCATCGGGCCGTTCCAGAACACGGTGCGGGCGTCGAGCACCGCATCGGAGAACTCGGCGGACGTGCCGGGGCCGATGTCGAGGCCCATCCAGCCGTCGGGGATCGACGTGCCCATCTGGCGCACCTCGCCGCCCGCGGACGGGTCGCCGATCTTGCCGCCCGGTCCGAGGGCGGTGACGTCGGACGGGAGGCGGATGGCCGCCCCCGAGTCGAGCAGCGCCTTGCAGGTGGCCACCTGGTCGTCCTCGCACAGCGACGCGCCCACGGAGTGGCCTTGCGCCTTGAGGAAGGTGAAGCACATCCCGCCGCCGATGAGCAGCTCGTCGGCGACCCCCAGGAGCGCCTCGATGACCTTGAGCTTGTCGCTCACCTTCGAGCCGCCGAGCACCGCCACGAACGGACGGTTCGGGTGCTCTCGCATCTCGCCGAGGACCTCGACCTCCTTGGCCAGCAGCCGTCCGGCGGCGCTGGGCAGGCGGGTCGGCGGCCCGACGATCGAGGCGTGCGAGCGGTGCGACGCGCCGAACGCGTCGTTGACGTAGGCGTCGAACCCGGCCACCAGCTCGTCGACGAACGCGGGGTCGTTGGCCGTCTCGCCCGGGTGGAACCGGAGGTTCTCGAGGAGCTCGACCCCCGGGGCCAGCTCGGCCAGCCGCGCCCGGATCGGTGCGACGGAGTACTTCGGGTCGGGCCCGCCCTTGGGCCGGCCGAAGTGGGTGCAGGCCACCACGGTGGCGCCCTGGTCGCTGCAGCCACGTGATCGTGGGCAGCGCGGCGCGGATGCGCAGGTCGTCGGTGATCTGCCCGTCGTGGACGGGCACGTTGAAGTCGGCCCGGAGGAGCACCCGCTTGCCGTCGAGCGGCGGCAGGTCCTCGAGGACCGGGACCCGAAGGGCGGACACCTCTACTTGTTCGCGGCGCCGACGATGAGGGCGAGGTCGACCAGGCGGTTCGAGTAGCCCCACTCGTTGTCGTACCAGCCGAGCACCTTGACCATCGACCCCATCGCCATGGTGAGCGGGGCGTCGAACGTGCAGCTGGCCGGCGAGCCGACGATGTCCGAGCTCACGATCGGGTCCTCGTTGTAGACGAGGACCTTCGACAGCGGGCCGGACGGCGGCAGCGGCGCGGAAGGCCTCGTTGATCTCGTCGACCGTGACGTCCTTGCCGAGGATCCCGGTGAAGTCGGTGATCGAGCCGTCCTGGACCGGCACCCGCAGGGCGGTGCCGTCGAGGCGGCCCTTCATCGACTCCATCACCAGGCTCGTGGCGCGAGCGGCGCCGGTGGAGGCGGGGACGATGTTCACGGCGCTGGCCCGGCCACGACGGAGGTCGGAGTGCACGAGGTCGAGCAGGTTCTGGTCGTTCGTGTAGGCGTGGACCGTGGTCATCAGGCCCTTCTCCACGCCGAACGCGTCGTCGAGGACCTTGATCATCGGGACGAAGCAGTTGGTGGTGCAGCTGGCGTTCGACACGATCGTGTGGGCCGCGGGGTCGAAGGTGTCGTCGTTGACGCCCACCACGAAGGTGGCGTCGACGCCGTTGGCCGGCGCGGAGATGATCACGCGGGGGGCGCCGCCCTCGATGTGGGCGGCGGCCTTGTCGCGGTCGGTGAAGATGCCGGTGGACTCGATCACCACGTCGACGCCGAGGTCGCCCCACGGGAGCGCCTTCGGGTCGCGCTCGGCGAACACCTTGATGGTCTGTCGCCGCCGACCACGATCCCCTCGTCGTTGACGTTGACGTCCCGGCCGAGCCGCCCGTGGGTGCTGTCGTACTTGAGCAGGTGCGCGTTGGTGGCCGGCGGGGCGAGGTCGTTCACGGCGACGATGTCGATGTCGGCCCCGGCGGCCTTGGCCGCCCGGTAGAAGTTGCGACCGATGCGGCCGAAGCCGTTGATGCCGACGCGGATGGTCATCCTGGGGTGCTCCTGGTGGCTGGCGGTATGGGGGCGATCAGGGCCATCCGAGCAGATCGGACCGGGGTGTTCCAGTCCGGGGGGCTCAGCGGGCGATGTCTCGGTGGACGACCGTGGGGTGGAAGCCCCGGCCCCGGAGGAGCTCGGCCACCGCCTCGGAGATGGCCACCGAGCGGTGGCGGCCGCCGGTGCACCCGAAGGCCACCGACAGGTAGGACTTCCCCTCCGCCACGTAGGCCGGGAGGAGCAGCTCGAGGAGCCCGTCGAGGCGCTCCAGGAAGGCCTGGGAGGCCTCCTGACCGAGGACGTAGTCCCGGACCGGCTCGTGGAGGCCGGTGAGCGGTCGCAGCTCGTCGACCCAGTGGGGGTTGGGCAGGAAGCGGCAGTCGATCACGAGGTCGACGTCGGTCGGCAGGCCGTGGGTGTAGCCGAACGACATCACCCGGGTCCGCATGCCGTGGTCGAGGGCGTCCTCTCCGAACAGCTCCGTCATGCGGGCGCTGAGGTCGTGCACGTTGAGCGAGGTGGTGTCGACCACCACGTCGGCCCGCTCCTTCAGCGGCTGCAGGAGCAGGCGCTCGCGCTCGATGGCGTCGGCCAGGCCCTCTCCCTCCTCGAGCAGCGGGTGGCGCCGACGGGTGCTCTCGTACCGGCGGACGAGGACGTCGGTGGCCGCCTCGAGGAACAGGTGCCGGACCCGGGCGCCGCTGGCCTCGAGGGCGACGACCTCGGGCCCGAGGGCGTCGGGCGCGATCAAGGCGCCGACGACCAGGGCGACCCGCGGGGTGGCCGACCCCGGAGCAAGGACGAGCTCCGCCACCTTCGGGATGAGCCCGGTGGGGAGGTTGTCGATCACGAACCATCCGAGGTCCTCGAGGTCGTTGGCGGCCTGCGACCGCCCCGCCCCAGAGAGGCCCGTGATCACTACGAAGTCGCTCAACGCGCTTCATTCTCCAAGAGCAGGAAGAGCAGTCGGGGGATGGTGGCGGCATCCGCGTACTCGTGGGCCCGGGCCAGGAAGCCGGGTGGCGGGGGCGGCTCCAGCATCCGCCGCAGCAGGAGCCCGGCGTCGGCCAGCGCGTTGAGGTACCGCGAGAGCGGACGGTGGATGAACGGGATGAAGACGCCCTTCTCCACCTCCTCGATCGTCTCGTCCTCCACCAGGTACGGGCCGATCCGCCAGTACTGCTCGGGCGGGTCGAGGATCTGATCGTCGATCCAGCCGCTGTTGGGCGTCTGCAGCAGCGGGTGGTTGAGCAGGAACAGGAACCGCCCGCCGGGGCGCAGCACGCGGGCCACCTCGCCGATGGCGGCGTCGACGTCGGTGATGTGCTCGAACACGAGGCAGGCCACCGCGGCGTCGAACGAGCCCGACTCGAACGGCAGGCCCGCCGCGCCGGCGCGGGCGTACGCCGCTCCCCCGCCGCGCTCCTGGGCCACCACGACCTGGGCCCACGTGGGGTCGACGCCCACCGCCACCTTCGCGTCGTGCTGCAGGGCCAGGCGCGCCACCTGCCCCTCACCGCACCCGATGTCGAGGACGCGACCGGCACCGCCCAGGTGCTCCGTGATCAAGGGCAGGATCTGCTCCTCGTACTCCGGGTCGGCGCCCGCGGTGAAGCCCTGCTGCCACCAGCCCGCGTGCTCCTCCCACAGCTCCTCGTCGTCGGCATCTCCGGCGGGCGTCATCGTCGGGGCCCTCCGTGGACCTTGTCGTGGATCGCCTGCGCCACCGTGTCGGGTAGCCACGTGAGGAGCCTGGAGCTCCTCGAGGGTCGCCTGCTTCACCGCGTTGACGCCGCCCAGCTCCTTCACCAGCCGCTTGCGGCGCACCTCACCCAGGCCGGGGATCCCGTCGAGGACGCTGGTGGTCATGCGCTTGCCGCGCAGCTCGCGGTGGTAGGTGATCGCGAACCGGTGCGCCTCGTCGCGGATGCGCTGGAGGAGGTACAGCGCCTCGGACTGGCGCGGCAGGCGGATCGGGTCGGCCTCCCCCGGCAGGTAGACCTCCTCGAACCGCTTCGCGAGGGAGGCCACCGGGATCTCGTCGGCCAGCCCCAGCTCCTCGAGCACGCGCACCGCCACCGACAGCTGGCCCTTCCCGCCGTCGACCAGCAGCAGCTGGGGCGGGTAGGCGAACTTCGTCGGCGTGTCGCTCGGCGGGCGGTTCCGCTCGGCGAGGTAGGCGGTCAGGCGACGGGTGAGCACCTGGTCCATGGCCGCGAAGTCGTCGTTGCCCTGGTCGCCCTTGATCTTGAAGCGGCGGTACTCCGACTTCCTCGGCAGCCCGTCCTCGAGCACCACCATCGAGCCCACGTAGTCGCTGCCCTGGATGTGCGACATGTCGTAGCACTCGATGCGCAGGGGGGCATCCGGCAGGCCGAGCGCGTCCTGGAGCTCGTTGAGGGCCCGGGCCCGGCTGTTGTGGTCCGACGCCCGCTTGAGCCGATGGCGGACGAACTCCTCTTTGGCGTTCTGCGTGACCGTGGCCTGCAGCTCCCGCTTGTCGCCGCGCTGCGGCACGCGCACGGTGACCTTGGAGCCGCGGAGCGACGACAGCCACTCCTCGTAGAGCGGCGTGTCGTCCACCTCGGTGGGCACGAGCACCGACTTCGGGATGCCGAGGGGAGGGTCGTCGTACAGGCCCTCCAGCACGGTGCCGATCAGCTCGCCCGGCGTGACGTCCTCGACCTTGTCGAGCACGAAGCCCTTGCGACCGGTGACCCGCCCGTGGCGGACGAAGAACACCTGCACCGCCGCCTCGAGCTCGTCCTCCACGAGGCCGAGCACGTCGAAGTCCTCCGAGCGCTCGGCCACCATCTGCTGCTTCTCGATGGCCTTCTCGACGCTGGTGAGCCGGTCCCGGAGGCGGGCCGCCTGCTCGAACTCGAGGTGGTCGGCGGCCGTCCGCATCTGGTCGCGCAGGCGCCGGACCACCACCTCCGTGCCCCCGTCGAGGAAGTCGATCAGCTCCTGCGTGTAGCGGGCGTACTCCTCCTGGGTGACCTCGCCGACGCAGGGCCCCGAGCACTTCTCGATGTGGAACAGCAGGCACGGCCGGCCGAGGCGGGCGTGGTGGTTGAACTTGTTCTCCGAGCAGGTGCGCAGCGGGAACGTGCGCAGGAGCAGGTCGAGCGTCTCGCGGATCGCGTAGGCATGCCCGTAGGGCCCGAAGTAGCGGACTCCCTTGCGCTTGCGCCCGCGCATCACCATCGGGCGGGGCCACTGCTCGTCGAGGGTCACGGCCAGGAACGGGTAGCTCTTGTCGTCCTTCAGCCGGATGTTGAACCGCGGCTGGTGCTGCTTGATGAGGCTGTACTCGAGCATGAGCGCCTCGACGTCGTTGCGGACCTGGATCCACTCGACCGTCTCGGCGGTGGCCACCATCGACGCCGTGCGGGCCGGGAGGCTGGCGGGGTTCACGAAGTAGTTCGAGAGCCGCGACCGCAGCGAGTGGGCCTTGCCCACGTAGATGACCCGCCCGTCCTTGTCCTTGAACTGGTACGAACCGGGGGTGTCGGGGATCGTGCCGGCCGGCGGACGTTGGACCATCGACGTCGAGGATACGGCGGCCGGCCTACCAGTCGGTGGGCCGGTAGTCCTTGAGGAACTGGCCCCACACATGCTCGCCGGTGTTGGCCCCGGAGATGATCGGGTCGACGATGCGGGCGGCCCCGTCGACGATGTCGAGCGGCGGGTGGAACCGGTGCTCGGCCCGCTTGGCCTCGGCGATCTCGACCGGGTCCTCGTCGCTCACCCAGCCGGTGTCGACGCTGTTCATGTGGATGCCGTCGGCGTGGTAGTCGGTGGCGGAGGTGCGGGTCATCATGTTGAGCGCCGCCTTCGCCATGTTCGTGTGCGGGTGCTTCGTGGTCTTGAGCCGCCGGTAGAACTGCCCCTCGACCGCCGACACGTTGACGATGTGCTTGTCGCGCTCCGGCGTGCGGAGCATCAGCGGCTTCAGGCGGGCGTTGAGGACGAACGGGGCCACCGCGTTCACGAGCTGGGTCTCGATGAGCTCCACGGAGCTCACCTCGGCCAGGGTGAGGCGCCAGGAGTTCCGGCCCCGCAGGTCGACCTGCTGGAGGTCCTGGTCGAGCCGACCGCTCGGGAACAGGTGGCCGCCCTGCTCCTCGTCACCCGGGAGCAGCGCCAGCTGCGACAGCTCGGCCGAGTCGGGGCCCAGCAGCCCCCGCACGGGGACCGGCAGCCGGCCGGCGGCGGCGCTCTCCAGCTCCATCATGTGGCGGTAGAAGGCCGGCGGCCGGCGCACGGTCTGGCACGCGTTGTTGATGAGGTAGTCGAGGCGCGGCCGCGTGGTGACGAGGTGGTGGCAGAAGTCCTCCACGCTGGGGGTGTGGCGCAGGTCGAGGCCGTAGATCTCGAGCCGGTGCCCCCAGTCGTCGAAGTCGGGCTCGGCGGCGTAGCGCTGCGCCGAGTCGCGGGGGAACCGCGTGGTGACGATCAGCTCGGCGCCGGCCCGCAGCAGCTTGATCCCGGCCTGGTACCCGATCTTCACCCGCCCGCCGGTGAGGAGCGCCACCCGCCCCCGGAGGTCCGCCGTCTCGGTGCGCTTGGCGAAGTTGAAGGCCGCGCAGGTCGGGCAGAGCTGGTCGTAGAAGTGGTGGACGCGGTCGAACTTCTCCTTGCAGACGTAGCAGTGGAGCGGGTCGACGAGCTCACGGAACCCGAGCTCCTCGCGGTCTTCCTCCTGTTCGAACCCCGCTGGGGGGAACACGTTCGGCGTCGTGTACACGGGCCGCTGCCGCAGCTGCCGGATGCCGGTCTCGGTCAGCACGCCTTCCTCGCGGGCGCGGCGCTCGTCGCGCTCGCGCCGCCGCCGAGCCTTGGTCTGCTGCCGCCGGGCGTCGGCGTCGGGGGCGAACACGTTGGCCGCCGCGTCGATCAGCCGCCGCCGCTCCTCGACCGAGAGGGCGTCGAGGACGTGCCGGTCGGCGATGATCGCCTCGAGGACCTCGATCGTGGCCTGGAGGCGCTCGGCGAGGCCCTCGTCGTCGTCCACCGGGTCAGGATGTCAGCAGCGCGGTGCGCGTGGGGAATCCCCGGTGCGGATCCGAGGTTGTACGCTGCAGACCACGCCGGCCCGGAATCCGGCGACATATCGGCTTCAGGGGACGACATCCCCGTGGGAGAGGCGACCGGGCTGTCCCCACCGTCCATTCACTGGAGCCACCAGACCCGTGGAGGGACCCCACAACATGCTCCGACTCCAGCAGCAACTGGACCCGCGCTTCGCCAGCGCGGACCCCGACGAGCTGGCCGCTCGCATCGAGGCGGCCAAGGCGACCCTCGGTGACCGCGTCTTCATCCTCGGCCACCACTACCAGCGCGACGAGGTCATCCGGTGGGCCGACGCCCGCGGCGACAGCTACCGGCTGTCCGTCCTCGCCCAGCAGCGGCCCGAAGCCGAGTTCATCGTGTTCTGCGGGGTGCACTTCATGGCCGAGTCGGCCGACGTGCTCACCGCCGACCACCAGCAGGTGATCCTCCCCGACCTCAACGCCGGCTGCTCCATGGCCGACATGGCCGACCTCGACGAGGTCGAGGAGGCCTGGGACGCGCTCGCCGCCACCACCGACATCGAGCGGGTGGTGCCGATCACCTACATGAACTCCTCGGCCGCCCTCAAGGCGTTCGTCGGTCGCCACGGCGGTGCCGTGTGCACGTCCACGAACGCGCGGGCGGTGCTCGAGTGGGCCCTCGGGTCCGGCGACGGGCAGGCCGGGAACGCAGGCCGGGCCGGTGGCCGCCAGGTGCTGTTCTTCCCCGACCAGCACCTCGGCCGGAACACCGCCATCGCGATGGGCTACGGCCTCGACGACATGCGCGTGTGGGACCCGCGGCGCGAGCAGGGCGGCCTCACCGACGCCGAGTGCAAGCAGTCCACGATGCTGCTGTGGAAGGGGCACTGCTCCGTCCACCAGCGGTTCAAGCCCGAGCACGTGGCCGCGTTCCGGGCGGAGCATCCCGACGGCATCGTCATCGCCCACCCCGAGTGCAGCCACGAGCTGTGCGCGGTGGCCGACCAGGTCGGCTCGACGGACTTCATCATCCGGGCCGTGGCCGAGGCACCGGTCGGCAGCACGATCGCCGTCGGCACCGAGATCCACCTCGTGAACCGGCTCGACGCGGAGACCCCGGACAAGACCGTGGTCTCGCTCGACCCGCTCATCTGCCCCTGCTCCACGATGTTCCGCATCGACGCACCCCACCTGTGCTGGGTGCTCGAGGAGCTGGTGGCAGGACGCGTTCCGAACCAGATCACGGTCGACCCCGACACCGCCGAGTGGGCCAAGGTCGCCCTCGAGCGGATGCTCGAGATCGTGTAGCGATCAGCTCGTCGGGGCGAAGACGACCGCGTCGGTGCCCAGCGCCGGAGCCCTGGTGCTGCGCCGCCAGGCCCGCACCACGAGGAGCGCGGTCACCAGGTATGACGCGCTCGACGCCGCGGCTGCACCCAGCACGCCGTGCGACGGGACCAGCACGAGCCCCGATCCGACCAGGACGATCAGGCCGGCGGCCGACGCGCGCAGGTTCGCGGACACCAGGCCCCTCGCCAACAGGGCGGAGGCCACCGGCTTGCAGGCACCGAGCACCACCACGCCGGGCAGCAGCGCCAGGAGCTGCACCCACGAGCGCTCGAACCCCGCACCGAGGAGCGGCCCGGCCAGGAGCCGCACCGCGAGCACGCCACCGAGCCCGACCGCGGCGAGCACGGCCGCGAGGGAGCGCGCCAGCCGGGCCACGTCGCGCTCGACCTCGCCTCCCCCACCGAGCCGGACCAGGAACGCCCGCCCGAGCGCGGACGGGACGAGCCAGAGGAACTCCGCCGCGGTGACGGCGACGGTGTAGACGCCGACGTCGGCGACGGAGGCGAACGCGGCGACGAGGAGCAGGTCCACGCGGTAGTTCGCCATCTGGATGCCGTCGGCCGCGACGGTGCGCCAGCCGAAGCGCAGGACGGTCGACCGGTCGACCCGTCGAGCGCCCCCCTCGGGGTCGCGCGGGGTCGGCGCGCCGAGGAGCGCGCCGAGGTTGACCGCGTACGACACGAGGGAGATCGTGCAGAACACCGCCGCCGATCTGGCCCCGATGCCCCACGTCAGGGTCAGGGCGATCGCGGTGATCGCGGCCAGCGCAGATGCGGCACCGACGCGGCGATGCCCCTCGACCAGCAGCCATCGGGCCTGCAGCCATTGGGTCCCCGGCCGCAGCGACCCGCCGAGTGCGCCGGCGGCGAGGACCCCGACCGGCAGGTCCACGACCACGCCGAAGATCGCGCTGGCGAGGAGGGTGACCGCCCCGGCCCCCACGGCGGTGACGGCGCCGAGACGCAGGAGCCGCGACCCGTAGCTCCCGTCGGCGCGCGCCCGAGCGAGCAGATAGGTGTCGATGCCGAGCAGAGCGATCGGCGCAAGGAGGTTGCCGATCACGAAGGCGAGCGCCACCTCACCGCGGCCCTCGGGACCGAGGAAGCGAGCCGCGAGCAGGCCCGAGCCGAGGGCCGCGACCGACGACGACGCCTGGCCGGCGAACAGCCATGCCGACGCCTGGCGCAGCGTCCGGGTGGGAGCGATCGTCACCGGGCGATCGCGATCAGCCCGTCGCCGACCATCGGCTGCACGCGGTAGGCCCGAGCCCGGCGGAGGTCGGTGGCGACCGCTCCGGGCCGGAGGGATCCCGACGGCTGGGGGCCACGCCGAACCTTCCTGCCGACGTCGACCAGGACGTCGCGGAGCCCCCGGGGCTGGCTCCACGCGTACGGCAGGATCTGCTCGACCGTCCACCCGCTCCGCTCGAGCAGGAGGCGCAGGGTCGTCGGCGTGTACGTGCACAGGTGGTCCGGGTTGACCGTCTCGACCCCGCCCCGCAGGTCCCGCGCCAGCGACCAGCTGTAGGCGTTCGGCACGGTCACGAGCAGCTCTCGGGTGACGTCGGCCTCACGAAGCCGCGCCAGGACCTCGATGGGGCTCGGCAGGTGCTCGAGCACCTCCCCGATCACCACGGTGTCGAACGCGCCAGGGCGGAACGGGAGATCGAGCACCGACGCCGCGCAGGCCTTCGAGCGCAGGTGCGGGGGCAGGCGTCGGAGGCCGGGGAGGTTCACGTCGAGGCCGACGAGGTCCCCCGCCGAGGCGAGCAGACGGCCGTGCAGGTGCCGTCCCTCGGTCAGCTTCGCCTCGGTCTCCGTGTCGTCGACGCAACCCACGTTGAGCACGCGGGCGCCGGTGCACCGATCGACGAGGAAGTCGACCCGATCGACCGGACGGCCGACGCTCGGCAGCGGGTGGCGGTGCGTGAGGTCAGACATGGCAGGGCACCTCCTGGCCGTCGCCGTCCACGGCGGCCACGAAGAGCTCGGCGTAGCTGGAGGTCACGGCGCTGGTCGAATGCCCCTGCATCGCCGCCGCCGCGCGCGGGGCCCAGGAGCGCACGGACCAGGTCTGCGTGTACGCCGAGCGCAGCGCGCTCGCCAGGGCGAGGGCCGTCCGCTCGTAGACGAGGCCGTCACCGGGCGCGACCAGCGCGGCGCAGCCTCCGACGTCGGGGACGATCACGGGACGGCCGACGGCGAGGCTCTCCAGGACCGCGACCGGCTGGTTCTCGGAGATCGACGTCAGCAGGAGCGCGTGTGCCCCGCGGAGCTCCTCCGCCACCCCGTCTCGGGAGAGCTTGCCGGTGAACACGACGAGGTGGTCGAGGCCGGCTGCTCGGAGCGCCGCCTCGATCGCCGGTCGGGTGGGCCCGTCGCCGACCAGGCGCAGCCGGAGCCGCTCCTCCAGCTCGGCCCGAGGCAGGAGCTGGAGCGCGTCGACGAGGAGCTGGTGGCCCTTGACGCCGCGGAAGTCGGCGACCTGGACGAGCACGGTCGGCTGCTCCGCCGGCGGCGGGCTCGGGGCGAACAGCCGCTCCGGGACCGGGTTCGCGATCAGCGACACGGACCCGAACCCCCGCGCCCGCTCGAGCGGCCCACGGAGGTTCTCGCTGACGGCTGCCACGACGTCGGCGTGTCGTGCGGTGGTGATCAGCTGCTCCTCCTGGGCCGGCGTCACCGTACCCAGAGCGACGTCGCTGCGGTGCTCGACGAAGAGGAGCGGTGCCCGCCACGCGCGTGCGAGACCCACGGCCCAGGGGCCCGCGAACTCCGAGGAGTGCACGACCACTGCGTCGCGCCGGTGGGTCCGCCAACCGTGCACCATGCCCAGGAGCTCGAGCAGGCGGCTCCCTCCCGGCCGGAGCACGAAGTGCCACGGCACGGGGACGCGGCGCACCTCGATCCCGAGGCCCGGTACCGGACCGGTGCCCTCCTTCTGACCGCGGATCCCGGGACGGACGGCCCATGCCTCGACCTCACCCAGGCCACGGAGGGCCTCGAGATGGTCGACGATGAACGGGTAGGCGGCGGGCTGGTCCTCGGTCGGCCACCACGACGACACGAGGACGAGCCGTCGGAGGTCCGCCGGGCGCCCGTGGCGTCGCTCGTGCAGGTGGCCGAACGCCACCACCAGGTCGTGCCAGAGGGCGAGGAGCAGGACCGTGGGCCGTCGCCAGTGGAGCCGGACCAGAGCGGGGCTCGGCACGAGCAGGCGCCTGCTCCAGGGCCACGGCGCATCGGCCTGACGTCGAGCCAGCTGGGCGTGGCCCCGGCCGTGGCGCCAGGCCTTCCTCGTCACCCCCGCCAGGGTCGCCCTGGCCTCGTGGTGGACGACGGAGTCGGACGCGAACTCGAGGCGGAACCCCGCTGAGGTGGCCCGCCGGCCGAACTCGACGTCACCCCCCGAGACGAGCTCGTCGAGGAAGCCGCCGAGGGAGGTGAGGACAGCGCGGCGGACCACCAGGTTGGCGGTCGCCCCGAAGCGCCATCGGGCCACGTACGACTGCTGGTCGAGGTAGCACCGCTCGTCGAAGCGCCCGACCCAGGTGGTGGCGGGCTCGTGGACGATGGCGCCCGCGCAGAGGTCGCCTCCGCCGTCGAGCACCGCCAGCGCGGTCGACAGCCACGTCGGCTCGGGGATGCAGTCGGCGTCCGTGAAGGCGACGACCTCGGCGGTCGTCGCGCCGATGCCGCGGTTGCGGGCCGCGTAGGAACCCGGCCGGGGCTCGACGAGGACCAGGTCGGCCAGCTCCTCGGCGACCGCGAGGCTGCCGTCGGTCGAGCCGTTGTCCACGACGATGATCCGCGTGGTCACACCCGTCTGCGCTCGGATGGCACGGAGGCAGGAGCGGAACCGCTCCCCCCCGTCGCGGACCGGCACGATCACGTCGACGACGGCCACGTCGGCGGCCCGGCTCATGACGATCGCCGATCGAACCAGGACGCGGCGATGCCGGCGGAGTACCACCCCAGCCCCACCAGGCGGAGCGCGGTGTACCGAGCGGCCTGGCCGGCGTCGCACCCGGCGGCGCGGTAGTAGCGGTAGCGGTCGGCCCAGTACCCCGGGGCGAGCATCGCCCGCCGCCGATCGCCCCAGCCGGCATCGGGGTGGGCGGCGACGATCTGCGCCCGCGACCGGCCGTGGCGGTGGTACGTGCGCAGGATCGTCATGAGCGAGGTCGGGTTGTCGTGGGCGACGACCGCCCCGTCGATCGTGGCCAGCCGGAAGCCCGCCTCCACGGCCCGGAGCGTCAGGTCCGTGTCCTCTCCCGAGGCACCGGGGAAGTGCTCGTCGAAGCCCCCCAGCTGCTCGAGGACCGGCCGACGCCAGGCGCAGTTGGCCGTGACCAGGTAGCGGACCGAGCCGTCGTCGGCGACGCGGTGGTCGACGTGGTGCTCGAGCTGGGAGAAGCGGGCCATCGGGCCGGCGACCAGCGGCACGATGCCCCCGCCGACGGCGTCGATGCCGGGATCGGCGGCGAAGGCGGCCATCAGGTCGGCCGCCCACGTCGGAGTGGGCACGGTGTCGTCGTCGGTGAAGGCGATGACGTCTCCCTCGGCGGCGCGCCAGCCCCGGTTGCGGGCGGCCGCGGGGCCGGCGTTGTCCTGCCACAGGTACCGCACCGACGCGTGCCGGGCGACGACGCCGGCCACGTCGGACGCAGTCGAGCCGTCGTCCACGACGACGACCTCGAGGCCCTCGCCGCCGGCGCCCTGCTGCTCGAGGGCGTCGAGCAGCCGGCCGAGCGAGTCCGGTCGTTCGTAGGTCGGGATCACGACGCTCAGCATCCGGTCCGCCGTCGAACGAGGGTGGTCCAGAAGCCCACCGCCCAGGACCAGTGCATCGTGACGGCCGCGGCGCCGCCGGCCGCCCGCACCGGCACCCCCGTGCCCGTCTGCGGACGGGCCGCGCCAGCCGCCACCACCACGAGGTGGGCGGCGAGCGCGACGCGGCCGGCGGTGCGGAGGGGGCCCGGGCCGACGACGGCGGCGGCCGCCGCCGGGACCAGCAGCGCCGGCAGCACCTGCCGCGCCTTCAGGGAGCGAGGGTGACGACGGATGACCACGGCCTTCGACCGGCCGTACCGGAGGTACTGCCGGGCCAGCGCCCGCAGGGTGGGGCGGGGCTGGTAGCCCACCTCGAGGTCGGGCTGGAGCCAGACCTGGCCGCCGAGCGACCGGATGCGGTGGTTGAGCTCGTAGTCCTCGTTCACGCCCACGTCCTCGGACCACCCTCGCGACAGGTCGAGCCACGATCGGACGAAGGCACCGAGGTACACCGTCTCGGCCGGGCCGGCGTCACCGGCGCGGTGGAAGCGGGCGGGGCCGGCGCCCCAGGGCGACTGGTTCGCCAGGACGATGCCGCGGGCGATGGGACCGACGCCGGCCCGGGGGACCATGCGACCTCCCACGACGGCCGAGCGGGTGCTGCCGAGGAGCTCGACGCAGCGGGCCACGTAGTGCTCGTCGACGAAGGACCGGGCGTCGAGGCGGACGAGCAGCTCGGCTCGCGAGACGGCCAGGATCTCGTTGAGGGCGGCGCTCTGGACGCGACGGGGGTTGTCGATCAGGCGGATGCGGGGGTCGTCCGCCGAGTGGGCCAGCACGATCTCCCGCGTGCGATCGCGGGACCCGCCGTCGGCCACGACGATGTCGAGGTTGCGCCAGGTCTGGTTGCGCACGCGCGTGAGGCACTCGTCGATGGCGGCCTCTTCGTCGAGCGTCGGGATGGCGACGGTCACGACCGGTTCGGCGACCGGGGCGGGGAGCACGCTCATCGCCCGCTCCCCTCGCTGCCGAGGATGCTGCGCACGGTACGGCCGATGATGCGGGCGTCGGTGCGGAGGTTCTGGTGGTGGAGGTACCAGAACTCGTACTGGAGCTTCTCGAGGGCGTCGCTCTGGTTCCCGGCGTAGCCGTACTTCACCTGGGCCCAGCCGGTGAGCCCGGGTCGGACGAGGTGGCGGAGGCCGTAGAACGGCAGCTTGTCGGTCAGCTCCTCCACGTAGTGGGGCTGCTCGGGGCGGGGCCCCACCACGCCGAGGTCGCCCCGGAGGATGTTGAGGACCTGCGGGAGCTCGTCGAGGTGGCTGACCCGGAGGAGGCGCCCGACCGGCGTGACGCGCGGATCGTCTTCGCTCGTCCAGGCGCCCTCGCCTGCCGGCGCGCCGACACCGGGGACCATGGTGCGGAGCTTGTAGAGGATGAAGGTGCCGCCCCCCTTGCCGACCCGGACCTGGCGGTAGAGCAGCGGGCCGCGGTTGCCGAAGCGGTTCGCCACCCACACGACCGGGACCACGAAGGCCAGCACGACGGCGCCGGCCAGCGCCAGGGGGACGTCGATGAGGCGCTTGGCCCGCCCGTAGCGCACGCCGTGGAGCTCGCCGATGTCGAAGAAGAGGGACGCGCGCTCGAGCTCGGACACGGGCAGCTTGCCGAGCCAGTCCTCGTAGAACGCGGACAGGGTGCGGATGCGGATCCCCCGCTCGTGGAGGATGGCGGCCTGGGCCACCACGGCGTCGTCGTCCTGGGCGGCGCGGTCGAGCACCACCACCGTCGGCCGGTGCTCGCGCAGGGCCACCAAGAGCGGGAGCTCCTCTC
>CAVSIC010000034.1:0-20807 GCA_963727905.1 uncultured Microthrixaceae bacterium
TCGTCGCGTCCGGACGCATGCGGCCGTGTAACGGACCACGGCGGTCACGGCAACAACGAGCAGCGGGCTTCCCCCGGATCCACACAGCATCCGATTGGAGAGCACCATGCGAGTTGCACGAGCACTGGCAGCGATCGTCGTAGCTTCGACCACCCTCACCATGAACTCTGCGTCCGCGTCGACGGCCGCCGCGGGCTCTGGAGCAGCCATCGAGGTGACGACGGACTTCGTAGGCGTTCGACCTACGGGCCCCAACGCGAGACCCCGCCCAGGCGGACAACGCCATCACGTGGATCGGTGACCCGTCCGACGGTTCCACGACGGTGCTCTGGGCACGTCGCCGTCCACAGAACCTTCGAGACAGCGCCGGACGTCGGCTCGAGCCGCAGTACGTGGGGAGGCTCACTCCGTCGGAGATCCGCGAGGTCGAGGACAGCATCCGCGCCGATGCCTCAGCGCCCGCTGCATCGGGTGGAGGCGTCCTCGTGTGCAGCCTCTACGTGCCCAACCCGTACTGGGACCAGGCGACGGCCCAGGCCAGAGGCGGCGTCTCCCCAGGTCTGCAGCAACTTCCACACCCAGAAGGTCTCCGAGTGGCTGTCCAAGTTCGTCGGCGCGGTGCCATCTCTCCAGGACACCGACTCGTTCCGTCCCGCTACGATTTCGTTCGTGAGTGCGCTCGGTCTCAGGAGCTGCAAGGGCTCAACGCCTCGGACGTGGCTGAACACGGGTCACGGCGAAGCGATTCGCAACGGCATCCACTACGACGGCCCGACCGAGACCGCCTCTCGAACGCTTGGATGCGGGTGAACAGCGCTGAGTTGCTCGACCTGCCCGGTCCCGAGGACGCTGCGCGCCGAATCCGACTGGTCCTCGGGCTCATCGTCAACGAGCCCACGGCGGCCGAGGTGGCGTTGCGTCTCCAGGTAGGGCCACCCGATGCGGAAGTCCGTGTAGCGGGGCGAGACGTCGTAACAGGCCTACATGAGGTCGGCGCGAGCACCGTAGCGACGCTCACGGCTGCAGTTCTCCCGTAACGACAGCGGGGCCCCGGCTCACCGCCGGGGCCTCGTCGCGTCGGGGCTCAGGCGGGGTGAGCTGCGGCGACGGCGGCGTCGAGGGCGTCGGCGAGGCCGTGGAGCTGGGCTTCGCAATCGCCGGTGTAGGCGGGGGCGTGCATCGGGGCCAGGGTGCGCACGCCGAGGCTGGCCATGCGGCGGACCTGGGCACCGCTCGACGGGTGCAGCGACCAGCTGCCCCAGCCCGAGGCCTCGTCGTCGGCCACCGCCGGGCCGAGGATGTCGTCCTCGGTGGTCGGTCCGTACTCGCGGAACGCCGTGAAGAGGTCGCCGCAGAACAGCGTGCCGGTGGTCTCGTCGAACATCGTGCCGGCGTCCCAGCTGTGGGGGACGTGCGGCGTGTCGAGCCAGCGGAGCCGGTGGCCCCCGATGTCGAGGACCTCGTCGTCGGCGAGCGGTCGCGGCGGCCGCGCGGCGAGGTCGTCGAGCGACAGCATGCAGCCGATCTGCCCCTGCACCACGGTGGCCGCCGGCGCGACGTCGAGCCACGAGTTCATCGACCCCGACTCGTCGGCCTCGAGGTGACCGAAGCTGATCCACCGCAGCGAGTCGAGCGGCAGGACCTCGGCGGCCGCCTTCGACACGAGCGGGAACAGGCCCTGCATCCCGGTGTGGAACAGCAGCGGCTCCTCCCCGGTGATCAGGTACTGGTTGATGCCGAGGTTGATCTCGGGGATGTGGGTGCAGAGCTGGTGGATGCCATCCGCCACCTCCGCGACTCTGGTCTCCATGTCGGTTCCTCCTCGTCAGCCCGCGGGTGCGGGTGAGAACAGCTCGAGCTGGATGTTGTCGGGGTCGCGGAACACCAGGACCGAGCCGTAGGGCTCGTCGGCGATCGGCGACTGGGTGAGCGGCTTGTCGGCGGTGTCGGACCGCACGACGCCGAGGGCCTCGAGGTGGTCCTGCCACGCCTCGACATCGGCCCGGGTGGGAACCTCGAAGCCGACGTGGTCGAGCCCGTTGGTGGTCTCGCTGAACAGCCCCCCGTCGTTCGTGTCGTGGCGGTGGAGCACGAGGACGAGGCTGAAGTCGTCGCTCGCGAGGAGCTTCCCGACGCCTCCCTCGTGGGGTGCGTCCATCCGGTAGGTGATGCCGAACACCTCCTCGTACCAGCGGACGCTGGCGTCGACGTCGGTGACCGTGAGGGCTACGTGGTGGAGTCGGGTGGGGACAAGCGTGGTCATCGGTGGCTCCTTCGGGTCGTGCGCTGGGTCGTGCGCTCAGCAGGTAGGCAGTGGGTGAGGTACATGGCGACGGTGTCGTCGATCAGCCGGATCCAGCGGTCGCCGCCGGGGTCGTTGGCGATCTGCTGGTCGACGAGCCCGATCGTGCAGGCGGTCCACATGTCGCGGTGCCTCGGGTCGGTGATCCCGACCTCGGCGAGACGGGCCATGGACCCGTCCAGGGCCCGCACCGCCGGGTCGTAGGACTCCGGGCTGGGCTCGAAGTCTGGGATCGTGCGCTGGAAGAGCAGCTGGTAGCGGGGGACGTCCTCCGTGCAGAACGCCACGAACCGGTGGACGCTCGCGGCCAGGCGCTCCGCGGGATTGTCGCCTTCCAGCTCCAACCTGGCCATCCAGTCGGCGAAGTCCGTGGCCGCCCGGCCGAACATGGCGTCGTAGATCGCCAGCTTCGAGTCGAAGTAGGCGTAGACGGTCGGGGTGGTGATGCCGGCGCGCTTGGCGAGGTCACGCAGGGACAGCCCGGCGAGGCCCTCCTCGCGGACCAGGGCCCAGGCGGCGTCGACGATCGCATCGCGCGCCGACTGCCGTCGCGCTGCGCGCCAGTCGTTGGTGGAGTTGGTCTTTGACACTGTTCATACTAGTTGCACAGCGTTAAAGATTCGTCAAGGGCCTTGGACGGCGGTGAAGAAGGCGGGCCACTCGCCGCCGCCGTGGAGCACCAGGTTGGCGCCGCTCACGTAGGCGGACAACGGGCTGGCCAGGAACAGCACGGCGTCGGCGATGTCGGCCGGCGTGCCGAAGCGACCGAGGGGGACGGTGGCGGCCACGCGGTCGAGACCCTCCTGGCCGCCGTACCAGTCGAGGCTCTCGTCGGTGGCGACGAGCCCCGCCGTGCAGGCGTTCACCCGGACCTTCGGGGCCCACTCCACGGCGAGCGTGGTGGTGAGGTTGATCAGGCCCGCCTTGGCGGCGCCGTAGGCCGAGCTGTTGGGCGACGGGCGCATCCCGCTGACGCTGGTGATGTTCACGATCGAGCCGCCGTCGGGCTGCTCCTGCATCACGCGGTTGGCGGCCTGGGCCACGTGCACCGCCGAGAGGAGGTTGAGGCGGATGACGGCCTCGGAGAAGCGGGGCGACGCGGTGTCGGCCGGAGCCGACGGCCCGCCGCCGGCGTTGTTCACAGCGACGTCGAGGCGACCGTGGTCGGCCACGATGCCGGCCACCAGCGCATCGACCTGCTCGGGCTCGCGCACGTCGCACGCCCGGAACTCGTGGACCCCGCCGGCCGGCTCGTTGCGCCCGCACACCACGACGGTGGCGCCGGCCTCGGCCAGGCGGTCGGCGATGGCCGCCCCGATGCCCTTCGTGCCGCCGGTGACGAGGGCGACCCGGCCGCTGAGGTCGATGCTGATCGCCATGAGGGCTCGGTCTACCAGACCAACTAGGTTCCTGACGCCCCGTCAGAAGTCGCCGACCCGGGACCGCTGCCCATGCCGACCACCCACGAGATCCACGACGACGGCATCGCCGAGGTCGTGATGGACAACCCGCCGGTGAACGCGCTCACCGTCGCCGGCTGGTTCGAGCTCGCCGATCTGCTCACCGCTCTCGGCCGGGACCCCCAGGTGCGGGTCGTCGTGCTGCGGGCCGAGGGCCGCGGCTTCAACGCCGGCGTGGACATCAAGGAGATGCAGTCCACCGAGGGCTTCGACGCCCTCATCGGCGCCAACCGGGGTTGCTACGCCGCCTTCGCCGCTGTCTACGAGTGCCCCGTGCCGGTGGTGGCCGCCGTCAACGGCTTCTGCCTCGGCGGCGGCATCGGCCTGGTCGGCAACGCCGACGTGATCGTCGCCGCCGACGACGCCACCTTCGGGCTCCCCGAGGTCGACCGCGGTGCCCTCGGGGCCGCCACCCACCTCTCCCGGCTCGTCCCCCAGCACAAGATGCGGGCGATGGTCTACACGTCGGCCACCGCGACGGCGCAGGAGCTGCACCACTTCGGCTCCGTGCTCCGAGTGGTCCCCCAGGCCGAGCTGCGCGACGCCGCGACGGAGGTGGCCGCCCAGATCGCGGCCAAGTCCCCCACCGTGATCCGCGCCGCCAAGGAGTCGCTCAACGGCATCGACCTCTGGGACGTGAAGCGGTCGTACCGCTTCGAGCAGGGCTTCACGTTCGAGCTCAACCTCAGCGGCGTCGCCGACGAGCACCGCGACGCCTTCGTCGCGAAGCGCGACACAGACACCGAGAAGTGAGCACGGGAGCGATGAAGGACAAGCGGGTCACCGAGGCCGACGCCGTCGCCGAGCTGCGGTCGGGCATGACCGTGGGGTTCGGCGGCTGGGGGTCGCGCCGCAAGCCGATGAGCGTCGTGCGCGAGATCCTGCGCTCGGACCTCACCGACCTCACCGTGATCAGCTGGGGCGGCCCCGACGTCGGCATCCTCTGCGCCGCCGGCAAGGTGAAGCGCCTCGTCTACGCCTTCGTGTCGCTCGACTCGATCCCGCTCGAGCCGCACTTCCGCGCCGCCCGCCAGTCCGGGGCCATCGAGGACGAGCCCTACGACGAGGGCATGTTCCTGCTCGGCCTGCAGGCCGCCGCCTGGCGGGTGCCGTTCCTGCCGACCCGTGTCGGGCTCGGCTCCGACATCCTGCGCGACAACGACCGGGTGCGGATGGTCACCTCCCCCTTCGACGACGGCGAGGAGCTCGTCGCCGTGCCGGCGCTCACCATGGACGCCGCGTTCGTGCACATGAACGTGTCCGACGCTCGGGGCAACGCCATGTACCTCGGGCCCGACCCGTACATGGATGACCTCTTCCTCGGCGCCGCCCAGCAGCGGTACCTCTCGACCGAGCGGATCGTCACCACCGAGGAGCTGGCCGACGAGGGCCCGCCCCAGGCGATGCTCATCAGCCGCCTGCACGTCGACGGTGTGATCGAGGCGCCGAACGGGGCCCACTTCACCTCGTGCGATCCGGACTACGGGCGCGACGAGGCGTTCCAGAAGCAGTACGCGGCGTCGGCGAAGGCGCCCGAGGCCTGGGCCGACTTCCGCAGCGCCTGGCTCGACCTGAGCGAGGCCGACTACCAGGCCAAGCTCCGCACCGACGGAGGCAACGGCTGATGGGAGACTCGCTGGCCGACCTCATCACCCGCGCCGACGTGTGCGTGGTGGCCATCGCCGAGTGCTTCCGCGGCGACGGCGAGATCCTCGGCAACCCGATCGGGACCATCCCGATGATCGGCGGCCGGCTCGCCCGCGCGACCTTCGAGCCGGACCTCGCCATGACCGACGGCGAGGCCCGCCTCATCGCCAACGACGGTGCCACCGCGTGGCCCGACGGCAAGGTCGTCGAGCACTTCAACCCGTACCGCCTCATGTTCGGGTGGGTCTGGAACGGCCGCCGCCACGTGATCATGGGCGGCAGCCAGATCGACCAGTACGGCAACCAGAACTTCGCCGCCATCGGCGAGTACCGGCAGCCCAAGGTCCAGCTGCTGGGCTACCGCGGCGCCCCGGGCAACACGATCAACGACACCACGTCGTACTGGGTCCCGGCGCACACGCCGACCGTGCTCTGCGAGCGCGTCGACACCGTGTGCGGTGTCGGCTACGACCGGGCCGCCGCGCTCGGTGGCGACGCCGCCCGGTTCCACGAGATCCGCCGCGTGGTCACCAACCTCGCCGTGCTCGACTTCGACACCCCGGACCACCGCATGCGCCTGTGCTCGGTCCACCCGGGTGTGACGGTCGACGAGGTCGTGGCCGCCACCGGCTTCGAGCTCGTGGTCCCCGACGACGTCCCCGAGTCGCGGCTGCCGACGCCCGACGAGCTCGAGCTGATCCAGACCCGGATCGACCCCGACGGGACCCGCTTCACCGAAGTCCCCAGCTAGCGCCCTCCACCACGCGAACTCGTCGACATTCGGCACGTCATCACGTGCGAAATGTCGACGGGTTCGGCCGGGCTACGCGGCGGGCCGGGCCTCCTCGCGCTGGCAGGGCTCGCCGCAGGGGTGGAGCGCGGGCTGGGTGGCGACGTCGACCTTGGTGACCGTGCGGACGGTGAGGAAGGCGATCACGCCGCCCACGACCGCCAGCCCCGCGGACACGGCCATGGCCTTGTCGACACCCGAGTCGAGGGCGGTGGCGGAACCCGCGGTGTCCAGCCCGACCAGGCTCGGGAGGAGCGCGACGGCGAGGAGGCCGGCGACGCGGGCCACCGCGTTGTTCACGCCGGAGGCGACACCGAGGTGCTCTTCGTCGGCGGCCGCCATGATCGTGGCGGTCAGTGGAGCGACCGTGAGCGACAGCCCGAGCCCGAAGACGATCGCACCCGGGAGCACGGCGCCGAGGTAGGTGGCGCCGGCGTCGACGCGCATCCACAGCAGGAGGCCGCCGGCCACCCCCAGCGGACCGATGGCCATCGGCAGGCGCGGGCCGATCCGCTGCGCCAGCGCGCCGGCTCGGGCCGACAGCGCCAACATGATCAGCGTCACCGGCAGCAGCGCAGAGCCGGCCTCGAGGGCCGAGTAGCCCAACGCCGACTGGAGCTCCACGGCCAGGAGGAAGAAGGCGCCCGAGAGCGCCGCGTAGACCGCCAGCGTCGTGGCGTTCGCTCCGCTGAACTGCCGGTTGCGGAAGATGCCGAGCGGCAGCATCGGGTGCGAGCTGCGCAGCTCCAGCAGGAGGAATCCGGCCAGGAGCACCAGCCCACCGACCACCCCGACCGTCGAGCTCTCGATGAGACCGAAGGTCAAGAGGGCGAGGCCCACGGAGGCAGCCGCCGCGCCCTGGAGGTCGAGGTGCTCCTCATCGTGGCTTCGGGTCTCGGGCACGTGGCGGGCGGCGATCACGACCACCGCGGCGAAGGGCAGGTTCACGAAGAACGCGAGCCGCCACGAGACGCTGTCGATGAGCCAACCGCCGAAGAAGGGGCCCACGGCCGAGGCGACCCCACCGAGCCCCGACCAGGCCCCCACCGCCTTGGCCCGGTCGTCGGGGTGGAACACGGCGGACAGGATCGCCAGGCTCCCCGGCACGAGCAGCGCAGCACCGACGCCCTGGAGGCCCCGGGCGAGGATGAGCACCTCGACGTTCGGCGCCGCTGCGCACAGCGCCGAGGCTCCGGTGAACCCGGCCAGCCCGAACAGGAACACCCGACGCCGTCCGAACCGGTCGCCCAACGATCCGCCGAGGAGCACCAGCGCGCTGAGCGTGACGAGGTAGGCGTCGAGCACCCACTGGAGGTCGGACAGCGACGCGTCGAGGTCCTCCGCGATCGCCGGCAGGGCGACGTTGACGATGGTGCCGTCGAGGAACGCCACCCCCGATCCGAGGACCGTGGCGAGCAGGACCCACCGGGCCTCGCGTGTCCCCATGCGCACGGGGACGAGGCTACGGCCCGGCGGCGCGATCAGGCAGGGGCGACGACGAGCGCCCCGTCCGGCTCGACCTCGATCGTGGTGAGACGTCGGTAGGACGGCGAGGCCCGGAAGAGCAGCGTCGCCACGACGCCGACCACTCCGGCCAGGCAGAAGATCACCGCCAGGCCCCGCTCGGGGCCGGTGCCGAACCACGAGCCGATCCAGTCGGCCCCCCTGCCGTCGGTCATGAACGGCATCATGAGGTTCTGGGCGAACGGTGCGATGGCGATGGACGTGACCGGAGATGCGGCGTTCTCCACGAGCTGGGCGAACCCGAACACCCGGCCCTGCCGCTCGAAGGGGATCGATCGCTGCAGGACGGTCTGCTCGGCCGCCTCGATGATCGGCATCATCAACAGCCACACGATGCACCCGATCGTCAGCGTCAGGACCGAGGACTGCAACGTGAAGGTGGCGCACACGATCCAGTTCACGAGGTTGCACCTCATGATGAGGCGCACCGGCACCTTGCCGAGCCCGAACCGGGAGACCCCGATCCCGCCGATGACGAACGAGATCATGATGAAGCCCCACAGCAGGCCCCACGTCTGCACGGACACGAGCTCGAGCCCGTACGCGTCCATCAGGGCCATGAACACGCCGCCCAGCAGGTTGTTGAAGGCGGCGAGGAGGATCAGCACGCCGAGCCCCGGGACGGCCCGGATGGCGTCGAGCGCGCCACGGACGTCGAAGTGCGAGGTCGACTCACCCTCGACCCGCTCCGGCATGGGCTCATCGATCCGGATGGTGGCCAGGTGGACCAGCGCGGCGGCCGTGAAGCCGAGCGACAGGTAGTAGGCCCAGCCCATCCCCAGGTAGCCGATCACCAGACCGCTGAACACCGAGGTGATGGTGTACGCCACGCCGTTGACGGTCCCGACCATGCCGTTCGCCTTGTCCCGGTCCTCCTCACGCACGAGGAGGCTGACGCAGGTCGACAGGGCGATGCCTCGCATGGAGCCGCACACCGAGCCGACGAGCGTCAGGGCGACGAGCAGCCAGAACAGGGGGTTCGCCAGGTCCAGCAACGTTCTCGCGTCCACCGCGACGAAGAGCATCGTGGCGAGGGCCAGGCACGCGATCGACATGGTGGTGGAGACCACCATGGCCGTGTGCTTGCGCTGGCGGTCGACGAAGGTGCCGAAGGCGGGGCCGATCACGGCCATGGAGAGGCTGAAGCCGGCGCCGATCACGCCGGTGGCCACCACGGAGCGCGTCTCGAGATAGGCCCAGAAGATGAGGGCGAACCAGACGAACGAGCTCGTCACGCCGGTGACCAGCGTGTTCACGAGCAGGGCCCGGAAGGCCCGGGTCTTGGCCGTGGTGTCGATGTCCTGATCCATGGTCGTGGAGACGGTACGCGCGGGTCGCAGTCATCGGCTGTCAGCGATTTCCCGCGTTGGGAGCCGGACCCGGCCGCCCGGTAACCTGACGGGGTGTCAGATCCGGTCCACCCGTCGCTGCGGACTCGGTTCTGCGATCTCGTCGGATCCCGCTACCCCATCGTGCAGACGGGGATGGGCTGGGTCTCCGGCGCCAACCTGACCGCCGCCACGAGCGCCGCGGGCGGCTTCGGCATCCTCGCCGCGGTCACGATGACCCCGGAGCAGATGCGGGCCGCAGTGGAATCCGTCCAGGAGCGCACCGACGCGCCGTTCGGGGTGAACTTCCGGGCCGACCAGCCCGATCTCGCCGATCGGGTCGCCTACGTGGTGTCCAAGGGCGTGCGGCTCGTGAGCTTCGCGGGGGCGCCGACGAAGGAGGCGGTCGCCCGCTGCCACGATGCCGGCGTCGTGGTGATGCCCACCGTGGGCGCCCGCCGCCACGCCGAGAAGGTCCTCGAGATGGGGGTCGACGCGGTGATCGCCCAGGGCGGCGAGGGCGGTGGCCACACCGGCTCGGTGCCGACCTCGCTCCTGCTGCCGCAGGTGGTCGACGCGGTCGGGGCCTCGATCCCGGTGCTCGGCGCCGGCGGCTTCCACGACGGCCGCGGCCTCGTGGCCGCCCTCGCCTACGGGGCCGACGGCATCGCCATGGGGACCCGCTTCCTCCTCACGCAGGAGAGCCACGTTCCCCCGGTGGTGAAGGACCGCTACACCGCGGCATCGGTGTTCGACACCGTCGTCACCACGGCCCTCGACGGCGCCCCGCAGCGGGTGATCCGCACGGACGTCATCGACCGCATCGAGCGCTCGCCGAAGCTGCTCCGGTTCCCGCGGGCCGCGCTCGCCGCGCTGCGGTTCCGCAAGGAGACGGGCACGTCGCTGCGCGACCTCCTCGCCGAGGGACGGGCGATGCGCCGCCACCAGGACCTCACCCTGAGCCAGCTGGCGATGGCGGCGAACGCGCCGATGCTCATCAAGGCGACGATGGTCGACGGGAAGCCCGAGGTCGGGATCCTCCCCACCGGCCAGGTCACCGGCGTCATCGACGAGCTGCCCACCGTGGCCGAGCTCATCGCCCGGATCGTGTCCGAGGCCGAGGCCACCCTCAAGCAGCTCGGAGATCGCTGATCTGATGCCTGCTCCGGTCGTCGCTCCGCTCCTCAGCCTCCGCAGGTGCCTCCGCACGGGTCGGCGAAGCCGACCGGCTCCGGCCGTCTCACAGGAGTCGTCATGGACCTGACCTGGTCCGCCGAGGAGGACGCCTTCCGATCCCAGGCCCGCGCCTGGCTCGAGACCAACCTGGCCGAGTGGAAGGGACGGTTCGGTGGCGAGCCGCTCTCCGGTGACACGCGTGACGGCTTCGCCCAGCACCTCGACTGGGAGCGACGCCTCTTCGCCGACCGGTGGGCGGTGGTGTCCTGGTCCCCCGAGCACGGCGGGCGCGGCGCGTCCCTGTGGGAGTGGCTCCTCTTCGAGGAGGAGTACTACCGGGCCGGCGCCCCGCCCCGGATCACCCAGAACGGCATCTTCCTGCTGGCCCCGAGCATCTACGAGTTCGGCAACGCCGAGCAGCGCGACGGGATCCTCCCCCGGATGGCCGGCGCCGAGGACCTCTGGTGCCAGGGCTGGTCCGAGCCGAACGCCGGCAGCGACCTGGCCTCGGTGACCAGCAAGGCCCGGAAGGTCGACGGCGGGTGGGTGCTCGACGGGCAGAAGACCTGGACCACCCGGGGCGCGTTCTGCACGCACCTGTTCGGGCTGTTCCGGACCGACCCGGAGAGCGCCCGGCACAAGGGCCTCACCTACCTCCTCCTCCCCCTCGACACGCCCGGGGTCACCGTGCGCGGCTTCGGCCGGCTCGACGGCGACGAGGGCTTCGCCGAGGTGTTCTTCGACGAGGCGTTCCTGCCCGACGAGGCCGTGCCGGGCGGTGTGGTCCTCGGCGAGCCCGAGGGCGGCTGGGCCGTCGCCATGGCCACCGCCGGCTCCGAGCGCGGCCTCACCCTCCGCTCGCCGGGTCGCTTCGTCGTCACCGCCGAGAAGCTCGTCGCCCTCGCCGACGCGCGCGGCGATGCCACGCTGCGCCGACGAGCCACCACCGCCTGGATGCACGCGGACGCCTACCAGCAGCAGACGCTGCAGACCGTCACGAAGCTGGCCTCGGGGGCCAAGGCCGGTGCCGAGGCGAGCCTCACGAAGCTGTGGTGGTCCGAGCTCGACATCGAGCTCCACGAGATCGCCCTCGACCTGCTCGGCCCGGACGCCGAGCTCGAGGGGCCGTGGAGCAAGGCGTGGCAGTTCTCCCTGTCCGGCCCCATCTACGCCGGCACCAACGAGATCCAGCGCAACATCGCCGCCGAGCGCCTCCTGGGGCTCCCGCGATGAGGTTCGGGCTGACGGAAGACCAGGTCGCGTTCCGCGATGCCGTGCGCGACCTCTTCGCGAAGGAGGCCACGCCGGCCGTCGTCCGCGCCGCGTGGGAGGCGCCCGCCGGCGAGCTCGACCGCGGCGTGTGGGACAGCCTCGACGCCATGGGCGTCCTCGGCCTGCTCGTGCCCGAAGCCGACGGCGGCCTCGGCCTCGACGAGACCTTCCTCGTCCCCATCCTCGAGGAGGCGGGCCGCGTCGCCCTCCCGCACCCGCTGGTCGACACCGCGATGGTGGCCGCCCCGCTCGTGGGCACCGGCCTCGGCATGGTGGCGACCGACCTCGGCGGGCCGAACGTCGGGTGCGCGGCGGACGCCGACGCGCTCCTCCTCCGCGCCGGCCAGGGCCTCGTGCTCGCCGACGCCGCCATCGCCACCGTCACGCCGCTCGCCACCGTCGACGGCGGTCGCCGCGCCGGTACCGTCACCGCCGGTCCCGGCAGCACCGTGAGCGCGGGCCACGCCGCCGTCGAGCTCGCGCTCGATCGGGGCGCGCTCGGCACCGCCGCCTTCCTCGTCGGGCTCGGCCAGGCGATGCTCGACCTCACGGTCGGCTACGTGGTGGAGCGCAAGCAGTTCGGCGTGGCCGTCGGCTCGTTCCAGGCCGTGAAGCACCACCTCTCCGACGCCGCGCTCGCGCTCGAGTTCGCCCGCCCCGCCGTCCACCGCGCCGCGTGGACCGTGGCCCACGACGCCCCGACGCGCGCCCGCGACGTGTCGATGGCCAAGGCCATGGCCTCCGATGCGGCCGAGCTGGTCGGTCGGAAGGCCCTCCAGTGCCACGGAGCCATCGGCTACACCGTCGAGGCCGACCTGCACCTGTTCCTCAAGCGGACCTGGGCCCTCGCCCGAGCCTGGGGCGACCGCGCCCACCACACCGACCGGGTCACCGCGGCCCTCACTTAGGAGAACTCCATGCCGGAAGCCTTCATCGTCGACGCCGTCCGCACCCCCGTGGGGCGCCGCGGCGGCGGCCTGAGCCAGATCCACCCGGCCGACCTCGGCGCGCTCTCCCTCAGCGCGCTCGTCGACCGCACCGGCATCGACCCCGGGGCCGTGGAGGACGTGGTGTTCGGGTGCGTCGACACCGTCGGCGGCCAGGCCGGCGACATCGCCCGCACCTGCTGGTTGGCCGCGGGCCTGCCCGAGCACGTGCCCGGCACGACCGTCGACCGCCAGTGCGGGTCCGCCCAGCAGGCCATCCACTTCGCCGCCCAGGCCGTGATGTCGGGGACGAGCGACGTGGTGGTGGCCGGCGGCGTCCAGCAGATGTCGATGATCCCCATCAGCTCGGCCATGACCCTCGCCGCCGAGCTCGGGTTCACGGATCCGTTCACCGGCTCCGAGGGCTGGGTGAAGCGCTATGGCGACGGCGAGGTCAGCCAGTTCAACAGCGCCGAGATGATCGCCGAGAAGTGGGGCTGCTCACGCGACGACATGGAGGCCTACGCCGTGGAGAGCCACGAGCGGGCCATCCGGGCGCGGGCCGAGGGCCGGTTCGAGCGGGAGATCGCGCCGGTCGGCGACCTTGCGCACGACGAGGGCCCCCGCGAACCGAACTGGGAGAAGATCCGCTCGCTGCAGCCGCTGGCCGAGGGCGGGCGGGTGACCGCGGCGATGGCCTCGCAGATCTCCGACGCCTCGGCGGCCCTGCTCATCGTCAACGAGCAGGGCCTCAAGGACCACGGCCTCACGCCGCGGGCCCGCATCCACCACCTCAGCGTCCGCGCCGACGACCCGGTGTGGATGCTCACCGCGCCGATCCCCGCCACCCGCCACGCGTTCGAGAAGACCGGCATGACGATGGACGACATCGACCTCGTCGAGATCAACGAGGCCTTCGCGTCGGTCGTGCTCGCCTGGGAGCGGGAGCTCGACGTCGACCACGCCAAGGTCAACGTCAACGGCGGCGCCATCGCCCTCGGCCACCCCCTCGGCGCCACCGGCGCCCGCCTCATGACCACGCTCCTCCACGAGCTGGAGCGCACCGGCGGCCGCTACGGCCTCCAGACCATGTGCGAGGGCGGCGGTCAGGCCAACGTCACCATCATCGAGCGCCTCTAGCCCGACGGGGCCTCACTTACCGACACCGTGTCGGTTTGTGACGGGTGTCACCCATCGGCCAGCATCTCGGCCGTGACCCGCCGCACCGCCCCTCGTCGGCACGCCCTGATCGCGGCGGTCGTCGCGCTCGGGCTGCTGCCGCTCGCCCCGCACTCCGCCGACGCCGCGCCGAAGCCGTGCGGGACGGCGTTCCCCGCGTACGCGCCGAAGGTCCGGGCATCCGGGTCGCAGCTGCTCGCCGACCAGGCCATCGCCATGTCGGACGGGACCGTCCTCCGCGCCGACGTCACGTTGCCCACCGGCCTCAAGGGCCCGTTCCCCGTCGCCCTCACCATCACCGGCTACGGGAAGACCTCACCCATCGGCGCCATGGGCGGTGGCGGGCTGGTGCCGCACGGGTACGCCACCGTCACCGTCGACGACCGGGGCACGGGCAGCTCGGGGGGCACCTGGGACTCCTGGAGCGAGCGGACGCAGCTCGACTACCGCGAGGTCCTCGACTGGATCGTGCGGCAGCGGTGGAGCGATGACCGGATCGGCGTCACGGGCGGCTCCTACATGGGGATCACCTCGCTGTTCGCCGCCGCCACCGGGCACCCGGCGGTGAAGGCGGTGTTCGCCACCATCCCGATGGCCGACCCGTACCGCGACATCGTGCTCCCGGGCGGGCAGCTGAACGCCTCGTTCATCCCCGCGTGGACCGGCCTCGTCACCGCGCTCGGCCTGCAGCCCACGGCACCCCCCGACGCGCTCGTCGACCACGCGCAGGGCATCACGCAGTTCCAGGTGCCGATGATCCTCGGCGGGGTGCTGGGCGGCGACACCGCCTACGACGGCCCGTTCTGGCGCCAGCGCTCGCCGATCGACGCCGTCGACCGCATCAAGGCGCCCACGTTCATCGTCGGCGGCCTCGACGACATCTTCCAGCGGGGAGAGCCGATGCTGTACGAGCGCCTGGCCGACCACACCGACGCCCGCCTGCTCCTCGGCCCGTGGACGCACATCTCCGCCGGCGCCGGTCTCCCCCGCGACGGCGTCCCCACCACCGGCGCGCTCACAGTGCAGTGGTTCGACCAGCACGTGCGCGGCATCGCGGCCAACGCCGAGTGCATCCCCCACGTGACCCAGTTCGTCCGCGGTCACGACCGCTACGAGTCGGCCTCGACGTGGCCGGTGCCGGGCCTCGCCGCCCAGCGCTGGCACCTCCGCGGCAACGGCGGGCTCACCACCTCCCAGCCCCGACGCCGCGAGGCCAGCCGCTCGTACACCAGCCTGCCCATCACCGGCCTGTGCACCCGGAGCACCGCGCAGTGGCTGATCGGCGCCCTCGACGCCACCCCCTGCGCGACCGACAACCGCCTCGACGAGGTCGCCGACGGGCTCACGTCGCTCGTGTACACGAGCGCGCCGATGGCGAAGGAGTCGGTGATCAACGGACCGATCGAGGCCGACCTCTGGGTCACGACCACCGGCACCGACGCGGTCGTGTCGGTGTCGGTGACCGACGTCGCCCCCGACGGCACGTCGCGCGGCCTCACCAACGGGCTGCTCGTCGCTTCGCACCGGGCGGTCGACCGCTCGCGCTCCCGGATGCTGGAGGGCCACTCGATCCAGCCGTGGCACCCGTTCACGCTCGCGGCCACGAAGCGGGTCGTCCCGGGCCAGCCCATGCTGCTCCCCGTCGAGGTCTTCCCGACGTCCGCGGCGATCGCGAAGGGCCACCGCCTCCGGATCACGGTGACGCCGTACGACGTGCCGCACGCGCTCCCGCCGATCCCGGCGCAGCTCGACGCCATCGGCGGCCAGGTGACCGTCCTCTCCGATGCCACCCACCCGAGCTCGGTCGTGTTCCCGGTGGTGGCGAAGCGCTGACCTCGGCGGTCGGCCCCGGTCAGGCCGACGCCCCCGCGGAGACCCGGGCGAGGACGAAGCCCTCGGTGGCGACCCAGCGACGGTAGAGGTCGACGCCGAAGCGGGCTTCGAGCGCCGCCGTCTGCGTCCGGTGCGAGCGCAGCGCGGCGACCTTGCGGTCGAGCACGTCGGCGGGCAGCGTCAGCTCGACCGCGAGCTCGGGGACCTCGGGGGTGATCCCCGACAGACCGACCCGCGCCTCGGCCGGAGCCACATCCAGGACCGCCAGCGCGGCAGCGGTCTCCGCTGCATGCAGCACCCGCGGGCGAGAGCCCTCGAGGCGTTCGACGGCCAGGTCGACCCACCAGGACACGGCCTGGTGGTCGGGATGTCCGGTGAGCCCGTCGGGACCGAAGGTCACGACGGTGTCGGGTCGACGATCCCTGAGGATCGCCGACAGCTGGTCGGCGGCGGCCACGCGGTCGGCCCAGGCGCACCCGCCGTCGGGATGGCCGAGCAGCACCGAGTCGTCGACGCCGAGCGCCCCGAGCGCCTGCCGGAGCTCCTCCGGGCGGAGCCACGACAGCTCGGCCTCGAGGTCCGCGGGGCCGCCCCGCTCCCCCGCCGTGGCGGTCACGCAGGTGACCCGGTTGCCGGCGTCGATGGCCATCGCCATCAGACCGCCGGCCAGGTAGGACTCGTCATCGGGGTGGGCCCACACGGTGAGGACGTCACCCAGGGCGGCCACCGTGCTCCGTGCGTCGGTCGTTCGCATGGGCCCAACCTCGCCGAGCCCGCTCGCGGGCGGCTCGCGGCCGGTCACGCCGGTACGATCGGCGACCCTTCGGCCCCGACGGACCGGGGAGCGTGGTGGAGACGCGGATGGCCGACACGGTGCACGTCGAGGTGTTGGGACGGGTGGTGCTCCGCCGCGCCGGAGCCGACGTCACCCCCCGCGGCGCGCTGCAGCGACGCCTCCTCGCCGCGCTGGCCCTCCGCCGGGGCGAGGTGGCCACCGTCGACCAGCTGGCAGATGTCCTGTGGCCCGACGGCCTGCCGGCCAACCACCAGGCCGCCCTCCAGACCCACGTGTTCCGGCTCCGGCAGCTCCTGCCCGACGGCGCCATCGAGAGCGACCCCACCGGGTACCGGCTCTGCCTCGACCCCGAGCAGATCGATGCCGTGCGCTTCGAGGCGGGCGTGTACGACGCCGGCCGCCGGCGCGCCGAGGACCCGGCCTCCGTGGTGGTCCTGCTCGACGACGTCCTGTCGTGGTGGCGCGGCACCCCCTACGAGGAGCTGGGCGACGTCGACGACGCCCGCATCGAGGCGCTCCGCCTGGCCGAGGTCCGCCAGCGGGCCACCGAGGAGCGGGCCGACGCCCTCCTCGACCTCGGCCGCCACGTCGAGGTGGTCGCCGACCTGGAGGCGATGGCCGCGCACCAGCCGCTCCACGAGCGGCCCCACCTCCTGCTGCTGCGGGCGCTGGCCGGCGCCGGACGGCGGGCCGACGCGCTGGCGGTGTACGAGCGCTACCGCCGCGCCGTGGGCGACGAGCTCGGCATCGAGCCGTCGGCGGCCCTCCGCGAGCTCCACGACCAGGTCGTCCGGGGAGAGCTCGACACCGTCGCCGGCCCCGCCTTCTCGACCGCGGCGGCCGCTCCGGAGTCCATCCGCCCCGCCGGCGGCAACGAGGTCATCCGCTACTCCAGCTCGTTCCGCGGACGTGACCAGCTGGTGACCGAGGTGGCCGAGCTGCTCGGGCGGAGCCGGCTCGTCACGCTCGTCGGCACCGGCGGTGTCGGCAAGACCCGCCTGGCCTCCGAGGTGTGCTCGGCCCTGGCGGCATCGGAGGCACAGGGACGCCTCTGGTTCTGCGAGCTGGCACCGGCGGACGCGTCGACCGTCACGCTGACCGTGGCCAACGCCCTGGGCGTCGACGAGCGCGTCGGCTCGGGCCTGCTCGACCGCGTCGCCGAGGTGCTCCGGGTGCAGGCCGGGCTGCTCGTGCTCGACAACTGCGAGCACGTCATCGATGCCGCGGCGGAGCTGGCCGAGGCGATCCTCTCCAGGGCTCCCGACGTCCGCATCCTGGCCACCAGCCGGGAGCGCCTCGCCGTCGACGGCGAGCACCTCGTGGCCGTGAACCCGCTGCCGGTGGGCGAGGACACCCCCGCGATCGACCTGTTCATCGACCGAGCGCAAGCCGTTCGGTCGGGCTGGACCCCCACGTCCGAGGAGCTCCGGGTGGCCGAGGCGCTCTGCCGACGCCTCGACGGCCTCCCACTCGCCATCGAGCTGGCCGCCGCCCGGCTGCACACCCTCACCCTCGACGAGGTCGCCGCCGGCCTGGCCCGCCGGTTCGACCTGCTCACGGGCGGGCGCCGGACGACCGCCCGCCACCGGTCGCTCTCGGCCGCCATCGCCTGGTCGTACGACCTCCTCGAGCTCCGCGAGCAGGCGATGTTCGACGCCGTGTCCGTGTTCCAGGCGCCGTTCCTCCCCGCCGGCGCCGCTGATGCACTGGGGGTCGATCGCACCCACGCCCTCGAGCTCCTCACCGCACTCGTCGAGCGGTCGCTCGTCCACCGCGCCGGCGACCGGTACGGCGTGTACGAGAGCCTCCGCCAGCTCGGGGCCGAGCACCTGGCCGCCGCCGGCACCGCCGCCGCCGTGCAGGAGCGCCACGCCCGCCACCACGCGGCCTACGCCGCCACCGCTCGCGCCCGCGTGCGGGTGCCCGGCGACGCCGGCATCCTCCGCGAGCTCGACGACTCGGTGGCCGACCTCCGCGCCGCCGAACGCTGGTTCGCCGAGCACGGCGCCGTCGAGGAGCGGCTGCGCTTCGCCCTCGACCTCCGCGACTACGGCTTCTACCGGATGCGGCCGGAAGTGCTCGGGTGGGCCGAGAGCGCCGCCCGCGCGGCGATGGCCGAGGGCGTGGCCCTCGGGCTCGCCGGCGAGGCCTTCGCGGCGGCCTCGCTCGAGGCCTGGAACCGGGGCGACCTCGACCGGGGCACCGAGCTCATCCGGCTGGGGCGCGCCGCGGCCGCGGCCACCGACGAGGGCCCTGGCTACTACGTGCTCGAGAACATCGGGCACCACGCGCTGATCCGGGGGCAGCTGGAGGTCGCGCTGGAGCACCACGAGGCCGCGGTGGCCACCGCGGAGGCGGCGAGCGACCGGTTCTGCCGGGTGGAGTCGCTGGGCAGCACCCTCCTCGCCCTCGGCTACGCCGACGACCCTCGCACCGCGGACGCCGTCGCCGTACTGCAGGCCGAGCTGGCGGAGGCCAGCGCGATCTCGGCCGCCTGGGCCTGGTACACGATCGGCGAGGTGCTCGTGCAGTCGGACCCGGCCGCGGCGGCGAACCACCTCGCGCGGGCGCTCGACCTGGCCGACCGCTGCGGCGCGACCTTCGTCACGATGATCGCCGGCGCGTCCGCGGCCTCGATCGAGGCCCGCACCGGCGATCCCGCCAAGGCGATCGAGCAGTACCGCTGGCTCCTCGAGCTCGGTCAGCGGGCCGGGGTCCGGGTGCTCCAGTGGACGATGCTGCGCAGCGTGGCGGAGCTGCTCGTGCGGGTGGGCGACCATGCGGGAGCCGCCACGCTCCTCGGGGCGGTGACCACTCCCGGCTCCGGCCACGAGATCTTCGGCGCCGACGTCGAACGGCTCGACGAGGTGCGGCGGGCGGTGCGGGCGGCCCTCGGCGGCACGGTCGCCGACGCCGGGGTCGCCTTGGGGACGGGCCTCGACGACGATGCCGCCGCGGCGGTGGCCCTCGCGGCCTTCGCCGCCTTGGCAACCTCCTGAGCCCGGCCGTCCCGGCCGTGTGAGCAGCCGCGAGCGCGGTGTGGGTGCCGAGGTGGAGGCTCCGAGCATGTTCCGCAACCCCCGCCGCCGGCCCCGCCGCAACCCCACCCACCCCACCGCGTTCGCCGCGTCGCTCGAGACGCTCGCCGCGCTCCACCACAGCCCCGCCCTCACGCACCGCGCCCTGCGCCACAACTCCCGGAGGTAGACCTGATGTCTCTGATCCAGTCCCGCACCACCCTCGACGAGCACGGCAACCCGATCGAGGGCGATGCCGAGGCCGTCGCCCGCTACGACCAGGCCGTGGACGCGCTGCTGCGCTTCGGCCCATCGGTCGTCGATCACGCCACCGTGCTCAACGAGCAGCACACCGACCTGGCGATGGGACACGCGCTGGTGGCCTACCTGCACCTCATGTCGACCGAGCTCGGCGACGTCGAGGTCGCGAAGGCCTGCGTGCAAGCCATGTCCGCCACCTCCATGGGCCCCCGCGAGGAGGGCCACCGCGAGGCCATCAGCGCGTGGATCCGGGGCGATTGGCACGGCGCCGCCCAGCGGCTCGACGACGTGCTCGTCCAGTGGCCGGCCGACCTGCTGGCCCTGCAGAACGGCCACTCGCTCGACTTCTTCGTCGGAGACGCCGCCAACCTGCGCGACCGGCCCGGTCGGTCCCTGGCCGCCCTCGATCCCGCCCACCCGCACCGGGGCTTCGTGCTCGGGATGCAGGCGTTCGGGCTCGAGGAGTCCGGCCACTACGAGGCGGCCGAGGCGGCCGGCATGGCCGCCCTTGCCACCAACCCGGACGACGTCTGGGGCCTCCACGCCGTGGTCCACACCCATGAGATGCGCGGCAACGTGGCCACCGGCATCGCCCTCCTGCGCGAGCGCGAGCCCGACTGGGGCGAGGGCAACCTCTTCACCACCCACAACTGGTGGCACCTGGCGCTGTTCCACCTGGAGCAGGGCGACCTCGCCGAGGTCCTCGCCATCTACGACGGACAGGTCCACACGCCGGAGTCCGCGGGGGTCGCGCTCGAGATGCTCGATGCCAGCGCCCTGCTCTGGCGGCTCCACCTCGACGGCCACGACACCGGCGACCGCTTCGCGGCGCTCGCCGACGCCTGGTCGGCCAAGGACGCCTCCCCCTGGTACGCGTTCAACGACCTCCACGCCGTCGTCGCCTACACCGGGGCCGGCCGCCCGGCCGACGCCGCCAAGGTGGTGTCCCGGCTCGAGGCCTTCGTGGCCGAGGGCCAGGGCTCGTCGAACCTCGCCATGACGGCAGAGGTCGGCCTGCCCGCCGCCCGGGCCATCGTCGCCTTCGGCGAGGGCCGCTGGGATGACGTGGTCGACGGGCTCATCCCGCTCCGCCGCACCTCGCAGCGGTTCGGGGGCTCGCACGCCCAGCGGGACCTCCTGCAGCGCACGTTGCTCGAGGCCGCGATCCGCGGCGGTCGCAGCGCCCTGGCCCGCTCGCTCGTCGCCGAGCGGCTCGCCCTGCGCCCCACCAGCGCCTACGCGGCACACCAGCAGACGAGGTTGTAGAACTCCTGGGTGGCAGCTCACGATCTGATC
>CAVSIC010000035.1:0-26443 GCA_963727905.1 uncultured Microthrixaceae bacterium
CGGCTGGAGTGAGCAAGTCGCGACGCGGGAGCCGCACATCGGTGCCGGTCGCATCGCAGGTTCGCCGAAACCGCCGGCGCAGAACGGCCAATGTGCGTCGCCCAACGCGAGGTCATAGGTCCGTCGCCGGACGCCCGAGTGAATGAGTCCGACATCTCGGACCTATCACCTCGGGCCGTCATCGCCCGGACCATTGTCTCGTGAGGCTCCGCGTTCCGGCCATCGGGGGACGCGTGTCGTGCGAGTTCCGCCGCGGGTTCTCAGACACGCCCTCTTATCGTCGGCAGTGGCGCGGTCCCGCGGCTCAGTCTGGGCCGATGACGCAGAACTCGTTGCCTGCCGGGTCTTGCAGGACGCGTGTCGTCCACTCGCCGGCTTCAGTGATCGCAAGGGAAGTCGCGCCGGCAGCGACCATCTCGTCGACCATCGGTGCCGCGTGTTCGACGAACAGGTCGAGGTGCGTTCGGACCTTCGCGGTCTTCGCCTCGGGAACCCGCTGGAAGGTGACGTGCGGCGGCCCGTCTGCACCGTCGGGCCGGTCGATCGTGATGTACGGCCCGTCGGCGCCTCCCGGACGTCGCGCGTAGCCGAGGAACCTCTCCCAGAAGGTGGCCAGCGGATCGGGGTCGGGGCAGTCGATGGTGATTCCGATCCTCATCTGTGGCCTCTCGATTGCGTCATGGTCAGCAGCAGACCTTCTGGAAGACGCCTGCGGTCGTGTAGGTGACGTAGCCGCCGCCGGTCGGGTCGTCGGGGGGTGAGGCGTAGACCCGGACGAGGACCCGTTGGTCGAACGGCAGGAAGCGGTCGATCAGCACGTGGGTGACCTCGACCGGCTCGTCGTAGTGCGTCGGGGCGTCCTGGACGAGGGCGGGGAGCAGGCGGAGCGCGAGGTCGAGCTCGTCGAGGCCGAACAGCTGCGGGGTGGTCGACTCGTCGACCTCGTCGTCGATCGGGTTGGGCTCGGCGTCGTCGACGCTCCCGTCGCGCCACATGCGACGCGGGATGCGAGCCGGGTCGGCGGGGTCGCGGTACGCGACGAAGAGGTAGGTCGGGTAGATCGCCAGCTCGAGCAGCTGCGACGGGCCGCCGGCGGCGGCCAGCACGTCCTGGACCGCCGCGTCGGGCCCTTCGACGAAGAGCTGGGTCGGGGGAATGGCGGGCTCGGCGGGGGAGACGGGAACGCCGACGTCGGGACGGCCGAGCTGGGCCGCCGCCTCGGCGCTCATCAGCGTGGTGGAGGTCTCGGTGTCGACGACCTCCGGCGCCTCGTCCTCCGGCCAGGCGGCGACGAGCCCGCCGACGAGCGCGAGGGTGACGAGCAGGCCGAGCACGAACACGAGGCGACCGGACCGGTCCGCCGGCCGTGGGGGCGGAGGGGGCGGCGGCGGCGCAGGCGGCGGAGGGGGGAGCGACGACACGCAGCGTTCGTAGCACGCGGGTGCTAGGCCATGCGCCCATGGAACCCCGCACCATCGCCACCGGCCTCCAGTTCCCCGAGGGCCCTGTCGCCATGTCCGACGGCAGCGTGCTCCTCGTCGAGATCGCCCGGGGCACCCTGTCGCGCGTCACCGACGACGGCACCGTCACCGTCGTGGCCGACGTCGGCGGCGGACCGAACGGCTGCGCCATCGGTCCCGACGGTGCCGCCTACATCACCAACAACGGGGGCTGCTTCGAGTGGACCGAGGTGATGGGCCTCACGCTTCCCGGTCACGTGCCCCCGGCCTGGACGGGTGGGAGCATCCAGCGGGTGGACCTCGCCACCGGCGCGGTGACGACCCTCTACACCGAGTCGTCGAGCGGACCGCTGCGGGCGCCCAACGACCTCGTCTTCGATGCTCACGGCGGGTTCTGGTTCACCGACCACGGCGTCCGGCTCGAGCGCAGCAGCGACCGCACCGGCCTCCACTACGGGAAGGCCGACGGGTCCTCGTGCGTCGAGGTGGTCTTCCCGATGGACGGTCCCAACGGGATCGGCCTGTCGCCCGACGGCTCGATGCTCTACGCCGCGGAGACCCACACGGGTCGCGTGTTCCAGTGGACGGTCACCGCCCCTGGCGAGGTGCCGCCGAACCCGCTGCCGATCGGCAACGGCGGCTCGCTCCTCGCCGCGGTGCCCGGCACGGAGATGCTCGACAGCCTGGCCGTCGACGGTGAGGGCTGGGTCTGCGTCGGCACGCTCGGCAACGGCGGCATCACCTCGATCTCGCCCGATGGCGCCAAGGTCGAGCACCTCCCGCTGCCGGACCCCCTCGTCACCAACATCTGCTTCGGGGGCCCGGATCTGCGCACGGCCTACGTCACGCTGTCCGGCACCGGGCAGCTGGCGTCGTTCGAGTGGCCCCGCAAGGGCCTCGCGCTCGCCCACACCGCGTAGCCGGCGCCGAGGGGAGATCGTTCCTCGAGGAGTCCGGCTTGTAGCCTGAACGCCCTATGTCTGGGGATCGCACGTTCTTCGTCGAGACCCTCGGCTGCCCGAAGAACCAGGTCGACTCCGAGAAGCTGGTGGGCACGCTGCTGGCCGACGGCATGGCTCCGGCGGCCTCCGCCGAGGCGGCGGACCTCGTGGTCGTGAACACCTGCGCCTTCATCGAGGAGGCCCGGCAGGAGTCGATCGACGTCGTGCTGGCCCTCGCCGACCGGAAGGCCGACGGCGCCCGGCTGGTCGTCACCGGCTGCATGGCCGAGCGCTATGGCGAGGAGCTGGCCGAGGCGCTCCCGGAGGCCGACACGGTCGCCGGGTTCGGCGTGCCGGTCACCCTCGGGCTCAAGCCGGACCGGGCCGGCTTCGACCTCCTCCGCCTGCCCCGGCCGGCGCCCACCGCGCCCTGGGCCTACGTGAAGGTGGCCGAGGGCTGCGACAAGGCGTGCGGCTTCTGCGCCATCCCGAGCTTCCGCGGGCCGCAGCGCTCACGCGACCTCCCCGAGCTGCTCGACGAGGTCGACGGCCTGGTGGCGGGCGGCGTGCGCGAGGTGGTGCTCGTCGCCCAGGACCTGGCGTCGTACGGCCGCGACCAGGGGGTGGGCGACCGCCGGCTGGTGCCGCTCGTCGCGCGAGGTGGCCGACCGCGCCGATCGCGTGCGCCTGCTCTACCTCTACCCCTCGCACCTCGACGGCGCGCTGATCGACGCGATCCTCGGCACCGGCGTGCCGTACTTCGACCTGTCGCTGCAGCATGTCAGCGCGCCGCTCGTACGTCGCATGCGGCGCTGGGGCGACGGCGACCGGTACCTCGCGCGCATCGAGGAGATCCGCCGTGCCGCGCCCGAGGCGGCGTTCCGGTCGAACTTCATCGTCGGCTACCCAGGCGAGACCGAGGCCGACCACGACCAGCTCCTGGAGTTCGTGCGGGCCGCCCGCGTGGACTGGTGCGGCTTCTTCTCCTACTCGCGGGAGGACGGCACCTACGCCGCCGACCTCGACGGCGAGGTCCCCCGGCCCCTCGTGGCGGAGCGGCTGGCCGAGCTGCGCGAGCTCCAGGACGAGATCACCGCGCTGCGGCGCGACGAGCTGGTGGGCGACGAGGTGGAGGTGCTCGTCGATGCTCCAGGCATCGGCCGCAGCCACCGCGAGGCCCCCGAGATCGACGGCATCATCACCGTCCCGGACCACCTCGAGGTGGGCGAGCTGCACCGAGTGGTGATCACGTCGGCGGCCGGCCCCGACTGCACCGCCGAGCCGGTCGTGGTGGAGCTCTCCGGTGAGCGTCGAGTCGACCCCGACGCCGTCGCAGTTCGGCCCGTCGGCGCTGGCCACCCCGGCCAACCTCCTCACCGTCGGCCGCCTCGTCGCCACCTTGCCGTTCCTCGTGATGGTCGGCGACGACGGCGCGTCGTGGGCGGCGGTCACGCTCTGGATCGCGCTCTGCCTCACGGACTGGGCCGACGGGATCCTGGCCCGGCGCCAGGGCACAACGCGCTCGGGGGCGTTCCTCGACCCGCTGGCCGACAAGGTGCTGGTGCTCGGGGCGTTCGGCGCGCTGGTGGCCCAGGGCACCTTCTGGTGGCTGCCCTGCGTGCTGATCGCGATCCGCGAGCTGAGCATCCAGGTCTTCCGGTCGTTCTGGGCGCGGCGGGGCCTGGCCGTGCCGGCCACCACGATGGCCAAGGTGAAGACCAACGTCCAGCAGGTCGCCGTCGGGTTCGCACTCCTGCCGTGGACCGCCGTCGACGCCAGCTGGATCGCGGTCACGCTGCTGTGGGTGGCGGTCGTCCTCACCCTGGTCACCGGCGTGCAGTACGTCCGGGCCGGTTCCCGGCTCGCCACGCGGGCGGGCTCCCGCTAGGTGCCGGGCTACCGGGCCGAGGTCCTCGCGATCGGCACCGAGCTGCTGCTCGGCCAGATCGTCGACACCAACTCCGCCTGGATGGGCCAGCAGCTGGCGCGGCGCGGCATCGAGCACGTCTTCCAGGCGAAGGTCGGCGACAACCACGACCGGATCGTCGGCGCCATGCGCGAGGCGCTGGGCCGGGCCGACGCGGTGATCGTCTGCGGCGGCCTGGGCCCGACGCAGGACGACATCACCCGCGAGGCGATCGCCGAGGTGATGGGCGTCGCGCTGGAGCGCCGCCTCGAGCTCGCGGAGGTCATCCGCGCGATGTTCGAGTCCCGCGGGCGCACGATGCCCGAGAGCAACCTCCGCCAGGCGGACGTGCCGGTGGGCGCCACGCCGATCGAGCAGACGATGGGGACCGCGCCCGGGCTGATCTGCCCGGTCGGGACCAAGGTCATCTACGCGGTGCCCGGCGTGCCCTACGAGATGCAGGACATGCTCGAGCGGGCGGTGCTGCCCGACCTGGCGGTCCGCGCCGGCGTCACCGGGACCATCCGCAGCCGCACGCTGCGCACGTGGGGCGAGAGCGAGTCCGGCGTGGCCGAGCGGCTGTCCGGCCGGATCGACGCGCTCGAGGCGGCCGGCAACCCCACGATCGCCTTCCTCGCCAGCGGCATCGAGGGCATCAAGGTCCGCATCACCGCCAAGGGCGACACCGCCCAGCAGGCGGATGAGCTGCTCGACGCGGAGGCCGCCGCGGTCCGCGCCGTGCTCGGACCGATCGTGTTCTCGGATGCGGACGAGTCGATGGAGGCCGTGGTCGGCGGGCTCCTGCTGGCCAAGGGGCTCACGCTGGCGGTGGCGGAGTCGCTCACCGGTGGCCTCGTGGCGTCCCGCCTCGTGGCGGTGCCGGGCGCCAGCGAGTGGTTCCGCGGCGGCATCGTCTCCTACGCGAGCGAGGTGAAGCGCGACCTCCTCGACGTGCCCGACGGCCCGGTCGTCTCCGAGGCCGCGGCCCTGGCGATGGCCGACGCCGTGCGGCGGCGCCTCGGCGCGGACGTCGGCCTCTCGACCACGGGCGTGGCCGGTCCTGCCGAGATGGACGGCCAGCCGGCCGGCACGGTGTGGCTCGGCGTAGCGGTGGGCGACGACGTGAGCGCGGTGCAGCGCCACCTCCCCGGCGACCGCGACCGCGTCCGCCAGTACTCCGTGATCTCCCTCCTCGACCTCCTCCGCAAGAGGATGCTTGAATCGAACGGGCGTTCGTAACTACACTCCTGTCGTTCCCCAAGCGCTGTCACACCCCCTCCATAGGGTCGGCGCATCCCCAGACGACGTAGAGACGAACGAGAGGACGCCGACGTGGAGCGTGACAAGGACAAGGCCAAGGCACTGGAGCTGAGCCTTCTCGGCATCGAGAAGCAGTTCGGCAAGGGCTCGGTCATGAAGATGGGCGAGAAGACCAACATGGTCATCGGCACGGTCCCCACCGGCGCCCTGGCCCTCGACCTCGCCCTCGGCATCGGCGGCCTGCCCCGCGGCCGGGTCGTCGAGATCTACGGCCCGGAGTCCTCCGGCAAGTCCACCCTCGCCATGCACGTGGTGGCCGAGGCGCAGCGCAACGGCGGCATCTGCGCCTACGTCGACGCCGAGCACGCCATGGACCCGATCTACGCCCGGGCCATCGGGGTCGACGTCGACGAGCTGCTCATCTCCCAGCCCGACACCGGCGAGCAGGCCCTCGAGATCACCGACATGCTCGTGCGCTCCGGCGCCATCGACGTGGTCGTCATCGACTCGGTGGCCGCCCTCACGCCCCGGGCCGAGATCGAGGGCGACATGGGCGACACCCACGTCGGCCTCCAGGCCCGGCTCATGTCGCAGGCGCTGCGCAAGCTCACCGCCAACCTCAACAAGACCGACACCATCTGCATCTTCATCAACCAGCTGCGGGAGAAGATCGGCGTGATGTTCGGCTCGCCGGAGACCACCCCCGGTGGCCGGGCGCTGAAGTTCTACAGCTCGGTCCGCCTCGACATCCGCCGCATCGAGTCCATCAAGGACGGCGTCGAGGTCGTCGGCAACCGCACCCGGGTGAAGGTCGTGAAGAACAAGGTGGCCCCGCCCTTCAAGCAGGCCGAGTTCGACATCATGTACGGCAAGGGCATCAGCCGCGAGGGCTGGCGTGCTCGACATCGGCGTCGACAACGACATCGTGAAGAAGTCGGGCGCCTGGTACACGTACGAGGGCGAGCAGCTCGGCCAGGGTCGGGAGAACGCCAAGAAGTTCCTCGTCGACAACCCCGAGATCATGATCGAGATCTCCGAGCGCATCCGCACCCAGATGGGCATCGGCGTCGACGCCGACGCCGCGCCGGCCGCAGCCACGGCAGAAGCGGACGCCGAGGTCGAGGAGCTCGACCCCGACGACCAGCCCATCAGCCTCGACTGACGACCGCCTCGGCCAGAGGTCACACCCGGCCCTAGCCTGTCGGGTGTGACCGAGCCTGCGCGCCGCTTCTTCGTGCGCACCTTCGGGTGCCAGATGAACGAGCACGACTCGGAGCGGATCGCGGGCCTGCTCGAGGCCGACGGCCTCGTGGCGGCCGACGGGGTCGACGACGCCGACGTCGTCGTGCTCAACACCTGCTGCATCCGGGAGAACGCCGACAACAAGCTCTACGGCACGCTCGGGCACCTGAAGTCGGTCAAGGACCAGCCAGCCCGGGCATGCAGATCGTCGTCGGCGGCTGCCTGGCCCAGAAGGACCGGGACACGGTCCTCCAGCGGGCCGGCTACGTCGACGTCGTGCTCGGCACCCACAACGTGCACCGGGCCGCCGACGCTCATCGAGCAGTCGCGGGTCGAGGGCCGGTCGATCATCGAGATCCTCGAGGCCGCGGTGGCCGACGACCACGGACACGTTCCCGTCGGCGCTGCCCGTGCGCCGCGAGGTGCCGTGGGCGGGCTGGGTCACCATCCAGATCGGCTGCGACAACTCGCTGCGCGTTCTGCATCGTCCCCGCCGTGCGCGGCAAGGAGATCAGCCGCCCGCTCGACGACATCGTCGACCGAGGTGCGCACCGCCGTGGCCGACGGCGTCACCGAGGTCACCCTGCTCGGCCAGAACGTGAACAGCTACGGGCGCGACCTGGCCCTGGCCGCTCGCCAGGCCGGCGGCCACGATCCCGTCCGTCCCTGGTTCGCCGACCTGCTCCGCCAGGTGGGGAGCGTCGAGGGCATCCGGCGGGTGCGCTACACGAGCCCGCACCCGAAGGACCTGCGCCCCGAGACCATCGCGGCGATGGCCGAGACCCCGACGGTGTGCGAGCACCTCCACCTGCCGCTGCAGTCCGGGAGCGACCGGGTGCTCGCCGCCATGCACCGCGGCTACACCGCCGAGCGCTACCTCGAGCGGCTCGCCGCCGCCCGCGCCGCCATCGACGACCTCGCCGTCACCACCGACATCATCGTCGGCTTCCCCGGCGAGACCGACGACGACTTCGAGCGCACGCTCGAGGTGGCCGCCGAAGCCGCCTACGACTCGCGCCTACACGTTCATCTACAGCCCGCGGCCCGGCACCGAGGCGGCCGAGCGGGAGTCCGAGTTCGTCGCCCCCGACGTGGTCGCCGAGCGCTTCGAGCGCCTGCGCATCGTCGTCGAGCGCTCGGCCCTCGCGAAGCACGAGGCCCGCATCGGGCACGTCGAGGAGGTCCTCGTCGAGGGACCGTCTCGCAAGGACCCCGCGGTGCTCACCGGTCGGACCCGCCAGAACAAGCTCGTGCACTTCGCGTCCGAGCCGATGCGGCCGGGCACCTACGCCACCGTGCGGGTCACCGGTGCCGCGCCGCACCACCTGCGGGGCGACCTCGTCGAGGTCGTGGCCCCGCCCACCCACAAGACGCGGCTGCCCCTGCTGGTCGGGTGATCGAGCTCACCGAGGAGCCCTACGACGGTGCGATCGAGCTCGGGTACGGGCGCCTCCAGCTGGAGACCGGGACGCCGCAGCCCGAGGCCGTGGCGCTCTACGAGTCGGCGGGGTGGCACCGGATCGAGCCGTACGGCAGCTCCCAGGACGAGCCGACGTCGCGGTGCTTCGCGAAGGACCTCGCCGCGTCGTGACCGCACCGGGGCGCCACGCGGTGCTGGCCGGCGCCACCGCCTCCGGGAAGTCGGCGCTGGCCCTCGATCTGGCTCGGCGCGATCCCGACCTGGGAGCTGCGTGTCCGTCGACTCGATGCAGGTGTACCGGGGGATGGACATCGGCACGGCCAAGCCCACCGCCGCGGAGCGGGCCGAGGTGCCCCACCACCTGCTCGACCTGCTCGACCCGTGGGAGGACGGCACCGTCGCCGTGGTTCCAGCGCGAGGCCCTCGCCGCCATCGCCGACATCGAGGCGCGCGGTCGCCGTGCCCTGCTCGTCGGCGGCACCGCGCTCTACGTCCAGGCAGTGGTCGACGACCTGGAGATCCCCGGCCAGTTCCCCGACGCCCGGGCCGAGGTCGAGTCCGAGGCCGACACCGCCGCGCTGCACCGGCGGCTCACCGAGCTCGACCCGGTGGCCGCCGGGCGCATGGAGCCGGCCAACCGACGCCGGGTGGTGCGGGCGCTCGAGGTCACCCTCGGGAGCGGTCGGCCGTTCTCCAGCTTCGGCCCCGGCCTGTCGACCTATCCGGCGACACGCCGTTCACGCTGGTGGGGATCGGTCGGTCCAGCCAGGACCTCGGCGCGCGGATCGAGGCCCGCTACGCCGAACAGATGGCCGCCGGGTTCCTGGCCGAGGTCGCGGCGCTGCGCTCCGACCCGCGGGGGTTGTCCCGCACCGCCGCGCAGGCGCTCGGCTACAAGGAGCTGCTCGAGCACCTCGAGGGCCGCGCCTCGCTCGAGGAGGCGCTGCGACCTGGCGGTGCGGCGCACCCGCCAGTTCGCCCGGCGCCAGCGGGCCTGGTTCCGCCGTGATCCCCGGATCACCTGGCTCGACGTGGACGACGGCGCCGAGAACGACCTCGTGGACCGACTGGCCGGGCTCGTAGGCTGACCGGCGCATGCGCCTCACGAAGCACCACGGCCTGGGCAACGACTTCCTCGTCCTGCTCGACCTGGCGAACCGGCACCCGGTCGGTCCCGCCGACGCCGTCGCGCTCTGCCATCGGCGCACCGGCATCGGCGCCGACGGGCTGATCCGCGTCACCGGCGGGTCCGGCAGCACCCACGTCACCATGCAGCTCCTCAACGCCGATGGCAGCGAGGCGGAGATGAGCGGCAACGGGATCCGCTGCCTCGCCCAGGCCGTGTTCCAGGCCGGGCTGGTCGAGCCGCCCGTGCTCCGGGTGAGCCACCGCCGCCGGGCTGCGCACGGTGACGGCCCTCGGCCCGTCCGGCGCCGGCACGGAGTCGTTCAGCGTGGAGATGGGTCAGGCCAAGGTCGGCGCCGACGAGCCCGAGTGGGTCACCGGCCCGGTGCTCCGGGCCACCCGCGTCGACGTCGGCAACCCGCACGTCGTGCTCCAGTGGGGCGAGCCCGACGCTCCCCGGCCTCGGGGTGCTGGTGGAGCTCGGCGAGCGGATCGGCGCGCTCACCCCCGGGGGCACCAACGTCGAGATCGTCCGCCCGGGGCCCGGCCCGGGTGAGCTCGAGATGGTGGTCTACGAGCGCGGCGTCGGTCCCACGCAGGCCTGCGGCACCGGGGCCTGCGCGGTCGCGGCGGCCGGCCAGCTCTGGGAGCTGTCGGGGCCGCAGACCACGGTCCACATGCCCGGCGGCCCGGTGGGCATCATCCTCGGCGACCCCGTGCTCCTCACCGGGGCCGCCACCTCCGTCGCCGCCATCGACGCCCCGTGGCCCTGATCGCTCGGAGCACGCCGTGTCGCTGATCGAACGCGCCATCCGGGAGAAGATCGTCCTCGTCGGCGTCACGCTCCCGCCCCGCAGCACCGAGGACACCGAGGCCGGCCTCGACGAGCTGGCCCAGCTGGTCGACACCGCGGGGGCCGAGGAAGTCGGGCGCGTGGTGCAGCGTCGCCGCGCCCCCGATCCGCCCACCTTCGTCGGCAAGGGCAAGGCGGCCGAGCTGCACGAGGTCGCCCTGGAGACCGACTGCGACACGGTCGTCTTCGACAACGACCTCACGCCCGCCCAGCAGCGCAACCTCGAGAAGCTCCTCGGACGCACGGCGATCGACCGCACCGCGGTGATCCTCGACATCTTCGCCCAGAACGCCCACAGCGTGGAGGGCAAGGCGCAGGTGGAGCTGGCGCTGCTGAGATACCGCCTGCCGCGCATGCGGGGCAAGGGCGGCGCGCTGTCGCAGCAGGGCGGCGGCATGTCGGCGGGCGGCGCTCGCATCGGCACCCGCGGTCCGGGCGAGACCCAGCTCGAGGTCGACCGCCGGCGCATCCTGCGGCGGATCCACAAGCTGGAGGCCGAGCTGCGCGAGGTCGACAAGCACCGCGCCACCCAGCGCAAGGCGCAGCACCGCAGCCGAACCCGGCGCGTCGCCATCGTGGGCTACACCAACGCCGGCAAGTCCACGCTGCAGAACCAGCTGACCGACGCCGGGGTGCTCGTCGAGGACCGGCTGTTCGCCACCCTCGACCCGACCACCCGCCGCCTGGAGCTGCCCGGGGGCGAGGCCGTGTTGATGTCCGACACGGTCGGCTTCATCCGGGAGCTGCCCCACCAGCTGGTGGAGGCCTTCAAGTCCACCCTCTCGGTGGCGGCCGACGCCGACCTGCTGGTCCACGTCGTCGACGCGTCCGCGCTCGACCCGGAGGGCAACATCCAGGCGGTGCGCACCGTGCTGAAGGAGATCGGCGCCGACGACGTGCCCGAGCTGTTCGCGTTCAACAAGGTCGACCTCGCGCCCAAAGAGGCGGAGCGCCTGGCGGCGGCCCACCCCGGCTCCGTCACCCTGAGCGCCACGAAGGGCGACGGGCGTCGAGGATCTGCTGCGCAACGTCAGCGACCGGCTGCGGGCGCTCACCACCGTGATCGAGCTGCGGATCCCCTACGACCGCGGCGACGTCCTGGCCGCGGTCCACCGGGAGGGCGAGGTGCTCGTCGAGCTGGCCGACGACGACGCCATGCGCCTCCGCGTCCGCCTCGACGACGGCTCGCTCGGGCAGTTCCTGGAGTACGTGGTCGCGTGACGATGGCCGGCACTGAGGGCTTCGTCCCGCCCCCGTACCCCTACGACCGCCTCGATGGGGCGAAGGCGGCGGCGGAGCGCGTGCCGGGCGGGATCGTCGACCTGTCGATCGGCACGCCGTGCGACCCGCCCCCCGCCCTGGTGCTCGAGGCGCTGGCCAAGTCGGGCGCCGAGCGCGGGTACCCGCCATCGATCGGCACCGCCGCCTACCGCGAGGCCGCCTGCGCCTGGATGGAGCGCCGGCTCGGCGTGTCGGTGGATCCGTCCCTGGTGGCGGCGTGCGTGGGCACCAAGGAGCTCGTGGCCGGGCTGCCGCACTGGCTGCGCCTGCGCCGCCCCGATCTCGACACCGTCCTCTACCCGGCGATCAGCTACCCGTCGTACGCGATGGGCGCGCAGCTGGCCGGCGCGCGGGCGGTGCCGTACGCCGAGCTCGAGGACATCGATCCCGCCGACGCGGCCCGGGCGCTGTGCCTGTGGGTCAACGTGCCCGGCAACCCGACGGGCGGCCTTGCCGACCTCGGCGCGGCGGCCGCCTGGGGCCGGGAGCGCGGCGTGCCCGTGCTCTCCGACGAGTGCTACGTCGAGTTCACCTGGACCGGTCCGCCCCGGACGATCCTCGAGCACGGCACCGAGGGCGTGCTGGCGGTGCACTCGCTCTCCAAGCGCTCGAACCTGGCCGGTGCCCGAGCCGGGGTCTACGCCGGCGATGCCGACCTCGTGCGGTACCTGTCCGAGCTGCGCAAGCACGCCGGGTTCATGGTGCCCGGACCCGTGCAGGCGGCCGCGGTGGCGGCTTGGCTGGACGACGAGCACGTCGACGAGCAGCGCGACCGCTACGCCAAGCGCCTCGACGCCGTGCGAGCGGCGCTGGCGCTGGTCGGCGTCGACGCCCCGGCACCCGACGGAGCGTTCTACGTCTGGGCCCCCGCTCCCGACGGCGACGCCTGGGCCCTCACCCAGCGCCTCGCGGAGGAGGCGGGCGCGCTCGTCTCCCCGGGCGAGTTCTACGGCGAGCTCGGCGCCGGCCACGTCCGCGTGGCGGTCGTCCAACCCGACGACCGCATCGCCTTGGTCGCCGAGCGCCTCAGCTCCGACTGAGGCCGAGGAGCAGGTCAGCGACGAGGTCGGGACGGGACAGGAACGGCGAGTGGCTGGTCGGCCAGGTGACGACGTCGGTCGTGCGCTGGGCGAGGCTGGCCTGCAGGTCCGGGTGGATGGCCATGTCGAGCTCGCAGATCGCGTAGGTCGAGGGTCGCTCGCGCCACGCCACGGCGGTCGGGGACTGGCCGAAGGTGGCCGTGGGCTGGGGTCCGAGCTGGGCCGTCGCGGCCGCGGCCGCGTCGCGGTCGAGGTCGTTGAAGAAGATCTCGCCGGCCTGCGCGGGATCGACGGTGCAGCTGTCCTCGCCGAACACGAGCGCGGCGGCGAGGTCGGGCCGGCCCGAGCGGTCACCGGAGACGCCGCCGGGATCCCCGGAGGTGATGCCGAAGAGCGTCTCGCCGGCGTCGAGGGCGAAGGCGGCCACGTACACGACATGGACCACGTCGGGGTGCACGCCGGCTTCGGTCACCACCGCCCCACCGTAGGAGTGGCCGACGAGGACCGCCGGGCCCTCACCTGCGTCCAGCGCCTCGCGGACGCGAACCGCGTCACCGTGCAGGTCGGTCAGCGGCCCCGCGTCGGCTCCGTGCCCCGGCAGGTCCACCGCGACGACGTCGACGCCCTCGGCGCGGAGCAGATCCACCACCGGGGCCCAGCACCACGCGCCGTGCCACGCCCCGTGCACCAGCACCACCCGAGCGGTCATCCGAGCCTCCCGACGACGTCGGCCAGACGGCCGACCAGATCCACGTTGCTCGACGCGGGGATGAGGATGCACTCCTCGGCGCCTTCGTCCCGGAGGCCCCGCAGGAAGGCGAGGAGGGTGTCCTCGTCGTGAGCGGTGAGGCGGGCGGCCATCGTCGCCGCGGCCTGGTCTCCGAAGATCGAGAGGTAGCGGCGCCCGAACTCCCGGAGCGTTGCCTCGGCATCGGGGCCCAGGCAGACGTAGGTGCCGGACAGCAGGCGCGGCGCGGTGTCGCGGCCGGCGGCGGTCCAGGCCGCCCGGGTCATGCGGAACGCGTCGGCCACCTCGGCCAGGTCCGTCTCGAGCGAGAAGCCGCTCACTCCGTCGGCCCAATGAGCAGCCCGGGCCAGGGACCTGGCGTGCGTCGCGGTGCTGAGGATGGGTGGGCCACCGGGTTGGAGCGGGGCCGGGCCGACGACGCCGCCTCCGGCCGCCTCGCCACCGGACCACAGGGTTCGCACCCCGGCCACTGCGCGGTCGAGCCGTCCAAACCTGCCCTCCATCGGCACTCCGACCGCGGCGAAGTCCTGCTCCCGCACCCCGACGCCCACGGCCACCTCCAGGCGCCCGCCGGACAGCACGTCCATCGAGGCCAGCTGCGTGGCGATGAGGGCGGGGGAGTGCCACGGCAGGATCACCGCGTTGACGAGGATCCGCACCCGGTGGGTGACGGCTGCGGCGGCCGAGCAGAGCGTGAAGCCGTCGAGGTTGTCGTACGTGATCCGCTCACCGGCCGAGATGGAGGAGAACGGCCCCTCGTCGATGGCCCGGCACCAGTCCAGGATGTGATCCCGGTCCAGCCCGACCGTCATCTGCGGCAGCGCGACCCCGACCTTCATGCGCCGACCTCACTGGGCTCGAAGAACTCGCGTCGCCGGCGGAGGAAGGCGGTGTGCCCGGTGCGGTAGGTGAAGTCCGCCAGCGCGTCGATCGACTCCCACCCGGTGAGGTTCACACGTTCAGCTGGGCCAGGTGCACGGGACGCTCGCCATCAGTTCGCGTGGAGGTCGCTGTTGAGCTCGACGGTCTGGGCGGCGCGGGCCCGCGCTTCGACCACGCCGGTGGTGCTGTTGCGGAGGAACAGCAGGTTGGGCTGGCCGCTGAGCTCGAGGGCCTTCACCACGCGACCGTCGGGGAGCGTGACCCGGGTGCCGGCGGTGATGTAGAGGCCGGCCTCGATCACGGTGTCGTCGCCCATCGAGATCCCCACGCCGGCGTTGGCACCGAGGAGACACCGCTCGCCGATGCGGACGACCTGCTTGCCACCGCCCGACAGGGTGCCCTGGATCGAGGCGCCGCCGCCGATGTCGGAGCCCTCGCCCACGATGACGCCCTGGCTGACCCGGCCCTCGATCATCGCGGTGCCCAGGGTGCCGGCGTTGAAGTTCACGAAGCCCTCGTGCATCACGGTGGTGCCCTCGCCGAGGTGCGCCCCGAGGCGGACCCGGTCGGCGTCGGCGATCCGCACTCCCGTGGGGATCACGTAGTCGACCATGCGGGGGAACTTGTCGAGCGAGTGGACGAGGAGGGGCGTCCCGGCGCCCCGGGCGCGGAGGCGGGCGGCGTCGAGCTCGTCGACGGCGACCGGACCGAGCTGGGTCCACACGACGTTGGCCAGGTGGCCGAAGAGACCCTCGAGGCTGATCGAGTTCGGGACCACGCGCCGGTGGGAGAGGAGGTGGAGGCGCAGGTACGCGTCGTGCGTGTCGGTGATCGCGTCGCCGAGGCTGGCGATCGTGGTGCGCACCGCCACCACCTCGACGCCGCGGATCGGGTCGGGGCCGACGGCCTCTGCGGCGGCGACACCGAGCGCGGCGACTGCCGCGTCGGTGTCGAGGCGCTCGGTGCCCGAGGTGCCGCCGGCCTCTGTGAGCTCCGGCCGCAGGTACCAGGTGTCGAGCACGCGGCCGTCGGCGGTGAGGGTGGCGAGGCCGGTGCCGGTCGCGCCGGCGGTCGAGGGGTCGTTCGGGTCCACGGCGCAGAACCGTACCGGTCCGGCCACACCGCCCTCGTAACGTGTTCCCCATGCCCACGCCCGACCTCCTCGCGCTCACGGCCGAGCTGGTCGACCTCCCCTCGGAGAGCCACGACGAGGCCGCCATCACCGCCCGCCTCGAGGGCGAGCTGCGATCGTTGCCGCACCTCGAGGTCGAGCGGGTCGGGGACAACCTCGTGGCCCGCACCCAGCTCGGTCGCCCGACGCGGGTGGTGCTGGCCGGCCACACCGACACGGTCCCCGCCAACGGCAACGCCACGGCCCGCATCGACGGCGACGTGCTCTGGGGCCTCGGGGCGTCGGACATGAAGGGCGGGCTGGCCGTCTTCCTCGCCCTGGCCCGCGAGCTCCCGGCGCCCGCTGTCGACCTCACCTACGTCTTCTACGCCGGCGAGGAGGTGGCGGCCGAGCACAACGGCCTCGCCCACCTCGTGCGCGACCGCCCCGACCTGGTGGCGGGCGACGTCGCCATCCTGGGCGAGCCCACCAGTGGCGCCCTCGAGGCCGGCTGCCAGGGCACGATGCGCATCGAGGTCCGTGTGCGGGGGGAGCGGGCCCACACCGCCCGTCCGTGGATGGGCCGCAACGCGGTCCACCGCCTCGGTGCGGTGCTGCGGGCGGTCGAGTCGTTCCCGGAGCGACGGCCGGTGATCGACGGATGCGAGTTCCGGGAGGCGCTGCAGGCCGTCTACGTGGCGGGCGGCGTGGCCGGCAACGTCGTCCCCGACGCCGCCACCGTCACGATCAACCACCGCTTCGCCCCCGACCGCACCGCGGCCGAGGCCCAGGCCGAGGTCGAGGCCCTCCTGGCGCCCGTGCTCGAGCTCGGCGACGAGTTCGTCGTGGTCGACTCCGCCGAGGGGGCCCGCCCGGGCCTCGACCACCCCGTGCTGCGCCGCCTGGTCGACCACCACGGCCTTCCCGTCAGCGCCAAGCTGGGGTGGACCGACGTGGCCCGCTTCTCCGCGCTGGGGGTCCCTGCCTGCAACCTCGGTCCGGGCGACGCCACCCTGGCCCACCAGGCGGATGAGCGGGTGGAGCGCGGCGCGCTCCACCGCACCTACGAGGTGCTCGCCGAGGTCCTGCAGTCCGGGTGATCTACGGTTCCGCCACCACGAACCCGAAGCCCTTTGCGACCTGGAGGACCAGATGGTGGAGATCGGACAGGCAGCGCCCGCGTTCGCCGGCACGGACCAGCACGGCGAGGCCGTCTCCCTGGAGGCGCTCAGCGGCACCGCGGTGCTCCTGGTCTTCCACCCCTTCGCGTTCACGGGGATCTGCGAGGCCGAGCTCTGCCGGCTTCGCGACGACCAGGCCGTCTTCACCGACGCCGGCGTGCAGATCGTGGCCGTGTCCTGCGATCCGGCCCCCGCGCAGAAGCGCTGGGCCGAGGATCACGGCTGGACCTTCCCGGTGATCTCCGACTTCTGGCCCCACGGCGCCATCGCCCAGGCCTACGACGTGTTCAACGCCGACCGCGGCTGTGCCTGGCGGGCCAGCATCCTCATCGGGGCCGACGGCAACGTCGTCGACACGTTCTCCACCGACTCGCTGGGCACCCCGCGCGAGGCCGAGCGCTACACCGAGGCGTTGGCCAAGCTCTAGGGGTCAGCCCTACAGGGCACCGAGCTTTCGAAGGCGCCAGGCGGCGGCCGCCGTGGTGCCGCCGGTGCCGAGCACCAGCAGCACGGCCATGGCGACGAGGGGCGCGGGCGGGTCGTCGTCGGACGGGTTGAGGGGCGCGGCCTGCTCGGTGCCGGGCAGGGTGTCGACCGGCGCGCTCGTGTCGCTCGAGGGCGGGGCGGTGCCGGGGTCGGCGCTGGTCGGCGCGCCGGAGGTCGGAGCGGCACCGCTCGACGACGTGGACGACACGGCCGCCGTCGTGGTGGTGGCCGGGGCCGGGCCGACCGCCTTGGCGGCGTCGACGATGCCCACGCCGTACGCGGCATCCCGGCCAGGGGAGCCGAGGTCGCGGGCCGTGCCGAGGAGCCGGTCGACGGCGGCCTGGGGCGGGCGGCCCTGGGCGAGCAGCAGCGCCACCACGCCGGACACGTGCGGCGCCGCCATCGAGGTGCCGGCGAGGCAGGCGTACTCGTTCTGGTGGCCGGTGATCCAGTAGGTCGACAGCACGCCCTGCGGCTTGCCGCCGGTGGCGCAGTCGGCGGGATCGCTCTCGCCCTCGCCCCCCGGTGCGGACACGGGCCAGCGGGCGCCCTGGAGGAGCCCGGCGGAGGCGTTGGAGTACGAGGCCCGAGCGTCGTCGCGGGTCGTGGCGGTGACGATGACGGCGGGCTCGTCGCCGAACCCGGCCGGGAGGAGGGAGTCGTTGCCGGCGGCGATGACCGAGACGACGCCCTTGCTCCAGGCGTAGTCGATGGCGTCGCAGAAGGCGCACCCGAAGGCGCCCTGGAGGGTGCCGCCGCCGAGGGAGAGGTTCACGATGTCGGCGCCGTGGTCGGTGGCCCAGCGGATGCCGGCTGCCACGTCTCCGGAGGTGCCCGACGCCGAGCAGCTGCCGTTGCCGTCGCAGGTGTTCGTGAGGACCCGGACCGCGATGAGCTTGGCGTCGGGGGCCACGCCGGCCACCCCGCGGTGGTTGTCGGTGGTGGCGGCCGCGATGCCGGCCACGTGGGTGCCGTGGCCGTTGTCGTCCTGGGCCGACCCGCCGCAGCGCCGGGCGTCGCCGTTGGCGCCCACGCAGCTGGTGGAGGCGACGACCTTGCCGGCCAGATCCTCGTGGCCGAGGTCGATGCCGGAGTCGATGATGGCGATGGTCACCCCGTCGCCGCGGCTGGTGGCCCAGGCCTGGGGAGCGCCGATGTGCTCGAGGCCCCACTGGAGGCCCTGGGTGAAGACCGGGTCGTTGGCGCCCGTGGCCGCCTGCGCTCCGCTCGCGCTCAGCGTCAGGATCGCGAGGATCCCGACGCGCGCGAGGAGGGAGGAGGCGCGGGCCGACACCTCGCAATGGTCCCCCACGAAGGGGGTCAGCGTGAAGTCAGCGCGTGCGCAGGCTCAGAGCCGTCGCAGCACGGTGACGACGCGGCCGAACACGGCGACCTCGTCGGCGGGGAACTCCATGGGGGAGAGGCGCGCGTTCGAGGGCAAGAGGGTGATCGTGCCGCCCTTGCGCTTGTAGGTCTTCACGGTGGCCTCGTCGCCGGGGATGCCGGCCACGACGATGTCGCCGTTCTCGGCGGTGGTCTGGGCCCGGCAGACGACGTAGTCGCCGTCGACGATGGCCGCCTCGACCATCGAGTCGCCCCGCACCCGCAACATGAAGAGGTCGCCCTCGCCGGTGAAGTCGGCCGGGAGGGGGAGGGTCTCCTCGATGTTCTCCTGGGCCAGCACGTCGGTGCCGGCGGCGACATCGCCCACCAGCGGGACGTGGCGCACGGGCCGCCGCTCGACCGGGGCGCCCGAGGTGGCGTCGAACCGGACCTCGATGGCCCGGGGCTTGGTGGGGTCGCGGAGCAGGAACCCGAGCTTCTGCAGCGTGGCGAGGTGGGCGTGGACGGTGGACGGCGACGTCAGCCCCACCGCCTCGCCGATCTCCCGGACGGACGGCGGGAACCCGCGGTCGCGCTGGTGCTGCTCGATGACCTCGAGGATCTCTCTCTGACGGGGGGTGAGCGTGACGTCGGCCATCGGACCTCCGGACCTCTGGGCGTACAGGTGTTCGGAACCCTACCGTCGCCGTGTCCGGAGTGCAAACACCCGTTCGGCGGACGTCCGTTCGATCTGGGGGTTGACGGCGAACGGGCGTTCGTGCGTACGATGTCGTGATGTCGAACAGGCGTTCCCGGAACAGCTGTTCCCGGGGCGCCCACGGCGGTGGCAGCCGGAGCTGTCACACCCTCTGAGGAGACTGACACCATGCCCACCGCAAGCCCTGCCCTGAGCCTCCTGCCGCAAGGCTCCCTGCTGGCCCCGAGCCGCCGGACCCCTCGCCTCCAGCCCACCACCACGGGGCCCGTGCCCCCGCTCTCGTTCCCCTCGGGCCCCTCCCTCCGGCTCCTCCACGGCGGGCTCGCCCCCGATCGCCTCGCTCGCCGAGCCGCGGTCCGCCGCCGGCGCTCGGTCGCCCTCGCGCTCCTGGCCACCGTCGTGGTGGCCGTCTCCCTCCTGGTCGGTGCCGTCTCGACCAGGCTCGCCGACGGCGGCGACCCCTCCTCCGCCGTCGGCAACCCCTCGCCCACCTCGGCCGTCGCTCTGCGCGCGGCCGAGGTGGCTGCGTCCTCCTGGGTGGTCGCACCCGGCGACACGCTCTGGTCGATCGCCGCGGAGGTGGCGCCGGAGGCCGACGTGCGCGAGACGGTCGCCCGGCTCGTCGAGCTCAACGGCGACGATCCGATCATCGTCGGCCAGCAGCTGCGCACGTCGTAGTCGACCCACGTCGTAGTCGACCCACTCGAAGGCGCTGTGCGCGGGTCGAGGCTCTAGGTTGCAGGGCATGCGGTGCCCTGCCTGCGGGTCGTTCGACGACAAGGTCGTCGACTCGCGCCAGGCCGACGACGGATCGTCGATCCGGCGCCGCCGATCCTGCATCTCCTGCGATCGACGCTTCACCACGTTCGAGCGCGTGGAGGAGGCCCCGCTCATCGTCGCCAAGCGATCGGGTGAGCGCGTGCCGTTCGACCGGGCGAAGGTGGCGGCCGGCGTGCGGGCGGCGGCCAAGGGCCGGCCGGTCGAGTCGGAGGACAGCCACGCGGCCGACGACCTCGCCAGCGCCGTCGAGGACGCGCTCCGCCTCGACGGTCGGGCCGACGTCTCCTCCGAGGAGGTCGGACGCCTCGTCCTCGAGCGCCTGCGGGAGGTCGACCAGGTGGCGGCCGTCCGCTTCGCGAGCGTCTACCTCGGGTTCGACGACCTGGCCGACTTCGAGCGCGAGGTCACCGAGCTGGCCAAGCGCACGGAGCCAAAGGAGCCGCGCCGCCAGGCGGGGCGACCAGATGGCACAGCGGCGCCCTTTCGTTCTGAGACGTAACGGCCGAGATCGCCAACGTTCTCAGCGCAGTCGCTAGCGGTCCCGGAGCCAGCGGCCGAGCAGCATCCCGTCGCCCTCCAGCAGGCGGTCGAGGTGGAACGCGCGGGGATGGGTCGGCGACGGGCCGATGGCCGCGCGGCCCTCGGCGCCGCCCACGAGCATCGGTGACACGGTGAGCGCCCACTCGTCCACGAGATCGGCCGCCACCAGGTCGCCGTTCAGGTGTGGGCCGCCCTCGCAGGTCACGACCGACGCCCCCAGCCCCCGGAGCTCCACCAGGGCGCGGGTCATGTCGACGTCGTCGTGGCCGGCCACGACCACCTCGGCGACCTCGTCCAACGTCCGTCGCCGGTCGGCAGGAGAGGCGTCACAGGTGATCACGATCGGTCGGGGCCCGTCCCCCGAGAACACCCGCGACGCGGGGTCGAGCTCGAGCGACCGGCTCACCACCGCGATCGTCGGCGTCTCTTCCTGCCCTCGAGCCCGACGGGCCGCCCGCTGGGCCTCGGACGGGCGGGCCGGCCCGTAGTCCTCGGCGCGGACCGTGCCGGCTCCGGCCAGCACCACGTCGGCCACGCTCCGGAGGGCGAAGAAGAGCGCCCGGTCGGCGGGACCGCCGAGCTCACCCGAGCGCCCGCCCACCGAGATGCCCCCGTCGAGCGAGGCCACCATGTTCACGAGCACCCACGGCCGCTCCGGGGGCGCCGGCCGCGGCTCGGCCGCCACCAGGGCGTCGATGTCGTCCACCTCGATGGGATCGGGCCAGAGCCGGCGCACGGCGAGGAGGGTAGCGGGGGCCGCGGAGATGGCAGGATGCCCGCAGCACACAGGGGGACAGCACATGACGCGCACGGCCTTCCGCACCTGCCCGCTCTGCGAGGCGAGCTGCGGTCTGGAGATCACGCTCCGGGATGCACCGGACGGGGGTGAGGAGGTCGTCCGCATCCGCGGCGACCGCGAGGACGTGTTCAGCAAGGGCTACATCTGCCCGAAGGGCTCCACGCTGAAGCAGCTCCACGAGGACCCGGACCGGCTTCGCCGTCCGCTCGTGAAGCGCGACGGCGAGTTCGTCGAGGTGGGTTGGGACGAGGCCTTCGCCGAGATCGAGGCCCGGCTCCTGCCGGTGATCGAGGCCCACGGTCGGGACTCGTGTGCCGCCTACGTCGGCAACCCCAACGCCCACAACCTGGCCGGCCTGCTCTACCTGCGGGCCATCCTGCGCTCGCTCGGGTCGAAGAACCTCTTCTCGGCGTCGACGGTCGACCAGCGGCCCAAGGAGATCTCCGCCGCCCTGATGTTCGGCGGCTCGCTCAACGTGCCGGTCCCCGACGTGGATCGGACCGACCACCTGCTCATGCTCGGCGCCAACCCGTTCGCGTCGAACGGCAGCCTGGCCACCGCGCCGGACTGGCCCGGCCGGCTCGAGAAGCTCGTCGAGCGGGGCGGGAGGCTCGTCGTCGTCGACCCGCGGCGCTCCCGCACGGCCGAGGCAGCCACCGAGTGGGTGCCGGTGCGCCCGGGGGCCGACGCCTACCTGCTCATGGCGATGGTGCAGGTGATCGTCGAGGAGGGCCTCGTGTCGCTCGGCACCTCCGATGACCTCGTCACGGGCCTCGACGAGGTCATCGAGGCCTGCGCACCGTTCACCCCCGAGGCCGTCGAGGGCGCCTGCGGCATCCCCGCCACGGACATCCGGCGACACGCGCGCGAGCTCGCGGCCGCCAAGTCGGCCTGCGTCTACGGGCGCATCGGCACCACCACGGCGGAGTTCGGCACCATCACGTCCTGGTTGATCGACGTCTTGAACGTGCTCACCGGCAACCTCGACCGGCCCGGCGGGGCGATGTTCACCACGGCGGCGGTGGGCTCTGCGAACACGCGGGGGACGCCTCGCTTCGGCAAGCCCATCAAGCTGCACCGGCACCACACCCGGGTCCGGTCATTGCCCGAGACGATGGGCGAGCTCCCGGTCGTCGCCCTCGCCGAGGAGATCGACACCCCGGGCGAGGGACAGATCCGCGCGCTCATCACGGTCGCCGGGAACCCGGCGCTGTCGACCCCCGATTCGGCCCGACTCGACAAGGCGCTCGCCGGCCTCGAGTGCATGGTCGCGATCGACATCTACCTCAACGAGACGACCCGGCACGCGGACGTGATCCTCCCGGCGCCGTCGGCCCTGCAGAAGAGCCACTACGACGTCGCGCTGCTGTCGTTCGGCCTGCGGAACACGGCCAACTACAGCGAGGCGGTCCTGCCGCTCGAGGAGGGCCAGCTGTCGGAGTGGGAGGTGTTCGCCCGCCTGGCGATGGTGCTGCAGGGAGCGGGCAGCCAGGGCGATCCCGCCGTGGTCGACGACCTCATGGCGACGTCGCTGCTGCAGGCGGCCAGCGCGGACCCCACCGGCCGGGTCCACGGACGTGACGTCGACGAGCTGCTCGAGCAGCTGGGCGACCGGCGCGGCCCGGAGCGGATCCTCGACATCATGCTGCGGACCGGGCCGCACGGGGAGGGCTTCGGTTCGAACCCCGGCGGCCTGTCGCTCGACGTGCTGATCGAGAACCCGCACGGCATCGACTTCGGCGCGCTCGAATCCCGCCTGCCCGACGTGCTGCGCACCCCCGACGGGATGATCGACCTGGCGCCCGAGCTGATCGTCGCCGACGTGGCCCGCCTCGCCGAGGGGCTCGACGGCCGGCGCGACCACCGCTTCGTGCTCGTCGGCCGGCGCAGCCTCCGTTCGAACAACTCCTGGATGCACAACGTGCAGGTGCTCGTGAAGGGCAAGCCCCGCTGCACCCTCCACCTGCACCCCGACGACGCCGCCGAGCTGGGGCTGGCGGACGGCGACCCGGCGCGGGTCCGCTCCCGGGTGGGGGAGGTGGTCATCCCGGTGGAGGTCACCGACGCCATCCGGCCCGGGGTGGTGAGCATCCCCCACGGTTGGGGCCACGATCACGAGGAGCTGCGCATGGGCGTCGCCCGCGAGCACGCCGGCGTGAACAGCAACATCCTCTCCGACCCGGAGCTCTACGACCGGCCGTCCGGCAATGCGGTCCTCAACGGCATCCCGGTGTCGGTGGAGGTGCCGGCGTGAGCAAGGTCACTGGTGCGCTCGCGGAGGGTGGGCGCGACTTCGCGAGGGGGGTGCGCACCTTCCCGGGGTCGTTCCGGACGGCGATCCGCGATCCGAGGTCGTTGACCGCGGGCGCCCCGGTGCTCCCGATCTTCGTGCTCTTCTGCCACACGTTCCTCGACGCGTTCGACCGCACGGGCTTCGCGATCATCCTCCCGGAGGTGCAGGACCACTTCGACCTGGACCTCGATCAGGTGACGGCGCTCGCGTCGGTGTCGATCGTCGCCGGCATCGTGCTGAGCCTGCCGGTGTCCCTGTGGTCGGACCGCAGCGGTCGCCGCACCTGGTTCCTGGCCGGTGGAGCGCTCGTCGCGTCGGTCTTCAGCCTCGGGGCCGGGATGGCGACCACGATCGGCCTGTTCGGCGCCTCGCGGGCGGGCTTCGGCTTCGGCCTGCTCGTCAACGACCCGGTCCAGCAGAGCCTGGTGTCGGACTACTCGCCGGTCGTCGCCCGCCCGTCGGTCTTCGCCGGGCGGCAGATGGCCGACAACCTCGGCCAGCTGATGGGACCGCTCGTGTTCGGGCTCATGGCCCTCGCCCTGGGCTGGCGGGCGCCGCTGTTCGCCGTGGCCGTGGGCGCGCTGGTCGTCGCCTTCGCCTCGTTCCGGCTGCGGGAGCCGGCCAAGGGCCAGATGGAGCGGGCCGCGATGGGCGCCACCGGCACCGACCTCGAGGTCGAGGAGGACACCGCCGGCTTCCGGGAGTCGTGGCGGATCCTCAAGGCCATCCCCACGGTCCGGACGCTGTGGTTCTCGCTGCCCTTCCTCATGGGCGGGGTGCTGGCCATCTTCGTGCTGCTCCCGCTGTACCTCGACGAGGTGTTCGGCATGTCGGCGGGGGAGCGGGGCATCTCCCAGGCGCTGATGGGCATCCCCGCCATCTTCGGGCTGTTCGTCGGCATCGCCCTGTCCAAGCGCTTCCTCTTCTCGGAGGCGCCGTGGCGGATGTTCCAGCTCATGGGCAGCATCGCCTTCCTGATGGGCATGTGCGTGGTGTGGATGGCCGTGGCGCCGTCGCTCCCGCTCGTTCTGGTCGGGATGACCCTGCTGTTCCTGCTGGCCGCGCTCGTGCTGCCGGCCTACGGGACGCTGTTCTCCATCGTGATGCCGGCCCGGGCCCGCACCGTCGGGTTCGCCCTCACCCGCCTGTGGGCGCTGCCCGGCCTCGTGATGCTGCCGATCGCCGGTTCCATCGGCGACTCCCATGGTCTCGACGTCGGGATCCTGGCCGGCGTGCCGATCTTCCTGATGGGTGCGCTGGTCGTCGGCCTCGGCGGGCGGAGCTTCCAGAGCGACATGGCCAAGGCCCACGAGGCGTCGATGGCCGCCATCGAGGCGGACCGCGCCCGTCGCAAGGAGGCGCGGCTCGCGGCCGAGGCCACCGCGGGGGACGCCCTGCTCGACTAGCCCTCGAGCGAGCCGACCTCGAACAGTCGAGCGTCGGTGGCCAGCGTTCCGCCGGGGAGCACCTCGGCCACCGCGATCGAGTGGACCCCGACCTCGAGCCCTGGCTGCGGGCGGACCCCGGTGACCGCGCCGGAGGCATCCCGCTCGAGCCACGCCTCCGGGGCCGGGGTGCCGTCGACCACGACCACGACGGCGCCCGCCTCGGCGTCGAGGTCGAGCGGGACCGCCGCGCCGGGCAGCAGCGGTGTGCCACCGAGCGTGGGCACGCCGATGAGATCGAGGGCAGGTCCGGGCACGAACGGCTCCACGGTCGTCGGCCCCTCTGCCTCGATGCGAACGAGCAGGGCGATGGGGGATGCCGCATCGGCCTCGCTCTCCACGGTCAGCACGACGAGGAAGATCGGCTGCGTCGGGAGCTGCACGACCAGCTCGCGTCGATCGGGGGTGTCGGCGAAGGGCGCGTAGCGCGTCGCGGCCTCGGAGATCACCAGGGCGAACCCGTCCGCGTTCCCGAGCTGCTCGCGGGACTGGCGGCCGAGGAGGTCCCAACCGCCGTCGATGTCGCCGTCGGCGACCCGCTGGATCCACAGGTCGGCAGCCTCGAGTGCCTGACCCTCGGCGTTCGCGTACGTGACCTCGGTCGTCTGCGCCGTAGAGGGCTGCGGACCATCGGGCGTGGTCGCGGGCACGGTCTTGCCCCGCTCGCGGTCGTCGTCGCGGAGGGCGAGGCTCCCCGCCACCGCGGCCACGACGGCCACCGCGGCGGCCACGCCGATGACGACGCGGCGGCGCCGGGCGGCGAGCTCGCGGCCGGTGGAGCGGGCCCCGGGGGCGCGGTGGAGCTCCACGGCGGGGGCAGGCTCGGAGCCCAGGCGCTCCTCGAGCTCCACCCAGAAGCCGGCCCGGGGCGGCTCGGGCTCGAGCACGTCGAGGAGCGCCGCCACCTGCGGGTCACGATCGGTGGTCATCGGGGGCCTCCTCGTCGATGCGAAGCCGGCTGCGCAGGACGCGCCGGGCGCGCGCCACCCGCGAGGCGACGGTGCCCCGCGGCACGCCGAGGACCTCGGCGGCGGCGCTGTAGTCCATGGCGTTCCCGTCGACCAGGAGCACGGCGGCCCGCTGGTCCTCCGGGAGCTCGGCCAGTGCGGCCCGCACCGCGAGCCGCACGGCGACCTGGCGGCCGGGCCCGGAGGCGTGGGTGCCGGGCTCCGCGAGCACCTCGACCGGGCGGGGGCGTCGCTGGGTCGCGCGGAGCTCGTCGACGCAGCAGTTGTAGGTGATGCGGTAGAGCCAGGTGCCGAGGTCGGCGTCGCGGCGGAACCGGGGGAGCGCGCGGTGGGCCCGGACGTACGCCTCCTGCAGGACGTCGTCGACGCGGTGCCGATCGACGAGCATCCGTGACACGAGTCGACGGAGCTTCGGGTCGTGCTCCCGCACGAGCGCCACGAAGTCCGCGGGGTCGTCGGCGTCGGCGACGGGGTGGAGCGGCCGGGGGACCCGGCGCGGGCTGGTCACACCCGTCTGACGCTCGGGCGGCCCGTTCGTATCCGTCGGATCAGCCGGCGAGCTCGTCGTCGGGGTGCGGCTCCGAAGCCCGCATGGCGCCGGGGTTCACCCGGTCGCGGAGACGGTGGAGGAGCTCGGTGAG
>CAVSIC010000036.1:0-38294 GCA_963727905.1 uncultured Microthrixaceae bacterium
CACCACCATGCTCCGCTCTTCGCTCCGCTCTTCGCTCCGCTCCCTCGGCCCGGCCGGCGCCGTGGCCAACGTGCAGTCGATGCTGGACGAGCGCAAGCGCCAGGACTGGGTCGTCGAAGGCCTGGTCCGCCGGATCGAGCCGGTGCCCGCCGCCCCCGCGGCCGCATCGGTCGAGCCGGCTGCTTCCACCAGCGCTGCCTAGCGCCTACGTCGCCGAGCCACCGCATCGCTGCCGGGCTCAGCCCTGGCGGCGCTTCAGGATCGTGCCGCCGATCAGGATCGCGGCGAGGGCGGCGACGCCCGAGCCGATGATCCACGGCGCGGAGTCCGTGTTGCCGTCGTCGCGCTGATCGGCCTCGCCCGCGGTGCGGGGCAGGTCGAGCGTGGTGCCCGTCGGCTTCGCGGTCGTCGACGTGGTCGACCCGGCGTCGGCCGGTGGTGCGGTGAGCACCACCCGCGGGGCGGGGTGCTGGTCCTCCCCTTCGCCCTCGTCGGGGCTGATCCAGGCCAGCTCGCCGGACTCGGTCACCTGGACCGTGGGGAACAGCGCGGTGCCGGCGGTGGCGGGCAGGCGCACCACGATCGGGAACTCGGCTTCGGTCCCGTCGGGCACCCGGCCGCCCGTCCACGACACGACACCGCCGGTGACCGACGAGGTCCACCCGGCCACCGCCGGGACGGACACCACCTCGGCGCCGTCGGGGAGCTGGACCTGGAGGGCGGTCGTGGCGGCGCCGTCCTTGCCGTGGTGGAACGAGAACGTCAGGGTCGTCTCCGAGCCGGCGACGGCCGTCTCGGGTCCCACCTCGACGTGGGCGGCGGCGGGCGAGGCCAGGAGGACGAGCAGGGCGGCCCCGAGGGCGGCCGCCCGGAAGGCCAGGAGGGGGGCGGTGCGGCGGATCACAGGAGGATGGTCGCCTGGGAGGAGCGTTGAGTTCCAACCCTTCGAGTTCCAGTGGGGCGGCGATAGGTTGGCCGGATGGAGCACGTCCACTGGGCCCGTCGCCCTGTGCTCGCCGAGCCGGTCGTGATCGCCGCGTTCGAGGGCTGGAACGACGCCGGCGACGCCGCCAGCACCGCCGCCCGCTACCTGGCCGACCGGTGGGACGCCGATCTGGTGGCCGAGATCGACCCCGAGGAGTTCTACGACTTCACCACCACCCGGCCCGAGGTGCGGCTGGACGACGACGGCCGCCGCGAGGTCGTGTGGCCCACCACCGAGATCCTGGCCGCCTCGGTCCCCGGCGGCGGCGACGCGGTGTTCGTGCTCGGGCACGAGCCGCACCTCAGGTGGCGCACGTTCTGCGACGCAGATCGTCGGGGTCGCCGAGGCGCTCGGCGCGGGCACGCTCATCACGCTCGGAGCCCTGCTCGCCGAGGTCCCCCACACCCGGCCCACCCCGATCGTCGGCACCGCCTACGAGCTCGACACGCTCGGCGGCGTCGAGCTGCGACCGTCGTCCTACGAGGGCCCCACCGGCATCGTCGGCGTGCTCCACGACGCGGCCCGCGCCGCCGGCCTGCGCACCGCGTCGCTGTGGGCCACGGTGCCCGTCGTACGTCCCCGGCGCCCCGTCGCCGAAGGCGGCCCTGGCACTCGTCGAGCGGGCCTCCGCGATGCTCGGCACCTGGGTGGCCACCACCGACCTCGAGATCGCCTCCGCCTCCTACGAGCGCCAGGTCAGCGAGCTCGTCGAGGCCGACGAGGAGACGATCACCTACGTGGCCTCGCTCGAGGAGCGCCACGACGCCGGCAGCACCGAGCTGCCGTCCGGCGGCTCCATCGCCGACGAGGTCGAGCGCTTCCTGCGCGAGCATCCCGGCAGCTGACCCGCCGCCCGCGCCCGAGGTCGCCTCAGTCTGGGTGCGGGTGCCAGGGGTGGGTGCGAGCGGCATCGAAGAGGACGTCGACGTCTTCGCCGCGGATGGCAGCGAACGCGTGCTCGCCCCACTGGCCGAGGCCCACGGTCATCGGCGGGAGCTCGTGCTCGGCGAAGAAGCCCACCGCACGCGTCTCCAGCGGGTGGCCCTGGAGGTCGCCACCGGTGGCCTTGCAGAGGAACACGATCGAGTAGAGCGGGATGCGCGTGAACCCCATCCGCATGCCGTCGAGGACGGCGACGACCCCTTCGGGCTCGCACTCGATGCCCGTCTCCTCGAGGACCTCCTTCACCGCCACCTCGGCCGCGGAGTAGCCCGACGTCCGCCCACCCGGTCGGGTACAGCCACACCCCGGTGTCGGACCGCTGGACCAGGAGGATCCGCTGCTGGTCGTCGTAGACGATGGCGCCGACGGCCGACTTCGGGGTGACGTACCCGGCCACGCCCTCCCCGACGCTCTTCATCCACTCCTCGACGTAGTCCTCGACGTCGAGGTCGGCCTCTGCCTCCGCCGCGGCTCGGATGTCACCGGCCACGTGGAGCACCTCCTCGAAGCGCTCGCGCTCGTACAGGCTCTCCGTGAACCCGAGGCCCGTGCGGGCGATGCCGGCCAGGGCCTCCGACCAGCGGATCAGGTCCTGGTGCGTCGGCGGGGTCCTCTCCACAGCGGCGACGCTACCTGCACGGCCGGAGGCCGCTACCCCGCCAGCTCGTGCAGCAGGGCCCGCTCGATCTCCACCAGCATCGCGGGATCCTCGATCTTCGCGCCGGACGGGCCCCGCACGTAGAAGGCGTCGACCACCCGCTCTCCGAGCGTCTGGACCTTGGCCGACACGATGTCGAGGTCGAGCTCCGACAGCGCGCGGGTGATCCGGTAGAGCACGCCCATCGAGTCGGGGGCGTGGACCTCCACCACCGTGGCGTTGCGCGACGCCGCGTTGTCCACGAACACGCGCGGCGGCTCCTGGATCGGCCCCGGTCGCGAGCGGCCGCTGTAGACGCGGGCCCGCTCCGCCAGGCGGGCCTGCAGCGCGAGCCGGCCCTCGATGGCGGACTCCAGGTCAGCCACCACCTTCTCCCAGGTGATCGTCGGGCCGAAGCTCGACTCGACGCGCAGGACCTCGAGGGCCATGCCGTCGATGCTGGTGACCGCGGCGTCGAGGACGCCGAGGCCGTTGAGCGCGAGCACCCCCGTGACCCGGCTGAACAGGCCGGGTCGGTCCCGGGCGACGACCGTGAGCTTGTCGCCCGCGCCCCGGAGGACCTGCTGGCCGTTGGTGAGCAGCTCGAGCTGCTCCGCCGTGGGGAAGTCCTCGCGGACCTCGTCGGACGAGCCGCCGCCGAGCACGTGGGCCGTCCGGCGCACGAGGTCGCGCACGAGCTCCGCCTTCCACCGGCCCCAGGCGGCCGGACCGGTGGCCAGGCTGTCGGCCTCGGTGAGCCCGGCGAGGAGGCTCAGCGTGAGCGGATCGCCGACCGCCTCCGCCACCAACCGGGTGGTCTCGGGGTCGTCGAGGTCGCGGCGGGTGGCGACATCGGGCAGCAGGAGGTGGTGACGCACCATCGCCTGCAGCACGGCCACGTCGTCTGGCGGGTACCCCATGCGGGGCCCGATCGTGTCGAGCAGCTGGATGCCGACGACGGTGTGGTCGCCCGGGTAGCCCTTGCCGACGTCGTGCAGCAGCGCACCGAGCACGAGCAGGTCGGGCCGGTCGGTGCGGGCCACCAGGGACGCGGCGTTGGCGGCGGTCTCGATCAGGTGCCGGTCGACGGTGAAGCGGTGGTACGCGTTGCGCTGCGGCTTGCACCGCAGGGCCGACCACTCCGGGAACACCGGCTCCCACAGCCCCATCTGGTCGAGCGCCTCGATCACCGGGATGGCCTTGTGCCCGGCGAGCAGCAGGTCGGTGAGCGCGGAGCGCACCGGCTCGGGCCACGGTTCGGGCAGCGGCCCGACCGACGCGGCCAGCCGGTCCAAGGTGCCGCGGTTGATGCGGACGTCGCCGGCGGCCGCGGCCGCGGCCGCCCGCAGGACCAGCGAGGGGTCCTCCCCCACCGCGGCGTAGGCCGTGAGGTGGATCTCGCCGTCACGCAGGACGAGGCCGTCGCCCAGGGGCTTGTCGCGGCGCGACCGGAACCCGAGCGGGCCGCTCAGCGAGGCGTCGATGCGGGACCAGGCGTCGTCGCTGCGCCAGGCGATCGTGCGGGCGGCGGTGGCGACGTCGCGCATCAGGTCGTCGGCGTTGGCGTAGTGCAGCGCGGCGGCCACCGCGTCCTGCTCCTCGAGCAGAAGGCGATCACCGGGACGCTCGGTGCGGCGGTGCAGCTCGACCCGGGCCGACAGCAGGGTCCGGTAGGCCTCGACGATGGCAGGGTCGTCGCCCTCCCACAGCAGGCTGCGAGCGGCCTCGGCCCAGCGCAGCGCATGCACGTCGCGCAGGCCGCCCCGGCCCTCCTTGAGGTCGGGCTCGAGCAGGTAGGCCACCTCGCCGGCCGCCTCGTGGCGGGCGGCCACCCGGGTCGACAGGTCGGCCAGCCACCGCTTCGAGCGCTTGCGCCACTGGTCGAGGGCCCGTCCCGAGAGCTCGTCGGTGAGGTCCTCGTCGCCCGCGAGGTGGCGGACCTGGAGCAGCGACGTGGCGGTGTCGAGGTCGTCCGAGGCCAGCGCCAGCGCCTCCCGGATCGTCCGGACGGCGTGGCCGAGCTTCAGGCCCTCGTCCCAGATCGGGTACCAGAGGCCGTCGGCCAGCGCACCGATGTCCGAGCGGCCGCCGTGCAGGAGCACCACGTCGATGTCGGACTGCAGGCTGAGCTCGGCCCGGCCGTAGCCGCCGACGGCGACCAGCGCGACGTCGTCGACGCCCGACTCCCCGACCACCTTGGTGAAGAGCTCCGCGAGCCACGAGTCGACCAGGTCGCTGTAGGTCCGGCACAGCTCCCGACCGACGAGCGCGGTGTCGTCCGCCAGCGCGCGACGGGCCACCGTGAGCTCCATCAGACGAGCCTACGTGCCGCGATCGAGACCGGATCCCAGACCGTGCCCATCGGCGGGGCGTAGGCCAGGTCGAGGTCGGCGACCTCGTCGACCCGGAGGCCGGCATGGAGGGCGGTGGCGATGGTGTCGATCCGCTTCCCCGCGCCGGGCCCACCGACGATCTGCCCGCCGAGCAGCCGGCCGCTGCCCCGCTCCGCCAGCAGCTTCACCACCATCGAGGGCGGATCGGGCAGGTACCCGGCGCGGGTGGTCGACTCGACGACGGCGGACTCCGCCTCGAGCCCCGCCTCGGCCACCTCCCGCTCGGTGAGGCCGGTGCGGGCCACGTCGAGCTCGCACACCCTCGTGATGGCCGTGCCGACCAGGCCCGGGAAGCGGGCGTAGCCCCCGCCGAGGTTCGTGCCCGCCACCCGACCCTGCTTGTTGGCCACGGTGCCGAGCGCCACGTGCACCTCCCGGCCGGACACCAGGTGGAGCGACGTGCAGCAATCTCCGGCCGCCCAGATGCCCTCGACGTCCGTGCGCTGACGCCGGTCGACGGTGATCGCGCCGCGATGGCCGGTGGTGGCACCGGCCTCAGCGGCCAGCTCCGCGTTGGGGGTCACCCCGATCCCGAGGATGACGAGGTCGGACCCCACCTCCGTCCCGTCGCCGAGGTGCACCCGGCCCGGCTCGAACGCGGTCGCCCGGACGCCGAGGCGCACGGTGATGCCCAGGCCGCGGATCGGATCGAGGAGGCGATCCGCCATGTCCGGATCGAGCGTTCCCATGAGGTGCTCCGCACCCTCGAGCAGGGTCACGTGGGAGCCGTGGCGCACGAACGCCTCGGCCATCTCCAACCCGATGTAGCCGCCGCCGATGACCACCACGTCGTCGCATCGCTCGGTCCGCACGCGGTCGAGCAGCGCCGACGCGTCGTCGAGCGTCTGCACTCCGTGGATGCCGGGGCCGTCGATGCCGGGGAGGTCCGGGCGGACGGGACGGGCTCCGGTGGCCACGAGGAGCTGGTCGTAGTCGAGGTGGAACGTGCGCCGCTTGGCGTGGTCGCGCACCTCCACATGGCCCGCGGCCGGATCGACGGCCTTCACCTCGTGGTGCAGGCGCACGTCGATGCGCTGCTCGCGGTGCTCCTGCGGGGTGCGGGCGACGAGGTCGTCGAGCTCGGCCACCTCCCCGCCGACGAGGTACGGGATCCCGCAGGCGGAGTAGCTCGTCCACGACCCCTTCTCGAGCGCGACGATCTCGAGGTACGGCTGCAGCCGGCGGGCCTGCGAGGCGGCGGCCATGCCCGCGGCGTCGGCGCCCACCACCACCAGGCGCTCCACCATGCGAAGAGAGGCTACCGGCCGGAGCGTGGGAGGATCGGGCCGTGGCCGTGCGCGAAGACTGCCGTCACTACTCGACCCGCACCATCGCCTCCGGGGAGGTGGTGCAGCGCTGCCGCGTCGACATGGCCGAGATCGCGCCGTTCGCGTGCCCCGAGCACTGCATCTTCTTCGAGCCCCGGTCGATCACGGACGCCGGCTGGCAGCGGTTCGACCGGCCCGACGACGACCCGACCGAGACCTAGCCCCCCGCTCCCGCATCGAGCTCGCGCCGCCGGCGAAGCAGCACGTGCGCCTTGGCCGCCCCCCACCGCAGACCGGGCTCCCGCACGGCCGGGTCGAGATCGCCGAACGCCCCCGGCACGAGGTCGTAGCGGTCGTCGGGGAAGATCCGCCGGGCCTGCTCGTCGCGCTCCACCGGGGCCACGCCGGCACCCTCCAGCACGCGCGTGGGGTGCACGACGCTGCGCCGGATGACCTCCAACGGGTTGGTGCGCTGCTCCGCGACGTCGACGGCCAGCAGGGCCCGGAGCGCCGGCACCACGTCGTCGACCACGGCCTGGGCCGCCTCGCGGGTGGCGTCCTGCAGCTCGGGCGGCGGCTCTCCCTCCGCGCCACCGGCCCACCGCTCGGCCACGACGCGCTGGACCCACCCCGGCAGCGCGACCTCCACGGCCGCGACCAGGTCGTCGGCGTAGCCGGCCAGGGCGGCGAGGTCGTCCGGATCGTCGGGCACGGTCCCATGGTTGCGCACCGGCGGGTCGGGCATGCTTGCCGGCGATGCGGATCCGGGCGCTGTCGGTGTTCGAGGGGATCGTGTACCACTGCTGGTGCGTCGATCCGACGCAGCCCTGCCGGCCCACGCTCGAGGTGGAGGCGGTCCTCCGCCCAGGCGACGCGGACGCCGACGTCCGGTCCGCTCCTGCTGTCGGTCGCGGACTACCTCACGATGCTGGGCGGCTCGGCCACGGCCAACGCCTGCCTCGACGAGCTGCGGGCCAAGGGCCGGTTGGTGGAGCACCTCGGGGTGCCGCACCTGCGCTTCCCGACCTGGACCGACGTCGGCTCCGACGTGCCTACCCCAGGAGCTGGTTGAACCCGCCGGAGCGCAGGCCGGCGAGGTCGAGCGTGACCCACCGGTAGCCGGCGGCGGTCACGGCCTCCACCACGGCCTCCCGCTTGGCCACCACGGCGTCGAGGTCGAGCTCGGGCACCTCGATGCGGGCGACCTCGCCGTGGTGCCGGACCCGCAGGTCGGCGAACCCGAGCGCCCGCAGCGCGGCCTCGGCCCGCTCCACGGAGGCCAGGCGGCCGAGGGTGACGGCAGTGCCGTAGGGCAGCCGCGAGGCGAGGCAGGCGGCAGCCGGCTTGTCCCAGGTGACGAGGCCGAGGTCGCGGGAGACCTCGCGCACCCGGTCCTTGGTGAAGCCGGCGTCGACGAGCGGGAACACGGCGCCCTCGCTCGGCGGCGGCGTCCTGGCCCGGGCGGTGGTCGTCGAGGTCGTCGAGCGTGGACACCCAGGCAGACGGTGGCACCGCGCTCGGTGGCCAGCGGCCCGAGCGCGGTCGAGCAGCGCGTCCTTGCACCAGAAGCAGCGGTCGCCGTCGTTGCGGGTGTAGCGGGGATCGTCGAGCTCGTGGGTGACGACCTCGTGCCAGGCCATCCCCCACTGCTCGGCCAGGTCCCGGCAGGCGTCGCGCTCGTCAGCGGGGAGCGACGGCGAGACCGCGGTGACGGCCAGCGCATGCTCGCCGAGCACGTCGTGCGCGACCCAGGCCAGCAGCGCGGAGTCGGCGCCGCCCGAGAACGCCACCACCGACGGCCCCCAGCTCCGCGCAGGCGGGCGCGGAGCCGGTCGAGCTCGGGGGCGGCGGGCACGGAGGCAGTCTGCCGCGACTTCACAGCAGGGAAACACACCGATCGTGTAGGGTCACGGACCACGCAAGCCCAGGCGACGTCCTGGGAGATGGGGGAGTGCAATCCATGAAGCGAACCAGGAGCCTTCGGATCGCCGGGGTCCTCGTCGGCCTCGCGCTGTTCGCCGCCGCCTGCGGCGATGACGACGACGCAGCCGACGCAGCGGCGACACGGGCGGCGACGTCGCGGAGTACTCGATCGCCTACGTCGGCCCGCTCACCGGCGACGCCGCCAACCTCGGCGTGCTTCATCCGCGACGGCGCCAAGGTCGCCGTCGAGGAGTTCAACGCCGCCCACGACGACATCCAGATCACCCTGGAGGAGTTCGACACCCAGGGCGACCCCGCCCAGGCGCCCGGGCAGTTCGACAAGTACGTCGCCGACGAGTCCATCCTCGGCGTCGTCGGCCCGGCATTCTCCGGCGAGACCAAGGCCGTGCTGCCGCAGCTCGAGGAGAACGGGCTGGTCATGGTCAGCGCCTCGGCCACCAACGTCGGCTCTGCCCGACGTCGTACCGGACGGCCGGTCGTTCCACCGGATGCTCCCGGATGACAACGCCCAGGCAGCCGGCATCGCCAAGTACCTCACTACCAAGCTCAAGCCCGTCGTCGATCGCGATCATCCACGACAACAGCGAGTACGGAAAGGGCCTCGCCGTCGATCAGCTCGCCCCGCAGCTCGGCGACATCGAGGTCGTCACCACCGCAGGCCATCGACCCGAAGGGCCAGGACTTCTCCGCTGCGGTGAACGCGGTGAAGGACGCCGGCCCCGACGTCGTGTTCTTCGGTGGGTACTACGAGGCCGCCGGTCGGCTGAAGAAGCAGCTGGCCGATGCCGGGGTCACCGCCACGTTCATCTCGCGGCAGACGGCGCGCTCGACGCCGGCTTCATCGAGGCCGCCGGCGATGCTGCCGACGGGGCCTTGCTGAGCTGCCCGTGCTACTTCGCCACGGAGGATGCCGGAGGCAAGGTCGGTGAGTTCGCCAGCGGCGTACAAGGCGCTCAACGACAGCGACCCGGGCACCTACTCGGCGGAGGCGCTACGACGCCGCCAACATCCTGCTCGCGGGCATCCTCGACGGGAACACCGACCCGGGCGGACGCTCCTCGACTACGTGGAGGGCCTCACCAACGTGCCCGACGCCATCTCGAAGGCGATCATCTTCGCCGAGAACGGCAACATCGAGGCGCAGGGCATCTTCATCTTCACGGTGAAGGACGGGAAGATCGTCCTCGAGACCGCCACGGACGACCTCTAGGCCGTCGCACCAGAGGTCAGCGACAGGAGGGCGCCCCCAGGGCGCCCTCCTGCACGTTTCCCACAGGAGCCACCCCATCGAGTTCAACATCTCCGCTCTCGGCGACCAGTTCTGGGCCCAGACGGTCGACGGCCTCACGCTCGGCGTCGATCTACGCGCTGATCGCCCTCGGCTACACGCTCGTGTACGGCGTGCTGCGGCTCATCAACTTCGCCCACTCGGAGATCTTCTCGATCGGGATCTTCGCCACCGTCTTCGCCATCGACGGCATGGGCATCACGTCGACCCGCACGGGGCTGAGCCTGGTCCTCACGCTCATCGCGCTCCTCGTGATCAGCATGGCGGCGTCGGGGCTCGCCGCCCTCACGATGGAGCGCGTGGCGTACCGACCGCTCCGCCAGCGCAACGCTCCCCGGCTCACCGCGCTGATCACCGCGATCGGCATCTCGCTGGTGGTCCAGGAGATCCTCGGGCTGCGCTACGGCCGGGCCCAGATCACCCCGCAACGGGTGCTGGAGAAGTCCACGCTCTTCGAGGTCGCCGGTGCGCAGGTCCGCATCGACAAGGTGCTGGTGTTCGTCGGCGGCCATCGTGCTGATGATCGGCCTCGACCAGTTCGTCCGCCGCAGCCGGCTCGGGCGCGGCATCCGGGCCACCGCCCAGGACTCCGAGACGGCGCAGCTCATGGGCGTCGACATCGACCGCGTGGTGGCCCTCACGTTCCTGCTCGGCGGCCTCCTGGCCGGCGCCGCCGGCTTCCTCTTCACGATCTTCTTCGAGGCGGCCCGCTTCAACATCGGGTTCCTCCCCGGGGTGAAGGCGTTCACCGCCGCCGTGCTCGGCGGCATCGGCAACATCCGGGGGGCGCTGCTCGGTGGCCTCCTGCTCGGGCTGCTCGAGAACTACGGCGCCACCGTCTTCGGCGGCGAGTGGAAGGACGTCTTCGCCTTCGTGGTGCTCGTCCTCGTGCTCCTGGTCCGACCGAGCGGTCTGCTCGGCGAGAGCCTCGGACGGGCCCGGGCATGAGCACGCGGCGCGTCCGCCTCCACCTCCCCCGCATTGCGGTGGTCGAGCCCATGGCGCGCCGGTGGGAGCGGCTGCCGTGGTGGGGCAAGGCCCTCATCCTCGCTCGCCCTCCTGGCCTTCGTCATCTGGTACCCGAGCACGCTGAGCCGCTACTGGCAGAGCGTGCTGTTCTTCCCGGTCGGCGTCTACGTCCTCCTGGCGCTCGGGCTCAACGTGGTCGTGGGCCAGACCGGCATGCTCGACCTCGGCTACGTCGCCTTCTTCGCCGTCGGCGCCTACACCACTGCGAAGCTCACGGCCGACAACGGCACCTTCACCGCGTGGGAGGTGGTGCTCCTCGCGGTGCTCGTGGCGATGGTCGGCGGGGGTCACCCTGGGCGGGCCCACCCTGCGGCTCCGAGGCGACTACCTGGCCATCGTCACCCTCGGGTTCGGCGAGATCGTCCGCATCATCGCCATCAACAGCGGCAGCCTCGGCGAGGCCCGCGGCATCACCGGCATCCCCCATCCTTCGTCGCTCCCGGGCCTCGACTTCGGAACGAAGCCGCTCCCCTACGTGTACCTCGTTCTCGCCGGCGATCGTGCTGGCCGTCTTCCTCATCGCTCGGCTCCAGCAGCTCCCGGGTGGGACGTTCGTGGACCGCGATCCGAGAGGACGAGGACGCCGCCGAGCTCATGGGCGTGCCGACCTTCAAGATGAAGCTCTGGTCGTTCGCCATCGGCGCCTCCACCGGCGGTCTCGGCGGCTGGATCTACGCGTCGAAGGTCGGATTCATCAACCCCGACACGTTCCCCCTCAACCTGTCGTTCCTCATCCTCGCCGCCGTCGTGCTCGGCGGACTCGGCTCGACCCCGGGCGTGATCGCCGGGGCCTTCGCCGTCGGGTTCCTTCCCGAGTACCTCCGGGAGGCCGCCGGGGGCGACGGCCTGCTTCGCTTCCTCAACCGGGTCATCGGCAGCGACGCCGGCGACATCACCGAGTACCGCTTCTTCCTGTTCGGCCTCGCTCTCGTGGTGATGATGATCTTCCGACCGCAGGGCCTGCTCCCCAGCCGCCAGCGAGCGGCCGAGCTGGCCGAGGCCACCGGTGGCCGCGGGTCGAGCTCGGCGGAGACGCGGGGCGGGCACGAGCCGGTCGGCCCGAGCCACCCTCGAGGTCCCGACCGACGTCGAGCTGCCGGAGGACTACGTGGCCCGAGCGGCCGAGGTCGCCGAGGAGGTGCTCGTCCTCGACGACGTGGTGATGCAGTTCGGCGGCGTGGTGGCCCTCAACGGGGTGTCGATGACGGTGCACCGCGGTCAGATCTTCGGGATCATCGGACCCAACGGCGCCGGCAAGACCACCGTCTTCAACTGCATCACCGGCGTGTTCCGGCCCACCACCGGCGACATCCGCGCTCGAGGGCCGCTCGCTCGCGGTCGCACGCTCGCACCAGATCACCGAGGCCGGGCATCGCCCGCACCTTCCAGAACATCCGGCTGTTCCCCGACATGACCGCGATCGAGAACGTGATGGTCGGCACCGACGCCCGGCACACGACGAGCGTCCCCGGCGCCCTTCTGCGCACGCCCCAAGCGCAACCGAGAGGAGACAGCTCGGGCGGGCCGAGGCGACGCGGCTGCTCGAGTTCGTCGGCATCGCGCACCGGGCCGAGGAGGTGGCCCGCAACCTGCCCTACGGCGACCAGCGCCGGCTCGAGATCGCCCGGGCCATCGCCACGCAGCCCAAGGTGCTCCTGCTCGACGAGCCGGCCGCCGGCTTCAACCCCGCCGAGAAGCAGGCCCTCGTGGTCCTCATCCGCCAGATCCGCGACGCCGGGCTCACGGTGGTGCTCATCGAGCACGACATGGAGGTGGTGATGGAGGTCTGCGACCGCATCGCCGTGATCGACTTCGGCGAGAAGATCGCCGAGGGCCTCCCGGCGGAGATCCAGAGCGACGAGCGGGTCATCCAGGCCTACCTGGGGGTGGACATCGATGCTCCTTGAGCTCGAGGACGTGCACGTCCACTACGGCAAGGTCGAGGCCCTGAAGGGCATCTCCGTCACCGTGGCCGAGGGCGAGATCGTCACCCTCATCGGGGCCAACGGCGCCGGCAAGACCACCACGCTCAAGACCATCTCCGGCGTGCGTCCGGTCACGAGCGGCACGCATCCGGTTCGACGGCGAGGACATCACGGGCATGGCCGCGCTGCAAGCTCGTCGACCGCGGCCTGCTCCAGGCCCCCGAGGGCCGCGGGATCTTCCCCGGGCATGACCGTGCTCGAGAACCTGGAGATGGGCGCCTACGCCCGCAAGGGCAAGGACACCGCCAGCGACCTCGAGCGGGTGTACGAGCTGTTCCCGCGGCTGCTCGAGCGGCGCGCCCAGGCCGGCGGCACGCTCTCGGGTGGCGAGCAGCAGATGCTGGCGATCGGCCGGGCGCTGATGGGCCAGCCCGAAGCTGCTGCTGCTCGACGAGCCGTCGATGGGCCTGGCCCCGAAGCTCGTGGCCCAGATCTTCTCGATCATCACCGAGATCAACGCCCAGGGCACCACGATCCTGCTCGTCGAGCAGAACGCCACCCAGGCCCTGCAGCGGGCCGCACCGGGCCTACGTGCTCGAGGTCGGGCGCGTGGTGAAGTCGGCCGACGCGAACGCGCTGCTCGACGACGACGCCGTGCGAGCCGCCTACCTGGGCGGTGGCGCCAAGCCGCCGCCGGCGCCTCCCGCGAGCTAGGGCAGTCCGACCGCCGCGAGGACCTCGGGCAGGGTGGCGACCATGCCCGTGTAGAACGGCCCGAACTCGGCGAACAGCGACGACGCCTCGTCGAAGCGCATCGTGTACACGACCTCCTTGAGGTCGTCGGGGTGCACGGCGAACAGCGTGACGCCCCACTCGAAGTCGTCGATGCCCGTGGAGCCGGTGACCACCTGGAGCACCCGGCCGGAGAACTTCCGCCCGCTCATGCCATGGGCGTACATGAGCTCCTTGCGCTCGTCGTGGGGCAGCGTGAACCAGTTGTGCTTGTCCCCCCGGCGCTTCGACATCGGGTAGAAGCAGAACGCCGACTTCCCCTCGGGCGGGAGGTTCGGGTGGAGGCGGGCATTGCGCAGCTCCTCGGGCGGGTCGGGGTTGTACTCCGACAGCTCGGTGAGCGACACGTAGCTGTCCACCACCTCGAGCCCGGCGCCGGCCAGCTCGGTCTGCAGCGCGCGGAGGCGCCACAGGTCCGGCCCCAGCGCCATGAACGCCAGGTCGGCCTTGTGGCCGAGCATCGCCGCCGGCACCACCTGCACGCCGTCGCCCTCGGCCGCCTTCACCGCGGCGGTCACGACCTCGGCGTCGCCCAGGGCGACCTTGCAGAACAGGTGGAGGACGCCCCACCCCACAGCGGGCTCGAGCGGCTCAGGCATGGCCCGAGGGTACCCGGACCTCCGAGGTGGGCCGTCCGGACCAATTCGTGCGTAGACCGCTCCGATGTACCGATTTGGTCCGATCGGCCTATTCAGGTCCGGGCGGGGATGGTCGATGGTGTCGGAGGCGGCACCGCGCCGCCAGCAACCCCGGGAGGTCGACGTGGATCGGATCACCCTCGTGCAGCGAGCCCAGCTGGTGGCCGCCGCTCCGGACCGCTGCACGGGCGGCCCCGTGACCACGATCGTGTTCGACGCCGACGACTTCCTCGACGTGGCCGACCGCCTCGGCTCCGACGCCGCCGACCGCGTCCTGATCGATCTGGCCGACCGCCTGCAGGCCCGCCTCTGCGGCTGCGGCGTCACCACCCACCTCTCGCACCACGCGCTCGGCATCGACTGCGTCGGCCTCACCGCTGAGGACCGGGTCGACCGCGACGTGGTCCGCGCCCTCGCCGTCCCCCTCCAGCTCGCCGGCGGCCTCGTCGAGGTCCGGGCCAGCTGAGGCCGCCCGCAACGACCCGTCGCCGCGTTCTCGTGATGCCAACGCGACGATCACGTCCTCTGGCATCACAAGAAGCTCGGGGTCAAGGGCAGGTCAGCCGAGCACCTCGATGGTGACGACGGCGTTGTAGTCCGGGACCTTGGACATCGGCTCGCGCTGGCCAGGGCCGGACGCGATCAGCACGTTGCCCTCGGGCCAGTGCACCTGCAGGCGAGCGCGTCGGGAGCCGGACGAGCTTGCAGCGACCCTCGTAGGCCCCGGTGGCGCTGGTGAGCCGGACTCGAGTGCCCGCGACCGCACCCAACGCCGCAGCGTCGGCCTCGTCGATGTAGACGGCGTCGCGGCCGGCCCCCGTGAGCGGGTCGACCTCGGCGTGGACCATCGAGTTGAACTGCTTGCCGCGACGGGTGGCCACCGTGAACTGGCCCGGCCCGAGGGACGGCGCTTCGGGCACGATCGCGGTGAAGTGCCCCTTGCCGTCGGGCGTGGGGAACCGGCCGTCGGCGCAGAGGTGGCGGCCACCCCACTGCACCTGGTCTCCGGTGGCGGCGAGCGTCTCGATGCCGGCGTAGTCCGGGACCACCTCCGCGATCTCCGTCCGCAGCCGCTGGTTGTCAGCCCAGGTGAACGCCCCGGCCAGCTCCGGTTGCACCCTCGCCGCGACATCGGCGAACAGCCGCCACTCGCTCCGCGCCTCGCCGACCCGGCGGGGCAGCTCGGGGCTGAAGATGATCCGACGCTCGGTGGTGGTCTCGGTGCCGCCACCCTCCTGCTCGTAGCGGGTGGCCACCGGCAGCAGCAGCACGTCGTCGCCCTCGACGAGCATCTGCGTGGTCAGCACGACGTCCTGGTGGACGCGCAGCGGGACGTTGGACAGCGCCGCGCGCACGCCGTCCGGGTCGGGGAGCACCTCGAGGAACGAGCCGCCCGACGTCCAGAGCACGTCGAGGTCGCCCCCGGCGGCGGCCTCCACCATCTCGGTGGCGGTCCGACCCGGCGCGTCGGGCACCGCGAAGCCCCAGCGCTCGGCCAAGGCCGCCGCGCTGCGCGCGTCGACCGGGATGCCGCCGGGGAAGGCGGTGGCGTAGGCCCCCATCTCGGCCCCGCCCTGCACGCCGGAATGGCCGCGGATCGGCATGAGCCCGGCGCCATCGCGACCGACGTTGCCGCGGGCCAGGCCCACGTTCACGATCGAGCGGACGCCGTCGACGGCATCACGGTGCTGGGTGATGCCCATCGACCAGATGAGGATCGCCGCCGACGCCCCGGCGTAGAGGTCGACGAACTCCTCGACCTGGGCGGCGGAGAGGCCGGCCTGCTCGAGCAGCGCTTCGGGGTCCTGACCTTCGAGCGAGGTGACGACCTCGGACCAGCCCTCGGTGTGGGCGTCGATGAACGCCCGGTCGACCGCGCCGCGAGCGATCAGCCGCTGGAGCACGGCGTTCGCGAACGCCACGTCGCCGCCCGGCCGCACCGGCACGTGCAGGTCGCAGATCTTCGTGCCGAACACGGCCGACTCGAGCGACGACGGCACCCAGTACGACTCCAGGCCGGGCTCGAGGTACGGGTTGACCACGACCACACGGCACCCGCGCTTCTTGGCCAGGTAGAGGTGCTTCATGAACACCGGCTGGTTGTTCGCCGGGTTGGTGCCCCACAGAACCACGAGGTCGGACTCGAGCACGTCCTGCAGGGAGCACGTCGACGCGGCGACGCCGATGGTGGCCTTCAGCCCGACCGTGGACGGGGCGTGGCACACGCGGGCGGCCGAGTCGATCGACGCCACGCCCATGGCCCGCGCCGCCTTGCCCGCCACGTAGTAGGTCTCGTTCGTGATGCCCCGGCTCGTGAGGTAGAGCGCCACCCGGTCGCGCTCGAGCAACGCGCAGCCCGCTGGCCAGCACGTCCAGCGCCTCGTCCCAGCCGATCCGGGTGAAGCCGGGCTCGCCCCGCCGCCGCCGCATCGGGTGGGCCAGTCGGCCGAGCTCCCGCAGCTCGGTGCCGCTGCGCCGCTCGAGGGCGGCGACGTCGGCCAGCAGCCGGTGGTCGAACGGGTCGGCGGTGTTGAGGCTCAGCAGGTTCAGCCGCGTGGTGCACAGGTGCACGCCGTCCATCGTCCAGTCGTGCAGGCCGGCGACGCCCAGCGCGCAGCCGTCGCACACGCCCTTGGTGAGCACGTCGTACGCGTACTTCGGGTGACGGCGGTTGTCCCACGCCACCTTCGCGATGTCGCGATAGTGGTGCGGCTTCTGCAGACCGGCCCCGTTGGGGCGGATGCTCACCCACCGCTCCCGGTCCCAACCGGTCAGCTGCTCACGCAGCCCCATTCGCACCGTCCCCGGCGTAGAGGTTGCAGGTGAGCGCCGCCCCCGGTTCCCGGCGCACGAACCCCGCCAACGTGATGCCCGCCGTGCGGGCGGCGTCGACGGCGAGGGCCGAAGGAGCGCTCACGGCCACCACCGCACCGAAGCCGGCCGCCCAGGCCTTCTGCACGATGTCGAACCCGGCCCGGCCGCTCACGTAGAGGCCGAGCTCGTGTGCGGGGAGCGCACCATCGAGCAGGAGCCGACCGACCACCTTGTCGACGGCGTTGTGCCGGCCGATGTCCTCGCGCACCAGCACGACCTCGCCGGCGCGATCGAACGCCGCCGCCGCGTGCACGGCGCCGGTGACCGCGAACAGGTCCTGGTCGGGCCGCACCCGCTCGGGCACCCGCGCGAGCAGCGCGACGGGCCAGGGGGCGGCCGGCGGCAGGGGCTGGATCCGCTCGCGCAGCTCGTCGATCGACGCCGAACCGCAGAGCCCGCACGCCGAGGGCGTGGCCGACACGCGCGGCCTCGGCGTGGGCGCCTGCCCGCCCGTGTCCACGCTCACCACGTTGAACTCCGTCTCCACCGCCGAGCCGGTGCCGCAGTAGCGGCACGACAGCACCACCGCCCCACCCAGGAGGCCGTCGCCGTGGCAGAGGCCGACGGCCAGCTCGAAGTCGTGGCCGGGGGTGCGCATCGTGGTGGCGACGAGGTGGTCGTCGAGCCGCACCTCGAGCGGCTCCTCCACGATGAGCTCGTCGGGCCGGCGGTGCAGCGCGGTGCCGTCCCAACGCTGCGTGAGCACCTTCTCGGTGCGCTTCCGGGCCACGGCCGCAGGGTAACCGGGCAGGGTGCGCGAACCTGGCGGGGTGGAGGAGCCGAAGCCGCGACCGCAGACACTGCCCCGACTCCTCGCGCGCGGGCTGCTCCGCCGCTGCCCGCTGTGCGGAGGTGGGCACGTGTTCGACGGCTTCTTCACCAAGAAGCCGCGGTGCCCGCGCTGCGGCTTCCCCCTGATCCGCGAGGAGGGGCACTGGATCGGCGCCCTCGGGATGAACACCGTGGTGACCCTCGGGCTGCTGCTGATCACGCTCATGGTGAGCGTGGCCCTGCAGTGGGAGGAGCGTCGGGGGCTGACGATCCTCGGCCCCGCCTTCCTCGTGGCCGGGCTCACCCCGATCCTGTTCTTCGGGAGCAGCCAGACGCTCTGGAGCGCCATCGACCTCGCCATGCGGCCCATCGAGCCGGCCGACGACGTCGACCCGCGATGGGTCCCGGCGCCGAAGGAACCCCCGACCGGCTGGTAGCTGCCGAGAGGCGGGAGTCGCCGCCGCCCAGGTGGGCGTGGTCGTTGAAGCGCACGAGCTGCACGGGGAGGGTGCCCCGCTGGAACGGGTTCGGCGCGAACAGGAACTCCGTGAGCGACGTGTTCGCGGGAGCGATCCAGGCCCGGGTGTCGGTCGCGACCTCGCCCAGGGCCAGCCACCGCATCATCGACTGCACGACCTCGACGCCGTCGAGCGCGGGAGCGACGATCTGCGCCGTCTCCAGCGCCCTCGGCATCAACGACGCGTCGAGCGCGGTCGCCCCCGCCAGCTCCCCTGACGCGAGGAGGCGGTCACGGAGCGCCTCGGGCTGGCGGCGACCATGCGCCGACAGCCCGGTGCACCCGGCGTGACCGCCGAGGAAGCCGCCCTCCTGCGCCCGGGATTCTCCCGTGGCGCAGGAGGACCAGCCGCGTCCCTTCGCTCAGAAGTCCTCCATGCCACCGCCGGGCATGCCACCGCCGCCCGACTCCTCGGGCTTGTCGGCGATGACCACCTCGGTGGTGAGGAACAGCGCCGCGATCGAGGCCGCGTTCTGGAGCGCCGAGCGGGTGACCTTGGCGGCATCGATGATGCCCGCCTTCACCAGGTCGACGTACTCCTCGGTGGCGGCGTTGAGGCCGTCGTTCGCGTTTTCCATGGCGCGGACCTTGTCGATCACCACGCCGCCCTCGAGGCCGGCGTTGATGGCGATCTGCTTGAGCGGCTCCTCGAGGGCCGACGCCACGATGCGGGCACCGGTGGCCTCGTCGCCCTTGAGCTTCTTGGCCATCTCGAGCACCTTGGCCTGGGCCCGCAGGAGGGTCGTGCCGCCACCGGCGACCACACCTTCCTCGATGGCCGCCTTCGTGGTGGACACGGCGTCCTCGATGCGGTGCTTCTTCTCCTTGAGCTCGACCTCGGTGGCCGCGCCGACCTTGAGGACGGCCACGCCGCCGGACAGCTTGGCCAGGCGCTCTTGGAGCTTCTCCCGGTCGTAGTCGGAGTCGGTGTTCTCGATCTCGTTCTTGATCTGCTGGATCCGGCCCTTGATGTCGTTGTCGTCGCCGGCGCCCTCGACGATGGTGGTCTCGTCCTTGGTGATGATCACCTTGGCGGCGCGACCCAGCAGGTCGAGGGTGGTGTTCTCGAGCTTGAGGCCGACCTCCTCGGTGATGACCTGGCCGCCGGTGAGGGTGGCGATGTCCTGGAGGGTGGCCTTGCGGCGCTCGCCGAAGCCCGGGGCCTTCACGGCCGCCGACTTGAAGGTGCCGCGGATCTTGTTGACCACGAGGGTGGCGAGGGCCTCGCCCTCGACGTCCTCGGCGATGATCACGAGCGGCTTGCTCGACTGCATGACCTTCTCGAGCACGGGCAGCATGTCGCGCACCGCGGTGATCTTCGTGCCGACGAGGAGCACGTACGCGTCGTCGAGGACGACCTCCATGCGGTCGGGGTCGGTGACGAAGTACGGGGAGATGTAGCCCTTGTCGAAGCGCATGCCCTCGACGAGGTCCATCTCGATGCCGAAGGTCTGGCTCTCCTCGACGGTGATGACGCCGTCCTTGCCGACCTTGTCGATCGCCTCGGAGATGGTCTTGCCGATCTCCGGGTCGGCCGACGAGATGCTGGCCACCTGGGCGATCTGGTCCTTCGAGTCGACCTCGACCGCTACGGCCCGGATCGCCTCGACGGCGGTGACCACGGCGGCCTCGATGCCCTTCTTCAGGGACATCGGGTTGGCGCCGGCGGCCACGTTCTTGAGGCCGTGGCGGACCATCGACCACGCCAGCACCGTGGCGGTGGTGGTGCCGTCGCCAGCGACGTCGTCGGTCTTCTTGGCGACCTCCTTGACGAGCTCGGCGCCGATCTTCTCGTACGGGTCCTCGAGGTCGATCTCCTTGGCGATGGAGACGCCGTCGTTCGTGATCGTGGGAGCGCCCCACTTCTTCTCGAGGACGACGTTGCGGCCCTTCGGCCCGAGGGTGACCCGGACGGCGTCGGCCAGCTTGTTCATGCCGGTCTCGAGGCCGCGGCGGGCCTCGTCGTCGAAGGCGATCGTCTTGGGCATCTGGGGGTGTCCTCCGTTAGCAGTCGCGTGGTGCGACTGCTAGTCAACCACCCAGGATCAGCACTCGCAACCGACGAGTGCTAACTCAGCCGCGTCATGCCGGCTCCGGTCGTCGCTGCGCTCCTCGCCTCCGCCGGTGCGGCTCGGCCGCACTCCGGCTAGGCCTCGCCGCCGGCGACCGCCGGGATGATGGCGACGGTCTCGCCGTCGGGGACCGGGGTCTCCAGCTGCTGCAGGAAGCGCACGTCGTCGTCGGCCACGAAGACGTTCACGAAGCGGCGCAGGCCGCCCTCGTCGTCGAGGATCCGGTCGGCGAAGCCCGGGTGGGCGGCGTCGAGGGCCTTGAGGACCTCGCCGACGGTCGAGCCGTCGACGGCGACCTCGGCCTGGCCCCCGGTGAGGGTGCGGAGGGTGGTGGGGACACGGACGGTGACTGCCATGCGGGGAAATCTAACGGGGGTTGTCGAAGATGCCGCCCGGCCGGTATGCATGACGCCGTGCGGCGGCCCATGTTCCGGACCTTCCACCACGAGGACTTCGCCGCCGAGCCGCTCGCAGAGCGCAAGGTGGGCGACGGCCACGTCGTGTCCGTGTGCCTCCCGGCCCGCAACGAGGCCACCACCGTCGGCGCCATCGTCGAGACCATCCGGGCCGAGCTGGTCGACCAGGTGGGCCTGGTCGACGAGGTCCTGGTGATCGACGACCACTCGACCGACCGCACCGCCGAGGTGGCCGAGGCCGCCGGCGCACGGGTGGTGGCGGTCGACGACGTCCTGCCCGAGCTCGGCCCGGGCGAGGGCAAGGGCGAGGCCCTCTGGAAGTCCGTGGCCGCCGCCGACGGCGACCTCATCGTCTGGTGCGACGCCGACATCACCGACTTCGGCACGCGGTTCGTCACCGGCCTCGTCGGCCCGCTGCTCACCCGTCCCGAGGTGGACTTCGTGAAGGGCTTCTACGACCGCCCGGTGGGCACCGCCCGCCACGGCGGCGGGCGCGTCACCGAGCTGGTGGCCCGACCGACCATCGCGCTCCTGTTCCCGCACCTCGCGTCGATCGTGCAGCCGCTCGCCGGCGAGTACGCCGGGCGACGGGAGCTGCTCGAGCAGCTCCCGTTCGTGCAGGGCTACGGCGTCGACCTCGGCCTCCTCGTCGACATCGCCGACCTCGGGGGCAGCGGCGTCATCGCCCAGGTCGACCTCGGCACCCGCCGCCACCGCAACCGCACGCTCGACGAGCTGGGGCCCCAGGCGATGGCGGTGATGCAGACCGCGCTCCGGCGGGCGCTGCCCGACCACGGCCAGGCCGCCACGTTGGTGCGCCCGGACCTCGACCCCATCGAGGTCGAGGTCGGCGAGCGGCCGCCGCTGGTCGAGGTCGCGACCTACCGCCGCCGCACCGCCTAGCGCGTTCGGTCCACAACCAGAGGTTGCGAACCGAGCTCTGAGGCCGCCGCGCGACCCCGGGGAGCCGGAGGGGGCGGGAGCCCCCTCGCCTGGCGCAGGGTGTGGCTCCGCCATCCCCGGAGCTCGACAGTGAGCAGCGCCGGAGGCGCTTCCTCAGAGCTCGAGGTCGAAGCTCTGCTTCGGCCTCGAAACCGTCACTCGTCGTCGCCGACGACCTCGATCATGCCCACCGCGGGCGCGGCCGCCTCGGCCTCCCAGCGCGACAGCACCTCGTCGAGGGGCTCGTCGAGCACGAAGCGGTGCCAGGCGTGGCCGCACAGGATCTTCAGCACGGCGGTGGTCGGCACGGCGATCAGCAGCCCGACGAACCCCATCAGCGTGCCGCCGGCCAGCAGCGCCATCATCACGACGGCGGGGTGGAGCTTCACGGCCCGCTGCATCACGAGCGGGCTGATGAAGTGGTTGTCGATCTGCTGGACGACCGTCATCACCACGGCGACGGCGATCGCCCGGGACAGGCCCCCGCCCGTGGTGAACGCGATGGCGATCCCGGGCACCGCCCCGATGTACGGACCGATGAGCGGGATCATGTTGAAGATCCCCGCGACCATCCCGATGATCAGCCAGAACGGCAGGTCGATGATCAGCAACCCGATCGACGACAGCGTGCCGACCACGAGCGCAACGCCGAGCTGGCCGCGGAAGTACCCGCCGATGGCCTGGCTCAGGCGGCGGGCGAGGACCATCGCATCGCCCCGGGCGTCGACCGGGACGAGCGAGCGGAACACCTCCCGGATCCGCGGGAGGTCGACGAGCAGGTAGAAGGCGATGATCGGCGCCAGCACGAAGATGATCCCGACGTGGAACACCTGCAACGCCAGCTCGCGGGCGGTGTCGAGCTGTGCGGCGAAGCGGTCCTGCCGCTCGTCGGCGTCGATGACCCCGTCGTGGTTCTTGTCCGCCTTCTGGTCACCCCGGAACTGGTCCTCGAGCTCCTCGTAGGTCGGGACCTTGATCGGCCAGTCATCCTTCTCGGAGCGCTCCGAGAGGTCGTCGATCGAGTCCTCGAGGTCCTGCCGGAGCTCCGGCCACTCGTCGGCGAGGTCTTCGTACTGGTTGCTCGCCAGCGGCGCGACGAGGAGCCCGATGACGACGCAGACGAGCACGACCCCGAGGTAGGCGAGGCCCGTGGCGGCCGCGCGGGGGACGTGGTGCCGTTGGATGCGGGAGACGACCGGGTGGAGGAGGAAGACGATCGCCCCCGCCAGGATCAGCGGCGGCCAGATCACGCGGACCACGTAGGCGATGAACCCCAGCAGCCCGAGCACCGCGGCGATGCCCACGCACGCCCACGCCACTGCCCCGGCTCGTCGGATGCGCTCCCCCATCTCGGGCGAGGCTACCGGGGCGCTCCCGGCGCGGCGGACCGCTCCGCGAGCACCTCCGCGACGAGCTCCTCGATGCAGCCGACGGCGTCGGCCAGCGCCCGCTCCTCGCCGAAGCGGTCGACCAGGGAGATCGCCTCCACCCGCTCCCCCGCGTCGTCGAACACCTGCCCGGCCAGCGCGACGACCGGCACGCCTGCCTCCGCGGCCAGCGCGACCACCCCGCCGACCACCTTCCCCTCGAAGCTCTGGGCGTCGAGGAAGCCTTCGGCGGTGACCACGAGGTCGGCCCCCTCGATGCGGTCGTAGAGCTCGACCTCGTCGGCGATCAGGTCGAAGCCCGACACCAGGCGGGCACCGGCGGCCGCCAGCCCCCCGGCCAGACCGCCGGCGGCACCGGCGCCCTCGAGCTCGCTGACGTCGACCTCGTGCTCGGACCGGTACACCTGCGCCAGGCGCTCGAGACGGCGGCGGAGGAGCTCCACCTGGGCCGGTGTGGCGCCCTTCTGGGGCGCGAACACCTCGGCGGCCTCGACGAACCGGGTGCGGACGTCGCAGGCCACGAGGAGCTCCACCCCCTTGAGCCGGCTGAGCGGGTGCAGGGCCCGGAGGGCGGCCAGGCCGCCGTCGGTGGTGGCCGACCCGCCGACCCCGACGATCACCCGCGTGGCGCCGGCGTCGAGGGCCGTGACCACGAGCTCGCCCACCCCGACCGTGGACGCGGCCACCGGATCGTTGGCCTCGGACCCGCCAGCGAGGTCGAGCCCGGCCGCCCGCGCCATCTCGATCACCGCGGTCCGGCCGTCGAGCCTCCAGGCCGCCTCGACCGGGTCGCCCAGCGGTCCGGTGACCACGGTGGTGCGGTTGGGGCCACCGAACGCGTCGAGGGTCCCCTCGCCGCCGTCGGCCATCGGCACCTCGTCGCAGCGCCACCCGGCCGCGGACGCGGCACGGGCCACGGCGGCGGCCACCTGCGGGGCGGACGCGGAGCCGCGCAGCTTGTCGGGTGCCGCGACCACTCGCATGACCTGCCATCGTGGCACGGTGACCTCTCCCGACCGGCCGCCGATCGTGCTGCTGTCGAACCGGGGACCGATCTCGTTCGAGCTCGGTGACGACGGAGCCCTCACCGGGCGCCGCGGGGCAGGCGGCCTCGTGTCCGGCATCGGACCCCTCGTCGTGGACACGCCCACCACCTGGATCGCCGCCGCCATCTCCGACGGCGACCGCCTCGCCGCCGAGCAGGGCGTGCTCGACCAGGACGGCTTCCGCGTCCGCATGCTGGCCATCGAGCCCGAGACCTACCGCCTCGCCTACGACGTCGTCAGCAACGAGGTCCTCTGGTTCGCCCACCACGGCCTGTGGGACCGGGCCCACGAGCCCGCGTTCGACCGCTCGTGGGAGCCGGCGTGGGAGGCGTACCGCGCCGTGAACCGGGCCTTCGCCGACGCGACGGCGGAGCTCGCGCCCGAGGGCGCGGTGGTGCTCGTGCAGGACTACCACCTGTGCCTCGTCGCCGAGCGCCTCGCGCACACCCGGCCCGACCTGCGCTGCGTCCACTTCAGCCACACCCCGTTCGCCCCGCCGGCCTGGCTGGCGGCCCTTCCCCGCGCCGCCGTCGGCGAGCTGCTCGTCGGCATGGCCGCCCACCGCGCCTGCGGCTTCCACACCGAGCGGTGGGCCTCGGACTTCGCCGAGTCGGCGGAGCAGCTCGCGGACCTCACCCCCACCACGTTCGTGTCCCCGCTGGCCTCCGATCCCCATGACATCCGCGGGGTGGCCGCCAGCCCGGAGTGCGCGGCCGCGCTGGCCGACCTCGAGGCGCTCGTCGGCGACTCGCTCGTGATCGGCCGGGTCGACCGCATCGAGCTCACGAAGAACCTGGTGCGCGGCTTCCTCGCGTTCGCGGACCTGCTGGAGCACCATCCGGAGCATCGCGAGCGGGTCACGTTCGTGGCCGGGGCGTACCCGTCGCGCACCGGGGTGGCCGCGTACGCCGACTACCGGGCCGAGGTGCACCGCATCGTCGACGACGTCAACGCCCGCTTCGGCACGCCGTCGTGGACGCCGATCGTGCTCGACGTCGAGGATGACCACCCGCGCTCGGTGGCCCTGCTGCGGCGAGCGGACGTGCTGCTCGTGAACCCGATCCGCGACGGCCTGAACCTGGTCGCCTCCGAGGGAGCCCTGGTCAACGAGCGCGACGCCGTGCTGGCCCTCTCCCCCGAGGCGGGCGCCTGGGAGCGCCTGCACCCTGGAGCGCTCGCCGTGGCGCCGTTCGACGTCGCCGGCACGTCCGACGTCCTGCACCAGGCCCTCACGATGCCGGCGGCCGAGCGGCGCGAGCTGTTCGCCCGCCTCCTCGCGATCGCCGAGGCCCGCACGCCCGCCCACTGGCTCGACGAGCAGCTGGCCGCGGCGGGGACCTAGGCGGGGGGCTCGACCGAGGGCCTTCCGACCAGCTCCCGCAGCAGCGCGACGACGCCCTCGGGTCCGTCGACCAGCAGATCGGCCGCGGCCAGCATCTCGGGGGGCGCCTCGTCGGAGGACACCGCGACGCGCAGCGCGGTCCCGCCCGCGGCCGCGAACCGGTCCAGGGCACCGAAGGCCGGGAGGTCGCCCGAGTCATCGCCCACGTAGGCGGCGGCCGCGAGGCCCGCCACCAGCTCGTCGACCACGGTGCCCTTGTCCGCCTCCACCGGCGGGTGGAGCTCGACGGAGTGCTTGGCGGGACGCAGGAGCAGTCCCGAGGCGGCCGCGGCCGCCACCGCCCACGCGTCCGCCGCCTCGGCCACCTCGGGGTGCCGGCGGACGTGGAGCGTGAGGGACAGGCCCTTGTGCTCGACCTCGACCCGCGTGGGCAGCTCGTCCACCGCCTGGGCCACGACACGGTCGACCACGGGGCGCCACCGGGCCGCCTCCGGGTGCTCGACGACCCGCCCGTCCCGGCGCGACTCCAGGCCGTAGAGGCCGACGACGTCGACCTCCTCCGGGAGGTGCCGGACCAGGAACGCCACCGGTCGCCCGGACACCACCACGACCCTCGCGAGGCGGGACCGCAGGTCGACCAGCGCCTCGACGGCCCCGGGGAGCGGACGGGCCGACTCCGGGTCGAGCACGATCGGCGACAGGGTCCCGTCGAAGTCGATGAACAGCCCGGCCCGTCCCGGATCCCGCCGGAACGCGTCGAGGGGCGCCCCGGTCACGGCCATGGGGGCACGCTACGGTCGCCCGGATGGTGCGTCGACTGCTCGTGGTCGGGGTGCTGGCCGTCGTGGCGTTCGGCTGCCGCCCGTCCACCGTGTCGGTGGCGTTCGCCCCACAGGTCGGCGACCGGTACGCGTACCGCTACGAGATCCAGGCCACGATCACGCGCGCCATCGAGGGTGAGGAGCCCGAGATCATCCACGTGGACACCGAGCTGGTGGCCCGCCAGGAGGTGCGGGCCCGCACGTCGCGAGGTGCCCGCATCCGGCTGGAGCTCACCCGCGAGGGGGGCATCACCCGGACGGCGGTGGCGCTGGTCGACCGGGCCGGGTCGCTCGAGGGGGTGGAGCTCGTGGGGGGGCTCGGCGCCGAGGTCCTCGGTGCGGCCGACAGCGTCGTGCCCACCCACCTCCCCGGGCCCCCCGACCGGCCCCTGGCTCCGGGCGACCGCTGGTCGAGCGACGACGGTGACCTGCACAGCCGGGGCCGCCTGGAGCGCCTCGGGGTGATCGACGGCAGCGATGTGGCCGTGGTGCGCACGACGGCCACCGAGGACCTCGCCCGGTCCGTGCGGGCGGGAGCGAGCGCCACCGAGGTCACCGGCCGGGTGCGGTCGGGGGCGACGACGAGCTACGACCTGGTCGACGGCGCCACGCGGCGGTCCCGCTCGTGGTCGCGCGGCGAGGTGCAGGCCCGCTTCGCGCCGCCGCGCGGCGTGGTGGCCGAGCCGGTCAAGGCCACCATCGACTTCGAGGTGACCGTGCGGGTGACCCGGATCGGCTGAGTCATGGCGGCTCCGGTCGTCGCTTCGCTCCTCAGCCTCCGCCGGTGCCTCCGCTCGGGTCGGCGAAGCCGCCCGGCGCCCGCGGGTCAGGCGGGCGGGTCCTTGGACCCGAGGTCGGCGCCGAGCACGACGACCACAGAGGCGCCGGCGGTGGTGCCAGGCGTGGTGGTGCCGAGCGCGAGCACGGAGGTGGTCGGCGCGCCGATGGCGATCGCCACCGCCGCCGCCTCCTGCTCGAAGCCCGTGGCGTACAGGACCTGTGTGGTCTCCGTCGCGTTCGTGGCGTTGGCCCCGTCGGGGTTCGTGAGGTTGTAGCCCTTGTTGAGCAGGGCCGTGCTGTACTTCTTCGCCGCGCCCTTCACGCCCGAGCCGTTGAGCACGATCGTCGGGACGTCGGCCGGCGAGCGCAGCCCGATCGTGGACGGCGTGGTGTCGTCGGTGCCCGAGTCGGTGCCGTCGGTGCCGGCATCGGTGCTGGTCCCGCCGTCGGTGCCGGTCGGTCCGCTCGTGGTGACCGTGGTGTCGATGCCGTTCCGGAGCAGGAACAGACCGATGAGGACCGCGACCACCACGAGGATCACCCCTCGCGCGGGGTTGGCCGTGGGCTCGGTCGGTCGACGTCGTGCCATCCGGGGTCTCCTATCGGCCGTCGAGCTGGCTCACCGGGCGTCCTTCGACGCGTGCCCGGCGGCGACGGTCGCGGGCCCGACGGAGCCTACGCACCAAGAGGGGGTCGTAGGCGAGGGCATCGTCGTCCTCGAGCAGCTCCGTGAGGAGCTGGTAGTAGCGAGTGCCCGAGAGCTCGAACCGATCGCGGATCGCGGTGTCCTTCGGACCGGGCTCGGTCCACCAGGTGCGCTCGAAGTCGAGGATCGCGCGGTCTCGTTCGGTGAGGGCCATCGGGGACAAGGCTGGCCTGCCGGGACCCCCGGATCAAGGACCCTCGCTCCCGGCCCGGCGCGGCGGACCCGCAGGCGACGCCCGCGAGGTGCGAGATTGGGCCCATGGCGACGCTCCGCATCGGCACGCTCGGCGCTGCCCGCATCACCAACCAGGCCCTCGTGAAGCCGGCGTCGCGCGTGGACGAGGTCGAGGTCACCGCCGTCGCCGCGCGCGATCGTGGACGCGCCGAGGCCTACGCGGCCAAGCGCGGCATCCCGCGCGTCGTCGACGGCTACCAGGCGCTGATCGACGACCCCGACATCGACGCGATCTACAACCCGCTGCCCAACGGGCTGCACGGCCGGTGGACCATCGCCGCGCTCGAGGCGGGGAAGCACGTCCTCTGCGAGAAGCCCTTCACCGCCGACGCCGCCGAGGCCGAGCGGGTCGCCGAGGTCGCTCGGCGCAGTGGGCTCGTGTGCATGGAGGCGTTCCACTACCGCTACCACCCGCTCTTCGCCCGCGCCCTCGAGGTCGTGCACGGCGGCGAGCTCGGCGAGGTGCAGCGGATCGAGACCTGGATGGCCTTCCCGCTCCTGCCGAAGGGCGACATCCGCTGGGACCTCTCGCTGGCGGGCGGGACGCTCATGGACGTCGGGTGCTACGCGATCCACCAGAACCGCCACCTGGCCGGCGCCGAACCTGAGGTCGTGTCCGCCCGCGCGCTCGAGCGCTCACCCGGCGTCGACCGCTTCGCCGAGGCGGAGCTCCGGTACCCCAGCGGGACGACGGGCCGCATCCAGGTGTCGATGCTGTCGCGGCACCTGCTCGCGCTCGGCGTTCGGGTCACCGGCAGCGCCGGCGTGCTGCGCATCTCCAACGCCACGGCCCCGCAGGCGTTCCACCGCTTCTCGGTCCGCACCGCGTCGGGTCGCCGCCGCGAGCGCTTCGGACGCCACGCGTCGTACCTGTACCAGCTCCGGGCCTTCGCCGCCGCGGTCCTGCGCGACGAGCCGTTCCCCACCGGCGTCGACGACGCCATCGCCAACATGCGCGTGATCGACGCCGTGTACCGCGCCGCCGGCATGGAGCCGCGCACCCCGACTGCCTAGAGCCCGAGGTCGGAGTCGAACCGACGACCTACCGCTTACAAGGCGGTTGCTCTAGCCAACTGAGCTACTCGGGCGGAGCGCCCAGCGTAAGCCTCAGGCGATGAGGGCGAGGTCGTCGACGCGGTCGGCGGCGGCCCGCTCGTCCAGCGTCAGCTCGAGCTTGCGCTTGATGCGCTGCAGCGCGTTGTCGATCGACTTCACGTGGCGACCGAGCTCCTCGCCGATCTCCTGGTAGCTGCGCCCCTCGACGTACAGCGACAGGACCTCGACCTCGAGGCCCGACAGGACCTCGGAGAGGCGCTGGCGCATGGCGCCGAAGCGCTCCTGGGCGATGACCCGGTCGGCCGGATCGGCACCGTGGCGGTGGACGTGGATCAGCTCGTCGACGGCGCGGTCGCCGCTGTCGTCGGTGGTCCGCGGCGTGGAGATCGACACGTACTGGTTGAGGGCCTGGTGCTTCTGGCGCGTGGCCGTCTTGATCGCGGTGATGATCTGGCGCGTCACGCAGATGTCTGCGAAGGCCCGGAAGCTGGCCAGGTGCTCGGGCCGGAAGTCGCGGGCCGCCTTGTAGATGCCGATGAGGGCCTCCTGCTCGACGTCGTCGGCGTCGGCGCCGACCAGGAAGTACCCGCGGGCCTTGGCCCGGGCGAACCGCCGGTAGCGGTCGATCAGCGCGACGAGCGAGTCGGAGCAGCCCTGCTGGGCCTGCGCGACGAGCTCCACGTCGGTCAGCTGGTCCAGTGCGGCGTCGGTGCGGGGCACGGGGGCGAGGGCTCCTGGGGGTTCGTGTCGGGGGGTTTCCGGTGACCACGGCGGTCTGGCCCGAACGGACTAGTCACCCTTGAACCACGGGGCCTGTGGAGTGTCAATGTACGAAGTTGACCAGATGGTCAAGTTTTGGGGGACCTACCGAACGCCGGGGCGCGAACCGGAAGAACCAGAAGGAAAAAGTTTGGGCCGTCTGGGCGGTTCGTCCGAAACGCCCGACTCGTCACGCTCGCGCGCGAGCCACCTCGAAGCAGGCCAGCGCGCCCGCCGCGGCGACGTTCAGCGAGGTGAGCGAACCCCCCAGCGGGATGCGCACCACGGCATCGCAGCGCTGCCGGACGAGGCGGGAGAGCCCGCTCCCCTCGGCCCCGAGCACGAGCGCGATCGGGCCGTCGGCGGCGGGCATGGACCACAGCTCGCCCTCGCCGTCGCCGTCGAGCCCGACGACCCAGACCCCGAGGTCCCGGAGCCGGGCCAGCGCGGCGGGCAGGCCACCGACCACCGCGCAGTCCAGGTGCTCCACCGCGCCGGCCGCCGACTTCGTGACCGTGGGCGTGATGTGGACGGCCCGGTGGCGGGGCAGCACGACGCCCGTCGCCCCGGCGCACTCCGCCGAGCGCAGCAGCGCCCCGAGGTTGCCCGGGTCGGTGACGCCGTCGACGGCCACGAGGAACGGCGGGGGGCTGCCCGGGCGCGCGGTGGCCAGGTCGTCGAGGTCCACCTCCTCGAGGGGGCCGGCCATGGCCAGGACCCCTTGGGGTGCCTCGCAGCGCGCCTGGGCGAAGAACTTCGCCCGTCCGACCTCGCGCAGCGTGACCCGCTCGGCCGAGGCGAGCGCAACGATGTCCTCGAGGATCGTGGCCGGCTCCTGCTCGGCGAGCATCCAGACCTCGCGGGTGCGCCGACGACCGGACATCAGCAGCTCCCGGACCGCCTGGCGGCCCTCCACCTGCTCGCCGCCGAGGCCCCGCTTGGGCCCGGTGGTGCGGCTGACGACGGCGCCGTCGTCGGCGGTGCGCTGCGGCAGGACGCGCGCCGTGCGGGCGCCGCCCCGACTGCCGCGCGACGCCGGCTTGGCTCCGCGAGCCGCGGGCTTGGCGCCGCGAGTGGTGGGCTTCCCCGTGCCCGACTTCGCCGCACCGCGGCCCGCGACCGGCTTGGCACCGTGCGGCGGCTTGGCCGACCCGCCCCGCGGCGGCTTCGCTCCGCGACTCGTCGGCTTGCCCCGCCCGGCGCCGCGCGGCGGCGTCACGGGCGCTCCACCAGCGCGACGGCGAAGCAGGCGATGCCCTCGGAGCGGCCGAGCGAGCCCAAGCCCTCGGCCCGCTTGCCCTTCACGGTGACCGGTGCGCCCACGGCCTCGCTGAGCCCCGCCTCCATCTCGGCCCGACGCGGCGCGAGCTTCGGCGCCTCGAGCACGACCGTGCAGTCGACGTTGCCCGGCTCCCAGCCGGCCGCCCGCACGTCGGCCACGGTGCGCCGGACGAGGTCGAGGCTGTCGGCGCCGGCCCACGCGGGGTCGGTGTCGGGGAAGCGCTGCCCGATGTCGCCGAGCCCGGCGGCGCCGAGGAGCGCGTCGATCACCGCGTGGGCGATCACGTCGCTGTCGCTGTGGCCGGCCAGGCCGCGCTCGCCGGAGAAGGCCACGCCGCCGAGGACGAGGGTTCGCCCCGGTTCGTCGGTGAACGGGTGGACGTCGAAGCCCTGCCCGACCCTCACCGACACAGGAGCTCCGCGAACGACAGGTCGACCGGGGTCGTGATCTTCAGGTTCGCCGGGTCGCCGTCCACGAGCACCACCCTGCCACCCGCGGCCTCCACGAGGGAGGCGTCGTCCGACGCGTCGGCTCCGGTCGCGTGCGCCGCCCGCAGGGCCGCGGCCCGGAACGCCTGCGGCGTCTGGACCGACAGGAGGCCCTCGCGGTCCACGGCGTGGCCGTCACGGTGGCGCAGCGAGTCCGTGACCGCCACCGCCGGCACGGCGGCGTCCGCGCCGTCGGCGACCGCCGCGAGCACCCGCTCCCACACCCCGGGCACCGGGACCGGGCGAGCGGCGTCGTGGACGACCACGACCTCGGCGTCGGCGGGGACCGCGGCCAGCCCGTTGCGCACCGACTGCGAGCGGGTGTCCCCGCCCGCCACCACGGCGCTCACCTCCGGCTCCGCGTCGCCGACGACATCCGGCGGCACCACGAGCACCACGCCGTCGCACCAGGTGAGGGGCTCGCGCAGCGCCCAATCGAGCACGCGCGCGCCTGCGAGAGGCAGGTACTGCTTGCGCTCGCCGAAGCGGGTGCCGGCGCCGGCCGCGACGACGACGGCCCAGGTGGACATCTGGGGACCCTACCCGCGGTGAAATCCGTCACTAGGCTGCTCGCTTCCATGGTGGATCTTGCGCTCCTGCGCGACACAGACCTGTTCGTCGACCTCGACGATGCTGCGCTGCAGCGCGTCGCGGCGGCGTCGACCCCCCGGCAGCTGCGGCGGGGCGACGTGGTGTTCACCGAAGGCGCCGCCCCGCACCACCTCTACGTGGTGGAGGACGGGCGCATCGCGATCGCCAGTCGGTCCGACGACGGGCGGGAGTCGGTGTTCGCCCTCATGGAGCGCGGGGCGCTCTTCGGCGAGATGGGCCTCCTCGACGGCCTGGGCCGCTCGGCCGAGGCCCGGGCGCTGGAGCCCTCGCAGATCGTCGAGATCCCCTACGCCCCCGTGAAGGCCGCGTTCGACGAGCGGCCCGAGCTCCTGTGGGGCGTGGTCGCGCTGCTGGCCGGCCGGCTGCGGTCGATGGACGCGCAGCTCGCCGACTCGGTGTTCCTCGACGTCACCGGGCGCACCGCCAAGCGGCTGCTCGACCTGGCCGACGGCGAGGACGAGTTCCAGCTGCCGATCACCCAGGAGGAGCTGGCCGGGATGGTCGGCGCCTCCCGCGAGCGGGTCAACAAGGCCATCGCCAGCTTCGTGCGGCTCGGCTGGATCGACCAGTCCGACCGCCGCTACCGCATCCTCGACCGCCAGCAGCTGAGCCGCCGCGCCCGCTAGCCCCCGGTGTCACCGAATCCCGGCCTCACGGCGGGAGGTCGTGACAGCTAGGTCGTCAGGAAGGCGATGGCCCGGCGCCAGGCGTCGGCGGCATCGTCGGCGCGGTGGGTCGGGCGCGAGTCGTCGTGGACGAAGCCGTGGTCGGCGCCCTCGTAGGTCACGACGGTCACCCCGGCGGCCTCCGCAGCCGCGATGTCCTCCGCCGGTGTCCACTGGTCGATCGAACCGCAGATGGCGAGCGCGGGGCAGGCTCCCGCCCGGGCCACCTGGTCGAGCGGCTCGACCGTGGTCTGGCCCTGCCAGCTCTGCGGCACCCGGAACATGCCGTAGAACGCCACTGCCCGGTGGAAGCGACCGGTACCAGCCGCCTTGAGCGCGTACATCCCGCCCATGCAGAACCCCGTCACGCCGACGGGCTCCACGTCGAGCAGGTCGGCCGCCACGCTCAGGTCGGCGAGCAGCGCGGCGTCGTCGAGGAGACCGACCGACTCCATGCGCGCCGCGAGGTCGAGCTCCTGGTGCCCCTGCCAGATCTCCACGTTGGCCACCGCCCAGCCGTGCTGGTCGGCCAGCCGCTGGCTGTGGGCGTCGAACAGCGGGCGCAGGTCCATGATGTCGGGGAGCAGCACGAGGCCCTGCGTGGGCGGGCGGCCGTCGGCCGGTCGTGCGAGCTCGACGGCCCGACCCGAGGGGAGCGTGGAGCGGGTCACGTGTAGCGGTCGAGGATGCTGGTCTCGGCGAGCCGGGACAGGCCCTCCTTGATCGCCCGAGCGCGGGTCTCGCCCACGCCGGAGACGTCGTCGAGGTCGTCGATGGTGGCCCGCATGACCTTCTGCAGGTTGCCGAAGCGATCGACGATGCGCTCGATCACCGGCTCCGGGAGGCGGGGCACCTTCGACAGGAGCCGGTAGCCGCGCGGCTGCAGGCTCTCGTCGAGGTCGAGCTTGGCGTCGGGGAGGTGCAGCGCGGCGCCCACCGCCTTCAGGTCGAGCAGGTCCTCGGTGCCCAGGTCGGCGAGCGCCTCGAGCGACTCGTCGATGTGCCAGCCGGCGTCCTCGTGGAAGTAGTCCCGGATCACCAGGCGGCGGTCGTCGTCCACGCCGCCCATGAGCTCGTCGAGCTGCAGCCGCACCAGCCGGCCGTCGACACCGAGCTCGATGATGTCGAGCTCGATCTCCTCCGCCACCCGGCGGACCATCTCGGTGCGCTGCAGCACGGTGACCACGTCGCGCACGGTGACGAGGTCCTCGACCTCCACGGTGGAGAGCTGCGCGGTGACCTCGACGAAGCGGTCCTTGTAGCGCTCGAGGGTCTGCAGCGCCTGGTTGGCCCGCGTGAGCAGGCGCGGGATCGGCTCGAGCGCGTGCTTCTGGTCCCGTGCGTACACCGCCACCACGGCCATGTCCTCGGACACGGAGATCACCGGCACGTCGATCGACCGGGCCACCCGCTCGGCGGTGCGGTGCCGGGTGCCGGTCTCGGACGTGGGCACGTTCGGGTTCGGCACGAGGTGCACGTTGGCCCGAGCGATGCGGCTGGCATCGGAGGCCAGGATGATGGCGCCGTCCATCTTCGCCAGCTCCGACAGGCGCTGCGGGCTGAACGCCGCGTCGAGCAGGAAGCCGCCGGAGCAGATGTTCAGGACATCGGGGCCGTCGCCCACCACGATGAGCGCGCCCATGCTCGCCTGCAGGATCCGATCGAGCCCGGCGCGCAGGTGCGTGCCCGGCGCGACGACCCCGAGCGCGGACAAGAGCTCAGCGCTGCGCCTCGGGGCCATCCCGCAATGCTACGTGGGCGAGGCCGATTCGTTCAGGGGGTCATCTCAAGCAGGCATCAGCAGGTCGACGGCGTCGGCGAGGGTGGCGGCCCGCAGGATCTGGATGCCCGGGGGGCCGGCCGGTGCGCTGGCGGGAACGATGGCCCGGCGGAAGCCCAGGCGGGCCGCCTCGGCGAGCCGGCGGGCGGTCTGGTGGACCTGGCGGAGCTCGCCGCCCAGGCCGACCTCGCCGCAGGCCACCAGGTCGTCGGGCACGGGCCGGCCGTTGCGAGCGGACACGAGCGCGAGGGCGAGCGCGAGGTCGGCGCCGGGCTCCACGACCTTCACGCCGCCGGCCACCACCGCGTGGACGTCGTCGTCGGCCACACCGGCGCCGACCCGCTTGGCGAGCACGGCCAGCACCAGCGACAGGCGACCGCTGTCGAGCCCCTGTGCGGAGCGCCGCGGCGTCGGGAGGTTGGACTTGGTGACGAGCGCCTGCACCTCGACCAGCAGGGGGCGGTGGCCGTCGAGCACCGGGGCCACCACCGACCCGGCGGTGCCGGGCCGTCGGTCGGCGAGGAACAGCGCGGACGGGTCGGGGACGCCGGCGAGGCCGTCGCCGGTCATCTCGAACAGGCCGAGCTCGTCGGTGGACCCGAAGCGGTGCTTCGTGGCCCGCAGGAGCCGCAGCGCGTGGTGGGCCTCGCCTTCGAACGACAGCACGGTGTCGACCAGGTGCTCGAGCACGCGGGGACCGGCGAGGCCGCCGTCCTTGGTGACGTGGCCGACGAGGATCGTGGCCAGCGACCGGTCCTTGGCCGCCCGCACCAGGTGGTGGGCGCAGTGGCGCACCTGGGCGACCGAGCCGGGGGCCGACGACAGCGCCGGATCGAACACGGTCTGGATGGAGTCGATGGCCACGACGTCGGGCCGGACCGAGGCGAGGTGGTCGAGCACGTTCGGCAGGGACGTGTCGGCCACCAGCCACAGGTTCGGCGGGAGGGCGCCGAGGCGCTCGGCCCGCAGGCGCACCTGCTGGGCCGACTCCTCGGCGGTGACCACCAGGCAGCGGCGCCCCGACTTGGCCAGCCCCGCCAGCGCCTGCAGCAGCAGGGTGGACTTGCCGATGCCCGGCTCGCCGCCGAGGAGCGTGACCGAGCCCGGGACGAGCCCGCCCTGCAGGACCCGGTCGAGCTCCCCCATCGACGTCGGCAGGGCCGCCCAGGCCTCGGTGTCGACCTCGGCGATCGGCATCGGCACACCGGGGGTGGGCAGCGCTCCGGCCGCCGTGCTCGCGGCGACCGGGTGCTCGATCTCCTCGACCAGGGTGTTCCAGGCCTCGCAGGCCCCGCACCGCCCCGCCCACTTGGGCTCGGCCGACCCGCAGTCCGTGCACCGGTACACCGTCTTCGTCCTGGCCATCACACGAACATACGTACGCCATATGACAGACGCGCGGATCCTGACCCGGCGCTGAGCCAGATGCAGGGCCGAGCCCACGACCCGGCACCGAGCACCCGCCGTGAGGGCTAGCCGGAGTGCGCCCGAACGGCACCTTGCGGAGGCTGAGGAGCGCAGCGACGACCGGAGCAAGCAACAGATCAGATCCGCCGGACGCCGCTAGCGTCCGGCGGATGCGCGCAGTGGTGTTGCACGGGTTGGAAGACGTCCGGGTCGAGGAGGTGCCGGACGCCGGCGTGCCGGGGCCCGACGGGCTGCTGCTGCGAATCGATCGCACGGCCATCTGCGGGTCCGACCTGCACCTGTACCACGGGCCCATGACGATCCCCGGGGTCCACCTCGGCCACGAGTTCGTCGGCACGGTGGAGGACGTGGGCGCGGAGGTGCTCAACGTCCGACCGGGCGACCGCGTGCTCGTGTCGGGCGTGGTCGGCTGCGGCCGCTGCGCCCCGTGCCGGGCCGGCGACCCGGTCCTGTGCCGAAACAACGGGCTGCGCGTGTTCGGCACGTCGCTCGACCTGTGGGGCGGCCAGGCCGAGGCCGTCGCCGTGCCGTCGGCCGACGCGTCGGTGCTCAAGATCCCCGAGGGGATCACCGACGAGCAGGCCGTGCTGCTCACCGACATCCTCCCCACCGGCTACCTGGGCGCGCAGATGGCGGAGATCTCCCCCGGCGACACCGTGGCCGTGATCGGCATGGGCCCGGTCGGTGTGTTCGCGCTGCAGTGCGCGCAGCTCTTCGGCCCCTCCCGCGTCTTCGCCATCGACATGGTGCCCGAGCGCCTCGCCCGCGCCGCCGAGCTCGGAGCCGAGCCCATCGACGCCACCGACGGCAACGCGGTGGCCCGCGTGCAGGAGGCCACCGGCGGCCGCGGCGCCGACGCGGTGATCGAGGCGGTGGGTGCGGACCAGACCATCCTCGACGCCATCTACATGGCTGCCACCGGCGGGCGCGTGTCGGTGATCGGGGCGAACATGAACTTCGCTCTCCCGCTCCCGATGGCGGTGATCTTCTTCAAGCGCCTCACCCTGCGCTCGACCCTCGCGTCGATCCCGACCACGTGGCCCGCGCTCGTCCCGCTGATCGAGTCGGGCCGCCTGCGCCCCGAGCAGGTCTTCACGCACCACCTCGGCCTCTCCGAGGCGGCCGAGGCCTATCGAGTGTTCAACGCACGCGAGGACGGCTGCCTCAAGGTGCTGCTCGACCCGCGCAGCTAGCCCAGGGCGCTAGCCGACGCCTTCGATCACCCGGATCGTCCCGGCCACCGGGTCGACCTCCACGAGGTCGCCGTCGGCCACGCGGGTGAGCAGGTCGGGGATGCCGATCACCGCGGTGAGCCCGAGCTCGCGCGCCAGCACGGCGGGGTGGCTCATGAGCCCGCCCTCCTGCACAGCCACCGCGCCGGCCACCGGGAAGATCGTGTTGAACGTCGCGGTGGTGCTCAGCGACACGAGGATGTCGCCCGGCTCCATGCGGGCCAGCGCGTCGATGGGGTCGATCGCCACGACGGCGCGGCCGCGGACCACCTCCGTGCCGACGGTGGCGGCGGCGCGGCCGTTGCTCGTGTCGGGAGCCGCCCAGGCCACGCTCCGAAACGCGTCCATCAGCTCCTCGAGCCGCCGGGTGTTCGGACCCAGCACCGGCGCGGGCGCCTCCACCGGAGCGCCGAGCATCGGCGGTGGGCGGACCGCGGCCATCGCCCGCCGGTCCGCGGCCCGCTCGGCGAGCTCGGCCGCGGACGGCCCACCTCCGGCGAGCAGCGCGGCGAGCTCTTCGCTCCTGGCCTCCAGCGCGTCGGCGGGCACGGCGGCAGCCCCCCGCTCGACCAGGCGGCGCCCGACCTCGAGCACGGCCCGCCGCACGATGCCGGCCGGCAGGGCGAAGTACACGGTGCTGTTGTCGTCGTTGTAGCCGTAGGTGGCCGACGCCTCGGCCGCGAGCTCGTCGAAGCGGGCGCGGTCGCCCTCGGGCACCTGGGCCCGGAGGGCCTCGAGGGCGGAGCCGTCGGGACGGCGCCGCGCGCTCCAGCCGCGCCGCGCCGCCCGGATCGCCGTGAGCACGGCGGCGGGGCGCTCGGCCAGGGTGGGCGAGGCGAGGTCGAGGTTGACCACCCGCCAGCCGTACTCCGTGAGCAGCTCGTCGAGCGCGGCGGAGGCGTCGCCGCCGAGGGCCCGCACCTGGTCGAGATCGACCACCTCGTCGGCGCCGGCGGCGTCGAGGCCGGCGGCGATGCGATCGAACAGCCGCTCGGCGGACGAGGTCGCCGTCGCCGAACCGGCGAGGGCGAGGAGCGCGGCCACGGGATCCAGGCCCCACTCCCGCGCCGCCTCCATCAGCTCGCCGGCCGCCAGCGCGCCCTCCGGCGCGTCGAAGTGCAACGGGGCGTGGGTCCGCCAGTGGTCGATGCACTCGGCCACATGCGCGGCCAGGCCGGCGTCGTCGAGCGCCGCCAGGTCCGTCGTCACGAGCGCCCGGCTCCGGCCCATCGCGGCGGCGCA
>CAVSIC010000037.1:0-9531 GCA_963727905.1 uncultured Microthrixaceae bacterium
CGCCACCCTGCGCCAGCACGCCCTCGGCGACTTCCACACGCTCGCGCAGGCCGTGTCGGTCGACCCGGCGATGCTGCTCTACCTCCAGAACTACGCCAACTTCGCCGGCAAGCCGCAGGAGAACTTCGCTCGGGAGCTCATGGAGCTCTTCACCATGGGCGTCGGCAACTACACGCAGGCCGACGTCGTGTCGCTCACCCGGGCCTGGACCGGCCACAGCGTCGACGACTCGTACCGGACCTACATGTTCCGGTCGACGTACCACGACACCGGCAAGAAGTCGCTGTTCGGCGGCCGGCCGAAGAACTGGGACGGGCCCGCCGCGCTCACGGAGATCCTCAAGGGGAGCAAGGCGGTCGTCTCCTCGAAGTACATCGCCGCCAAGGTGTTCTCGTTCCTGGCCTACCCGGTGAAGCCGGGCGACCCGGTCGTCACACCGCTGGCCTCCGCGTTCCGCAGCTCGAACCTGAACGTGCTCGCCCTCGTGAAGGCGATCTTCAACAGCACGGCGTTCTGGAGCGACACCGCCCGGCACTCGCTGGTCCGGTCGCCGGTCGAGTGGGTCGTGGCCGCCCTGCAGAACACCGGCGTCGGCACCACCCTCGTGCCGGCCACGACCGTCCTGCAGCAGGCCGGCCAGCTCCTCTTCGCTCCGCCGGACGTCAACGGCTGGGGCGAGAACGACTACTGGCTCTCCACGTCCAACCTCTGGGGCCGGTCGCAGTGGTCCAGCTTCGTCCGCTACTACGCCTGGCAGGGCGGCGTGCTCTCCGGCGTGCAGACCCTGCCCGTGCCCGAGATGGTCCAGAAGGCCTTCGACCAGTTCGGCATCACGGAGCCGTCGCCCACCACCCGGGCTGCCCTCGAGGGGTTCTGCAGCCGGGCCGTCGCCGAGGGCGACGCCTGGTCGATCCCCGCCATGCTCGTCCACCTCCTCCTGCTCTCGCCGGACTACCAGGTGGCCTGAAGGAGATGACCACGATGCTCGACCTCGCTCGCGAGACCCGTCTGCGGGAGCCCGGGGGCACGACCCGTCGCCGGTTCCTCCAGGGCCTCGCCGTCGCCGGCGGCGTCACCGCCTCGGGCATCCCGACCTGGCTCGCCGACGCGGCCGGGGCCGCCGGCGCCACGCCCGTGGGCACGACCGACGGCATCCTCGTGGTGGTCACCCTGCAGGGGGGCAACGACGCCCTCAGCACGCTGGTGCCGATCTCGGGCACCGACCGCACCCGCTACCAGTCGCTGCGCCCGACGCTGGCCGTGCCCGCGGCCTCGCTGCTGCCGGTGGGCGACGGCACGTGGGGCCTCAACCCCGCCCTCCCCAGGCTGGCGGCCCGCTTCCAGCAGGGCCAGGTCGCGCTGGTCCGGGGCGTCGGCACCAACGGCGACGGCTCGCACTTCGCCACCACCGACACGATGATGGCCGGCACCGCCACCACCGATCGGTCCACCGGCTGGCTCGGCCGCTACGGCGACGGGCTCACCGAGTGGGACAGCGGCTTCCGCGAGCTCGCGGTGGGCGCGGTCGTCCCGCTGCACCTCAAGGGCCGTCAGGTCGGCGTCACCGCGCTGCCGTCGGTCGGCACCCTGTGGGGCTCGGACACCACCACCCGCTACGAGCGCAACGCCTACGACGCCGTGCGGGCGATGGCCGGCGCGCCGACGGGCCTCGGCGCCGTCGCCGACCGCACCGCCGCCGCCACCCGCGACTCGGTGGACCGGGCGGCCACGGTCGGTCCGCTCTACGGTGCCGCCCTTCCCGCGACGCTGCTGAGCCAGGACCTCGCCCTGGCCGCTCGGGCCATCAACGCCGACCTCGGCACGCGGTGCCTCACCGTCAGCCGCCTCGGCTGGGACACGCACGCCCTCCAGGCGCCCACCCACACGGGCCTCCTCACCGAGCTCGACCAGGCCCTCGACCTGTTCTTCGCCACGCTGGCCTCGGCCTTCCGCAGTCGGGTGACCGTGCTGGTGGTGTCCGAGTTCGGACGCCGGGCCGCCGAGAACTCCGGCAAGGGCACCGACCACGGCGCCGCCGGTCTGGCGATGGTCGTCGGCGACAACGTGCGGGGCGGCCTCTACGGCGCCAACCCGTCGCTCACCACCCTTGACTCCTCGGGGAACCTCATTCCGGTCGTGGATGTGCGCTCGATCTACGCCTCGGTCCTCGATCCGTGGCTCGACGGCGACGCCAGCGGCACCCTCGGCGCCACCTACGAGGATCTGCACCTCTTCCGGGCCGGACCCGGCGCCTGACCCCCCAACATTCCGGCTGGCTTGACGGGAAGCCCGCCTGAAGTAGCGTTTGCCCCCTTCCGCTGGGAACGGCCCAGTCATACGCTCACCCCCGAGTTGAGCCGGGGCGGGCCTCCGGGGGTACCGCGAGATGAGCAAGCGAAGGGGTGGGCGTGGTCGTCTCGGCTGCTGACGCCGCGCACCTGCTGCAGCGGTCGGGCTTCCGGGTCGACCCGGTCGAGCACGCCGCGATCCGCAAGCTGGCATCACGCGCGGCCGCGGTCGATCGGGTCTGCGACATCAGCCGGAACCCGGCCGCCGTCTCGCCGATCCCGTTCACGACCCCGCCGGACAACTACCACGCGTGGAAGACGATGACGTACTGGTGGCTCGAGCGCATGCGGACGAGCCCCACGCCGATCGTCGAGAAGATGACCCTGTTCTGGCACGGCCACTTCGCCACCGGCCTCGACAAGGTGCTCGACATGGGGGTGATGGCCGAGCAGCACATGACGCTGCGAGAGCACGCCCTCGGCGACTTCCACGCGATGGCCCAGGCGATCTCGGTCGATCCGGCCATGCTGAAGTACCTCGACAACTGGCTCAACTTCACCGGCAAGGTGCAGGAGAACTTCGCCCGGGAGCTCATGGAGCTCTTCACGCTCGGCGTGGGCAACTACACCCAGGCCGACGTGGTGTCGATGGCCCGGGCGTGGACCGGTCACAGCGTGGACGACAGCTACCGCCACTACCAGTTCCACCCGGATTGGCACGACGGCGGGAGCAAGGTGCTGTTCGGCAAGACGCAGAGCTGGGACGGGCCGGCCGCGCTCACCGAGATCATCAAGGGCTCCAAGGCGGTGCCGTCGTCGAAGTTCATCGCGGCGAAGGTGTTCTCGCACCTCGCCTACCCGATCGCTCCCACGAGCTCGATCGTCACCTCGTTGGCGACCACGTTCCGGAGCTCGGGGTGGGACATCCTCGCCCTGGTGAAGGCCATCTTCAAGAGCACCGCGTTCTGGAGCAGCACCGCCCGCCGGGCGCTCGTCCGACCGCCGATCGAGTGGTTCGCGGGGACCCTGCAGGCCACGGGGCTGCCCGCCTCGAAGATCCCGGTGGACACGCTCGTGCAGGCGGGGCAGATCCCGTTCCTGCCGCCGGACGTCGACGGCTGGGGCAACAACAGCTACTGGCTGGCCACCTCGCAGCTCTGGGGGCGGTCGCGGTGGGCCACCGACGCCAGTGCCCATGCGCAGCTGGCCGGCGTGCTGGCCGGGGTCGACGCGCTCACGGCGAAGGACGCGGTCCAGAAGGCGTTCGACCAGTTCGGCGTCACCGCCCCCTCGTACTACACCCGCACCGCCCTCGAGGCGTGCGTCACGCAGACGAAGGCGGATGGCGACGGATGGCTCCTGCCGATGCAGCTGGTCCACCTCCTGATGCTCTCCCCGGACTTCACGGTGCACTGAGGGAGATGCCCATGTTCGACATCGCCGCCCACGCCAGCGCCGACCACCCCTTCCGCTCCTCGCGCCCGCTCGAGCCGGGCACCACGCGGCGGCGGTTCATCCAGGGCCTGGTGGCCGCCGGCGGCATCACCGCCAGCGGGCTGCCCTCGTGGCTGCTGGAGCAGGCCGGCGCCGCCGGGGTCTCGCCGCTCGGCGTCACCGACGGAGCGGTCGTGGTGGTCACGCTCCTGGGCGGCAACGACGGCCTGAACTTCCTGGCCCCCCTCTCGAGCTCGGACCGCGGGCAGTACGAGACGCTGCGCCCGACGCTGGCCCTGCCCGCCGACAGCCTCCTGCCCGTGGGCGACGGCACCCGGGGCCTGAACCCGGCGCTGTCGCGGCTGGCCACCCGCTTTGCCGCCGGCCGGGTGGCGCTCGTGCCCGGCGTGGGCACCAACGGCGACGGCTCGCACTTCGTCACCCAGGACAAGCTCATGGCGGGCACGGCCACCACGAGCCTGGCCACCGGCTGGCTGGGCCGCTACGGCGACAACCTCCCCGACTACGCGAGCGGCTACCGCGAGCTGGCGGTCGGCCCCCTGGTGCCGTTGCACCTGGTGGGCACCCGGGTCGAGGTCACCGCGCTGCCGACCGGCGGGACGCTGTGGGGGGCCGACACCTCCTCGAAGGTGCAGGTCAACGCCCACAACGCCGTCCGCAAGATCGCGTCGCGGGCCACCAACCTCGGGAAGATGGCGGACGCCGCCGCGAAGGACACCCGCGACGCCGTCGACCGGGCCGGCACCGTCACCGCGCTGTTCGGCAGCTCGTTGCCGACGACCCCGCTCGGCCGCGACCTCACGATGGCCGCCCGGGCCATCAACGCCGACCTCGGCACCCGCTGCATCACGGTCGACCGGTTGGGCTGGGACACCCACGCCCGCCAGGCCGGTGCCCACCAGCCGCTCCTCGAGGAGCTCGACCAGGCGCTCGACCTGTTCTTCAACGCCCTGTCCGCGTCGTTCCGCAACCGGGTCACGGTGCTCGTGGTGTCCGAGTTCGGCCGACGGGCGGGAGAGAACTCCGGGGCGGGCACCGACCACGGCGCCGCCGGGATGGCGATGCTGATCGGAGACAACGTGAAGGGCGGCATCTACGGTGCCCACCCCTCGCTCACCGACCTCGACTCGGCCGGCAGCCTGAAGCCGACGGTCGACATCCGGTCGGTCTACGCGTCGGTGCTCGGGCCGTGGCTGAAGGCCGATGCGCGAGCGATCCTCGGCGCCACCTACGCGGACCTGCAGCTCTTCCGAGCCGGTCCCGGTCTCGCGCCGTAGTCGTCCGAGCGCCGAGCGGGCGCAAAGAACCGGCGGGCGTGACCGAAAGCACGTGATAGCCCCCTACTTCGGCCCCACCACCGGCCGTACCATCGACCTGTGGGCCTGGGCGGGAACACACAGGGCGGACGCGCGGCGTCTCAGACGAAGGGAGCACGGCATGCCTGTCTCCATCGCTGACGCGTCGCACCTGCTCCGGCGGACGGGGTTCTTCGTCGACCCGGCCGAGGTGACCGCGATCACCAAGCTCGCGTCGCGGGCCGCGGCGATCGACCGCGTGCTCGACACCACCCGCAACCCCGCGGTCAAGCTGCCGATCGGCTTCGGGAAGCCGCCGGACAACTACCTCGCCTGGCGGTCGATGACCTACTGGTGGCTCGACCGCATGGCCACCACGCCCACGCCGATCGTCGAGAAGATGACCCTGTTCTGGCACGGGCACTTCGCCACGTCGCTCGACAAGGTCCTCGACATGGGCGTGATGGCCGAGCAGCACTCGACGCTGCGGCAGCACGCGCTCGGTGACTTCCACGCGATGGCGCAGGCGATCTCGGTCGACCCGGGCATGCTCAAGTACCTCGACAACTGGCTCAACTTCGCCGGCAAGGTCCAGGAGAACTTCGCCCGGGAGCTCATGGAGCTGTTCACGATGGGGGTGGGGAGCTTCACGGAGGCCGACGTCGTGGCGATGGCCCGGGCCTGGACCGGTCACGGCGCCGACGTCACCTTCCGGCACTACGCCTTCAGCCCGGCGCTGCACGACAACGGCACCAAGTTCATGTTCGGGCGGATGGAGAGCTGGGACGGCCCGGCCGCGCTCACCGAGATCCTCAAGGGCGGGAAGGCGGTGGTGTCGTCGAAGTTCATCGCCGCCAAGGTCTTCTCGTACCTCGCGTACCCGATCGCGCCGACGAGCCCGGTCATCACCCCCATCGCCACGGCGTTCCGGAGCTCGGGCCTCAGCATCCGGGCCCTGGTCAAGGCGGTGCTCACCAGCGCCGAGTTCTGGAGCGCCACGGCCCGCCGCGCGCTCGTGCGGCCGCCGATGGAGTGGTTCGCGGCCACGCTCCGCGCCACCGGGCAGAAGGCCTCCAAGATCTCCGACGACGCGATCGTGCAGTCCGGGCAGATCCCGTTCATGCCCCCGGACGTGAACGGGTGGGGCGCCAACGAGCAGTGGCTGTCCACCTCGCAGGTGTGGGGACGGGCCACCTGGGCCGCCGATGCCAGCGCCGCCGCGGCCCTGGCGGGCGTGCTGGTGACGTCGAGCCTGCTCACGCCGCAGGCCGCGGTCCAGAAGGCGTTCGACCGCTTCGGGATCAACGAGCCGTCGGCCAAGACCCGCGCCGCCCTCGAGGCCTGCTTCACCCAGACCAAGGCAGCCGGCAAGAGCGCTGCCATCCCCGCCCAGCTGATGCACCTGCTGATGCTCTCGCCGGACTTCATGGTGCACTGATGGACACCACCACGAGCACCCCCCACGTCTCCCGGCGACGGTTCCTCCAGGGCCTCCTCGCCACGGGCGGCGTCGCCGCCACCGGGATGCCCTCGTGGCTGACCGACGCCGCCTTCGGCGCGACGCCGATCGGGGCGGCCGACGGCGTGGTCGTGGTGGTCACGCTCCTGGGCGGCAACGACGGCCTCAACACGCTGGCCCCGATCTCCGGCCCGGACCGCGGCCGCTACGAGACGCTGCGCCCCACGCTCGGCGTGCCCGCTGGCCTCCTGCTGCCCGTGGGCGACGGCACCCGTGGCCTCCACCCGGCCCTGCCCCGCCTGGCCGCCCGGTTCGCGCAGGGGACCGTGGCGCTGGTGCCCGGGGTGGGGACCAACGGCGACGGCTCGCACTTCGTCACCCAGGACCGGCTCATGGCCGGCACCGCCACCTCGAGCGTGGCCACCGGCTGGCTGGGCCGGTTCGGCGACGGCCTCCCCGACTGGGCCGGCGGGTTCGGCGAGATCGCGGTGGGTTCCTGGGTGCCCCTGCACCTGGTGGGCAGCCGCCTCGAGGTCACCTCCCTGCCGACCGGCGGCAAGCTGTGGGGCTCCGACACCACCACGCCGGCCCAGGTCCACGCGTACACGGCCGTCCGCACGCTCGCCTCGGCCCCGACCGGCCTGGGGGCGATGGCCGACGTCGTGGCCGACCGCACCCGTGACGCCGTCGACCGTGCGGGGAGCGTGACCGGGATGTACGGCGCCGGCCTGCCGGCCAAGGGGCTCGGCCGGGACCTCACCCTGGCGGCTCGGGCGATCAACGCCGACCTCGGCACGCGCTGCCTCTCCGTCTGCCGCTTCGGCTGGGACACCCACGCGGTGCAGCTGACCACCCACCAGAACCTCCTCGCCGAGCTCGACGAGGCCATCGACCTGTTCTTCGCCGCCCTGGCCCCGTCGTTCCAGCGGCGGGTCACCATGCTGGTGGTGTCGGACTTCGGCCGGCGCGGCGGGGAGAACTCCGGCAGGGGCACCGACCACGGCGCCGCCGGCCTGGCGATGCTGATCGGCGACAACGTGAAGGGCGGCATCTACGGCGCCCACCCGTCGCTCACCACCCTCGATGCTTCGGGCAGCCTCGTCCCGACCGTCGACGTGCGGTCGGTCTACGCCTCGGTGCTGGGCCCCTGGCTCGCCGCCGATGCCAGGGCCACGCTCGGCGCCACCTACGAGGACCTGAAGCTCTTCCGCGCCGGCCCCGGCGTCACCCCCGCCCCGTAGGCGCTGGTCCGGGCCGCTCGGCGGCGATGCGAGGATGGGCGGGATGACCACCGCCCTGGACCGCGTGCGCGACCGCATCGCGGTGGCCGGGGGACCGGTGCCGTTCGGCGAGGTGGTCGAGGTGGCGCTCTACGACCCCGACGTCGGCTTCTACGCCACGGGCGGGCGGGCCGGTCGCCGCGGCGACTTCCTGACCAGCCCGGAGGTGGGGCCGCTGTTCGGCGCGGTGGTGGCCCGGGCGCTCGACGCCTGGTGGGACGCGGCGGGTCGACCGGACCCGTGGACGGTGGTGGAGGCGGGCGCCGGCCCGGGGACGTTGGCCCGCGCGGTGCTGGCCGCCCGGCCGGGCTGCCGCGACGCCCTCCGCTGGGTGCTGGTCGAGCGCGCCGCCGCCCAGCGCGTGCTGCACGCCGACCTGGTCGATCGCCACGGCGACGCGGTGCGGTCGGTGGCCGACCTCCCCGCGCCCGCGGCCGACCCGTGCGGGATCGACGGGCCGTGCGTGGTGATCGCCAACGAGCTGCTCGACAACCTGCCCTTCGACCTGCTCGAGCGGACGCACGGGGGGCTGGGCCGAGGTCCTGGTCGGGTTCAGCGGCGACGAGCTCGGCGAGGTGCTCGGGCCGCTGCGGGCCGACCCGCCCGAGGGCGCGGCCGGCGCGCCGGTGGGGGCGCGGGTGCCCGTGCAGTCCGCCGCGCGGGCGTGGCTGCGCGACGCGTTGGCGCTGGCCGGCGACGGCGGGCGGGTGCTCACGTTCGACTACGCGTCGACCACCGCGGACCTGGCCGCCCGTCCGCCGACGGAGTGGCTGCGCACGTACCGCCGCCACGAGCGAGGTGCGGGACCGCTCGACGCGCTCGGCGAGCAGGACGTCACGTGCGAGGTCTGCGTCGACCAGCTCGCCGTGGTGGCGGCGCCGACGGCGGACCGCCGCCAGGCGGAGTGGCTGGCCGCCCACGGCATCGACGAGCTGGTGGAGGAGGGGCGCCGCATCTGGCAGGAGCGCTCCGCCATCGGCGACCTCGCCGCCGTGCGGGGCCGCAGCCGGATCACCGAGGCCCACGCGCTGCTCGACCCCTCCGGATTGGGGGGGTTCCGGGTGCTGGAGTGGTCGCCCTCAGCGTCCCCCCGATGACCATCGGTGACGTGACAGGAGTCTCCGTCGGCATCCAGCTTTTCCCTCGTCGGCGGGCGTAGGTTGACCCGTGGAGGGGCCTCTCAGAGGCCTCGGCGGAGCAAGGGCGGAACACCATGGGACACGCGATTCCTCGAGGTCGTGCGGTCAGTGCGCCACGGGTCCTCACGATCTTCCGGCGTCGGCATCGAGCCGAGGTCGTGTCGATCCGAGCCGAGGTCCGGGACGCGTTGCCGGAGCTCGAGCACCCGGGCGACGAGCGGTACTACGACCTCGGCTGTCTGCCTCCGGGCCAGCGTCGAGCCGTCGGCTGACCTCTCGCACCACCAGCCCGTCGAACCCCCTAGGGGGACCAATCGTCACGATCCGGTATCGGACGACCACACTCCGGGGTACTGCAGAGCCATGCATCTACCTGGCGTGCTTCGGCCGGGCGGGCACCGGGGGAACCACCCCCACCTCGCGGCCTTCGGCGCCGGGGTGGGCCACGTGCTGACCGTCGCGGTCCATCCGGACCGGTCGAGAGGCGCGGACTCCGCGTCCCGCCCCCCGCCGACGGCACCGCGAACCGGACCGGGACCACCCGGTCCTCCGCGACTTCCCCGCCGAGCTCGGCGACGACTACTTCACCGAGCTGGGCGTCATCCCGCCCCCTCA
>CAVSIC010000038.1:0-50265 GCA_963727905.1 uncultured Microthrixaceae bacterium
CGCATCGCCTTCTGGGCGATCCGGCCGACCTGCAGGCCGTCGATGTTCGGGACGATGCCGTGGTCCTTCAGGTCGAGCCCCGACGAGAAGGCTCGGCCGGACCCGGTGAGCACCACCACCCAGGTGTCGTTCTCGTCGGCGATCGCGGTCAGCGCGGCGTGCAGCTCGCTCACCAGCTCGATCGACATCGCGTTGAGCCGGTCCGGCCGGTGCATGCGGACCACCGCCACGTGCGGCCGCGGGTGGTCCACGAGCACGAAGGGCGAGACGTCGGCCATGGCGGGGGAACCTACCGGGGCGAGCGTCGGGGAGATGCGCTGAGCAGCGCGAGGGAGACGATCCCTGCCCCCGACCAGGCGATCGCGAACGCCAGCACGTCGCCCAGGTGGATGCCGTGCCGGGCGCTCACGTGGGCGACCACCGGCCCGACCTTCGTCTGCCAGGACAGGAACAGCGCGGCCGCCGTCGCCACGGCCCCAGGTGGCCAGGATCAGCAGGGCTCGCACCCCGTCGAGGCTACGGGCGCTCGAGGGGCCGCTGAGGTCGCCCGGACGCGACAGAGCCCGGGGCCGAAGCCCCGGGCTCTGCGTCACCTTGCGTCGAGGTCAGTCCTCGGGAAGGAACGCCGCGACCGCCGGCCGACACTCGGTGCACGGCGGATCGACGATGATCGGCGGGACGTAGGCGATGCGATCGTCACGGCCCGTCGTACCGGGGAAGACGCAGCCGATGCCGGCCGTGGCCTCACCGATCACCACGTCGAGCGTGGTGTTGGAGCCGAGCAGATCCACCACGACGGCCTGCCGGGTGACCGTGCCGTCGGGGTTGTTGATCGTCTGGTTGAGCCGCACCTGCAGCAGGCCCGGGATCAGGTCGAGGACCATCGGCCCGTCACCCACGGCCTCGGGGAGCCGTTGAGGGTGATGCGAGGCCACCTTGGAGGTCGGCGTCGTGGTGACGGCGCAGTCCTCGCCGATCTGGCTGGTCACGTCCGACGTGACGCCCTTGACCACCAGGTCGATGCCGAGGAGCGGCAGCTTGACCTTGGCCTCGGCCAGCGAGGCCGTGGCCCGAGCCAGCCCGGGGCCGCCCTTGCTGGTCGCCCGACCGGCCTTCACGACCAGCTGGTTGGTCAGGATCGGCAGCGGCGACTTGGTGCCGAGGATCTTGGTCGTGTCGATGGCGGTGCCGTTCTCCGTCTTGCACTGCTTGGAGGCAACGGTGCCCACCTTCAGGCCCGAGGACCGTCGCACCGGCGGCGGCGCAACGGCCGTCCGTCGGGACCACGGTGTACAGGCTGTGCTCGATGTCGTCGTCGTCGCCGTCGTCGGCGACGCCGAACAGCGAGTGCGTGCCCGGAGCCGTGGTGTTGATGGTGTCGCCGTTGTCGACGATGGTCCGCCGGGTCGGCCTCGCTCGGTCGTAGTCGAGGGCAGCGGTGCAGAGGCTGATGTTCGAGAAGTCCGTCGTCTCGCTCCTCGTCCTCCGCGGCCTGCTCCTCGGCCGCGACGGCAGCCGTCCAGTCCTCGTAGTTGAGGAACGGATGGTCCTCGTCGTCGATGTCGGAGCAGTTGTACTGGTAGGTGGCGTTCTGGCCGACGTACAGCCACTCACCGTTGTCCGGGTTGACGAGGTTGAACTCCGGAGCCGAGTTCAGCTTCGTGAGCTCGACGTTGTCGATCGCCGGGCCGTAGAAGCCGACGCGTCGCGTGCTCGCGAAGCAGAGCGTCGTGCTCGAGCTCGCGTGGCGGTGAACTGGAAGTCGTAGTCGCATCCCAGTTCGGATCGAGCCTCGGCGTCGCGGGTGAAGTGCCGTCGATCGGGTCGTCGCCCGTCGTCGTCGTCGTCGCGTCGAGTGAGCTGCAGGGCTGCCGTGGCTGTCGCTGGCGGTCGCCGAGGAGGCTGGCCGCGTCTGCTGCCGCCGTCGCCGTTGCGCGACATCGCGAAGTCGACCTGGTAGGGCGAGCGCCGGGTCGGTGGGGAACGCCTGGCAGATCGTGCCGGGGTCGTTGCCGTTGAGGTCGAGGCTCTGGCCGGTGCCGTCCTCGCTGGCGTCGTCCCACACGATGGCGGTTGACGAGGTCGACGGTTCCGCCGACGACGGCCCAGCCCGACGCCGTTCGAGGCCGACGAAGCCGGACGGTGCGGTGAAGGTGGTGAACGCGTCGGCCGTCGCTCGGTGATGACCGGCTGCTCGAAGTCGCCGTTGCCGACGGCGACCGCCTCGTCGTTGGCCGAAGCCGGTGGTGCGGCGACCACAGTCATCGCGAGGCCGGCGGATGCAACCGCCAGGCCGGTGATCGCAACGCCGAGTCGGCGCCGCAGGGACCTGTTCATTTGTGCCTCCCCTTGAGGATCCAGCCGATGCCGGATCTCGATGTACTCAAGGGCCCCGCGACAATCACCCCAGGGCCCGCCCGCTTACCAGAAGCGTTCTACACCAATTGGCACCGTTCGTGCCCGGGAGAGTTGCTCAACGTGCCCGAAATCACACTCGAGCGCGGTGAGCCTCGACGTCGAGTCGAGGTGGAGATCGAGGCTCAGTACGCGCCGTCGGGGCGGACCACGGCCCGCACGGTGCGGGCGATGATCGCGAGGTCGAGCAGCGGGCTCCAGTGCTCCACGTACAGGAGGTCGAGGTACACGGCCTCGTCCCACGGCAGGTCCGAGCGGCCCTCCACCTGCCAGAGGCCGGTGATGCCCGGCTTCACCAGGAGGCGCCGCGCCTCGCGCTCGTTGTAGGTGGCCGCCTCGGTGGGCAGCGGCGGCCGCGGGCCCGACGATCGACATCTTCCCCTGGAGCACGTTGAAGAACTGCGGGAGCTCGTCGAGCGAGTGGTTGCGGAGGAACGACCCCAGGCGGGTCACCCGCGGGTCGTCCTTGATCTTGAACAGCGGGCCGTCGGCCTCGTTGAGCGCCACCAGCTCCTCGAGCCGCTGGTCGGCGTCGCGGTGCATCGTGCGGAACTTGAAGCAGCGGAACAGCGCCCCGTCACGGCCCACGCGCTCCTGGCTGTAGAAGATCGGCCGGCCCTCCGTCACGAGGATCGCCGAGGGCGATGAGCGCCAGCACCGGTGCGATGCCGATCACGATCAGGGTGGCCACCACCTTGTCGAACACCGCCTTGATGGCCCGGGCCACCGGGTGCAGCGTCGGCGTCTCCACCACCAGGAGCGGCGTGCGGCCGAGCGGCACGTACGAGAGCGACATGTGGGCCGAGGCGTCGTCGCGGTGCGGGGCGATGGCGACGCCGGCGGACACGTCGTGGGCGCGGCGGGCCAGCGCCCACACCTCCTCGGGCCGGGGCCGGCCCACCCGCACGAGGAGGTCGATGGCCACGCCCTCGGCGTAGAGGGCGTTGATGGCCTCGCGGTTCGGTAACCGGCGCACGAGCGACAGCGGGCCGGTGAGCTCGGTGTCGGGCTCGAGGTCGTCGGCCACGATGGCCACGAGGTCGATCTGCGAGCTCGGCCGGGCCATCAGCTGGACGCAGAGTCGCTGCAGGTCGTCGGCCGGCCCGACCGCCACCACGTTGTGGTGCCCGCTGCCCGGCCGCCTGGCCCCGAGCGGTGAGGTAGCGCAGGGTGAGCCGCCAGATCCCGGTGAAGATCACGACGAACGGGATCATCGACGCCACGTAGCCGCGGGAGAGGTCGAGGTTGGTGACGAAGAAGGCGAAGCCGAGCAGCGCCAGGAGCGACACGCCGGCCCGCACCACCCGGCGCAGCTCCTCCACGCCGACGAGCAGCGTGCGCAGGTCGTAGCCCCCGCACACCGCCATGATCACCGGCCAGGCCAGCGCCACCCCGGTGCCGAGCGCCGTGTAGCTCACCTTGAAGGCGCCGGCGTTGGCCACCACGTCCTGGCCGATCCCGAAGCGCACCGCGCGGGCCAGGCTGGCCGCCACCGAGGCCGCGGCGAGGTCGCCGACCACGGCCCACCACACCCAGCGCCGGTACGGGGCGTCACGGCGCACATCGGAGCTGGCGACCGCAGGGCCGTCGTGGTCCCGGTGCTGGACGCCGGGTCGCTCGATGTGGAGATCCGCCATGAGGTTCGTCCGCGAGGTGTGCCCGCCACACATCGGATAGAAGGCGAAACCGTACTCCGCGGAGCCCTCACAAGTGATCCAAGTCACACGCCCGAGGCTTGTTACGTTGAGCGGGGCATGGCCGCTCGCCCAGGTCCGATCACCGAGCGGCGGCTGATCATCGTCGCCGGCGGCCTCGCCGGGGCGGTGCTGGCCGCCGCCCCCACCGGTGTCGAGGGGCTCGACCGCGCCTGGTGCGCCGCCTTCGTGGCCGGCCTCGTCTACGCGGGCGCCTACGCCAGCGCCCTCGTGCTGCTCCCCGCCGGCGCCGTGGCGGCGGTGATCGCCGGCACCGGCCGGGGTCTGGCCTTCGCCGCCGCCGGGGTGGTGGTCGCCGCCCTCACCGCCGGCCAGGATCGGCCGTCGTCCCGCCTCACCGGCCTGTCGGCGGGGCTGATCGCGCTCGCGCGTGGTGGAGCGCGGCGACGGGTCGCCCCTGCTGGGGATCCTCGGCGGCGCCGTCGTCGTCGTCGCCATCGCCGTGTCCGGGTGGCAGGGCACCACGAGTCGCCGCCGGAGCGGCGCCCTCTGGGTGGTGCTCCCCGTCGGCGGGGTGCTGCTGCTGTGCGCGGCGGCCGGGCTGCTCGGCGGCCTGCGGGCCCGCGGTGCCGTCCTCGACGGCATCGATGCCCTCCGCGCCGCCCGGGCCGCCGCCACCAGCGGCGACGTCGACGGCGCCATCGAGCGGTTCCGCGACGCCGAGCGCCGGTTCCAGGACGCCGGCGATCCCCTCCACGGCTACGGCCGCCTCGGGCTCGTGGTGCCGGGCCTGTCCCAGCAGCTCGACGCCGCCACGGTCGCCGTCGACACCGCCGCCGACTCCGCCACGGCGCTGCGCCAGGTCGGGCGATCGCTGCGGCTCGACGACGTCGCCCTCCGCGGCGGCGCCGTCGACCTCACGGCCATCGCCGAGGCCGAGGAGCCGCTCGACGCCGCCGTCGCCGCCCTCGACCGCACCACCCGGAGCCTGGCGTCGATCGACCGCGACCCGCTGATCCCGCCGATCCGCGACTCCCTCGACGACGCGCTCGAGGAGGCTCAGGAGGCCGGCAAGACCGCCCGCCGGGCCCACCGCGCCGTGCAGGAGCTCCCGTCGCTCCTCGGCGGGGCCGAGCCCACCCGCTACCTCGTGCTCTTCACGTCCCCGGTCGAGGCCCGGAACCGCTTCGGGTTCCCCGGCTCCTACGCCGTGCTCGGCTTCGACGCGGGCCGCCTGTCGATCGAGCGGAGCGGGCCGATCGACGACATCGACGACGCCGAGGGCACGTTCCCGGAGTCCGCGGTGGCCGTGCCCGCTCGGGCCCAGCCGTTCACCGACGCCGGCGCCGCCCGGACATGGCGGTCCGTCACCCTGCCCAGCCACGGCCCCGCGGTGGCGGACCTCGCGGTGCAGCTCGGGGCCCTCTCCGGGCTCGGGGACCTCGACGGAGTGGTGCTGGCCGACCCGCATGCCCTCGCGGCGCTGATCGGCCTCGTCGGGCCCGTCCCCGTCCCCGGCCTCGACCTCACCATCGACGAGGCGAACACCGTCGACTACCTGGTGAGGCGCCAGTACCTCGAGTTCCCCGAGCTCGGGCAGAACCGGGATCGCAAGGACGCACTGGTCGACGTGGCCGGCATCGTCGGCCTGCGCCTCTCAGCGCTGAGCCTCGGCTCGATCCAGGACCTCGCGGAGCGGTTCGCCCCACTCGTCGACGGCGGTCACCTGGTGGTGAGCGTGCCCGAGGGCCGCCGCCCCGACGCGGCCGCGCTGTTCGCCGACCTCGGGATCGACGGGGGCCTCACCCTGCCCGAGCGCACCGACCTCCTGTACGTCGGCCACCGCAACCACGTCGGCAACAAGATCGACCTCTTCCTCGAGCGCACCGTCGAGTACACCGCCGAGGTGGCCGAGGACGGCCGCCTGACCAGCCGCCTCCAGCTGGACGTCACGAACACGGCCCCGGCCAGCGGCCTGCCCGACTACGTGATCGGCTCCGCGCTGGCGACGGACCGGCCGGCGACCGGCACCAACCTCTCGACCGTCATGATCTACACGCCCTACGAGATGCAGAGCCTCACGGTCGACGGCGTGCCCCGGACACCCCTGCCGACCTCCGACGGTGGGCTCCTCGTGTTCCAGGTCGAGCTCGCCCTCGGCCCCGGGCAGACCAACCGGATCGAGGCCACCTTCGAGGGCGCCGCTCCCGAGGGGCCCTATGCACTCCGGTACCTGCCGGCCCCGCTCGTCGTGCCCGATCGGGTCTCCTATTCCCTGTCCGACGCCAGAACGGGGGAGTCCTACGACCGCACGCTCGGTGAGGTCCTGGGTCCCCAGTGCGTCGGGGTCGCCGACCGCCCGCGCTGTCCGCGGTGAGGTCGCCGCGGACAGCGGTACGTGAGTACCCTTGTACCATTTCGCACCCTCGGTTAGGGTGTTTCCACTGTTGCGCGCAGTAGGGCCCCGGCCCGCGACCTGGTGAGGACGTACTTGTGACCCGTTTCCGAGTGACCGCGAGCCTGCTCATCGGGGCAGCCGTACTGGCGGTCTCCTTAGCCGGGGCCAGCCCCAGCCAGGCGCAGGACTACCCGGGCGTCCCGGCCGACCTGATCTGCCGGCAGAACATCACCTCAGCGGACCCGATGCTGCCGAACGCCACCGTCACCGTCACGCTGACGTGCCTCGACAAGGACGGCAACCAGGTCGACTTCATCTTCAAGGACGGCATCTTCCTCCGCGGCTCGCTCAACTCGACGCCGGTCGCCCTCGAGCCGCCGGCGCTCGTGGCGAACCACGCCGTGAAGTACACGATCAAGCTGCCCGCCGACTTCGAGCTCAACGCGTTCCACTCGGCCACGCTGACGGATCGCGACACCGGCAAGCTCAAGGCCGTCATGCGGTTCTACGTGGACAGCAAGGGCCGCATCACCGCCGGGCCCACCACCGCCACCACGCTCGCCCGCACCGGTTCCTCGAACCACACGGGCGACCTCGTGAAGAGCGGCGTCGTGCTCCTCGCCTTCGGTGGCGCCGCCCTGCGGATCTCCCGCAAGCGCCGCACCCGCACCGCCGCCGCCGTCTAGCCGACCCGGCCCCCAGCTCTCCTTCGATGGCGCCTCCGGGCGCCATCGTCGCGTCCTAGGGTCGGACCCATGGCTGACGAGCTGCAGGGTGCCGCGATCGAGGACTACCTGGTCGAGGAGCGCGACGTTCCCGCCGCCGGCCGGACTTCGTCGGCGAGCGCGCTCCTGAGCTCCGACGCCGTCTACGCCGAGGCCGAGGCCGACTGGGAGGGCTTCTGGGCCCAGCAGGCCGGCGAGCTCCTCGACTGGTTCGAGCCGTGGGACACCGTCCTCGAGTGGGAGCTCCCGTTCGCCAAGTGGTTCGTCGGCGGGAAGCTCAACGTCTGCCACAACGCCGTCGACCGCCACGTCGCCGCCGGCCAGGGCGACAAGGTGGCGTTCCACTGGGAGGGCGAGCCCGGCGACACCCGGTCGATCACCTACGACGCACCTGCTCCTCGGCGTGCAGCGGGCCGCCAACGCCCTGAAGCACCTCGGCGTCACCAAGGGCGACCGCGTCTGCATCTACATGCCGATGATCCCCGAGGTGATCGTGGCGATGCTGGCCTGCGCCCGCATCGGCGCCGCCCACTCGGTGGTGTTCGGCGGGTTCAGCCCCGACAGCCTCATCGACCGCATCAACGACGCCGAGTGCAAGCTCGTGATCACCGCCGACGGCGGCTACCGCCGCGGCGCGCCGTCGCTGCTCAAGCCCAACGTCGACGCCGCGCTCGCGTCCACCCCGTCGGTCGAGCACGTCCTCGTGGTGAAGCGGGTCGACGAGCCCGTCGACATGGTCGAGGGCCGCGACGTCTGGTGGCACGAGCTGCTGCCCACCGTCGGCGACGAGTGCCCGTGCGAGCCGATGGACAGCGAGGACCTGCTCTACCTGCTCTACACCTCGGGCACCACGGCCAAGCCCAAGGGGATCATGCACACCACGGGCGGCTACCTCACCCAGGTGGCCTTCACCCACAAGTACGTCTTCGACCTGCACCCCGACACCGACGTCTACTGGTGCGCCGCCGACGTCGGCTGGGTCACCGGCCACAGCTACATCGTCTACGGCCCGCTCACCAACGGCGCCACGTCGGTGATGTACGAGGGCACCCCCGACACCCCGGCGCGCGACCGCATCTGGGACATCGCCGAGCGCTACGGCGTCACGATCCTCTACACCGCGCCCACCGCCATCCGCACCTACATGAAGTGGGGCACGGAGCACCCCGAGATCGCACGACCTGTCGAAGCTCCGGCTGCTCGGCTCGGTCGGCGAGCCCATCAACCCCGAGGCGTGGATCTGGTACCACACGCACATCGGCGGCGGCCGCTGCCCGATCGTCGACACGTGGTGGCAGACCGAGACCGGCGGGATCATGATCAGCCCGCTGCCGGGCATCACCACGCTGAAGCCCGGCTCGGCCACGCGGGCCGCTGCCCGGCATCGGCGCCGAGGTCGTCGACGACGAGGGCAAGCCGGTCACCCGCGGCGGCGGCTACCTCACCCTCACCCGGCCGTGGCCCTCGATGCTGCGCGGGATCTACGGCGACCCCGAGCGCTACCGCGAGACCTACTGGTCCCGCTTCGCGGGCCGCTACTTCGCCGGCGACGGCTGCAAGCTCGACGACGACGGCTACCTCTGGCTCCTCGGCCGCGTCGACGACGTGATGAACGTGTCCGGCCACCGCATCTCCACCACCGAGGTCGAGTCGGCGCTCGTCGACCACCCCGCCGTGGCCGAGGCCGCCGTGGTCGGCGCCAACGACGCCGTCACCGGCCAGGCGATCATGGCCTACGTGATCACCCGCGGCAGCGCCACCGAGACGCCCGAGCTCGGCGAGGAGATCCGCCAGCACGTGGCCACGAAGCTCGGCGCCATCGCCCGCCCCAAGACGCTGATCTTCACCGACGAGCTGCCCAAGACCCGCTCCGGCAAGATCATGCGCCGCCTGCTCCGCGACGTCGCCGAGGGCCGCGTCCTGGGCGACACCACCACGCTCGCCGACCCCGGCGTGGTCGAGGAGATCAAGCGCCGCGCCACGGAGTCCCCCACCGAGGACTGAGCACAAGGCTGAGCAGACACCTACTGAGCGTGCACCTACAGAGCGAGCACGCACCAACGCACTCCGCGGTCAGAGGTCGTACGGTTCGCCGATGGCCGACGACGCAACGTGGTTCGCGAACGAGACCGTCGCGCCCACCGCGTCGCGCGGCGCCACCTACCTCGAGGCGATCCGCGCCGCGCTGGAAGACGAGCTCGAGTCCGACGAGCGCGTCGTGCTCCTCGGCGAGGACATCGGCCACATGGGCGGCGCCTTCCGCGTGACCGAGGGGCTCCACGCCCGCTTCGGGTCCGAGCCGCCTCATCGACACACCGATGGCGGAGACGGCGATCGTCGGCGCCGCCATCGGCCTCGCCGCCGCCGGCATGCGGCCGATCGTCGAGCTGCAGTTCGCCGACTTCATCTCCTGCGCCTACGACCAGCTCGTCACCGAGGCGGCCAAGCTCCACTACCGCTTCGACGTCGCGGTGCCGATGGTGGTGCGGGCGCCCTCCGGCGGCGACGTCGGCGCCGGGCCGTTCCACTCGCAGAACCCCGAGGGGATCTTCGCCCACGTCCCCGGCCTCAAGGTCGTGTGCCCCGGCAGCGTGCAGGACGCATACGACCTGCTGCGCGCCGCCATCGCCGACCCCAACCCGGTCCTCTACTTCGAGCACAAGGCCCTCTACCGGTCCCTCCGCGGGCCGCTCGAGCGGCGGGCACCACACGAATCCCTCGGTCACGCCGCTGTCCGGCGGGCGGGCAGCGACGTGACCGTGGTGACCTACGGCGGGATGCTGCCGCGGTGCCTCGACGCGGCGGAGGACCTCGCGCTCGAGGGCATCGAGGTGGAGGTCGTCGACCTGCGCACCGTGTTCCCCGCCGACCACCAGACCGTGGGCGAGTCGGTCGAGCGCACCGGCCGCCTCGTCGTCGTGCACGAGGACACCCTCTCGTCCGGCATCGGTGCCGAGATCGCCGCCCGCGTGGCCGAGGAGCGGTTCTTCTCGCTCGACGCGCCGATCGCCCGCGTCACCGCGCCCGACACGCCGGTGCCGTTCGCCCGGCCGCTCGAGCTCGCCTACATCCCCACGGTGGAGCGCATCACCACCGCCATCCGCAGCACGGCGGCGGCATGAGCACCGCGAACATGAACGAATCGTTCGACCTCGCGGCCGCCTACGGCTGGATGTCCCTGGCCCGCACCATGGAGGAGCGGCTCCGCTCGGCCTACACGCAGGGCCGCCTGCGCGGCCGCTTCCTCTCCGGCCGCGGGCAGGAGGCCATCCCGGCCGGCGCCGCGATGTGCCTCGAGCCCGACGACTACCTCGCGCCGGTGCACCGCGACCTCGCCGCCCACCTCGTGCGCGGCACCACCCCGGCCACCATCTTCCGCCACTACCTCGGCCGGGCCACCGGGCCGTCCGCGGGTCGCGACGGCGACCTCCACATGGGCGAGTGGTCGCGCCGGATCTTCCCGATGGTGTCGCACCTGCCCGACTCGTGGCCCGTGATGACCGGCGTCGCCCTCAAGTGCAAGCTCCGCGGCGAGCCGAACATCGCGATGGCCTTCTGCGGCGACGGGGCCACCTCCACCGGGGCGTGGCACGAGGCCGTGAACTTCGCCGCCGTCCAGCGCCTGCCGATGGTGTTCGTGGTCGAGGACAACCAGTACGCCTACTCCACGCCCCGCGAGGCCCAGTTCGCGTGCCGTGACCTGGTCGACCGGGCCGTCGGCTACGGCATCCCCGGCTACGAGGTCGACGGCAACGACGTCGACGCCGTCAACGCGGTGGTCTCCAAGGCCGTCCGCACCGCCCGCACCGGCGACGGGCCCACCCTGGTCGTGGCCACCACGATGCGGATGGAGGGCCACGCCTTCCACGATGCCGCCGCCTACGTGCCCGAGGAGATGAAGGCCGAGTGGGCGGCGCGCGACCCGCTCCTCCGGACCGAGGACTCCCTCCGCGCCCTGGGATGGGACGCCGCCCGCTTCTCCGCCCTCAAGGAAGAGCAGGTCGCCTCGGTGCGCCAGGCGTGGGCCGAGGCCGAAGCGGACCCCCTCCCCGAGGGTTCCGACGTGGAACGTGGGGTGTACGCCACCTGAAGTACGTTGTGATCCCATCCGCGGGCGGGTTGAGCACAACGGGGTCCACGAAGTTCGATGTCCGAGGCACGCTTGCGGATCCTGGTCCAGGACTTCTCTGGCCATCCGTTCCAAGCCCAGCTGAGCCGAGCGCTCGCGGCCCGAGGCCACGAGGTCGTGCACAGCACGTGCTCGAGCTATGCCAGCGGCAAGGGTGACCTCGATCGCAACGACGGCGACCCGGAGACCCTCAGCTTCGAGCACATCTCGCTGGGGGAGGGGTTCCACAAGTACGCCCTCCGCAAGCGCATCCCGCAGGAGCTGCTCTACGGCTGGCGCCTCCTCCGGCTCGTCCGCAAGGTCCGTCCGGACATCTTCGTCTCCTGCAACGAGCCCCTGCTGGCCAAGGCGATCGTCGGCTTCTGGTGCTGGATGACCCGCCGCAAGTGGGTCTTCTGGGTCCAGGACCTCTACTCCGTGGCGATGCGGGCCGAGCTCAAGCGCCTGCTCGGGCGCGTCGGCTCCCTGCTCGGCCGCGTGTTCGAGTGGCTGGAGCGCTGGCTCGTCCGCAAGGCCGACGGGGTGGTGCTGATCTCCCACGGCTTCGAGGGCTGGCTGCTCGACCACGGCATCCACGCGCCCAACATCGCGGTCATCCCCAACTGGGCCCCGCTCGACGAGATCCGCTACTACCCCGACGACCAGGGCTGGTTCGAGCGCGTCGGCATCCCGGCGGGCGCGCCCGTCGCCCTCTACTCGGGGACGCTCGGCCGCAAGCACGACGCCAGCAAGTTCCTGGTGCTGGCGGAGCGCATCCGCGCCGTCGACGGCCACATCGTGGTCATCTCGCAGGGCCCCGAGGCCGAGGTCCTCGCCCGCGAGGCCGAGACCAACCATCCCAACCTCCACGTGCTGCCGTTCCAGCCGTGGGAGGAGCTGCCCGCCATCCTGGCCAGCGCGTCCGTGCTCCTCGCGGTGCTGCACCACGAGGCGGCCTCGTTCTCCGTGCCGTCGAAGGTCCTCACCTACCTGTGCGCCGGCCGCCCGATCGTCGCCGCGATGAGCTCCACCAACCTCGCCGCCGATCACATCCGTGAGGCCGACGCCGGCCTGGTCGTCGACCCCGAGGACGACCCGGCGTTCGCCGTCGCCGTGCTGTCGCTGCTGGCCGACCCGGAGAAGCGGGCCTGGATCGGCCGCAACGCCCGCGCCTTCGCGGAGCGGGCGTTCGCCATCGACCCGATCGCGGACCGGTTCGAGGACGTGTTCGACTTCGCCCGCACGGGCAGGTCCCGCGCCGTCTCCGACTAGTCGTCGCCGAGCGCCGCCCGCACGGCGGACAGGAAGCTGGCCTCCTCGAGCGGCTTGGGCAGCACCGCGGTGCACCCGCGGGCGAGCATCCGCTCGATCCGCAGCGGGCTGGCGGCGGCCGTCGCCATCACGATGGGGATGGCGGCCAGATCGGGGTCGCTGCGCATCGCGTCGACGAGGTCGTCGCCCGAGAGCCGGGGCATCAGCGCGTCGGTCACCACGAGGTCTGGGCGAACGGAGCGGATCAGGTCGAGACCGGAAGCGCCGTCGTCCGCGAGGTGCACGACGTAGCCCGCGTCGAGGAGCCAGAACTCCACGAGCCGGCGCACGGCGGGCTCGTCCTCCACGTACACGACGCTCCGGCGCGCTCCGGCCATGCCCTCCCCCTCGGGTCGGCAGGACCGTACCCGAACCCCCTCCGGCGAGTACCCTGCTGCGACCTCCAAGACGTCGAGTGCGTGGGGACAGCGCCCGCTCGCTGGGAGGGACCCGACTGCCATGACGACCCAACGCCGACGCGCCCGAGCCGCCATCGTGATCGCCGGCCTCCTCCTGGGGGGCCTTGCCGTCGCGCCGTCGAGCCAGGCGCAGAACGACCCCGTCGGCGACCTGTTCACCACCACCACCGAGCCGAAGCCGACCACCACGAAGGCACCGGCCACCACCACCACCACCGCGCCACAGGACTCCGCGCCCGCCGGCGCCGTGGACGCGAAGGGCGACGGCGTCACCGCGCCCAAGGGCGGGATCGCCGTGCCGCCGAAGGCCCAGCGGATCATCAACAGCATCAAGCGCACCCGCCCCAGCGACAGCACGCCGCTCGTGTCGGCGCTCCAGGGCCTGGTCGACCTCGGCATGTCCCAGGAGGAGGCGTACCGCGTCGGCATGGGCCGGTTCCCCGTCGCCGGCGTCGCCAGGTACACCCACGACTGGCTGCTGCCCCGCTACGGCCCCGGCTTCCGCTTCCACCTCGGCTGCGACGTGGTGGCCGACTACGGCACCCCGGTGCGCAGCCCCGTCGACGGCGTGGTCACGTCGAGCCGCGACTCGCTCGGCGGCCTCACGGCGCGGGTCACGATGCCCGACCGCACGGCGTTCGCCTTCGCCCACCTCTCGGGTCTCGTCGAGGGGTTCGAGGACGGCATGACCGTCGCCCCCGGCGACCTGCTCGGCTACATCGGCGACTCGGGCAACGCGAAGGGCACGCCCCACGTGCACGTGGCGGTGTACCCGAAGGGCGGGCCCGCCGCCGACCCCAAGCCGATCCTCGACGCGTTCCTCCGCGACGCCGAGGCGTCGCTCCCCGGGATCATCGCCCGGTTCGCCGCCGCCCACCCGCGGACGGCGCCGATCGTGGTGCCCCTGCTGCCGGTCTCCCCGGACGCCCGGCTCCTGCGGGCCGGCCTCGCCTCCCGGGCCCTCGCCGGGTTCACGTCGGGCGGCGACCCCTGGACCCCCACCGCGCTGTACCTGCTGGCCGCCGACCCCGCCGGCGGGGCCGGGTTCCTGCTCCAGAGCACCCTGGACCAGCTGGCGGGGACGATCGACTGGACCGGCCGGGAGTAAGATCCGCCGTCCAGTCGTGTGGCGGCCGCGACCTGAACCATCTTCATCCGATCCCGTTCCCACGGTTGCGCTCAGGGGGCCACTCAGCATGACGGACGCCAACTTCGACTACCTCGCGGGCAAGCGAGTGCTGGTCGCCGGCGGAGGCGGCTTCATCGGCGGCCACCTCGTCGCCCGCCTCCACCAGCTGGGCGTGGCCTCGGTCCGCTCGGTCGACGTGAAGCCGCTCGACGGCTGGTACCAGGTCCACCCGAACACGGAGAACCTGATCCTCGACCTCGACCTCCGGGATGCCTGCTTCGAGGCCACCGAGGACATCGACGTCGTCTTCAACCTCGCCGCCGACATGGGCGGCATGGGCTTCATCGAGAACAACAAGGCCCTCTGCATGCTGTCGGTGCTGATCAACACGCACCTGCTGCAGGGCGCCAAGGAGCACGGGGTCGAGCGGTTCTTCTACGCCTCCTCGGCCTGCGTCTACGCCGCCGACAAGCAGACCGACCCGTCGGTCACCGCGCTGTCCGAGGGCGACGCCTACCCGGCCCAGCCGGAGGACGGCTACGGCTGGGAGAAGCTCTTCAGCGAGCGCATGTGCCGCCACTTCCGCGAGGACTACGGCATCGAGACCCGCGTCGCCCGCTACCACAACGTCTACGGCCCGGAGGGCACGTGGGACGGCGGCCGGGAGAAGGCGCCGGCCGCGATCTCCCGCAAGGTGGCCAACGCCAAGCTCTCCGGCGACCACACGATCGAGGTGTGGGGCGACGGCGAGCAGACCCGCTCGTTCATGTACATCGACGACTGCGTCGAGGGCACCCTGCGGCTCACCGGCAGCGACATCATCGAGCCGATCAACATCGGCAGCAGCGAGCTCGTGAGCATCAACGGCCTCGTCGAGCTCGTCGAGTCGATCGCCGGCATCACCGTCGAGCGCAACCACGACCTCACCGCCCCCCAGGGCGTCCGCGGCCGCAACAGCGACAACACGCTGATCCAGCAGCTCATGGGCTGGGAGCCCTCGATCTCGCTCAAGGACGGGCTCACCGCCACCTACCAGTGGGTGGAGCAGCAGGTGGCTGCGTCGTTGCAGAGCACCCGCTGAGCGTGCGCTACCCGGAGGTCGGAGCCGGGGGGTACACGCGGGTCGACGGCAGCGTCGCGTTCTACGGACGGGTCCAGGCCGTGCTGGCCGAGCTCGACGCGCCGGTCACGATCGTCGACTTCGGCGCCGGGCGCGGCCGCGTCGCGGACGACCCCGTCGCCTTCCGCCGGCAGCTCCAGGAGCTGCGCGGCCCCGGCCGCACGGTGATCGGCGTCGACGTCGACCCAGTGGTCACCAGCAACCCGCGCGTCGACGAAGGTCGGGTGATCGGCCCGGACGGCCGCATCCCGATCGACGACGCCAGCGTCGACCTCGTGGTGTCCGACTGGACCTTCGAGCACGTCGACGACCCCGACACCGCCGCCGCCGAGCTCGACCGGATCCTCAAGCCGGGCGGGTGGATCTGCGCCACCACGCCGAACAAGTGGGGCTACATCGCCATCGGCGCCCGCCTCATCCCCAACCGCCTCCACGTCGGCGCGCTCCACAAGCTGCAGCCGGGCAAGGAGGAGCACGACACGTTCCCCACCCGCTACCGGATGAACACCCGACGCGACCTCCGGCGGCTGTTCTCCGAGCCCCGCTTCCGGCTCATCGCGTACACGCTCGACGCCGAGCCGTACCTGTACGCCGGCGGCAAGAAGGCCATCGCCGGGGTGCTGAGCCTCGCCCACCGCGCGCCGGCGCCCCTGAAGTCCGTGTGGGTCATCTACGCGCAGAAGGCCCCGGACGCCGGCGCATGACGGTGGAGCGGTCGCTCGCCGGGTTCCGCGGCGACGGATACGACAAGGGCCGGCCCCTCGTCGTGCAGGCGCTCTGGTTCGCCGCGCTCAACCTCGTCTTCGTGAAGTGGTGGTGCCCGTCGCGCGGCCGGGTGCTCCTGCTGCGCCTGTTCGGCGCGAAGGTCGGCACCGGCGTGCTCATCCGCCACCGGGCGCGCGTGCACTGGCCGTGGAAGCTCACGGTCGGCGACCACGCCTGGATCGGCGAGGACGTCTGGATGATGAACCTCGAGCCCCTCGAGATCGGCGCCGACACGTGCCTGTCGCAGGGCGCCCGCGTGATCTGCGGCAGCCACGATCGCAAGTCGCCCACGTTCGAGTTCGACAACGGCCCGATCGTGATCGGGCGCGGCGTGTGGGTGGCGGCCGGGTGCACCGTGCTGCGGGGCGCCGTGATCGGCGACTACGCGGTGCTCGGCGCCGGCGCGGTGGTGCACGGCACCGTCGAGCCCCACGCGATGGTGCGCTAGGGGCGCGTCTCAGACCTTCGGCAGCAGCACGAGGTCGGTCTGCCCGTGCCAGTTGCCGCGCAGCCGGTCGATGAGCTTCCCGAGGTCGCTCACGGGATGCTCGTGCTCGCCGGCCTCGCGCACGTCGACGTAGCCGCGGAACGCCTCGCCGATGCGTCCGACGATGGCGTCGAGCGTGCCCGCCTCGTCGTACATCTCCGGCCAGAACTCCATCACCCACGGCGCCCCGCCGGCGATCACCTTGGCGGCGCCCGCGAGGACCGACGGCTCGTGGCCCTGCGTGTCGACCCAGATGAGCGCGATGTCCTTCGGCTTCACCTTCGCGGTGGCCACGATCTCGTCGAGGGGCCGCTGCGGCACCTTCACGACCTGCTGGTGCGTGGACGGGAGGTCGCCGGCGCGGTGGACGCGGTGGTCGCCGGCGCTGACCGACGAGAGCATGAGCTCGACCTCGCCCGGCTCGGCCCCGCAGGCCGCGGCCGCCACGACGACCATGTCGTCGAGGCCGTTGGACTGCACGTTCAGCCGCAGGACCTCGAGGTTGTCGGGGCTGGGCTCCACGGAGACGATCCGGGAGAACGCGCCGGTCCGGGCGGCGTAGAGCGTGGTGGTGCCCACGTTGGCCCCGACGTCGAGGAACGTCGTGGCGCCGGGTCGCGGCACGAGGCGCTCGGCGATCGCCCGCGACCGGTGGAAGTCGTCGCGCTGGAAGTGGCCGCGCACCATCAGGAGCGGCGTGATCACCTCGTCGGACGCGTGGACGAAGGTGGAGCTGCCGTCATCGGCCACACCGATGACCTTCAGGGTGGGCGTGAGCCTCCGCAGGGAGCGGAGGTGGTGGCGGATCCGCCGCGCGTCCCGCGCCTCGCGATCGGTCAGGACCTGCTTGCCCACGGCCGCGAGGTAGCGCACGCGACCCAAGGCCCCGCCAGATCCTCCGGTCATCCTGCACACCTCATCCGACTCGAGCCCGCGCCTTGCCACCATTGCCGCTCGGCTGCGCCAACGCCGCTTCCACGGCCTTGCGCAGCTGCTCGGCGCCAGCCTCCCAGGTGAGCTCGGCCGCTCGGGCGATCCCCAGCTCCGCCAGCTCGCGCTGCCGCTGCGGGTCGGTGAGCACCTCGACGAGCGCCCGGGCGAAGCCGTCGACGTCGCTCGGGGGCACGAGCACCGCGGCACCCCCGGCCACGCCCGGCAGGGCGGTGGCGTCGGCCGCGATCACCGGCAGGCCGTAGCCCATCGCCTCGACGACGGGGAGGCCGAACCCCTCGCCCTTGGACGGCATGAGCAGCACGCCCGACGTGCGGAACAGCCGCTCCAGCTCCTCCGCCGACACCGAGCCGCGCACCTCCACCCGGTCGGCCACCCCGCACTTGTCGGCGAGGGCCTTGAGCCGGGCCGCCTCGCCGGCGTGGTCCTTGCCGGCGATCACCAGCCGGGTGTCGTCGGGGAGGTCGGGGAGCGCCTTCGTGAACGCCCGGATGGCGGCGTCGCCGTCCTTGTAGCGGTAGAGGGTGCCGACGAACAGGACCGTGGACCCGCGGCCCTCGAGGGTCGGGCCACCGGGGATCGGCCGCACGCCGAGGGGCATCGCCCACACCTTCGCGGGGTCGAGCCCGAGCTCGTCGACGAGGCCCTCGGCCACGAACTCCGAGATGCCCAGCACCTCGTCGGCTCGGCGCAGGTACCGGCGGAAGGGACGGGCGAAGTAGACCCGCTTCAGCCACGGCATCTTCTCCGGCAGCGCGGCCTCCTGGCACGAGGGGAGCGCCAGGTGCGCGGACACGATCGCCACGTGGGGGATGTTCCACCGGAGCGGGGCGACGGTCGTCGGCGTCACGAGGACGTCGGCCTTGCCGTCGACGAGGCGCGACACCGAGAAGAGGTCGTGCCAGACCCGCCGCGCTCGCCCGCCGCGCCGGAGGTTGACCACCAGGGCGTCGAGCTCGGGGGGGTAGAGGTCGCGGTTCTGGCGGTGGCAGAGGAGGAGGATCCGGAAGTTCGGCGCGACTCGAGCGAGCGCGGGGATCAGCTCCGTGAGCATGGTGCGGGAACCCGCGTTGGAGGGGTTCACCGACAGGGCGTTGATGGCCACCACGGGGCCGGGAGGGGGACTGGTGGTCACGCTCCGGGGCATCCCGGGCGGACGGTAGGGTGCGCACGTGCGAGGTCCGGCTGGCGAGCGCGCGCGGCGCGCGGGGGGTTGGTCACGCCGGGCAGGTTACGTGTGAGCGGGAGCCTCGCTGGACGCAACGTCCGCCGCTACGCGCTGGTCCCGCTCTACCCACTGCTCTGGCCCTTCGCCTACCTGTTCCCGCGGCGGCGCGGCCTCTGGCTCTTCGCGTACGCCTTCGGGTACAAGGACAACCCTCGATACCTCTTCGAGCACGTCGTGTCATCTGCGCCGGCGGGGGTTCGCGCCGTGTGGTTCGCCCAGACCCCGGAGGAGGCGGCGGCCGTCCAGGCCACCGGCCGGGAGGCGATCTGGAAGCGCAGCCCACGCGCGTGGTGGCTCCAGCTCCGGGCGGGGGTGGTCGTGCTCGGCAGCGGCCCGAGCGAGCTCAACCGTCCGCTCGTCGGACGGGCGATGGTCGTCCAGACCTGGCACGGGGCGCCCTTCAAGCGCATCCACGCCGACTTCCCCGAGGGTGACGTGCTCCTGCGCGGCGACGGCCTGCTGCCGCGGATCGTCAACGGCGTCGTGCGACGGGCCACCAACGCCACCCGCAACGTCGACGTGGTGCCGTCGCAGTCGCCGCTCGTCTCGAGCCGCTTCCAGACCGCGTTCCGCGTGGGGCCCGAGGCCACCCCCGTGCTCGGCACGCCGCGCGCCGACGTCATCGGGGCCACCGGCCCGGACGCCGACCGCGAGGTGGCCGAGGTGCGGGCCACCGTGCTGCCCCCGGAGCTGGCCGGCGCCCGGCGCCTGCTGCTCTACGCGCCGACCTGGCGCGACGGCCGCCGCGAGGACTTCCTCGGGGAGGGCTTCGACGCGGACGCGCTCGACGCGCTGCTCGAGGAGCACGACGCGGTGCTCGTGATGAAGATGCACCCGCAGGGCGGGGTCGGCGTGTTCGAGGCGGCCGGCGCGGGTTCGGCGCGGCGCATCGTCCTGCGGCGCGCCGACAAGGTCGACGTCAACGTGCTCCTGCGGGCCGTCGACCTCCTGGTCACCGACTACTCCGCGATCTCGGTCGACTACTCGCTCCTGCTCCGCCCGATCGTGTACTTCATGCCGGACCTCGAGGAGTACGAGGGCGCGCGCGGCCTCTACGAGTCACCGTCGCTGCTCACCGGCGGGCTGCACTGCCGCACCTGGCCCGAGGTGCAGGCGGCCCTCGCCCGGGCGCTGGTCGACCCGGCCCCGTTCGTGGAGCCCGTCACCGACGTGCGCGACCGCTACTTCGCCCACCACGACACCGAGAGCTGCGCCCGCATCACCGCCGAGGTGCTCGAGCGCACCGGCCTGCGCGGGCGTCAGGTCTCGAGCGGCTCGGGCCCTCGCGCCTCGATCGCCAGGTAGCAGCGCCACCACACGAGGCTGCCGATCACCCAGACGAGGACCATGCTCCACAGGAAGCCGCGCTCGTCGTCGAGCACCGCGCCGAGGGTCGGGATGACCGCCTGGAACGCCGTCATCTGCAGGCCGATCACCAGCGTCTCGTGGGCGGCCCGCGCGGCTCGCAGGCCGATCACCGCGCCGCTGGTGGCGCCGAACATGGCCGCGGAGATGCCCGCCGGCAGGATCAGGCCGCGGGCGGCGTCCCAGCTGTCGCCCAGGAGTGCCTCGCCGAGCGAGTCGGGCATCACGAGCGCGACCGCGGTGATCCCGAGCGCCACGACCGTGAGCGCGGCCGACACGAAGAGCAGCCGCGCCCGCTGGTCCCGAAGCGGGGTCTCCAGCGAGATCTCCGGCACGAACGCCACGAGCATCGCGGTGGCGAGGTTCTGGATCGGGCCGAACAGCACCTGGGTCGCCCGCACGACGCCGACCGCCGTGACGCCCGAGATGCCGCCGAGGACCAGCGTCGTGATCTGGAACACGCCGAGGGTCGAGGCGAACACGATCAGGTAGCGCCAGGCGAAGTACCAGGTGTGCCGGATCCACGCCGTCGACGGCATCGGGATGCGCCGGCCGTGGCGCCACAGGCTCCAGAGGCCCGAGATCGTGCCGGACCCACCCCACACGGCCACGAGGACCGCCGGCGTGAGGTCGGCGAACGCGGCCACCCCGACCAGCCCGCCGACGAGGCCCACCGCCCAGATCACGTCGAGCACCAGGGCCCGCACCGGCTGGAGCGCGGCGAACTCCACGAGCCGACCCGTGTCCTGCACCAGCATCCCGGGGAGCGTCACCGCCAGGGCGAGGAGCGGGAGCCGCAGGTGCCCGCCGGCCAGGAGACCGGCTCCTCCGACGCCGGCGGCCACCACCAGACCGGTCAGCAGCGTCGAGCCGAGGGGTCCGGCGGCGTCGTCGCGGGCGGCATCCTCCTGCAGGAACAGGGCCGGGCTGGCGATCGCGGCCCGCACCGAGCCCGTGGCCGTGACCGCCACGAGGTAGGCCACGCCGAAGGTGCCGAAGTCGCGGACGCCGAGCACACCGGCCGCCACGAGGGTGATCAGGAGGTTGGTGGCGGTCGACAGCCCCTGGTCGATCACCGAGACGCTCACGCGGCCGACGAGCGCCCGCCCGGCGGTGAGCTCCGGCTCCGCTGAGGACATTCCCGTGAGCCTCCACGACCCGGCGGCGCGGAGCAACCCGGGGTCACGCGCTGGCAGAGCCCCAGGCCCGGCGTGGCATCCTGAGCGGGTGCGGCCCACCCTGACCACCGCCCGCGGCACGGGCGTGTCCGACGTCGTGGTCGGCGTCGTGTTCGGCGCCTTCGCGGCGCTGCTGGCGATCGGGCTGCCGCCCGTGCTCCTCATCCTGGCGATCGGCGGCCTCGCGTTCCTCGCGGTGGTCACCCGCGTCCACGTCGGCTCGATGGCCGTCACCCTCGTGCTGCTGACCTCCTACACGATGCCGATGAACCGCCTGCTCCTGGGCCCCGTCCCGGTGAGCGACCTGTTCCTGCTGCTGGCCATCGGCGTCTACATCCTCATCCGGCTCGCCGACCACGGCATCCTCGACGCGGCCTACCGCGGCGTGATCATCGGGCTGGTGCTGCTCACGATCGGCGGGTTCATCGGCGCCGTGTTCGAGGCCCCCGGCGAGTTCTTCTACAAGGCCCTCGGTGAGCCGGTCCGCGACGTGTCCGGCTGGAGCGAGAACGTCGGGAACCTCGCCAAGTTCATCCTCGGCAGCTTCATGCCGATCGGGCTCTGGGTGATCGCCCGCCCCGACCGGGCCTTCATGCGCCGCATCCTCGGGGCGTTCGTCGCCGGTTGCACCACCAGCGCGCTCGTGGGCGTCTTCATCCCGTCGCTCGGCCACCTCGGCACCCGGTCGGTCGGCTACACCGTCCACCCCGGGCAGTTCGGCAGCCTGTGCCTCCTCGGCCTGGGCCCGGCCATGGGGCTGCTCCTCACCACGAAGAGGTTCCGCGGGTGGGCGCTGCTCGTGCTGCCCGTGCTGGCGCTCGGCGTGGTGCTCAGCGGCTCGCGCGCGGCCCTCGGTGGCCTCGTGGTGCTGGCGGTCCTCCTCGGCACGCTCACCGGCAGCCGCGCGCTGCTGGGCGCGCTCCTCGCCGGCGCCGCGGTGGTCCTGGCCATCTTCGCCTTCGGCATCGTTCGCCCCTCGGGCGACAACGCGCTCGGCCGCACGCTCGGCACCGACTCGGGCACCGCCGCCAACTCGAGCATCATCCGGGAGGACCTCGGCGAGCGCGTGTTCGGCCGTTGGCTCGAACGCCCCATCACGGGCAACGGCTACAACTACATGCGCCCCTCGCACAACGTGTACCTGGGCGTCCTCGCGTCGGCCGGCGTGCTCGGCGTGGTGGGCTTCGGCACGGTCCTCACCTCGGTCCTGCGCCGGGCGTGGCGCCGGCGCGGCGACTTCCTCGCGCTCGGCGTGTCGGCCAGCTACGTCGCCTACCTGGGCGCGGCGTACTTCGACAACATCTTCTGGTGGCGCTGGCTCTGGTTCTACGTCGGGATGGTGGTGGCCGTGTGCGGCACCGTGCCGATCCGCGAGGAGGCCGGCTACGTGCCGCCCGCGACCGACGACGACGACGACGTCGACGACGACGCCTACGAGCTCAGCCGCTCCACCCGGTAGACGATGCCCTTGCCGAACAGGCTTGGCCACGCGCGGCGCAGGAACGGGGCGCCGTACTGCGCCTCCACGTGCGTGACCCGGAGGTCGAGGCGCTCGGTCCACTCGCGGAAGTCCGTCGGCGTCCAGTGCCGGACGTGCTCCTTGATGTGGTACACGCAGTTGGTGGTGGGGAAGCGGCCGAAGAACCCGAGGCGGATGCGGCTGCCGATGTAGCCGACGTTCGGGATCGAGAGGATCACCTCCTTGCCCGCCGCCGCGCACCAGCGCTGCAGGGCGAGCTCGGCCTCGGGGATGTGCTCGAGCACCTCGAACGCCGTGATCACGTCGAACCCCTCGGGGATCGAGTCGCCGGAGCCGTCGAGCTCGATCACGTCGAAGCCGGCCTCGGCGACCATCTCCCGGGCCTTCTTCGACTGGTCCGAGCCCACCGCGACCACGTCGGGGCGCACGTCTCGGAGGTACCGGAGGAAGTCGCCGCTGCCGGATCCGATGTCCAGGATCCGCGCGCCCTGGGGGAGCAGGCGGGCGGCCACGACCCAGCGGTGGAACACCACCGGGATCGTCCCCCGGCGCTCCCAGTACTCGTCGAAGTCCTCGAACTCGGCCATCGGGGCGGGCTCGTAGAGGAGTCGCGCCTGGCGCCGAACACGGGAGAGCACGGACATCGGACGATGATGCCATACGGGTTTCGCGTGATCGCTCGGGGTAGGTGGGCCTTGGTACGGTGGGCCGGTGCCCGCCGCCCCCGAAGACACACGCGCCTCCGGGCTCGAGGCGCTCGACCTCCGGGCCTATCTCGACGTCCTGGTCCGACGCTGGCGGATCATCGCCATCGTGGCGGTCACGGCCCTGGTCCTGGCCCTCGGCCTGGCCCTGCGCCAGGAGAAGGAGTACGTGGCCTCGGCCAAGATCCTGGTCAGCCAGCAGCGCCTCGAGTCCGTCGTCTCCGACAGCGCCAACCAGTACGCCGAGGCGGTCAACGCCACTCGCAACCTGAACAACGAGGTCGAGGCCCTCAAGTCGGGCACCACCCGCGACGCCGTGGCCGCCATCTACGACGGCCGGCTCGACCCCGACTCGGTCGACGTCAAGGTCGAGGGCACCACCTCCGACGTCGCCACGGTCTCGGTCCGGGCCACCGACCCCGATGAGGCCGCTCGCCTCGTCAACGAGTACGTCGAGATCGCCACCAAGCTGCGCCGCGAGCAGCGCACCACCGACCTGCTCGAGGCCCGCCGAGAGGTCGAGGCGCAGGTGACCGACCTCGAGGAGCGGATCGCCTCGATCCGTCAGCCGCTCACCGACGTCGAGCAGCAGCTGCAGGCCAACCCGGGCAACATCTCCCTCGAGTCCCGGCGCGACGACCTCACCGCGTCGCTCGCCTCGCGCCTCACCCCGCTCGAGCAGCTCCGCGCCGCCTACCAGCAGCAGCTGGAGAGCCTGCAGCTGGCCGCCGGCTTCGCACAGTCGGGCGGCTCGTCGCTCCTCACCGCCGCAACGGTCCCGTCCGAGCCCGTCGCGCCGAAGCCCGTGCAGAACGCGATCCTGGCGCTCATCGTCGGCCTCATGCTCGGCGTGGTCGTCGCCTTCGTGCGCGACAACCTCGACGAGCGCATCCGCGGGATCGACGACCTCAACCGCGCCGCCCCGGGCCTGCCCACGCTGGCGGTGGTGCCCGAGACGAAGATCCCCGGCCGGGGCCACGTGGCCATGCGCGACGACAGCCTCTCGCTCACCGCCGAGGCCTACCGGTCGCTGCGCACGTCGGTGAAGTTCGCCGGCCTCGACCAGCCGATCCAGGTCATCCAGGTCACCTCCGCGCTCCAGGGCGAGGGCAAGACCACCACCGTGGCCAACCTCGCCGAGGCGCTGGCCCAGGGCGGCGAGCGCGTCGCCATCGTGTGCTGCGATCTCCGGCGGCCCGCCATCCACCTCCACTTCGGCCAGTCGCTCACGCCCGGCTTCACCGACGTGATGCTGCGCGACGCCCCGCTCGCCACGGCGATGCGGCAGATCAACGACCGGCTGTTCCTGCTGCCGGCCGGCTCGCCCCCGCCGAACCCGTCGGAGCTGCTCTCGTCCCGGCGGGCCAGCGCGGTGATCCAGGCGCTCGCGCAGGAGTTCGACGTGGTGATCATCGACTCCACCCCGGTGCTGCCGGTCACCGACGCGCTCGTCGCGTCCCGGCTGGTCGACGCCACGATCCTCGTGGTCGACACGCGGTCCACGAAGCGGAAGATCCTGCACCACGCCGTGGAGCGGCTGACCCAGGTGTCCGCTCCGCTCACCGGCCTCGTCCTGTACGGGTCGTCCGGGATCACCTACGGCTACGGGTACGCGTACGCGTACGCCGAGAACGACATCGCAGCGGAGGGCGCACCGGGGCCGAGGGTCAACGCGCCAGCGTGACCCTGCCCAGCGCCTTCCATGCCCTCACCCTGGTCCACTGACCTCGACCGCACCCTCGGAGGCGGCGCCAGCAAGGCCACGGGGGGGCGGTTCCGGGTCTCCCGGTCCAGCCGGCAGGGCTGGGCCGTGTTCGTGTGCGCGGTGGTCGCGCCGTTCGTCGGCGGGAGCCCGGTGGGCTCCGACATGCTCGACTGGGGTTGGTCGGCGGCCCTCGCCGCCCTGGGCGCGTTCTTGGGCGTGCGCTCCAAGCGCGGCCCGCTCATCGTCGCCGGTCTGATCGCCGTCGTCGGCGCCCGCACCGGGCTCTCTCTGGCCTTCGGCGCCGTGGCCGTGGCGGCCGCCGCGGTGTCCACCCGGCACCTCCGCCGTCGGGCGGTGTTCGCCCGCGGCATCTCGGGTGGGTCCGCCGTGATCAGCCTGCTCGCGGTGTCGGACCACACGAGCGTCGTGCCGTTCGTCGTCGCCACCGTCGCGATCACCGCCCTCCTCGCCGGGTCGGGCTACCGGAACGCCCGCACCGTCGAGCGGCGGTGGCTGCGCTGGGGGACCGTCGGCGTCCTCCTGGTGTGCGGCGCCGCGTCCGGGGCCGCCGCCGTCGGGGTGGCGGACAAGGGCGGCCTCGTCGATGCCGGCACGGTCGAGCTCCGCGCCGGCCTGGCCGCCGCCCGCTCCGGCGACGCGGCCGGCGCCTCGGCCCACCTCGAGCGCGCCCGCATGGCGCTGGAGAGCGCGAGGAGCGGGGTCGACACCTGGGGCGCCGTGGCCCGGATGGTGCCGATCAGCGCGCAGCAGGTCGCCGCCATCACGGCTGTGCTCCACGACGTGGAGCGGGCCACCGGCATCGCCGCCCAGGCGGCGGCCATCGCCGACGACCGCCTGGCGGTCACCGCCGGCACGATCGACGTCGACGCCATCGCCGCGCTGCAGAGCCCGCTCAGCCGGCTCGTCCAGTCCTTCGAGGAGGTGGTGCGGGAGATCGATCGTCGCGTCGACGGCCCGCTGCTCCCTCCCCTGTCCGACCGCCTCGAGAGGCTGCGGTCGGAGTCGGTGCGGGCGCACCGCGACGCGTCCTTCGGCGCGGCTGCCGCCACCACGATGCCCGAGGCGCTGGGCCGCAGCGGCCAGCGCCGCTACCTGGTGATCTTCACGTCGCCGGCCGAGGCCCGCGGCCGCTTCGGCTTCCCGGGGTCGTTCGCCGAGGTCACGTTCGACAAGGGCCGGTTCCGCCTCGGCGAGCACGGGAGCACGAGCCAGCTCCTGAACAGCACCACCTACGACCAGGGCGACTTCGACCTCGGGGCACAGCAGCTGCGCCCGTACCTCGCCTACGGGTCCACGCGCACGGTGCTGTCGAGCACGATCTCGCCGGACTTCCCCACGGTGGCCGAGGTGCTGGGCCGGATGTGGGTGCAGTCGGGCCGCAAGCCGGTCGACGGCGTCGTCCGCTTCGACCCCTCGTCGCTCGCCCGGCTCATGACGTTCACCGGGCCGGTGTCGGTGCGCGGCCGGGCCGAGCCGCTCACCGCGGACACCGTCGAGCAGTTCCTCCTCGTCGACCAGTACGTGCAGTACTCGGCGTCGCAGACGCAGGCCCCCCGCCGCGAGGTCCTCGACGAGGTGGCCGAGACGACCTTCGGGCGGCTCGAGGCCGCGGACCTGCCGCCCCCCCGCGAGCTCATCGACGTGTTCCGCCCCTCGGTCTCCGCCCAGCACCTCCAGGTGGTGTTCTTCGACGAGGACGAGCAGGCGCTCGTCCGCGCGGTCGGCCTCGACGGCGCCTTCGCCGATCCGGAGGTCGACGGCCTGGCCGTCACCACGGTCAACGGCCTCGGGAACAAGATCGACTCCTTCCTCGATCGGTCCATCACCTACCGCGGCACCGTGGACGCGGGGAGCGTCGATGCCACCCTGCAGGTCACCTTGGGCAACCAGGCCCCGGACGGAGGCCTCCCGAACTACGTGATCGGGAGCTTCTCCCAGCCGCCCCCGCCCAGGGGCACGAACCGGATGACCCTGCTCGTCTACACCGCCGTCCCGGCCGAGTCCGTGGACACCGACCCGTCGGCCCGGCTCCTCCAGAGCGGCCGATCCGGGGGTTGGTGGCTGCACGAGATCGAGGTCAGCCTTCCGTCAGGCGGCACCACCACCGTGTCCCTCCACCTGGTGGGGGAGGTGGCCGACGGCCCGTACCAGCTGGTGCTCGAGCCGGGGGGCGGGACCCGGCCGGACAGCGCCGACATCGATCTGACGGTGGATGGAACGCCGTTCCGGCATCGAGGGCGGACCTTGGAGACCATGCGCCTGCAATAGGGTCGTTGTGTGGTCAGTTGACCACGCAGTAGATTTGTCCGGTCGGGCCCGGCGTCGGTGCACAAGGAGCGTTCGTGAAGCGGATCGGCATGGGTACGGCTGCTGCCGTGCTCGTCTTAGGCCTGGTTTCGACCTTCGCGCCCGGCGCGAGCGCGGCTCCGGTTTCGACCTCGCTGGCCATCTCGTGCCTCCCGGGCAGCGGGCCGGACTATCCGCCCCTTCCGGCCCCCTCGGGCCTCGAGCCCCTCACGCTGCTCGGCGGCCACTTCACCCCCGGTGGCACGGGCAGCGCCGACATCGGCGGCGCCACCACCGGCGTGTACTGCGGCAGCGGCTTCTCCACCCCGTTCCTCCTGCCGAACATGACCGCCACCAACGGCAAGCTCGCCTATCGGGGCTTCGCGGTGCCGGCGGACTTCGAGCTCAACGCGATGCACCACCTCGACATCTACAAGCTCCAGGTGAAGGTCGGGAACTTCGACTTCTGCGTCGACAAGAAGGGCGACATCGCCCCCACCAGCGTCTGCAAGGCGGCGGCGGTGGGCGCCAAGCCCGGCAAGCTCCCGAAGACGGGCATCGACCACCTCCTGGACATCGTCCGGATCGCGGTGCTCCTGCTCGGTCTCGGCGCCGGGGCGCACTACCTCCGCCGCCGGCAGGCCAGCCCCGCCTGAGCCCGACCGCCGCGACGCTCAGTCGCGGAAGTTGCTGAACTGCAGCGGGATCCCGAAGTCCTGCTCCTTCAGCGCGGCGATCACGCTCTGCAGGTCGTCGCGCTTCTTCCCGATCACGCGGAGCTGCTCGCCCTGCACCTGTGACTGGATGCCCTTCAGGTTCAGCGACTTGATGTGCTTGTTGAGCTCGGTCGCCTTCTCCTTCGAGATGCCGGCGACCAGCTTCACCACCTGGCGGGCGGTGGCGCCCGAGGCCTCCTCCACCTTCTGGTAGTCGAGGGCCTTCAGCGACACCTTGCGCTTCACGAGCTTCTCCTCGAGGAGCTGGCGCAGGGCGGCCAGGCGGTCCTCGCTCGCCGAGTGCAGCTTGATCTCGGTGTCGGACAGCTCGATGGTGGTGCCCGTGCCCTTGAAGTCGTAGCGGGTGGCCGCCTCGCGGCTGGCCTGGTCCACCGCGTTGCGGATCTCCTGCTGATCGATCTCGGAGACGACGTCGAAGCTCGGCATGCGACGAGATTAGGGCGGTCCTCGGCGTTGGGTAGCGTGGCCCAGATGCAGGAGACGATCCCTCGCCGGTCATCGCCCGCAGACGCCGTGAAGGAGCGGTTGCGCCACCTCAAGCGCAGCGTCCTCGGGCCGAGGGTGAAGCGGGTCCGCGAGCGCCTCGACGACAACGAGGTGCGCCAGGCCCGTCGGCTCGTGCGAGCCCTGCGCAGCGACCACCCGCCCGACGTGGTGGCCTTCGGCGACTCGAACTGGGTGTTCCGCGCCGGGTACGACGTCGACCAGCGCAACCTGCCGACGATGATCGCCGACGAGCTCGGACCCGACGTGTCGATGCGCACGCTCGCCAACGCCGGCTACTACTCCACCGTGGTGCGGTCCTTCGTCCGGCTGATCGAGCTCAGCGGCGAGAAGCCCGTGATCATCGTCCCGCTCTGCGCCCGCCTCCTGTCGGTCGCGTGGAGCATCCACCCCCGGTACACCTACGCCAGGGCCATCGAGAAGATGGCGACGTTCGACGAGGACACGCCCCTGTGGCGGATGCGGGCGGCGTTCCCCGCCACGACCCCCGAGGAGTTCGCGGCATACGGGAGCACGGAGATCACCACGTTCGCCGGCACCCAGACGATCGACGCGCTGCGGGCCCCGCTGCTCGACCCGGCCGGCCACGGCCTCGACGAGACGGAGCGCCGTCGACTGCTCTACGCCTACCACCACGGCGAGCGGATGGAGGGCGGTGAGCACCCGCTGCTCGAGATCGAGGAGCTGGGCCGTGCCCTCCGCCGCCTCGGCTCCGAGGTCGTGGTGTTCGAGACCACCCTCCCGGTCGACGAGGGCGTCGCGCTGTGGGGCGAGCAGTTCCGCGAGAACGGCGCCAACAGCTTCCGGCTCCTCCGCGAGGCCTTCCGGCGGGGCTACGGCGACCCGATCGACATCATCGAGAGCGGGATGATCATGGATCGCTCCGAGTTCATCGACCCCGCCGACGGCAGCGAGCACCTCAACGAGCGGGGCCGCCGGCGCCAGGCCGCGCTCATCGTCGAGGCCACCCGCGCCGCCCTCGACCGTCGGTCCGAGTAGCCCCAGGCGCTATCTTCGATACCCCTGGGTCCGTGCCCGAGTGGCCAAAGGGAACTGGCTGTAAACCAGTCGGCATTGCCTACGGAGGTTCAAATCCTTCCGGGCCCACGCTTCGAGTGCCCCGCTCCGGCGGGGCGCTCGTCGTTTTCGACCGCGGCCGTCAGCCCGGGGCGACGAGGCCGAGGGCGTCGCGCAGGAAGGCCAGCTGGAGCAGCAGCAGGTTCTCGGCGACCTCCTCCTGCGACGCCATGTGGGTGACCCCGGTGAGCGGGAGCACCTGGTGCGGCCGGCCCGCGGCCAGCAGGGCCGAGGACAGCTGCAGCGTGTGCGCGCTCACCACGTTGTCGTCGGCGAGGCCGTGGACGAGCAGCAGCGGCCGGCTGAGCTGCGGGGCCATCGGCAGCAGCGAGGTGCGGTCGTAGGGCTCCGGGTCCTCGCCGGGGTGACCGAGGTAGCGCTCCGTGTAGAAGGTGTCGTAGAGGCGCCAGTCGGTCACGGGCGCTCCGGCGACCGCGGCGTGGAACACGTCGGGGCGCTGCAGCACGGCCAGGGCGGCGAGGTAGCCGCCGAAGCTCCACCCGCGGATGGCCACGCGGTCGAGGTCGAGGTCGGGCTCCACCTCGGCCGCCATCCGGAGGCCCTGGACCTGGTCGTCGAGCACCGGCCCCGCGAGGTCGTGGTGGACGGCCCGCTCCCAGGCCGATCCACGCCCCGGCGTGCCCCGGCCGTCGATGACGACCACGCCGAAGCCCTGGTCGGCGAACCACTGCGACGATGCGAACGCGCCGCGGGACTGCACGACCCGCTGCGCGTGCGGTCCGCCGTACGGGTCGAGCAGCACCGGCAGCTTCGTGCCGCGCTCGTGGCCCTCGGGGAGGAGGATCGCGGTCGGGAGGCGATCGGGGCCGAGGTGGTGGATCGCCACGTGCGGGTGCACGAGCGGGGTGGCGGCGAGGGAGTCGATCACCCGCACGGCCGGCAGGTCGTCCCCGCCGGCGCCGCGGCTCCCGCCCAGGGGCGGGCTGAGCACGGTGGTGGTGACGCCGTCGCGGTCGAGCGAGGTCGATCGCACCACGAGGGTCGACCCGCCGGCCACCGCCGCGTGCACGCCGCTCCCGGTGGTGAGCGGCTCGATGCCGCCGGCCGACCACCGCCACACGAGGTGGCCCGTGGCGTCGTCGCCGGGGTTGGCCGTGAACAGCACGTCGTCGTCGCCGACGTGCGACACCGCCCGCACGTTGAGGCCGAGGCTGGTCACGGGGATGCCGTCGACGACGAGGCGCCGGTTGCCGTCGCCGTCGGAGCACATCACCAGCCGGCCGTCGCCGAGCCGCGCGGGCGTCCCGGGAGCGCGCTCGACCCACGCACGGTCGCGGTCGGCGAACAGCACCTCGGTGGCGCCGGTGGCCGGATCGACGGCGCGCACCTCGATGGCCGACTGGTCGCGCGGGTGCAGCGCCACCATCGGCCCGTGGGCGTCCCACGCGCCGGCGCAGAGGTACGGCCACGCGGCGCGGTCCCAGGAGACCTCCGTGCGGCTGCCGTCGAGGCGGAGGATCCATGCGCTGACGTCGGCGTCGGCCGTGCCGGCGGCCGGGTAGGCGACCTCCATGGGCGCCTGCTCCGGGTGGGCCGGGTCGGCGATCCACCAGCGGTCCACCGCGGAGTCGTCGACGCGCGCCACCAGGAGGGCCTCGCCGTCCGGCGCCCACCAGTACCCGCGGTGCCGGTCCATCTCCTCGGCGGCGATGAACTCGGCGACGCCCCAGCGCACCTCGGGATCGGGGTCGTCGGCCAGCAGCCGCGCGGTGGACGCGTCGCTCACCTCGACCACCCAGAGGGCGCGGCCGTCGGTCCAGGCCACCCGCCGACCGGTCGGGTCGGGCCGAGGGTCGATGACGGTGCCGGCCACCGGCAGCAGGTGCGCCGTGCCGGCGACGAGGTCGGCCACGAGCAGCTGCCCGGCGAGGGCGGCGGCGACCACGCGGTGGGCGGCATCCGTGGCGTACGCCGTGACCCCGGCGGCCGCCTCCCGGGCCCGTTCGCGCCGGGCCCGCTCAGCGGCGGGCAGGTCGTCGAGGCCGGCGGCGAGCAGCGCCCGAGGGTCGGCCACGCACCGCTCCTCCCCGCCGGGGAGGTCGATGGCCCACAGGGCGGTGACCGGGTCCTCGGGCCCGCCGGACCGCAGGAACGCGACCCGATCGCCGTCCGGGGACACCGTGACGTCACGGGGCGCCCCCAGCGTGAAGCGCTGGGTCCGGGCCGACTGCCGCGGGAAGGAGTCGTCCGGTCCGGGGTTCCCGGCCGGTCCGGGGTTCCCGGCCATCAGCCGGCCACCAGCAGCCGCTCCATGAGCACCACGTCGAGCCACTTCCCGAACTTCCGGCCGATCTCGCGCTCCGTGCCCACGATCTCGAACCCGCAGGACCGGTGGAGCGCGATCGACGCCTCGTGGCCCCCGACGATCCGGGCCATGCAGGCGTGGAATCCGTGGCGGACGGCCGTGTCGACCAGCTCGGTGAGGATGGCCTTCCCCAAGCCGTGACCGTGGTGGTCCCGGTGCACGTACACCGAGTCCTCCACGCTGGTGCTGTAGGCGGGCCGGTCGCGCCACGGGGACAGGGACCCGAAGGCCCGCACCAGCCCGGTCTCATCCACCGCCACGACCACCGCGTGGGCCCCCGAACGAGACGCCATCCACTCCTGCTGGGCCTCGAGGGTGCGGGGCACCAGGTCGAACGTGGCCGTGGAGGTGGTGACCTCGACGTTGTAGATCTCCCGGATCGCCTCGGCATCGTCGAGGGTGGCCAGCCGGAGCTCCATCGCCGCACGGTACCGATCCCCAGGCGTTGGAGCCGCCAAGGGCCGCCAAGTAGGGTGTTCCCTCGCTCCGCGGCCAGCTCGCGAGCTCGCCCTCTTAGCTCAGTGGTAGAGCACTTCCATGGTAAGGAAGGGGTCGTGGGTTCAATCCCCACAGAGGGCTCGGTCGGGATCGCAGCACCACCGTGAGCCCCACCAGCGCACCCGAGGCGGCGTAGCTCAGATGGTCAGAGCACTCGGCTCATAATCGAGGTGTCCCCGGTTCGATCCCGGGCGCCGCCACCACAGCGCACCGCCCAGCACACACGAGTCAGCAAGCCCAGGAAGCAGGAAGACGGTCATGGCCAAGGAGAAGTTCGAGCGGACCAAGCCCCACCTCAACGTGGGGACGATGGGTCACATCGATCACGGCAAGACGACGCTGACGGCGGCGATCACCAAGACGCTGGCGGATGCGAACGGGAACGTCACCGCGATGGCGTTCGATCAGATCGACAAGGCGCCGGAGGAGAAGGCTCGTGGCATCACGATCAACATCTCCCACGTCGAGTACGAGACGGCGAACCGCCACTACGCGCACGTCGACATGCCTGGGCATGCTGACTACATCAAGAACATGATCACCGGTGCCGCGCAGGTCGACGGCGCGATCCTGGTGGTGGCGGCCACCGACGGTCCGATGCCCCAGACCCGTGAGCACGTGCTGCTGGCCCGTCAGGTGGGTGTCCCGGCGATCGTGGTGGCGCTCAACAAGGTCGACATGGTCGATGACGAGGAGCTCCTGGAGCTCGTCGAGCTCGAGGTCCGCGAGCTGCTCAACGAGTACGAGTTCCCCGGTGACGACACCCCGGTGATCCGGGTCTCGGCGCTCAAGGCCCTCGAGGGCGACGCCGATGCGGCGTCGGGGGTCATGGCGCTGATGGAGGCCGTGGACACCTACGTGCCGGAGCCGGAGCGGGATCTCGACAAGCCGTTCCTGATGCCGATCGAGGACGTGTTCTCGATCACCGGTCGCGGCACGGTGGTCACGGGCAAGGTCGAGCAGGGCCAGGTCCACACCGGTGACGAGGTCGAGATCGTGGGCATCCGTCCCACGCAGAAGACCACCTGCACCGGTGTCGAGATGTTCCGCAAGCTGCTCGATCAGGGCCAGGCCGGCGACAACATCGGCGCCCTGCTGCGAGGCACGAAGAAGGAAGAGGTCGAGCGCGGCCAGGTGCTGTGCAAGCCCGGCAGCATCACCCCGCACTCCGAGTTCGAGGGCCAGGTGTACGTGCTGACCCAGTCCGAGGGCGGGCGTCACAAGCCGTTCTTCACGAACTACCGGCCCCAGTTCTTCTTCCGGACCACCGATGTGACCGGCCACGTCGAGCTGCCCGAGGGCACCGAGATGTGCATGCCCGGTGACAACACCGCGATGAAGGTCACCCTGATCAACCCCATCGCCATGGACGAGGGCCTCCGGTTCTCCATCCGCGAGGGTGGCCGCACCGTCGGTGCCGGCCAGGTCACCAAGATTCTCAAGTAGAGCGAGGAACCGTCATGGCCAAGGCCGGAGAGAAGCGAATCGCGGTCACCCTCGAGTGCACCACGTGCAAGCGCCGGAACTACATCACCACCAAGAACAAGGTGAACGACCGCGAGCGCATCGAGATGAAGAAGTACTGCCGCTGGGACCGCACCCACACGGTGCACAAGGAGACCAGGTAACCGGTAGGTAACTTCGTACGTGTCCCCACGGTCGGAACGCCCGATGCCACGCGAGGTGGCCGAACTGGTCGCCGCCGCTCGCGACGGTGACCGTGCGGCGTTCGACGAGATCGTCAAGGCCACGTACGCCGATACGTACACCCTCGCGCTCCGGCTCACCGGGAACGAGGAGGACGCGCGCGACGTGGTGCAGGAGGCCTACTTCCGAGCCTTTCGTGGTCTGAAGCGCTTCCGCGGGGATGCGCAGTTCTCCACCTGGATGTACCGGATCACCGCGAACTGCGCGGCCACGCACCTCGGCAAGCGCACCAAGCACCGCCACGAGGAGCTCCTCGACAGCGATCCCGTGGTCGATGAGCGCCCCGCCGCCGATCCCCAGCTCCAATCCGAGCAGGTCCACCTGCGTGAGCGGCTCACCGCCGCCCTCGAGACCCTTCCCCCCAAGCTCCGCCAGGTGGTGGTGCTGCGAGACATCTACGACCTGCCCCACGAGGCCATCGCCGCCGAGCTCGGGATCTCCGAGACGGCGGCCAAGGTGCGCCTCCACCGGGCCCGCAAGAAGCTCCGGGAGGACCTGTTCCCCCGGCGTGACGTGGAGGCCGCTGATGCTGTGTGACGACCTTTCCGACCGCCTGTCCGACGCCGCCGACGGCTCCACCCTGCTGGGTGGGGACGAGCGCCGGCACGTGGAGACCTGCCTGCGCTGCCAGGCCGAGCTCGTGCAGTACAAGAAGCTCCTCCGCACCATGCACACCATGCGCACCGAGGTCCTCGAGCCCGCCCCCGGGCTGCTCGCCGACCTCCTCGCCAACGTGTCCGAGCGGGGCGAGCGCCGGGCGATCCGCTCGATGATCTCGGGCCACCGGGCTGCCTACCTGGGCGGTCTGGCCGCGGCCACGGCGGCCGGTGCGGCCGGCGCGATCGTCTTCGCGAGCCGGGCCCGCAAGCTGCGCACCGCCAGCTGACGCCGTTCCCGGGTCGTAGGCCGGAAAAGGCCGTCGAGTAAGGTGCTCAACGGCTGGGCAACGAGATCTGCACCCTGAGGAGCCGACCAAGTCATGAGCAGCGCCGACAAGGCGGTGGTGGGAACGATCAAGTCCCTGCTGAAGCGCGCCCAGCGGAACCGCGAGGTCAAGCTCGACAGCGAGCTCTTCGGTGAGGGGCTCGGCCTGGACTCGCTCGAGACTGCAGAGCTCTCCGCCATGCTGGAAGACGAGCTCGGCGTCGACCCGTTCAGCTCGGGTGAGATGCCCGAGACGGTCCAGGACATCGTCGACTTCTACGAGGACTCCACCAAAGAGTCGTGATCGACCTCCTCCGCGCCGCTGCGGAGCAGGAACCCCTGCGGGCGGCGGTCATCTCCCCGTCGCGCACCGTCACCCACGCCGACCTCTACGAGCGGGCCGGAGCCATCGGCGCCGGGCTGCGAGACCGAGGCGTGCGCCGCATCGCGGTCGTCGCCGCCGATCCGGTCCACGCCGTGGCGGTCCTCGGCGGGGCGGACGCCGCCGGCGTCGACGCCTGCCTCTACGACCGTGATGCGGCCGCCGACCTCGTCCAGTCGCTCGTCGCGCAGCTCGACCACGAGGCCGTCGTCACCGATCGAGCGGACCTCCTCGACCTGCCCGGTGCGGTCGACATCGCGGAGCTCCGCGGCGACGAGCCCCTCCTCGCTGCCCACGACGGCCCCCGTCCGCTCACGATCCTCACCACCGGCACCACGGGGGCACCCCGCGGTGTCTGCCACGACTGGTCCCGGTTGCTCCGAGGCGCGGCCCGCAGCGGCCCGGCTCCGGAGCAGCGGTGGTTCCTCGCCTACGGCCTGCACCAGTTCGCGGCCTTCCAGCTCGTCGTGCACGTGTTCGCGGCGCGGGCCACGCTCGTCGCCGCCGCCACCCTGAAGCCGACCGATGCCCTCCAGGCCATGGTCGAGCACGGCACCACCCACGCCAGCGGCACGCCGACGTTCTGGCGGTTCCTCCTCGCGGCCGCCCGCGGCCTCGAGCTGCCGCCCCTCGTCCAGATCACCTTGGGCGGGGAGGCGGTGCCCCCCGACGTCCTCGACGACCTGCGGACGGCCTTCCCCGACGCCCGCATCTCCCAGATCTACGCCGCGACCGAGTTCGGCCAGACCGGCTCGGTGCGCGACGACCTGCACGGCCTGCCCGCCTCCGTGCTGGAGCGCGGCGACGACGCCGACGTGGCCATGAAGGTCGTCGATGGCGAGCTCTGGGTGCGCTCGCGCGTCGGCATGCTCGGCTACTACGGCGAGGAGCCCGTCGATCCCGACGGCTGGCGACCGAGCGGCGACCTCGTGGAGGTGGCCGACGGCCGCATCCGGTTCGTCGGTCGGACGTCCGAGACGATCAACGTCGGCGGCGTCAAGGTCCACCCCCTGCCCATCGAGGAGCGGGTGTCCAAGGTCCCCGGCGTGGTGGGGGCCCGGGTCTTCGGCCGGCCCAACCGCCTCACGGGCCACATCGTCGCGGTGGAGTTCATCGCCGACGAGACCAGCGATCCCGACGACCTCAAGGAGGCGATCCGAGACGCGTGCTCGGATCTCCCCGCGGCAGCGAACCCCCGGAGCATCCGGCAGGTCGACAGCCTCCCCACCCTCGGTGGCAAGATCCTCAGGAGAACCCACGAATGACGTCCGAAACCGCTCGTCGCACGGTGGTGGTCACCGGTGGCAGTCGGGGCCTCGGCCACGGCATCGTGCAGGCGTTCCTCGACAACGGCGACGCCGTCGCCACCTGCGCTCGCTCCCGGACCCCCGAGGTCGAGCGCTGGGAGGGTGACCCGGAGCTGGCCGACCGCTTCCTCTTCGCCGAGGTCGACCTCGCCGACCGTGGGCAGATCGACCGCTTCGTCCACGACGTGATCGACCGCTTCGACTCCGTCCAGGTCCTCGTCAACAACGCCGGCGTCGCGCGAGACGGCATCCTCGGCCTCGTCACCGACGACGACGTCGACACGGTGATCGACCTGAACCTCCGCGGCACCATCCACATCACCCGCCAGGTGTCGCGGCGGATGCTGGCCCGCGGTGGAGGCAGCATCGTGAACATCTCCTCGATCGTCGGGCTGTCCGGCTACCGGGGGCTGAGCGTCTACAGCGCCACGAAGGCGGCGCTCGACGGCTTCACCAGAGCGCTGTCCCGCGAGCTCGGGTCGCGCGGCATCACCGTGAACTCGGTGGCGCCGGGGTACCTGCGCACCGAGATGAGCCACGGCCTCGACGAGGAGCAGCTCCAGCAGATCGTGCGGCGCACCCCGGCCGGGCGCCTGGGCGAGCCGGCCGACGTCGCCCGGGCGGTGCTGTTCCTCACCGATCCGCTGAACGACTACATCACCGGCCACACGCTGGTGATCGACGGGGGGCTGACCGGCTGATGGCCAAGGACCTCAACCCGATCGCCCGAGCCCGGGCGATGGTCTACGACAACTACACCCGCGTCCGTCGCAAGGTGGTGAAGGGGGTCGACGCCGAGCTCCGGAACCTCGCCGCGATCGAGAAGGCGTACAGCGGCCCGAAGGGCCCGGAGGTGCTGCTCATCGGCGACTCGGCCATGGTGTGGACGTCGCGGCTCGACAAGGACCGCCGGCACCTCGTGCAGATGCTCGACGACGAGATCGGCGATGCGGAGATGATCTCGGTCATCGGCGCCGGGTACAACCCGCTGCTCGTCATGACCTACCTGAAGGCCATCGAGCGCTGCGCGTCGCGGCCCAAGGTCATGCTCGTGCCCACCACCGTCGTCGAGGCGATGGACGTGTGGAGGCTCCACCCGCAGTTCGGCTACGCGAAGGAGTCCGAGCTGATCCTCGAGCTGCTCGGCTCCGGCGCGCCCCGCCCGAAGATGGGCTACCAGGTCACCGACGACGACTGGGAGGCCTATGACCGGCTGCCCACGGCGAGCCTGATCGGCGCCCGCCGCACGATGGGGGAGTTCCGCCTGCTCACGAAGGCGGTGCCGTCCACCAAGTGGCAGCACCTCATCCGCCGGCGCATCACCTACGACATGTACACGGCCCAGGTGCTGAACCGGGAGGACCCGGGCGTGCAGGTCATCGAGGAGATGGGCCGGGCGCTGACCACGGCCGGCATCCGCTCGGTGGCGCTCCTCCACCCGATCGACGTGGACATGACCGTCCGACTCCTCGGCGCGGCCGCCAAGGAGCACATCGAGCGCAACGTCACCAACGTGCGCGAGGCCTACGTCGACGGCGCCGGCGCCCTCGGGCGGATGGTCGACCTGGCCTACGCCTGCCCGTCGGAGCAGTACACCGACGCGCTGCACCTCAACGAGGACGGTCGCCACCTCCTGGCCGCCGCCCTCGGCGAGGCCACGAGAGCCGCGCTGGCCGAGGCCGGCTAGGGCCGGGCTGGCTAGGGCCGGGCCGGCTAGGGCCGGGCCGGCTCGGGCTTGGCGGCCGAGATCAGGCCGTAGCCGAGGGTGCCGTCGCGCCAGAAGCCCTCGAGGATGTCGGCCGAGCGGACGAACGCCTCGGCATCGTCGGCACCGAGCGCGGCGACGACCTCGTCATGGTTGCGCCGGGCGTTCTCGCGCCACCGCTCGAAGGTCAGGAGCGTCGCGTCGGTGAGGTCGTCCTCGCGGTCGACCACGAGCCCGTGGGACTCGAAGCCGGCCCGATAGGAGGCCAGCGGCTCCATGTGCGCGTCGCCGAAGGCCTGGCGGAGCGTGGCGAAGTCGTCCCGCCGCTCCCGCACCTCCAGGAAGGGGATCTCGCGATGGCGGATGATGTCGCACAGCACGACGCGGCCGCCGGGCCGCAGCACGCGGGCGCACTCCGAGAGGAGCCCGGCGCGGTCCCGCATCAGGTGGGACGACTCGAGCACCCACACGCGGTCGAAGCTCTCCGCCGGGAGGCCGTTGTCCGTGCCGTCGCGCTCCTCGAAGCGCACCGTGTCGGACAGCCCCTTGCTGGCGGCCAGCGCCGTGCCGGCCGCGACGCCGACCCCGCTCGTGGTGATCCCGAGGACCTCGACCCCGAAGCGCTCGGCCAGCCGGCACCCGGGGGTGCCGTTGCCGCAGCCGACGTCGAGCACCTGGAGCCCGGGGGCGAGCTGGGCCCCCTCGACCATGCGCTCGGTGAGCGCCTGGGTGGCCTCGGCCAACGGCTCGTCGGCGGCGAAGACCCCGTAGTGGAGCTCGTCGCCCAGCAGCAGCCGCCACGCCTCGCTGACGCGGTCGTAGTGGTCAGCCGGTTCGTAGCTCGTGTCGGTCACGGGGGCAGCGTAGACAACCCGCCTCGGACCGGCGGCACCGTCCGGCGCTAGCGTTCCAGCCTCGCCGGGCGGGGGGTCCGGCAGGGGAGGGGACCCACATGACAGCGATCCCGGCGTCGATCGACGAGGTCACCGCGGCGTGGCTGGGCGAGGTCACCGGCCGCGAGGTCGAGGCGGTGGGCATCGAGCAGATCGGCGAGGGCATCGGGGTGAGCAGCGCCCTCTACCGCTGCTGGCTCGACTGCGGCGGCATCCCCGAGAGCGTGATCGTGAAGCTCCCGGCCCTCGACGAGGCGGCCGTGTTCACGTCCACGGTGCTGTCGATGTACAAGCGGGAGGTCGCGTTCTTCCGCGAGCTGGCCGGTCAGTCGCCGATCCGGGTGCCCGCCTGCCACCACGCCGCCGTCGACGACGAGAGCCGCTTCGTCGTCGTGATGGAGGACCTCGGGGAGCACCGCGTGGTCGACCAGATCGTCGGGATGGGCCTGGACGACGCCCGGTCGGCGGTCGACGGCCTCGCCCGCTGGCACGCCACCTGGTGGGGCAAGGCGGAGGCGCTGGCCGAGGCCGGGATCACCTTGAGCCTGGCCGACCCGATCTACCCGGCCATCGTGCCGATGGTCTTCGACGAGGGCTGGGAGAAGGTGATCGCGTCCGGGATCGACGTCCCGGGCCCGATCCGAGCCGTTCGTGAGGGGTTCAACGCCGCCATCCCGGGGCTCCTGGCCGATCTCGCCGAGGCGCCGACCACCGTCGTCCACGGCGACTACCGGGCGGACAACCTGGTGTTCTGCGACGACGGGTCCGTGGCGGCCTTCGACTTCCAGCTCATCGGCACCGGCAGCGGCAGCTACGACCTGGCCTACTTCGTGACCCAGAGCCTCGAGCCGAACCTCGCCTCCGCCGAGGAGCGGGGCCTGTTCGAGCGCTACACGGCCGGTCTGACGGCCGGCGGGGTGCCCGACGGCGAGCTCGGGCGCCTCTGGGAGGACTACCGGAAGGCCGCCCTGTTCTGCCTCGTCTACCCGATCGTGGCCAGCCGGGGCATGGACCTCGACGACCCGCGCCAGCGGGGGCTGGTGGAGTGCATGATGGGCCGGTTCAGCCGGGCGGTGGACGAGCTCCAGCTGGTCGAGCTCCTCTGACCGAACCCGACTGCCTGGCGGTTTCGACCGGGGCTGACCTACGCTGAGCAGCCCTCGTACGTCGAGGAGGCGAGCCTTGGCGAGCCAACCCAGAAGTACAGCGCCGTGGTTGCCGTTCGCCGGTGCCACGGCAACTCATCAACGAACCCTTATAGGGCAGTAGCTCAACTGGCAGAGCAGCGGTCTCCAAAACCGCAGGTTGGGGGTTCGATTCCCTCCTGCCCTGCTCTTCTCCGTCCCGATCCCCCTCCCAGGAACACGCACGTCCATGGCGATGAACCGACAGCAGAAGCGCATGCTCCAGCGCCAGGGCCAGCTGGGGGCCGATGGCGCGCCTGCACCCCGGAAGCGGAGCGCCGCGCCGCCGGCTCCCAAGCCGAAGGAGGAGCGGACCACTCCCGTGCAGTTCGTGCGCGAGGTGCGGGGAGAGCTCCGCAAGGTGGCCTGGCCGACCCGGCCCGAGGTCATCAACTACTCGATCATCGTGCTCGTCACGGTGGTGCTCCTGACCGCTTACGTCGCCGCACTCGACTACGGGTTCGGCGACCTTCTCCTGAAGCTGTTCCAACGATGAGCTCCTACGTGACCGACTTCAACGCCCCTGAGCCCGAGGACACGGGTGCGGCCGATGCCGCCCCCGCGGTCGACGGCGCCCCCGTCGACCCCCCCGAGGGCGTCGATGCCCCGGAGGTGATCGACGCCGACGACCTCCTCGAGGAGGCGGCCGCCGCGCCCGTCGAGTCGCCCTACGACCGGTCGGGCAAGTGGTACGTGGTCCACACCCAGTCGGGCTACGAGAAGAAGGTCAAGCAGAACCTCGAGGCCCGCACCTCGTCCATGAACATGGAGGAGCGGATCCACGAGGTCGTCATCCCGATGGAGGACGTCGTCGACTTCAAGGGCGGCAAGAAGGTCCTCGTCCAGAAGAAGATGTTCCCCGGCTACCTCCTCGTCCGCTGCGAGCTCGACGACGACAGCTGGTACGTGATCCGCAACACCCCCGGCGTCACCGGGTTCGTCGGCCAGGGCGCCAAGCCCTCGCCGCTGCCCCGCAAGGACGTCGAGTCCTTCCTGTCGGTGTCCACGGACGCCCCGGAGGAGGTCGCCGCCCGGGCCAAGCCCCGCCGCGAGTTCGAGATCGGCGAGACCGTGCGGGTCAAGGAAGGCCCCTTCGCCGACTTCTCCGGCGAGGTCATCGAGATCAACGAGGACCAGCTCAAGGTCAAGGTCCTCGTCAACATCTTCGGCCGGGAGACCCCCGTGGAGCTCGAGTACTCGCAGGTCGCCAAGCTGTAGCCCCGGCCCGTGGCTGGCGCGCTCGCGCCGGTCGCGAGCACACTGTTCAACCCCGCAACGTCTCGCAAGGAGTGGTCCGATGGCCAAGAAGAAGGTCCTGGCCATGGTCAAGATCCAGATCCCCGCCGGTCAGGCGACGCCCGCGCCGCCCGTCGGCACGGCCCTCGGCCCCCACGGCGTGGCGATCATGGACTTCTGCAAGGCCTACAACGCTGCCACCGAGGCGCAGCGGGGCACGATCGTCCCCGTCGAGATCACGATCTTCGAGGACCGGTCCTTCACCTTCGTCCTGAAGACCCCGCCGACCCCGGTGCTGATCCGCCAGGCCGCCGGCCTCGACAAGGCGGCCGTGAACCCGGGCCGCGAGACCGTGGGCTCGATCACGAACGCCCAGGTCGAGGAGATCGCCAACATCAAGATGCCCGACCTCAACGCCATCGACCTCGAGGGCGCCAAGCTCCAGGTCGCCGGCACCGCCCGGAGCATGGGGATCGAAGTCCGCTAGCAGCAGTTCCGCAACATCCACGGGTCGTCAGAGGAGCACCTCGCCTCGGACCTTCACCACCGGAGGGAGCCAGAGATGGCGAAGGGCAAGAAGTACATCGACGCGACGAAGAAGTTCGATCGCGACCAGCTGTTCACCCCCGCTGAGGCGGTGGAGCTGGTGCGGAGCCTCGGCACCGCCAAGTTCGACGAGTCGATCGAGCTCACGATGCGGCTGGGCGTCGACCCCCGCAAGGCCGACCAGGTCGTGCGCGGCACCGTCGCGCTCCCCTCGGGCTCCGGCAAGGACGTCCGGGTGGCCGTGTTCGCCAACGGCGACGCCGCCGCCGAGGCCCGCGCCGCCGGCGCCGACCACGTGGGCGGCGACGATCTCGCCGCTCTGGTCGAAGGCGGCATGCTCGACTTCGACGTGGCCATCGCCACCCCCGACCTCATGCCCCTCGTGGGCCGCCTCGGCCGCGTGCTCGGCCCCCGTGGCCTGATGCCGAACCCGAAGACGGGCACGGTCACCAACGAGGTCGGCAAGGCCGTCGAGGAGTTCAAGGGCGGCAAGGTGGAGTACCGCACCGACCGCTACGGCAACGTCCACGTGCCGATCGGCAGGGTGAGCTTCGAGGCCGACGCGCTGCAGACGAACCTCCGCGCCGTCCTCGACGAGATCCAGCGGGCCAAGCCGGCGTCGGCGAAGGGCCGCTACCTCCGGAAGATCGCGATCTCCCCGACCATGGGCCCGAGCGTGCGGATCGACATCAACCGGCTCAAGGTCATCGATCCGGCCGACGCCTGATCCGGGCGCCCTCGTGGCCACCCGCACGATCTCCATCCCGGCCCTCCTCGACATCCGTCGGGGCGCGCTGGACGACCTGCCGGAGGTGCTGCACCGCACGTTCGACTCGTCCCGCGTGGTCGTGGTCAGCGGCCTCACCGCCTCGCTGCCCAGCGCCCGCCGGGTGATCGACGGGCTGCGCGCGCTCGGCAGCGAGGTCGTGGCGCACGAGGGCGTGGGCGGCACCACGAAGGCGTCGATCGAGGTCGAGCACCTGCTCGTGGACACGCGACCGACGCTCGTGGTCGCGGTGGGAGGGGGCCGGTCGATCGACGCCGCCAAGCTGGCGGCGGCCCACGCGGGGATCGCGTTCGTGTCGGTGCCCACCACCCTCTCGCACGACGGCATGGCCTCGCCCGTGGCGTCGCTGGCCGGCGAGGACGGCGTGCGCCGGAGCCTCGCGTCGGGGATGCCCGCCGGGGTCGTGATCGACCTCGACGTCGTCGGCGATGCCCCGCAGGACTTCGTCCGGGCCGGCATCGGCGACCTCGTGAGCAACCTCACCGCCGTCGCCGACTGGCGGCTCGCCGCCAAGGGAGGCGAGGAGCCGTTCGACGAGTTCGCGGCGTCGATCGCCCTCCAGAGCGCGCTCCCCGCGCTCGGTGTGGCGTGGCCGCTCGAGGGCGACGACCTCCAGCTGGTGGCCCGCGGCCTGGTGATGAGCGGGCTCGCGATGGAGGTGGCCGGCAGCAGCCGGCCGTGCTCCGGGGCCGAGCACCTCATCAGCCACGCGCTCGACCAGATCCTCGGCACCGACGCCGGCGCCCACGGCGAGCAGGTCGCCCTCGGCGTGCTGCTGGTGGCCGACGCCAGCGGCGTGGACCTGCGACGCGTCCGGGCCCTCTACGACCGCATCGGCCTGCCGACCTCGATCGAGGCGTGCGGCCTGGGTCGCGACACCCTCTCGGAGGCCATCCGCGTCGCCCCGAGCACCCGCCCGGCCCGCACCACCGTGCTCGACCAGCTCGACCTCAGCGACGCCGGCATCGACCGGATGCTCGACATCGCCTTCGGAGGCACCACCGCATGACCACCGCCGTCGTCCTCGCTGCCGGGGTCGGCAAGCGCCTCCGCACCGCGACGCTGCTGCCGAAGTGGCTCGCACCGGTGGGGACCACGACGCCGTGCGAGCAGCAGCTCGACTCGCTCGTCCTCGCCCCGCCCCGCGAGGTCGTGGTGCTGGTCGGCCCGCAGCCCGACGCCGTGGAAGAGGCCGTCGCACCCTGGCGCGACCGCCTCGAGATCCGGCTGGTCGAGAACCCGCTCCACGACGTCCGGAACAACTGGTTCAGCATGCTCCTGGCGCTCGAGCAGCTGGGGGCCGAGGACGACGTCCTGCTCTTCAACTCCGACCTGTTCGCGTCCAGCCCCTGGCTGGCCGATGCCGCGGCGCGCCTGCTGGCCTGCGGGGCCCCCGCCGCCCTCGGCCTCGACGTCGAGCGGCCCCTCACCGACGAGGCCATGAAGGTCGCCGCGGCCGACGGTCGTTGCAGCAAGATCGGCAAGGTCGGCGTGGACGAGCCCGTCGGCGAGTACGTCGGGATCTCGTGGTGGTCGGCCGCGGCCGCCGCCGAGCTGGCCCCGTACCTGGCCGCCTACCTCGGCCGGGACGACGCCGTGAACAACTGGTACGAGCACGGCATCGACGACCACCTGGCCGCCGGCGCCACCTACGCCGCGGTGCCCGTGCCCTCGGTCGACTGGGTCGAGATCGACGACCCCACGGACCTCGCGAAGGCCGTGGAGCTCGTCGGGGGCTGATCCCACGGGGTTGGCCCGGGCCCCCGAGGTGCCGTAGCCTCGTCCCTCCGACAACAGAACGCTCGCCACAGACATCCGGTGCCTTCATGGGCTCAAAGGGACCCCGGTCCCGCCTGACGAGGCGGACACCTCCGAGCCTCACTCGGTGTGCCCGCGCAACCCGCGAGCCCCGAGCAAACGAGAGGAGGTGTCGATGGAGAACCCGAGACCGGAGAAGGTCGCGGTGGTCGACGAGGTGAAAGAGCGCCTCGACTCGTCCAGCGCAGTCCTGCTCACCGAGTACCGAGGGCTCGACGTGACCGCGATCAGCGATCTGCGTCGTGCGCTGCGGGCGGTCGGCGGCGAGTACAAGATCTACAAGAACACGCTCGTCCGCTTCGCTGCCCGTGACCTCGGCCTCGAGCTGGAGGACCTGCTCACCGGCCCCACGGCCATCGCCTTCATCACCGAGCGTCCCGACGGGACGGCCGGCGATGCGGTCGATGTGGCAAAGGCCCTGCGCGACTTCGCGCGGGGGAACCCGAACCTCGTCGTGAAGGGTGGCGTGCTGGGCACGCGACCCCTCAGCGCCGACGAGGCGAAGGCCCTGGCCGACGTGGAGCCCCGTGAGGTCCTGCTCGCCAAGCTCGCCGGAGCACTGGCTGCACCCATGGTGCAGTTCGCCGGCCTGCTGGAAGCGCTGCCCCGCAACTTCGCGTACGGCCTTGCTGCCCTCATCGACCAGCAGGGCGGTGTCCCGGCGGAAGCCGAGGCCCCGGCCGCTGAAGAAGCACCCGCCGAGGCTGCGGCCGAGGAGGTTCCCACCGAGGAGCCTGCTGCCGACGCCCCTGAGACCACCACTGACGAGGCCCCGGCTGAGGAGGCTCCCGCTGAGGAGCCCGCCGCCGAGGCCACCCCTGATACGGAGGAGTGACCGACATGGCCACCAAGGAAGACATTCTCGAGTCCATCGCCAACATGACCGTCCTCGAGCTCTCTGAGCTGCTCAAGGAGTTCGAGGAGAAGTTCGGCGTCACCGCCGCGGCCCCCGTGGCCGTGGCTGCGGCCGCCCCGGCCGGTGGCGGCGCTGCCGCGGCCGAGGAGGACGAGAAGGACGAGTTCGACGTCGTCCTCACCGACGCCGGCGGCACCAAGATCCAGGTCATCAAGGAGGTGCGCGCCCTCACCAACCTCGGTCTCAAGGAGGCCAAGGACCTGGTGGACGGCGCTCCCAGCACCATCATCGAGAAGGCCAACAAGGACGACGCCGAGAAGGCCAAGGCGGCCCTCGAGGGCGCCGGCGCCACGATCGAGCTCAAGTAGCCCGACCGAAGCAGGCAACAACGGAGCCCGGCCCCTCGGCCGGGCTCCTGCGCGTCTCAGGTGACGCGCTCGATCCGCTGCCCGGTGGCGGCGGCGATGCGCTCGAAGGCGTCGTCGTCGTGGATGAGCACGAGGCCGGCCAGCTCGGCCGAGGCGGCGACGACCAGCTGCACGGTGGTCGGCAGCGGGTCGCCCAGCAGGGCCTGCACGGCGATCGCCCGCTCGAGCACGGCCTCGTCGCACGGGACCCGCCGGAAGTAGCGGCGCTCCGCCTGGACCTCGGCCCGCTCCTCCCGGCCGAACCGGGCCAGCAGCTCCAGGTCGACCACACCGCAGGTGGCCACGAGCCCGGCCACCACGAGCCCGCCGAAGCGCACCGCCACCCGGGGCTGGTGCAGCTGGGCGAGCGCGCTGGCGTCAGCGAGGTGCGTCGCCGCCACGGGCCAGCTCCCTCCGGCTCAGGCGCTCGAAGTGCCGGGCCCGGCCCCGGACCTGGATCACCTCCCGCATGGCCTCGTGGATCGTGTCCGTGGTGCTCTTGGTCCCGAGCAGCCCCCGGACCTGGTCCACGAGCTCGACGTCGAGCAGGAGGGCGGTCTTCTTGATCGTCGGCACGAGGTAGATCGTATGCAGAGATCATCTACTTCTGGGCAAGAAATCCTTGACCCCCTTCGAGGGCGGGCGTACGGTGCCCGAAACCCTTCCGGAGCGATCCGGCAGCACTGCTGTGCCCAGGGGTTGCTACTGCAACGCGTCGGCCCTAGGATCCGACCTGCCGTGCGGATTCCCCCCTGCTTCGTCGACCCTGGTCGGCGGTCAGGCGCGCTCTCGCACGAGCCGGTCACCCTCGTTTCTTAGGAGCACGCGTTGCCCACTCGCTCGCCCATCCGCGATCGCTACTCGTTCGCGAACATCGACGAAGCCCTGCAGCTGCCAGACCTGATCTCGGTCCAGCGGGACAGCTTCGAGTGGTTCCTGAAGGAGGGCCTCAAGGAGACCTTCCGGGACATCTCGCCGATCCGGGACTTCACCGAGACGCTCCAGCTCGAGCTCGAGTTCGATCCCGACGACGAGGACCTGCGGCCGCCGCCGAAGTTCTCCGTCGAGGAGTGCAAGGAGAAGGACATGACCTTCTCCGCCCCGATCTTCGTGCGGGCTCGCTTCATCAACGCGACCACCGGCGAGATCAAGGAGCAGACGGTCTTCATGGGGGACTTCCCGATGATGACCGACAAGGGCACGTTCGTGATCAACGGCACCGAGCGCGTCGTGGTGTCGCAGCTGGTCCGGTCGCCTGGCGTCATCTTCGAGCCAGGTGAGCGCTACCGCCTCCGGAACCTCTCGAAGCACCAGCTCGTGAAGGGCACCGTCCACCCCTACCGCGGCGAGTGGATCGAGTTCGACGTCGAGCAGAAGCCCGGCAAGGACGTCACCGCCGGCACCCGCGTCGCCCGCAAGCGCCGCCTGTCGATCTTCATCCTCATGCGGGCCCTCGGCTACGGCGAGGACCGCTGCCCCGGGTTCCTCGAGGCCTTCGTCCGCCACTTCGACTTCCTCGAGGGCCAGTGGGAGAAGGACCGCGAGCTCGCCCCCACCCGTGAGGACGCGCTGGTCGAGATCTACAAGCGGGCCCGTCCGGGCGAGCCGCCCTCGGTCGAGTCGGCCCGCGCCTACTTCGACAACGCCTTCTTCCAGAGCCGCCGCTACGACCTCAGCCGGGTCGGCCGCTACAAGCTCGACAAGAAGCTGCGCAACGAGATCGAGCGCCTCGGCGAGCTGTTCCCGATGCTCAACGGCGCCGACGAGGACGGCGTGCCGTTCCTCGACCGTCCGGTGGAGGGCCAGCCGGTGCTCTCCCGCTGCGAGGTCCTGGCCGCGTGCTCGTACCTCCTCCACCTGGTCAACGCCGAGCCGGGCTACCGCCTCGACGACCAGGACCACTTCGCCAACCGGCGCATCCGCTCGGTCGGCGAGCTGATCCAGAACCAGGTGCGCATCGGCCTGTCCCGGATGGAGCGGGTGGTGCGCGAGCGCATGACCACCCAGGACGTCGAGGCGATCACGCCGCAGACGCTGATCAACATCCGGCCGGTGGTCGCCGCCATCAAGGAGTTCTTCGGCACCAGCCAGCTCTCCCAGTTCATGGACCAGGTGAACCCGCTGTCGGGCCTCACCCACCGCCGTCGCCTGTCGGCGCTCGGACCCGGCGGCCTCTCCCGCGAGCGGGCCGGCTTCGAGGTCCGCGACGTGCACTTCAGCCACTACGGCCGCATGTGCCCGATCGAGACCCCTGAGGGCCCGAACATCGGCCTGATCGGCGCGCTGTCGACCTACGCCCGCGTCAACGCGTTCGGCTTCATCGAGTCGCCGTACCGCCACGTCCGCCAGGGCAAGGTCACCGACGACATCATCTGGCTCACGGCCGACGAGGAGGAGGACTACGTCGTCGCCCAGGCCAACGAGCCGCTGACGCCGCAGAAGACCTTCGTCAACGAGCGCATCCTGGTGCGGCGCTCGCCGCAGGCCGCCACCCTCGAGAACCTGCGCCTGCAGCTCGAGCGGGACACCTACTTCGCCGCCACCACCGAGATCTCGGCGGTACCGCCGGCCGAGGTCCAGCTCATGGACGTGTCGCCGAAGCAGATCGTGTCGGTCGGCACCGCCCTCATCCCGTTCCTCGAGCACGACGACGCCAACCGCGCGCTCATGGGCGCCAACATGCAGAAGCAGGCCGTCCCCCTCGTGAAGGCCGAGGCGCCGTACATCGGCACCGGCGTCGAGGCCCGGGCCGCCCGCGATGCGGCGGACATGATCATCGCCGAGGAAGACGGCGTCGTCACCGAGTCGACCGGTGACCTCATCACCGTCGACTACAAGACGTCCGGCAAGAAGGTGTTCAAGCTCCTGAAGTTCGAGCGCTCGAACCAGGACACCTGCATCAACCAGAAGCCGCGGCTCGCGGAGGGTGACTCCTTCAAGAAGGGCGAGATCCTCGCCGACGGCCCCTCCACCGACAACGGCGAGCTGGCGCTGGGCAAGAACCTGCTCGTCGCCTTCATGCCGTGGGAGGGCTACAACTTCGAGGACGCCATCATCCTCAGCGAGCGGCTCGTGAAGGACGACGTGCTCACGTCGATCCACATCCACGAGCACGAGATCGACGCCCGCGACACGAAGCTCGGCCCCGAGGAGATCACCCGGGACATCCCGAACCTCTCCGAGGAGATCCTCAAGGACCTCGACGAGCGCGGCATCATCCGCGTCGGCGCCGAGGTCGGCCCCGGCGACGTCCTCGTCGGCAAGGTCACCCCCAAGGGCGAGACCGAGCTCACCCCCGAGGAGCGCCTCCTGCGCGCCATCTTCGGTGAGAAGGCCCGCGAGGTCCGCGACACCAGCCTCAAGGTGCCCCACGGCGAAGAGGGCAAGGTCATCGACGTCAAGGTGTTCACCCGTGAGGACGGCCACGAGCTGCCCCCCGGCGTGAACCAGCTGGTCCGCGTCTACGTCGGCCAGAAGCGCAAGATCAGCGTCGGCGACAAGCTGGCCGGCCGCCACGGCAACAAGGGCGTCATCTCCAAGATCCTCCCGATCGAGGACATGCCGTTCCTGGCCGACGGCACCGCCGTCGACATCATCCTCAACCCCCTCGGCGTCCCGTCCCGCATGAACGTGGGCCAGGTCCTCGAGGCCCACCTCGGCTATGCCGCCCGGTGGGGCTGGGAGGTCGACGGGCAGAAGGTGGGCGACCCGCCCGTGCGCGGCACCGAGGGCAAGACGCGGAGCAAGACCCCCGCGGCCACCCTCATCGCCACGCCCGTGTTCGACGGCGCCCACTGGGACGAGGTGGACCAGGCCGGCAAGCACCCGACGATCCAGAAGATCTTCGAGAACCTCACGCCGGAGTCGGTCGACGGGGTCCGGATGATCCAGACCGACGGCAAGACGCTGCTGTACAACGGG
>CAVSIC010000039.1:0-427217 GCA_963727905.1 uncultured Microthrixaceae bacterium
CCCGAGCGCATCCCCGCGTAGGGACCCCCAGTTCTGGCGTGAGGGTCAGGCCTTGGTGTCGAAGGCGATGCCGTCGGGCGTCGTGGCCCACACGCGGCCGACGCGGTCGGGGTCCATGGCGCTGTGGAGGCGGACGTCGACACGACCGTCGTCGTCCGGGCGGAACGTGCCCGCCGGAACGCGGTCGGGGTAGGTGCCCCCGGGCGGGGTGAGCCACAGCGCGTAGGTGGTGCCGGGATCGAGGCCGCGGGCCACGACCTGCACCAGCGAGCGGTCGCCGTCGTCGTGGGCCACCTCGACGTCGACGGAGGCGCCGGCCGGGAGCGTGCGCATCGCGAAGGTCTCACCGTCGATCCGGCCCGGTGCGTCGGAGCCCCCCACCACGATCACGGCGACCACCACGACGGCCGCCGCGGCCGCGGCGCCGGCGGCGCTGACGAGCACCCGGCGGGCCATCCGACCGCGCCGCTCGCGGCGGACCCGGCGCACGATCCGGTCGCCGAGCGCCGGCGGGGCCGGCTCGAGCACCGAGCCGGTCGGCGCCTCGGGGTCGGCGGCGAGGACCTCCGCCGTGACCGCGAACAGCGAGTCGGCCTCGGCCCGACACGCCCCGCAGCCCGCCACGTGGGCGGCGAGGGCGGCCTCCCGCGCCGGCGAGATCGCGGCCATCAGCCAGTCGGCGAGGTCGTCCCGCCACTCGGCGCACGCCTCGGGTCGTTCAGCCACGGGGGTCCCTACCCATCTCGCCATCCTTGCGACTCCAGCGCGGTCCGCATGGCGCGCAGCGCGTAGTACACCCGGCTCTTCACGGTGCCCTCCGGCACGCCGAGCTCGTCGGCCACGTCGGCGTAGGGCCGACCGCGCCAGTGGACCTCCACGAGCGCGGTGCGGTGGTCGTCGCCCAGCGCGGCCAGCGCGGCCTCGACCTGCCACACGGTGAGCATCTGGTCGATGGCATCGTCGCCGGCGGTCGGATCGTCGTCCGGGCCGGCGTCGTCACCCGACCGGCGGGCGAGCGGGGGGCGGACCCGCCGGGCCCGGACGGTGTCGACGACGACGTTGCGCAGGATGGCGAAGAGCCAGGTCCGCTGGCTGGCCTTGGCCGGGTCGTAGGAGGCCGAGGCCCGCCACGCCCGCACGAAGGCCTCCTGCACCGCGTCCTCGGCCAGGCCCGCGTCGCCCAGCGACCGGCGGGCGAACCGGAACAGCTCGCCGCCGTGGGCCTCGTACGCGGCCCGCAGCGCGTCGTCGGGGAGCTCGGCCACGGGCACCGGTCTACCGGCGGCTCCGTGGAACGCGGTCGGGCTCAGGCCGCGACCGTGAGGGTCCCGGTCATGCTGGCGTGGATCGAGCAGTGGTAGGCGTAGGTGCCCGGCTCGGCCGGGGCCGTGAACTCGCCCTCGGTGCCCGGCGCCGTGCTGCCCGTGTCGAACGAGCCGTCGTCGGCCGTGACGGTGTGGGGCTTCTCACCGGTGTTGTCGAGGTACACGTCCTCGCCCGGCTTCGCGGTGACCGAGGTCAGCGAGAAGTCCGCCGCCACGATCGTGACCTCCTCGCCACCTCCTTCCGCCTCGGGAGCCGTGGTGGTGGTGTCGTCCCCCGTGCCGGCGCCGGTGGCGTCGTCGTCGTCTCCGCAGGCAGCGAGGCCAAGGGTCAGGAGGAGCGCGGCGAGGATGGCGAGGGGCTTGGCGGCGGTGTGTGCGTGCATGTGGGTGGATACGGGCCCCACGCCCGATTCGTTCAGCCGTCGGTCAGATCGGCGGCCGGCTCAGGGAGCACGAGCCCCGGCACCATCCCGCCGGCGGCGTCCTCGGCCAGCAGCCGTCGGACCCGGCGCAGGATCCACACCGACGTCGGGATCAGCGCCAGCATCAGGTACTGGGCGCCGGTGAGGTGGAGCAACCGTTCGTCGTTCGCCCGCAGCGAGTCGCTGAGGAAGCGGCACACGCCGTAGTAGGCGCAGAAGATGCCGAGCGCGGTGCCGGCCGGCGGACGCTCCTTGCGCAGGTAGAGCAGCCACGTGAGGAACACGAAGAGCACGGCCAGGTAGATCAGCTCGTAGATCGCGGTCTGGTGGAACACCATGCCGGTGCGCAGGGGCAGATCGCCGATGAGGTCCTCGCGCACGCTGCCCCCCTCGTAGCGCACGGCCAAGGGGAACGACGAGAGGCGACCGAAGTGCTCGCCCACGGACGTGCAGCCGATGCGCCCGAGGGCCAGACCGATCGTGAGGCCGTAGGCGTAGCCGTCGAGGCTGTGCCAGCGCGTGACCCGGTTCCACTTCCGGTACACGGGATAACCGGCCGCCACCGCGAACACGAAGCCGCCGGAGAACTGCAGCCCGCCCTGCCACACCGCGATGATGTCGAGCGGCGAGTCGATCTCCTCCCAGTGCGAGGCGACCCAGGTGAGGCGGGAGCCGATGACGCCGACGACCACCATCCGCATGGCGAGCGAGTACGTGGAGTCGCGCGGCACGCCATAGCCCTCGCCGTAGCGGGCGGCCAGCCACGCCCCCACCAGCACGCCGATGGCGACGACCAGCCCGAAGGTCCGCAGCTGGAGCGGCCCGATCTCGATCAGCGGGAAGGTCGTGTAGGGGATCGCGCTCAGCACACCGGTCACCCGCTCATCGTGGCACGCGCGGTCCCTCGTCCCGTTACGGTCGGTGTGGTGCTCTCCGTCGACGCTCTCAGAAAGCGCTTCGGCGACGTGGTGGCGCTCGACGGGGTGGGCTTCACCGTGGAGCGCGGCCAGATCGTGGGCTTCCTCGGGCCCAACGGCGCCGGGAAGACCACCACCATGCGGGCGATCGTCGGTCTCGTCACCCTCGATGGCGGAAGCGTGCAGTGGGACGGCGCACCGATCGACGAGGGCGTGCGCCGCCGCATCGGGTACATGCCGGCCGAGCGCGGGATGTACCAGCGCATGCGGGTCCGCGACCACCTCGTCTACTACGCCCGGCTCTCCGGCCTGCGGGCCGACGAGGCCGGCACGATCGCGGACGGCTGGCTCGAGCGGCTCGACCTCGCGGACCGGGCCGACGACGCCGTGGAGAGCCTGTCCAGCGGCAACCAGCAGCGGGTGCAGCTGGCCCTCGCGCTGCTGGGCGAGCCCGAGCTCCTCGTGCTCGACGAGCCGTTCGCGGGGCTCGACCCGCTGGCCGTGGAGAACCTCACGCAGATCCTCCAGGAGCAGGTCAGCCGCGGCGCGGCCCTGCTCCTGTCGAGCCACCAGCTCGATCTGGTGAGCGACGTCGCCGCCGACGTGGTGATCGTCCACCGCGGGCAGGTGGTCCTCAAGGGCGACGTCACCGACCTGCGAGCGGGCTCGGCCGTGCGCTACGTCGACGTCGACTTCACCGAGCCGGTGGCCTGGGCGGCCGCCGGGGAGGGCACCCGCCGCCGGCACCGCCTCGTCGTGCCCGTCGACGCCGACCCCGCCGCCCTCCTGGCCGACGCCCACCGCCAGGGCACCGTGGTGTCCTACGCCTTCTCCCCGCCCGACCTCTCCGAGGTCTTCCGCGAAGCCGTCACCCAAGGAGTGGGCTCGTGAGCGCGATGCGGCTGGTCGCCGCGCGCGAGGTGCGGGAGCGGCTGCGGGCCAAGTCCTTCTACATCCTCACCGGGCTCCTGGTCGTGGGGATCCTCGTGGGCGGCGTGATCGCCCGCATCGCCCAGGACGACGGGCCGTCCACGGTCGACGTCGGCGTGGTCGGCGGGCCGGCGGAGCTGGTGGCCACGATCGAGGGCGCGGGCGCCGAGGTCGGCACCGCCATCCGGGCCAGCGCGATCGACGACGACGCGGCCGCCCGCCGCGCCCTCGACGCCGGCGACGTCGACGTCGTGCTGCTGGCTGATCGAGAGGAGCTGCTCTTCGACGGCGGGGTCAACGAGCGCACCGCCGCCGTGGTGCAGCTGGCCTGGTCGTCGGCCTCGCTCCGAGATGCCCTGCGAGAGGCCGGCGTCGACCCGAGCTCGGTGCTCGACCGCGAGCCCCTCGACGTGCAGGCGGTCAACGTCGACGAGGAGGACGACCTCGACGGGATCGCGGTGCTCACCGGGACGGTCACCGCGGTGCTGCTCTTCATCTCGCTGCAGACCTTCGGGGGCTACGTCCTCATGGGCGTCGTCGAGGAGAAGGCGAGCGCGGTGGTGGAGGTCCTCCTGGTCCGGATCCGGCCCATCGAGCTGCTGGCCGGCAAGGTGATCGGCATCGGCCTTGCGGCCCTCCTCCAGTTCGCGGCAGCCGTCGCCGCGGGAGTGGCCGCGCTGCTCATCTCCGGCGCCGACGTCTCCTCCGACGTGCTCCGCGCGGTGCCGGTCTCGCTGGTGTGGTTCCTCGGCGGGTACGCGCTCTACTCCACGATGTTCGCCCTGGCCGGCTCGCTCGTGAGCCGCCAGGAGGACGCCCAGGCCGCCAACGCCCCCGCCATGTCCCTCATGGTGCTGGCGTACATGACGATCTTCTTCTTCGGCTACGTGCCGAAGTCCGGGGTGGCCCGGGTGCTGTCCGTGATCCCGTTCTTCGCCCCCTTCGAGATGCCGCTGCGCATGGCCTCGGGCGCGGCGTCGGTGGTGGAGATCGTCACCGCCCTCGTGTTGCTGATCGCCACCGTCGCGGGCGTGGCCGTGGTGGCCAGCCGCATCTACGCCCAGGTCCTCCTCCAGCGCGGCACCCGCATCAAGTGGATGGCGGCGCTCAAGTCGCTTCGCGCAGACCGCTGAACCGCGAACTCGTCGACATTCGGCACGTGGTCACGTGCGAAATGTCGACGGGTTCGCGTGGGTCCCTAGAGGGGCTCGTGCCAGCCGCCGACGTCGGAGGCCAGGACCTCGGCCTCGGACGGGCCCCACGTGCCCTTGCGGTACGGCGCCACCGGCGGCGGGTGCTCCACCACGTCTTCGAAGATGCGCCACTGCTCGTCGAGCGCATCGGACCGACCGAACCGGCGGGCATCGCCCTCCATCGCGTCCTCCAGCAGGCGCTGGTACGCCTCCTGGCGCTGGCCGAAGACCTGGTCGAACGACACCTCGAGGTCGACCGGCCGGCTGACCAGCTCGTCGCCGGGCGCCTTGGTCTGCAGGTGCAGCATCACGCCGTCGTCCTTGCCGAGGCGGAAGCGCAGGTGGTTCGGGTGCGGGGGCCGGCTGCCGGGAGGTGAGAAGAGGAGACGGGGCGGCGCGGTGAACTCCACGATCGCCTCGGTGGACGTGATCGGGAGGTTCTTGCCGGTGCGGACGAGCCACGGCACGCCCGCCCAGCGCCAGGAGTCGATCTCCATGCGGAGGGCCACGTAGGTGTCGACGTCGGACCTCGGGTCGACGCCCTCCTCCTCCAGGTAGCCCCGGTACTGGCCCCGCACGACGTTGGCCGGCTCGACCGTGCGGATCTGGCGGAACAGCTTGCTGCGCTCGTCGCGCAGCGCCTCCTCGTCCGCCCCGGCCGGCGGCTCCATCGCCAGGAGCGCCACCACCTGGAGCAGGTGGTTCTGCACGACGTCGCGCAGCGCGCCGACCGACTCGTAGAAGCGGCCCCGACCCTCGACCCCGAACTCCTCGGCCATCGTGATCTGCACGCTGGCGATGAAGTTGCGGTTCCACACCGGCTCGAGCATCGAGTTGGCGAACCGGAACACGAGCAGGTTCTCCACCGACTCCTTGCCGAGGAAGTGGTCGATGCGGAAGACGTCCTTCTCGTCGAAGGCCCGGTGCAGGCTCTCGTTGAGCGCGCGGGCCGAGGCCCGGTCACGGCCGAACGGCTTCTCCACCACCACGCGGGCGTCGTGCTGCAGGTCGTTGGCGGCCAGCCCGCCGATCACGTCGTCGAAGAGCTCCGGCGGGATGGCCAGGTAGTAGAGCGGGCGCTCGCAGCCCAGGTCGTGCAGGCGGGTGGCCAGCGCGGCGAACGAGTCGGGCTCCCGGTACTCGCCCCGCACGTAGGTGATGCACGACTCGAGCTTCTGCCACAGCTCCTCGTCGACCGGACCCTTGGCGTCGATGGCCTCGCGGGCGTGCTGGCGCAGGCGCTCGTCGTCCCACTCGGAGGACGCGAACCCGATGACGGGGACCAGCGGCTTCCCCATGCGCACCATCTCCGCGACTGCTGGGAAGATCTTCTTCTTGGCGAGGTCGCCGGTGGCGCCGAACAGGACCAGCGCATCAGAGGTCGGCGCCGGTCCCTCCGCCATCGCTACACCGAGCCCTGGTCGCGCGGGGCGGTGGGGGCGGGCCCCTCGCCCGGCGCCTCCTCGGGGATCACGCCGTGGCCCCCGAACTGGTCGCGGAGCGAGGCGATCGCCTTCATCGCGATGGAGTCGGGGTCCTGGCTGCTGAAGCGGGCGAACAGCGCCGACGCGATGACCGGCACGGGCACGCCGCGGGCGATGGCCGCGTCGACCGTCCAACGTCCCTCGCCGGAGTCCTTGGCGATCGGGGCCACCCCCTCGAGGCCGGGGTGCTCCTCCAGGGCCCGCACGAGGAGGTCGAGCAGCCACGACCGCACGACGCTGCCGTGGCGCCAGGCCGCCAGCGCCTTCGTGGCATCGATCTCGAGGCCCGAACGGGCCAGCAGCTCGTAGCCCTCGGCGTAGGCCTGCATGAGCCCGTACTCGATGCCGTTGTGGACCATCTTCGTGAAGTGGCCCGTGCCGGCCTTGCCGACGTGGGCGAACCCGCCCTCCGGGGCCAGCGCGTCGAAGACCGGCTGCGCGGCCGCGACGTCGGCATCCGAGCCGCCGACCATGAGGCAGTAGCCGTTGTCGCGACCCCACACACCGCCGCTGGTGCCGGCGTCGACGTAGCCGATGCCGAGCTCGGTGACCGTGGCCGCCCGTCGGACGCTGTCCTCCCAGTTGGAGTTGCCGCCCTCGACGATCACGTCACCCCGTTCGAGGAGGCCCGACAGCTCCGTGACCGTGGACTCGGTCGGCTCCCCGGACGGGACCATCACCCACACGACGCGCGGCGCGGCGAGCGCGGCGACGAGGTCGGCCAGCGACGCGACCTCGGTGGCGGGGCTGAACGCGTCGTAGCCGACGACCTCGTGGCCCTGCGTCCGGAGGCGCTCGACCATGTTGCCGCCCATCTTCCCGAGGCCGACCATCCCGAGCTTCACCGCCCCACCGCCAGCAGCTCGGCGAGGTCGACGCGGCCCGCGGTGCGGCCACGGTCCCCCAGCACCTTCAGGTCGCCGGCGGCCTGGGCCGCCATGAGCTCGCCGAAGCCGATGCCCCGTCCGGGGATCGGGATGTCGGTGGCCTCGTCGTCCAGCACCTGGATGCAGACGATCTCCGGCGGCCCGCCCTTGTGCAGCTGGCCGGTGGAGTGGAGGTAGCGCGGGCCGAAGCCGAGCGTGACGGCCACCCGGAGCTCGTCGCGCAGCGCCATCCGGGCCTCCTCCAGGGCGGCGACGTGCGGGCCCTCGGGATCGACGAACGCCTGGATGGCCACGTGGTGGCCGGGCCGCACCTCGCGCAGGAGCTCATCGAGGCGGCGCACCGGCACGGTGCTGTCGCGGTTCGTGAGGATCACGTTGGTGGCCTGCTTGGCGGCCGCCACATCGGGTTGATCGAACGGCTGGACGCCGATGAACGCGCCCGCCAGCGCCGTGGCCACCTCGGCCACGACGACCGCGCGGCCGATGCTGTAGGCGGTGGCCGTGACGCCGAGCTCCACGTAGGTCCGGTCGTCGCCGTAGACCTTCGGCGGACCGGGCCGCTCCCCCACGACCGGCACCAGGCCGATGCCGTCCTTGCCGAGCGACTCCGCCACGAGCTGCTCGAGCCACAGGCCGAACGTCGCCACCTCGTCGGCCAGCCGGAACGTGAGCTTGTCGTGGCCCACGGCGACGCCGTTCGCCATCGACCGGGCCAGCATCAGCGCGGGGTTGGTGCCGGGCGGCTCGTCCGGCCCGCAGTCCTGCAGGCCCTGCAGGCCGCCGCGGATGAGCCCCTCGGCGTCGAAGCCGGCGAGCATCGCAGGGACGATCCCGAACAGCGACAGCGCCGAGTAGCGCCCACCGATGTCGGCGCGGTTCTCGAACACCTGGGCGAACCCGCGCTGCTGGGCCAGCACGCCGAGCTCGGAGCCGGGATCGGTGATCACCGCGAAGCGCCCGCGCCCCGCTGCCTGCGCCATGGCCCACTCGAGGTGGCTGCGCGTCTCGATGGTGGTGCCGGACTTCGACGACGCGACGTACAACGTGCGCTCCGGCGGACAGCGACGGGCCACGCGGGCGAGCGCCCCCGGGTGCGTCGTGTCGAGCGACGTGGAGCTGCGGGTACCCGTGCTCGCGCGGGAAGGTCCGGGCCAGGACCTCGGGGAAGAGGCTCGAGCCGCCCATGCCCATGAGGAGCACGTGGTCGATGTCCTGGCGGATCGCGTCGCAGCGCTCGCGCACGAGGTGGAACGCCTTGGCCACCTCGCCGACCACGGGGATCCAGCCGAGGCGGTCCGCGATCTCCGTGGGATCGTCGCGCCAGAGCGTGTGGTCGAAGGCGAAGAGCCGCCGCACCGCCTCGGCGCCCGAGAGCCCACCTCGGTCCTCGTCGATCAGCTCCGGGCGCATGTTCAGGCCACCGCCCGCGCCGCGTCGAGGGCGGCCTCGCCGATGCGGTCGACCACCTCGTCGGTGTGGGCCAGGCCGGGGAACAGCACCTCGTAGGCACCGGGGGCGAGGGCCACGCCGCGCTGGAGCATGGCGTGGAAGAAGGCGGCGTAGCGCGCCGTGTCGGTCCGCTGCGCCGAGGCGTAGTCGGTGGGCTCCGCATCGCTGAGGTGGATGCCGACGAGCGACGCGACCTGCGGGACGACCGCCGGGATGCCGGCCTCGTCGAACGCCCGCCGGAGGTGCGCGGCGAGCCGCGCGGCGGTGGCGGTGAGCTGCCCGTAGGCCGCAGCGTCGAGCAGGTCGAGGGCGGCGAGCCCGGCGGCGGTCGCCAGCGGGTTCCCCGACAGCGTGCCGGCCTGGTACACGGGACCGAGCGGGGCCACGCAGGCCATCACGTCGGCCCGGCCCCCGTAGGCGCCGATGTTGCAGCCGCCGCCGATGACCTTGCCGAAGGTGCTCAGGTCGCCGGTGACGTCGAGGAGCTCCTGACCACCGCCGCGCGCCACGCGGAACCCGGTGATGACCTCGTCGACGATCAGCAGCGCGCCCACGCGGTCGCACTCCGCCCGCAGGCCCTTCAGGAAGCCCTCGGCCGGGGCGACCAGGCCCATGTTGGCGGCGACCGGCTCGACGATGACGCAGGCCGTCTGCTCGTCGAGCTCGGGCACGACGTTGTACGGGACCACGGCCGTGTCGGCCACCGATGCGTCGGTGACACCGGCCGAGCCCGGGAGCCCGAGGGCGGCCAGGCCCGTGCCGGCCTCGGCCAGGAGCAGGTCGCCGTGGCCGTGGTAGTTGCCGGCGAACTTCACGACCTTGTCGCGTCCGGTGAAGCCGCGGGCGACCCGCACCGCGGACATCGTGGCCTCGGTCCCCGACGAGACCAGGCGGACCTGCTCGACGGACGGCACCCGGTCGCAGATCGCCTCCGCGAGGAGCACCTCGCGCTCGGTCGGCGCGCCGTAGGAGGTGCCGTCGACGGCGGCCCGCTGGATCGCCTCGACGATCGCGGGGTGGGAGTGCCCGGCGATGATGGCGCCATAGGACTGCACCAGATCGAGGTACCCGCGTCCGTCCACGTCCCAGACCATGGCCCCCTCCGCGCGGGCCACGAAGTAGGGCGAACCCCCCACGGAGGCGAACGCCCGCACCGGGCTGTTCACGCCACCGGGGATGACCCGCTGAGCCCGCTCGAAGAGCGCTTCGCTGGAGGGTCCGACCGAGCCGACCGGCTCGCTCACCGGTGCACCCTTCGGGATGCACCAGATGAGCGATCGGCACTGCGTGCCGGGCAGAGCAGCTGCGACATGGGTCGCTCGCTTCGCTCGCTCACCGACCGATCACCGGAGCGAGCTCCTTGGCGAAGTAGGTGAGGATCACGTCGGCCCCCGCCCGCTTCACCGCGGTCAGGTGCTCGAGGGCCACCGCGGTGCCGTCGATCCACCCGCGCTCGTCGGCCGCCTTCACCATCGCGTACTCACCGGACACGTGGTACGCCGCGACGGGCACGTCGACCGCGGCGCGGGCGGCGGCGATCACGTCGAGGTAGGCCACCGCCGGCTTCACCATCACCATGTCCGCGCCCTCGTCGACGTCGGCCCGCAGCTCGGCCAGCGCCTCGCGGGCGTTGGCCGGGTCCTGCTGGTAGCCGCGCCGGTCGCCGCCGTCTGCGATCTGGACGTCGACGGCGTCGCGGAACGGGCCGTAGAGGGCGGACGCGTACTTGGCGGCGTAGGCGAGGATCGCGGTGGTGTCGTGGCCGGCTCCGTCGAGCGCGGCGCGGATGGCGGCCACCTGGCCGTCCATCATCCCGCTCGGGGCGACGATGTCGGCGCCGGCCGCTGCCTGGGCCAGCGCCGCCTTGGCGTAGTTGGCGAGGGTGGCGTCGTTGTCGACCTCGCCGCTCGGCGTGAGCACGCCGCAGTGGCCGTGGGTCGTGTACTCGTCGACGCACAGGTCGGCGATCGAGGACCATCGCGTCGCCCACCTCGACCCGCAGGTCCGCCAGGGCGAGCTGCACGATGCCCTCCGGGTCCCACGCCCCCGAGCCGACGTCGTCCTTCTCGGCCGGCACCCCGAACAGGATCACCCCGGGGATCCCGAGGTCGGCCAGCTCGGCCACCTCCTTGCGGAGCGACTCGCGGGTGTGCTGCACGACGCCGGGCAGGCTGAGGATGGGCTGCGGCTCGGTGATGCCCTCGCGCACGAACAGCGGGGCCACGAGGTCGTCGACCGAGAGGCGGGTCTCGGCCACGAGGCGGCGCAGCGCCGGCGTGCGGCGCAGCCGGCGAAGCCGGCGCTGGGGAAGTCCACGAGAGAGGCTACCTGGGCTCCTCGTGAGGCCAGGGGGCTGCTCGCGCGGCCGGGTGCGCTTGGCAGCTCGCTGCGGCTCGCTGCACGTTCAGGCTACCGGCGGTCTAGGAGGGCTTCTAGATCGGAGATCGTGAGGTCGAGGAGCGAGTCGACCACCAGGTCGGCGGCGGAGAAGTCGTGGGCGCGGGTGACGCGGCCCGGCACGGCCACCGCCGCCATCCCCGCGGCGTGGGCGGCGGCGATCCCGTGCTCGGAGTCCTCCAGGGCCACGGCGTGGCGCGGATCGGCGCCGAGGTCGGCGCAGGCCCGCAGGTACACGTCGGGGTTCGGCTTGCCGACACCGCCCACCACATCCGACCCGATCAGCACAGGGAAGTGGCGGTCGAGGGCCAGCCGCGGCACGTGGCGCTCGAGCCAGCCCGTGGACGACGACGAGGCGATGGCCAGCGGGATGCCGGCCGCGAGCAGCTCGTCGGCCAGCGCCACCACACCGGGCAGGGGCGGGAGGGTGTCGCGGTTGGAGCGGTCCTGGGCCTCGTAGGCGGCGACGTAGTCGTCGCGGGTGAAGCCGACCGCCCCGACCACCGCGCAGAGCCGATCCCACTGCGCCTGCTCGTCGCGCTCGTTCGTGCCGACCACCGTGCCCCACGCCTCCACCGTGAGCGTGTGGCCGTGCTCGGCGAAGGCTGCCACCGCGGACTCGAAGATCACCCACTCGCTGTCGATGATCAGGCCGTCGAAGTCGAAGACGACAGCTTCAAGGCTCATGTCGGGAGTGCCCAGCGCACGAGCGCGGTCACGAGGCCGCGGATCGAGTGGACCTCGGCTTCGACGTCGACCGTCAACCCGTACGCCCGGGCGGTGTCCGCCGTGATCGGTCCGATGCAGGCCACGACGGGTGGCACCGCGTCCACGCCGAACGCCTCGACGAACCGCTCGACGGTGGACGACGAGGTGAAGGTGATGACGTCCGCGTCCTGGAGGGCGACACGAGCCGACTCGGTCTGGGGCACCGGCAGCGTGCGGTACGCGTCGACCACGTGCACGTCCCAGCCCTTCGCCTCGAGGCCATCGGGCAGGACGTCGCGCGCGACCTCGGCGCGAGCCAGCAGGACGCGCCCCGGTCCGCTCGGGAACGCCTCGAGGAGCGCCTCGGCCACGAACCGCTCGGGCACCAGGTCCGCCCGCAGGCCCCGCTTGGTGAGCGCGGCGGCGGTGCCGGGCCCGATCGCCGCGAGCTTGGTGCCGGCGAACCAGCGCCCGTCGCCCCCCGAGGTCGCCACCGCCTCGAGCAGCCGGCGGGCGCCGTTCGGCGAGGTGAGGACGACCCAGTCGTAGATGTGCAGCTGACGGGCCGCGGCCGCGAGCGCCGAACCCTGGTCGGCCGGCTCGACCACCTCGATCACGGGCACCTCGACGGGCTCGGCCCCGGCATCGCGCAGCGCCACCACCAGCTGCGACGCCTGCTCCCGCGTGCGGGTGACCACGACCCGCTTGCCGAAGAGCGGCCGGCGCTCGAACCACGACAGGTCCTCGGCGGCGACGTCGCCCACCACGATCACCGACGGCGTGGCCAGGTCCTGGTCGGCGATGGTGGCCAGCGTGGCCCGGACGGTGTGCTGCTCGGGTCGGGTGCCCCACCGCACGGCCGCCACCGGGGTGTCGGGCGAGCGGCCCGCAGCCATGAGCTCGGCGGCGATGCGGCCGATGCGGGCCACCCCCATGAGGATCACGATCGTGCCACCGACCTGCGCCACCGCCCGCCAGTCGACGGAGCCGTCGTCGCCCACCGACGGGTCCTCGTGCCCGGTGACGACGGTGAACGACGTGGAGGAGTGGCGCAGCGTCACGGGGATCCCCGCGTAGGCCGGAGCGGCGATGGCCGACGTGATCCCCGGCACCACCTCGAAGGGCACGCCGGCCCCCTGGAGCGCGGCCGCCTCCTCGCCGCCGCGGGCGAAGACGAACGGGTCACCGCCCTTCAGCCGGACCACCCACTCACCCGCCAGCCCGCGCTCGACGAGCAGCGCGTTGATGTCCTCCTGCGCCATCGTGACCTTGCCCGGCGCCTTGCCGACGCTGATGCGCTCGGCACCCGGCGGCGCCAGGTCGAGCAGCGCCTCCACCGAGAGCCGGTCGTAGACCACCACGTCGGCCTGGCCCAGGACCTCCGCCCCCCGCAACGTCAGGAGCCCCGGATCACCCGGCCCAGCGCCCACGAGGAAGACGGTCACCCACCCATCATCGTCGCTCGGGTACCGGCGGCTCGACCCGGATCTGGCAGGCTGCGCGCCGTGTCTCGTCGCACCCGCCTCGCCGCGCTGGCCGTCCTGATCGCCCTCGGACTGACGATCGGCACCGCCCCTGCCCACGCCGGCAACGACTACGGCGACCTCGCCTACCTCCAGCACGACCTCGACAACGTCGCTCGCTCGGCGGTCTACGGCACCCAGCTCGAGCAGCTGACCGACCTCGGCTACCCGCTCGCCTTCGGGCCGGCGGCGGCCGAGGCGTTCCTCGCCACGCTCGGCCGTCAGGTGCAGGACCTCCCGCAGGGCCGCATCTACGTCACCCTCGGCCAGCTGCCGGGCGGCTCCGTCGGCGACGCGTTCGCCTTCCACGCGCAGGCGCCGCGCGAGGTCTCGTACCTGACCCGCACCGGGGCGAAGATCGTCGGTCGGCTGTGGTCCGACGGCCGCGCGGGTCCGCACCCCGGCATCGTGATCACCCCGGGATCGCTCCAGGGCATGCAGCAGGCGTACTGGTGGGCGGCCCGGGCGCTGTCCGACGCCGGCTACCTCGTGCTCACGTTCGATGCCCAGGGTCAGGGCGAGGCGGAGACGTTCGGCCACGCCCCGGGCGACGTCACGCCGAACGAATCCGGCTTCCCCTTCCAGCAGGAGGCGAACTTCGTCGACGGCACGGTCGACGCGCTGCGCTACCTGCTGTCCTCCGCGTCTGCGCCATACCTGCCCGGCGGGTGGACCGCGGCGGACGCCACCAAGGCGCGGGCCGCCGATCCGTCGATCTCGTGGGCCAACCCGCTGGCCGGGCGCCTCGACCCCAGCCGCATCGGCCTCGCCGGCCACTCGCTCGGCGCCCGGGCGGCGTCGGTCGTCCAGCAGTGCAGCGACCACGACGTCCTCTGGAAGCGCCTGCCGGTCTGCGCGGGGCGGTCGTACCCGATCGACGCCATCGTGGCCTGGGACCGCTTGTCCCCCGCCGTCGTGCCGGTGGTGCCGGCCATGGACCAACAGGGCGACGGGTACTTCATCAACCCGCAGCCGAGCTACACCGCCCCCGACCCGAAGGGGCACCTCGGCGGGCTCCAGCGCTGGCGCCGGTTCGGCGTCGACTCCTACGTCCTCACCGTCCGGGGCGGCACCCACCTGGAGTGGGCGCAGTTCCCGCCGGTGCTCCCATCGACGACCTACGGCAACGACCTCGCCACGCACTACACGGTGGCCTGGTTCGACCGGTACCTGTCGCCGTCGTCCGCCGTCCGCAGCGCGGCGTCCGCGACCTTGGCGGACTCCCCCAAGGTCGACCGCGCGACCCACGGACGGGACCAGCTCCCGTGGACCGCCAGCTTCCTCAGCGCCCGCTACCTCGGCGGCTTCACCTTCCACGACGCCCGAGGCGGGACCCGCGTCGTCGACGACCTCCGCGCCTACGGCGGCGCCAGCCACGTCGGCGACTGGCCCGGCGCCAACCGCGACCAGTCCGCGCCGCGCGCGACCTGAGCCGGCCGAGCGCGATCGCACCATGGATGCCGCCCGCGTCGCCGAGATCCAGCTCGCCCTGAAGGGCGGGCTGGCCGGCGAGGCCCTCGGCCTCGCGACGCTCTACGCCCGCCGGCGCGTCAGCCTGCCGATCGTCGTCGCCGCCGGGGCGCTGTCGATGGTCCTCAGCTTCGACACCTGGGACCTCGTGCAGGACGGGCGCCCCCACCTCGGCCTCCTCCTGGCCGCGGCGGTGCTCGTGGTCGGCGCGTGCGGGCTCGCCGGCTACGAGCACCCCGACTCCGTGCGCTGGCTCCCCGCGGCCGCCGCCACCAGCGCGATCACCGCGTGGACCGCCGTCCCGCAGAACCAGGTGGTGCTCGTCGTCGGCGGCACGGTGGTCGCCCTGGCCCTGATGGCGACGGTGGCTCGGGAACCGGCCACCGTGCTCGCCAGCGCCGCGCTGGCCGGCGCGATCGCGTTCGCCGCCCTCGAGGGGAACAGCCCCACCGACCTCCGCCGGGCCGGCGCCGTGGCCTGCCTCGGCCTCTTCGTGTGGTGGCCGATCGGTCGGATCCTGCGGCGGGCCGTCGAGCTGGTGGTCCACGACCTCCCCGGGATCTGGCCCGGACCCTGGATCTTCTCCGCCCACGTCACGCTGGCCATCGCCGGCGCTCGCTGGGTCGCCGTCGCGCCCGATGCGACGACCACGCGCCTGGTGGTGCTGGGTGCCATCGGCACGGCCGCGGCGGCCGTGAGCAGCGCGCCCACCCGACCGCGTCGCTGACGCGGCGGGCTCCTCGTCCGGTCTAGGTGCGACCGAGGAGCTCGCGACCGCCCTGGTCGTCGAGGAGGACCCGGGCGACCTCGGTGCCGATGCCCTCGTCGTCACCCTCCACGACGTGGCGGAGCACGGTCTGCCCGTCGACCGAGAGGAGGCGGGCCTCGATCGCGAGCAGGCCGCCGGCGGTGACGACGGCGTAGGCCGCGGCCGGCAGCGAGCAGTCGCCCCCGAGCTCGGCCAGGAAGGCCCGCTCCGCGTCGACGGCAGCGGCGCGTGTCGCGATGCTCGACCGACGCGAGGAGCTCGCGCCGCGGGCCGTCGTCCTCGCGGCACTCGACGGCGAGCGCGGCCTGGCCGACCTGCGGGAGCACGAGCTCCGTCGTCAGCCGCTCGGCGATCTGGTCGGCGAGCCCGAGGCGATCCAGGGCGGTGGCGGCGACGACCACGGCGTCGTGGTCGGCGGCCTTGGCGATGCGGGTGGCCATGTTCCCGCGCAGCCCGACGAAGCGGAGGTCCGGCCGGGCGGTGGCCAGCTGGGCCTGGCGGCGCAACGACCCGGTGGCCACCTCCGCCCCTTCGCCGAGGTCGGCCAGCGTCGAGCCGACCAGCGCGTCGCGGGGGTCGCCGCGCTCGGGCACGGCGGCGATCACCAGCCCGGGGACGGTCACCGAGGGCAGGTCCTTGGCGGAGTGCACGGCGAGGTCGGCGCGCCCGTCGAGCACGGCGGCCTGCACCTCCTTGGCGAAGACCCCCTTGCCCCCGAGCTCCCAGATCGGGACGTCGAGGCGCCGGTCGCCCTGGGTGTCCACGACCACGAGCTCGACCTCGACCTCGGGGTCGTGCTCGCGCACGAGCGCGGCGATGGCCTCGGCCTGCCAGCGGGCAAGCGGGCTGCCGCGGGTGGCGGCCCGCAGCACGCGCGGGGCCACGGCCCTACTCCGGAGCGCCGGTGACCGACTCGGAGCCCGGTCCCTCGCGGTGCTCGACGTCGAGGTCGAACAGCTCCCGGAGGGAGGCCACGAGGCGGTCGCCACGGGGGGAGCCGGCGGCGTCCTTGAGCACGACCGACGGGTCGTGGAGGAGCTTGCCGATGATGCCGCGGGTGAGCCCCTCGACGGCCTCGATCTGCGCGTCGTCGAGGTCGGCCAGCCGCGACCGGAACCGGTCGAGCTCGGCCCGGCGGACCTCCTCGGCCCGGGCGCGGAGGGCGACGACCATCGGCGCGACCTCGCGGGCGGAGGTGACCCCGAGGTAGCGGTCGAGCTCCTCCTCGAGGATCGCCTGCACGGCGGAGACCTCGCCCCGGCGGGCATCACGGCCGGCGTCGGCGAACGAGCGCAGCGCCTCCATGTCGAGGAGGGTGACGCCGGGGATGCGGCCGACCGCGGGATCGACGTCGCGCGGCACGGCGATGTCGACGATCAGCAGCGGGCGGTCCTCGCGGCGATCGACGATGGCGCGGATGTCGTCGACCTGCAGCAGCGCGGCGGACGCGCCGGTGGACGACAGCAGGACGTCGGCATCGACGAGGGCATCGGGCACGTCGAGCAGTCGCACGGCCCGGCCGCCGACTCGGTCGGCGAGCTCGACGGCCCGCTCCCACGTGCGGTTGGCCAGCACCAGGTCGGCCGCACCGGCCCGGGACAGGGCACGGGCCATCGCCCCGCCCATCTCGCCGGCGCCGAGCACGAGGATGCGCTTGCCGTCGAGGCCGCCGAGGCGCTCCTCGGCCATGGCCACCGCGGCCTGCGACACGGACGTGGTGCTGCGGGCGATGGCCGTGTCGGTGCGGGCCCGCTTGCCGACCTCGAGCGCGTGGCGGAACAGCAGGTTGAGCGCGGGACCGGCCGCCCCCTCGTCGCGGGCGTGCTCCCACGCATCGCGGACCTGCCCGAGGATCTCGCTCTCGCCGAGGACGATGCTGTCGATGCCCGAGGCCACCGCGAACAGGTGGGCCACGGCCGGCGCGTCGTAGTGGACGTAGAGGTGGTCGCTGAAGTCCTCGGGGGCGAGGAACGCGGACTCCGACAGGAAGTTGCGGATGTCCTGGTAGGCCCCGTGGAACTTCTCCGCCACCGCGTAGACCTCGGTGCGGTTGCAGGTGGAGAGGACGACGGCCTCCGACACGTGCTCCCGGTGCACCAGGTCGTGGAGCGCCTTCGTGAGCGCGGCATCACCGATGGTCATCCGCTCGAGCAGGTCGAGCGGCGTGGTCCGATGGTTGAGGCCGATGACGACGACGGACACCCGTGGGCTCCTTGTTGGGGCTACCCCGGACCCTGCCCGACCAGGCCGAGGGCGACGCGGAGCCGCTCCCGGGCATCGTCGGACCGACCGGTCCGGAGATCGTCCAGCATCCCCGAATCGAGGGCGGCCCGCCAATCCGCGGCGGGTCGGTGGAGGCCGGCGGCGGCCAGCTCCTCACGGGCCTCCGACAGCAGCTCGAGGAGGGCCTCGTGCTCGGGACCGACCACCTCGCCGAGGCGGTCGCGGAGCCATCCGGCCAGCGCCGGGCTGTGGCCCGAGGTCGACACCGTGACGAGCAGCGGGCCGCGATCGAGGCGGGCGGGCAGGGTGGCCGAGCAGTGCGCAGGGTCGTCGGCGGCGTTGACGAACACGCCTGCCGCCTCGCCGTCCCGGAACACCTGCGCGTTCACCTCCGGATCGTCCGTGGCGGTGACGACGAACCGGTAGCCGGCCGCCTCCCCCGCCTCGTAGGGACGCTCCTCCCAGGTGACGGGCTGGGCCCTCACCTCGGCGCCGACCGCGACCGCCACCACGTGGACCTCGGCACCGGCGGCGACCAGGCCGGCCACCTTCGACGCGGCGACCGTGCCGCCGCCGACCACCAGCACCTTGCGTCCCTCCAGCAGGAGGACGACCGGGTAGGGCCGGGCACCGACGGGCATCAGTCGGCCGTGGCGTCCGCCGGGACCAGCGGGGTGAGCTTCGGTCCGCCGGACCGGCGCTGCTGGTAGAAGCTGAGGATCTGGAGCTCGACGGCCAGGTCGACCTTGCGCAGCGACACCTCGTCGGGCACCGAGATCACGGTGGGGGCGAAGTTGAGGATCGACTGGACGCCGGCCGCCACGAGGCGGTCGGCCACGTCCTGGGCGGCCGATGCGGGGGTGGCGATGATGCCGATCGAGATGGCGTGCTCGGCCGCGATGGCGGGCAGGTCGTCGACGTGGCGGACGATCACCCCGTGGACCTCGGAGCCGACGACCTTCGGGCTCGCGTCGCACAGCGCGACGATCGGGAAGCCCCGCTCGCCGAAGCCCATGTAGTTCGCGAGGGCCTGACCGAGGTTGCCGAGCCCGACGATGGCGACGGGCCAGTCCTGCGTGAGGCCGAGCTCGCGGCTCATCTGGAACAGCAGGTACTCGACGTCGTACCCGACGCCACGGGTGCCGTAGGACCCGAGGTACGAGAGGTCCTTGCGGACCTTCGCGGCGTTGACGCCGGCCAGCTCGGCCAGGCGCTCGGAGGAGATGGTGGCGTCACCGGTGTGCTGCGCCTCGAGGAGGCTGCGGAGGTACAGCGGCAGGCGGGCGACGGTGGCCTCGGGGATCCGCCGCTTGGTGCGGGCGGTCGGGGTGGGGGGACGGAGCTCAGCCATGTGGGCTCACATTACCGCCGCTTGTTCACTTGCTCACAAACAGTGCACGAGCGCACGAGCGCTACCGGAGGAGCTTGCGGAGCACCTTGCCGGTGGCGCTCTGCGGGAGCTCGTCGACGAACATCACCTTCTGCGGGCACTTGTAGCGGGCCAGGTGGGCCTCGCAGTGGGCGACGATGTCGTCCTCCTCCACGTGAGCGCCGGCGGCCACCACCACGTAGGCCTTCACGGCCTCGCCGCTGTGCGGGTGGGGCACGCCGATCACCGCGACCTGGGCCACGGCCGGGTGCTGGGCGATGACCTCCTCCACCTCGGCCGGGTACACGTTGAAGCCCGACACGATGATCAGGTCCTTGGCCCGGTCGACCAGGAAGAGGAAGCCGTCGTCGTCGACCACCGCGACGTCGCCCGTGCGCAGCCACCCGTCGGAGGTGAGCGCCTCGGCGGTGGCCGCCGGGTCCTCCCAGTAGCCGGCGAACACGTTGGGGCCCTGCACCCACACCTCGCCGGCGTCGCCGACGAGCGCGTCCTGGCCGTCGGCGTCGACGAACCGCACCCGCAGGCCCGGCAGCGGGATGCCGATGCTGCCCGCGGGCGCGTCCGTGCCGTGGGCCGAGCTCACGACCGGCGCGGCCTCGGTCAGGCCATAGCCCTCGCTCACCGACAGCCCGAAGCGCTCCACCATCGTGCGCTGCGACGGCGGGATCGAGCCGCGCCGCGCCCGACGTGCCGAGGCGAACGGTGGCGAACGCGTCGGCGGCCACGCCGGGCAGGCTCGCCCACGACGACCACATCGCCGGCGCCCCGCTGATCACGGTGACGCCGTGGGTGGCGATGCTCTCGATCGCCGGTCTGCGGGTCGAACCGCTCGACCGCGAGCACGGTGGCGCCGGCGAGGAACGTGAGCCCGAGCACCACGTTCAGCCCGAAGATGTGGAAGAAGGGCAGGACCGCGAAGGCCACGTCGTCGGCGGTCTGCGCCCGTCCCGGGTGGTCCTGGCACTGGCCGAGGTTGGACAGCAGGTTGCCGTGCGTGAGCATCGCCGCCTTGGGCGAGCCGGCCGTGCCGCTGGTGAAGATGAGGACGGCGAGGTCGTCGGCAGCCCGATCGACCACCGGCGTCGGGGCCGCGACGAGCAGGTCGTCGAGGAGCCGGGCGCCGTCGAGGTCACCGCCCTGGCTGATCAACACGTGCTCGAGCGTCGGGACCTGGCTGCGGTCGATGGCCGTGAGCGTGCCCTTGGCCGCGGGCCCGGCGATCGCAGCCCGGGCGCCGACGGCGGCCAGCTCGCGGGTGAGCTCCGGACCCGGGCTCGACGGGTTGAGCGGCACCGCCACGCACCCCGTGCCCAGCACGGCGAGGTACGACACCACGAAGTACCAGTTGTTGGCGGCGACGATCGCCACCCGGTCGCCGGGCTCGAGGCCCAGGCCGGTCAGCCCACCGCGCAGGCCGGCCACCTGCTCCCGCAGCAGGCCGTAGGTGGTGGAGCGCCCCCGTGAGATGAGCGCGACCGCGTCGTCCGGATGCCCATCGATGATCGATGCCAGGTTCATCGATCGTCCCACTTGCGGTGATGTCGCCGGAGGCGTCGCCATCGCTCGCCTTCGGCGAGCTCCTGCGAGCTGTGAGGAGCGCCTTCGGTGCACTCAAGTGCTGCCTCGTCATCGTGGCGGAAGTCCTCCGGGGAGAGGGGAACGGCTGCCGATCGAGCTCAGCCCCGATCGGAGGACTGGAGCCGCGGTCATCGCGCCAGCACGAAGAGCTGCAGGGTGGCGGCTCCGAGGATCAGCATCAACAGGATCGCGAGCACGAGCGTCGTGCCTGGCCTCATGTGGGGCTCCGGGGGGTGAGGGTGACGGGCTGGGACGGTGTGGGCGGAGGTGCGTCGTCGTCGGCGGGGGCCTGGAGGGCGACCTCGGTGCCGACGGGCATCCGCAGCTCGGCGCTGGCCGAGCGCTTGCCGAGGCACACCGACAGCATCCCGTAGCTGTCGACGACGAGGCCGACCTGTCCGGGGTCGATGCCCTCGTAGGTCGGCTGGCGCTGGGCCGTGCGGATGTCGTCGCCCCAGCGCAGCTGCACGACGGGGCCGAGGTGGGCCACCTCGTCGGGGTCGACGTTGAGCTGGCAGTTGCCGAAGCGGTCGACCCACAGCACCTCGGCCACCACCACGCCGTCCTCCTCCCGGGTGAGCGGGAGCAGGCCGGGCAGGAGGGTGACGGGATCGACGGCGGGGCCGAGCTCGTGCAACGGCACGCCGTTGCAGAGGTGGGCGGCGGCCGGGGCGAAGACGTCGCGGCCCGCGAACGTGGGCCCAGGGGCGAGCAGCTGGTACTCGGGGTTGGCCAGCTCGACGGCGGCGGTGGCCCCGCCCGACATGGCGACCGCGCTCGCCAGCAACCCGTTGTCGGGCCCGACGAGGTAGCTCTGCCCGTCACCGACCTCGATGGCCACGCCCGCGACGCTGGCCCCCGACGCCCGGGTCGACCACCGCGAGCACGACGCCGGAGCAGAGGTACTGCGCCGCGCGGCCGAGCGTGAGCGACCCGGCTCGCACGTCGTAGGCGGGGATCTCGTGCGTGAGGTCGATCACGGTGACGTGGCGCGCGATCGCCCGGACCACCGAGTGGACGACCCCGACGAACTCGTCGCCGGTGCCGTAGTCGGAGAGGAAGGTGATCGTGTCGAACCGGGAAGACATCGCCCGGGTGACGGTAGTGGCGCCCGGTGGGCGAGAGACCACCCGGAAGGTCTACCCGGCGTCGCTGAAGCGGGCCGCGAGGTACGCGTCGACGTCGCTCTCGAGGACCCGGTACGACTTGCCGATCCGGGCGGCGCGCAGCTCACCCGACTTGATCAGCCGGTACACGGTCATCGCCGAGACTCGCAGTTGGTCGGCGACCTCGGCCGGTGTCAGGAACCGAGGGCGCGCAGCAGACGTCGCCATGGAAGGCACCCCTTCTCCGCAGGTGGTGTCGGCAAGGTACCCGCGAGGGGCTGCTGTGGCTAGTGGGGTGTTTGGGGCGTGGGAACAGGTGTTCAGGCGAGCCGGTCAGGCCTGCCCGAGCTCGCGGGACCGCTCGGTGGCGGCGACCACGCCCGCCCGGATCGCTTCGCGCAGGCCCCGCTCCTCCATCACCGCCAGGCCGGCGGCGGTGGTGCCGTTGGGCGAGGTGACCGCGGCGCGGAGCGCCTCGGGACCCACGTCGCTCCCGGCCAGCAGGGTGGCGGCGCCGAACAGCGTCTGGACCGCGAGGTCGTAGCTGACGTCCGGCGGGAGGCCGACCTCGATGCCGGCCGCGATCAGCGCCTCCGCCACGAGGAACACGTAGGCAGGGCCCGAGCCGGACAGGCCGGTGACGGCGTCGAGCAGGGTCTCCGGCACGCGCACCACGGTGCCGACCGCGCCGAGCAGCCCTTCCGCCCAGGCCAGGTCGTCCTCCCCCGCGCTCGTGCCGGGCGCGATCGCGGCCGCGCCGGCGCCGACCGTGGCGGGCGTGTTCGGCATGGCGCGGATCACCGGCGTGCCCGCGTCGAGCGAGCCCTCGAGCGTGGCGATCGTGACCCCGGCGGCGATCGACAGGACGCGCTCGGTGCCGGCGGCGGCCACGGCCGCGGCACACGGTGGGCACGTCGCCGGGCTTCACCGCCAAGACGGTGCCGTCCGACGCGGCAGGCACGTCGGCCACGGCCACCTCGGGGAGCGCGGCGTGCAGGGCATCGACGCGGGCGGGGTCCTTCTCGACGATGAGGACGTCGGCGCCGGCGGTCCCGGAGCGCAGCAGCCCACCGACGAGCGCCTCGCCCATCTTCCCGCCCCCGATGACCTGCAGCTTCGCCATGCCCGGACGCTAACCCCCACCCCACGGCTTCTGGCCCGGCCAGAACGAGTGGGGTTTGGTTGTGCCGTCAGCTGGCGTCGAGGTCGGAGCCGAAGCGGCCGACCACCTGGGCCACGAGGATGCAGCCGGCGAGGCCGCTGCCCACCACGAACGTGGCGCCGGTGCTGGTGGCGCCGTAGACCGCGCCGGCGGCGAGCGGACCGATCGTCTGCCCGGCCCGGGCGGCGCCCACCCAGATGGCGACCACGGCGCCGCGCTGGGCGGCCGGGGCCGTGCCGGTGACGACGTCCTGCAGCGTCGGGATGCAGATGCCCTCGCCCAGCCCGTAGATCATCGCCCCGAGGAGCAGCACCGGCAGCGAGCCGGCCACGCCCATCACGAGGAACGCAACGGTGAACAGCCCGCCGGAGATCGCGATCATCCGCACCGCGCCGTACCGACCGCGCAGGCGGCTCAGCCGCAGCGCCGCGATCGTCGACGTGAGGGCCGGCGCCGCGAGGACGAGGCCGCGCCACCCGGCGCCGAGACCGAACTCGCGCTCGAGGTGCACGGGCAGGGCCGTGAGGAACAGCCCGAAGATCAGCATGAACAGGATGAAGCCGATGGAGATCGAGCCGAGGACGTCGCGCTGTCGCACGGCCACCCGCGCGCCGCCGAGCTGCTCCCGGAGGCCGACGGCGTCGAGCGGCCGGTTGGGGTCGAGGCGGTTCCAGATGAACACCGCGGTGACCAGACCGACGACGTAGGGCGCGAACGACCACCGCCACCCGCCCAGCTCCGCCAGCAGCCCTCCGAGCGGCGGGAAGACGGCGAGCGACACGGTGAGGACCGCGGCGTTCTGCCCGACCCGCCGCGACCGCTCGAACCCGCTCCAGTGATCCCCGATCAGCACCACGGCCAGGTTGATGAGGCCCGCCGACCCCAGGCCCTGGAGCACCCGCAGCCCCAGCAGGACCTCGAAGCTCGGGGCCAGCGCGCTCGAGCAGCCCGAAGAGGCCGAACGCGGTGAGGCAGGGAACGAGCACGGCCCGCCGACCCAGTCGGTCGGCCAGGACCCCGATCACGGGCGCCATCAGGATCCCGGGCAGCGTGCCCGCCGCCACGAAGAGGCCGGCGCTCGAGTCGGGTCGGCCGAAGGCGTCGAGGATGTCCGGGATGGCGGGCCCGACGAGCGTGTTGGCGAGGATCCCGGTGATCGTGATCGTGAAGATCAGCGGCATCCCGGGGTTCACCGCGGCCCGGGCGATCGGCGGGTCGTCAGGCGGCGGGGGTGCGACCTCGCTCACCCCTTCCCCGATCGGGTGCTGACGGGACGACCCCCGCCGCCCGGCCGCACCCTAGATCGAGATGTATGGAAATGCAATGAAAGTCCTCAGCCCTTGAACTTCGAGGCGTAGCCGATGCGCATGGCGGGGCGGAAGAACTGCTCCACCCACTCGTACATCGAGCCGAGGATCCGATCGAGCTCGTCGTCGTCGACCTCGGAGTTGGCGAGCTGCCCGACGAGGAACACCGCGTCCTCGTCGCCGATCGCGAACGACGCGCCGAAGAGCTTCAGGTTGCGGCGCAGCAGGTGCTCGTAGAGCTGCGCGTGGTTCTCCTCGGGCGCCGGCATCACGTACGTCTCGTAGTGGAGCGTGCGCTGGCGCAGGTGGAACCAGATCGTGAAGACGTCCTTCTGCTCACCCCGCACCCGGACGAACCAGCGGCGCTCCCCCGACTCGACGTCGCGCTCCACCGCGGCGACCACGGGGTTCTCCTGCAGCTGCTCGTCGAGCCAGGCCGAGATGCGGGCGTCGAGGTCGTCGAGCGCAGCGGGGTCGAGCGCGTCCGACATGGGCGCCGAGCCTAGGACGGGGCTAGCTGCAGTCGACGAGGGCTTTGGTGGTGAGGTCGCTGTACACGCGGCGCAGGCGGGCGGCGGCGGTGGACCACGTGTAGCCCTTGGCCCGGCGGGCCGCCTCCGCACCGAGGGCGAGCGCCAGCGCGTCGTCGCCCAGGACGTCCTCGAGCCGCGCCGCGAAGTCCTCGGGGTCGCGGCCCTCGATCAGGAACCCGGTCTCGCCGTCGACCACGAGGGTGCGCAGCCCACCGACGTTGGCGGCCACCACCGGGGTGCCGCAGGCCGCCGCCTCGAGGGCGACGAGCCCGAAGGACTCCGAGCGGCTGGGCACGACGCACACGTCGGCGGCCCGGTAGTAGGTCGAGAGCAGGTGGTGGGGCTGAGGATCGGCCATGCGGACCTGGTCCTGCAGGCCGAGGTCGGCGATGAGGCCCTGGATCCGGGCGACCTCCGCGGCGCCGGCGACGCCGCTGGCCCCGCCGACCACCACGAGGGTGGCGTCGGGCCGGCCCAGCGCGGCGAGCGCCCGCACCGCGACGTCGAGCCCCTTGAGCGGCTGGATGCGGCCGACGAACAGCAACACGGGTCCGTCGCCGAGGCGCAGGTGGCGCAGCGCGGCGCGGGCGCCGGCGCGATCGCCGGGCGAGAAGAACGCGTGGTCGACGCCGGGCGGCACCAGCTCGACGCGGCTCGGGTCGGCTCCGTAGAGGCGCACGAGCTGGTCGGCCTCGGCCCCGCACGAAGCGAGGATGGCGTCGGAGCAGCCGATGACCTCGGCCTCGGCCCACACCCGGCGCTCCGGCTCGGGATCACCCGTCTCGGCCTTCACCCGGGCCAGCGTGTGGAACGTCGACACCAGCGGCAGGTCGAGCTCGTGCTTGAGGCGGTGGCCGGCGACCCCCGAGAGCCAGTAGTTGGCGTGGAGGGCATCGACGTCGCCCAGCTGCTCGAGGTGCTTGCGGACGCCGTCGGCGAAGTCGTCGACCACGTCCGGGAGCTGCTCCTTGGCAAGGTCGTGGGGCCCGGCGTCGATGTGGACGACCCGGAACCCGGGCTCGACGTCGACCACCTCGGGCGACTCGGTGTCCCAGCGGCGGGTGAACACGTCGGACTGCACGCCCGCCTGGGCCAGGGACGACACGAGCTCCCGGACGTAGACGTTCATCCCCCCGCTGTCGCCCTGGCCGGGCTGGGCGAGCGGCGATGTGTGCAGCGAGAGGACGGCGAGGCGGCGCATCGGAGAGACCGAAGATCTCTAACGCTCGGAGTCGACGAGTTCTTCCTCGCCGCCGGCAGAACCGTTGAGGTTCTCGTGGCGGAACGACGTGTAGATGCGCACGAGGGTCTTCTTCTGCTCCTCGGAGAGCGAGGGATCACGCCGGATCTCGGCCACGAGATCGGCCCCTTCCCGCTCCTCCAGGATCCCAGCCCGGACGTAGAGGGTCTCCGAGGAGATCTCCAGGGCCCGGGCGATCTGCTGCAGGATCTCCGCGGAGGGCTTCCGCAGGCCCCGCTCGATCTGGCTCAGGTAGGGGTTCGAGATCCCCGCCATCTCTGACAGCTTGCGCAGCGAGAGGTGGCCCACCCGGCGCTGATCGCGGATGAACTCTCCCAGGTCCCGCCACCGGTCCTCGAGCTCCTTCATAGGAAGCGAGAGGCTACGCGACAACCGCGAGCGATCCATAGTCGAGCGCGAGCGCGCCCGGGTCAGGCGAGCAGGGTGTCGACGCTCGCGTCGCCCGACCGGTAGCGGCGGGCGATCTCCTCCTGGAGGGCGTCGATCCGCTCGAAGAGCGCACGGCGCCGCTGCGAGACCGTGCCCTCGAGCCCGGTCAACCCCTCGGCCAGAGCGCCGAGGGAGGGGTCGTCGAGGCCCGACGCGTCGAACGCGCCACCCACGAGCTGGTCGAGCTCGGCCTCCAGGCCGGGGTCGAGCGACTCCGGGGCCATGAGCGCCGTGAGGCGGCCGGGGCCGGGGGCGGCGGTGCGATCGGCCAGCAGCTCCGGAAGGCGGGCCAGCAGCTCCGCCCGATCGCCGGCGTCCTGCCCGCCGGAGCGCCGCTCCAGCTCGAGGCCCACGATGTCGAGGTGGCCCTGCACCACGCGCCGCAGCAGCGACAGCCCGGTCTCGACCTCCTGGCAGTCCGCCCGCATGGCCCGCAGCTGGGGCAGCGGGAGGTCGGTCAGGCCGTCGAGGTAGCCAGGAGCGAGGATCTGCTCGAGGTCCACGGGCATGCCGCGAGCCTAGGCCCGACTACTTGACGGTGAGCTCCGCCACCATGCCGGCAGCCTCGTGTCCGGCGACGTCGCAGTAGAGCGTGTACGTGCCGGCCTCGAGGTCGACGGTGCCTTCGTCGGCTCCGGGCACCTTCAGCTCGAAGTCGTCGACGTCCTTGATGAGCAGGGTGTGGTTGACCGAGCCGTCGTTCACGAGGCGCACGTCGATGGTGCCGGCCTTCGCCGTGTAGGCGTCCTTGTCGAACTTGAGGGTGTCCTTGCCGTGGACGACGAGCTCGGACCCGGCCGGGCCACCGGTGGACGGCGGATCGGCGGTGTCGTCGTCACCCCCGCACGCGGCGAACGGCAGGACGAGGACGAGCGATGCAGCAGCGATGGCGAGGGGGGTTCGGCGCATGCCAGCACGCTACCGAGGGCCCCCTGGGGACCCCAATCGGCCGCTGGGCCGAAATCGCCCTAGGGCTTGAGGAGGAGCTCCCAGCCCACCAGGTAGACGAGGGCGAGCATCCCGAAGGCGCCCCAGACCGTGTTCTTGTGCTTGTCGAACGCCAGCTTGTTGAAGGGGCTGTCGATGCCGCCGATGAGCCCGAGGGCCGAGCCCTCGACGAAGGCGAAGACCACCAGCAGGAACACCCAGTAGCCCATCGTGCCCTGCGACGGCGTGGACTCGGCGAAGAAGCTGTTGTGGGCCGTGAAGACCATGAAGAACAGCATCGTGACGGACATGAAGGTGTTGGCCCGCGAAGCCCGAGCGGCCTTCTTCGCGGCGGCCGGTGCGTCGGGGTTGGCCTCGCCACCCCCGGCGACGGTCTCGGCGTTGCCGATCACGATCTTCTGGTTGCGCCAGATCACGCCCCACACGTTGAGGAACATCGTGATGCCGAGGAGCATGCCGGTCATGATCGCCGTGCCCTTGAGGCCCTCCAGGTAGTTGGAGTCCTCCTCGCTGGCGTAGACGCCGACGAGGATGATGCCGAAGGCGAACGTGAGCAGCGCCGCGTACCGGAACCACCACAGGGCCCGGAACGTGAGCTTGCGCAGCGCCTCGGAGCGAGCGCCGTCGCTCAGCTCGGCGTAGGCCGGCACCTGCACCACGTTGAAGAAGTACAGGAGGCCGATCCAGGTGACGCCGGCGAGGATGTGTCCCGCGCGAGCGAACATCTGGAACGCGCCGTACGACTCGAAGAAGTCCTTGGTCAGCTGCACTTCGGCACCTCACGGTTGGGAAACGGGGATCCGTGGCGAACCTACACCCAGGAAATCGCCGCGAATCGGATCTCCCGGCGGCTCGCCGGGTTACGCGATGACGACGCCGACCCCCCACGCCCACACGGGCGCGGCGAGGAGCAGCGAGTCGAGCCGCCGCAGCCCGGACGCGGACGTGCCCGCGCTGGGGAGGAGCGCGGAGGCGAGCAGCTGGCCGAGCGGAGCGAGGAGGGCGACGAGCCCGCCCAGCACCCACGCCTGGCCGAACGACAGCGCCGAGATCGGCAGCGTGGAGAGGATGAACGTGATCACCACGATCCCTGCCGCACCCGAGCCCGGGCCCTCGAAGGGGTTCGTGGAGCCGCTGCCGATGAGGTAGTCGCCGGTCTCGTAGGCGGACACCAGGAGGAGCAGGCCGATGGCCGAGCCCTGGTCGAGCCGGGCCAGGAGCACCATCGACATGCCGGCGATGCCCGGTCCGAGCGCGCACTGCAGGGTCCAACCGATGTCGGCGATGCGCGGGTTGGGCGAGCCGTCGCCGGACGCCCCGAGGAACGCGAGCGCCACGCAGCCGAGCAGCCCGAGCCCGGCGCCCCCGGACCCGAGCGCGGCGCCGCCGACCACCAGGCCCGCCCCGGCCGCCGCCATCACGTCGGAGGGCTGGGGGCCCTTGGTGCTCCACGCCCGGGCGGTCTGCGCCGCCGCGAGGGCGGCCGTGGCGCCGTAGACCATCGCGGTCGGGCCGGGCCCGACCACGAGGGCGCCGAGGGCCAGGACGAACCAACCGACGCCCAGCCGGACGTGCGGGCCGTCGGTGTCGTAGACGACGCCGTAGCGCTGCTGGAACTGTCCGCTCGGACGGCGGCGGGTGGACCGCTTCTGCGGGGGCCGGCGAGCGGCGGGCGCCTTCGTGCCGGTCTTGCGGGTGCCGGGCGCCGCCTTGCGGGCCCGGGCGCGCGGCGCCGGCTCGCGGGCCGGGGCGGCCTTGCGGGCACGCGCGCGCGGCGGGGCCGGCTCGCGGGCGGGCGCGGCGCGCTTGGCCCGGGCGGGGGCGGGTGGGGCGGTGGGGGACTCCGGCGGCGCGCCCCAGACGGGCTTCGCTCGACCGTCGCCCTTGGCGGGCGACGCCATCAGCCGAATCCGCCCGACACCGGCGGGAGCACCGCGACCTCGTCGCCATCGCCGACCGGATCGCCCGGGTCGCACGGTTCGCCGTTGCGCCAGACCTGGGCGTTCGCCAGCACCTGCTCGAAGGTCTCGCTGTACCGGGCCCGGGCCGCACCGAGGACCTCGGCCACCGTGGTCCCGGGCAGGTCGTCTCGACCCGTGCCGGCCGCCTCACGGGCGGCAGCGAAGAGGCGCAGGACCACCACGGCGTGAGCGTAGCGACGGCCGGTGTCAGCGGGCGAAGGGGCGACCGCTACGTTCCCGGGCGTGACCAGGGTCCTCCTCGTGCGCCACGGCCAGTCCGAGTGGAACGCCGACGGCCGCTGGCAGGGCCAGGCGGACCCGCCCCTGACCGACCTCGGACGGGCCCAGGCCCACCACGCGGCCCGGGCCCTCGGCACCGTCGACGCCATCGTGGCGTCCGACCTCGAGCGGGCCGCCGAGACCGGCGCGATCCTCTGCGGCGAGCTCGGCGTCGGCCCGTTGGTCCTCGATCCGGACCTCCGCGAGCGAGACGCCGGCGAGTGGTCGGGGCTCACCCGCCGCGAGATCGAGGCGGGCTGGCCCGGGTACCTCGACGACGACGGCCCCGAGCGGCGACGCCCCGACGGCTGGGAGCCCGACGAGGAGCTGCTGGCGCGGGCCACCGCCGCCCTCATCCGGATCCACGAGCTCGTCCCCGGCGGCGAGGCCATCGCCGTGACCCACGGCGGGCTCATCTACGTGCTGGAAGGCGCGTTCGGCGAGCCCTTCGCCCGGCTGAGCAACGTCGGCGGCCGCTGGATGGAGATCGGGCCCGACGGCCCGGTCCGGCTCGGCGAGCGCGTGGTCCTGGTCGACCCCGACGAGGTCACCGTCCCCGACCAGATCTGAGGTGGCGCGGCGGTGTCAGTGGCCGTCGGTAGCGTCGGGCCGGTGGAGGAGACGCTCTGGTCGACGCTCGAGGAGGAGGTCGTCGAGCGCGCCGTCCCCGTGCCGGCCCTCGAGGTCGAGGTGGTCCGGTCGTCCAAGCGGCGCAAGACGGTGTCCGCGTCGGTCATCGACGGTCGCGTCGTCGTGCGCATGCCGACCTGGATGACCAAGGCCCAGGAGGACGAGTACGTCACCGAGCTCGTGGCCAAGCTCGAGCGGCGCCGGCGCAGCGAGGTCGTCGACCTCACGACCCGGGCCGCGCAGCTGGCCAAGCGCTACGACCTCCCGAAGCCCACCTCGATCCGGTTCGTCTCGAACCAGGTCAGCCGCTGGGGGTCGTGCACCCCCTCCACCGGCGAGATCCGCATCTCCGACCGCATCGCCGGCTTCCCCACGTGGGTGCTCGACGCGGTGGTGGTTCACGAGCTCGCCCACCTCGTCCACCTCGGGCACACACCGGAGTTCTGGGAGCTGGCCAACCGCTACTCGCTCACCGAGCGCGCCCTCGGCTTCCTGATCGCCAAGCAGATGACCGACGAGGACGAGGTCGTCGACTAAGCGGCGTGCTCCGCGCACCGGCGCGCCGCCGGCGCGACCGCGAGCACCTCGTCGGGCAGCGCCGCCCCGCACGTCTCGCAGGTCCCGTAGGTCCCCTCGTCGAGCCGCTCCAGCGCCCGGGTGACGTCGTCGAGCTCCGCCTCGATCACCCCCAGCCCCCCGAGGTCCGGCAGGGCCTCGTCCTCCACGACGGGCAGTCGGGCTGGGGCTCGGTCGGGTCCGGAAGGTCTGTCACAGGCCGATCGTAGGCTCGGTCTGCTTCCCCTCCGACGACCTTCCCCGGGACTCGAGGAACCGTTTGGACAGCCCCTTGTTCGAGGTGGACCAGAAGGTCTGCTGCACCTGCAAGGAGTTGAAGCCGCTTACCGACTTCAACAAGCGCAAGACGGCGAAGGACGGCCGCCAATGGTCCTGCCGCGACTGCAACAAGGCGTACCACTACGCCAACTGGGACCGTCACATGTCCCAGATCCGCAAGCGGAAGGGCGAGCGTGTCGTCGACAACCAACGACGGATGATTGAGTATCTCCGGGCACATCCGTGCGTCGACTGCGGCGAGCCCGACCTCCTCGTACTGGAGTTCGATCACCTCCGAGACAAGCGCCACAACGTCAGCCGCCTCATCGCGCAAGGGGCCGAGTGGGCCTACATCCTCGATGAGATCTCGCAGTGCGAAGTCGTGTGCGCGAACTGCCATCGGCGGCGGATCGCTCTGCGCGCGAACAACTACCGGGCACGTGCCGTCAGAGAGACTGAGGCTGAGTGGGCCGCCCGGGAGTCGGACCCGGATCGCACAATTTAAAAGATTGGTGCTCTACCAGTTGAGCTAGCGGCCCGTGCCAACGCTAACTGGGTACGGTGCCGGCGATCGCGAGCTGGGCTCGGCTGCGGCCTTCGAAGAACCGAGCTCCGATGACTTCGTGCACCTGGACCGCTCGCTGGAGGCGCTCGATGGCTTCGTCCTTGCGGCCGAGGATGTGGGCGAGGCCGCCGAGGTGGTGCTCGAGGGCGCCGACCGTCATGACGCCGTCGAAGCCGATCTGGTCGGCGAACGGGAGGAGCAGGTCGTACAGCGCGGCGGCCGCCTTCTCGTGGCCGACGCGGATGGCGCCCTCGGCGAACATCGCGGCGCTGGCGATGAGCGCGGGATCGCGCGGCATCGCGGCAAAGGTGGACTCGACGCCGCGGTCGAGCAGCGCAGCTGCGTCGTCGAGACGGCCGGCCTCCGAGCGGATGAGGCACAGCGAGGCCTCCACGTTCGGCGGGCGCGGCGTCGTGCCCTGGATGCGGTCGCTCAGCTCGCCGAGCGTGCCCCGCTGCCACCGGAGGCACATCTGCTGCGACTTGAAGTACACGCCGGCCTCGCGCTCCCCCGAGGCGTCGCCGACCTCGAATGAGGCCTGCGCGAGCGGCTCGGCGCCATCGGGGTCGCCGGCCAGGAGGCGCCGCGCGGCTCGCGTGTGCAGGGCCCGCCAGCGCAGCGCGGGTTGCGCGAGACGGTCGGCCAGGGCGCGGCTCTCCTCCAGCAGCGGGTCCGCCTCGGCGAGGCGCCCGGCCTGGAGGAGGTTGAGGAAGTTGGCGCTCGCCGCCCAGTAGCGGGCGAGCGGATCGTCGACGTGCTCGACGAGGCGCAGGCTCTCCTCGGTGAGGGCGAGGCGCTCGTCGAGGGTGTCGGGGATCCAGAGCGCGAAGAACACGAGGTTGAGCACCCGGAGCACGAGCCGGTCGTCGCCGGTGGCGCGGGCGGCCTGCATCGCGTCGTCGGCCAGCTCGCGACGACGGGCGAAGTCGCCGGCGTAGGTGAGCTCGTTGGCGAGCGTGCCGAGGAGCAGCGCCCGTCGCTCCTGGTCGGCGGTCTGACCGACGGCGGTCTCGAGCATCTCGATGCGCTCGGTGTCGACCCCCTGGAAGGTGCTGAAGGTGCCGCTGTTGTTGGCGAGCGCGGACTCCGCCAACCGGTCGGCATCGTCCGCTCGCTTGGCCAGACGGCCAGCCTTCAACAGGGTGTCGCGGTGCTCGGGGTCGCCGGCCTGGCGCTCGGCCGTGCCCAGTGCGATCAGCAGATCGATCCGCGTGGTCGGGTCGCTGTTGCGGAGCTGGTCGTGCAGCAGGAGCGCCTGGCGGTAGAACGCCACCGCGTCGCCGGGCGCGAGCGCGGCGAGGGCGGCATCGCCGGCCCGACGGGCCCAGTCACGCGCCCGGTGCGTGTCGGAGACGTTCGTGGCCTGCAGCCAGTGGTGGGCCAGCGCCGCCACCGGGCCGCCGGCCTCGTGGTCGGCCTCGAGCACCTCGGCCACGCGGCGGTGCAGCGCCGCCTCTCGGGTGGCGCCGAGGCCGGCGAGGATCGCGTGCTGGACGAGCGCGTGGGTGAAGGCGAAGTGCCCAGGCGAGTCGGCCGACTCGCGCACGAGCGCGGCGGAGGTCGAGTCCGCCAGCACCTCGAGGAGCTTCTCGTCGGCGGTGCCGGTGACCTCGGCGAGCAGCGAGAGGTGGAACTCGCTGCCGATGACGGCCGCCGCAGAGAGGACGGTGTCGCCGAGCGAGCCCAGACGGGCGATGCGCTCGGCCAAGACCTCCCGCACGCTCTCGGGGACGAGCGCGCCGTGCCCGGGCGGGGCGTCGGCCAGGCCCGCCAGCTGCCCGGTCTCGTCGAGGTGGCGGACGAGCTCCGTGACGAAGAAGGCGTTGCCGTCGGTCTCAGCGACCAGGGCCTCGGCGAGGCGTTCGGAGCCGGCGCCACGCCCCGTGCCGGTCCAGTGCTCCACGAGATCGATGACGTCGGCCCGCCGGAGACCGTCGAGCTCGAGCCGGGTGACCGCGGCGACGCGATGGAACGCGGCCGCGACCTGCCCCATCGGGTGCGACGCGGCCAGCTCGTGCGTGCGGAGCGTGCCGACGATGAGGACTCGAGCCGGATCAGCGGCCGTGGCCACGCTGCGCAGCAGCGAGGCGGTGCCGGCGTCGGCCCAGTGCAGGTCGTCCAGGAACAGCACGATGGGCGCGGTCTCGCTCACGGCGGCCAGCAGGTCCGCGGCGGCGGCGAACAGCAGGAACCGCTCGGTCTCCGGGTCGGCGGCCGCCGCGTCGGGCAGCGGCCCCACTCGATCGGCCAGGCCGGGCACCAGCGGCAGCACGCCGCGACCGTGGCGCTCGACGTGGCCGCGGAGCACGTCGTCAGGCGCCGACGCCACCAGGTGCCCGAGCGCGTCGATGAACGCGCCGTACGGCGAGCGGACGTCCTCCTCACACCGACCCATGGCGATCGTCGCGCCCGCGTCGTACCAGCGCCGGAGCGCGTGCGCGAGGAGCGTGGTCTTGCCGACGCCGGGCTCGCCGCCGATGAGCACGGTGCGTCGCTCACGGCCGTCTGCCATCTCCCGGAACGCGCGATCGAGGAGGGCGAGCTCGTCCGTGCGGCCGACGAACGACGGCTCGTCGGCGGCCAGGCGCGACGGGAGGGGCGTGGCCGATGCCTCGGGGAGGTCCCACTCGACCTCCACGACGTCGACGGTGCCCGGCAGGCCCTTGAGCTCGTGGGCGCCGGCGTCGCGGAACCCGGCCGCCCGGGAGCCGCCGGCCAGGGCCTGGACGACGCTCGTGGCGAGGATCTGCCCGCCGTCGGCGAGGGCGCACAGGCGAGCCGCCTGGACGACGGGCTCGCCGTAGTAGTCGCCGTCCTCGAGGCTCACGTCGCCCACGGACAGGCCGACGCGGATCGCGAGGGCGGGCGGGTCCCGCCGCCGGTTCACCCGGTGGATCGCCTGCTGGGCGGCGCGAGCAGCGGCCACCCCGTCGGCGACGCCGTCGAACGTGGCCATCACCCCGTCGCCGGTGCCCTTGACGACCGAGCCGGCATGGGCCTCCACCACGGTCCGGAGGGCGGCGTCGTGGGCCCGGCGCGCCTCGTCGAACGCACCGCCGAACCGCACGGACAGGTCGGTGGAGCCCACGAGGTCCGTGAACAGCACCGTCGATGTGCCTCGGGCCATGCCCCCACCCCGTCGCCAGCTCTCCGAAACTCCCCCGGAAACTACCCCTGGCCAGACGCTCCCCGGCCGCACGCGACGGTGCCCGGCCACGAGGGCCGGGCACCGAGATGTCGGATCAGGGGCGGGCGGACAGCCTGACCCGACGAAGGAATGCATAACCACGCCCCCGGGGTCCCAAACCTCGATCCGGAACCTTTTTTCGAGAAGTCCCGTCGAACCCGGCCCAGATCGGGAAGACGCCGGGTTTCCCGGGCCTCCGAGGGGGTAGTTGCGGGCCATGTCGATCCCCGATCCGTTCCCCCCGGAGCCCCCGGTGCCGGATCCCAGCCCGGAGCCGACGCCCCCGCCGGTCCCCGACCCCCTGCCCCAAGTGGAGGTGGCGACATGACCGATCCGAGCTTCACCAGCGAAGCCGACCGGGATCTGCTCGTGGTCCTGCCCTCTCGAGCGGAGGCCGAACAGGCGGCTCAGGCCCTGCTCCGCGCCGGGATCCCCGCCAGCGACGTGCGGGTGGACGCCGAGCCCGATCGGATCGCCTCCCTGCGGGCCGAGATGCACGAGGAGCTGTCCGAGGCGTTCGTGGTCCCGAACGCGGGCGTCGCCTACCCGAAGGAGGCGGCCCGCGGGCTCGTCCTCGGCGACCTCATCGGCATCGGCCTCGGCGTCGCTGGCCGCGTTCCCCCTCGCGTTGATCCCGATCGGCGACACGTCGTACCCGACGCGGCTGCTGATCTTCGCCATCGTCGGCGTGGCGTTCGGCCTGGCCATCGGCATGGTCGCCGGCCCCGCCGTCACGTCGCTCCGCCCGGACCTCCCACCCGCGATCGAGCGCGGGACGCTGCTCCGCGTCAGCCACGACAGCGCCGAGCTCCGTCGACTGCTGGCCGACCTGCACCCGATCCGCCTGGACGAGATCCGCCGGGTGGACGACCTGCCGATCGCGACCGTGGCCACCGAGGACTCAGGCAGCGTGCGAGCAGACCGCGGTCGACGCGGTGGAGAACGTGCAGCAGGGCGACGACTACCACCCGCCGACCGACGACGGCCGCGCGCACTAGACCGCGGCGCCCCCGGCCTGCGCGAGCAGGGGCGTTGGATCGAAGAACGACACCCGCTCGGCCGCCATGCCCTGGTCGTCGAGCACGAAGGAGTCCACGGCCCGCCACGCGACCGGCTCGCCGTTGAGGGTGCCGCTGAGCGTGAACTCGATGAAGCAGCCATCGGGATGCGGCCCCCAGCGGTGGACCTGGGCGGTGAGGTCGGGGATCAGCTCGAACATCCCGGCGAAGGTCTGGCCGCCCTCATCGAGGCTCTCGGTCGTGGGCGTGAGCGGCGCCACGAGGCGAACGTCCTCCCGCAGGATGGCGCGGAGCCCATCGACCGTCGGGTGGCTCCAGTACTCGGCGAAGCGCTTGGCGAAGTCGTCGGCCGCGGTCTGGTCGCTCATGCTTCCCGACGCTACGCACGACGACGGGGACGTGCTCGGCCGATAGGTTCCCGGACCGTGCCCGGGGACCACGAACCGCTGACCGACGCGCTGCTCGAACCCGCGACCTACGCGGGCGACCTGCACGCGGCGCTCGACCGGTTGCGAGCCGAGGCCCCGCTGGCCTGGAACGCGACCGCCGGGTTCTGGGCGGTCACCCGCCACGCCGACGTGAGCGAGGCGTCGTCGGACCCGGGCGGCTTCTGCTCCGCCAAGGGGATCCTGGTGGAGGAGATCGGGGTCACCTACGACTCGCCGCCCACGATGATGCACGCCGACCCGCCGGAGCACACCCGCTACCGGAAGCTGGCCCGCCCGGGGTTCACGAACACCGTCGTCCGCGGCCTCCAGCCCCTGGTCGAGGAGCGCACGGGAGCGGCCCTCGACCGGCTCGCGGTGCTCGCGGCCGGCGGCGCGGCGGTCGACGTCACCGAGGACTTCGCCGTCCCCCTCCCCATCCAGCTGATCGCCACGCTGCTCGGCCTCCCCGAGGGCGACGAGGAGCGGCTCTTCCTCTGGTCCGAGGCCGCGATCCCGGGGGCCAGCGACCTGTCCGACGATCGCAAGATGGAGCTCCTCACCGAGATGACGGTGGAGCTGCTGCGGCTGGCGGCCGATCGGCGCAAGGAGCCCCGCGACGACGTCGTGTCGATGCTGGCGACCTACGAGGAGGACGGCGACGTCCTCACCGATGACGAGCTCGGCATGTTCCTCGTGCAGCTCCTCGTCGCCGGAAACGAGACCACCAGGAACGCGATCTCCGGCGGCTTGGTCGCCCTGGCGCAGCACCCCGAGCAGCTCGACCGCCTCGCCGCCGACCCCGACCTGGTCCCGACGGCGGTGGAGGAGGTGCTGCGGTGGACGACCCCGGTGACCTCGTTCCTGCGCACCGCCGTGCACGACACCGAGCTCGGCGGGGTCGCGCTGTCCGCCGGCGATCCGCTCCTGCTGCTGTACGCGTCGGCCAACCGCGACGAAGCGGAGTTCGGCCCCACCGCCGGCACGTTCGACGTCGGCCGCACCCCCAACCACCACGTCGCCCTCGGCCACGGGCCCCACTTCTGCCTCGGCGCGGCGCTGGCCCGCCTCGAGCTGTCCGTGGTGCTGTCCGGCCTCGTCTCCCGGTTCTCACGGCTCGAGGTCGCCGGTGAGGTCGTGCGCAGCGGCTCCTCGGTGATCTCCGGCATCCGCTCCGCCCCGCTCACGTTGGCGGCACGGTGACCGGCGTGGCGGACCAGGATCTCGCCGGCCACCGGGCGATCGTCACGGGCGGGGCGGCCGGCATCGGCGCGGCCACGTGCCGCCACCTCGCGGCCCGCGGTGCGACGATCGCCGTGCTCGACCGCGACGAGGCCGGCGCGCAGGCCGTGGCCGAGGAGCTCGGCGGCACGGCCTTCCGCGTGGACGTCGCCGACCCGACCGCCACCACCGCGGCCGTGCAGGCCGCGGCCGAGGCGATGGGCGGGCTCACCGACGTCGTCGCGAACGCCGGGCTCGGGCTGATGAAGCCGCTGCACGAGTACCGCGACGAGGAGTGGGCGCTCGTGATCGGCGTGAACCTCGGCGGGACGTTCCACACGCTCCGGGCCGCCATCCCGATCCTCCTCGAAGCCGGGAGCGGCAACATCGTCACCGTCGCCACGCTGAACGCGACCCGGCCGCTCCAGGGCGAGGCGCCGTACAGCGCGGCCAAGGCCGGCGTCGTGAACCTCACGCAGACGGCGGCGCTCGAGTACGCCCCCACCATCCGCGCCAACTGCGTGTCGCCCGGGATGATCGCGACCGCGCTGACGCAGGTGATCACCGACGATCCCGACTTCACCGCGGTGGCCGAGGGCGGCACCCCGCTGGGGCGCATCGGCACGGTGGACGACGTCGCCCGGGTGATCGGGTTCCTCTGCTCCGACGCCGCCGCCTACATGACCGGCCAGAACCTGGTGGTCGACGGCGGCGCCGCGCTGCCGAACCTGCAGGCCGACACGATCGTGCGGGCGGTGCGCGAGCGCTACAGCTGACGGAGGGCCGCTCGCGCTACAGGCGCGACCCGCTCCTGCCGATGAGCACCACATGTCCGTATCGGCACCGTGGGAGACTCCTGCCGTGCCGGATGGGCGAGCAGCCGTGCCCTTGGCGGTGGCCGAGGCCCTCGTCGCGCTCACCGAGCAGGCCCTCGATGGGGGGCTCGAGGGCGCGCTGCACGACGTCCTGCCGGGGCTCTCGGAGGCGATCGGGGCCCGGTCCATCACCGTCGAGCTCGCCGATGACGACACCGGACCCCCCGACGTCCAGGTCGAGGTCGACGATCCGGCGCTCGCCGCGGCCGTCGCGAAGGTGCTGGCCTCCGCGGTCGGCGCCTCGCAGCGGGCCGTCGCGTCGCACGCGACGGACACCGCCCAGGTCGACGAGCTCCGGGCCCTCGCCCGCCTCGACGACCTCACCGGCGCGCTCAACCGCCGTGCCTTCCTCGAGGTGCTCGACGAGGCGGTGACGAAGGCGGCACGCGGCGGCCCGCCCGTGACGCTCGCGCTGTGCGACCTCGACGGGCTCAAGGCCATCAACGACGTCCACGGCCACCCGACCGGCGATGCCGCCCTCCGCGCGCTCGTCGACCTGATCAGCTCGAACCTCCGCGCCTACGACTCGGTCGGGCGCGTCGGCGGCGACGAGTTCGCGCTGCTGCTCCAGGGCGCCGAAGCCGAGGCCACGGCGGCGATCGTCTGCCGCCTCGCCACCACGATCGAGGGCGGGGCCGCCGGGGTGGCCGACGTCCGGGCCAGCTTCGGCACCGCCCGCTGCCCCGACGACGGCACCACGCGCGACGCGCTCATGGCCCTCGCCGACGCCCGCCTCTACGAGGACAAGGACCGCACCCGTGCTGAGGACGGGGCTCAGACGTAGTCGACGTCGGGGGCTTCGTCGTCGGCGACGGAGCGGGCGCACGTGGGGCACCACCAGCGGGCCTCCACCGGGGTGCCGCAGGTGGCGTGGTGGAGCGGGGCGGCGCCGGGGGTGCGCTGCGACCCCCACTGGGCGAGCAGGCGGAGGGCGCCGGCCAGCTCGGCACCCTGCGCGGTGAGCGCGTACGCGACCCGGTACGGGCGGTCGGAGTACGGCGCGGTGACCACGAGGCCGTCGGACTCGAGGGCCTTGAGTCGCCGGGAGAGGATGTTCGGGGCCAGGCCGTCGAGGCCCTCGAGCAGCTCGCCGAAGCGGCGGGGGCCGGGCAGCAGCGACTCGACCACCAGCAGGCTCCACCGGTCGCCGACGCTGCGCAGGGCCTCGTCGAGGGGATGGGTCGGGGCGGCGCCGGCGGCGCTGCGACGGTGGCCGTGCCTGGGGGTTGCCATCCGAGGGCCTCCTGCTACTGTCACTTGCACATCGCAAGTCACTCGGCAAGTCACTCGCGTTCGGCAAGTGACCTCGCCCATCCTAGGAACGGAGGCACGATGGCCACGACCGCCGCATCGGTCCGAGGGGCGTTCACGGAGGCCGCTCGCACCGTCCTCGCCGCCGCCGGCCCCGCCGTCGTCCGCATCGGCCGCCAGGGGGGCCGGGGCTGTGGCGTCGTCATCGCCCCGGGCGCCGTGCTCACCAACGCCCACAACCTGCGCGACCGCACCACCGAGGTGACCTTCGCCGACGGGCGCCGCGCCCAGGCCGCCGTCACGGCCGTGGACGGCGACGGCGACCTCGTCGTGCTCGAGGTGGACACCGCCGACGTGGCCCCCGTGACCTGGGCGGAGGCCGACACCGAGCCCGGCGAGCTGATCTACGCGCTGGCCCGCACCGCCACCGGCGGCTCCCGGATCACCGTCGGGCTCGTCAGCAGCGTCGACGGGTTCCTCCGCGGACCCCGCGGCCGCCGCATCTCCGGCACGATCGAGCACACCGCACCGCTCGGGCGGGGCTCCTCCGGCAGCCCCGTCGTCGACGAGGACGGCCGCCTCGTCGGGCTCAACACCGCGCGGCTGGGCGGGGGCTTCTACGTGGCGCTGCCCGCCGACGCAGAGCTGCGCGAGCGGGTGGACGCGCTGCTCCGCGGCGAGTCGCCCCGGCGCCGGACCCTCGGGATCGGCCTCGCGCCGGCCGAGGTGTCCGCTCGCCTGCGGGCGTCGGTCGGCCTGCCCGAGCGGACGGGCCTGCTCGTGCGCTCGGTCGACCCGGACGGCGCCGCGGCCGCGGCGGGCCTGCAGGTGGGCGACCTCGTCGTCGGCGCCGCCGGCACGGACGTCGCCACGGTCCACGACCTGCACGAGGCCCTCGACGCCGCGACCGAAGCGCTGGAGCTGCGCCTGGTGCGCGGCACCGAGGAGCTCACGGTGTCCGTGGCCTTCACGACCCCCGACGCGGCAACGAGCGGCGAGGGGACGGGCTAGACGCTCGCCAGGAGCTGCTCGGAGGCGCCGTCGCGGCGCTCCGCGAGCCGACGACCCGCCTTGCCGATCCGCCCGATCCGCTTCACGAGGGCCGCTCGGGCCTGCTCCGCCTCGGCATCGAGCCCCTCGAGGGCCTCGATGTTCCAGTGGCGCAGGACCACCGGCACGAGGATCTGGTCGTGGTGGATCAGGAAGTCGTAGATCCCGGCCTTCGCGATGGCCTTGGCGTGCTGCTCGAAGTCGAGGATCCCGGTGCCCGGCATCTCGAAGGTGCGGACCTGGCGCTCGAGGGCGCACACCATCCCGGAGGGGTCGACCTCGAGGGCGGCGGTGACCATGTCCCGGTAGAAGAGGTGGTGGCGGTTCTCGTCGCTCGCCACCCGCTTCATGACCTCGTAGCCGAACTTGTCGTCGAGCAGCTTGCCGGTGTTGTGGTGCGCGATCCGGGTGGCGAGCTCCTGGAGGGCCACGTAGGCGAAGCCGTCGTGGGGGGTCTCGGGCTCCGGCACCTCGCCGCACTCGACCTGGGCCATGCGGGCCCGCTCGAGGTGGACGGGGTCGATGGCGCGGGTGACCGTGAGGTAGTCGCGGATCACGATCGAGTGGCGGCCCTCCTCCGCGGTCCACCGACGGGACCAGGTGCCCCAGGCGGAGTCGCGGCCGAACATCGACTCGATGGTGCGGAAGTAGTACGGGAGGTTGTCCTCGGTGAGGAGGTTCACGAACAGGGCGCTGCGCACCTCGGGGGTGAGCTGCACCTCCTCCGGCGACCACTCGTAGTCGGGCTCGAAGTCCCGGCCCTGGCTCCACGGCACGAGCTCGTGCGGGAACCACTCCTTGGCGGAGGCGAGGTGGCGGTCGAGGAGGCGGGCAGCAGTGGGCTCCAGCTCCTCCAGGAGGGCGTCGTGCGACGTCATGACGACAGCCTACCTACCGTTAGGTAGGGAGCCAAGATCCGGGGTCTACGGTGGCCCCGTGCCCGAGGTCGATCGCCGCCGGTTCCTGGCCGGCCTCGGGGCCGCCACGGGCGCCGGGGCCCTGCGCACGCTGCGGATCCCCGCTCAGACGGCCCCCGCGGAGGGCCCGTTCGCCTGGGGGGTCGCCTCGTTCGACCCCACCACCACCTCGGTCCTGATCTGGACCCGGATCGTCCCCGAGACGGGGAGCGAGCCCCTCAGCGTGCGGTTCACCGTGGCCGAGGACCCCGACCTCGCCCGGCCGGTGGCCACCGGCACGGTGAGCGCCACGGCGGCGCGGGACCACACGGTCACCTTCGAGGTCACCGACCTCCCGTCCGGCAGCACCTTCCACTACGCCTTCGAGACCCTCGACGGCGCCCGGTCGATCGTCGGCCGCACCCGCACCCTCGCTCCGGATCCCGATCGGCTCCGCCTCGGCGTGGTGTCCTGCGGGCGCTACGCCTCGGGCGCCTTCGGGGTCTACCGGGCGCTGGCGGACCGCGACGTCGACCTCGTCGTCCACGTCGGTGACTACATCTACGAGGACGACCTCGGCGGCTCGCGCACCCACCAGCCCGCCCACCCGTGCACGACGCTGGCGGACTACCGGACCCGCCACCGCCAGCACCGGGCCGACCCCGACCTCCAGGCGCTCCACGCCGCGCACCCGATGGTGGCGGTGTGGGACGACCACGACGTGGCCGCCAACGCGTGGCGGGGCGGCGCCTCCGTCCACGAGGACGAGCGCGACGGGCCGTGGCACGACCGCCTCGTCGCCGCCGGCCGCGCCCGCGACGAGTGGGTGCCGGGAAGGACCGCGACCGCGCCGGACGGGCGCCTCAAGGCGTGGCGGGCGCTCGAGCTCGGGGACCTCGCCGAGCTGGTCGTCCTCGACACCCGCAACTGGGACCGCGATCGCCAGCCCGAGACCGCGGCCGAGCTCGACGACAGCGCCCGGCCCCGCACGATGCTCGGTCGGGACCAGGCCGCGTTCGTGGCCGGCCGCCTCGAGCGCGACGACCGACCGCCGTGGGTGTTCCTCGCCAACCAGGTGATGCTCCACCCGCTGCGCATCCCCGTGCCCACCGACGGACTGGCCGCCGCGGTGCAGCGCGGCGGGTTCATCCTCGATGGCGCTCGCGCGGTGAACCCCGACCAGTGGGACGGCTACGCCACGGCGCGCGAGGACCTGCTCCGGTCCGTCGGCGACCGCGGCGGCGTCGTGGCCCTCACCGGTGACGTCCACTCGTCGTGGGCCTGGCAGGGCCCGGCGATGGACGGGCGCAAGCCGACCATGGTCGAGATCGTCACGCCGAGCGCGACCTCCGAGACCTTCGCCGATCGGGTGCCGGCGCCCTCCACGATCGTCGAGGTGGGGCTGCGGGCCACCGAGCCGGACCTCGCGCACGTGGAGATCTCGAGCCACGGCTACGTCCTGATCGACTGCACGTCCGACCGCGTGCAGGCCGAGTGGTGGTACGTCGACCCCGACGACGCGGCCACGCAGCGCTTCGCCACGGCCCGCAAGGCGGACCGCAAGCCACCGATGTTCCTCGACACCGTCGACGATCCGACCGAGGACCGCGCCCGCACGCGGTCGGGGGCGCCCGTCCCGTCCTCCGGATCGGACGACGACGGCCTCCCGGTCCCCGCGATCGGGCTCGGGACGGCGGGCGCGGCGGTCGTCGTCGTCGGCGCCATCGCCCTCCGGCGCCGGCGCAGCTAGGCAACCCACGCACCGATGCGGCGGCGGGGTTGCGGCGATGCGTCGTACGTAGCGCTGACACCAAACCGTCCGAGGCAATGGGTTCCATCGTGTGGACCTCGAGGCAATTGGTTCCACATCCGGAACTCATCACCTCGACCGGTCGACGGCGGAACCCATTCCGGCGGTCAGTCGCGTTGCAACGCGTCCAGCAGCGCGGCCGTCTCGGGACCGGCCGCCGCGTTCAGCAGGACGCTGCCGTCGTCACCGAGGTCGAGCACGAACGCGACCGGCGGCCCGTCCGCCACCACACGGACCGAGACCGACGCGACGGGCCAGCGGCCGACGTCGACGACGACGAGGTCGTCGCCCTCCACCGCGAGGTCGATCTGCGCCGGCCAGGACGGCCCGCTCCCGGCGTGGTGGCGCACGCGGCCGGCCAGTCGGCGGAACCGTGGGAGCACGGCCACGAGACCCGTGTCGTGCGCCTGCCAGGCCCGGACCACCACAGTCGTAGCCTGCCAGCCGTGGGGCCCGATCCGATGCCGCGGTCGGTGGTGCCGATGAAGGCCACCGCCGGCGAGCTCCCGATCGGCGATGGCTGGACCTACGAGGTCAAGTGGGACGGCATGCGGGCCCTGTGCTTCGTGCGCGACGGCACGCTGCGGGTCCAGTCGGCGAACGAGCGCGACGTCACGGTGTCGTGGCCGGAGCTGACCGGGCTCCCGGAGGCGCTGCCCGCAGGTTCCGTGCTGCTCGACGGCGAGCTGGTCGCGACCGACGAGCTCGGCCGGCCGAGCTTCGGCCTGCTCCAGCAGCGCATGCACATCTCCAACGCCGCCGAGGCGGCCCGACGGGCCAACGAGGTGCCGGTGTCCTACGTCGTGTTCGACGTCCTCCACCTCGACGGGCACGACCTGATGGGCCTGCCACTGGCCGATCGCCGCCGGCTGCTCGGTCAGGTGGTGGAGCCGGCGCCGCGGTGGCGCACCTCACCCGTCCACGAGGACGGCGCGCTCCTCCTGGAGGCGGCCGACGCGCAGGGGCTCGAAGGGGTGGTGGCGAAGCGCGCCGACTCGACCTACGTGCCCGGCTCGCGCACGCGGACCTGGCTCAAGGTGAAGGTGCGCCGGCACCAGGAGGTGGTCGTCGGCGGCTGGCTGCCCGGCGAGGGCAACCGGGAGGGGCGGCTGGGCGCGCTGCTGGTCGGCGTGCACGACGCGCCCGGCGACGGCAGCCCGCTGCGCTACGCAGGGCGCGTCGGCACCGGGTTCAAGGAAGCGGAGCTGCGCCGACTCGCCGACCAGCTGGCGGCGCTGGCCACCGACGAGTGCCCGTTCGACCCGCCGCCGCCCCGCCCCGATGTGGCCCGCGGCGCGCAGTGGGTGCGACCCGAGCTGGTGGCGGAGGTGGCGTACGGGGAGTGGACCGGCGACCACCGGCTCCGCCACCCGAGCTACCTGGGGCTGCGCTTCGACAAGGACGCCGACCAGGTCACCCGCGACCCGTAGGGCGACGACCCCTGGGGCGGACCCGACCGCGCAGCAGCCACCCGACCACGCCGAGGGTCACGGCCGCCAGCGCGACGACGAGGAACAGCCCACCGCCGGGACCGTCGTCGGCGACGGGACCGGCGAGCTCCTCGAGCGGGACGAGCCTCGCGGTCGACCGGCCGACCACGTCCACCGTGCGGTCCGGGAGCGAGATGGGGATGTTCCACTCGCTCGTGACCGGGTTCTCCGGCACCTCGCCGATGAGCGCGCGCGGGTCGACCCACGCGTACGACGGGCCATCGGCCACGAGAGCCCAGTCGGGGGCGGCGCCCGGGTCGGTGTCGACGCCGGTGAGGTCCTCGCCCCGAACCTGCGCGGTGAACAGCCACGTCGGGCTGTGGCGGTTCACGAACGCGCCATCAGGTCCCAGTCGCAGGAAGGGCTCACCCTGCTGCCCGGTCACCACGGCCTCGCCGGGCCCGTCGTAGCGGGCGAACAGGCCGGGGGCTCGGCCCTGCAGGAGCTGCACGACGAAGCCCGAGGTGGCATCGGGGACGGTGACCAGCTGGGCGGCGAAGCGGGGCAACGTCTTCCGCCGCTCGAGGTGGCCGCGCACCTCGAGCTCCTCGTCGCCGTAGCGCAGCGGCACGACGAAGGTCCGGGCCGCCCGTCCCTCGCCGAGGGCGCTCGTGATCGCGGTGGGGTGGAGGCGGTGGTCGAACCAGCCCCACGACGGCTCCTCCGACACCTTCGCCCAGCGCGGCGCGGCGTCGGCCGACGCGCCCTCCGGCACCTGACCGTCCCCGAACGGCGAGTTGGACAGGTACCACTCGGGCGCGGCCAGGTTGGCCTCGACGCCATCCGGCCCCACCCGCAGGAACGGCTGGCCGCGATCGCCGAGCACGTCCACGGCTCGGTCCGAGGTGTTGGAGAGCACGAGCTGCGAGGTGACCGACGTGCCCACCTGGACGGAGATCCCGTCGACGGCGGGCGACTCGTCGATCACGAACCGGATCGCGGGGTCGACCTCGTGCGCGGCGGCCGGGGCGGCCACCACCAGGCCGGCGACGAGCGCGGAGACCGCAACGGCCAGCCCGAGGAGCGCAGCCGCGCGCCGGGTCACCCGGCGCGGGCGGCCCGCGTGCGGCGGCGCACCTCGGGAGCGGCCGTGAGCACCGCGACCGGGAGGCCGAAGGCCAGCAGGGCGAGCCAGGCCGGAAGGTCGATGGTGCCGTCGTCGGTCGACGTCAGGCTGGTGGAGACCGGGACGCCGGCCCGGCCGAACGCCCGCGTGAGGTTGTCCTGGAAGGAGGCCTCCGGGGTCTTGTGCACGATGGCCGGTGCGGCCTGGCCGGGAGCGGTCTCTGGGAGGGCGGCGACGGCGGGCGGGACGGGAGCGTCCACGAACACCTGCTTCCCCACCGACGGCACCATGCCGTCATCCGTCGATCGGTTGGCGAAGAGCAGGTAGGGCCCGGCCGGGGCGACGGCCCGATCGGTCGGCGCCTTCACCGTGAGCGTGGCGCCGTCGCGGCCGACGACCGGCAGCACCACCGAGCGCTGGTCACCGTCGGTGAGGTGAGTCAGCGTGGTGTTGCGCATGAGGACCACCGAGCCGGTGGCCTGCACCGCCTCGGCCTCGGTCGCCGACCCGAGCGTCAGCGGGAAGGTGGTGCCGTTGTCGATGCGCCCGGGGGCGTCGGCCACCGTCGGTCGGTCACCGCGGAACAGGTACGGCGGCGAGTAGATCTCGAACGACGGGTCTCGCGTCTCGTGCGGGTTCAGGCCCGGCAGCGCCAGCTCGAACGCGTAGCCGGTGGGGATCGGCGCGTGGCCGCCGACGAGCACCCGACCGTCGGGCAGCAGCGAGGCGGTGTTGTGGTACGTCCGGGCCCGGCCCTGCGGGGCCACCGGGGTCCAGGTCTCGGTCTCCGGATCGAACAGCTCGGGGGTGGTGACCGGCTCGGCCGTGCCCGGGAGGAGCACCTCGTCGCGGTCGGCCCCGGAGAACACGAGGGCCTCACCGGTGGGCAGCAGCACACCGGTGCCGTACCAGCGCGCCGCGTTCAACGAGCCGGTGTTGCGGGACGACAGCGACTCCTTGCCGCTGGCGTCGATGTCCACCGTGTTGATCTGGCTGCTGGCGGTGCCGAAGTAGGTGCCGGGGGTGACACCGAGGATGCCGCCGGCGGACAGGAACTCGGCCGAGTCGTAGCGGCCCTCGTCGTTCGGCTCGAGCGGCAGCATCAGCGAGAACGCCGACCCGCGGAAGCCGGGGATGCCGGTCATCTCGCCCCCGGCGTTGGGGAGCCCGTCGAGCGGGAGGTTCGCCGCGAACGGCACCCCGGCGAGGCTGCCGTTCTTCAGCGGCAGGTCGGGCAGGCCCGGCAGTGCGCCCAGGCCGAGGCCCGGCACGCCGAGGTCGGTCCACCGAGCGGTCGCCGGGTCGTAGCTCGACGCGATGTTCCAGAACGCCTCGTCGTAGGCCTCGCCGGCGGGGTTGAAGACCTGGCCGATGGCGTTGTAGTACACGTGGCCGTCGGGCAGGAGGTGCAGGCGCGGGTACAGCGGCAGCGACCGGTCCGCCGTCGGCCCGTTGAGGCGCCACGTGCCCGTGGCGGGGTCGAAGGTCTCGGTCTGCTTGACGTTGGTGCCGGAGTCGAAGGGGCGGTCTGCGTAGATCGGCTTCACCAGCTTGGTCACACCGCTGGCCACGAAGACCTGCCCGTCGGGGAGCGTGACGAGCGACGGGTACCAGCGGCCGTAGTGCATCGTGCCGGTCTGCGACCAGGTCTCGGTGTACGGGTCGAACACGCGGCCGGCGTTCGTGCCCTCGAGCTCGATCAGCCCGTACTCCGTGCCGCCGAGGTTCCCGACGTAGGGCTCCGCGTAGTAGTCGGTGCCGCCGACGACGAGCACGCTGCCGTCGGCCAGCTGCACGAGCGAGGAGCAGAACAGGTCGCCGTCGTTGACGATCGGATCGTCGACGGGGACACCCGGCAGGTACTCGCTGTCGTGGCCGTCGGGGAACGCGCCACCGTCCTCCGGGGCCGGGGTGCGGAACCGAGGCGTGCCGGTGCTCAGGTCGAGGACGCGGGACCGGTCGTTCCGGGTCTGGTGGGCGCCCTCGAGCAGCGCGTTGAAGTTGACGTTCTCCGTGCCCTCGAGCGCGTCCCAGTAGAGCGAGCGACCGGTGGTGAGCGTGATGACGGTGGTGCCGGCCGGCTTGCACAGCTGACGGCCGTCGGCGTCGATGACGCACTTCCCGCCAGCCTCCTCGAAGGCGGCGGTGAACCGCCCGACCTGCCGCGGGTCGCCGTCGGCGGCAGAAGCCTGGGCCCCGCCGATGAGCGGCGCCATCAACGTCAGCGCGAGCGCCGCGAGTGCCGAGGCACGCGTCTTCGATCCCATCGTGACCCCCGTGTCCCCCCCGAGCACCCCCCTTCCGGAGCGCTCCGCGCGGAGCATACGGCGCAAACAGGACACGCGGATGGGAACCCGTCCGGGGCGGCGCTACCTGCCGGTGTGGCCGAAACCACCGACTCCGCGGTCGGAGTCCGGCAGCTCGTCCACCGGCTCCCATGCGACGCGGGCCACGGCCTGCACCACCAGCTGGGCGATCCGGTCGCCGCGGGCGATGTCGAAGGCCTCGTGGGGATCGAGGTTCACCAGGAGGACCTTGAGCTCGTCCCGATAGCCCGAGTCGATGAGGCCCGGGGTGTTCAGGCAGGTGATGCCGTGGCGCAGGGCGAGCCCGCTGCGGGGCTGCACGAACCCGGCGTACCCCGGGGGCAGCGCGAACGCGATCCCGGTCGGGATGAGGGCCCGACCGCCGCCCGGCTCGAGGCGCGCTGGCTCCCGGGCGACCAGGTCGAGGCCGGCGTCGCCCTCCTTCGCGTAGGCGGGGAGGTCGAGGTCGGGATCGAGGCGCAGGACCGGGACGGCGAGGGGCTCGGGCACGGCGGGCAGGGTAGCGACCACCACGTGAGTACCCTGCGCCCGTGCTCGTGTGGATGGATCTGGAGATGACCGGGCTCGATCCTGCCCGCCACGTCATCGTCGAGATCGCCACGATCGTCACCGACGACCAGCTCGAGATCGTGGCCGAGGGGCCCGACCTCGTGGTCCACCAGCCGGCCGAGGCCCTGGCCGGGATGGACGAGGTCGTGCGCACGATGCACACCAGCAGCGGGCTGCTCCCGGCCATCGAGGCGTCCACGATCACCCTCGAGGACGCGGGTCGCCAGACGCTCGAGTTCATCAAGGCCCACGTGCCGGAGCCCCGCAGCATCCCGCTCTGCGGCAACTCGATCGGCACCGACCGGCGCTTCCTGGCCATCTACCTGCCAGAGATCGAGGAGCACCTCCACTACCGGTCGGTGGACGTGTCGACGATCAAGGAGCTCACCCGGCGGTGGTACCCGGGGGCGCTCGACGCCGTCCCGCGCAAGGCCACCGCCCACCGAGCGCTCGACGACATCCGCGAGTCGATCGGCGAGCTGCGCTGGTACCGCGAGCACGTGTTCCGGCCGCCGACGGAGGCCGAGGCCCCCGCGGATCGCAGTTGACCGCCCGGTCAAGATAGGTTCGACGTCGGTGGCAGCCCCGCACGAGCACTCCGACCACGACCACGGGCATGACCCCGCCCACGAGCACGCTCCCGCGCCGACAGGCAAGCCGAGGCGCCAAGAGCAGGAGCCCGCCGCGCGGGAGGTCACCGAGGTCGCGCCGAACGTCCTGCGCTCGCAGCTCCCCGTGTTCCTGCCGGGGCTCGGCCACGTGAACTGCTACTTCCTCCCGGACGACAAGGGCGTCACCATCGTCGACCCCGGCCTCCCCGGGCCGCAGTCCTGGCGAGCGCTGGTCGACCGACTCAAGCAGGCCGGGTACCGCCCCAAGGACGTGCACACGGTCGTGGTCACGCACAGCCACCCCGACCACTTCGGCGGCGCCGGGCGGTTCCGGGACAGCTACGGCGCGGACATCCTCACGCACCGCAGCTTCACGACCTGGTTCGACCCCGCATCGGACGACACCGCCATCGACGAGGACGGCGTGCCCGTCTCGTCCACGCCGACGCCCTTCGGCCGCGAGATGCCGTGGCGCTCGGACCAGACCTTCTCCCCGCCGCTGCGCCGGCGGATGCGCTTCAAGGCGATGCGACTCGTGGCCCGCCGCTTCATGCGGACCCCGGCGCCCACCCGGCGCGTGCAGGACGGCGAGATCGTGGAGCTGGGCGGCCGTGAGTGGCTGTCGCTCCACACGCCGGGCCACACCGCCGACCACCTCTGCCTGTTCGACCCCGCCGAGGGCGTGATGCTCTCCGGCGACCACGTGCTGCCCTCGATCACGCCGCACATCTCCGGCCTCGCCGCCGGCGCCGACCCGCTCACGGAGTTCTTCCGCTCCCTCGAGAAGGTGGCCGACCTCGAGGGCGTGCAGCACGTGCTCCCCGCGCACGGGCACCCGTTCGTCGACCTGGCCGGTCGGGCCAAGGAGATCCGCGAGCACCACGAGGAGCGCCTCGACACGCTGCGCAGCGCCGCCGAGGAGCTGGGCGACGCCACCGTCGAGGACTACATGCAGCGCCTGTTCAAGCCGCGGTCGTGGGGCCAGATGGCCGAGAGCGAGACGTACGCGCACCTCGAGCACCTCCGCCACACCGGCGAAGCGGACTCGCGCAGCCAGGACGGCCGGCTGCGCTACCACCTGGTCGAGCGTCCGTAGGACGTCTCAGGACGAGCGCGGATAGGAGCGGCACGGGCTACGCCGCCGGGAAGCGCCGCTGGCTTGCTGGGTCGCCTCGCCTATCGGCTCGGCTCCTCAGCGGGCGACCACGCGGGCGGTGGCGGCGACGACGCCGTCGGCCAGCACCCACACCGAGATCACGCCGTCGACGTCGCGGGCGTGCGCCCAGGTGACCGCCGCGTCCGGCTCGACGGCCGTGCGGTGCTCCATCTCCGCGCGCAGCGCGCCGCGGACACCGCCGTGGCGCGACAGCGCCTCCTCCACCACCTCCCAGTACGCCGCGTTGTTCACGTGGGCGAGCACGTCGAGGTCCGTGGCGCGCAGCTCCCACGGCTCGGGCACCACGTGCGGCGCGGGGTCGGCGTGCGCCAGCCGGGCCTTGACCCTCCGCCCAGCCGCGGCCTCGGCGTAGCGCTCGGCGAAGGCGTCGGTGAGCCGCATCGGCCGGCCCGTGCGGTGGTCGACATGGACCCAGAGGCTCGTGGCATCGACGACGCCGCCGCCCTCGCCGCGCAGCTCGACCCGGCGCTCGGCGTAGTGGCTGCCCGTGCCCGAGCACCACGTGGCCGGCTGCACGCGCTCGAGGTACCGGGGAAACGACGCCACGTCGATCTGCGTGCGGCGGACGACCCAGGCCTGCGAGTCCGGGAGGGCGGCATCGGCGGTGTCGTCCGCCGACACGTCCTGGAGGTACCGGGCGATGGCGTCGAGCCGCAGCCGGCCGGACGGGCGCACGTCGCCCAAGCGCACCGGCCGCACCGAACCCTCGAAGATCCGGCCCGCCGAAGGCCGGGAAACAGGGGCGTCGAACACCGCCTGACTGTATTCGCGCGGATTTGCACCGAAATCCGGTTGACTGCCCCACGGGCACCGTGGTCCCATGCCCTGACCCGGATTGCGACCAGCGCGATCCACCCCGAGGAGAACCGCCCGATGACGACGACGCTCACCATGGCAGGCCACACGGCCCACGCCGGTGTTGCGCGTCCGCGCGTGGCCGGTGTTCCCGCCCTCGGCACCACCTTCCCGGCATGCCACCTCGTGGCTACCGAGGGCGGTTACGGCACCCACCAGGTCTCCTCCTGGACCCAGGGCGCCATTGCCAAGCCGGCCACCTTCATGGTGTTCGACCGCAAGAACCGCCCCGCCCGGCACCTCTCGGAGCTCTCGCCATAGGCAATCGCCAAGCGAAGAGCAAGACCTCCGAAAGGCCGCCGGGACACCCCGGCGGCCTTTCTCCTTTTCCGCCACCGACACCAGAACCACCGACACCACGACGACAACCCGTAGAGACCAAGAAAGTGGGGGCAGGGCGATGTTGCCCGAGCGCACCGAGCAGTACGACCTCCAGGGAGACGGCCTGGAGCAGGACAACCGAGACTGGTGGGCAGAAGCCCGCTGCAACGACCAGGCCGGCACGATGACCGGGCTCTTCTTCTCCGAGGAGCTGCAGGACATCGCCAGGGCAAAGCAGCTCTGCGCGCTGTGCCCCGTGATGGCGCAGTGCCTCGAGGGAGCGCTCGAGCGGCGTGAGCCGTGGGGCGTGTGGGGCGGCCAGCTGCTGCTCAACGGCAAGGTCCTGCAGAGCAAGCGGCGCCGCGGTCGACCCCCCAAGGTCGCCCGGCCCGAGGACCAGCTCCCGGACATCCCGATCCCCGAGCACCTCCGGGAGCGCGTGGTCTACAAGATCGCGTGACCCCAGGGGGCCTCGCCCAGCTCGCCGTGAAGGGCGGGCCGGGGCAACGGCCCGTCTTTCGCACGATGTCCCCCCGACGTGCGAAGCGCGGACGCCGACCCCCGGCCCGCCCACGGCCAAGCAGGTGTTGTACGACAACTCCAGCCGGCACCCCACCTCGGCGGCGATCCCGCCGCCGAGAGCAGAGCGGACTGGCTCCTTCTACCCACTGTGTGCGTCGGTTCGCAGACGGCGGTTACCGTCACGGAGATGCCGGAGGTCCCCCGCTTCGGATGGCGCACGCTCGTCGTGTCGACCGTGCTCGCGCTGATCGCCGCGGTGGCCGTGGTGGTGGTCCTCGGCGGTGGCGACGACGGCGACGCTGACCAGCGCAGCAGCGTCGTCACCATCCCGCTGATCCCGGACGGCGAGCACGTCGATCCCGACGAGGCCACCTTCACCGAGTTCGACGGCGAGGTCGTGCCGCTCTCGTCCCTGCGGGGCACGCCGGTCGTCGTGAACTTCTTCGCTTCGTCGTGCATCCCCTGCATCACCGAGATGCCGGCGTTCGAGACTGTCCACCAGGAGGTCGGCGATCAGGTGACCTTCCTCGGCCTGGCCGTCGCCGACCGGACGGATGAGGCCCAGGACCTCGTCGAGCGCACCGAGGTCACCTACCGCACCGCGCAGGACCGCGACGGCTCCGTGATCGAGTCGCTCGATGCCGGCAGCCACCTCCCGGCCACCGTCCTCCTCGACTCGGACGGGGCCGTCGTGGCCCGCCACCTCGGCCAGATGGACGCCGACGAGCTCCGCTCCTTCCTGGCCGCCGAGCTCGGCATCCGCTCGTGATCGACGCACCGCTGGCGTACGCCTTCGGTGCGGGGATGATCACCGCGGTGAACCCGTGCGGGTTCGCGATGCTTCCGGCCTACCTCGGATACTTCCTGGGCTCCGACGGCGGAGGAACGCAGAACACCGAGTCCTCAGTTCGGCGATCGCTCATGGTGAGCCTGTCGGTCAGCCTCGGGTTCATCGCCGTGTTCAGCGCGGTCGGGCTGGCGACCTACCACCTGTCGGCCTCGGTGGAGCGGTACACGCCGTGGGCCACGATGGTGATCGGCGTAGCAATCGTCGTGCTCGGACTCGCGATGCTCCGCGGCTACGAGCCGGTGGTCCGGCTCCCCAAGCTCCAGAAGGGCGGACGAACGCGCGACGGCCGCTCGATGTTCGTGTTCGGCGTCTCCTACGCGGTCACGTCGATCGGGTGTGCGTTTCCGATCTTCACCGTCGCCGTCATCGGGACCTTTCGCCAAGGGAACCTGATGTCGCAGCTGGCGGTGTTCGTCGCCTACGCGATCGGGATGACGCTGGTGCTGGTGGCGCTCACCGTCAGTCTCGGCATGGCGCGCCAGGGCCTGCTCCGCGGACTCCGCTCCGCCCTGCCGCACATCACTCGGGCCTCAGGCCTGCTCCTCGTCGTGGCGGGTAGCTACCTCGCCTACTACGGCTGGCACGAGCGCCGCGTCTACGACGGTCACCTCGAGGGGTCCACCACCGTCGACACGGTGACCGGGTGGTCGGACGACATCGGGACCTGGATCAACGACTTCGGGCCCACCCGCCTTGGGCTTCTGCTCTCGCTTGGCCTGCTGTTCATCCTCGTGGCCACGTTCGGCTTCCGAACGCGCGACCGGTAGCGCCACTCGCATGGGCCGGTTCGCGGAGCTGCTGGCCCATGAGGGCGTGGAGGAGGATCTCGAGCTGCGCTCGCGCTTCGGCTTCCTCGCGTTCCACGGCGGCAACCTCGAGGTGGGCACCGACGTGGTGGCGGCCCGCGCCGCCGAAGCGGCCGGTGCGTCGCTGTACGCGGTGCGCCAGCCCGACGGCCTCCGCTGGCACGTCCCCTCGATCGAGGTGACGCCGGACGAGTCCGACTCGCTCGGCGCGTTCCTCGACCACGTCGACGTCGCCGTCGCGCTCCACGGCTACGGCCGCGAGGGGATGTGGACCACGGTGCTGCTCGGCGGGTCCCACCGCGAGCTCGCCACCCACGTGGCCGGGCACCTGCGCACCGCGCTGCCCGGCTACGAGGTGGTCGACGACCTCGCCGCGATCCCGCCCGAGCTGCGGGGAGTCCACCGCGCCAACCCCGTCAACCGGTGCCGGCTCGGGGGTGTGCAGGTCGAGCTCCCGCCCCGCGTGCGGAGCTGGACCCCGTTCTGGTCCGACCTCCCCACCGGCACCGAGATCCCCCACCTCGCCCCGCTGGTCGACGGCCTGGTCGCCGCCGCCGAGTCCTGGCCCACCGACTGACCCCACGCCTTCTGGCCCGGGTTTCACGACCCCTGGGTCGTGTGTTCCGGGCCAGAACGAGTGGGGTTCAGGGGCTCAGGCGCTCGATGCGCCAGCCGCTCGCGGCGTCGGGGTCGCGGGAGTAGCGGAGCCGGTCGTGCAGGCGGTTGGGACGGCCCTGCCAGAGCTCGACCGTGTCGGGGACGAGGCGGAAGCCGCCCCAGTGGGGCGGGCAGGGCACGTCCTTCCCCTCGAAGCGCGCCTCGGCGTCGGCGAACCGGGCCTCGAGCGCGGCACGGTCGGGCAGCACCGTGGACTGGTCGGAGGCCCAGGCGCCGATCTGGCTGTCCCGCGGCCGCGTGGCCCAGTACACCTCGGTCTCGCGGCGCTCGAGGCGGTGGATCGGGCCGACGAGCTCGATCTGGCGGTTGACGGCGACCCAGCTGAAGAGGAGCGCGCCGTGCCCGTTCTCCGCGAGGTCGCGGCCCTTGCGGCTCTCGTAGTTGGTGAAGAACGCGAGGCCTCGCTCGTCGAGGCCGCGGACGAGGACGTTGCGGGCAGAGGGGCGGCCGTCGGCGCCGGCGGTGGCCAGCACGGCAGCCGCGGGCTCCTTCGGCGCGTACCTCGTCCAGTCGGCCGTCCAGCGGCGGACCTGGACGACCGGGTCGGGATCGACGTCACCGACGTCGAGCGGCTCGGACTCGTACTGGAGGCGGATCGGCTCGAGGTCCATCAGCGGGCGGCGGCGTCGATGGCCGCCTCGAGCGCGTCGAGGCCGGCCGTCTTGTCGAGGTAGGTGGCCCCGAGCTCGGCGGCCTCCTGCTCGACGGCGGGGTCGAACAGCGCCGACAGCACGATCACGGGACGCGGCGGCGTTCCGGTGCGGAGGGCGCGCACAGCGCTCAGCCCCTGCGCGCCGGGGAGCACCAGGTCGAGGACCACGACGTCGGGGTCGTGGACCTCCGCCAGCTCGAGGGCGGTGGGGGCGTCGGCCGCCTCGGCCAGCACCTCGTAGCCGTCGTCCTCCAGAACCGTGCGGACGAGGCCGCGGAAGCGGTCGTCGTCATCGGCCAGGAGGAGCGTGGTGGGCACGGCTGCCGAGGGTACCGGCGGGTGCGGACGGCCAGCGCCGCCGCACCCGCCGGATCACCTCAGCTCTTGAACTTCAGGCCGTAGGTCGAGATGAGGCCCTGGAGGCACAGGGGCCGCTCGGGGCACTCCGGCGGACCGCCCAGCACGAGCGAGTCGTCGACGCCCATGAGGTCGCTGATCGTCTCGAGGTCGTACTGGTCGGCGGTGGCCTGGGTGACCACGAAGGTGTTCACGCTGTCGGCGGTGGCGGGCTCGAGCAGGGTGACGCCCTTGGCCGAGGCCAGCGCGCGGCTCACGACCAGGCTGGCCTCGAGGTCGGACGTGACGTCGGCGTTCGGGTCGAAGAAGTAGGCGAGGGTGCCCACGAACTCCGGCACGACGTCGAGCTCACCGGAGATCAGCGCCGGGATGTAGGCGTCGCGCGCGCCGAACTGGAGCTTCTTCTCCACCGAGGCGCCCGAGGCTTCGAGGGCCTGGGCGTAGAGCTCGGCGGTGATCTCCGACTCGGCGAAGTTGGCGGAGCCGACGGTGAGGTCGCCGGTGGCGCCCTCGGGCACCGTGATGTCCTCGAGGAAGGCGGCAGCGACGTCCGCCGGGTTCTCGCCGTCGATGGAGACCTTGGCCACCATCTCCTGCATCGCGTCGACGGTGAGCTCCTTCGACACGGCGTTGAGGGCCGCATCGATCTCCGGCGTGTCGGACGCGGTGTTCACCGCCGGGATGAAGTTGTCGACCGGCTGCAGGCCCTTGTCGTCCTCGAGGGCGACCCAGTCGTTGGCGGCGATGGCGCCGTCGCTCGAGAACAGCAGGCCGATGTCGATGTCGCCCTTGGTGAGCGCCGCCTTGGTGTTCGGTCCGCCGGCGTCGAGCGGGACGAAGGAGAACTCGACCGCACCCGCGGGAGCGTCGTCGTCGCTGGCGGTGGAGTCGTCATCACCGCATGCGGCGCCGACGAGGGCCAGCACGGCCGCACAGGCGACGAGCATGCGGAACCGGTTGCTTCTCACGAGGATCCCCTTCCAACGGGTGGTTCGGCGACCGTGGCGATCGCCACGGCTTCTGCGCCGGTGGGCACGTCAGCCTCGCGCAACCCGCGCGGCGTCACCACCGATTGCACGATGGCGAGCCCGAGCTCGGTCAGCAGCGAGAGGAACGCGACGAGGAGGGCCCCGGCGAGGACCTGGGCCTGGTCGTTGACCGCGCGGCCGTCGATGATGAACCGGCCGAGGCCACCGGCGCCCACGAACGCGGCGATGGTGGCAGTTGCCACCACCTGCACGGCGGCGGTGCGGACCCCGGCCATCAGCAGCGGCGCCGCCACCGGCAGCTCGACGCGGCGCAGCACCTCGGTGTCCGACAGGCCCATGCCGCGGGCCGCGTCGCGCAGATCGTCGGGCACCTCGGCCACGGCGACGTAGCCGTTGGTGACCAGAGGGGGCACGGCCAGCGCGACGAGGGCGAGGAACGTCGTGAACGAGCCGATGATCGGGTACTCGAGCAGGCCGAACTGCTGGGTGCCCAGCACGAGGATGGCGAAGCTCGGGACGGCCCGGCCCACGTTCGAGACGTTGATGGCGACGGTGCCGAACCGGCGCTTGTGGCCGAGCCACACCGCCGGCGGCAGGGCGATGAGGCAGGCCGCGAGGGTGGCCACCGCCGACATGCGCACGTGCTCGAAGAGCTGGTGGACGATGCCGCGCTGCCCCTCCCAGTTGCTGCTGTCCGAGAACCAGTCGACGACCTCCGCGGGGAGACTCATGCGCTCGGGTCCTTGGCGCGGGACCAGGGGGTCAGGAGGCGCTGCACGAGGCCGAGGAGGAGGTCCGCCGCCACGGCAAGGGCCACCGACAGGGCGATGCCGACGGTGACCGCCGTGCGGATCGGCCGGTTCTGGCCGACGTAGATCAGGTTGCCGAGGCTCGGGATCGCGAGGAGGCCGGCCACCGCGGCGAGGCCGACGGTGGTGACGGTGGCGATGCGGACCCCTGCCATGATCGTGGGGAGGGCCAGCGGCAGCTCGATGCGGAGGAGGCGGCGCATCGGCGAGAAGCCCATGCCGTCGGCGGCGTCCTTCACCTCGCGGGGCACGGCGTCGAGCCCGGCCACGACGTTCCGCACGAGGATCAGGAGCGTGTAGCTCACGAGCGGGATGAGCACGGTGGTCCGCGACAGCCCGAAGTAGGGGAACAGCAGCGCGAAGGCGGCCAGCGAGGGCACCGTGTAGAGCACGCCGGTGACCGCCAGCAGGGGGGCGTAGAGCCGACGCCAGCGGGCCGCGATGATCCCCAGCGGCAGCGCGACCAGCAGCCCGATGCCCACTGCGGAGACCGTGAGGATCACGTGCTCACGCAACGAGCTCCAGATCAGGTCCGTGTTGCGACCGACCCAGTCCCACCACAGCCAGCGGTCGACGTTGCTGGCCAGCACGACGGCGAGGGTAGCGGTGGCCTGGGTACCCTGCGCCGGTGATCCGGCTCGAGCACGTCACCAAGCGCTACGGCGATCAGGTGGCGGTCGACGACCTGACCCTCGAGGTCGCCGACGGGGAGCTGTGCGTGCTGGTCGGCCCGTCCGGCTGCGGCAAGACCACCACCATGCGGATGATCAACCGCCTCATCGAGCCGACACAAGGTCGCATCGTCATCGACGGCGACGACGTCCTCCAGCTCGACCCGGTGCAGCTGCGCCGGCGGATCGGCTACGTCATCCAGCAGATCGGCCTCTTCCCACACCAGACGATCGGCGACAACGTCGCCACCGTCCCGCGGCTGCTCAAGTGGCCCAAGGCAAGGGTGACCGCGCGGGTCGACGAGCTCCTCCACCTGGTCGGGCTCGAGCCCGCCCGCTTCCGCGACCGCTACCCGCACCAGCTCTCCGGCGGGCAGCGCCAGCGCGTCGGCGTGGCGCGGGCGCTCGGCGCCGACCCGCAGGTGCTCCTCATGGACGAGCCCTTCGGGGCCATCGACCCGATCACCCGCGACCGCCTGCAGGACGAGTTCCTCCGCCTGCAGGCCGAGGTCCGCAAGACGATCGTGTTCGTGACCCACGACATCGAGGAGGCCGTGAAGCTCGGCGACCGCATCGCCATCCTGAAGGAGGGCGGCATCCTCGCCCAGCACGACACCCCCGCGGTGATCCTCGGCGAGCCGGCCTCGGAGTTCGTGGCGGACTTCGTCGGCGCCGACCGCGCCCTGAAGCGCCTCAAGGTCACCGAGATCGACCCCGACGACCTGCAGCAGCCCCCGGTCCTCGCCCCCGACCTCCCGCTCGACGAGGCCCGCCGCAAGATGGACGCCGGCGCCCTCGACTTCGCGGTGGTGCTCGACGGCGAGCGCCGCCTGCGGGGCTACGTGGCCCGGTCGCGGGCGGTGGGCGACGGCGTGGTGGGCGACCACCTGCAGCGCCTGGAGGCCTGGGTCCGCGAGGACGCCACGCTGAAGGACGCGTTCGGCGAGATGCTGCTGCACGACGCCGGCTGGGTCGCGGTGCTCGACCACGCCGACCGCCTCGTCGGGGTGCTCACCCCCGAGTCGCTCTACGACGCCAGCCGCCGCTCGATGGGCTGAGTCTTCAGCTTGCTCCGGTCGCAGGGCGCCTGGGGCGCGGGACTCAGCCTCCGCAAGTGCCTCCCGGCGACCGGCAAAGTCGGCTCGCCTCCGGCCTGCGGGTCAGTCCGTCACTTCGGGGCGGGGATGGACTCGACGTCGCCGAGGTAGCGGCGGAGGCACTCGACGACCGCGACGCTGCCGTCGGGCTGGCGGTGGGTCTCGAGGTACGCCGCGATCGTGCGGGGCCAGCCCATCGCGCTGCCGTTGACGGTGTGGCAGGTCTCGGTGCCCTTGCCGCCGGCCGGCTTGAAGCGGATGGCGGCGCGGCGGGCCTGGTAGTCGGCGAACCACGACACCGAGCTGACCTCGAGCCACAGGTCGCAGCCCGGCGCGTAGGCCTCGATGTCCCAGGTGCGGGCGGCCGAGGCGCCCAGGTCGCCGGTGCAGAGGTCGAGCACGCGGTACGCGAGGCCGAGGTCGCGGAGGATCGACTCGCTGCGGGCGAGCACGTCCTCCTGGCAGGCGATGGCCTGCTCGGCGCCGCTGGCCAGGGCGAACAGCTCGACCTTGTCGAACTCGTGGCTGCGCAGGATCCCGCGCGTGTCGCGACCGGCCGATCCGGCCTCGCGTCGGTAGCAGGCCGTGTAGGCCATGTAGCGCAGCGGGAGGACGGCTTCGTCGAGCACCTCGTCGCGGTGGAGCGATGTGAGCGGGACCTCGGCGGTGGGGATGGCCCACAGGTCGTCGCGCTCGATGTGGTAGCCGTCTTCCTCGAACTTCGGGAGGTGACCGGTGGCGATCATCGTGTCGGTGCGCACGAGCGTCGGCGGACGGACCTCCAGGTAGGCGTCGCCGTTGCGGTCGAGGCTGAGCTGCACCATGGCCCGCAGCAGGCGCGCGCCCCAGCCCTTGTACATCGAGAACATCGAGCCCGAGATCCGCACTGCCCGCTCGGGGTCGAGGATGTCGAGGGCGGCGCCGATGTCCCAGTGGGGCACTCGCTGGTGGTCGAGGTAGGAGCCGGCGTCGAAGCCCTCGGTGCGGAGGACGACGTTGTCCGCCTCGCCCCCGCCGTCCGGCGCGTCGTCCGACGGGACGTTGGGGGTCCGCAGGAGGAGGTCGTGGACCCGCGCGCCGAGCGCGTCCGCCTCGTCGTCGAGCGCCTTCTCCTCGTCGCCGAGCGCCCGGCTCTCCGCCATGACCGCCTCGGCGCCGGCGTCGTCGCCGTCCTTGCGGAGCTTCCCGACGTCCTTCGACAGCGCCTTGATGCGGGCCCGCACCTCGTCCCGACGGGTGCCGAGGGCCCGCTGCTGGGCGTCGAGGTCGATGATCTCGCTGATGCTGTCCGCCGCATCCCCGCCGCGGCGGGACAGCCCGTCGCGTACGGCGGCGGGGTCGGTCCGGATGCGGCGGAGGTCGAGCACGTCGCAGACGGTAGTGGGGCGGCACGCCGGGTCCGCGAGGGGATCTAGCGTCGGGCGGGCATGGCTGCCGTCGAGGTCGAGGGGCTGCGGGTCAGGTACGGCGACGTGGTCGCCGTCGACGACGTGTGGTTCACCGCCGAGGCGGGCCGCATCACCGCGGTGCTCGGACCGAACGGGGCCGGCAAGACCTCCACGGTCGAGGTGCTCGAGGGCTTCCGCCGGGCCGACGGCGGCCGCACCTCGGTGCTCGGCCTCGACCCGGTGCGGGACCACCGCACCCTCACGCGCCGGGTCGGCGTGATGCTCCAGTCCGGTGGCGTCGGCCCCGGGGTGCGGGCGGGCGAGGCGCTGCGCCACGCCGCCGCCCTCTACGAGGCACCGGAGGATCCCGCCACCCTCCTCGACCGCGTCGGGCTCACGGGCAAGGAACGGCGCACCTGGCGGCAGCTGTCCGGTGGTGAGCAGCGGCGACTGGCCCTCGCACTCGCGCTCGTGGGCCGGCCGCAGGTGGCGTTCCTCGACGAGCCCGGCTCGGGCGTCGACCCGCTCGGACGCCAGGCCATCCGCGAGGTGATCGGCGCCCTCCGCGACGACGGCGTCACCGTGGTCCTCACCACCCACGACCTCGACGAGGCCGAGCGCCTGGCCGACCACGTGGTGATCCTCGACCACGGCCGCGTGCTGGCCGCCGGCGCCCCCGACGTGCTGCGCGCCACCGAGGCGGCCGAGGTCCGCTTCGGTGCTCCCGCCGGCCTGATGGCCACGGAGCTGGCCACCCACCTCGGCGCGCCCGTCCGCGAGGTCGAGCCCGGCGAGTACCTCGTGGAGGCCGAGGGCACCCCGCAGCTCGTCGCCGCGCTCACCGCGTGGCTGGCCGACCGGGACCTCGCGCTGGCCGACCTCCGCGCCGGCCGTCAGCGCCTCGAGGACGTGTTCCTCCGCCTCGTGGCGTCCGCCGCCGACGCCGAAGCCCCCGCCGCCGATGGGGGCCGGCGACGGGGGCGAACACGGCGACCGTCAGCCTGAGCGGCGCTCGCAGGGGGCGATGGCCTCCGGCGCGGGGAGCCCACCGGAGTCGCGCAGCGCACGGATCTCGGCGATCAGCGCCTTGGTCTCGGGGTCGGCCTCGAGGGCCGTGACCACGGGAGCCGCCGCCGCCTCGAACGCGGCCACCTCATCGGCCGAGGCCAGCGCGACCCCGCCGCCGGTGCCGCAGTAGGCCGCGGCCCCCTCCGCGTCGGACGGGTTCGAGTCGAGGACGTAGTCCTGCGTGGCCGCCGCCGCGGCGCGGAGGATCGCCTGGTCGTCGTCGTCGAGCGCCGCGAAGGACTCGGACCCGGCCACCAGGACGTTCACCTTCGGGTAGAAGGTCACGTTGGCCGTGAAGGTGCCGAGGGTGGGCAGCGAGCTGCGCTGCGCGAAGGCCGACTCCGCTCCGATCACGGCACCGGTGGCGACGGCCGCCGCCCAGGCGTTGCCGTTGAGGTCCACGGGCTCGGCACCGAGCGCCCGGACGACGCCGTAGGACGCCGACGAGGCGACCGGCACCCGGATCTTGGCGCCCGCGTACTGGGCCGGCGACGTCAGCGGATCGCCGAAGCCGACCGGGTGGCGCAGCGTCTCGGGCAACAGGGTGAGCCCGACGACGCCGGCATCGGCGAGGCCGGCAGCCAGCCGATCGGCGAGGTCGCCCATGACGATCTCCTCGACCAGCGCGTCGGACGTGACGAGGAACGGGGCCTGCAGCGCCTGGAAGCTGGTGACCCCGAGGGCGTCCCACGTGCCCGCGGGCACCAACCCGAGGTCGAGCGCGCCCGTGCGGACCTGCTCGCCCAGGTACTCGTAGCGGTGGGCCTCGCCCTGGCCGTGGTCCCAGTCGATCTCGACGGCGATGCGGCCATCCGACAGCGCCTCCACCTGGGCGGCGAACTCCTTCACGTCATCGCTGGCAGGACGCCCGGTCGGGTCCACCGTCCCGATCGTCAGCGTCACCTCCGGCGCCGCCGGCTCCGGATCCGCCTGGGTCGACCCATCGTCGTCGCCCCCGCAGCTCGCGAAGAGCACCGCCGCTGAGGCAGCCACCGCCGCCCATCGCCCGTGTCGACCCACCGTGCCCACCTCCATGTCCCGCTCCTCCTCATAGTGAACCTGAGCGGGACGGACCGCGGGAGGGGGGCACCGGGTGTCCGGCGGGTGGTGCCAGCACCCCCGGTTAGGGTCCGGCTCGATGAAGGGTCTGCTCGCGCACCTGCGGCTGGAGCTCGCGCTGCTGTTCCGCAACGGTGAGTCGCTGCTGCTGACGCTCGGCATCCCGGTGCTGCTGCTCGTGTTCTTCTCGAACGTCGACGTGCTGCCGATCGACGGCGAGCCGATCCAGTTCCTGGCCCCGGGCGTGCTGGCGCTCGCCGTGCTCTCGACCGCGCTGGTGCAGACCGCGATCGGCACCGGCTTCGAGCGCGAGTACGGCGTGCTCAAGCGCCTCGGCGCCACTCCCCTCGGTCGGCCCCGGCTGCTGGCGGCCAAGACGCTGTCCATCCTCGTGGTCGAGCTCGTGCAGGGCGGCGTGCTCTGGGGCGTGGCCCTGGCCTGCGGCTGGGACCCGTCGGTGTCCGCCGGTCGCCTCGCCGGTGCGGTGGTCCTCGGCACCGTCGGCTGCGCCGCGCTCGGCCTCTGCCTGGCCGGCACGCTCCGCGCGCTGGCCACGCTGGCCGCCGCCAACGGCCTCTACCTCGTGCTGCTCCTGCTCTCCGGCATGGTCATCCCCCTCGACGAGCTCCCGAGCGCGGGGCGCCCCGTCGCCCGCGCGCTCCCGAGCGGCGCGCTCGCCGAGGCCGTCCGCGGCAGCCTCACCGCCGGCGCCGACATCCCGGGCCGGGCCTGGCTGGTGCTGGCTGCCTGGGCCATCGCCGCCCCCCTGGCCGCCACCCGCCTCTTCCGCTGGGACTGAGGAGAGACCTAGCAAGAAGCCTTGGAGCGGAGTGGCGAGCACCTTCTCCTCCGGATCTCCACGAGGACGACCAGGCCGTGCTCGAGGAGATCGAGGCTCGCCGTGAGCGGCTCCGCTTCTTCCTCCGCGACCCGCGCCGCTGGTACGGCTCCCTTCGGCGAGCCACTCTGGCGCGAGTCGTCCAGGGCTCGAACTCGATCGAGGGCTACCACGCAAGCGTCGAGGACGTAGCCGCACTCATCGAGAACGAGGAGCCCCTCGACGCCGACGAAGAGACCCGCCACGCGATCGCGGGCTACCGGGACTCGATGACCTACGTGCTCCAGCTCGCGGCCTCACCTCCGTTGCCTGATCTTGACGAGTCGTTGGTGAAGTCCTTGCACTTCATGATGATGAAGTACGACCTCGGCAAGCACCCGGGGCAGTGGAGGCCGGGTGCAGTTTGGGTCGAGGACACGGAAGGCGCGACCGTCTACGAGGGCCCCGTTCGAGATGACGTCCCTCAGCTCGTCAGCGAGCTGCTCGGGTCGGTCAATGCCGCGGGCGGGAACACCGTCGTTCGAGCGGCAATGACGCACCTCAACCTGGCGCTGATCCATCCGTTCAGCGACGGCAACGGCCGCATGGCTCGTTGCCTGCAGTCGTACGTCCTCGCAGGCGAGGGCGTTCTCTCGCCGGAGTTCCTCAGCATCGAGGAGTACCTCGGACGGAACACGGCGGACTACTACGCGGTGCTCAGGGAGGTCGCACAGGGCTCACGGACACCAGCACGAGATGCACGGCCGTGGCTGCGCTTCTGCCTGACCGCGCAACTACCGCCAAGCGCTCGACGTGTGGCGCACCATTCGAAGCCAGCGGCCCGCACGTGCGGACAACGACCCGTATGAGCTGACCCGCTCCCGCCCGCAGCCGAAGCTTCCGGGCCTCGACGAGGTCTGAGATGCCGCCCTGCTCCGCCGAACTCCGCTCTAAGAGCTCTTGCTAGTCCTTGACGCTGGGACGGAAAGCCCGAGCAAGGATCCTTCGAGCGATGGTGCCCACGTCCGCCTGGGAGGAGGGCTCGATGGTCCAGGACGTTTGCGCAGCAGCCGGCTTCGCCGACGCGCAGCGACCTCAGATCACGGGTCGCTGGCGAGACGAGCTGCTTGCTCGACGCGATCCCGATGCTCGGTCCACCACGCGGGGTCACGGGCAGGGAGGTTGCTGTGAGCCAGCCGCCGCAGCGACCCGACGACTCGCCGAGGACGCGTCGACTTCGGCGCTCGTCCGAACACCGTGCCGAAGTAGCTGAGCTCGGTGGCGGCCGAGTGCTTGACCAACCCGAGCAGGCTTGTGCCCGTCGGGGTCAGCGGCCTGCGAACGTCGTACTCGGTGAGTCCGTCCAGCTTCCACAGAATGGTGTCGCGCGCGCCTTGCAGATAGGAGTGCAGCTCTCCCTTGACGTTCGGGCTCGTCATGACCGGATGATCGCACGCCCGTTCTCGAGCTTGATGCGCAGCTGAGCTGACGGGGGATCCCCGGTGGCTGAGCCAACCCTGGGATAGGTCGCCACCGGCGGTGCCGGCGCGGCTGTACGGTCCGACCTGACCGCGATTGTCGTAGGAGGCAGTGATGGCAACCCGAACGGCCAGATGCGCCTGCGGTCGCGTGGAGATCGACGTTCAGGTCGAGCCGGACATCGTCGTGGTGTGCCACTGCGATTTCTGCCAAAAGCGATCGGGCAACGTCTTCATCGCCGCCGCGCACTTCGACGCGACGCAGGTCGAGGTTCGAGGCGAGACGACCTGCTTCAACGGGCTCGAGGTCGACGGCGTCGGCGCGGTGGGGGTGGAGGGCGGCATCAACTACCGCTTCTGCTCGACGTGCGGGTCCACCTTGTGCTGGGACTTCGTCCATCCCCTGACGCAGGTGCCCCGGGTGGCGATCGCCGTCGGCAACTTCGCTGACCCGTCGTTTCCTGCTCCAACGGCGGAGGTCTTCCCGGAACAGCGCGCCCACTGGGTGTCACCGATCCCGGGTGCGGACCAGTGGCACGGAGCGTGAGCCCGGGAGCTATGCGGGGCGGTGGGGATCGGTAGCGAGGAGGTGGCCGAGGTCCTCACCGCGCGGGTTGAACGTGAAGAGCTCCAGCTGGAAGTTGTCCGGATCGCGGAACACGACCGTGTCGCCGAAGTGAGCCGCGATGACGCCTGAGTGCGGCACCCCGAGCGCGTCGAAGTGCGCAACCCACGCCTCCAATGCGGCGCGATCTGCCACATCGAACGAGAAGTGGTCGAGGCCCACCCGTGTCTCGTCGAACGGCTCCGCCGCGGTGGCGTCGTGCGACACGACGGTGACCGTGAAGCGCGAACCGTGGATCAACGAGCACGTGCGGAACGTGGACTGCTCGGACGAGCTCATGCGGGAGAACCCCATCACCTGCTCCCACCACCGCGCCGACCGATCCACATCGGTGACGGTCAGGTCGATGTGCGAAGGCCCCGTCAGCTCCGGCATGGCCCGACGCTAGACCTCGACCCTGCTCGCAGCCGGGTCCGGTGTGGGAATGAGGACCGAGGTGCTGTGGCCGTGGGCGAGCCAGTGGCCTCCGGCTTGCACGTCGATGGCGACCGTGGTCGTCCCCTGCTCGACCGCGACGAGCCGCCCCGCCGCGAGGACGGGATCGGCCCCGGTGGGACTGGCGAAGCGCAGCGTCAGATCGGTGTTCGGGAAGACGACCACTCCGAGCGTGCTCTGACCGTGCCAGAGCGGTGCTCCGTTGACCGTGTCGGCGACCAGGCACGCGAGCTCGGGACCGGTCGTCACGGTGTCGGCCCAGGGGGGCTTCATCACCACACAGTTCGCAGCATCGCCTGTCACGCTGCCAGGCACGTTCGTGGCAACGATCCTGCACGGATCCAGCTGCAAGACGTCGCCGATCGGGGCCAGCTCGCCATTGGTCTCGAGGTCCCACGGGCTTGGCTCCTTGCGCATCTCGAACGGCACCGCGTCGCTGTTGCTGTACCCCTGCGCCAACGCGTCGGGAAGCACAGCAGTGAGCAATCCGACCGCGGCGAGCTTCTCCCGCGCGTCGTAGAGCTCGACCTCGATCGTCGTGACGACGCGGCCGCTGTGCCGCACCCGCGCGATGCCCACGGCCGGGCCGAAGGGAAGCGAGCGGACCATCTGCAGATGGAGACCGCGCGGTGCGCGATCGGGCGCACCGAGCCGGCCGAGCGCAACCGCCGCTGCTGCGGTGGCTCCGCCGTACACGGCACCCCAGTTGCTCGCGAGGTGCTCGCCGAGCTCGAACGTCCAGTCATCGCCCCTCGGCGACGGCCCGCCGAGGAAGTCCCGCACGGCGAGCGCGGCCGCCTCGTTCACCGCCCGCTGATCGTCCACCACGCCTCCCGTGCGGGTCACCGACGCTCAGCAGCGCCCACGGTTGCAGACTGGTGCACCTTCCACTGGTCCACAAGGTGGTCAGCCGGTCAGCCTCAGTCGTGCTACCACCACCCCGCGGGCTCCGGAAGCACCTTCTCCGGGGAGGAAGTCTCAGGAGCTGCGACGACGGACCCACCAGAACGCGGTCAGGGTGAGCAGAGCTGCAGCAGCGGTGAAGGCGGCCGACTCCCAGATCTGCAGCGGCCAGAAGTGGTCGGCAGGGTGCGCCTTGACCACGTCGTGCAGGCCGATGCGGTGAGCGCACGAGGACCACTCGTCAGCGGAGCTGTCGCGGGTCAGTTGGCACGCGTCGACCATGAGCCGGTCCGCGGCGCTGCTCGACAGCAAGTTGCCGGCCGCGTCGACCGTGTGCCCCGACATCACCCACGCACCGGACGTTGCCGCGGAGTCCCCGGGCCCGAGGAGGGTGCTCGGTCTGGTGAGGATCTCGGCCGCGATCAGCCGGGGCCGTGCGAAGAGCTGGAACGCGAAGCGGGCGACGAAGAACCCGACGAGGGTGATGGCCATCGCGGGAAGGGTCCTGCGGACGATCGCACCGACGAGGGTGCCGAGCGCGAGGGCGAACAGCGCGTAGGCGACCGGTGCGATGCCTCGCTGGCCGAAGTTCGCCGTGCCGAGCCGGTTGCCGTTCTCGTCGAACGGCAGGGACCACCAGGTGAACACCGCCGCGAAGAGCGCGGTGATCCCGATCGTCATCACCGCGGTCAGGCCGAGGCGGACCGTGAGCCACCGTCGGCGGGTCACCCCCTGGGTCCAGGCGAGCCGATGGGTGCCGAGCTCGAGCTCGCGCGCCAGCAGGGGCGCACCCCAGAAGGCTCCGATGGCCGCGGGCAACCCGATGAGGGCGGTGCCGAACAGCTGGAGCGAGTCGTAGAACGTCGACAGGTCCTCCGACGGTGTCCCGGCAACGTGACCCCGCGTCGTGACGAGGGTGGCAACGATCACCGCGAGGGCCCCCGCCGCGACCAGTGCCTGGGCCCGGGCCTGTCGCCAGGCGAGCCAGGTCACGACGCCACCGCGAGCCGGCGAGCGACCGACCGTTGGGACGGCCCGGCCATGTACGCGAGGACGAGCTCCTCGAGTCCCACCTCGGCGATGGCCCAGGCCGGGTCGAGGATCGGCTGATCCGTGCGGACCAGGACGGTGGTCTGGCGGTCCGTGTGCCGCTCCTGCACGACGATCTGATCCCCGGGCAACGATCCGAGATCACGCCGGGGTCCCGTGAGCACCTTGTGGGACGCCAGGAGGTCGTCGACCGGACCGGCGACGGCGACGTGGCCGGCGACCATGACGATGAGGTGATCGCACACGCGCTCGACGTCCGACAACAGGTGCGACGAGAGCAGCACCGTTGGATGGTCCTCGACGACGAGGTCCATCACGTCACCCAGGAAGGCGCGGCGAGCGAGCGGGTCGAGGCTGGCGACGGGCTCGTCGAGCACCAGGAGCTCAGGGCGCTTCGCCATCGCGAGGGTCAACGCCAGCTGAGACCGCTGGCCGCCCGACAAGCGGCCCGCTCGCTGGCGAGGGTCGAGCTCGAGCGCCGACACCCGGCGCTCGGCGACCGCTTGGTCCCAGGTCGGGTTCAGGCGGGCACCGAGGCGGAGGTGGTCGCGGACCGACAGCGAGCCGTACACGGGTGCGTCCTGAGCGACGAACCCGATCTTCGCGAGCTGCTCCGCGCTCGATCCGGGTCGTCCCCCGAGCACCTGGAGGTCACCCTCGGTCGGGTCGAGCAGACCGACCACCATGTGGAGGAAGGTCGACTTGCCGGCTCCGTTCGCACCGACGACCCCGACGGTCGCTCCCTGGGGGACCACGAGCGTGCAGTCCCGCAGGGCCCATCGCTTGCCGTAGCGCTTGCCGATGGCCGCTGCATCGATCGTGGTCACGCGACGCCCTCCGCGGTGTCGGAGCTCAGCGTCACCTCGAACAGCGCGCCGATGCTGGCATCGTCGAGGCCCCCTTGACCTTCAACCTGGGTCGAACCTTTACCGTAGGGGTGTGACCAGCACCTACACGATCGGCCAGGTGGCCGAACGCAGCGGGTTCAGCGCCTCGGCGCTGCGCTACTACGAAGGCATCGGACTCGTGGAGCCGTCCACGCGCACCGGCTCGGGCTACCGGGTCTACGACGAGACGAGCCTCAGCCGGCTGGCCTTCATCTCGCGCGCGAAGCAGCTGGGCTGCTCCCTCGGGGAGATCACCGACCTGGCCGGGATCTGGGACGGCGAGCGGTGCGGGCCGGTCCAGCGGCGGTTCCACGACCTGGTCACCGACAAGGTGGCCGACACCGAACGGCAGATCGCCGAGCTCATGGTCCTCCGGGACCAGCTCCGCGAGACCGCTCAGCTCCTGGACGGCCCGGCGGTCGACGGGCCGTGCAGCGCGGAGTGCGCGTGCCTCGCGCTCGAGGTCCCGACCCCATGACCCGCATCCCCATCGACGTGACCGCACCGATCGCCTGCACGGCAAGCGCCGACGAGATCTCGGTCCGCCTCGAGCAGGTCGAGCAGCTGCGCGACCAGCTCCGCTCGATCGACCGCACCCCCGACGGACTCCTCCTCCACTTCGATCCCGACGCCGAGCTCGAGGAGCACCTCGAGCGCTTCGTCGTCGACGAGAAGGGCTGCTGCCGGTTCTGGGGCTTCGAGATCAGCAGCACCGACGACCTCACGCTGCGCTGGGACGGGCCCGCCGACGTACAGAGCCTCCTCGACGAGGTCCTCCGCCACTTCCAGAGCGACGAGCCCCTCACCGCGCGCTCCGGGCTCCTCTGAGCACGAGGAGGCGGGTAGACAGGACCATGCGCCTGCTCGAGGTCTTCGCTGACGTGTCCTGCCCGTTCGCGCACGTCGGGCTGCGGCGGTTCGTGGACGAGCGAGCGGCCCGCGGGCTCGCCGCGCCGCTGCTGTCGGTGCGGGCGTGGCCGTTGGAGATCGTGAACGGCACACCGATGACCGGCGAGTCGCTCGTCCCCAAGATCGCCGCGCTCCGCGAACAGGTCTCCCCCGGTCGCTTCGCCGGCTTCGACCCCGCGCGGTTCCCGGCGACGACCCTCCCGGCGATGGCCGGCGAGGTCGCGGCTCGTCGCCACAGCGACGAGACCGGGGAGCGGTTCAGCCTGGCGATCCGAGATGCGCTGTTCGAGGACGGCCGAGACGTGGGCGACCAGGACGTGGTCAACGCGCTCCTCGACGAGCACGGAGCCGGGCCCCTCCTCGCCGCCGACGCAGCGGCAGTCGTTGCCTCCCACCGAGACGGGACCGCTCGAGGTGTCAAGGGCTCGCCCCAGTTCTTCGTCGGTTCAGCGGGGTTCTTCTGCCCGTCGCTCGACATCGCCCACGACGCCGAGGGCTACGACATCTCGTTCGACCTCGCGGGCTTCGCCACGTTCCTCGATGCAGCTCTCGATCCGGTGCCCTGACGCCACCCCGGACACCGCACACATCAGCACCGGTCTCGGTTGTCCTCCCGATGGGTGGGCCTCCTCGCGACCGACCCCGACCGCCCCACCCGAGGACGAGTCAGGCCGAGCCGAAGTCCGGGGGGAGCTCGAGGGGGACGGTGTAGAAGCGCACATCGTGGCCATCGGGGTCCCGGAGGCCGAGGAGCACCCAGCCGACCGGGGTGCGGTGCACCCCGTCGTGCGGGTCACCGTGGTCGTCGAGTGCAGCGGCCAATGCGTCGATGGCGTCCTTCCCCGGCACCCCGATGGCGAAGTAGTCGAAGCCGGCCGATGCCTCCGCCCGCGCCGGGTCGCAGCGCAGCGCGAGGTCAGGGCCGCCCTTGGGGTGGCGCATCGAGACGCCCATCCGCACCCCGTCCTCGACGAAGTCGATCATCACCTCGTACCCGAAGCGGTCCTGGTACCAGGCCTGCGACCGGTCGAGGTCGCGCACCGGCAGCTTGAGGTGGTGGATGCCGTCGAGCAGGGGCGTGGTCATCGAGCAGACCCTACGAAATGCGCCCATGCGAAGGGTAGAGCCCGGTACGAGCTGCGGCTCCTCGTCCACCCTGTCGTCGTCGGCAAGGGCCAGCGCCTGTTCGAAGGCGACGGCGGGCTCCACGGCCTGCGCCTCGTGAAGTCCGAGACGTTCGAGACCGGCGTCCTGAACCTCGCCTACGTGCCGGCCTGAGCGCCGACCGTGCGCGATGACTCTCGGGTTCAGCGCCCGTCTGATGGGTACGCGACCGTTGCCGAAGGGCGACAAGAGGAGGCTCCGATGAAGGCCATCAACCTGGGCGTCGAGGACGGGCTCCCGACGGTGGACTGGGACGGCATCGCCAAGAAGCTCGAGGCTGGAGAGGCCCCGGCTCCCGATGCCCACAACTCCCGCACCACGTGGCTCACGACGCTCAACGAGGACGGGAGCCCGCACGTGACACCGGTGGGTGCCCTCTGGCTCGACGGGGCGTTCTGGTTCCAGACGGGCTCGGGCACGAAGAAGCACCGGAACGTCGAGCGGGACCCGCGCTGCACCGTCTCCCTCTCCGTCCTGGACGCCGACGTCGTCCTCGAGGGCACCGCCGAGCCGGTGACGGACCCGGACGACATCGCCCGCGCCGCGAAGGGCTGGGCGGACGGCGGCTGGCCGGCCGAGCCCGACCCGAGCGGGACCGGGATCACCGCACCGTTCAACGCCCCCTCGCAGGGCCCGCCGCCCTGGGACGTGTACCGCATCGCCCCCCGGTCCGCGCTCGTCTGCCTGGGCGTGGAGCCGGGGGGCCTGACCCGCTTCCAGTTCTGACGGGTCAGGGGCAGGCGCCGCCGGTGCGGTCCGGGATCAGGGTGCTTCTTCGGCCTGGCCGGCTCCGCGCTCCGCCGTCGCAGCCGGGTCCTCAGCGAGGTCTCGCTAGAGGAGCGACTCCGGGGCGATCGACCGCTCGAGCATCCCCGCGGACTGCTCGCCGTCCCACGTGTAGCGGCAGATCGCCTGCTGGAGCTGCAGGCCACCGGCGAGCTCCTTGGGCATCACCATGAAGGTGGAGATCTCGGTGGTGCCCCGGATCTCGTGGGTGGTGCCATCGGCCGTCTCGAGCCCGAAGGACACGTCCTGGCCGTTCGCGGCGAGCGAGGACAGCCACGGGGGGTCGATGGCCCGCGCCGGGACCAGCTCGCCGTCGCCGAGGAAGACGTAGCCCTCGTTGTAGGTGGCCTTGCCGTCCTTGCGCTCGGGGTAGGTGATGTAGCCGAAGCCCTTGCCGCTCGGGAAGACGGCGGCCTGCCACGCGTGGCCCCAGAGGATCGTGGTCTGGCGGATGCCCTGGCGACGGATCCGGTTGGCGCTCCCCTGGATCGTGAAGTGCTCACCGCCGATCTCCACCGTGCCCGCGGAGCGGCACAGCTGCTCGAACCTCCAGGGGTGGCCCATGAGCGGCCCCTCCTCCTGGTGCTCCAGGACCCAGAGGGCTTCGGGGAGCAGCGCACCGTTCATCCACGGCGGCACCGCGCCCTGCAGCTCGATCTCGGCCCGGACCCGCACGAGCTCGCCCTCGCCCGGGAACTGACCGCCGATCTGGGCGTCGACGTGGGTCGTGTGGGCCTGGCCGTCGATGCGCAGGATCCAGCGACCGAACGGCTCGACCATCTCGATCGACAGCGGCCCGGCCCCGAGGATCCGCGGCCGGCCGTCGGCGCCGGCAGGGTCGTGCACGGCGCCGGGTGAGAGCAGGTTGAACACGCGGCCGTCGACGAAGGCGATGTTGATCTGGAGGTCGTGGGTGTCCCACTGGTCGGCGACCGCCTCGATGCCGATGCGGGGCAGGCCCAGATCCAGGCCGTCGTCCCACATCCAGGCGTTCACCGACTCGCGCTGGTCCGGGTCGTCGGGCTGGGAGGCCCACACGAGCCCGAGCGACGGGTCGAGCCCGCCGGTGATGTCGACGGTCATCGCGAGCTCCCGATCCAGTCGTGCATGCGCTCGGTGTAGGGCGTGAAGCGGGCGCGGACCTCGTCGAGGTCGAGCCCGAAGTCGGCGGGGTCGGGGTGCACGTTCGGCTCCCGGTGCTCGGCGTTGTCGGCCCACCACGTCCGCATCCCCGCCTCGAACTCCGGGGTGACCGGTTCGCCGAGCCAGTCGTACAGCCGGCCGACCTCGCCGAGCGGATCGGACTGCATCGCCCGGAAGTCGATGTCGTGGAAGCGGTGGTCCCGGCCGGCATCGCGGAAGTCGATCAGGCGCTGCATGCCGGTCACCCACTGCTCGACGTTCAAGCGGCCGATGTGGTGGAGGTCGAGATCGTTGCTGAACTGCTGGCCGACCTGCTGGTAGACGTCGGCGACCGACACCATCACGTCGGTCGGGTCCCGGTGGGTCATGACGAACCGGGCGTCGGGGAACACGACGTCGAGCGCGTCGAGCCACAGCAGGTGCGACGGGCACTTCAGCCGCCACGGTCGGCCCGCCGGCTCGCCCCACTGGAGGAGCTGGAGCGCCCGACGCTCGTAGCGGTAGGTCGACGTGAGGTCGGCGTCGACCAACCAGTCGTTGTACGACGGGCAGTGCACGAACGCCGTGAAGTAGTGGGCCCGGAAGTCGAGCGCCATCAGCTCCTGGCACTCCATCGGACCGGTCGGAGACGAGGGGACGAGCGACGCCAGCCGTGGGTTCATCTCGTCCTGCATCGCCATGTTCGCCGTGGTGGTGGCGATCCGCGGGTCCGGTGCGTCGACGGTCGAGGGCGGCGGGCACGGCTGGCCCGACTCCCAGAGGCGCAGTGATCGGGCGTTGGGGTCCTCGGCGAGGAGGAACGACAGCGCGGTGGAGCCGGTGCGCGGGAGCCCGAGGCCGATGAGCGGGGCGGTGATGGGCTCGTCGGCGATCTCCGGGTGGCGGCGGTGCCAGTCCTCGACCTCGAGGCGGGATCGGAGCAGGCGCCCGACCAGCATCGGGAGCACGACGTCACCCAGCTCGTTGAGCGTCGACTCCGTGGTGACCGACTCCACGAGTCGGTCGAGGCCCTCCCGGAACGAGTCGTCGCCGAAGTCCGTCAGCCCCGTCTCGTCGGTGGCTGCCGCCAGCAGCTCGTCAACCCGCATCGATCCCCCCGGACCACCCTAGATTCGTGGCAGGATCCTGCCTCGATTTTGGGTGGCCGTCAACGGGGCGGAGGGGCCTCCCCGGCTTCCGCCGCCCGGAGGACCAGCTCCACCAACCAGGCCAGCGTCGCCGACGCCCGCTCCGGCTCGAGCTGCCACCCGACCACCAGCCGCTCGAACGCCGGGAGGTTCCACAGCACGTCGAGGACCGCGGCCACCTCACCCCGCGACCGCTCGGGGAGATCGAGCTCGGCCACCACCCGGGCCAGTGCTTCGCGGCGGTGGGCGTCGACGTCCTGGAAGACCGGGTCCGCCGGCTCCGGGCCGGTGGGGGCGGTCGGGTAGCGCCCCATCGAGTCGAGGACTCGCCCGGTGACCTCGACGAGGTTGTCGATGGTGACGCCCTCGTAGTCGACCCCGGCCTCCTCGTGGAGCCGGTGCATCACCGCCTCGTGCAGCTGCCGCTCGGTCGGGAAGTGCCGGTAGACGGTCCGCTCCCCCACGCCGGCCTGCTCGGCCACCGCACGGAAGGTCAGCTGATCCCACTCCCAGGTCTCGAACCCGTGCACCAGCTCGGACCCGGCCGCGACGATCCGCTCCCGCGTCTCCGCCGCTCGCGACCGCCGGACGGGGCTGTCGTAGGGGCGCCGCTCGCTCACCGCCCTGACCCTACGGTCACTGCGAGAATGGCGCGAGCGAGTCGGTCGACGAGGGGAGCGGCGATGGCGGACCACCCGATGTACCACGACGGGGCGAGGGCGATGCAGGACCGGTTCGACAGCCGACGCATCGCGGACCGGCTCGAGGAGGTGACGGTCCACACCGCGTTCAGCGCCGACGACCGAGCGATGATCGAGCGCTCCGCCATGTTCTTCCTGGCCACCGCCGACCCGGACGGCTGGCCCGACTGCTCCTACAAGGGCGGGGTGCCCGGCTTCGTGCGCGTGGTCGATCCCGGCACCCTCGAGTTCCCGAGCTACGACGGCAACGGCATGTTCCGCAGCCTCGGCAACATCGTCGCCAACCCGAAGGTCGGCCTGCTCTTCATCGACTTCGACCAGCAGTACCGGATGCGGGTGAACGGCACCGCCTCGATCCTCGACGACGAGGCGTCGCTCGCGCCGTTCGAAGGTGCGCAGGCCGTCGTCCGAGTCGAGGTCGACCGCATCTTCCCGAACTGCCCGCGCTACATCCACCGCATGGAGCTCGTCGAGCTCTCGGACCACGCTCCTCGCGAGGCCCACGTCCCCCCGGTGCCCGACTGGAAGAAGATGGAGGTCTTCCGGGACCACCTCCCCGGGGCCTAGGGCATCGCTGCGTAGAACTGGCGGAACCAGCGGCGGTACTGGGCGACGGGGCCGTCGACGGCGGTGAGCGGCGGCTTGTCGCGATGTGGTGCCCGGTGACCCAGTCCGCCGTGGTGACGACGTTGATGCCCGCCTCGAGCACCCGCTCGTAGAGGTCCACGTCTGGGAAGACGCCGTGGAACGTGACGCAGTCCGGCCCCGCCGCGATCAGCTCCTCCACCGTGCCCGTGGCGATCACACCGATGGGGTCGATGCCGACGATCGTGCCTGCGTCCTTGCCGATCTTGTCCGGCGAGTAGCAGTGCAGCCCGATGAGCTCCAGGTCCGGGCGGTGGACGATCCGCTTGATCATCTCGCTGCCGACGTTGCCGGTGGCGACCTGGAACACCTTCGCCTTGCGCTTCAGGAGGTCCCCTTCATCGGTCGAACCCGAAGGCGACGCCGGTGGAGAACTTGGCGAGGGTCACCTCGCCGAGCTCGTCGGCCGCCTCCGGGTCCCACTGCACCACCCAGCGGCACGGGCCATCGGTCGTCACGTGCCAGTGCGGGTCCACCGCGGCAGCGATGGCGGACAGGGCCCGGTCGTGCCCGTCGGCGAGCAGGCTCATCCAGGTCTCGAGGCCGGTCTCCCGGCGCGCCGCGCAGTCGCCGAGCTCGAGGCGGACCACGTCGCCGTCGAGCGTGACCTGCCAGCTGACGTAGGCGGCCGGGCGGAACGCCGGATGCAGCGCGAACACCGTGGCCACGTCGGACGCGTCGGCGCCGAGCCCGTACGCCCGCTTGATCCGGTCTGCCGCGACCCCGGCGACCCCCGTGAGCTGTCGAGAGCCGGCGTCGACCGCCTTCTCCGTGCCGTACCGGTCTTCGACCGCAGCCATGAAGGAGATGGCGAGCAGGTGGCCCTGGAGGCAGGCCTCCTCGTCGAAGGCCTGCAGCACCGGGGTGGCGAAGTCACGGAGCTGCAGATCCGGGTCGAGCGGCTTGGCGTAGTCGAGCATCCCGTCGGGCTCGCCGACCGACGGCTCGATGCCCGTGAGGGGGAGGTGGGCGGCCAGGGACGCGGCGATCCGGGCGAGCTGGGGCGGCTCCGGCGTCGGCTCCACCGACTCGTCGATCGTCACCTGCCACGCACAGTGCGGGTGCTGGTCGCTCGGCACCCGCGGCGGCCGGTGCAGGGGCCGCATCCGCAGCTGCGGGTGGGTGGCCCACCCGGTGGCGTCGAAGGTCGGGTCCTCGATGTGGTGGCACATGGCCACGACGTAGTCGTCGCCCATCGGCTCGACGTCCATCAGCGCGCCGCAGTGGTCGAGGTGGAACAACCCGTGGTGGTCGTCGACGACCTCGTACCGGAAGTCCATGAACTCCGGCGGCGCGCCGATCTCGAGCTGCATCGCCTTGAAGCAGGCCTCGACGGTGGCCGCCTCGAAGCCGAACAGGCGCTGGGTCCGCTTCGTGTAGACGGGGCTCGCCCCCATCCACTCGTCGATGGCGATGGCGGCCATGACGTCGACGCCGTATCCGGTCACCACCGGCATCCCCGCCCGGTCGATCAGATGTCCCGCCAGCAGGTGCTCCTTGACGAGCGTCGCGAGCTCCTCATGGTCGAGGTCGTCGATGGTGCGGTAGGTCACGACACTGGCTCCACTCCGGAACCTTGCCAGGTCGAGCGCCGCGATTCCGCTCTCAGTCCGCGATCGCGTGCCGCACGCGGACGACCGCCCACACGAGCGCGGCCAGCGGTGCGAGCACGATCAGCCCGGTGACCGCCGGCTGCCAGCGGAAGGACGTGGGCACGCCATCGGACGGCGCCGCCGCCGGCGGCGTCTGATCCAGGACCAGCATCTGGCCCTCCTCGGTCGGTGTGAGCCGGCCGGGGTCCAGGGCCAACGACGACGGGTCGTCATCCCCGAGTGTACGAGCCAGGTCCGGCCCGCGGGCTGCGGGGCGTGGCGGAGGAGGTGGGGGCCGGCGCCGGTAGCGTCGGGTCCCCATGTCTGTGCGGCGGATCGGCTGAGGCGTGCTCACGAACCCGGATTCCGAGGAACGTGAGCTCTACCGGTGGCAGCACGACGCGCTCGTCAGCTGGCTCCGCTGCGGTCGCCGGGGGGTGATCGAGGCGGTCACCGGGTCGGGGAAGACGGACGTCGCCATCGCCGCCGCCGCCGACTCGCTGCGCCGGGGACGCTTCGTGCTGGTGGTCGTGCCGTCGAGGGTGCTCATGGAGCAGTGGCACGGTCGGCTCACCGCCGCGTTCCCGGAAGCACGGATCGGCCGGCTGGGCGACAGCGGTACCGACCGCCCGACCACCTGCGACGTGCTCGTGGCGACGCGGCACTCCGCGGCGGCCCGCAAGCCGGTGCCACCGGGCGGCGCCGGTGGGCTGCTCATCGCCGACGAGTGCCACGGCCTCGGCGGACGGACGCTGCGCCGAGCGATGCTCCGGCAGTACGACGAGCGGCTGGGCCTCACCGCCACGCTCGAACGCAGCGACGACGGCGTGACCGAGCTGCTCGTGCCGTACTTCGGCGGGATCTGCCACCGCTACGGGTTCGAGCAGGCCATCGACGACGGGGTGTGCGCCCGGCCGAGGGTGGCGCTGGTCGGGGTCGAGCTGAGCGACGAGGAGCGCGCCGAGTACACCGCCACGGAGCAACAGCTCGTGAGCTCCCGCCACCACCTGCGTCAGGTGGAGGGGATGCCGCTCGACCCGTTCGGGGACTTCCTCGCCGCGGTGGCGCACCTTGCCGAGCGCGATGCCGGCGCCGACGGCCGCGCCGCCCGCGAGTACCTCGACGCGTTCTCCAAGCGACGGGAGATCGTGGCGCGGTCGAGCGGGAAGTACGAGCTGCTCGGCCACCTCGCCAACGCGATCCGAGACGCGCAGGGGGCGTTGGTCTTCACGGAGACGGTGCGCGCCGCGAACCACGCGATCAACCGGCTGGATCCCCACGTCTCGATCGACCTGATCACCGGCTCGACGGCTCGACGGCAGCGCAGGGAGATCCTGGACGACCTCCGAGACCGGACGCTCGATGCCGTCGCCGCCCCCCGCGTGCTCGACGAGGGCGTCGACGTGCCCGACGCGAACCTCGGGATCGTGATGAGCGCGAGCCGGACCCGTCGCCAGATGATCCAGCGGATGGGGCGCATCCTGCGGCGCAAGCAGCCCGGGGTCGCCGCCCGCTTCGTGATCATGTTCGCCAAGGACACGGTCGAGGACCCCACCAGCCGCATCGAGCGCGACGGCTTCCTCGACGAGATCGAGCGCATCTCCGAGGCCACCGGCGTGTTCGACGGGGAGCAGTCCGAGGCCCTCGACGCGTTCCTCGCCGCCCCGGGCCCAGAGCTCGTCCGCGAGCCGGAGCGGGCGCCGGCCATCGACGACTTCGATGCGCTCGTGATCCAGCCCGAGGCCGACGCCCCCTACCTCGAGGTCGAGCTCCCCGACCTGCCGCAGATCTCGAAGCCGATGGTCAAGCCCAAGCAGCTCTCCACTGGACAGGCCCCGCTCGAGATCGCGCGCGTGGGGTCTGCGTGGCGGATCAGCTGCACCGGGTGCGGCGAGTCGTCACCGCCGGTCCAGTTCCGGTGGCAGGCCCTCGAGCAGAGCGTGGTCTGCCGCTGCGAGTGACCTCGGCGGCCGGTCAACCCACCGCCTTTGCCGCCTCCTCGGGATCCAGACCCTGCTCCAAGGGCTGGGTGGGCCGACGGCCTCGCTCGGCCCGCCACACCTCGAACATCGCGACCGAGCCCGTCAGCCACGCGGCACCGAGGACGAAGCCACCGAGCACGTCCGACACGTAGTGCACCCCCAGCGCGAGCCGCGAGACCCCGATCGCGAGGACCCACAGCGCGGTGACGGCGACGCACCACCGCCGCGCCCGCGGAGCGACCAGCGGGAGGAACACCACGAGCAGCGCGCCGTAGCAGACGAGCGAGCTCATCGAGTGCCCGGACGGGAAGCTCTTCCCGAACGCGGTGGCGATCGGCTCGTCGAACACGGGCCGAGGACGCCCGACCGCGACCTTGACCGCCGAGTCGACGAGACCGCCGCCGATGCCGACCACCACAAGGAACAGGGCCAGCTTCCGGGCGCCACGGTGCAGCAGCCACAGCACGGGCACACCGACGACGACGGCCAGGAACACCGGCTTGCCGGTGAAGGACACGGCGCGAAGCGTCGTCTCCCACGACCCGCCGTCGGCGACGCGTTCGTGCAGCCAACGGGCCCAGCGCTCGTCGAGTGCGGTGAGCGGACCCTCCTGGGTGACCTGGTGGAGGAGCAGTCCGAAGGGGATGCCGACGAGCACGACCGCGACGCCGAGCAGCACTTCGCGCGCGCCCCACCGACCCTGTGCCCCGAGTCTGTCGATCGCCGCTTCGGGTAGTCCCCGGTCCATCGCCCGTCCGTACCCCTGCCCCCGTGGAGACAACCTGTGCGCCGAGCCCTCCCTGCCCTCGCGGTCCTCCGCACCGGGCTGGCACTGGCGGCGATCCCCCTCGCCCCGTTCCTCTACCGGGAGCACCCTGCGGTGCTCGTGCTCCTGCGCCCGACCAAGGAGGTCCTCCTCTTCGCCGGGTACGCCGCCCACCGCGGGGACGTGTCCCTCGCGACGGCGGTCCTGGCCGCGCTCCCGGTCCTCCTGGGCGGGGTGTGGCTGTTCTACGCCATCGGTCGAGCACACGGCACCGAGCGCGACCTTCCGGGCCTCCTCGGCCGCCTGCTCCCGAGCAAGCGCGTGCATGCACTCCGGAAGGCCGTCGAGCGCAGCGGGGAGAAGGTCCTCTTCCTCGGGCGGCTCGCCGCCATGCCGTCGAGCCTGCTCGCCGCGGCGGCGGGCGCGTCGGGCGTGGAGGTGCGTCGCTTCCTGATCGTCGACACGGCCGGGGCGCTCACGTCGCTCGCGCTCATGCTCGGCCTCGGGTGGGTGCTCGACGACGCCTACGACTCGGCCGGGCCGTGGCTCACCGCCCTCGGCGTCGCCGCGGTGGTCGCCGTCGGGGTGATCATCGGCCGGGCGCTGTCTCGCGGATCGGGAGCACGAGCTGGAGCGAGCGCGCCCGCTTCTCGATGACGAGGTCCTCGGCGCCGTCGAAGGTCTCGCCGTCGGCCACGAGCCGCAACGGCCCGTCGAGGCTGCGGACCTGCACCGACCGCACCAGCTCCTCGCTGTAGACGCCCGACAGGCCCAGCCGTCCGAACATGGCGGCCAGCAGGAACCGGGTCCGGGCGAGGCGACCGCCGTGGACGAGGCGCAGGTCGAGCAGGCCGTCATCGAGGGCCTCCCGCCAGGCCGGGGCCAGGCCGGGCGGGTCGTAGGCGCCGTTGCCGATCCAGCCCAACCACACATCGACCCGCGTCCCGTCGAGCTCGAGGCGGCAGGGCTCCATCCGGGGCAGCTCCCGCAGCAATGCCACCAGGAGGGCCGGCCACTTGCCCAGTCGGCCCTCGAGGCGCTCGCGGGCGTCGACGATGGTGCTGTAGCCACCGAAGGTCAACGTGTTCACGAAGGTGCGGTCCTCGACCACCCCGAGGTCGACGCAGGCCACGCCGCCCCGCTGCACGGCGGCCACCGCATCCTCCGCCGAGTCGATGCCGAGGTCGCGGGCGAGGTGGTTCAGGGTGCCGCCGGGAACGACGACCAGGGGGATGCCTCGCTCGGCCGCCACATGGGCGGCCGCTCCGAGGGTGCCGTCGCCGCCCGCCGCGCCGATCACCGAGAAGGCCGGATCGCGGAGGAGCTCGAGCAGATCATCGCCCTCGTCGAGCTCGACGATGTCGGCGGCGGGCAGCCCCTCCCGCAGGTCGTCGGTGGCCGCCCCGCTCCACGCAGGCCCCGCCGTCGGGTTGACCACGATGCGCACGCCGGCCCCGTCGGGCGACGGCCGCGACTCGCCGGAGCGCAGCCGTTGCGGCTCTGGGGTGGGCGCGTCGGCCGGGCGCGGCGGCAGCACGAGGTGGCGCGCCCACACGAGCACCGCCACGGTCAGCGCCAGGACCCCGACGAGGGCCCATCCGCCGTGGAGGGTCACGGGCGGTCGCGCCGCCGCCGCTGCGGGAGGTCGCTGAACAGGATGCTGCCCAGGAGGAGCAGGCCACCGAGCGCGGCGAGCAGGAACAGCACGATCGCGACCGCGGGGTAGCCGAGCAGCTCGGCCTCCGTCTCGATGCGCATGATGAGAGCGGCACCGATCACGAGCGCGGCGACCACGACCGCCGCCGCCACCCGGTTCGCGAGCTTCTGCACCCCCCGCATCAGGTTCTGCTCGTCGATGCCCTTCACGTTGATCGTGAACTGGCCCTCGGCGAGCGCGTCGATGACCTGGCCGACCTGGCCCGGGAGGCGCTCGGCGAGCTCCTTGGCCTGCATGGCGGCGCTGAGGACGTTGCCGGGCGAGGCGGATTGCAGCAGCTTCTTGCGCATGAGCTCGGCCGTCTCGTCGCGGATGGCCTGATCGGGGCTGAACGTCGGGTCGAGTCGGCGGACGATCTCGTCCAGGTTGAGGAGGGTCTTGCCGAGCATGGTCAGCTCCGACGGCAGCCGCAGCCCGGAGGAGCCGGCGATCTGGATGAGCTCGGCCACCAGCGTCCCGGCCTGCAGCTCGCCGACCTCGTCGGCGGTCCGGCCGACCAGGTCCGCCGCCCGCTGGCGGAACTGCTCCGGGTCGAACCCGTCCAGGGGCCGACCGATCGCGATGGCGACGTCCGCGGCATCCCGACCCCGCCGGTCGCCGAGCGCCAGGAGCAGCGTGACGAGGTGGTCCTGCATCTCCGGCGCGATGCGGGCCGTCATGCCGAGGTCGATCAGCGCGATCCGCCCGTCGTCGGTGAGCAGCACGTTGCCGGGGTGCGGATCCGCGTGGACCAGGCCGTGGACGAGGATCTGGTCCAGGTAGGAGCGGAACAGGGCGAGGGCCAAGGCCGCCCCGTCCACCTCCATCAGGCGCAGCGGACCGGCGGCGCTGATGCTGGTCCCGGAGATGTGGTCCATCGTGAGCACGGTCTCGGACGAGTAGTCCGGGATCGGCTGAGGCACCACGATCAGGTCGTGCTCCGCGAGCTGGGTCCCGAGCGCGACGAGGTTGGCGGCCTCCTGCCGGTAGTCGAGCTCGCGCATGAGCGACGCGCGGAACTCGGCGACCATGTCGGCGAAGCCGAGGCGCCGACCCGCCTGCGAGTGGCGGTCGGCGATCTCGGCGATCTCGGCGATCGCCCCCATGTCCTCCACGATCTGGTCGCGGATCCCTGGGCGCTGCACCTTCACCACGACGGCGCGGCCGTCTCGCAGCTCAGCGCGGTGCACCTGCCCCAGCGATGCGGAGGCGAGCGGCCGGTGGTCGAGCGACCGGAAGGCGTTCGAGATGCGGGCACCGACCTCACGCTCGACGACCTCCTCCACCACGTCGAAGCCGAACGGATCGACCTTGTCCTGGAGGCGGGTGAGGGCCTCGAGGTAGGGCGGCGGCAGCAGATCGGCTCGGGTCGACAAGAGCTGGCCGAGCTTCACGAACGTGGGGCCGAGCTCCTCGAGATCACACGCCAGGGCGTCCGCGTCGGCGATGACGGCCTCGTCGGTGACCGGCACCCCGTCCAGCGCGGCACCTGCGAGGAGGTGCCGGTGCTTCACGAGCAACGTCGCGAGGTCCTTGTAGCGCGCCAGGTGAGACGCCCGCATGTGCAGCTCCGTAGCAGTGGTGGGTCAGGACCGCCGCTCCGTACCCGCGACCCTGCGTGGGGAACCGCCGTCTCGGGCGGTGGCCGCACGTCAGCTCTGGAGTCGAAGCCGGCAGCTCAGGGCCCACACCTGGCCCTCGAACCGCGCCGCGGCGGGGATGCCCGTGGCGCCTCCCCCCGTGGACGCCGGCCGGGCGGCCCGACCCTTCGAGAAGCGCGGGTAGGCGGGGTCGGAGGGCGCCGGCAGGCCGAGCTGCTCGATCACCTGGGGCTCGAGCTCGAGCACCAGCATCCCCGATGGGCCTGCGGCCACCACGAGGCCGCGCGCCGGGTCGTAGTGCGACACGGCCGCGTGGGCCATCGTCCCGACGTTGTAGTAGGCGACCTCGGTCGGGCTTCTCGGGTCGCGGATGTCGAAGAGGCGCAGCCCGGCATCGCCGAACGAGATCATGGCGAACGTCGCGTGGTTGGGGTCGTCGACCGAGTGATAGGCGACCTGGGTGTTCTGCCCCGACGCCAGCTTGGACAGGCAGTTGTCGGCGCTGTTGATCTCGAGCTGGACCTCGGCGGCCCGCACCGGCCGGGTCTCGTCGGTGATGTCGGTGATGTAGGCGTCGTGCGCCCACCCCAGCGACCATGGTCGAGCCTGCTGCGGGATGCACGTGCTCTGCGGCGCCGCGACGATCTCGTTCGCGTGCAGCAGGTACTCGCGGCCGTTCGCGGTGCGGAACCAGTCGATGCTGTGGCCCGGGCCGGGGATCGTGCTGACGATCCGCGGGGTGTGGTCGGTGGTGGTGTCGAGGATGCGCACCGCCCCGTCCTCGGGATGGAAGGCCGAGACCAGCAGCTGGTTGCCCTCGTAGACCCGCGTTCCGTCGTCGTTGATCCCGGGGCCGTGGCCGATCTGCGGGAACGTGTCCGGGACGATGTCGCACTGGCTGACCCCAGCGGCGGCCAGCAGGCCGTGGACGGCCTGGTACTGCGCCGCCACCGCGCAGGTGTGGTTCGTGACCTTCCACCGCTTCGGACGGTCGAGGTCGGAGATGTCGGCCTCGGTGACGCCGACGCCCGCCCACACGGTCTTGCCGTCGGGGCTCACCCGGATGTCGTGGGAGAGGCCGGCGGGCCACGGCAGGAGGCCAGGCCACGGGATCTGGCCCTTGACCACCGGGTGGTCGCAGTCCTCGACGTCGTACACGCCGCTGCCCGACACGAGGACCACCCGGTCGGGGGCGACGACGAGGCGCATGGTCTCGGAGGTGGACCCGTGCGCGGGAGCGAACGAGGGGAGGATCGCCACCTGCTTGGGCCTCGCCGGATCGGAGATGTCGAGGACCTTGATGGGGCCGGCACTGGAGATGCCGGCGCCCGTCCGCACGTAGGCGCAGTGGTCGTAGACCTGCACGGCGTTGCCCTCGGGGAACGCCCCCACCAGCGCGAGCCCGCAGTTGTACCCGAGGGCCGCCCGGCCCGAGGCCTTGTCCTGCGCCAGCACGTCGCCCTGGATGCCGTTCTCCGGCGTGTCGCCGGGGCCGCACCGCGCTGGTGACGAGTTCTCGAGCTGCCGAGCGTTCGCCAGAGGCGTCACGTGCATGCTCCACGCCGCGACCACCGCGACGAGCCAGACCATCCTCCGACGCATCCCATCCCCCCAAGGTCGAACCCTGAGAACTCTACTCTGACGCCCCGAGAGGCTCCCTCTCCGAACGCCTGTGACCGCGATCCACCGGGTCCGCGCGAGGGAGGTCTCATGCGCTCCAGCGACGACGAGGTCTTCGAGCTCGAGATGGAGCGGATCCTCGCCCGGGCCCTGTTCGCCGAGGACGCCTCCTACCTCATGCCGATCCGGCGGACGCGCCTGCGCAAGGAGCTCTCTGAGCGACGGCTCGAGCCTCGGACGCGTCGAGGGCGGGCCCGGGACCGAGGTCCCGAGCCCGCCCTCCGTCCCCGATCAGGTGGCTTCGATCGCTCCGGCCATCCCGCTCGGGGCGTGGAGGATGCACACGTAGCCGTAGGTGCCAGCGTCGGGGACCTGGTACTCGTAGGTGCGGGCCGCCTCGGGCGGGCCCGCCCCAGGCGGCGCGTCGGGCGGCAGCAGGCCGGTGTTGAAGAACCCGACCGACGAGAGCGTCTGGGGGGACGGGCCGGGCGCCGCGGCGTCGGTCCGTGGGTCGGTGGGGTCGTTGATGACCTCGGCACCCTCGCCGAAGAAGCTCGCCGTGTGCGGCGCGCCCGAGCTGTTGAGGAACCGCACCGTGTCGCCGGCCTTGACCCCGGCCGGAGTCGGCGAGAAGGCGAGGACGTCGGTGTGCTCGGTGGTGGCCCCCATCACGACCGTCCAGGTGGTGGAGCCGTCGTCGTTCTTGCTCGTCACCTGGTCGGCCTCGACGAGCTCCGCCTTGGCGGCTCGACCCTCGTCGAGCCACTCCTCGGTCTCGGCCGCCCGGCGCTCGGCCACGTCCCGAGGCGTGTCGACGTCAGCACCGGGCTCCGTGACCGTCACCTCCCCGATCATCGCGGGGTGGATCACGCAGTAGTAGGGGTACGTGCCGGCGGAGGCGAAGGCCATCGTGAACGGGGCGGGGGCCTGCGGTCCCAGGGGCTGGAGGCCGGTGTTCACGAACGCGCTGCCGTCGTAGGTGCCGATGTCCGCCGCCGTCGGGGCGAACAGGGCGGGGTCGGCCCCGGGCGCCGGGAGGGTCTGGTCGGGAGCGAGGAACGTCACCGAGTGCGGCTCGGCACCGTCCCAGGCCCACGTGACGTCGGTGCCCGTCTCGACCGTGATCTCGGCCGGCAGGAACTCCGTGACCGTGATGTTGGGGTCGTCCGGGTCGTTGATGCCCGCCCCCACCTCGATGCCGTCGGGCACGGAGATCTCCGTGCCCGGCTCGGTCGACGACGTGTCGTCGGAGTCGTCGTCGCCACACGCGGCGGCGAACAGCAACAGCGCGATCGGGACGATCGCGAATCGGGTCGCTCTGCGCATCGGTTTCCCTCCACCGGTCCAGGTGCCTCCCCACGGGGCACCGCGGGGGCAAGGTAGCGCGGGCGACGCTTCGAGTCGTCCGTGCTGGCACGGACGACCTGCCGGCCTGGCATCCTGGCGGGCGTGGGGTTCACGGGGTGGCCGGTGGAGGGCGTCGAGTTCTGCGACGGGCTCGAGGTCGACAACCGTCTCGAGGCCGCCCGCCCCCTCGTCGCCTGGCTCGACCGCAACACGAGCTGACCTCGATGTCGAGCCGCGGTGAGGTGCCCGCCTTCGAGGTGATGGCCGTGCTCGACCGGGTGGCGGCGATGCGGGCAGCCGGTCGGGACGTGATCTCGTTGTGCGCGGGCGAGCCGTCGGGCGGGGCGCCCACCGACGTGCGGGAGCGGGCGGTGCGGGCCCTCGGCGGTGACCAGGACCTCGGCTACACCCCGTCGCTCGGGCTCCCCGACCTGCGCCGCGCCATCGCCGGCCACTACGCCCGCTGGTACGACCTCGAGGTCGACCCCGCCCGGGTGGCGATCACCACCGGGGCATCCGGCGCGTTCGTGCTCCTCTTCCTGGCCGCGTTCGACGCGGGCGACCGGGTGGCGGTCACCCGCCCCGGCTACCCGGCCTACCGCAACCTGCTCCACGCCCTCGGCGTCGACGTGGTGGAGGTGCCGGTCGGGGCCGCGTCGGGGTTCCAACCGACCGTGGCGGCGCTGGACGAGCAGGTGGCGGCGGGTCGGGCGCTGCACGGGCTCGTGTTGGCGTCACCGGCCAACCCGACCGGATCGATGGTCGACCGGGCGGGCCTCGCCGCGCTGACCGAGTGGTGCCAGATGCACGACGTCCGCCTGATCAGCGACGAGATCTACCACGGCATCACGTACCCGGCGGATCCGAAGGTGCCCGACGCGCGCGGCGTGAGCGCCGCGTCGCTCGACCCGGAGGCCACCGTGGTGTCGTCCTTCTCCAAGTACTGGGGCATGACCGGGTGGCGGCTCGGGTGGAGCCTGGTGCCCGCCGGCCTCCGGGACGCCGTCGACGCCCTCGCCGGCAACGCCGCGCTGTGCCCCCCGGCCCTCGCGCAGGTCGCCGCGCTCGGGGCCTTCACCGAGCGGTCCTACGCCGAGGCCGACGCCCGCGTGGAGCGCCTCGCCGACGCCCGCCACCTCCTGCTCGACTCGCTCGACCGCCTCCGGTGGGGCCCTGTCGCGCCCGCGGCCGGCGCGTTCTACCTCTGGGCCGGGATCGGCGAGCTGCTCGGCGACCACCCCGACTCGGTGGCGTGGTGCCGAGCCCTGCTCGACCAGACCGGCGTCGCCCTCGTCCCCGGAACCGACAGCGACGCGGTCGACGGGGGCGCGTTCGTGCGCCTGTCGTTCGCGGCGGGTCGCACCGCGGTGGCCGAGGCCATCGAGCGCATCGTGGACTTCCAGAGCGGCGCGTAGCCGCGGACGCTCAGGCCGTCCCGCTCAGACGGGGCCGGTGAACTGCGGGTCGCGGAGGTCGAGGAAGCTCATCTCGCCGAACAGCGCCAGGTACTCCTCCTGCGGTCCGGCGAAGTCGGCCGAGGCCTCGCCCTTGCGGGCGTCGTCCTCGCTGGTGAAGTACGCGGCCTCGACGAACGAGCCGTCGGCGAACCAGGCCCGCACCGAGCCGAGCAGGTCCGGCCGGGCGGCGTGGAGCTGGGCCTCCATCTCGGGCGTCTCGAACGCCTCGGCCTTGGCCCGGTCCGCGACCTTGCCCTCCATCACCTGCACGAAGCCCGCCTGGTCGGAGCCGCCGTCGAACATGGTGGCGACGTCGCTCGACTCGCGGAACGTGGCCTCGCCGTCGATGAGCGGGGCGGTGGCCTCCCACCACGCACTCTGCTCGGGTCGATCGGAGTTCGCCTTGGCGGTGGCCTCGTCGGCGAACCGGGCGAGGATCAGGAACGTCCCGTCCTCGGCGATGCCGAAGGTGCCACCGAGGTAGCCGGTGGCTCCCGGTCGCACCTGGTCCCGCCACCCGTCTGCGCGATCCCGTAGCGCCGCGGCGTCGTTGGTCCGTCCCTTGATCACCTGTACGAACATGTCGCTCCCCCTCGTGGTCAGAACACCGTCCCCAGCGGCTCACACACCGTTACACCTCGTAACGAGACGCCCATCGGCTCGGACTGTCAACCACGTCGACCACCTTCCACACCACTGCGGGCAAGATCCCGACGCGACACGTAGCGTGCCCCTCCGTGAAGGACTCGGAGCTCGTCGCGCGGCTGCAGGCCGGTGACGAGGACGCGTTCGTCGAGCTGGTGACCCGGTACCAGACGCGTCTCGTGCACTTCGCCCAGGCGACGGTCGGGTCCCGGGCGGTGGCCGAGGAGGTCACGCAGGACACCTGGCTGGCGGTGATGCGCGGCGTCGAGCGCTTCGAGGGCCGCTCCTCGTTCCAGACCTGGCTGTTCCGCATCCTCCTGAACCGAGCCCGCACCGCCGTCGGCCGCGAGCAGCGAGCCGGTCGGCCCGACGACACCGTCGAGGAGCGGTTCGACGCGGCGGGCGCGTGGGCTGCGCCCCCGGTGCCCTGGTCGGACCAGGTCGACGACCGGCTCGTGGCCGACGACCTCGCCGCCCGGGTGCGGGACCTCCTGCCCGAGCTGCCCCACGCCCAGCGCCAGGTCGTGACGCTGCGCGACGTCGACGGCCTGCCGGCGGCGGACGTGTCGTCGCTGCTCGGCATCACCGACGGCAACCAGCGGGTCCTCCTGCACCGGGGCCGGGCCAAGCTCCGGGCGTTGCTGACCGCCGAGCTCGGGGGAGCCCGATGATGGCCGTGTTCCGCCGCCGCCGTCGCGCCCTGGTGTGCCGCCAGGCCGTCGCGCTGATGACCGCCTACCTCGACGGCGTGCTCGACGACCGCGACCGCACCCGCCTCGAGGCGCACCTCGACGACTGCCCCCACTGCTCGGAGTACCTGGCGCAGATCCGGATCACCATCGATGCCCTCGGCTACGTCGAGCCGGAGGAGCTGAGCGAAGAAGCGCTCGACGACCTCGTCGGGCTCTACCGGCAATGGAAGGCGGGTTGATGGTGCGGCTCAACGCGATGCAGGAGGAGCTCTGCCAGCAGAGCCGCTGGGACTTCAGCGACCTCAGGGCGGTGTTCATCAACTGCACGTTGAAGCGGTCGCCCGAGGTGTCGAACACCCAGGGGCTGGCCGACATCTCCATCGAGATCATGCGGCGCCAAGGCGTGCGGGTCGACGTGGTGCGGGCCATCGACCACCAGATCGCCACCGGGGTCTGGCCGGACATGACCGAGCACGGCTGGGACCGCGACGACTGGCCCGACATCTTCGACCAGGTGATGGCCGCGGACATCCTCGTGCTCTGCACGCCGATCTGGCTCGGGGAGAAGTCGTCCGTCTGCACCCAGGTGATCGAGCGCCTCTACGGCAACTCGAGCCAGCTCAACGACGAGGGCCAGTACGCGTACTACGGCCGCGTCGGGCGGCTGCCTCGTCACGGGCAACGAGGACGGCGTGAAGCACTGCGCGATGAACGTCCTGTACTCGCTGCAGCACCTGGGCTACGTCATCCCGCCCCAGGCCGACGCCGGCTGGATCGGTGAGGCCGGGCCCGGACCGTCGTACCTCGACCCCGGCTCCGGCGGTCCCGAGAACGACTTCACCAACCGGAACACGACGTTCATGACGTGGAACCTGCTGCACGTCGCCCGCATGCTCAAGGACGCCGGCGGCATGCCGGCCCACGGGAACCAGCGGGCCGCGTGGGACGCGGGCTGCCGCTTCGACTTCGAGAACCCCGAGCACCGCTAGGGCGTAGGCCGAACGGGACCTGGGTAGGCAGCGCCGGTGGACGGAGCGTGGCGAGCCGAGCTGACCGCCCTCGTCCGGGCTGCGTCCGGCGGGCTGCTCTTCGGCGTGCCGCTCCTCTACACGATGGAGGTCTGGTGGACGGGCAGCCACACGAAGCCCGGTCAGCTCCTGGCGGTGCTCGCGCTGCTGTGCATCCCGGTCCTCGCGCTCAACAAGACGACAGGGTTCCGGACGAGCCGGGACGTGCGCACCGCGGACGCGGTGGCCGACACGGTCGAGGCGCTCGCCGTCGGCATCATCGTCACCGCCGTCGTGCTCGTCCTCCTGCAGGAGATCACCCCGGACACCGCCCTGCGCTCCGGGCTCGGCAAGGTCGTCTACGAGGCCGTCCCGTTCTGCCTCGGCGTGGGGGTGGCCCGCCACTTCCTCCACGGCGGACGGGCCGACCCCGACGACTCCGCCACGGAAGACGATGGCGATGGCCACGAAGAGACCGCGGCGCTCCATCCCACCCTGAGCGACCTCGGGGCGACGGTCCTCGGCGCGGCCTTCATCTCGCTCAGCATCGCCCCCACTGACGAGGTCCCGATGATCGCCAGCGCGATGAGCCCCCAGTGGCTGCTGGCACTGGTGGCGATGTCCCTGCTCACCTCCTACGCCATCGTCTTCGCCGCCGACTTCCACGGCCAGGAGGGGCGCCACGCCCAGGAGGGAGCGCTCCAGCGTCCGATCACCGAGACCCTCGTCTCCTACCTGGTGTCGCTCGTGGTCGCCGGTCTGCTCCTCTGGCTGTTCCAGCGCGGCGTCCGGCCCTCCGCCGACCTCCTCACCCGCGTCGTGGTCCTCGGGTTCCCCGCCGCCGTCGGCGGCGCCGCCGGGAGGCTGGCGGTGTGACCGAGCGCGACCCCCGCACCGCGGCCGAGTGGACCACCCTGGCCACTGCCTCCATCGTCCTGGCCGTCCTCGTCGGCCTCATCGCCGCGCAGCTCACGTCACCGCGCGACCCCGCGGCACCGGTGGCCGAGCTCGACGGACAACACGAGGAGCACGGGTTCCACCACGTGGACGTCGTCGTCACCAACCACGGCGACGAGACCGCCGCCAACGTGCAGGTGACCGCCGAGCTCACCATCGACGGCGAGGTCACCGAGGCGGACCAGATGATCGACTTCCTCGCGGGCGGGGAGGAAGAGGAGCTCGTGTTCATCTTCGAGGACGACCCCGCCGACGGCGAGCTCCGCGTGTCCGTCAGCGGCTTCGGCGTCCCGTAGCCGAAGGGGCCTTCGCCGGGCCGCGCCGCCCGGAGCGGCGGATGGCCACGTCGTCGGTGCCGAGGTACGACTCGAGGACCTGGGGGTGGGAGAGGACCTCGGCGGGTCGACCTCGGGTGATGACGCGGCCGAGCTCGAGGGCCACCAGCTCGTCGCACAGCTCGCCCAGGAGCGGCATGTCGTGCTCGATGATCACGATGCTGCAGCCGGTCTCCACCTGCACCTGGCGCAGGAGCGGTCCGAGGTGCTCGGTCTCGCGCTGGGCGACCCCGGCCGAGGGCTCGTCGAGGAGGAGGACCCTCGGATCGGCAGCGAGCATGCAGCCGAGCTCGACGATCCGGCGGGTGCCCGTGGAGAGGTGGCCGGTGGCGGTGCGGGCATAGCGCTGCAGGCCGAGCTGGTCGACGAGCTCCTCCACCCGAGCCGCTACGAGCCGCTCGGCGTCCCGAGCGGCCGGGAGGTGCATGGAGGCGGCGACGAAGCCGTCGCCCCTCCCGCGGAGGTGCCGGTCGAGCGCCACCGACAGGGTCTCCACCACGTCGAGCGACGGGAACAGCCGGGCCTCCTGGAACGACCGGGACAGGCCGAGGACGGCCCGCTCGGCGGGACTCCGATCGGAGATGTCGACACCCTCCAGGTGCACCGTGCCGTGGTCCGGTTCGGTGAAGCCGGAGATCAGGTCGAACAGCGTCGTCTTGCCGGCGCCGTTGTGGCCGATGAGACCGACGATCTGGCCGGCGCCCACGTCGAGGTCGACCTCGTTCACGGCCACGATCCCGCCGAAGCGGCGGTGCAGCCCGGTCACCGACAGCGCTGGGGTCGCGCCCGGGAGGGCCTCGACGAGCTCGGCGCGGGGCCGAGTGCGGGCGCCGGCGGTGACGCCCGGGAGGAACACGGCGTGGAGCACGTCGGGACGATCGAGCAGGTCGGCGGTCGGGCCGGTGAAGCGGACCTCGCCCTTCTCGAGGAACACGGCCCGCTCGGCCACGGCCAGGGCGACGTTGACCGACTGCTCGACGACGACGACCGTGACGCCGGCGGCGACCTGGGCGCGCACGACCTCGAGGAGCGTGGCGACGATCGTCGGGAGCCAGGCCGAGGGAGAGCTCGTCGATGAGGAGCAGGCGCGGCCGTCCGAGGAAGGCCTGGGCCAGCGCCACCATCTGCTGCTCGCCGCCGGACAGGGTGCCGGCCACCTGGTCGAGCCGCGTCCGCAGCGCCGGCAGCAGCTCGAGCACCTCCTCGCGCCGTTCCGCGATGGTGGCGGCATCGCGACGGAACGCCCACGCCGCCACGCGGAGGTTCTCGTCCACGGTGAGGCCGGGGAACACGCCCCGCCCACCGGGGACCATCGCGATGCCGAGCCTGGCGATCGCCTCCGGTGACCGGCCGTCGATGCGCTCACCGTCGAACCACACCTCGCCCCGCGACGGCGGGAGCAGCCCGGTGATCGTCCGCAGCACGCTCGACTTCCCCGCGCCGTTGGTGCCGAGCAGGGCGACGACCTCGCCGTCGCCCACGGACAGGTCGACGCCGAACAGCACCTGGAGCGGGCCGTAGGCCGCCTCGGTGCCGACGCACTCGAGCACACCGGCGTCCCCGGGGACGCTCACTCGGACGACCGGTCGCTCGGCGGCCACGCCGGCGTCGGCCTCCGCGTGGAGCCGCCCCTCCACCGACGGCGGGAGCAGGCGGACGACGGCGCGGTCGCGCAGGCGCCGACCGACCTCGGCCAGCCCGCCGGGCACGACCAGCAGCAGCAGGAGCATGCCGATGCCCGTGAGCAGCAGCTGGTACTCCGGCCAGACCCGACCGAGGACCTGGATCAGCACGACACCGGCCAGCGCGCCCGGCATCGACTCGATGCCGCCGATCACCGCCATCGAGAACAGCACGAGGCTGGTCGCCGGCGCGTAGGTGTGGAGGCCGAGCCCGCCGAGGAGGTGGACGTGGAGCCCGCCCGCGACGCCGGCCACCGTCCCGGCCAGGACGAACGTGGACAGGCGGGTGCGGGTGGCGGGAACCGCGAGGGCCGATGCCGCCCGCACGTTGTCGCGCACGGCGAGGATGCTCCGGCCCGGTCGCCCGCTGCGCAGCCCGGCCAACAGCAGGATCGTGACGGCGAGCAGGCCGAGGGCCAGGTAGGCGAAGGTCGTCTCGGAGGCGAGGTCCCAACGGCTCATCAGCACCGGGCGGTCGACGGAGAACGGCAGCCACTCCTGGAAGCTGTTCGGGTTGAACGCGTAGGAGTCGGCCGCAGAGGCGAAGGCGAGCGTGCTCACGGCCAGGAAGGGGCCGCGGATGCGCAGCGCGGGGAGGCCGACCACGACGGCCACGAGCGCTCCGGCCAGCCCCGCCGCGGCGAGGGCCCAGAACAGGTCCAGGTTGTGGCGCAGCACGAGGTTCGACGCCACCACGCCGCCGACGCCGACGATGGCGAACTGCCCGAGGCTGATCTGGCCGCCCCAGCCCGTGAGCGCGACGAGCGACACCACGACCATCGCGTAGATGACGCCCGTGGCGAACAGGAACACGTCCGTCGTGGACAGCACGACCGGGGCCAGGAGCAGCACCGCGGCCAGCACGGCGAACGACGACCAGCGGAGGGCCCGGACGAGCGGGAGGGCGCGGGCCTCGGCCCAGATCGAGCTCGATGTCACGCGGCCACCACCCAGCCCCGCCTCCCCCGGCTCGTCGCGGCCCAGGGACCCGCGCTGGAACATGAGGGCCGCCACGATGACCACGAGGAACACGACGGTGGTCACCGACTTGGTGTCGACGTGCCAGCGGACGAGCTGGTCCATCACGCCGAGGCCGACGGCGGCCACGAAGGCCGTGGACAAGGACCGCATCCCCGCGACCACCGCCGCCGCCAGCGCCGGGAGGAGCACCACCGGCGCGACCCCGAGGTTGTTCGCCATGCCCTGGCTCGGCGCGGTGAGCAGCACGGTGACGGCAGCGAGCACACCGGCCGTCGTCCACACGATGGTGGAGAGGCGGGCCACCGGCACGGCGAGCAGGCGGGCCCGGTCGCGATCCTCGGCGGCCGCCCTGACGGCCACACCGGCGTCGGTCCGCTGCAGGAACCACACGAGCCCGAGCACCGCGGCCGGCACCACACCGACCATCAGCAGCTCGTTGCCGGTGAACAGGACCGGCCGCAGCCGGAAGTTGATGTCCGACAGGCCGGTGTCGAAGGCGCCGATCAGCGTCGGGGCGTCGAGCCAACCCGGCAGCAGCAGGGAGATGCCGCCGAGCAGCTGGGCGAGGCCGATGGTGGCGACGGTGAGCGTGAGCCGCGAGGCCGAGGCGAACCGACGGATCACGAGCAGGTCGATGAGCGCACCGATGGCGCCGCCGGCCAGGATCCCGGCGAGGAGCGCCGCCCACCACGGCCACCCCGGTCCGAAGTAGAGCGAGACCCCGAGGGCGCCGGCCACGCTGCCGACCGCGCCGTGGGCGAAGTTCACGATGCGGGTGGCCTGGTAGGTGAGCACGAGGCCGAGTGCGAGCAGGCCCGACGTCGCACCGAAGACCACGCCCTGGACCGCGACCCCGATCGGCACGGCGCCCGGCGTCAGGCGCGTGAGCACGAGCAGGACGACCGCGACGACCGCGGTCGACTGCAGCGCCGAGGGACGGACGGTCACGAGTCGCCTCACGGGAAGTCCTGGATCTTGCCGACCGACCACTGGCCGACCTCGTAGCGCGGGCTGGTGGCCACGTAGGTGCCGGGGAGGCCGTTGAAGGTCGAGGTGCGCTTCGGGTCCCAGTACACCTCCTGCGCGTCGCGCTGGAGCGTGTGGTCGCCCGGAACGCCCCGCCACGCGCCGGCCAGCCCCGTGCCGCCGGGGTAGCTCTGCCAACCGGTGCCGAAGGTCTCCGGCGTGAGGTTCGGCCCCGCCGCCTGGACGGCGAGGGCCACCTGGAGCAGGCGGGAGTAGATGCCGAACAGGGCCAGGCCGGCGGGCTCCTGATCCGGGCGCGCCGCCTTGAACGCGGCGTAGGCCACGCTGCCGCGGCGGGGCGTGTTCTCGGTGAGCGTGCGGATCCCGAACGTGTGCTGCCACTGCTGCTGGTCGTACTGCTGCCCGGCGATGTCGGAGTCGGTGGCCGCCACCCCGGTGACGATCCACTCCGGGAAGTACCGCTGCTGCGTGGCCTTGGCCGTGTAGAAGAGCGGCGAGATCGGGTCGGTGAAGCAGATCACCGTGGTGACCTCCTCCTCGGCCAGGCGGGCCACGATCGCGGAGGTGTCCTGCGACACGGTGTTGATGTCGAGGGCGTAGGTGAGGTTGGCGACGACCGCGTTGCCCTTGGCCGCGAGGTCCTTCTCGAACGTCTTCACGCAGTCCTGGTAGAAGGAGTTCTCCGGTGAGATCAGCGCGATCTTGCGGGGCCGGCCCTTGAGGGCGTCGCCCGCGTGGTCGGCGGTGCCGCCGAAGATGCGCTTGTTGGCGTAGTCCGCCACCTGGCGGAAGGTCTGGCTGCAGCTCACGCCTCCCCACAGGAAGGGGTGGCGTTCGGCGTACCACTCGTCGGACACGTAATCGACGCCGGTGGCGATCACGCCGCGGCGGGTCAGCGCGTCGGCGTACGGCGCGGTGCCGACCGAGGCGTCGAGGAAGGCGCCCTTCTGGCTGGCCACCGTGACGGCGTCGGCGTTGGCCCCGTCCTGCCCGGCCCCCGTGAGCTCGTCGGCGCTGTTCCCCCGACCGTCGAAGACATCGACCTCGAGCTTCCGGCCGTAGAACTGGTAGCGGGAGTTGAAGTACTCGGTGATGCCCTGGATGGTCCGGCGGATGTCCTCGGGGGTGTCGGTGATGTCCACCCCGCTGCCGACCGCCGCCTGCACCGCACCGGCGCTCGCGGTGTCGACGGCGAGCCGCCACGTGATCTTGATCTTGTCGGCGGTGACGCCCCTGGCCGTCGCCCCGCCGTTGTCGCCGGAGAAGGTCCGGCACGGCGGCGAGTAGGTGTCGCCGGGGACCTGCTTCTCGCGGTCGGGGCAGCCCCCCGTCGACGCCGCCCCCCGGCCGGTCGCACCGCCGCCCTGGCCACCGGTGCCGGTCGCGCCGGGATCGACCGTGACCGCTCCGGGCTCGACGACACCGCCGGGAACCGTGACCACGGCCCCGCCGGACGCCGTCTCCGAGCGGACCGCCTCGCGGCCCGTGGTGGGGACGAGGGAGGTGAACGCGGCGAGGGCGGCCACGATCACGATCAGCGGCGCGTAGCCGCGAGCGGCGCGGCGCGGTGAGGGCCCGAGCCCGCTCACGACGGCACCTCCCCACGGGCGATCGCTCGGGTCCGGCGCCGACGAACGGCCGCCTCCCACGCACCCATCCCGGCCGCCACGAGCGCGACCACCCCGAACGCCCCGGTGACGTTCGTGCCGCGGCAGTCGCCCTGCCGTCGCGGGCTGGCGACCAGGACGCACCGGGCCGGCCCACCGGAGCCGGCGGGCAGGATCTGCCTGGACCCGGCAGCCCCCGCCACGGGGGCGGCGGGCGCCGCGAACCCGGATGGCGTCGAGGGCGAGCCGGGGTCGGGCTGGAGCAGCCCGGGTTCACCGCCGGCGAGCGGATCGGCGAACACGGCGTCGTCGGTGCGGGCGGTGGCTCCCCCGATGCTCAGCTCGATGCCACCGGAGCCATCGGCCACCCCGAGGCCGAGGTCCCCGAGCAGCCCGGCCAGGCCGAGCGTCGAGTTGGTGTTGATCAGCGCGTCGAACACGGGGATGAGCAGCGGACGGACGCCGGCGACCAGCGGGCCGAGCACGTCCGCGCCGAGGGGCGAGTTGATGAGGCCCACGCTGATCGGCGTGGCGTCGACGGCGCCGTTGCCACGGTGGAGGACCTCTGGCGCCCCGACGATGAGGCCCACGGGAGCCAGCACCTCGTTGACGGCGGCGAGCACCGGGACCAGGTCGTGGAGGTCGGTGGCGAGGGGCGCCCCGCCGACGATCAGCGCCCCGAGGGAGAAGCTGGCGTCCGCCTGCTCGGCGGCCCCGGTTCGCTGGATCGCCTTCCAGCGCAGCCCGTCCAGCACGACGAGCCCGCCGGCGAGGGAGATCGAGGCGACCGTGACCGTGGCCTCGGCGACCCGGGTCTTGCCGTCGACCACCTCGGTGACCGCCGTGGAGTGGCCGCCCTCGACGCGGAGCAGACCCGGCAGGTCGACGTCGGCCAGGCGGACCTCCGAGTGCGCGGACGGGATGCCGCGGGCGCTCAGGGCGATGTGGCCCACCAACGCACCCGCGCCCAGGTCGGTGACCTTGGCGGCGTCGCCGGAGTTGGAGTCGATCGAGATCGGGGAGAGCTGAGGCTGGTCGGCCCCATCGACGAGGCCGGTCACCGCGGTGGCGTCATAGGCCGCGCCGAGGGCGCGCGACTGCCGGTTCTCGTAGGTCGTGGCGCTGAGGCCGAGCGGCACCTGGAGCGAGAAGCCGGCGTAGAAGAGCCGAGCCTTCGTCACGGTGGCGCTCGCCGCGCCGCTCCCGTTGACGAACGGCGCGTCCTCCGCGTCGAGCGGGCCGACGCTCGAGGGCAGCACGAGGAGGGTCGCCGACAGCAGGCCGACGGCCAGTGCGGCGAGCTGCCAGCGGTGACGGCGGCGGGCGGTCACGAGGCGCGGAGCCGCGCGGCCCATCCGTCGACGAGGGCGGTGAGGGACTGCTCGAACAGCTCGTCGGGCGTGAGGTCGAGCAGCTCGAGGGCGGCCTCGGCGAAGTGGGGGTGGCGGCCGTCGGCCAGCTCCTCGAGGCGGGTGCGGCCCTCGACCCGCTCGGGCGAACCGGCCGGTGACGCGACAGCGGCGAAGACCGGGCTCGACGTCTCGTACACCACGAAGCCGGTGGTGAACGTCAGCACGCCATAGTGGATGGCCAAGGCCTCCCGGTAGGTGAAGCCGACGCCCACCAGCTCGCCCAGGAGCTCGTCCACCCCGCCGACCACGCGGTCGGTCATCGTGTAGCGACCGGCGGCCACGTTGGCCAGGCCCGGGTGCTGCACCAGGAGCCGGCGGACGCTCCGGGCGAGGATCACCAGCCGCTCGTCCCACGGCTGGTCCTCGGTGCCGGACTCGAGGTCGTCGTTGACCGAGTCGACGATCAGGCCGAGCAGCTCGTCCTTGTCCTTGAAGTGCCAGTAGAGGGCCGGACCCTGCACCCCGCAGGCCTCGCCGACCCTCCGCATGGTCAGGCCGTCGACGCCGTGCTCGGCGAGGAGCCCGCGTGCGATGACGACGATCTCCTCGCGGCGGAGCTTCTCCGCCTTCGTCGTGGCCCCCACCACGATCACCTTAATGACGTTAAGGTGCGGCCGTCCATCACCCGAGGGCCAGATCGAGGAGGGGCCATGCCGTCCACCCACAACGGGAGCGTCCGGCTGCACTGGGACGAGCAGGGCGACGGGGCCCCGGTGCTGCTCGTGATGGGCCGGAGGTTCAGCAGCCGGATGTGGTACCCGGTGATCCCGGCCCTGGCCGAGCGGCACCGGGTGGTGTGGTTCGACAACCGGGGCTCCGGCCAGAGCGACGCGACTCGCCACGCCACCATCGACGACCTCGTCGGCGACGCCACAGCGGTGCTCGACGCCGCCGGCGTCGAGCAGGCCCACGTCTACGGCGTGTCCTTGGGCGGCATCCTCGTCCAGGCGCTGGCGATGGCCCACCCCGAGCGGGTCCGGTCGATGGTGCTCGGCTGCACCGGCGTCCTCTCCGAGGACAAGGTCCCGAGGAGCCGGGGCGCGATGGCGGTGATGCGGCTGCTGTCGTTCGTGCCCGAGCGCGTGCTGGCGTCGCGGAGCAGCGGCGCGATGTACGGCACCTCGACGCCGCCCGAGGCCATCGAGAAGGACCTCGAGATGCTGCGCGAGGACCGCGCCACGCGCCGGGGCGTCCTCGCCCAGGTGGAGGCGATCGCCCGCTACACCACCACCCACGAGGCGGTCGCCGCCCTCGAGCAGCCGGCGCTGGTGCTGCACGGGACCGCCGACTCGGTGGTGAAGTACGAGTGGGGCCAGGAGCTGGCGGACACCCTCCGAGACGCCCGGCTCGTCACCTTCGAGGGCGCCGGCCACAACTTCATCGTGGCCGACCCCGACCGCGCCAACGGCGAGGTGCTCGCGTTCTTCGCGGCGGTCGAGGGCGCCTGAGGCCCGAAAACACTGGCCTCGGCCGCGGACATGGGGCCATTCCCGGCGATCGGGGTTACCGTCATGTGCGACCGGTCAATCGGATCGGTCGGAACAGAAAAGACTGGCATGACCACAGGTACCGTGAAGTTCTTCAATGCCGAAAAGGGTTTCGGCTTCATCTCCCGTGAGGGTGGGGACGACGTGTTCGTCCACTTCTCCAACATCCAGGGCGAGGGCTACAAGTCCCTCGACGAAGGCCAGCGCGTCGAGTTCGACGTCGCTCCCGGCCGCAAGGGCGAGGAAGCCCAGAACGTTCGGGTCGTCTAAGACCCTCGGCGTTGCAGAGCGGGCCGTCGGCTGAGCCGGCGGCTCGTTTCGCGCCCCGGCTCGGGCGTTCGGCTCAGATCGAGGCGTCGAGCTCGGCGAGGAGGCGGCGCACGCGGGCCTCGATGTCGTCCCGGATCGGGCGCACGGCGTCGACGCCCTGACCCGCGGGGTCGGCCAGGTCCCAGTCCTCGTAGCGCGTGCCCGGCACGAACGGGCAGGTGTCGCCACAGCCCATCGTGACCACGACGTCGGCAGTGCCGACCATCTCGTCGGTCCAGCGCTTCGGCTGCTCGCCGGCGATGTCGATGCCGACCTCTGCCATCGCCGCGATCGCGGCCGGGTTCACCTGGTCGGCGGGCTCGGAGCCGCCCGACAGCGCCACCGCGCGATCGCCGGCGAGGTGCCGGAACCACCCCAGGGCCATCTGGGAGCGACCCGCGTTGTGCACGCACAGGAACAGCACGGTCGGGAGGCGCTCAGGCACGGTGGCTCCGGTCAGGGTCGGGCGTCGTGCTCGTGGGGCACGACGAGCTCGGTGGGGCGGTGGACGGCGAACACGTAGCGGCCCAGGGCGAGGGCCAACGCCCCACCGACCACCTGGGCGGCGACGAACCCCGGAGCCGACGACGGCCGGATGCCGGCGAAGGTGTCGGTGAGCGTGCGCCCCACGGTCACGGCCGGGTTGGCGAAGCTGGTGGACGAGGTGAACCAGTAGGCGGCGGCGATGTACCCGGCCACGGCGAAGGGCGCCGCCGACGGTCGAGACGAGCGGGCCACCCCGAGGATGACGGTGACGAGGCCGAAGGTGGCCACCACCTCCGCCAGCCACTGGGCGCTCCCCGACCGCGTGTGCGTGGACAACGTGATGGCGTCGAGGTCGAACATCAGGTTGGCGACCACGGCGCCCGCGCATGCGCCGACCAGCTGGGCCACGACGTAGGCCGCCATGTCCCGGTTCGCGAGCCCACCGCTCACGCGCTCGACCAGCGTCACGACCGGGTTGAAGTGGGCGCCCGACACCGCGCCGAAGGCGAGGATCAGCGCGACGAGCCCTCCCGCGGTGGCGAGGCTGTTCTCCAGGAGCTGCAAGCCGACCTCATCGGACAGCCGCTCGGCGGCGATCCCGGACCCGATGACCACGGCCACGAGCAACCCGGTGCCCACCCCTTCGGCGACGGCCCGTCGGCCGAGCGATGCCTCCACCCGGTCAGCAGCAGCCGCTGACGGTCTCACCGGGCTGGTCCGCGGGGAGGTCCGTCGTGGCGCAGGCGCCGGCGCCGCAGACGTCGACCGAGCGCAGGTCACCTGCAGGCTCATCGGCGTCGGCGAGGACGGTGTAGATCTCCCAGGGCTCGCCGTCGGGGGCATCGACCCAGACCTTGTCCTGCACCGCGAAGCAACAGGAGACGTTCTCCTCGGTGGCGGTGGCGAGGCCGTCCCCGGAGAGACGCTGCTGGGCGGCCGTCACCTCGTCGGTCGAGAAGACCTCGACCCCGAGGTGGTTGAGCGACCCCGCCGCACCCGGGTTCTCGATGAGCACGAGCTTCAGCGGCGGCTCGGCCACGGCGAAGTTGGCGTAGCCGGGCCGGCGCTTGGCCGGCTCGGTGGCGAAGAGCTTCGAGTAGAAGGCCACCGCCTGGTCGATGTCGGACACGTTGAGCGCGAGCTGGACCCTGGACATCTGTTCACCTCTTGATAGATTGGCGTTCGTCGATGGATCGACTCTCGCGAATGTATCGACGTTTGTCAATAGATCGGTGGAAACGAATGGCCACGACCGCGAAGCCCCTCCCGCCGATGACCGACGAGCTCGTCGCCTGCTGCTCGCCGCTCCTGGCCGAGCCGCTCGACGAGCACGACGCGGCCGTCCTGGCCCGTGGCTTCGCGGCGCTCGCCGACCCCGTCCGCCTCCGGCTGCTGTCGCTCATCGCCGGAGCCGGCGAGTGCTGCTCGTGCGACCTCGAGTCCCCGCTCGGCAAGGCGCAGCCCACGATCAGCCACCACACCAAGATCCTCTCGGAGGCGGGCCTGATCACCGGCGAGAAGCGCGGCCGCTGGATGTGGTGGCGGGTGGTCCCCGAGCAGGTCGCCGCGCTCCGGGGCGCCCTCGACACGTGAGCACACGGCGCTTTCGACTTGCGTAGGGTCGAGGTGTGAGCACCGTCGACGACGAGCGCACCAGCGGGTTCGTCGGGCCCCACGATCCGGAGCTCACGCGGCGGGCGCTCGACCACGTCCACGACGGCACCACCGACCTGGCAGCGGCGGTGCTGCCGGTGCCGCTCTGGTACTACGGCGCCGAGTCGGTCCTCGAGCGCGAGCAGGCGCTGCTGCGGACGACCCCGATCGCGATCGTCGCCACCGCGCGGATCCCCGAGGTGCACGACTACGTGGTGCGCGAGGTGCTCGAGACCTCGATCCTGGTCACCCGCGCCGCCGACGGCGTCGCCCGCGCGTTCCTCAACTACTGCCGGCACCGCGGCGCGCGACCGGCCGACGGGTGCGGCAACGCCCGGCGCTTCACCTGCCCGTACCACGCGTGGACCTACGACGGTCAGGGCCAGCTCGTCGGCATGCCGGGCCAGCGCGGCTTCGACACGGTCGACCGCAGCACCACCGGGCTCGTGGAGCTGCCGAGCGAGGAGCGCCACGGGTTCGTGTGGGTGGTGCTCACGGCGGGCGCCCGGCTCGACCTCGACGCCCACCTCGGTCCGCTCGACGCCGAGCTCGCGCAGTGGGACACGGCGACCTACGAGCACCACGTCTACCGCGACCTCGAGTCGCGCGTGTCGTGGAAGGCCGCGCTCGAGGCGTTCGCCGAGAGCTACCACTTCCCCTACGTGCACGCGAACAGCCTCATCGGGCAGAACACCATTCCCGACGTCGGCCTGCACGACGCGCTCGGCCCGCACCACCGCCTGTGCTTCCCGTACCCGTGGATCGCGCTGCACGACGAGGGGGAGGCCAGCTGGGACCCAGTCGACAACGTGGCCATCATCTACTGGGTGTTCCCGAACCTCGTGCTGGCGTTCAGCCCGGTGGGGGTGGAGTCCATCGACATCCTCCCGGCCGGCGCCCCGACGAGGTGCTCGCTCCGCCACAGCTGGTTGGCCCGGTACGCGGCCGAGGACGACGACACCCGGGCCGGCTACGACGCCCTGTTCGAGCAGGTCCACGCCGCCCTGCGCGACGAGGACTTCGGGATGCTCCCGCAGTGCGGCGACGGCATCCGCAACGGCCAGCACGAGCACATGCTCATCGGCCGCAACGAGATCGCCGTCCAGCACGTGGTCCGCACGTTCGAGGCGGCCCTCGACCTCGATCTCACGGCATCCGACCCACCCTGACGGGACCTCGCTCTCAGACTTGCAACTCCAGTTGACAGTTCTTGGTGTCCAGAGTTATAGGTATCAGCACACCGTCTCCGAGAGAAAGGGGCACACCGTGCTGATGCGCACCGATCCGTTCCGCGACCTCGACCGCCTGGCCCAACAGGTCCTCGGGACGCCGACACGACCGGCGGCCATGCCGATCGACGCCTACCGCAGCGGCGACGAGCTGGTCGCCGAGCTCGACCTTCCGGGCGTCGACGCCGGCTCGATCGATCTCACCGTCGAACGCAACGTCCTCACCGTCCACGCCGAGCGGCGGCGCGATGCCGCCGAGGGCTCGGAGCTGCTCATCGGCGAACGACCCCACGGCACGTTCAGCCGCCAGCTGTTCCTCGGCGACAGCCTCGATGCCGACCGCATCGCCGCCGACTACACGGACGGCGTGCTGACGATCCGCCTCCCCGTCGCCGACCGCGCGAAGCCGCGGAAGGTGGAGGTCACCGGAGGGGCCCGCCGCGCGGTCACGATCGAGGCGTCGAGCGAGCCCACGGGCGACGAACCCGCCAAGGAGCTGGCCGGCGCCGCCAGCTGAGCTTCCGAAGGAGCGACACCGGTGACGCATCCCCTCGACGACGAGCACGCACCGCTGTTCACGGTGGGCCAGGTCGCGGGGATGCTCGGCCTCCAGCCGGCGTTCGTGCGCCGGCTGGACTCCGAGCGGGTCGTCCAACCAGCCCGCTCCGACGGCGGGCAGCGCAGGTACACCCGCGCGGAGGTGGGGCTCGTCGAGCAGGTGTCGGCGATGGCCGGCGAGGGCATGACCCTCGCCGGCATCCGCCGGATCCTCGTGCTCGAAGCCCAGCTCGCCGAGCTCCGGCGAGAGGTCGACCGCCTCCGCAACCGCTGACGACCAGGCTCGTCTGGTCATGACGATCGGGGAAACGCATGGACGTGCGGCTCGAGATCGCGGTCGAGATCGAGGGGTCGACGACCGTCCTGCACCTCCACGGCGAGGTCGACCTCGCCTCGGTAGGGACGTTGCGGGCGTGCCTCGACGCCGTCGATCCGCACCTCTGCGACGTCGTTCTCGACCTGGCCGGCGTCACCTTCCTGGACTCGACCGGGCTCGGCGAGCTGGCCCGAACGGGCAGCAGGCTCCGCTCCCAAGGTGGCCGACTCGACGTGCGGAACGCCTTCGGAACGGTGCGTCGCGCCCTCGAGATCTCCGGTCTCGACCTCGAGCTGCAGCCCGACTGAGGCGTCACACCGTCAGGTCGTCGGCCGCTCCCGTCGAAACGGGGAGGGCGGCGGCGCCGCGGCCCCGGCCCCAGGCTGGCGAGGAGGCCGGTCACGAGCGCCACCACCGGGCCCGCGACGACGGTGCCCGAACCGGCGACGACCGCGCCGCCTCCCGCCGAGCCCGCCGCGTAGCTCGGCGGACGGCTCAGGCTCGGCCGCTGAGCACGAGGGCTCGGCCCGGCAGGCGCAGTCCGTCGTCGGTCGCGTACTGGGCGTCGGCGTCGGCCACCATCCCGAGCACCGCGGCCCGCTGGTCGGGGGTGGCCTCCTCGAACACGGGGGCCAGGGCCGGGGACAGCGTGCTGCTCACGGTGACGTGCGCGGCCGCGTCGGCGAAGCGGAACGCGAGGTCGACGGCCTGCACCTCCACGTCGGCGAACCCGGCGGCGCGGGCCAGATCGGCCAACACGTCCGCGTCGGCGATGCTGAACGGGCCACCCGGACCGATCGGCAGCTCCACCGGGAGGCCGGCGCCCATGGCGGCCAGGCCGACGGTGGTCAGCCACGGGTTGTGCTCGGGACCGGCCCACACGCCGACGGCCAGGCGGCCACCCGGGCGCAAGACTCGGTGCGCCTCGGCGAGGCCATCGGCCGGGGTGTCGACGAACATCAGGCCCATCCGGCAGACCACGGCGTCGTAGCCCTCGCCCAGGTGGTCGAGGTGGGCACCGTCGGCCACCAGGGCGCGAGCCCACGGCAGCCCGGCCAGCGCCCCCGACGCAGCCGCCACCATCGCCGGGGACACGTCCGTGGCCACGACCTCGCCGTGGGGTCCGACCCGCTCCGCCAGCTCGGTGGCGAGCTCTCCGGGACCGGCCCCCACCTCGAGCACCCGGTGGCCGGGCTCCAGGGCCAGCGCCGCCAGCATCGCCTCGGTGACGGGCCGCTTCCCCTCCTCGACGAGGCGGTGGTGCTCCACCCACCCGGTGGCCACCCCGTCCCATGCCTCCGCGGTGTCGATCGCGCGTGTCGTCCCCATCTGAGCCTCCCGGTCTTTGCTACAGTGTCTGTGTAATGAATACAGGTACGGTGTAGCGAAGTTGGCGAAGCCCGTCAAGGCCCGGCGCGCGTACGACGCGTCCGGCCGTCGAGCCCAGGCCGACGCGAACCGCCGCGCGGTCGTCGACGCCGCCCAGGAGCTGTTCCTGCGCGACGGCTACGGCCGCACCACCATCGCCGCCATCGCGGAGGCGGCCGGGGTGTCGCCGGAGACGATCTACTCGGTGTTCGGCTCCAAGGCCGAGCTGCTCCATCGGGTCTGGGACGTCACCGTCGGGGGAGACGACCAGGAGGTGGTGTTCCACGAGCGACCCGAGGTGGTGGCCATCCGGGCCGAGCCGGACCTTCGCATCCGTCTCCCGCTCCAGGCGGAGTTCTCGGCTCGCACCGCCGAGCGCATCGGTCCGTTCCAGCTCATGGTGCAGTCCGCCGCGGGATCGGACCCGGCCGCCGCCGCCATGCTCGAGGAGATGGGCCGGCAGCGGTTGGCCGGACTCGGGTTCATGGCATCCGAGGCGGCCAAGACCGGCCAGCTGGCCGTGTCCGAGGAGGAGTGCCGCGACATCCTGTGGTCCATGACCGACGGCCTGCTGTGGCATCGGCTGGTGCGGGAGCGAGGTTGGACGCAGCAGCGCTTCGCCACCTGGCTCGGCGAGGTGTGGGTCGCGGCCATCGTCGACCCGTCGGCCAAGCCCAGGAGACGCTGACAGCCGGTGACAGGCAGGGCTTCGTAGCCTGGGGGCCGTGACCGAGGGCGACGGGGAGATCCCGGCGGACGTGCTGGCCGAGGTGCGGGGGCTGTGCCTCGATCTGCCCGAGACCTTCGAGGAGCCGGCCTGGGTGGGCCGGCGGTGGATGGTCCGGAAGAAGAGCTTCGCCCACCTGTTCTGGGCCGACGAGCACTCCACGCCGTCGATCGTGAAGGCGGCGCGCATCTTCGGCGCCGGGCCGGTGCTGGTCTTCCGGTCAGACGGTCCGGAGCTCGTGGCGCTGCGCAACAGCGGCCCGCCCTTCTTCTACGCCGGGTGGGGCCGGGATGTGATCGCCATGACGCTGCGGGGCCGGGTCGACTGGTCCGAGGTCCGGGAGCTGCTCACCGAGAGCTACTGCGTGATGGCGCCCCAGAAGCTGCAGGCGCTGGTCGAACGCCCCGGCGGCTGAGCCCGAGGGCTGACCTAGATCTCGACGTTCTCGGCGGCGATCCCGACGATCTCGTCGAGCTCGTCGTCGAGGAAGAACCCGGCCGCCGCGGCCTCCGCCGCCGACGCGGAGAACCGCTCGAGGTAGCCCGCCTTGGTGCCGTAGAGGTCGCGCACCTGCTCGGGCGGGAACGGCTTCGTGGTGCCGGCCAGGAAGGCGATCGCTCCGCCGCCGTTGCCCAGGCCGGAGAGCGCCGCCACCGGCACGTCGACGTGGGGCGTGCGGATGCCGCCGAGGGCGTTGCCCAGCCCGTCGGTGGCGAACCCGTAGCCGGCCAGCTCCAGCCGGGGCGAGGCCGCCGGTCGGGCCGAGTCGCCGCCGCTCACCCATGCCGCGAGGGCCCGCACCCCGGCGTCCAACACGAAGTGCTGCGGTCCGGCGTTCACGGGGTGGTCGAGCGTGCTCCCGAAGAGCTCGTTCGACGGCCGCCACGAACGGGCCAGCTGCTCGATCGGCTGCAAGCCGTCGTCCATGAAGCCGGCGGCGAAGGTGTACACGTCGGCGTGGGACGTCCCGGCCATCTCCCACACCACGAGGTGCTCGGCGTCGTCCTGGCGGGCGGCCTGGTAGCCGAGCGTGATCAGGTCGGTCTCCGCCTCCACGCACAGCACCGGCACCCGCAGGCCCTCGCGGAACAGCGTGGCCGGTCCCTCCCGCAGGCGGCTCGGGTCCTGCCCGTCATCGAGTGGTGCGCCGGTGCCGCCACGGGCGTGGACCAGGTACCCGTCGTACACGGCGGCCTGCTCGTCGAGCTCGTTCAGGTAGGTGGTCAGGCGGAAGGCCGACTGCGACTCCCCGACGCCGAGCACCCGCTCGACCGGCAGCCCCTCCAAGATCGTGCCGCGACCGTGGCGGGCCAGCTCGCCGACCCGCGTGAACAGGTCGTAGGAGAACCGGTCACCAGGGTGGCGCAGCCCGCCGTAGCGCTCGGGATCACCCTCCATCAGCGACATGCCGCTGGCCATGTCCAGCAGGCCCGCACCGCCCTGCACCCCGACCTGCTGGGCGGAGAGCCCGATCCACGCGGCGCCACTGCGGATCAGCTCGCGGTGCGTGAACGTCCAGAGCGGCGCGGCGTCGAGCCCGCCGCTGACGTTGAGCCACTCCACCACCACGGTGCCGTCGAACGCCGCGGCATCCTCGGGTCGGTGCACGACGATCCGGGTGACGGCCTCGGCCTCCTCCACCACGGACACACCCGACCCCGCCGGACCGGTCGGCCCGAAGGCGCGCACCCCCGTGGTGAGGGCGTACTCGGCCTGGCGGTACCCGACCGTGCCGAGGTCGAAGAAGGTCCCGGCCACGAAGGGCCCCTTGCCACCGCTGAGCTCGCTGACGTTCACGACTGCGACCGTAGGCCAGGGCGGACCCGGCGCCGCAGCCACTCGAGCGGCCGCTCGCAGGCGAGCAGCGGGGCGAACGCCACCAGGGTGAGCGGGTACGGGAACCCGATCGCCATCAGCGCGAGGATCCCGATGTGGAAGGTCCACGCCGCCGTGACCCACCCCGCCGCCCAGCGCCGCCCGAGCAGCGCGACGGGCGCGCCGAGCTCGACGACCAACGTCAGCAGGCCCATCGGCCGGAAGAGCAGCGGGTGGGCGACGAACACCCCCGCCAGCGGCGCCTGGGGATCGCCGAGCACGATCTTGCGCGCGTTGTCGAAGGCCACCTGGTGGAGGAGCGTGTCGCCCCCGAGCCAGTCGGCGCCCGCGTAGCGGAGCTTGGCGATCCCGGTCACCACGTAGGTGAGCACCGTGACGATCCCGGCCAGGCGCAGCGGCCACCCGTAGCGGACCTCGGGTTCGGTCGGGGTCGCCGTCCCGGCCCGCTCGGCCCGGCGAGCGTCGAGGGACCACCGGTCCGCCGCCGGCGCGAGGCCGAGCACCAGCACGTGCAGCGCGAGGAGCTGGTCGGTGTGGAAGAGGTGGCCCCACGCGTTCCGGAACGTGAGGGTCCCCACCAGCAGCACCGCGAAGGCGGGCCCGCTCCAGCGGTACCGCCAGCCCGTCACGAACGCCACACCCGCCACGAACGTCAGCGTGAGGAGGGCGCGCGCCAGCGCCCGGGCCGGCGGACCGTCGAGCGGAGCGAGGATGCCGACGGGGTCCCACCGGCCGCGCTCGAGCTCGATGACGTCGAGCCAGTAGGGCAGCCGGACGAGCAGGTACCCGAGGGCGAAGGCACCGCTCCAGATGCGGAAGGCGGCCAGCCGCGTCGGCGGCGCGACCTGCTCGACCAGGGCGCTCATCGGTGCCGGTCCACCGGGCAGCGGGCGTGCACGGTCGTCGACCGAGGGGCGGCGCCGTCGCGAACGAGCTCGACGGTGTCGTGGACCTCCGTCACGACCTGCACCTCACCCTGTTCGTCGACGCGCGCGGCCACCTCACGGCACAGGCGGGCGGCCGCGCCGGCGCGGATCGCGTCGCTCACCCGGGCCGAGGCCAGCACCGCCTCGTCGGTGCCGCTGATGGCCTCCGGCGACAGACGGTGGCGCTCGTCGCCCTCGACGACGACGACGGTGTCGAGTGCCATCACCCGGCCGCGCTCGTAGGTGAACATCGGGTACGTCGAGATCGGGAACCCGTCGGACGCGTCGGGCAGCACCGCCGGCGCGAACACGGCGCCGGCGACGAGCGCGGTCACCAACCAGCGGACTCGGGCCGTCACGACGCGGCGACCTTAGGCCCCACCCTCGTCGCTAGGGTCGCCCCGTGCCGACCACCGTGGGGGGACGAGTCGCCGCGGGGGCCCTCGCGTGGCTCCTCGGGCTCGGCGTCGCGGCGGCGGTGGCCCAGCCCGAGGGCTGCCCGCCGGTCTCGTCTCCGACAGCGCGACGGCCGCCGTCGACCGACGCGGTCACCTGGATCGGCACGAACCAGCTGCCGAGCGGCCGCTTCCTCTACCGCTTCAACCGGGACCTGATGGAGGTCGAGCCCGGGTACTCGACCGCCCGTCACGCCGGCACCCTCCTCTCGCTCGAGCAGGCGCGGGCCGCCGGCATCGCGCACGACGACCGCCACCGAGGCCAGCGAGGCGGGCATCGCCTGGGCGCTCGACGAGCTCACCCCGTTGGCCGGCGACTCGGCCGCGTTCTCCGAGGGCACCGGCGCCACCGGGCTCCTCGTGGCCGCGCTGGTCGAGCGCCGCCGCGTCGACGGCGACACGACGCACGACGACGTGCTCCGACAGCTGGGCCGGTTCCTCGGGCGGACCGTCACCGACGACGGCGCCGTGGTGGCCACCTGGGACCTCACGCGCGACGAGCCCGTGGCCGGCTCCCGCTCCCCCTTCTTCACCGGCGAGGTCCTGTTCGCCCTCGCCCGCCTCCACGCCGAGCTCCCCGGTGAGGGCTGGGACGAGCCGGCCCGCCGCATCAGCGAGTACGTGGCCACGCGGCGCGACGACGCCGAGCGCCGCTTCCCGCCCGTGTCCGACCACTGGGCCTCCTACGGGTGGGGCGAGATGGCCGCGTGGCCGGACGGCTCCGGGCTGTCCGACGCCGCGGTGGACGGAGCCCGACGCCAGGCCGGCCTGCTCGGGCTGCAGGTCCGCTACGAGTCGCAGCGCCGGTCGGGCGGCGTCGCCCGGCTCCTCCGCGGCCCGTTCGCCTCCTCGTCGGGGCTCGGCACGCTCGGCGAGGGCCTCGGCGGCATCCGGCGGGCGATCCACGCGGACCCGCGGATCGATGTGGACGACGAGCGCGTCGTCGACCGCATCCGCTGCGCCGCCGGGATGCTCATCGCCCGCCAGGCCCACGCCCCCGACCCCCGCATCGACGGCGCCTGGTTCCGCCAGGGCGTCACCCAGGTCGACGGCCAGCAGCACCCCATCTCGGCGCTGTTGGCCGCCCTCGAGACGATGGAGATCCCCTCATGAGCCTGCTCCTCCTCGTGGTGGCCGCGGTGGCCGCGGTGAGCGCGCCCCGCGCGCAAGCCGCCCTGCCGGACGACGATCGGATCCGTGCGGCCGCCGCGGGGGCGCTCGTCGTCGTGGCGGTCGCCGCCCTGCTCGCCGGGCTGGCCGGTCCGCTGGCGGACCTCGTCGACCTCGCCGACCCCACGGTGCGCATGGCGGCCGGTGCGGTGCTGGCCGCGCAGGGCATCGCCACCATGGTCCTCCCCCTCCCGGCCTCCGAGCCCCGGCTGGCAGGCCGGTCGGCGGCGCTCGTGCCCGTCGCCTTCCCGACGCTCCTCACACCGGCCGTCGGCCTGCTGGCCGTGTCCGGGTCGCTCGACCGTTCCGCACCGTCGACGGTCGCCGCCCTGTTCCTGGCGCTGGCCACGGTGCCATTGCTCGCGCTCCTCGTTCCCCGCCCGCCGGCGGGGGTGATGCGGGCGCTCGGCGCGCTGCTCGGCGCCGTGCTCGTCGTCGCCGGCATCGGCCTCGTGTTCAACGGCATCTACGACATCTAGACGCCGCACGGGCAGCTGGTTGGGGGCACTCGAGGCCGTCTGGGACACCCCCATGCCCCCAACCGACGCGTTCTGGCTGCCACGCGGCGCCCTCACCCGCCGCCGCTACACGCCGAGCGACCGGCCGATGATCTCCTTCATGATCTCGGTGGTGCCGCCGTAGATCGTCATGATCCGCGTGTCGCGGAACAGGCGGGCGATCGGGTACTCCTCCATGTAGCCGTAGCCCCCGTGGAGCTGCAGGCAGGTGTCGACCACGCGCTTGCACAGCTCGGTGGTCCACCACTTCGCCTCGGCGGCGGTCTCGGCGGTCAGGGTCCGCTCGTTGAGCGCCTCGAGCTGCCGGTCGACGAACACGCGGGCGATGTCGATCTCGGTGCGCATCTCGGCGAGCTTGAAGCGGTTGTGCTGGAAGCTGCCGATCGGCTGCCCGAACGCCTCCCGCTCCTTCGCGTAGGCGAGGCCGAGCTGGAAGGCGACCTCGGCCTGCTCGACGGCGCCCATCGAGATGCCCAGGCGCTCGCGCGGGAGCTTGGTGACGAGCTGGGTGAACCCCTCACCCTCGCCGCCGAGGAGGTTCGACGCGGGCACCCGCACGTCGCTGAAGAACAGCTCGCCGGTGTCGGACGCGTGCTGGCCGACCTTGTCGAGGTTGCGACCCCGCTCGAACCCGGGGCGGTCGCTCTCCACCACGATCAGGCTCATCCCCCGGTGCCGCTGGGTGGGATCGGTCTTCACGGCGAGGATCACCAGATCGCAGTTGAACGCGCTGCTGATGAACGTCTTCGCCCCGTTGATCACATAGTCGTCGCCGTCGCGCACCGCCGTGGTGCGGATGCTGGCCAGGTCGGAGCCCGTGGTGGGCTCCGTCATGCCGACGGCCAGGACGAGGCTGCCGTCGCAGACCCCCGGGAGCCAGCGCGCCTTCTGCTCCTCGTTGCCGCCCTCGAGGAGGTACGGCACGCACACGTCGTTGTGCAGCGAGATGCCCGTGTAGGCGGTGGCCACCCCGAGCCTGGTGGCCTCCTCCATCATGATCGCGTTGTAGCGGAAGTCCTTCGACCCGCCGCCGCCGTACTCCTCGGGCACGTCGATGCCGAGGTAGCCCGCCGCCCCGACTCGACGGAAGAGGTCGCGGTCGACGATGCCGTCGACCTCCCACTTCTCGGCGAAGGGGACCATCTCCTGCTCGAGGAAGCCGGCGAAGCCCTCGCGGAAGAGCTGGTGGGTCTCGTCGAAGCCGAGGCGCGGGGGAGCGGTGGCGGCAGCCACTATGCGCTCGGCTCGCTGCCGACGATGCTGACGAACGACACGCAGGAGCCCGGCTGGCCGCCGAGGTTGTGGGTGAGGCCGAGCTTCCGGCCCGCCGCGATCGACGCCAGCTGCCGGTCCTCCGGCGCCTCGCCCCGCAGCTGCAGCCAGCACTCGAAGAGCATCCGGAGCCCGCTGGCCCCGATGGGGTGGCCGAAGCTCTTCAGGCCCCCGTCGGGGTTGACCGGGAGCTCGCCGTCGCGGTCGAACGCACCGGCCATGACGTCCTTCCACCCCTCCCCCCGAGGCGAGAAGCCGAGGTCCTCCATCAGCACCAGCTCGGTGGGGGTGAAGCAGTCGTGGACCTCGGCGAGGGCCAGCTCGGCACGCGGGTCGGTGACGCCGGCCTGCTCGTAGGCGTCCTCGGAGCTGCGGACCACCTCCTCGAACGTCGTGTAGTCGTAGCGGTGGTCCATCGGCCCGGTGCCGGGCCCGGCGACGAAGGACAGCGCCTTCACGTAGAGCGGCCGGTCGGTGTAGCGGTGAGCATCCTCGGCCCGGACGATGATCGCGGCCGCCGAGCCGTCGCTCACCCCCGAGCAGTCGAAGATGCCCAGCTGGCCCGACACCCGCGGGCTGGCCTTGATCGTCTCGATCGAGACCTCCTTGCGGAACTGGGCTCGTGGGTTGCGGGCCCCGTTGGCGTGGTTCTTCCAGGCGATGCGGGCGAGCACGTCCGACATCTCCTCCTCGCTCACGCCGTACCGCTCGCCGTAGGCCGGTGCGAGCAGACCGAACATCGACGGCGCGGTGAGCGCCACCGCGGTGCCGTCGTGGGCGGGTCCGTCGACCACGAGCCCCGAGTACCCCGAGTCCTTCAGCTTCTCGACGCCGATCGCCATGGCGACGTCGTAGGCGCCGGACGCGACCGCGTAGCAGGCGTTGCGGAACGACTCGCTCCCGGTCGCGCAGAAGTTCTCGATGCGGGTGACCGGCTTGTAGTCGAGCTTCAACGGGCGTGACAGGGTCATGCCCGAGAGCCCCGAGCCCATCGTGCCAAGCCAGTAGGCGTCGATCGCCTCCTGTGCGATGCCAGCGGAGTCCATCGCCATGGTGGCGGCGTCGACGAGCAGGTCGTCGGTGCTGAGCTCCCAGCGCTCGCCGAAGTTCGTGCACCCCATCCCCACGATCGCGACCCGGTCGCGGATGCCGTTCGATCCCATGTCAGCCTGCTCCCTGCTCGATCGGACGAGCCTTCCAGAAGTAGTTGTGGACGCCGTCGGAGGTCGTGTACAGCCGACGGAAGGTCATGGCCACGCGGTCCCCGATGGCGACCGACGCCGGATCGACGTCGGTGAGCTCGCACTGGATCCTCCCACCGCCGTCGAAGTCGACGACCGCGGCGACCACGGGCGGGGCGAGCGAGAAGGCGAGGTGGTCGATGGAGAACGTGATGACCGTGCCCTCGACGTCGGCCAGCGGCTCGGGCTCCTGGTGGTCGCGCGACCGGCACCAGAGGCAGATGCGCTCCGGGGGCAGGTGACGGGTGCCGCACTCCGTGCACCGGGAGCCGACGAGCGCGTACTTCCAGGCCGAGTTGCGGCTCGACGGCGGGGCGGCCGGCCGGTCGGGGTCGGGCCGGCGAGGGGGCTCCCGCCGCAGGAGGCCGCGCCACACCAGCACGTCGGTGTGATCGACGGGGCGTCCCGCGAGCTGCTCCTGCACCGAGCGACCGGCGACGCGGCCAGCCGCCTCGCCCACGCGGAAGACGAGGCAGTCGGCGCCGTCGGCCAGCACGAGGAGGGCGACGGTCTGGCCGGGGGTCGCCCGCTCGAGCACGTCGGTGAGGAGGAGCAGGGGGTGGGCGGCACCCGTGATGCCGATCGTTCCCAGCTGGTCGTCCACGATCGCCTCGGGCCGGACCCCGGCGCCCTTGCGCACGACGCCGACCGCCCGGGTGTGGAGCCCGGTGACGACGAGGTGGTCGACCTCCTCGGCCGTGATGCCCGCCGCCTTGAGGGCGTCGCCGAAGGCGGCCTCGGCGAGCGGCACGTACTCGGTCTCGCCGAAGCGCTCCTCCCACACCTTGGAGGTGAGGTCGCCGGGGACGCGCCAGCGGTCGAGGAACTCCGCCGACGCCGCGCCGGTGGCGACGAGCTCGGCGGCGGCCTCGCCCGGTCCGGCAGCTCCGCCCGGTCCGGCAGCTCCGCCCGGTCCGGCAGCTCCGCCCGGTCCGGCAGCTCCGCCCGGGCCGAGCACCACCGCGGCTGCAGCATCGCCGCCGTCCCGCTCGTCGCCGGAGCCGGGCAGGCCCACCCGCACGTCGGCCGCCACGAGGAGGGTCGTGCGACCAGCCGCCGCGGCGTCGGCGGCGGCCCGCAGCGCGCCCACCGTCGTTCGCACGGAGCCCACCGCGTCGTAGGCGCCGACGGACACATCGAGGTGCAGGGCCTGGTGGATGACGTTGGCGTTCGTGCGGTCGGCGTACGGCGGGGAGGTGGTGGTGAACACCACCGAGGAGATGGCGGCCTCGTGGCCGACCACGGCCCGGCGGGCGGCCTCGACGGCCATCGACGTGGCGTCCTCGTCGAACGACGCCACGGCGCGGGTGCCGCGCCCGATGCCCGCGGCCACGCGGTCGAGCCGGCGCTGCGGGACGTAGGCGGCGGCAGCCAGGATCGTGCTCAAGGCGATCTCCTCAACGTCAGTCAGAGGGGCAGGTCAGTCAGCGGGTGAGGATCGTGCAGGCGCCGATGCCCGGGGCGCCGTACACCTGTGTGTAACCGACGGTCGGGCTGCCCGGGACCTGGCGGGGGCCCGCGTCGCCGCGGAGCTGCAGCACGATCTCGTGGATCTGGCGCATGCCCGAGGCCCCGATGGGCTCGCCGTTGGCCAGCAGCCCGCCATCGGTGTTGATCGGCAGGCGACCACCGATCTCGGTCTCGCCGTCGAAGATCATCCGCTCCTGCTCGCCGTCGGCGCAGAAGCCGTTCTCGGCCATGTGCATGATCTCGGCGCCCGACTCGCTGTCCTGGATCTGGGCGACCTGGACGTCGGCCGGGGCGATGCCCGCCATCTCGTAGACCGCCCGGGAGGCGTCGACCGTGGGGCTCTCGGTGCTCTCGGTGGACACCCAGGGGCTGAAGACCTCGAACGTGCCGAAGCGCCGGGTGCGCACCGCGACCCCCCGCACGAAGACGGGGGCCGAGGTGTAGCGATGGGCCTGGTCGGCCCGGCACACGACGACGGCGGCAGCCCCCTCGTCCGGCGAGCACAGCATGTACTGCGTGAGCGGGTGGTTGAGCAGGCGCGACTCGCGGATCTGCTCCTCGCTGATCGGCTGCTGGCGCCACGCGTTCGGGTTGAGCGACCCGTTGCGGAACGCCTTGGCCGCCACCTTCGTCAGCGTCTCCTCCGAGATGTCGTGGTCGTGGAGGTAGCGGTTGATCTTCATGGCGAAGAACTGGGTGGTGACCATGAAGCCGAGGTCGCCGTACCACTGGGGCACCCCCGAGGTGGCCGGGTCGGCGTTGAACATGCCGCGCGGATGCTTGTCGAAGCCGACGGCCAGGCCCAGGTCGAACTGGCCGGACGACACCGCCTGCACGGACGCGGCCAGCGCGCTCCCGGCGGTGGCGCACCCGTTCATCACGTTGATGAACTGCAGCCCCGTGAGGCCGAGCTCGTTCACGAGCGTGTCGGGGGTGGCCGAGCCCTCACCCCCAGGGAGCATCATCGCGAGGCTCCCGCCGTAGGCGAACTGGAGGTCCTTCCACTCGACGCCGGCATCCGCCAGCGCGGCGCGCGTGGCGAACGCGCCCATGGCCGATCCGCTCACCCCGTCGTGGCGCCCGAACGGGTGGATGCCGATCCCGACGATGCACACGGAGTTAGCCCCGAGGTCGGAACGTCGTCCGCCCGTGTGCTCGGCGCCTAACGGCGCCGGGATGCCTGTGCTCCCGGGTTCGCTCGCAAGCTCGCTCACGTTGTCGGCGCTCATCGCGACCCCGCCGGGGCGAAGCCATAGGCGAGGACCTCGGTGCCGTCCTCGTCGACGTTGAACGGGAAGATGCGCAGCTCGAGCTCCATCCCGATGGCGACATCGGCGCGGTCCATCTCGACGAGGCGACCGATCACACGGACGCCCTCGGGCAGCTCGACGAAGCCGACCAGGTAGCCGGCGAAGTCCGCTTCGGTCTCCGGCCCGGCGTACGGCGACTTCGGCAGGAAGTCCTGCGTGGTCCAGGTCCAGAGGGTGCCCCGGCGGCCCAGCTCGGTGCGCTCCATGCCCGTCACACCGCACTTGGGGCAGCCGTCCTGGGCGGGGAACACCACCGTGGCGCACGACCCGCACCGGCTGCCGAGGAGCCGCGGCTCGTCCGACGGCCAGGTGAACACGTCCGGGCCGATGGGGCGCTGCGCGACCGTGGCGGTCACTCGAGGCCCTCGGGCAGCGGCGCGTGCTTGGACGTGCTCCACGTCGGGGTGCGCTTCTCGAGGAACGACATGATCCCCTCCATGGCGTCGGGCTGCTCGCCCACCCACCAGATCACCTTCGTCTCCTTGGCGAAGGCCGCCTTGCGGTCGGTCTCGCCGAGGAACTCGTAGATCAGCTGCTTCACCAGGCCGGCGGCGGCGGGGGCCGACTGGACAGCGATCTCGCGGGCCAGCGCCTGCGCCTCGGCCAGCACCTGGTCCTTCGGCACGGCCTTGAGGGCGAGGCCCATCTCGACGGCTTCGGACCCGCTGAACATCCGGCCCGTCACGAGGAGGTCGAGGGCCCGCTCCACGCCGACCAGGCGCGGGAGGAGCCAGCAGATGTTCGCGTCGGGCACGATGCCGCGGCGGGTGAAGACGAAGCCGAGCTTGGCGTCCTCGGCCACGATCCGCAGGTCGAACAGCATCGGCACGGTGAGGCCGGCGCCGACGGCGGCGCCGTTGATGGCGCCGATCACCGGGGTGCGCATGGTCCAGAACGCGGACCGGTCGGGGACGCTGTCGGAGTCGACCCCCTGCGCGGCATCGTGGGCCTCGTGGGCCTCGGCGCCGAACACGTCGGCCCCGCCGGACATGTCGATTCCCGAGCAGAACGCCCGGCCGGCGCCGGTGACGACGATGACCCGCACCGCCTCGTCGGCCTCGAGCAGCCACATCGCCTCGTGCAGCTCGCGGTCCATCGTGTGGTCGAACGCGTTCATGGCGTCGGGTCGGTTGAGCGTGAGGGTGGCCACGCCCACCTCGTCGACGTCCACGAGGATCGTCTCGAACTCGTACACGTTGCTGACGGACATCAGATGGCCTCTCGGTCCCAGGTGCGGTCGGTGAGGCCGGCTGCGCGCAGCTCGACCTTCTTGGTGCGGAACGTGGCGTCCGTCTTCGGCAGCGCCTCGAGGACCTCCACGTAGCGCGGGAGCATGAACTTCGGCACGCGCGGCGCCAGGAACTCGATCAGCTCGGCCGGATCGACCTCGGCTCCGGCGACGGGCACGACGAGGACCTTGATCTCGTCCTCCCCGATCTCCGAGGGCACGGCCACGGCCGCGCACTCCTGCACCGACGGGTGCTGGTTCACGGACGCCTCGACCTCGAACGACGAGATGTTCTCGCCCCGCCGCCGGATCGCGTCCTTGATGCGATCGACGAAGTAGTAGTTGCCGTCCTCGTCGACCCGGAAGCCGTCGCCGGTGTGGAACCACCCGTTGCGCCAGGCCTCGGCGGTGCGCTCGGGCTGGTGCCAATAGCCCGGTGTGATCACCCAGGGCTCGTCGGACCGGACCACGAGCTCGCCAACGGTGCCGACGGGCACCTCACGATCGTGCTCGTCGACGATGCGGACCTGGTAGCCGGGGTAGCCGGGCCGCACCCGCCCACAGCTGGTGGTGTTGGCGAGGTCGAAGCCATCGGTGCCGAGGGGCACGCCGATCTCGGTCATCCCGAAGCCGGAGCCGACCACGACGCCGAACCGCTCTTTGAACTCCTCGACCTGCGGGATGAGCGGGCCCATGTAGACCTTCTCGAGGGGCGTGTCGGCGTCGGTCGGATCCGGCGGGAGCAGCATGAGCAGTGCCGCCATCGGGCCGACCAACCCGGCCGCCTTGATGTCGAAGCGGCGGATGTCGCTCCAGAACTCCGTGAGGCTGAACGACTCCCGGATCGCGATGTGGGCCCGGTAGCGGGCGGCCGTGTAGAGCGCCGACTTCCCGGACACGTGGAAGGCGGGGAACACCGTGTAGTAGCCGCCGTCGTCCTCGATCATCCCCTCGGGCGGCATGCTGGCGAACTCGTTCAGCTCCGCCCACGGCACGAGCACGCCCTTGGAGGGACCGGTGGTTCCGGACGTGTACACGAGCGCGCAGGTGTCGAAGGGCTCGGGTCCGTCGAGGTCGTGGGCCGGTGTGGCCCCCTCGAAGAAGGCGGCCTGGTCGAGCACGTCGAAGGGCAGGTCGGGACGCGGCGACGCGGGGTCGGCATCGGGGATGACCACCGTGCGCAGGTGCTCGAGCTCGGCGGCCACGCCGGCCAGCCGGTCGACGAAGCGCTGCGAGATCACCAGCACCTCGGCCCGGGAGTCGTTGAGCAGGTAGCGAAGCATGTCGCCCAGGTAGGCGTTGTTGATCGGCACCTCGATGGCCCGGAGCCACGCCACCCCCAGCCACGCCTCGAACGCCACGAAGGAGTTCGGCAGCATCGTGGCCACGGTGTGGCCGGGCCCCACGCCCACCCGGCGCAGCCCGTCGGACCACGTGCGGTAGGTGTCCTGGAGCTCTCGGTAGGTCGCGGCATGGCCGTCGACGTCGAGCATGGCGACGCGGTCGGGGACGTCGTCGACGTGGCGGGCGATCAAGTGTGGCAGGACCTGCGACCGGTCGAGCACGTCAGCGCCCCGTGAAGACCGCGGGCCGCTTCTCCATGAACGCCGCCGCCGCCTCCTTGTGGTCCTCCGTGGTGAAGAGGTGGGCCAGGCCGTTGGCGACGAAGGACGAGACCTCGGGGAGCTCCGTGTAGGCACGGCCGACGGCGCGCCGCAGCCCCTCCTTGATGTACCGCACGGACTGCGGCGGGTTGGCCGCGATGCGACCGGCCAGGTCGAGCGCCGCCGGCAGCAGCTCGTCGGCGGGGAGGACCTTGGACACGAGGCCGATCCGCTCGGCCTCCTCCGCGCCCACGAGGTCGCCGGTGAGGAGCAGCTCGGCGGCCTTGGCGTACCCGACGAGCTGCGGCAGCCGCCAGTAGCCCGTGATGTCGGCCATGAGCCCGAGCTTCACGAACATCTGCGAGAACTTCGCGTGCTCGGAGGCGTACCGGATGTCGCACAGCAGCGCGAAGTCCATCCCGATGCCGACGGCGGCGCCGTTCACGGCGGCGATCGTGGGCTTGCGGCACTCGAGGAACATCTCGGCCTCGGGGGTCATCCCGGGGCGCACGTCGCCGAGCCACTGGAGGGTCGCCTCCATGCGCGGGTCGCCCCAGGCCTTCTCCACGTCGTCGCCCGCGCAGAAGGCACGGCCCGCCCCGGTCACCACCACCGCCCGGACCTCGGGGTCGCGCTCGACCTCGGCGAAGGCCTCCGTGAGCTGCTCGCCCATCTCGAACGTGGCGGCGTTGAGCTTGTCGGGCCGGTTGAAGGTGATCGTGGCGACGTGCTCGCTCACGCCGTAGCGGACCTCGGGCTCGGCGGCGGCGTCCTCGGCCATCTCCGGACGTTAACGATGGTGTATCTGAGCGTCAACGTGCATGCTGGCGCGGTGCCGGCGACGCCGTTGAACCCCCTCCTGTCCGACCTGGCCGCCGCGCAGGCCGACCTGCGCTCGCTGCTGCAGTCGCTGGGCGCCGAGGACTGGGACCGGCCAACGCCGGCGGCCGGGTGGACCGTGCGGCACCAGGTCCGCCACCTCGCCCACGGCGAGGAGCTCGGCCGGCTCGCCGCCACCGACCAGGAGGCGTTCGGGGCGCAGCTCACCGAGATGCTGGCCGACCTCTACGCGGTCGAGGCGGCCACCACCGCGCCGAGCGACGAGACCTCCGAGGAGCTGGTGGCGCGGTGGTTCGTGGCCGCTCAGGCCCTGCGCGCCGCCGTCGCGCTGGGCCCCGGCGACGAGCGCATCGGGTGGGTCACGGGCCCGTTGAGCCGGGCCTCGTTCCTCACCGCACGCGTGATGGAGACCTTCGCCCACGGCCACGACATCGCCGTAGCCGTCAACCGCGAGCTCCCCCTCGACAGGGTGCTCCGGCACATCGCCCACCTGGGGGTGGCCACCCGCGGGTTCGCCTTCGCCAACCGCGCGCTCCCGGTGCCCGAGGAGCCGGTGCGGGTGGAGCTCACGGGCCCGGCGGGCGGCGTGTGGAGCTGGGGCCCGAAGGACGCCCCCGACCGGGTGCGCGGCCCTGCCCTCGACTTCTGCCTCCTGGTCACCCAGCGCATCCACCGCAACGACACCGCGCTGGAGGCCTCCGGCCCGCACGCCGAGCTGTGGCTGCGCATCGCGCAGTGCTTCGCGGGCCCTCCGACGGACGGGCCCCCACCGAACGCTGCGTGAACGGCTGTTACCATTTGTCCAGCTCATGGACTTCGAAGACAGCCCCGAGGAAGCGGCGTTCCGGGCCGAAGCGCGGGCGTGGCTCGACGCGAACGCCAAGCCCAAGGTCGATGCCGAGCAGCGCATCAACGTCATGGGCGGCTACCGGGACGACCCCGCGTCGATCGTGGAGGCCAAGCGGTGGCAGGCCACCCTGGCCGAGGCCGGCTGGTCGGCCATCCACTGGCCGGCCGCCTACGGCGGACGCGACGCCAGCGGCCTCGAGTCCACCGTGCTGTTCGAGGAGCTGGCCCGCTACGACGTGCCCGACACGCTGTTCACCATCGGCGTCGCCATGATCGGGCCGACGATCATCGCCCACGGCACCGACGAGCAGAAGGACCGCTACCTCCAGCCGATGCGTCGCGGCGAGGAGATCTGGTGCCAGCTCTGGAGCGAGCCCGACGCCGGATCCGACCTCGCCTCGCTCGGCACCCGAGCCGAGCGCGACGGCGACGAGTTCGTGCTCAACGGCCAGAAGGTGTGGACCAGCGGCGCCCACTACTGCGACCTCGGGCTGGGCATCTTCCGCACCGACCCGAGCGTGCCGAAGAACAAGGGCATCTCCTGCCTCATCGTCGACCTCAGGACGCCGGGCATCACCATCCGCCCCTTGCGCCAGATCACCGGTGAGGCCCACTTCAACGAGGTCTTCTTCGACGACGTCCGCATCCCGGCTTCGAACCTCGTCGGCGACCTCGACGACGGGTGGCGCGTGGCCCGCACCACGCTCATGAACGAGCGATTCGCCACCGGCTCGCTCGGCGACTCGCGCTCGACCTTCGAGGCGCTCGTCGAGCACGCCCAGGCCACGGGCCGGTCGTCCGACCCCCTCGTGCGCCAGGAGCTGGCCCGCGTGCACACGCTGGGCCGCCTCTTCGACCTCACGAACGCCCGGGTGCGCACGGCGCTCGCCGCCGGCGGCATCCCCGGCGTGGAGGGCTCGATCCTGAAGCTGGCCATCGCCCAGCTCGGAACCGCCGTCGCCGACCTCGGCGTCGCCGTCTGCGGCCCCGGCGGGATGCTCACCGGTCCCGACGCCCCCGAGGGCGGCCGCTGGGCCGACGCCCTCCTGGGCGCGTTCGCCATGCACATCGGCGGCGGCACCGACGAGGTGCAGCGCAACATCGTCGGCGAGGTGGTGCTCGGCCTCCCCCGCGAGCCCGACCCGAGCCGTGAGGTCCCCTACCGCGACCTGACCCGCTAGCCCGCCGAGCGGCGGAGGTCGTCTCCACTGCCTTCTGGCCGTTGCGCGGAGCCGACGTTCGGGGCGCTACAGGCCGTCGCAGGGCACCCCATGCCCCAAACGCCGCGCAATGGCCGTTCTCGGGCGATTACGTAGCCCAGTCGACCACCAAATCGCCCGAGTTCGGCGACGCGTAGTGGCCGGGGTGCGTCTCCGTCGCCGGCGGACTCGATGCGGTACCAAGCCGCCGCATCGGTGCACCCTTCCCTCTCGCGACCCCCTAGCCCCCCGCGCGGCGGCTTCGGCGCTCCCGCTCGCGCTGGCGGCGTCGGCGACCACGCTCGCGGCGCCATCGGCGTCCGTCGGGGGAGGCGAACCACGTGCCCACCACGAGGGCGAGCAGCGCCAGAAAGCCCAGCACGAGCAGGACGGTGCCGGCGCGGGACCCGCCGTCGACGTCGGTCAGGGGTGGGAGGGAGCCGGTCGTCGGACGGGGCACGCGGAGGGTGCTGGTGGTCGAGGAGGGCACCACGGCCGGGTTCAGCGGAGGCAGGGAGCCGTTGCCCCCGCCGCCGCCCCCGGGGGGGACGTTCCCCACCCCTCCGGTGACGGTCGCCGACAGCTCGAGGTAGGAGTAGCTCCCGCCCGCGTTGGCCCCGGCGACCACGATCGTGTGGCGGCCGTTGAGCAGCTGCGCGGGCATCCGCACGTCGACGGCGAACCGCCCGTCGGACCCCGCGTCGGGTCGGCCGAGGTACTGCTGCTCGGGGAACACCACGATGGCCACCTCGTACCCCGGCAGGAACCGCGTGCCGGTGACGCGCAGCCGCTGCCCGGGGACGAGGGTGGTGTCGTCGAGCCGGGCGGTGGCCACCGGGCCCTTGAGCGTCATGTCCGTGGCCAGGTAGGCGTAGCGGCCGGTGGCGGCGATGGCGGTCACCACGATCTGCTTCGGCCCGTCCTTCGACAACGACGGGATCTGCACGTCCTGCACGAGGGCGCCGTCGGCGCCGACGGTCACCGTCGCCAGGCGCACCGCATCGGGCAGGTAGTCGATGTTGGCGGTGCCACCCGGCTTCAGCTCGCTGGCCCGGACGGTGACCGTCTGGCCGGGCACGAGGCTCGTGTCCGACACGGACGCGCTCCCGTCGGCCCGCGCCGCCGGCGCCAGCAGGACGAGTCCCAGGAGGACGGCGAGCAGGACCCCCGTGGTGCGGCGCAGATCAGCCGACCCGACGGGTCCGACCCTTCCAGTACGGCTCGCGCAGCTCCACCTTGAGGAGCTTCCCACTGGGGTTGCGCGGCAGCTCGTCGCGCCACTCCACCGTGGTCGGGCACTTGAAGTGGGCGAGGCCCTCCCGGGCCCAGGCGATCACGTCGCCCTCGGTGAGCTCCGAGCCGGCCGCCCGCACGACGAGCGCCTTCGGGGTCTCCCCCCAGCGGTCGTCGGGCACGCCGATGACGGCCACGTCGGCGATGTCGGGGTGCGCCATGAGGCGGTTCTCGACCTCGGCCGGGTACACGTTCTCCCCACCCGAGATGATCATGTCCTTCACCCGGTCGTGGATGTACAGGTACCCGTCGGCGTCGAGGTAGCCGGCGTCGCCCGTGCAGAGGAACCCGTCGGGGAGGATCGTGCTGGCCGTCTGCTCCGGCTGGTTCCAGTACCCGACCATGTTCTGTGGCGACCGGATCAGGATCTGCCCGACCTCGCCCACCGGGACGACGTTGCCCTCCGGGTCCACGACCTTCAGCTCGGTGTCACCCACGGGCAGCCCGGCGGCACGGAGCCGGTGGCGGTTCGGGCCCTCCGGGTCGTGGTCGGCGGGCGGGAGGAACACGCACCCGCCACTGGTCTCCGTCATCCCGTACGCCTGGAGGAAGTCGCACCCGAACGTGCGGATGGAGGACACGAGCACCTCCTCCGAGATCGGCGAGGCGCCGTAGATGATGCAGCGCAGGCTCGTCAGGTCGGCCTCCGCGATGCCCGGGACCTGCACCAGCACCTGGAGGAGCGCGGGCACGTACACGGCGTGGGTGACGCGGTGCTCGGCGATGAGGTCGACGATCCCCACGGGGTCGACCTCGCGCTGCACCACGGTCGGGCGCCCGAAGTAGAACGCGACGAGCGCCCAGAAGCCGCCGGCCACGTGGAACTGCGGCATGACGGCCATGCTCACGGAGGTGTCGTCGAAGGCGACGACCCCCGCCGCCGCCTGCAGCCCCGCGAAGCAGGCCCCGTTGCTGAGCATCACGCCCTTGGGCAGCCCGGTGGTGCCCGAGGAGTAGTACTGGAAGGCGACATCGTCCGGGCCGGACGGCACCATCGGATCGACGGCGTCCTGGCTGCCGACCCAGTCCTCGTAGGTGGCATGCCGGTCGTCCTTCCCGATCACCAGGATCAGGTCGGTGCTGGTGAGGTCCGACTCGAAGCCCTCGAGCACGGGGACCAGGTCGTCGCCCACCACCAGGACCTTGGCCGCGGCGTCGTTGACGATGAAGGCCGCCTCGGGCGGGGCCAGGCGCCAGTTCACCGCCACGAGCACGGCGTCGAGCTTGGCGGCGCCGAACACCAGGTCGAAGTACTCGAGGCCGTTCTTGTCGAGGATGGCCACCCGGTCGCCGGCCGCGACGCCGGCGGCCCGCAGGCCCTGGGCCACCCGACTCGACCGCTCGTCGAGCTCCGCGAACGACACGACCTGCTGACCCAACAGGTAGGCGGGCGCGTCCGGCGTGGACGCGGCGTGCTCCCGCAGCAGGTCTGCGACCGTCGTCGCGCTCGGCTGGTCAACCATCGGTGTCCTCCCCTGTCCGCTCGCCGGGCACCGTAGCGAGCGGGAGCGCAGCGAGTGGGAGCGCATCGAGTCGGAGCGCATCGAGTCGGAGCGAGGCGAACCCGCGGATGTAGGCCGACGGCAGCCGCTCGAGGCCGAGCACCCGGTACGTCGGGAAGCGGCCGAGCAGCTCCTCCAGCGCGACCCGGGCCTCGAGCCGGGCCAGCGCGGCGCCGAGGCAGAAGTGGATGCCGTGCCCGAAGGCGAGGTGGCGCTGGTCGGTGCGGTCGAGGTCGAACCGGTGGGCGTCGACGAACGCCCGGTCGTCGCGGTTGGCCGACGCGTAGTTCATCTGCACCCGTGCGCCCTCCGGGATCAGGACTCCGCGGACGTCGACGTCGCGCGTGGTGGTGCGGGCGAGCCCGATCACGGGCGACTCGAACCGCAGCACCTCCTCGATCGCCGTGGGGATGAGCGACGGGTCGGCCACCAGGCGGGACCGATCGTCCGGGTGCTCGTGCAGCACCCAGATCGCGTTGCCCAGGAGGTTCTTCGTCGTCTCGAACCCGGCCGCCAGCAGCACGAGCGTGAAGCCGAGCACCTCCGGGGCGGACAGGCGCTCCCCGTCGACCTCCGCGTCGAGCAGCGCGCTCACGAGGTCGTCGCGGCGCTCGGCCGCCCGCTCGTCGATGCAGGCCTGCAGGTACGCGTAGAGCTCGAAGATGCGGACCCCGCCGCCCTCGGTGCGGGCCAGCTCCGACGGATCGAGCGTCACGACGCTCTCCACCCACTCGCGGAACATCTGCTTGTCCTCGGACGGGATCCCCAGCAGCTCCGCGATCACGATCGTCGGGAGCGCGGCCGCCAGGTCCATGAGGTCGAACCGGCCGTCGACCACGAGGTCGTCGAGCAGCTCGCGGGTCACCTCGCGGACGCGTGGCTCCAGATCGCTCACCGTACGGGCGGTGAAGACCCGGCTGACGAGCTTGCGCAGCTGGTCGTGGCGGGGCGGGTCCAGGGTGAGCAGGTTCGGCGGCACGCCCTTCGTGGTGTTGATGCCACCGAGGCTGATGCCCTGCTCCGAGGAGAACGTCGCCGGGTCGCTGACCGCCGCCTGCACGTCCTCGAAGCGGGACAGCACCCAGAGGTCCCGCTCCGGGATGTGGTGCACCGGCTCCTCGTCGCGGAGCCAGGCGTACGTGTCGTAGGGGTCGTCCCAGGACTCGGGCGCGAACGGGTCGTACCGGACGGCCGCCGTCACGAGCGCGGGACCTTCGACCACGGCAGGTCCTTGTCGGTGCGGGGCTCGGCGGGCAAGCCGAGGACCCGCTCGCCGAGGATGTTCCGGCCGATGTCGGTGGTCCCGCCCCCGATCGTGGTGCCCCGCACCGCGAGGAACGCCTTCTGGTGGTCGATCACGCCGCCGCTGAACGCCTCCCCCTGGATCGTCGGCCGCCGCATCTCGTAGTCGGAGATGAGCATCCCCTCCGGACCGAGCAGGTGGAGCACGAACGTCCACAGCCGCTGCTGGTGGGTGCCCACCAGCAGCTTCAGGATCGCCCCCTCGGGGCCCGGCTCGCCGACGTCGCGCTTCGCCTGGGCCCGCAGGTTGGTGAGGCGCAGCACCTCCGCCTCGATCCAGAGGCGGGCGAGCTGGTCGCGCTGCACCGGGTCGTCGAGGCCGCGCGCGGTCCAGAGGTCGACGGCGTGGCGGATCTCGCCTTGCCCGCGTGCCTCCTTGCCCAGCGCGCCGACCGTCACCCGCTCGTTCATCAGGGTCGTGAGCGCCACCCGCCAGCCGTCGCCCGCCGCGCCGAGCCGCTGCGAGTCCGGGACGCGCAGGCCCGTGAAGTACACCTCGTTGAACTCGGCCTCACCGGTGAGCTGGCGCAGCGGCCGCACCTCGACGCCCGGCGACTCCATGTCGATGAAGAAGTAGGTGAGGCCCTTGTGCTTCGGCGCCTCGGGGTCGGAGCGGGTGAGGAGGAGGCCCCACTTGGCCACGTGGGCCTGGGTGGTCCAGACCTTCTGCCCGTCGATGACCCACTCGTCACCGTCGCGCACCGCCCGCGTGCTCAGCGCGGCGAGGTCCGAGCCGGCTCCCGGCTCGCTGAACATCTGGCACCAGATCTCCTGGCACGAGAAGGCCGGGCGGAGGAACCGGTCGAGGTGCTCCTCGGTGCCGTAGGTGAGGAGGGTCGGGCCGGCCATGCCCACCCCCATCATGTTGACCATGAGGTTGCTCGGCGCTCCCGCCTCCCGGAGGCGCTCGTCGACGATCTCCTGCAACCGCGGGTCGAGCCCGAGCCCGCCTCGGCCCACGGGGAAGTGGATCCAGGCCAGGCCGAGGTCGAACTGGGCGGCCCAGAGCTCCTCCGCCGGGGTCGTGGCGGGGGGGTGCTCCCGCAGGAGCTGCTCGACCAGCTCGACGACCTTCGTGTCCTCCACCACTTCCCCCCTCGGAGCACGAATGTGAACGACGGCTAATCTATGGCAAGTGACCGACGACCTGCACCGGCTCGACGCCCGGACCATCGCCGACGAGGTGCGGGCCGGGAAGCTCCGGGCCCGCGACGTGCTGGAGGACTGCCTCGACCGGATCGAGCGCATCGACCCCGCCATCGGGGCGTTCGTGCACCTCGACCCCGAGCGGGCCCGCGCGGTGGCCGACCACGTCGACGCCCGCGTCGCGGCCGGCGAGGACCCCGGCCCGCTGGCCGGCGTCCCCCTGGGCATCAAGGAGCTGGAGCAGGTCGAGGGGTGGCCCGACACCCGGGCGAGCACCACCCGCCGCGACCGCGTCGGCCTCGTCACGAGCACCATGTCGAGCCGCCTCCTGGCCGGGGGGGCGGTGCCCGTGGGTCTGACCGCCTCGCCCGAGATCGGCCACCTCCCCTACACCTGCTCGGTGCTGCACGGACCGACCCGCAACCCCTGGGCCCTCGACCGCACGCCGGGCGGCTCGAGTGGCGGATCCGGCGCGGCGCTCGCCGCCGGCCTCGTCCCGCTCGCCACCGGCTCGGACATGGGCGGGTCGATCCGACTGCCCGCCGGCTGGTCGGGCGTCGTCGGCGTGAAGGGCACGCTCGGACGGATCCCCCGAGGCCCCGGCTTCCTCGGCCACGCCGACATGATCCACTACGGCCCGCTGGCCCGGACGGTGGGCGACGCGGCCCGCTTCCTCGACGTCGCCGCCGGCACCGACGAGCGCGATCCGAGCTCGCTTCCCGCCCCGGCCGTGCCCTTCGAGGTGGCGATGGACCAGCTCGACGTCAGCGGCCTCCGCATCGCGGTGGTGGACGACAACGGGCTCTCCCCGTCGGACCCCGGCGTGCGGGCCGCCCTGCGGTCGTCGGCCGATGCGCTCATCGCCGCCATCGGTGCCCGCGAGGTCGACGTGCGGCTCCAGCTGCCGGACATCATGCCGGGGGCGGCCGCCCTGCTGTTCGCCGACGGCGACCCGGACATGGCCGACCTCATGGCCGAGGTCATGGGCAACCTCTTCGCGACACCGGGGGCCGCGCCGCTCATGCAGGAGGCGTTCGAGGGCGCCGACCTCAGCCTCGACGCGGTCGGTCAGTCGAACCGGATCCGCTTCGCGCTGAACCAGGAGATCGCCCGTGCGTTCGGCGACGCCGACCTGCTCCTGATCCCGGCCTCGCCGGTGCCCGCCTTCGGCTGCGAAGGCCCGCTCCCCACCGTCGTCGACGGTCGCGAGATCGGGCCGCAGGCGTGCGCGCTCTTCACCGGCCCGTTCAACATGTCCGGGCACCCCGTGGTCGTCGTGCCGATGGGCTCCGTCGACGGGGCTCCGACCGGCATGCAGATCGTCGCCCGACGACACCAGGACGCCCTGGCCCTCGCCGTCGCCGCCGCGTTCGAGCGCGCCCAGCCGTGGCCGCTCGTGGCCCCTGATCCGAAGGCGGTCTGACCATGTGGCCGGGACACCACGCCAAGGAGCACCCCGAGCGCGTGGCGCTCATCATGGCGGGCAGCGGGGCGACCCTCACGTACGGGGAGCTCGACGCGCGGAGCAACCAGCTCGCGCAGCTGTTCCGATCCGTGGGCCTCGGCTTCGGCGACCACGTCGCCTTCTTCCTCGAGAACCACCCGCGGTACCTCGAGATCCTCTGGGCCGCGCAGCGCTCCGGCCTCCGCTACACCGCGATCAGCTCGCAGCTCACCGCCGACGAGGTCGCCTACCTCATCGACGACTGCGGGGCGACGCTGCTCATCACCTCCACGGCCAAGGGCGACGTCGCCGCGCAGCTGCTGGACCGGATGCCGAACGTCACGACGCGGCTCATGCTCGACGGCACGATCGACGGCTACGACTCCTACGAGGAGACCGTCGCCCCGCTCCCCACCACGGCGATCGACGACGAGCTCGAGGGCGCCGCGATGCTCTACTCCTCGGGCACGACCGGTCGTCCCAAGGGCATCAAGTACCGCCTCGAGCGCAGTTCGATCGGCGCGGCCCCGCTGTCGGTCGACCTCTTCAAGGCCGTGTACGGGATCGACGAGACCGACGTGTTCCTGTCGCCGGCGCCGATGTACCACTCGGCGCCGTTGCAGTTCGCGCTCATGCTCACCCGCATCGGCTGCACCGTGGTGGTGATGGAGCACTTCGACGCCGAGGGGATGCTCGCCACGATCGAGCGCTACGGCGTCACCCACGGGCAGTACGTGCCGACGATGTTCGTCCGCCTGCTCAAGCTGCCCGAGGAGGTCCGGGGAAGGTACGACGTGTCGACCATCCGGGCCGGCATCCACGTGGCCGCCCCCTGCCCGGTCCCCGTGAAGGAGGCGATGATCGCCTGGTGGGGGCCGATCCTCATCGAGTACTACGCCGCCACCGAGGGGCACGGCGCCACGTTCATCACCAGCGCCGAGTGGCTCGAGCACAAGGGCTCGGTGGGCAAGTCGCTGCTCGGACCGGCGCACATCGTCGACGACGACGGCAACGAGCTGCCCCCCGGCGAGCCCGGCCGCGTGTTCTTCGAGCCGGGCGGCGGGCTGTCGTTCGAGTACCACAACGACCCGGTGAAGACGGCCGAGGCCCGCTCCCCCGAGGGGTGGAGCACCGTCGGTGACGTCGGCTACCTCGACGAGGACGGCTACCTCTACCTGACCGACCGCAGCTCCAACATGATCATCTCGGGCGGCGTGAACATCTACCCGCAGGAGGCCGAGAACCTGCTCGTCACCCACCCGAAGGTGCTCGACTGCGCGGTGTTCGGCGTGCCCGACGACGAGATGGGCGAGCAGGTGAAGGCGGTGGTCCAGCCGATGGACTGGGCCGAGGCCGGGCCCGACCTCGAGCGGGAGCTGCTGGCGTTCTGCCGCGAGGGCCTCGCCCACTTCAAGTGCCCGCGCTCCGTCGACTTCGAGCGCGAGCTGCCCCGCCACGAGACCGGCAAGCTCTACAAGCGCCTGCTGCGGGATCGCTACTGGGGCGATCGCGAGAGCAGGATCGTCTGATGGAGCTCTCGACGGTGCGCGCCGAGGTGGCCGAGGACGGCGTCGCCCACCTCGCCCTCGCCCGGCCGGACCACGGCAACGCGATCGACCTCCAGCTGGCCAAGGACCTCAACACCGTCCTCACCGCCTGGTCGCACGACCCCGGTGTCCGGGCCGTGCTCGTCACGGGCGATGGGCCGACGTTCTGCGTGGGCGGCGACCTCAAGGACTTCGCCGGTCACGGCGACGACCGCTCGCAGCACCTCGCCGACATCACCACCTACCTCCACGCCGCGATGTCCCGGCTGATGCGCCTCGACGCTCCCGTCGTGGCGGCCGTGCAGGGCAGCGCGGCAGGAGCCGGCATGAGCCTGGCGGCGGCGGCTGACCTGGTCCTGGCCGGCGCGTCGAGCCGGTTCGTGATGGCGTACACCGCGATCGGGCTCACCCCCGACGGCTCCGGCACCTGGACCCTGCCCCGCCTCGTCGGGCTGCGGCGGGCCCTCGAGCTCACGCTCACCAACCGACGGCTCAGCGCCGAGGAGGCGGTCGCCGAGGGCATCGCCACCCGCGTCGTGCCGGACGACCAGCTGGCGGACGAGGCGCTGGCCCTCGCCCGCAGCCTGGCGGCGGGGCCGACGGGAGCCCTGGGCGCCGCGAAGCGACTCCTGCGCGAGTCGATCGGGCGGGACCTCGAAGCGCAGCTGGCCCTCGAGACCGAGTCCCTGGCGCGGGCGGCGGACAGCGCCGACAGCCGCGAGGGCATCGCCGCGTTCCTCGAGAAGCGCCCGGCCGCCTTCCGCGGCGAGGAGCGCTGGTAGGCATGGCACCCGTGAGCGACGAACCCGATGGCGCGGGCGAGGCCGGTTCGAAGCGCGGGGGCCGCAAAGAGGCCATCGTCGAGTCGGCCGCCCAGCTGTTCTCGCAGCGCGGGTACCCGGCCACCGGCATCGACGAGATCGGCGAGGGCGCCGGCATCACCGGGCCCGGCGTCTACCGCCACTTCGACAACAAGGGCGAGGTCCTCGGCGAGGTCGTGCGGCGCGCCGTGGAGCGCGTCGTGGCCGGGGTGGCCGACGTCGTCGACGAGGGCACGACCGACTGGGAGGTACTCGAGGGTCTCGTCGCCAACATGATCACATCGGTCCTCGACGACCGCGTCGGCTGGGCCGTGGTGGTCCGCGAGCAGCGGCACCTCGACCCCGATGCCCAGCGGGGCCTCAACCGGGCCCACCGGCTCCACCTCGAGGAGTGGGTGCACGCCCTGTCGAGCGCACGGCCCGACCTGACCGACGCCGAGGTGCGAGTGATCATCCACGGCGTCCTGGGCGTCGCCGCCCCGTTCGCCGTCCGCTACGACACCGGACTCGACCGGCCCCGCACGGAGGCGTTGCTGCAGGCCTCGGCGATGGCCGTCCTCCGGGACACGATCCCCGTCCGACCCGCGTAGCCCCGAGCTCAGGCGGTTCAGGCGGCGGGAGGCGGCACCGGGCCGAGGATCGCGGTCATCACCATCGGGTGGAGCAGCCCGGCCAGGCTGGCGTCGTCCAGCCCGCTCTTGTAGTTGCTCACCGCCACCCCGAGGGTGAGCGCCGCCTGCACGAGCAGGCGGGCCTCCGCCTCCTCGAGGTCGGTGCGCACGCGGCGGACGGCGGCCACCCACTCCTCCACGTTGCGCCGCTCCTCGCGTTCGATCCAGCGGCGGGTCTCCTCACCCAGGGTGTGGCGCTCCCACATCGCCACGACGGCGAGGTGGGGGTCGGTGACGATGCTGTCGACGTAGCTGCGGGCGAGGGCGTCGAGCGTCTCCTCGGGTGTCGCCTCGCTCGCCACGATCCGGTCGACCTCGGCCAGCACGGCCTCGCCGGCCTGGCGGATGATCGTCTCGAGGATCTCCTCCTTGTTCTTGAAGTGGCGGTAGATCCCGGGGCCGGTGATGCCGGCGATGGCACCGATGTCGTCCATCCCCGTGGCGTGGTAGCCGCGCTCGTGGAAGAGGCCGATCGCCGCCTCCAGGATCTGGTCGCGCCGCTGGGGCCGCCGCTTCTTCCGCACCGCTTCGGGAGCCACGCCCCAGACGATAGCGGGACCTGGGATAGCGTTATCCTCCGTTCACACCCGCGCTTGGATCAGGGGGAGCCAGGGATGCACCGTCGAGCGATCGTGGTCCTCGTGACGCTCTGCCTCGCGGTCGCAGCCTGCGGCACCCGGGTGACCGAGGAGACCGGATCGACGGCCACCTCGCTGGTCCGGCGAGCGACCACCGACACGGGCGCCGACACCTCCGACACCGGCGGCACCACGGGCGCCGTCGTCACCGACACCGGCGGGACCGACGGCGGGTCGACCTCGACCGGCGGCACCGGAGGGACCACCGGCAGCTCGGCCGGCGGCACCACCGGCGCGACCAACCGCCCGGCCTCCGGCGACCCGATCCTCCTCGGTGCCGTCGGCACCAAGTCCGGCCTCGTCGGCAACGCGCTGCTCGGCGGCTTCCGTGGGCTGACCGTCTGGGAGAAGTGGGTGAACGCCAACGGCGGCATCCAGGGACGGCCCGTCAAGATCATCCAGGTGGACGACGCCGGCGACCCGGGCAAGCACGCTGCCGCCGTGCGCCGGCTGATCCGGGAGCAGCGGGTGGTGGCGTTCATCGGCAACATCGCGCCGTTCACGTTCTCGGCGGGGGTGCCGCTGCTCGAGGAGTCGGGCGTCCCGGCCATCGGTGGCGAAGGCGCCGACGCGGCCTGGTTCAAGTCCGCCTTCGCCTTCCCGATCAACGGGCAGACCATCTCCCGCTCGCGGCCGTCGGCGCGCTGGGCGCTGGCCAACCTCAAGCAGCGCAAGGCGGCCGTGATCTACGTGAGCGAGGCCGATGCCCCCACGGTGCTGGCCCAGAACTGGGTCGACGAGTGGAAGAAGGGGGGTGGCCAGGTCGTGATGAACACCGGCGTGTCGCTGGCCACCCCGGACTTCACCGGCGAGGTGATCCAGGCCCGCAACAGCGGAGCCGACATCATGTTCGCCCTCCTCGAGCAGGCCGCCTGCAACCGCTTCTTCGACGCCGCCCAGCGCCAGGGGTACGCGCCGATCATGATCGCCCCGGCCTGCACGCTGGCCAACGCCCTCGGCCACAAGGCGCTCACGACCAACAAGCTGCACAGCGCCTCGTCCGCCCGCAGCGCGTTCGCCGGGCAGCTCGTCACCGCGGGCCAGGAGGAGGCGTTCGCCGCCGGCCAGCGGTTCGATCCGAAGCTCTCCCTCGACGGCGCCTTCATGTTCGGCTGGCTCGCCGGGAAGCTCTTCGAGGCGGCCATGGACCAGCCCGGCACGGTCCTCACGCCGAAGGGCATCATCGATGCCCTGCACAAGCTCCCCGCCACCGACCTGGGCGGCCTCACGCCCAAGCAGGCCTGGGGCCCCGGGCCGCACGTGGAGGGACGGTGCGGGCTCGTCAGCAGGTTCGACGGCCAGCGCTTCATCCTCCAGACCCCGGACTTCCTCTGCGCGTGAACCGAGTCCCCACCCGTGTGCGCCGGCACGGCGGCCTCCTCGCCCTCCTCGGCGCGGTGCTCGTGGCCGTGGTGCCGGTCACCCCCGCGGGCAGCCAGGACGGCGAGCCGGGCTACGACTTCCTGACCCTGCACGCCCTGGCCGACGGCGTCACGGTCGACTTCAACCTCCAGGGGTTCCTCCCGATCGAGGACCTCGTCGGCCTCTCGTCGATCACATCGGAGGCGCACTACGGCGCCGGCCGCTCGGACTCGCTGGCCGCCCTCCCCGACCCGGGCGACCTCGTGCTCACCCTCCCCGGCACGCTCTCCGCGCTGCTCGGCGTGTCGGGACTGCCCGACTACCCGGCGGCCGCCAGCGCCGACCATCCGGGCACCCCGGTCGAGGACGTCCAGATCCTCCCGGACGCCGACCTCGGGGCGGGCAAGCTCCACGCCGAGGCGGCCGAGGACGGCGCCTCCGCCTTCGCCCACGTCGGCCACCAGGTCGACACGGTCGGGCTGCTGCCGGCGTTCTCCGTCGGCACGATCCGCACGACGGCGCGGACCACGCAGCTGAACAGCGACACCCTCGAGGCGGTGGCCACGACCTCGATCAACGACCTCGACCTCCTCGGCGGGCTCGTCTCGATCGACAACATCACCTCCGAGGTCACGGCCAGCATCGCCAACGACACGCCCAAGGCCACGACGTCGAAGGTCGTGGTCACGGGGGCGACCGTCGCCGGGACCCCGGTGGGGATCACCGACCAGGGCATCGTCGGCCTCGGATCGCCCACCGCGCTGGCCCCGGTGGTCGACAGCCTCGTGGCCCCGCTCATCGCCCAGGGGATCAAGATCCGCACCACGCCCTCGTCCCGGGAGGTGGGAGAGCGCACCGCCACCGCCTCCGGCGGCGCGCTGAGCATCCAGGTGCCGCTCGACGTGCAGGGGTACCCCGGGGTGCTCGAGGTGACGTTCGGCCGGGCCCTCGCCGAGCTCGAGGTCGAGCGCGCTGTCCGAGAGCGACAGCGGCGACGGCGGCTCGCTCGACGGCGGCTTCGGCAGCGACGATCCGTTCCTGCCCGGCCTCGGCACCGCGCTCGACTCCGACCTGCCTGGCCTCCCGTCGGACCCCGTCACCACGCCGGGCAGCAGCGGCGTGGGCACCGAGGTCGTGTCGGTGCCCGTCGGGCGGGTGATCCTCGACTTCGACCTCACGACGCTCTACCGCGTGATGCTCCTCGGCGGGCTCGCGCTCTTCGCCGCCGGCCAGATCATCGTGCGCAGCACCCTGCGCCCGACCCGGCGACCCAACGACCTACGACACCTCTGGAGGTGGTGATGGCGGACAGCCAGAACGGCCAGACCGCACAGGACGGCCCGTCCCGACGGGCCCTCATCGAGGTCTCACCCGACCTCGCGGCTCGCTTCGGCGATCCCCGCCTGCCCCTGGCCCTGGTGGCCGCGGTGGTGGGCGCGGTGGCGCTGCTCATCGGGTACTTCGGGGTGAGCGGCACGCTCGACCCGGCCAAGCAGCTGCCGTACCTGATCAGCGGGGGGGTGGGGGGCCTCTTCCTGCTCGGCGTGGCCGCCGCCCTGCTGTTCTCCGCCGACCTCGGCGCGACCCGCGCCGACATCGCCCGGCTCCACGACGCCGTGGCCGAGCTCAGCGACCAGATCGCCGACCTGCAGGAGGGCCTGACGGCGGCCCCGCCGGCCAAGGCCCCGGCCCGCAAGGCCCCGGCCCGCAAGGCCCCGGCCCGGCATCGCTCGTAGCCGGACCGCTCCGCCGCCCCTCGTGACCGACTGGCTCCCCTTCCTCATCTCCGGCCTCGTGGTCGGGAGCATCTTCGCCATCGCGGCGCTCGGGCTCGTCGTCACCTACCGCACCACCGGGCTGTTCAGCTTCGCCCACGGCGCCACCGGCATGGCCGTGGCCTACGGCTTCCACCAGCTGCGGGTCGAGGCGGACCTGCCGACGTGGCTCGCCTTCGTGCTGGCCCTGGGCGTGATCGCGCCGGTGCTCGGGATCGTGATCGAGCGCCTCCTGTTCCGGGGGATCGAGAAGACCGCCCAGGCCACCAAGGTCGTGATCACGATGGCCCTGCTCATCGTGCTGCAGGGCGGCGCGGTGGCCATCTTCGGGGCGAACCCCAAGCGCGTGGAGCCGTTCCTCCCGACCTCGACGTTCCGCGTCGCGGACGTGAACGTCGGCTGGGACCAGGTGATCATCGTCGTGGTCGGGCTCGCCGTCCTGGGCGCCCTCGGCCTGTTCTTCCGCAGCAGCCGGACCGGCACCGCGATGCGGGCGCTCGTCGACGACCGCGAGCTCGTGCAGTCCGCCGGGTTCTCCGCCAACCGGCTCAGCTCGCTCACCTGGGCGCTCGGCGGCGTCACCGCCGGGCTGGCCGGCATCCTGTTCTCACCGCTCCTCGGCCTGGACAGCGCGATCCTCACGCTGCTCGTGGTGCAGGCCTACGCGGCCGCCATCCTCGGCCGGCTGGTGAGCCTGCCCCGCACCTACGTGGGCGCCCTCGCCCTCGGGCTGGCCGGCTCGCTCAGCCTCAAGGCGTTCGCCTCGCGGCCCACCCTGCTCAACGGCCTCCGCCCGAGCATCCCCTTCATCTTCCTCTTCCTCGCCCTGGTGCTGGCGAGGCGGGGGACGCTGCGCGAGCTCGGCAGCTCGGCACCGTGGACCGGGACCGTGCGGGCCGCGTCGAGCTCCTGGTGGCCGCTCCTGGTCGTGCTGCTCCCGGCCACCGTGCTCCTCAGCGAGACACGGGTGTTCAGCCTCGGGTTCGCGCTGGTGATCGCGTGCGCGTTCCTCAGCATGGTGGTGCTCACCGGGACGTCAGGGCTGATCTCGCTCACGCAGGCCGGCCTGGTCGGCGCCGGCGCGTTCTCCTACCTCCACCTCGTGAACGAGGGCGTGCCGTTCCTCGTCGCGCTCGTCCTCGCCGGGCTGATCGTGGTCCCGCTGGGCGTGGCCATCGCAGTGCCCGCGCTCCGCCTGTCCGGCCTCTTCCTGGCCCTCGCCACCTTCGGCTTCGGCCAGCTGATCGACGGCCTCCTGTTCGGCTCGTGGACGTGGTTCTCCGGCGGCAGCGACGGGCTGCGGGCCAGCCGGCCGTCGGTGCTGGAGACCGACCGCGCGTACGTGGCGTTCATCGTCGTGGTGCTGGCGGTGCTCGTCGCCGGGATGGGCCAGCTGCGCCGCACGGGCCTCGGCCGCACCCTGCTGGCGCTGCGGGACAGCCCGGCCGCCGCCGACGCCCTCGGCGTCGACCCGCTGTGGCCGCGCGTCGCGATCTTCTCGATCTCCGCGTTCATCGCCGGTGTGGCGGGCGGCCTGTACGCCGGGCTGCTCGAGGGGGCCGGGGCCACGTTCTTCACCACCTTCACGTCGCTGCTCTGGCTGACCATCGCCGTGGTCGGCGGGATCCAGAGCGCGTACGGCGCGGTCCTCGGCGCGCTGCTCTTCTACTTCCTCCCGGCGCTGTCGTCGGGCGGCACGCCGTCGCCCTGGCTCACCCCGCTGTTCGGGGTCGGCGCCATCCTGCTGGCCCGCCGGCCCGGCGGCATCGTCGGCCTCGTCGCCGATCGCTGGCCGCGCAAGCTCATCGCCGTCCGCCGCGAACCCCCGGTTCTGGCGTTGCCGGACGGCGCCAGGCGTCACAGAACAGCGCCAGAACCGGGGGGTGGGGTCGATCGTGGTTGAGCCGCACCTGGTCGCCCAGGGGATCACCGTCCGCTTCGGCGGGCTGGTGGCCGTGAACGACGTCTCGGTCCGTGCCGACCGGGGGGAGATCGTCGGGATCATCGGACCCAACGGGGCGGGGAAGACCACCCTCTTCGGCGCCATCGCCGGCACCCACCGACCCGACGCGGGCAAGGTCGAGCTCGGCGGCCGCGACGTCACCCGTTGGCCGTCCCATCGCCGGGCCCGAGCCGGACTCGGGCGCACGTTCCAGCGGCTCGAGGTGTTCGGCTCGATGAGCGTCCGGGAGAACCTCGCCTACGCCACCGAGGCCGCCGCCCTCGGCAACAGCCCGATCCGCCTGCTCCAGCGCAGCCGCCACCGACGCCTGGACCTGGTGGAGGAGACGCTCGACGAGCTCGACCTCCGGTCCGTCGCCGAGGAGCGGGCCGCCGACCTGCCGCCCGGGCTCGCCCGGCTGGTGGAGCTCGGCCGGGCGCTGTGCGCGCAGCCGGACCTGCTGCTCCTCGACGAGCCGTCGTCCGGGCTCGACGTGTCCGAGACCGGGGCCCTGGCCGCCCACATCGTCGAGGGCGTGCGCACGCGAGACCTCGGCGTGGTGCTCATCGAGCACGACATGACGATGGTGCTCGGCATCTGCGAGCGGCTCTACGTGCTCGACTTCGGCGCCTGCATCGCGGAGGGACCCACCGCCCGGGTGGCGGCCCTGCCCGAGGTGCGCGACGCCTACCTGGGGACCTCGCATGGGACCTGACGCCCCGCTCCTCGCCGTGGAGGGCGTGCGGGCCGGGTACGGCGCGGACGGTGACGTGCTCCACGGCGTCGACCTCACCGTGCACGACGGCGGAGTCGTCGCCCTGCTCGGCCCCAACGGCGCGGGCAAGTCCACGATGCTGCGCACCATCGCCGGCTTCCTCCGTCCGCGAGCGGGCTCGGTGCGCCTGGCGGGCGCCGCCATCGACGGCCACGACCCCGCGGTGATCGCCCGCTGCGGTGTCTACCTGGTCCCGGAGCGCAGGGCGGTGTTCCCCAACCTCACGGTGGCGGACAACCTCCGCCTCGCCACGGCCGCCCCCGAGCGCTCCTGGCACGACGACCTCCAGGCGGCCCTCGAGCTGTTCCCGCGGCTGGTGGAGCGTCGCGACCAGCTGGCGCGGACCATGTCGGGGGGTGAGCAGCAGATGCTGGCCCTCGCCCGCGCCTTCGCCGCGAAGCCCCGGCTGCTGCTGCTCGACGAGCCGTCGCTCGGCCTGGCTCCCCTCGTGGTCGACGAGGTGTTCGCCGCGATCCGGCGGTTCATGGCCGAGCGCATCGCGGTGGTCTGTGTCGAGCAGTACGTGCAGCGGGTGCTGGAGCTGGCCGACGACGTCGTGGTGCTGCGCCACGGGTCGGTCGACTGGTCGGGGGCCGCGGCGGCCATCGACGTCGACGCCCTGGCCGAGCGCTACCTCGGCGAAGGCTGACCGTCGATCAGAACACCCCCTGCAGCAGCTTCAGCACGTTGTCCAGGTTGTGCTGGATCGATGGAGGGTCGGCCAGCGACTCCGCCCCCACCACCGTCACCGCCGCGGGGACCTGCATCTCCGGCCGAGTGGCCACCCAGCGGTAGAGGAAGTCGCGGATCTGCGGCAGGCCGAAGGTGTCGTGGTCCTGGTCCGGGTCGAGCACCACCTCGCACACGTTGAGCAGCACCAGCGTCGCCAGGCACGACGGCGGCCACGCCACCGCGGGCACGACGAAGTCGGTGAGGCCGTGCACGACCATGAACGGGGGCTCCCCCGGGTCGACGTTCGTCATCTTGATCGGAAGCGAACCGCCGGCCATCGCCACCGCCGCGGTCGGTCGACTCGACCAACCGGGGTTGCCACTCGTCCCGGGGTCGTGGTCGTTGAAGGCCACCATGTTGGTGGTGAGCCCGCCGGCGGAGTGGCCGACCATCCCGACGCGGTCGGGGTCGACCCGCAGCTCGTCGGCGTGCGCCCGCACCCATCGGATCGCCGCCTGGGCGTCGTGCTGCGCGTCCCGCACCGTGTCGATGTACTCGTCGAGCCGACCCTGCAGCACCACCGCGTCGACGCCGGGGGGCGTGGTCGGGTTGAGCCGGTAATCGATCGACACCGTGACGTAGCCCGCCCTCGTGAGGCTCTCGACGATCGGGCGGTAGTACGGCATGTCCTTGTCGCCGCGCTGGAAGTACCCGCCGTGGATCCACACCACCGCCGGCCGCACCACCGCGCGGTCGCCCTTGGGCTCGTGGACGTCGAGCTTCAGGTCCTGCCGAACGCCACGGTGGTCGTAGGCCGAGCCGTAGACGACGTCGCGCCTCGTCACCTCGGTGCTGCGGAACACCTCGTCGCGGTAGCGGACACCGGCGGCGTGGGCCCCCTGGGGGACGACCACCGTCAGCAGCGATGCCGCGAGGGCCAAGGCGAGGAGCAGTCGGATCGATCGCACGTTCATCTCCGGGACCGGGCGCGCAGTCGAAGGGCCGCTCCACCGACGGCGAAGGCGCCCGCGCCCGCCACCGTGGCCCATCCGAACCAGCTGCCGAACGACACCCACGGCGAGCGCCCGCTCCCCAAGGGCACGTCGGCCACGAGCGTCACCTGCACGTCGCCGTCACGGTCGACCGCCTTCGTCACCACACGGCCCCACGGGTCGATCACGGCGGAGTCGAAGCGGCTGTCGGCCTTCACCATGGACACCCGGTTCTCGATCGCCCGGAACACGAGGTGCGTGTAGTGGGTGACGGCGATCGAGGCGACGTCTGACGACGGCGTGGCGATGAGGCGGGCGCCGCCGCGGGTCATGATCCGAGCGGTGTCCGTGTAGTCGAGGTCGTAGCAGATGATCGTGGCGAGCTTGCCGAGCTCCGTGTCGTACACGGGGAAGTCCCCCTGGAAGTCGTTGACGTCCCCGGCGAACGTGCCGGGGTGGTCCTTGCCGTAGACGCCGAGGAACTCACCGTCGGGGCTCAGCAGGGTCGTGGCGTTGCGCGTCTTCCCGTCGGCCTCGTCCACCAGGTAGCCGAGGACCAGGTAGGCATCGGTCTCCGCGGCGAGGGCCTGCAGCTCGGCCGTGTGCGCGAGCTGGGGGTCGAACCGCAGGCCGGCCTCGTTCCAGACGATGAGGCGGGCACCCTGCGCCGCCGCGTCGCGCGTCTGCGCGAGGTAGCGCTCGAGGCGGGCGTCGGCGTGCTCGTCGTCGTTCACCAGACCGTTCTGCACCGCGGCCACCCGAACGGTCGCGGGGGCCGAGTCCATCATCAGCGCGCTCGATCCCGCCCACGCCACCAGGAGCACCGCCACCGCGATCGCCGCCGGCCGTCCGGCGCGGCCGCGCAGCACGAGCCCCGCCGCCGCCCAGCTCGGCAGGAGCACGAGCAGCTGCAGGCCGGTGATGCCGAACACGCTGAGCGGCTGCAGGAGGAGCGGGTGGTCGTGCAGCGCGTACGCGTGGAACCCCCACGTGCCGCCCATGGTCTCGCTCCCCGTCGACCGCACGAAGTCGATGGCGGTCCAGCAGACCGGCGCGGACACCGCGATCCAGCGCAACCCGGTGCGCTCGCCGAACGCCCGGCCCCGGCCCGCCACCAGCACCGCGATCACCGCGACGTAGAGCGGCATCAGCTCGAAGACCACGGCGACGTCGCCGTCGCGGAGGCCGGGCGAGAAGTAGACGGCGTAGGCCCCGCCGATCCCGATCGCCGGCGCCAGCCACGATCGCCGGCGCGGCAGCACCCGATGCTGCGCCACCACCATCGGGGCAAAGGCCACGAAGATCAGCGGCCAGAGGCCGACCGGCGGGTTGGCGGCGACCACGAGCACCGGCGTCAGCGCCGACAGGAGCAGGCCCACGCGGAGGCTGCCATCACCCCCCGGCGACGGCGGCTCAGGACGGACCGGTTCGGTCTCGGTCGTGACGGCCTGGTTCGCGAGCGGAACGTTAGCACCCGTTCACAGAAGGGCACCGCGCGCTGCGCTGCACCGCGAACGGGTAGGCAGGTGCGATGTCCATGCCGGCCGTCGAGGAGCTCGCGCTCCCGGACGAGGTCCCTCCGGCCCCTGGGTCCCGCTGGCGACGGGTGGTCGCCTTGGTGGTGGTCGGCGCCGTGCTCACCGTGGCAGTGGCGGTGTGGGATCAGCTCCGGGCCATCGGCCCGCCCACGCCGCCGCCGGGCAGCTGGACACTCGTCCCCCACACCGGCCTCGCCGCCTGGGTCGACGCCTACGACTGGACCGCGGAGCTGGGCGGCGCCGACCCCGCCGTCGGTCCCGACGACCTCGCGGGGATGGCCGACGCCGGCGTGCAGACCCTCTACCTCCAGACCTCCCACCGTCGATCGGCCTCCACGATCCTCGAGCCCGAGCGGCTCGACGAGATGATCCAGCAGGCCCACGCCGAGGGGATGCACGTGGTCGCCTGGTACCTGCCGACCTACACCGACGTGGATGGCGACCTCGCCCGCCTGGTGGCCTCGGCGGATCTGCCGGTCGACGGGCTGGCGGTGGACATCGAGTCGACGGAGATCGTCGACCCGGTGGAGCGCAACGCGCGCGTCGCCGAGCTGTCCCGCCGCCTGCGCGCGGCGATCCCGGCCGGCAAGGCGATCGCCGCCATCACCCTCTCCACCGTCCACGTCGAGGTGGTCAACCCGGCGTTCTGGCCGGGCTACCCGTACGCCGAGCTCGCCGCCGACTACGACGCGCTCCTCCCCATGGCCTACTGGACCCTGCGCATCGGCGACCTACGATCGAGTGTTCGCTACATCGGCGAGAACGTCGACCGCCTGCGCGCGCTCGTCGGCGACGACGAGCCGATCCACGTGATCGGCGGGATCGCGGACGAGGCGACCGCCGCCGACGTCGAGGGGATGCTCGCCGCCCTGCGCGAGCGCGACGTGATCGGCGGCAGCCTCTACGACTGGGCCACCTCGAACCCGGCCCAGTGGGAGATCCTGCGGCCTCTCCGGGACCTCCGGCCGAGGCTCGACGACTGATCAGCCCAAGGCCTTCAGCCCAGGGCGTCGCCGGGGGCCCAGCACGCGTGGGTGCCGGAGCAGATCCGCTCGGGCAGCCGCACCCGCGCGATCGGTCCCACCGTGATGTCCGCGGCATCGAACACGAGGCACTCCGAGCGGTCCTCCACCAGGTCGGTGGTGAAGGTCACGAGGTAGCCGTCGTCCTCGGCCGAGGCGTCGGGACGCGGCGCGAACGGCGTCTCGCTCGCGAACACGCCGGGCCCGAAGTCATAGCGCTGCTCGGCGCCGGTGACGAGGTCGTGCTTCACGAGCCCGTCGAACAGGAACCACCCGGGGGCCCCGGTCATGTCGTAGGAGTAGCGGTACGGCCGGCCGGCGTGGCGGCCGTTGATCATGCCGAACTCCATGATGCGGTCCGAGAGCGGCTCCTCCTTCGTCTCGCCGGTGGCCAGGTCGAAGCGCCAGCGATGGGGCCGGGCCTGGAGCCGCTCGAGGTCGAGGTACCGGTAGGCGGTGGCCATGCGATCGGCGCCGGGCACCTTGGCCGGCGAGGGGTCGTGCTGGAAGAAGCCGTCGAGCACCACCTCGTCGCCGTCCTCGTAGGCGTTGATCCAGTGCAGGACGTAGGTCGGAGCCGCCTCGAACCAGCGGACGTCGTCGGTGCTCCCGCGACGGGGGACGATGCCGAAGCGGCTCGGCTGGTCCGGGTACCAGGTCGGCACGTGGACGCCCTGGGCCAGCAGCTCGGGCGCCCAGTAGAGCGGCAGGTCGTTGAAGATGGCGTAGTGCTCGGTGAAGGCCATGTCGTGCGGCAGGCGGGGCCCCGGCAGCGGCACGTCGATGGCGTGGACGAGCTCGCCCGCGGGATCGACCACGCCGTAGTGGAGGTACGGCGCCTCCTTGCCGTAGCCGAAGACCAGGAGCTCCCCGGTGCGCTCGTCGAGCTTGGTGTGGGCCGACACGCCGGTGGGGCTCGGGAAGGCCGCCGTCCACGGCGCCTTGCCCTCGTCGGCCAGCGTGGCCGCGTCGAGCTGGTACACGTCGCCGCACTGGTAGAAGGTGGTCAGCGCCTTGCCGCGGTGGACCACGACGTCGGTGCTCGATGCGTCCTTCATCCGGCCGCGGGCCCCCCAGCCGTCCTCCCGCTCGGAGGCCTCCGGCGCGGCCATGAGGCCGGTCCAGAGCGGACGCCCCGCCGCCTGCTCCGCGAGGAAGCCGTCGGTGCGGACGAAGCGGTTGCGGTACGCCGCGTGCCCGTCCCGGAAGCGGATCTGGTGCAGGACGCCGTCCCCGTCGAACGGGTGGTACATCCCGATCGACGGGTGGACCGGGTTCTCGGTGTTGCGCAGGTAGACACCGTCGAGGTCGTCGGGCAGCTCGCCCTCCACCTCGAGGTCGTCGGCGTCCCACTCCCGCAGGTTGGGCGTCCAGGCGCCAGAGCGGTAGGGGTGGTCGTCGTCGGCGGGCAGCGTCGACGCGATGATGTTGACGACGCTCACCGCGGGTCGGCCAGGAGCCGCTGGATCGAGTGGTGGCCGCCGGCGGCCGCCAGGACGTCGTAGAGGCCGGTGGCGCGGGTGTGGGCCACGCCCCACGGGCTCATCCACTCACCGCGGCCACGCCGCTCCCCGCGATGCCTCCTCCGACGACGAGGGCGTCGAACTGATCCAGCGGGGCGGCCATCGACCGCCACCGTAGTGACGGACGATGGTCGCTGCCGGGGCTCCGGCGTCAGCCGGGCGGAGCGAAGAGCTCGAGGGCGATGTTGTCGGGGTCGCGGAACGACAGGCCCGAGCCGTAGTGCTGGTCGAGGACGCCGCCGTGGGCCACCCCGAGGGCGTCGAGGCGCTCGACCCACGCCTCCAGCTCGGCCCGGTCGGCGCAGCCGAACGACACGTGGTCGAGCCCGGGCCGGCGCTCGTCGAACGCGTCGGAGGTCGTGAGGTCCGGGAAGCCGTGCAGGCCGAGGAGCGTGCCGCCGAGCGCGTAGACGATGTGGCGGAACGGTCCGGTGTCCTCGTCGAGCACGGGCTCGACGCCGAGGACCTTCGTGTACCAGGCCTCGCTGCGAGCGAGGTCGCTCACTGTCACGGCGACGTGGGTGATGGGAGGGAAGGGGGTGCTCATGGGGTCTCCACTGGGGTCGTTGGTTGTCGCTCCGGGTACGAGCCTTGCCCAGTTCGCGTTCACCCGCTCGTGGAAGGTGGCCGGGACCCGGCGGGCGTTGGCAGGAAGCCCGCCGCCGATAGGTTCGACGCCATGTCTGCCACCTTCGAGATCCCGGGCGGGGCCACCGTCCACCGCCTCGGCTTCGGCGCCATGCGCATCACCGGGAAGGGCATCTGGGGCCCGCCCGCCGACCACGACGAGGCCCTCGCCGTGCTCCGGCGGTCGGTCGAGCTGGGGGTCGACTTCATCGACACGGCCAACAGCTACGGACCGGAGGTGTCCGAGTCGTTGATCGCCGAGGCGCTCGCCCCGTACGGGGAGGTGCGCGTGGCCACCAAGGCCGGCCTGGTCCGCACCGGTCCCGAGAACTGGTTCCCGGTCGGTCGACCGGAGTACCTGCGCCAGGAGCTCGAGATGAGCCTGCGGCGGCTGCGGGTCGACCAGATCGACCTCTGGCAGCTCCACCGCATCGACCCGGAGGTGCCCCGCGAGGAGCAGTTCGGGGTGCTCAAGGAGGCGCTGGACAGCGGCAAGGCGGCCGCCGTCGGGCTGTCGGAGGTGTCGGTCGAGGAGATCGAGGCGGCCCGTGCGGTGGTGCCGATCGCCACGGTGCAGAACCTCTACAACCTGGCCAACCGCCACAGCGAGGACGTGCTCCAGCACTGCGAGGCGCACGGGATCGGCTTCATCCCGTGGTTCCCGCTCGCCGCCGGGAAGCTGGCCGCCCCGGGGGGCCCGCTGGCCACCGCCGCCGACGCCCACGGCGTCACCCCGGGGGCGGTGGCGCTGGCCTGGCTGCTGCACCGGTCCCCGGTGATGCTGCCGATCCCGGGCACCGGCAAGGTCGCCCACCTCGAGGAGAACATGGGTGCCGCCGGGCTCGAGCTCGACGCCGCCGAGCTCGCCGCGATCGACGCTGCCGCGTAGTCGGACGCCGTTCGGTGGCCGCGCTCCTCGCGCTCCTCTCCGCGGGCTGCTACGGCATCGGCGACTTCTGCGGCGGCCTGGCCACGCGTCGCTCGTCGGCCGCCGCTGTGCTCTTCTGGTCCCACGCGGTGGGGCTGCTGCTCGTCGTGGTCAGCCTGCCGATGGTGAGCGCCGACCCGCAGGCCCGCGATCTGCTGTTCGGCGTCGTCGGCGGGTTGGCCGGCGCCGCCGGGGTCGGCCTCCTCTACCAGGCCCTCGCCATCGGCCCGATGAGCGTCGTGGCCCCGACCACGGCGCTGCTCGCCGCGCTGGTGCCGGTCCTCGCCGGGCTGCTCGAGGGCGAGCGACCCTCGATCGGCGTCGGCTTCGGGATGGCCCTGGCCCTCGTGGCCATCGTGCTCGTCGGGGCGGAGGGCGACGGGAGCCTGCGACCGTCCGACCTCCGTGGCCTCACGTTCGCGCTCGGGGCGGGGCTCGGCTTCGGCCTGTTCTTCGTGGCGCTCTCCCACACGGGCGACGACGCCGGCACCTGGCCCCTGGTCGGCGCCCGCGTCACCTCGGTGGCCGTCGTGGGGCTCCTCGCCGTGCTCGGGCGCGTCGACCTCGACCTGCCGGTCGGCGGGCGGCAGCTGGCCGCGGTCGCCGGTGCCCTCGACGTCACCGCCAACCTGCTGTACCTGCTCGCCCTGCGCGAGGGCCTGCTCAGCGTGGTGTCGGTCCTGGTGTCGCTCTACCCCGTCTCGACGGTGGTGCTCGCTCGGCTCGTGCTCCGCGAACGGTTCGCGCAGCTCCAGCGCATCGGCATGGCGCTGGCCCTCCCCGCGACCTACCTCATCGCCCGCTGACCGCTCGTAGGCTCCCAGGATGACCGCGATCGAAGCCGACGACGTCCTCTGGGACCTCTCCGACCTGCTCGACGGACGCGACGACGAAGCCGCCGTGCTCGAGCTCCTCGACGAGGCCGACCGCCTCGCCGACGAGCTCGCCAAGGGACGCGGCCAGGTCGCCTCGTGGGACGCCGACGCGCTCGCCGCGTGCATGGACGCCCAGGCCCGCCTGTCCGACGTGCTGGGCCGCGCCGGCTCGTGGGCGCAGCTGCGCTTCTCCACCGACGTCACCGATCCCACCCGGGGCGCGCTGATGCAGCGCTTCCAGGAGCGGGCCACCGCGATGTCCACGAAGCTCCTCTGGTTCGAGCTGGAGTGGGCGGCCCTCGACGACGAGCGGGTCGACGCGCTGCTGGCCGACGAGCGCCTCGCGTCGGCCGCCCACCACCTCCGCTCGGCCCGGCGCTACCGCGACCACCTCCTCACCGAGCCCGAGGAGCGCATCCTCACCGAGAAGTCCGTCACCGGGTCGAGCGCCTGGAGCCGCCTGTTCAACGAGCTCACCTCGGTGATCGAGGTCGAGCTCGACGGGCGCCGGACGACCCTGGAGGAGGGCCTCAGCCGGCTGGCCTCGCCGTCCCCGCAGGAGCGGGCCGAGGCCGCCGGAGCGATCACCGCGGCGCTCGAGCCGGGGCTGCGCACCCGCGCGTTCCTCTACAACACGCTTCTCCACGACAAGGCCGTCGACGACCGGCTGCGCGGCTACCCCACGTGGATCTCGAGCCGGAACCTGTCCAACGAGGCGAGCGACGACTCGGTGCAGGCTCTCGTCGATGCCGTCCAGGCCCGCTACGACCTCCCCCAGCGCTGGTACCGCCTCAAGGCCCGCGTGCTCGGCGTCGACCGGATCAAGGACTGGGACCGCATGGCCAGCCTGGCCACCGAGGACACCCCGATCGGCTTCGCCGAGGCGAAGGACCTCGTGCTCGACTCGTACGCGTCGTTCTCCCCGGAGATGGCCGACATCGCCCGCCGGTTCTTCGACGAGCGCTGGATCGACGCCCCGGCCCGGCCGGGCAAGCGCCCGGGAGCGTTCTGCGCCTACACGGTGCCGTCCGTCCACCCCTACGTGTTCCTCAACTGGACGTCGCGGCGCCGCGACGTCCTCACGCTCGCCCACGAGCTCGGCCACGGCCTCCACGCCTACCTGGCCCGGCCGCAGGGCGTGTTCCACCAGGGGACGCCGCTCACGCTGGCGGAGACCGCGTCGGTGTTCGGGGAGACCGTGACCTTCGGGCGGCTCCTCGAGGAGACCTCGGACCCGGCCGCCCGCCTCGCGCTGCTGGCCGAGAACATCGAGGGCGCCATCGCCACGGTGTTCCGGCAGACGGCGATGAACCGCTTCGAGGACAGCGCCCACACCGCCCGGCGCGACGAGGGCGAGCTCTCGGTCGAGCGCTTCGGCGAGCTGTGGGCGGCCAGCCAGGAGGCCATGCTCGGCGAGGCCGTGGAGGTCACCGAGGGCTACCGCAGCTGGTGGTCCTACGTGCCCCACTTCATCGGCACGCCGGGCTACGTCTACGCCTACGCCTACGGGCAGCTCCTCGCCTTGTCCGTGTACAAGCAGTACGAGGAGCAGGGCTCCGACTTCGTGCCCCGCTACCTGCACCTGCTGTCCGCCGGCGGCTCGATGCCGCCCGAGGAGCTGGGCCGGATCGTCGGCTGCGACCTCGCCGACCCCGCGTTCTGGGACGGCGGCCTCGCCATCGTGGAACAGCAGCTCGACGCCGCGGAGTCGGCGGCGTTCGAGGCCGGCCGCCTGCATGGCTGACGCCTGAGGCCGTGGCCGTGACCGTGCCCAGGATCGTCTCGGTGAACGTCGGCCGGGCGCGGGACGTCGAGTGGCGCGGCCGCACCGTCCGCACCGCGATCTGGAAGGAGCCGGTCGAGGGGCTGGTCCACCTCGCGGGCGTGAACCTGGCCGGCGACGACCAGGCCGACCGGCGCGTGCACGGCGGACCGGACAAGGCGGTCTACGCCTACGCCGCCGAGGACTACGAGTGGTGGGCGGCCACCGACGGCCGGCCCTACCCGCCGGGCACCTTCGGCGAGAACCTCACCACCACCGGGATCGACCTGCGCGCCGCCACCGTCGGCGACCGCTGGCGGGTGGGGGGTGCGGTGCTCGAGGTGTCCCAGCCCCGCGAGCCGTGCTTCAAGCTCGGCATCCGGATGGGCGACGAGCACTTCCCCGGGCGCTTCGAGGCGGCCGGCCGACCCGGCGCCTACCTGCGCATCGTCCACGCCGGCGACGTGTCCGCCGACGACGCCGTGGAGGTCGTCGCCGCCGCGGCTCCGGCCGTGGCCATCGGTCAGATGGTCCGGGGCGGGATCCCCGACGCGCTGCTCCGCCAGATCGCCGACGACCGCCGGGTCCCCGAGGGCTGGCGCACGAGCGCCGCCCGTGCCCTCAACCGCTAGACCCCACGACTTCTGGCCCGGGTTTCACGACCCAGGGGTCGTGCGTTCCGGGCCAGAAGCAGTGCAGCCGCCACGAGGGCAGCCCACGGGAGCGCCGCCGACGAGCCGCCCGTGACCGGGATCTGCGGTCCGGGTGCCTCCGCGGTGGGGCCCGCGAGCTGGGCGGCGGACGCCAGGGCGGGTTGCCACCCGGCGGCCGCGGTGTCGCCGAGGTTGAGCCAGAGCGTGGCGGCACCGGTGGACTGCGCGGCAAGGCGCAGCTGCTCGTCCTGCCAGCCCGTCCTCGGCACGTCGAACCGGCCCACGCCGCCGCACGCGGCGAACGCCTCCGCGAACGGCACCGCCCGGTCCGGCACGGTCCAGCCGCCGTCGGCGGTACGGCAGGCGACGCGGTGCGCCTCGGCGCAGTCGGCCGCGGAGAACCGGGCGTCGTCGCCCCAGCGGGCGCACCGACCGGTGGCCGACGGCTGGTCCGGGGCCCAGCTCCACACCAGCGCGGCGAGGCGCGCGTCCGCCGGGCCGATGCGATCGAGCCCGATCAGCTCGACGCCGCACCGCACCATCGAGCGCACCTCGGTGGCGGTGATGGGGGCGCCGGCTCCCGCGATCGCCGACAGCCAGGTCTGGTCCTCGGTCACGCGGATGAGGTGCTCGTCGTAGGCACGGGCGGCGCGGTCGGCCTCGCAGGCCGGGAAGGCGGGGTACCCGGCCGCGTTGCTCCGCTCGTCCCACCCGGCGCCGCGCTGGAACACCCAGGACGACCACGCCCCGGGGCCGCAGTTGCCGACGAGGAGCACCCGGTGGCCGGCGGCGAGGAGGTCGGCCCGGGACCGCAGGATCGGCAGGTCGGCGCACGTGCCGGGCGCCGCCTCCTGCGGCCGCGCGACGAGGCCGCCGAGGGCACGGTCGAGCTCGGCGATGGTGGCGGCGTGGGCGGCCGGGTCGCCGTCGAGCTCGTTCTGGAGGTAGACGAGCAGCACCTCGTCCTCGTTGCCCGGGGCGTCGAGCCAGGTCCGGATCTCGTCGAGGCCCGATCCGAGGAGCCGGTCGATCGTGCAGCCCACGTGGACCGACAGGGCCTCGAGGGGCACGGTCTCCGCGTGGCAGAGGACGGGCGCGGCCAGTCCCTGAGCGGGGTCCCCCGCGGGGTTGGGCAGGAAGTGGACGTCGAGCTCGATCGCCCGCATCCCCATCCGCAGCTGGTCGGTCATCGAGTAGCGCTGGTTCGGATCCGAGGTGGTGAGCGAAGGCCACTCGGTGCCGGTGTTGAACGAGTTGTGCGTGTGCGGGATCAGCGCATCGCGCAGCGGGAGGTCGAGGTCGAGCCGCCGCTGGAGCTCGAGGGCGCGGTGGACCCACCCCCGCTCGAAGGCATCGACCGCGGCGGGGTCGGTCGGTCGTCCGTCGGTGAGGTCGCTGCACGCCGGCGGGTCGACGGGGAGCTTCCCGCACACGAGGGCGGTGAGGACGCTCCCGGCGTCGACGCTCTTGCACACCCCCGGACCGATCTCGGGCAGCCCGGCGATGCCGGTCGTCGCGCAGAGCTCGACCAGCGCGGCGCCCGGCGAGGCCGGGTCCGCCGGCTCCTCGGCGGCCGCAGGCGAGACGACCGCGAGCACGGCCGCCACCACCAGCACCAGGACCCCCCACGACTTCTGGCCCGGAACACACGACCCCTGGGTCGTGGAACCCGGGCCAGAACGCGTGGGGGTCAACGCTCGACGGGGGCGGGGGTGCGCTCGAACTCGCGCTGGACCTTGTCCCACGTGAGCACCTCGCGCTCGGTGGGCGCCTCGCCTCGCATCTCGGCGTCGGCGTGGCGCCCGGCCCACACGAAGAAGATGCCGGCGATGACCACCCAGAGGTAGGTGCCGCCGACGAGCTTCATGATCAGCCCCGCCACCTGCTGGTCCGAGGTCACCGAGACGCCCCAGAGGCGCTGCGGGATGTCGTACACCCGGTAGACGGCACCGTCGGCGAAGGTGAGCCAGGCGCCCGGCACGGTCGGCACGATCGAGGTGACGAACAGGTAGAGCATCTGCGCCGGCATCGGGATCCGCAGCTCCGGCAGCGGCCCGCAGACCGGGATCCAGAGCAGGAAGGCGGTGGTGACGATCGCCGTGTGGAGGCTGTAGTGGAACAGCGCGCTCTCGGACGCCGTGTTCACCATGAACTGCGCGTGGGTGAGGAGCGCCAGCGCGTTGAACATGAGGCAGGCCGGGATCGGCCGGGCCAGCTTGTGGATCCAACGGTCGACTCGACCCCGACCGAGCACCAGGCGGGCCAGCCACTCCGGGGTGGCGAGCAGCATCAGGGGCGGCATCACGAGCGTCAGCACGAGGTGCTGGCTCATGTGCACCGCGTAGAGGTATCGCTCGCCGATGTCGTGCACCGGCCAGTCGGTGGCCACCCAGAGGAGCGCGGTGCCGGCCACGAAGCAGGACAGCTGGCGCGTGGTGTACGGGCGGGTGCCGGCCGGCACGGCCTTGGGGCCGATCACGCGCCCGGCCCAGACGTAGAGCGCGATCAGGCCACCGACGAGCAACCACACCTCGGGGTGTGGCACGTACTTGAAGAAGTGGGTGTGCTCAGCGCCGAGCACGGCTCAGCGCTTCTGCAGGAACTTGAGGTAGTCGTCGCTCAGGTACTCCATCGAGAAGAACATGATGAGGTACACGGCGGTGGCCAGCACGAGGCCGAACACGAACACCCGGCGGAAGATCTTGTTGTCGAACTTCAGGTGCATGAAGTAGCCGCACACGATGGCGAACTTGGCGATCATCATCGGGAACAGCGTGAGGATCAGCGCGGTGGTGGTCGGCTGCTTCCCGAAGAGGTCTTCCCAGAAGTAGGTGCCGACCTCGGCCGCGGTGATCACGCCCAGGATGAGGGCGATCTTCACGTAGGACGCATCCGTCGGATGGTCGTGGGCGTGCTCGTCCGCGTGGGCGTCGGTGGCGGTGGCGGTGCTCATCGGTGCGCCCCTCGGGACGCACCCGAAGAGCATGCGGCACGTCGTGCCGAGTAGAGCAGCTGCGTCACGGTTCGCTCGCTTCGCTCGCTCATCTCGTCGCTCCTAGGGGATCAGGTAGACGATCGTGAAGATCAAGATCCACACGATGTCGACGAAGTGCCAGTAGAGGCCGATGATCTCGACCGTCTCGGCCCGCTCGGGGCCGAGGTTGCCCCGCAACGACATCACGAACAGCGACATCAGCATGATGATGCCGACGCTGACGTGGACGCCGTGGAAGCCGGTGAGCGTGTAGAAGGCCGAGCCGAAGATGTTGGTGGTGTAGCCCAGGCCCTCCCGGTAGAAGGTCGTGAACTCGTAGACCTGGCCGCCGATGAAGGTGGCGCCGAGGAACGCCGTGGTGACGAGCCACACCCGGTTGCGGTGGACGTCGCCGCGCACGATGGCGGCCACGGCCAGCGCCATCGTGAGCGAGCTCATCAGCAGCACGAACGAGCTGACCGACGTGAACGGGATGTCGAAGACGTCCGTCGGTCCCGAGCCCACCGCCCACCGTGCGGTGGCGGAGCAGGAGGTAGGTGGAGATCAGGGCGCCGAACAGCAGGCAGTCCGAGCCCAGGAACACCCACATCGCCAGCTTCGGGTTCGACACCCCGGTGGAGGTGGCGTGCCCGTGGGCGACGGGGGCGTGCGTGGCGGTGGCGGTGTCAGCCATCTGCGGCCACCTCCTCCTCGTTGTGGTCGTCGTGGCCATCGGCTCCGCCATCGGCTCCGCCATCGGTCGTCGTGGCCGTGCGGCGGGAGGTCCTCGTCGTCGGGCGGCTCGAGCGCCCAGCCGACCAGACCGGCCACCACGATCGCACCGCCGATGGCGGCCAGGGCCAGGTTGAAGATCAGGCCGTAGCCGATGATGGGCAGGCCGGCGGAGAGCACGATCGGCCAGTACGACGGCGCCGGCAGGTGGGCCCGCGACGGGTCACCCGGCATCGCGACCTCGGCGCCCGTGGCCACCTGGACCACGCGCCCGGTCTCGTCCTCCTGGTACTTGCGGTGCCAGAAGTCGTCGAGCTTCGTGACGACCGGGTCGTCGTCGAAGTTGTGCTCGGGCGTGGGCGACGGGATGCTCCACTCGAGGCTGCGAGCGTCCCACGGATCCGGCCCCGGCGCGGGGAAGAGGTGGGCCTGGCGCTTCGAGCGGACCATGTTGAAGGCGAGCACGCAGAAGGCGAGGAACAGGGTGAACGCACCGATGGTGGACACCATGTTCCAGAGGTTGAAGCCATAGCCGTCCCGGTAGGTCGGGATCCGGCGGCTCATGCCCTGCAGGCCGAGGATGTGCATCGGGCCGAACGTCAGGTTGAACCCGATCAGGGTGAGCCAGAAGTTGAGCTTCCCGACCTTGTCGTTCAGGAAGTACCCGAACACCTTCGGCCACCAGAAGTACATGCCGCCGACGAAGCCGAGCAGCGCGCCACCGAAGATCACGTAGTGGAAGTGGGCGACGATGTAGTAGGTGTCCGTCTGCTGCGTGTCGGCCGGGGCCACCGCGTGCGTGACGCCGGACAGGCCGCCGATGGTGAACATCGCCACCAGGCCGATCGAGAACAGCATCGGCGTGGAGAAGGTGATCTTCCCGCCCCACATCGTGGCCATCCAGTTGAGGATCTTCACGCCTGTGGGCACGGCGATGAACATCGTCGACACCGAGAAGGCCGCCACCGAGATCGGACCGAGGCCGGAGGCGAACATGTGGTGCGCCCACACGCCCCAGCCCATGAAGCCGATGGCGATGCCGGAGAAGACCATGAACGGGTAGCCGAAGATCGGCTTCCGCGAGAACACCGGGATGATCTCCGACACGATGCCGAAGGCCGGCAGGATCAGGATGTAGACCTCCGGGTGGCCGAAGATCCAGAACAGGTGCTCCCAGAGCAGTGGGTCCGCACCCGCCGACGACGTTGAAGAAGTTGGCGTCGAAGAGCCGGTCGAAGGTGAGCAGGAAGAGCGCCACCGAGATGACCGGGATGGCGAACACCAGCAGCACCTGGACGACGAAGCTCATCCACGTGAACACCGGCATCTTCATCAGCGTCATGCCCGGGGCGCGCATGTTGAGCACGGTGACGACCAGGTTGATGCCGCCGACGAGCGACGCGATGCCGGTGATCTGGAGACCGATCGCGTAGAAGTCCATGCCGTGGCTCGGCGAGAAGATCACCCCGGTGTTGGGGGCGTAGGCGAACCAGCCGCCGTCGGCGCCGCCGCCGAGGAACCACGACGAGTTGAGGAAGATCCCACCGAAGAGGAACGTCCAGAAGCTCAGCGCGTTCAGCCGCGGGAAGGCGACGTCACGGGCTCCGATCTGGAGCGGGATCAGGTAGTTCATGAACGCCGCGCCCAACGGCATGATCACCAGGAAGATCATCGTGATGCCGTGCATCGTGAAGACCTGGTTGTAGAGGGCGGCGGAGAACAGCTTCTGGTTCGGGGCCGCCAGCTGGGACCGGATCATCAGCGCCTCGACGCCGCCGATGACGAGGAAGAACAGCCCCGAAGCGCCGTACATGATGCCGATCTTCTTGTGGTCGACCGTGCTGACCCACGACCTCCACCCCGTCTTGGCCCGCGGACGGGTGAAGACGCCGAGGGCGGAGTGGGTGTCCGCGGTGCCCGAGGGCAGCGCCAGCACGTCGGTTCGCTCGAGTTGCGCCACGGTCTCCTCTACTTCAACGTCTGCAGGTAGGCGACGAGGTCATCGATCTGGGCCTGGGTGAGCTCCAGGTTGGGCATGCCCCGACCCTCGGCCGCGGCCATCGGCTTCTGGCCGGGCGGGTCGTGCAGCCAGGCCTTGAGGTCGGCGATGTTGAACGTGCCGCCGAGCTCGTCGATGTCGACCTCGCCGCTGTCGTCCGCGTCGACCCAGAGGTCGAACACCGACCCGGCGAAGGTGCCTCGGCTGGCGAAGTGGGTGAGGTCCGGCGCCGCGCCGGACACGAGGGCGGCGCCGTTGAACATCTCGTCGTTGCCCTCTTCGCCACGGACGTGGTGGCACTGGGAGCAGGTCGTGCGGAAGGTCTCGCGGCCTCGGAGCGCCTGCTCGCCCTCGGGGGCGAGCGCGGACTGCAGCTGGTTCGCCTGCCAGGCGGCGTAGTCGGCCTCGTCGAGGGCCACGACCCGCATCCGCATGTAGCCGTGGGACAGGCCGCAGAACTCCGTGCACTGACCACGGAAGACGCCGGGCTCGTCGGCCTCGATGAGCAGGGGGTGCTCACGGCCGGGGACGGCGTCGCGCTTGCCGTTGAGGGCGGGGATCCAGAACGAGTGGATGACGTCGCGCGAGGTGACGGTGAGGTTCACGGGCCGGCCGGCGGGGATCACCAGGTCGTTGGCCGTGACGATGTCGTCCTCGCCGTCGTGGTCGACGTCGTAGCGGTACTCCCACCACCACTGCTGCCCGATGACGGTGACCTCCATGGCGTCGGCCGGCTTCTCGTTCAGGTCGAGGATGGTCAGGACGGAGGCACCGCCCACGCCCGCGAGCAGCAGGGCCGGGATGAACGTCCAGCCGAGCTCCAGCTTGGTGTTGCCGTGGATCTGGGGGGGCAGCGAACCGTCGTCGTCCTTGCGCTTCCGGAAGCGCCAGGCCAGGTACAGCACCCCGGCCTGGACCAGCACGAACACGATGCCGGCGATGATGAACACCTGGTTGCTCAGGTTGTCGATCATCCGCGAGTTCGGGCCCTTCGGCTCGAGCGTGTCGAGGGGCGCGTTCTCGGCGCAGGCGCTGAGCGCCAGGAGCAGCGGGAGCGCGATCGCGGCGCGCCAGCTGCGGCGTCGCCGGACGGGTCCGTTGGGGGACGGCGTCAACCCTCTGCCTCCGTGGTGGTCGTGGTGGCCCGCTGGGTGCCGGCGGGGATGTTGGCCTCGAGGCCGGTGTCGGCCTCACCGCCCCCTTCGTCCCCGTGCCCGGCGCCCTCGGGTTCGGTGACCTCGTGCTCATCGGTGTGGTGCTTCTCGATGTAGCGCTCGCCCCGGCCGGCCGAGACGACGCCGATCGTGACGACGCCGAGGGCGAGCACGACGAGCACGCCGGCGATGGCGTTGGCGGAGAGCTTGGGGCGCGTGGCGATCACCAGGCCGACGAGGAAGACCACCGCGCCGATGCCCGTGGCCACCCACACGGCCCCCTCCTTCGAGGAGGTGAGGAAGACGCGGGAGAGCGCGGCGACGGTGCCCCCGGCGAGGAGCACGCCGATGAGCGGGACCTCGTAGGGCCCCATGAGGCGGGCCCGGACGATGCGGTTGGCCGCGGGGTCGCCGGTGGCCCGGTCGGACCAGGTCAGCACCATCCACTCGACGAGCACGCCGATGAGGAGGATGAACGCGGCGATGAACAGCACGTTGCTGACCACCAGGCCGAGCACGACCAGGGTCAGGCCGAGGGCGCCGAGGACCGGCCAGTAGGCCAGGTGGGCAGGCGGGGCGACGGGGGGCGCCTCGTCGGTGCCGGCCAGCTGGGCCAGGGCACTCGGGTTGGCGTCGCGCACGGCGAGCGCCACGAAGCCGAGGAAGAGGCCGAGGAGGCCGAGCGACAGCAGCATCGTGTAGCCGAGGTGGTCGCCGACGCCGCCGTTGTAGCCCGCGGACACCGGGCCGAGCCCGGTGCCGCCGGTGCTCCAGCCATAGGCGGCCGCGAGGACGAGGGAGAAGAACCCCAGCCCGAGGAACCACTTGGATCCGGTGGTGAACATCGAAGGGAGACGGCTTTCGGTCGGACTACTTGGTGATGTAGACGGCGTACCAGATCACCGCGTACACGGTGACGGTGGCGTACCAGTACAGGGCGGCGGCGCTCATGCCCTCGGCGTCGCGGCCGGAGAGCTGCCCGCCGAGGGCCTGGAAGCCCATCACGGCGAGGAAGAGCATCCCCACGACCGTCATGACGATGTGGGCGCCGGTGACGGCGTAGAGCAGCCCGGCGATCGGGCCGCTCGTCGGCGACAGGGCGAGCTGCTGGTAGAGGTAGACGGTCTCGACGATGGAGGCGGTGCCCAGCAGCAGCGTGACGCCGATGCCGAGGTAGGCGTGGGCCCGGTCGCCGTTGCGGAGGGCGTAGACCACCCACGCCACCGTGATGGCCGACATCCCGAGCGTGGTCAGGTTCATGTTCCCCGGGGTGAGGGGCAGGACGACCCCGTCGGGGAGGGCGGCGTGCCCGGCGGCGATGTTGTCGGCCCGCACCTGCAGGTACACGGCGAGGAGCGAGAGGATCGACAGCACCGATGCCACGGCGCCGAACGTGGCACCGATGAGGAGCACGCGGGGCCGGCGCGGGGGCGGCGGGACCGGCTGGGCCAGGGGGCTGGCGATCGCGGTGGCGGTGGTCATCAGGCCTCGACCTCCTCGGCGGGGAGCGCCTGAGCGTGGCGGGCGTCGTAGACCGGGGCCTCCGACGTGACGGCGGGGGGCGAGCCGGTGGCCCACTCGAGCGTGTGCCCGGACCACGGATCGTCCTCGGCCTCCTCCGACCCGCCGGCGAGGGCCCGCAGGAGGACCAGCAGCAGGACGAGGCCGGCGAGGCCGAGCAGGGCGTCGCCGGCGGTCTGGAGGATGTCGAGGGTCTTGATCGCGTCGAGGTTGTCGACGGCCACCAGCTCGGCGGGGCCGGGCTCACCGAGGAGGCCGGCGGCCAGGGCGGCGATCCCGCCGACGGCACCGCCGACGAGCAGGAGCAGCGCCACGAGGCGGGCGCCGCCCTCGTGGAGGCGGGTGCCGAGGATCTTGGGGGCCCAGAACACCACGGCGCCGACGGCGGCGGTGATCCCGGCGACGAACAGCAGGGCGGTGATGCCCCCCGACCAGGAGGTGCCGAACAGCGTGGTGGCGGCGTCGCCGTCGGCGAAGGTCTCGATCGGCTCGATGGCCTGCACCGCGCCGGCGGCCACGCCGAGGAGGGCGAGGAGCAGGGCGGCGACGCCGAAGAGGAGCGGGCTGCCGAGGACGAGCTTGCCCCGCTGGACGGTGGCGCCCCAGAGCCCGACGAGGCCGAGCAGCGGCACCAGCGCGGCGATCGACACGAGGACCCAGGGGGCCTCGTAGAGGAACGGCATCTGGCCGCTGAGGTTCGGGACCGTCCAGGCGCCGACGCTCAGCACGCCGAGGGCGCCGATGAGGCCCATCGCCACCCGGTGGAGGTGGTGGCGGGTCTGGGCGAAGACCGGGACCACCGAGCCCACGAAGCCGACCACGGGGATGGCGGCGGCGTAGATGGTGGGGGTGCCGAAGGCCCAGGAGATGCGGTCGAAGGTGCCGGTGCTGCTTCCGTCGAGGAAGCCGCCGTAGCGGGTGTCGAGGTAGCTGATCACGGCCAGGCCCACGAGCACCGGGAGGGTGAGGATCCAGACGCCGCCGGCCACCAGGGCCGACCAGGCGAACAGGGGGGCCTTGCGGAGGCCCATGCCCGTGGTCCGGAGGGCGAGGACCGTGGTGACGATGCAGATCCAGGCGATCACGAGGGACACGGCGAGCAGGCCGAAGGCCACCACGAAGAGCACGACGCCGTCGCGGTCGGAGCCGCCGGCCCCGCCCTTCATGGCGTAGGAGGCGACGAGGAGGCCGCCGCCGAGCAGGTAGCCCCAGGCGGCCGCGGCGGCCGCTCGCGGGAAGGCGATCGTGGACGCCCCCACCTGGAGGGGCACCACGGCGGTGGCCACGGCGATGGTGAGCGGCAGGACCAGCAGGAACAGGCCGCCGATGTACCGGAAGGTGTCGGCCTGGACGATCCAGTCGGCCCCGACGATCGAGAACGTGTCGGTGTCGATCCGCTCGGCGGACACGAGGACGTTGACCACCCCGACCAGCACGAGGTGGACGAGGGCGGTGACGAGCCAGATGCGGCCGACCACCTTGTGGTCCCCCGTGCCCAGGACCGCGGCGAGGCCGGGGGGAGCGGGTCGGGGTGCCGTGGACTCGGACGCCGGCGCGGCGGCGGGAGCGTCTTCCGTGACGGTCATCGAGGGTCCTGTGAGAAGGGACGGGTGCAGTTCGGGAATCTAGTCACGTGCGCCCCCGAGCTTCGAACCTGTGGGGTGGAGCGAGGGGCACGCTCACCAGCCCGTTCGGAGGAGCTGGTCGAGCGCCATGGCCCCGAACAGCAGGGTGATGTAGGTGATCGACCACGCGAAGGTCTGCATGGCGGTGGTGCGGAGCTGCAGGTCGCCGGCGCTGCCCACCACGGCGAGGTCGCCGGGACCGTCCCCCATGCGCCAGAGGCGCAGGGCGAACCAGGTGAACACGCCCCCGAGGACGATCGAGGACCCGAGGTAGAGGTGGCCCATGCCCGCCACGGGCGAGAACGCCACGCTCAGGGCCCAGAGCACCAGCGTGTAGCCCAGGATCCGGGTGGAGGTGGTCCGCAGGCTCACCACGGAGGGGAGCATCGGCACGTCGGCGGCGGAGTAGTCGTCCCGGTACCGGATGGCCAGGGCCCAGAAGTGGGGCGGGGTCCAGTAGAAGATCACCCCGAAGAGCACCACGGGGGCCCAGCCGAGCGATCCGGTGACCGAGCTCCACCCGATGAGCACGGGCACGGCGCCCGGCCGCCCCGCCGATCACGATGTTGTGGGTGGAGGTGCGCTTGAGCCAGAGCGTGTACACGAACACGTAGAACAGGCAGGCGGCCACCGCCAGCACGGCGCTGAGGAGGTTCACGGTGCCCCAGAGCAGGGCGAACGCCACGACCTCGAGCCCGATGGCGAAGGTGAGCGCGGCCCGCGGGGACATGGCTCCGGTGACCAGCGGTCGGCCCTTGGTCCGCTCCATCAGCCGGTCGATGTCGCGGTCGACCACCATGTTGATGGCGTTGGCCCCGCCGGCGGCCAGGGTCCCCCCGGCCACGGTGCAGACCATCAGCCAGAGCGACGGCAGCCCGCGATCGGCCACGATCATCGTGGGGACGGTGGTGACGAGGAGCAGCTCGATGATCCGAGGCTTCGTCAGCGCGACGTACGCCGCGATCCGGGCGCGGAGCGACAGCCTGGCGGACACGGCGCAAGGGTAGGCCCGGCCCCGGCTCCGCAGCGAACCCGGGCGCCGCTCGTCTGGAGCGCCCGCGTGGGCGTCCGTAGCCTGGTCCGCGTGCCCTCCCTCCGCGCCCGCCTCGCCGCGCTGCGCACGTCTCCCCTGTCGCCGCGGACCTACCGGGTGATCACGGCCACGGCGCTCGTGGCCCTTGTGGCGATCGTGGTGTCCGGGGCCGCCGTGCGGCTGACCGGCTCGGGCATGGGCTGCCCCACCTGGCCGTCCTGCGAGGACGGATCGCTCGTGCCTCGCGGCGCCACGGGCGGCCACGGCTGGGTCGAGTTCGTGAACCGCACCTTCACGGGAGCGGTGTCGGTGGCCGTGGCCCTGGCGGTGCTCGGCTCGCGGCGGCTGCAGCAGCGGCGCCGGGACCTCACCCTCCTGTCGTGGGGCCTCGTGGCGGGGGTGTTCGCCCAGGCCCTGCTCGGCGGGCTCGTGGTGCTCGTCCACGTCGCCCCGATCGCGGTGGCCGGCCACTACCTCCTCTCCGCCGTCCTGGTGGCCAACGCGGTGGTGCTCCACCACCGCGCCGCCCTGCCCGAGGACGGCCGGCGGCCCGCGGCCACGCCGTCGGTGCTGCGCCTGTCGAACCTGCTCGTCGCCGCGTGCGGGGTGGTGCTCGTCACCGGCACGTTGGTCACCGGCAGCGGGCCCCACGGCGGCGACGAGGCGGCCGACCGCCTCCCGTTCGCGGTGCGGTCGGTCGTGCCGTTCCACGGCACCGCCGCCTGGGCGCTGCTCGTCGTGGCGATGGTGCTGCTCTACCGGGCCGACCGCGGCGACGTCGCCCCGGAGGTCCTCGGCCGCGGACGCCTGCTCATCGCCGCCATCGGCGTGCAGGGCGGGATCGGCTACGTGCAGTACTTCACCGGCGTGCCCGAGGGCCTCGTCGGCGTGCACGTGCTCGGATCGGCGCTCGTGTGGGTGGCCGTGCTGCGCCTCCACCTCGCGCTGCACGAGGGCGTGCCCGCGCCGCTCGACGACGTCGCCGCCTCCGGCACCGTGGCGGTGGTCGCCTGATGTCGCAGCCGAGCCCGGTCGAGGTCGAGCGACCCGCGGCGGCACGGACACCGTCACCGAGGAGGACGTCCCCTGGGTCGTGCTCGTGTGGAACGACCCGATCAACCTCATGTCCTACGTGGCCTTCGTGTTCCAGAAGCTGTTCGGCTACTCGAAGGAGAAGGCCGACCAGCTCATGCTCCAGGTCCACAACGAGGGCCGGTCCGCCGTCGCCCACGGCACCCGATCGGAGTGCGAGCTGCACGTCTTCCGCCTCCACGAGCACGGGCTGTGGGCCACGATGCAGCACGACCGCTGATGGCCTGGCCCCGCTCCCGCCGCATCCGGCGCACCGGTCCCGACCGCTACGCGGTGCAGCTCCCCGCGGAGGAGCAGGCCCTCCTCGTCGACCTCACGGCCCAGCTCCGCGGCCTGCTCGAGGACACCACCGACGACCCGAGCCTGCGCCGCCTCTTCCCGACCGCCTACCACGACGACCCCGAGCGGGATGTGGAGTACCAGCTGCTCGCCCGCGACGAGCTCCTCGCCCGCCGGCTCGCCGCGCTCGAGGCCATGGCCGCCACGGCCGGTGAGCGGCAGCTCGACACGGCCGGCCTCACCGCCTGGATGGGCTCCGTCAACGATCTCCGACTGGTGATCGGCACCAACCTCGACGTGTCCGAGGAGGACGGCCCGTTCGACCCCGACGCCCCCGACGCGTCGGCCCGCGCCGTCTACGGCTACCTCACCGCGCTCCTCGACGAGGTCGTGCACGCGCTCGAGGATGGTCTCGGCGACGACGTCCCATCGGCTTGATGGGCTCGACACCGCCACTGGTAAGGTCTCGCCCCTACCCTCATCGGGGTCCGTGCCCCCATCGTCTAGCGGCCTAGGACACCGGCCTTTCACGCCGGCAGCACGGGTTCGAATCCCGTTGGGGGTGCTGCAACAACAACATCTGGTCCCGTGGTGCAGTTTGGAGTGCACGCCGGCCTGTCAAGCCGGAGGTCGCGGGTTCAAATCCCGTCGGGACCGCCACCAGAGATCTCGGTCGGGTAGCTCAGTTGGCAGAGCGTCCGCCTGAAAAGCGGAAGGTCACCGGATCGACGCCGGTTCCGACCACTCGAGAGAGAACGAGCGGCTCCGCTGGGGCCGCTCGTTCGCGAGCCGCCGAACTGGCGCGTGTTCTTCGCTGTTCCCGGCGGACAACTCGCGCCAGTTCGGGTGGTGCGCGACGTGGCGTCCGCGGCCCCTAGCCTGACGGGGTGTCAGAGGTGCGGATCGCCGTCGTCACCGGGGCCAACTCGGGGATCGGGCTGGAGACGGCCCGAGGACTGGCCCGGCAGGGGTTCCACGTCGTGATGCTCTGCCGGAGCGCCGAGCGGGCCGAGGCGGCCAAGGCGGACATCGAGGCGTCGGTGCCGGGCGCCGACCTGGAGATCGTCCTCGGCGACCTGGGCGAGCTGGCGTCGGTGCGAACCGCCGCCGCGGAGATCCTGCAGCGGCTCGACCGGCTCGACGTGCTCGTGAACAACGCCGGCATCACCCTGCGCGAACGTGCGCAGACGTCCGAGGGCAACGAGGCCATGTGGGCCACCAACCACCTCGGGCCGTTCCTCCTCACCGACCTGCTCCTGCCGCTGCTGAAGGCGAGCGCCCCCGCCCGCATCGTCAACGTGGCGTCAGCCGCCCACCGCTGGGGGCGCATCCGCTTCGACGACATCCAGGCCACCAAGGGCTACGGGTTCATGAGCTTCCCCCGCTACGGCGACACGAAGCTGATGAACATCCTGTTCACCCGCGAGCTGGCGCCGCGCCTCGAGGGCACGGGCGTCACCGCCAACTGCCTGCACCCGGGCGCGGTGGCCACCAACATCGGCGCTCCGCCCAAGCTCATCGCGTGGGGCACCAAGCTGATCCTCAAGTCGCCCGAGCAGGGAGCTCGCGCCTCGATCCGCCTCGCCACCGACCCCGCGCTGGCCACGACGACCGGCAGCTACTTCGACGGCCGCCGGAACATCGACAAGAAGCTCAGCAAGCGAGCGCGCGACCGCGACCTCGGCCGCCGGCTCTGGCACCTCACCGAGCAGCTCGTCGACGCCTGAGCACGGACCGCGAACCCGTCGACATTCGGCACGCTCCCACGTGCGAAATGTCGACGGGTTCGTGGTGCGCCGTCGTCAGGCGGCGACGAGCGTGAGCTTCCCGATGGCGTCGGCGACCTCGTCGGGCGCCTCCAGGGGGAGCATGTGGCCGAGGCCCGGCAGCACGACGAGCTCGGACCCGGAGATGCCGGCCTGCAGCTCGCGCGCTCGCACCACCGGGGTGAGCCGGTCGTGCGTGCCCACGATGATCGTGGTGGGGACCCGGATGGCGGCCAGCCCGGCGCGGTAGTCCATCCGCGTCATCGCCACGAGGAAGCCGGCACGGACCGCGCCTGGCGTGGCGGCGAAGGCGTCGTAGGTCGCCTGCACGTGCGACCGGTGCGCCAGCTGCCCGACCGAGCCTCGGGTGGCGCCGAGCCCGGCGCGGGCGATGCCCGCCGAGGCCCGATCCCCGACCACCGCGTGGATGACGGCCGCCGGGATGCGGGGGGCCACCGAGGGCAGCGACCGGGTGGCCGTCGCCACGAGCGCGACGCCCCGCACGCGGTCACGAACCACCTCGGGGTGGTTGGTCGCCATCGCCTGGATGCGTCATCCCGCCCATCGAGTGCCCGGCCAGGACGAGGTCGTCGCCCTCCGACCGTGGCCGATCACCGCGAGGAGATCCTCCCCGAGCCGATCCACGTCCATCGCCCCCGACCCGAGCGTCGATCGGCCGTGGCCGCGCTGGTCGTAGAGCACCACCCGGTGGCCGGCGGCGACCAGCCGGCGGGCCACCGGCGCCCAGATCTCCTTCGTGCCCGTCCAGCAGTGCGGCAGCACGACGATCGGCCCCTTCGTGGGACCGGCTTCGAACACGACGAGCTCGGCCCCGTCGTCGGTGGTGACCGTCCGCTCGGTGCCGGCGGGGAGGGTGAGCCCCTCCGGACCGCACGGGTCGTCCCCGTCGGCCCAGCCGCGCTTCGACCGGTTCCGGAGGACCGCGGCTGCCACCAGCCCGCCGAGCGCGGCGACGGTGGCCGCCCGCCCGAGCTGCCGACCCCGTCGCGTGCCTGCTCGCTGTGCCACCCGTCGACCTCCTCCTCCACTCGGTGGAGCACATCTTGCCCGCACCCCCGCGTTCCTGCGACGCCGAGAGGACGCATCCGTCGCCCCGGCCTCGCGAGAACGCGGTGGTGCGGGGTCCTCCCGCCGTGCGGTGTGGCAGGCTGAGCCGGCGGGCGGCGCGCGGCGCGGCCTTCGGGCGGACAGGGGAGGATCGGGTTGGCAGACGAGGGTCTGGTCGACGAGGGCGGATCGTCGGCGGCGGCTCCGCGCCGCCTGCCGGCCTGGGCGACCCGGTTCTCGCTCGTCTACGTCCTGGTAGCGGTCTGGGTCGCCGCCGCGATCGTCATGCCCAGCCGACCGCTGCCGCAGGCCGCGGCCCAGCGCCAGCCGGCCTCCGACGAGGTGAGCGGCCCGTCGCTCGAGCCGGGCGCCACCGTCACCGTGCCCGGCGGGGCCACGGCCACGACCGCGGCCGGCGGCACCGCCGCCCCGGTCGGGGGCGCTCCCGGACAGGGCACCGCCGGCGTCAGCAAGGCCGGCATCCAGTGCGGTCCCGGCGTCCGCCAGCTGCCGGGCAACGCGTACGCGGCACCGTGCGTCCCGGCCTTCACCGGTGACAATGGGGGCGCCACCCACCGGGGCGTCACCGCCACCACCATCCGCGTCGTGCGACGGTCGTTCCCCGACAGCGCCAACTCGCAGGCCGTCGACGCCGTGATCGCCCAGGCCGGCGGCGCCACGCACGAGACTGTCAAGGCGACGCGGCAGGTGCTCCAGGAGCACTTCGCGAAGCACTACGAGCTCTACGGCCGGAAGATCGAGTGGATCGAGTACGAGTCGCGCTTCGGCAACGACACGCAGGAGGTCCAGGGCCGCGGTCGGGAGGGCGCCTGCCTCGACGCCGAGGTGGTGGCCAACGAGCTGAAGGCCTTCGCGGTGGTCGGCGAGCGAGCGGCGGTGAGCAAGCCGTTCACCGACTGCGCCGCCGAGAAGGGCGTGGTCGTGCTCAACGGCGCGTCGTACGCCTCCGAGAAGTTCTTCCGCGACCGCTACCCGTACGCGTGGGCGATCATCACCGACTGCGACCGGATCAACTACCAGGTCGGCGAGTACGTCGGGAAGCGGCTCGTGGGCCGTCCGGCGAAGTGGGCCGGTGACCCCGCGCTGGCCAAGCAGACCCGCAAGCTCGGCGTCTACACCCCCGTCAGCGACGGCACCGACGACACCTGCGCCAAGATCCGCGACGCGATGGCCGAACAGTACGGATACGGCACCCAGTCCCGCTACGAGTACGTGCTCGACGTGTCGCGGTTCCCGGACGAGGCCGCCCGTGGCGCCATCCAGCTGAAGCGCGACGGCGTCACCACCGTGGTGATGGCCTGCGACCCGATCTCCATGATCTTCCTGTCGCAGTCGGCGACGTCGCAGGGGTGGCACCCCGAGTGGTTCCTCATCGGACTGGCGCTCAGCGACACCGACAACGCCGCCCGCCTCTACGACCAGGAGCAGGTCGACGGGCACATGTTCGGCATCAGCTACCTCGGCGCCACCTCCGACCTCCTCGGGCCCAACACCGAGGCGGGGAAGATGTACCGGAGCATCACCGGGCAGACGATCCCGAACGGCACCGAGGGGCAGTTCTACGAGCTGACCCACGACTTCAACCTCCTGCAGTCGGCCGGGCCCCACCTCACCCCCGCCTCGCTGGGGGCGGGCGCCTACACGATGCCGCCCTCCGACGGCGCGCCGGCCCACGCCGCCGGCTACTGGTCGTTCCACGACGGTCCCGACGGCACCCCCGGTGCCCGCGACCACACCGAGCTCGACGACGCCCGCGAGGTGTACTGGCGGGGCGACGTCCGCTCGACCGGCGACGGCAAGGCCGGCACCTACATCGAGACCTACGGCGGCCGCCGCTTCCGCAACGGCGAGTGGCCCGCCGAGGACCCGCCGATCTACCCGGACCGCGGATGAGCAGGCCGCGATGACCGAGCGCCGAGTCCTCGACCCGCGCACCTGGCCCGCCCCGCGCGCGCCGCCGGGTGGGCGCTGACGCTGCTGGTCCTGTGGCGGGTGCTCGACAGCGTCCTCGACCGCGGGGCCCCTCCCGGGATCCTGCTGCGCGGCACGGTCGTCGGTGGCCTCTACGCACTCGGCGCCATCGGCATCGTGCTCGTCTGGCGCGGCAGCGGCACGGTGAACTTCGCGCAGGCCGAGCTCGGCTCGGTCGCCGCCGTCGTGGCCATCGAGCTCGTGGTGCAGTACGAGCTGAACTACTTCGCCGCCGTCGCCGTGGGCCTCGTCCTCGCCGCGCTCATCGGCTGGCTGGTGGAGGTCGCCGTGATCCGGCGCTTCCGCAAGGCGCCACGGCTCATCCTCACGGTGGCCACGATCGGCGTGGCCCAGGTGCTGGCCGGCCTGGCCATCCTGATCCCGCTCGCGTGGGAGGGCGTCGGCGCCGGGCGCTTCACCACGCCGTTCTCGGCCAAGTTCACCCTCGACCCGGTGGTCTTCGACGGCAACTACGTGCTCGTGCTGATCGTGGTGCCGGTGGTGCTGTTCGGCCTGGCCTGGTTCCTGCGCTCCACGGACTACGGCCTCGGCATCCGCGCCGCCGCCGACAACGACGACCGTGCCAACCTCCTCGGCCTGCCCACCCGGCGGCTCTCGAGCCTCGTGTGGGTCCTGGCGGCGGTGCTCTCCGCGGTGGCCGTGATGCTCCGGATCCCGCTGCTCGGCTTCGCCTCGTTCGCCAGCGTGTCCGGTGGCGGCAACGCGCTGCTGCTGCGGGTGCTGGCCGCCGCCGTGATCGGGCGCATGGAGAACCTGCCCCGCACCGTGATGGCCGCCATCGGCATCGGCGTCTTCGAGGAGCTGGCCAGCTCCGAGCTGTCGAACACGAGCATCGTCGACGCCCTCCTCGTGGTCGTGATCCTCGTCGCCCTCCTCCTCCAGCGCGACGCATTCCGCCGGGCCACCGAGACCGGGATCGGCTCGTGGCGGGCCATCCGGGAGGTCCGGCCGGTGCCGCCCGAGCTCGCTCGGCTCCCCGAGGTCCGGTGGGGTCGGCGGGTGCTGCAGCTGGGGCTGCTCGTCCTCGCCGTGACGGTCCCGCTCTGGGCCCGACCGAGCCAGGAGCAGGCGGTGGCGCTCCTCCTCGTCTACGCGATCGTGGCCGTGTCGCTCCTGATCCTCACCGGCTGGGCCGGCCAGATCAGCCTCGGGCAGTTCGCGCTGGTGGGCTTCGGCGGCGCCACCACCGGCATCCTCTACGAGCGCCACGGGTGGGACTTCCTGCTCGCGCTCCCGGTGGGCATGGCCGTCGCCGCGTTGGCGGCGGTGGTGATCGGCATCCCGGCCCTGCGCGTGCGCGGCCCCTTCCTGGCCGTCACCACGCTCGCGTTCGCGGTCACCACGTCGACCTACTTCCTCAACAACTCGCACTTCCCGTGGTTCGTCCCGGGCCGGATCCTCCCGCCGGTCCTGTGGGAGCGCATCGACCTCGGCGTGGGGTGGATCCAGTACGAGGCGTGCGTGGTCGGGCTGCTGATCTCCGTGCTCGTGGCCCGGAACCTCCGGGCGTCGCGCACCGGCCGGGTGCTCCTCGCCGTCCGCGACAACGAGGCCGCCGCCGCCACGATGACCATCGACGCGACGCGGGCGAAGCTCACCGCGTTCGCCATCTCGGGGGCGCTCGCCGGACTGGCCGGCAGCCTCTACGCCGTGCTCCAGCGCGGCATCTTCGCCGACGCCTTCGACGCCGAGGTGAGCGTCCGCCTCTTCTCGATGGTCGTGATCGGCGGCCTGTCCACGATCCCCGGCGCCATCCTCGGCGCCGCCTACGTGCGGGGGGCCGAGTTCTTCCTCCCCGCGCAGTGGACGCTGATCGCGAGCGGCTTCGGCATCCTGCTGCTGCTGCTGGTCCTCCCCGAGGGGCTCGGCGGCGGCATGTACCGCATCCGGGACTGGGTGCTGCGGAAGATCGCCGCCCGCCGTGACCTCTACGTCCCGAGCCTCGTGGCCGACGTCCGCCTCGACGACGACGGCCAGCCGATCACCCACCCCGATGACACCGTCGAGTCCGAGCTGGTGAAGACGTGACGCCGCTCCTCAGCATCGAGGCGATCGACGTCTCCTACGGGCAGACCCAGGTCCTGTTCGGCGTCGACCTGCAGGTCGAGGAGGGCGAGATGGTCGCGCTCCTGGGCACCAACGGCGCGGGCAAGTCCACGGTGCTGCGGGCCGTCGCCGGGCTCACCCCGCCGTCGCGTGGCACCGTGCGCTTCGCCGGCCAGGACATCACCAAGCTCGACGCGGCCAGCACCTCCAAGCTCGGCATCACGCAGGTCCCGGGCGGCCGCGGCGTGTTCCCCACGCTCACCGTCGCCGAGAACCTCCGCGTGGCCGGCTGGGCCCGGCGCAAGGAGAAGGCCGCCCTCCGAGAGCGCCAGGAGCAGTGCCTCGAGTGGTTCCCCGCACTGCGCCGGCGCTGGGACACCGACGCGGGTGACCTGTCCGGCGGAGAGCAGCAGATGCTCAGCCTGTCCCAGGCCCTCCTCGGCCGCCCCCGGCTGCTGATGATCGACGAGCTGTCGCTCGGCCTGGCCCCGACCGTCGTGGAGGACCTGCTCGAGATCGTGCGCGCCATCCACGCCGACGGCGCCGCGGTCGTCCTCGTGGAGCAGTCGGTGAGCACCGCCCTGCGCCTGGCCCACCGGGCCGTCTTCATGGAGAAGGGCGAGGTCCGGTTCGAGGGGCCGACCTCGGAGCTGCTCGAGCGCGACGACATCCTGCGGGCCGTGTACCTCCGGGGGGCCGCCGCCCACGAGTCGGCCAACGCCACGGCCGGCAAGGGCAAGGGGTCCAAGAAGCCGACGAAGGCGGCGGCGAAGGCCGCCGCCCGAGCGTTCGCCGAGGCGCCGGCCGCGCTGGAGGCGTTCGGCGTCACCAAGCGGTACGGCGGCGTCACCGCCGTCGACGAGGTCGACCTCCGCGTCGGCGAGGGCGAGCTCCTCGGCGTCATCGGCCCGAACGGCGCCGGCAAGACCACGCTGTTCGACCTGCTCACCGGCTTCGCCGTCGCCGACGAGGGCCGCGTGGTGCTCCGGGGGGAGGACGTCACCCGCACCCCCGCCCACCGGCGGGCCCGCCTCGGCCTCGGGCGCACGTTCCAGGACGCCCGGCTGTGGCCGTCGCTCACCGTGCGGGAGTGCCTGGTGGTCGCGTGCGAGCGGAACCTCGGCAGCCGCGACCCGCTGTCGGCGATCCTGCGCCTCCCCGCCCAGCGGGAGAGCGAGACCACCGCGCTGGCCACGGCGGACGACCTGATCGAGCTGGTCGGCGTGCAGGCCTTCGCCGGCAAGTTCATGTCCGAGCTGTCCACGGGCTCCCGGCGCATGGTCGAGATCGCCTGCCTCCTCGCCAACGGCGCCGACACCCTCCTGCTCGACGAGCCCTCGTCCGGCATCGCCCAGCGCGAGACCGAGGCGCTCGGCCCGGTGCTGCTCGACCTCCGGTCGCAGCTCGGCGCGAGCATCGTGCTCATCGAGCACGACATGACCCTGCTCACCGGGGTCGCCGACCGCCTCCTCGCGCTCGACACCGGCGCCGTGGTCACCGACGGCGACGCCGACGCCGTCCTGAGCCACCCGCAGGTGGTGGCCTCGTACCTGGGCGAGCGCGCCGGCTCGGCCGCCGGATGAGGGCGCGAGCCATGCTCGTGGCGCTCGTGACCGTGCTGGTGGCGGTGGCCATCATCTGGGCCATCGCGGCGGACGGGCGCGACGGATCGAGCGGCAGCGACGGGTCCGGCGAGCTCCCCGCGGTGCAGGGCCGTCGCCCGCCGACCGACTACCGGATCGTGTACCGGGTGACGACCCCCGACTCGTTGGCCGAGGAGGAGCACGTCGTCCACCGCCCGTTCGTGGCGTACGTCGCCAACCGCGATCCCGACGGCAACGTCACCGCCGAGCGCTGGTCCGACCTCGGCAAGCTGGTCACCCGCTCGCAGGGCGCCGCCGCCGTGCGCATCGACACCGCGGTGGCCACCTCCGCCAGCGACCTGCGGCCCGACCGCTTCGCCGACGCGCTGGTGCAGGCGAAGAAGGCCACCCGCGACGGGGGTCCAGCCAGCGTCGGCGGGCGGGCCTGCCGCACGCTCACCCAGACGGACAACGTGCCGAACACCGAGGGCCAGTCCCTTCCGGTCACGATCGACCGCTGCGTCGACGCCGTCGGCCTCGTGCTGCAGGAGCGCTGGACCACCCAGGCCGGCGACGTGGTCCTCACCAAGCGGGCCCGGGTCCTCGAGGTGGGCGACGACGTGCCCGACGTCGACATCCCCGACGCCGCTCCCCTGGCCGACGAGCAGGGCAACGGAGCGGTGCAGAAGGTCGACGCCGACGAGCCCCCGCCGTTCCAGGAGGCGTTCTCCCTCGCGGTGCCCGACGACTTCACGTTCGTGGGCCGCTACGCCGTCGCCCCCGCCCGGTTCGGCACCGGCGTGTCCGGCGCGGTGATCCCGGCCACGGACGTCGCGCTCTACACCGACGTGTGGCGCCGGGGACCCGACCTGCTGCTGCTCGACCAGGGCGCCACGAAGGGCGAGGAGGCCCCATTCGATCCGGACATCCGCATCGGCGCCGTCGACCTCGGACCGCTCGGCCAAGCCGAGCTGGCCGTCGACCTGCGCACCAGCGAGGTCCGCATGACCCGACCCGACCGCGGCTTCCTCCGGCTGTCGGGCACCATCCCCCTCGACGAGCTGGTCACGCTGGCTCGGTCGCTCCAGGCACTCCAGGAGGCTCGATGAGCAGCGCCCGGACCCTCACCACCCACCTCCGCCGGTACCCGTGGTGGTACGGCGTGGCCGCCGTCTGGCTCGTGGGGATGCTCGCCTTGCCGATCGTCCGGGGCTCGGCCCTCGCCGACGTGTTCGCCGGCGGGCAGCCCGCCGCCCCCGGTGTCACCGCGCCCGACGGGTCGGCCTCGGACCTCGGCCCGGGCGGCGCGGTCGATCCTGGCTTCAGCGCCGGACCGGACGGCACGGTCGGCACGAGCGACGACGTCCCCGTGGACACCGTGGCCCCCGACGACGAGGAGAACGCCCCCAGCCCGCTCGACGTCGTGCCGCCGGAGATCCTCGACGCGATCTTCGACGCCCTCCCGCCGTTCGCCTTCCCCGCGCTCCCCGACGAGATCGCCCCGATCGCCAACGCCGTCGCGCCGGTGGCCGCCACCGGGTGCAGCGGCCTGGGCCTGGCCGGGGTCGTGATCGCCGTCGCCGCCCAGACGGTCGACGGCGTGCCCTTCGATCGGATCCTCCCCTACCTGGCCCCGGCCAGCACCGCCTGCGCCGCCTTCCCGATCCCGAAGGTCCACACGGTGTGCGCGTTCGACGAGCCGCTGATCGTCGACCTCGGTGGCCTGACCAACACCCCGCCGATCCTCGGGCTGGGCATCGACGAGCTTCGAGCCTTCGAAGCGCTCATGACCTCGCAGTTCGGCATCGCCATCCCGTCGATCGCCGACGAGCTCAGCACCCAGCTCGACTGCAAGCTGGTCTCCTAGCTCGCGGGTCCGTCAGGCCGGAGTGAGCTGCACCTCGAGGTGGTGGCGGCCTCGGAACTGGAGGGCGTCGACCCAATCCGTGGCGCCGTCGGGCTCTGCGCCGAGATCGGCCGGCAGCCTCGGCACGAGGAAGCGCAGGCAGCTCAGCGTCTCGTAGCGGGCCAGCGCGGCACCGAGGCAGAAGTGCGGACCGAACCCGAAGGCGACGTGGCCGGAGGTGTCTCGGTCGGGGTCGAAGCGGTCGGCGTCGTCGCCCCAACGGCGCGGGTCCCGGTTGGCCGACCCGAGCAGCAACGTCACCGTGCTGTCGACGGGCAGCTCGACCCCGTGCCGCTCGATCGGCCGAGTCGTCCGGCGGAACACGTACTGCACCGGCGACTCCCAGCGCAGGGTCTCCTCCACGACCGCAAGCCCACGATCCTCGTCGGCCTGCAGTCGCTCGAGCTCGCCCGGGCAGGTGCGCAGCGCGTGCACGACGTTGCCGATGAGGTTCGTCGTCGTCTCCGTCCCTGCGAAGAGGAGGAGCGCCGCGAACCCGACGGCCTCGCCGCGGGTGAGCACCTCCTCGCCGTGGGCCATCACGAGCGCCGTGAGCAGGTCCTCCTTCGGCTCGAGCTGCCGCTGGTCGATCCGCGTCCCCAGGTCGTCGGCCAGCTGCATCATGGCGAGCATCTCCGCCTCACCGAGGCCGGACTCGCGGGCGCTGCCGCTCATGACGCGCGTCATCGCGTCGGCCCAGCGCCGGAAGTCGCCGGCCTGGGCCGGGTCCGCCCCGACCAGCTCGCAGATGACCCGTACGGGGAGCGGTGCCGCCAGCCCCGAGATGACATCGAACGGCTCGCCCGGGATCGCCTGGCCGAGGAGCTCCTCGACGACCTCGTCCATGTGCTCGCGCCACGTCTGCATGCGCCGCGGGGTGAACCCGCGGTTGACGATGCGGCGCAGGTCGCTGTGGTCCGGCGGGTCGACTGACACGAGCATGCCCTGGGCCTCGTCCCGGGGCAGGCGCTGCTCCCCGGTCCCGGTGGGCTGGCCCATCAGGACGCCGCGCATCGCGTCCGAGGAGAAGAGCCCGGGTTCGGACAGCGCCCACGCCACGTCCTCGTGGCGGGCGAGCACGAAGGAGCCCGTCTTCGCGGCCCAGTGCACCGGGGCGTCATCGCGCAGCTGCTCGTACAGCCCGTAGACGTCGGCGGGAGCGTTGTCGAAGGGGTCGTAGGCGATGTCCACGGTCGTGTCTCCTCGGGAGGTGGTCAGGCCGCGGCGGGCCGGAAGTCGCTGACCGATCGCCAGCAGCGGCATCCGCGCTGCCAGGTGATCGTGTGGACGGTGTCGGAGCCGCTGAGCTTGCCGGGCACGAACCGACTGGGACCGAAGACGAGGCTCGTTCGGGATCCGAGTGTGGTGACGGCCGCCCGCCAGCTCGCCCGGGTGGGGTTCGGCCCCGCCGCCCGCAGCGCGTCGAGGAACAGCAGGAAGTTGTCGCACAGGGCCAGCAGCTCTCCGGAGGACGGGTCGTCGGGAGGCATCGCGGCGAGGCCGGCATCGACCGCGATCTGCGAGCAGCGCTGCCAGCCGTCGTGGGGAGCCTTGCCGGACGGGCGCAACATGGCGCCCACCGACGCGATGCCGATGGCGCCATCGAACTGGTCGGGAGGGAAGTTGGCCGTCGTGGCGTCGCTCGTGTTGAGGAACCAGTCCGAAGCGGAGTACTTCGGCGCGTAGCCCTGGCTCTTCGCAGTGGTCATGAAGATCTGAGCAGCCGCGAAGTTGCTCACGATCAGGACGTGGGTGACGCCCTCCAGTCGGAAGCGGGTGGCGATGTTGGACGGCTCCGACACCACCGCGGTGATGTTGCAGTCGTGGTTGCCGTACACGACCTTGCCCGCCCCTTGCGCCTGGAGCGCCGGGCCGAGCACCTCCAGAATGGTGGGCTGCGTGGCGGGGCACTTGTCCCCCAGGATGCCGATGGTCGCCCCTCGGGGGAACCACCGCATGGCCCCGAGGTCCCGCGCCCAGGTGATGCTGATCCGGTCGATGGCCGCCTGGTAGCTCACCTCGTTGCCGCCCGAACGCTGCTGCCACGCGCGCGACCACATCACCGAGTGGACCAGTGGGGTGTCGCCCTTCTGGGTGTTGGTGAGGCAGTCGAGCGACGCGGTGTCGAGCAGCGATGCCACGTCGACCACCCCGAAGGCCTTGGTGTCCTCGACCATGGCCCGGCACCCAGCGGCCTGGTCCTCGACGCTGGTCGGGTCGGTGGGTCGGAGCACCCCTCGGATCTTGCGCCCGTTGACCCCGCCGTCCCGGCTCGCCCAGTCGGCGAGCGCCTGGACGTAGCGCGGCCCGTCGGTCCGCTGCCCGGTGGAGAACCCGGTGCTGCTGAGCCCGCCCGGGTTCTGCAGCAGGAAGCCGACGGTCACCGAGTCGCGGGTGACGCCACGATCCGAGGCTGTGCGCGCCACGGCGCCGGGCGCTGCCTCACCGTCCGCGGGTCCTCCGCCGACTGGGCCGCCCGCACCGGAGCTGGCACTCGGCGCATCGCCCGCCTCGAGTGGACCACCGCCGGGTCCCGCCTCGCTCCCCGATCCTCCGCCGTCCGGCACGGCGCCGGGCCCGACGACGGTCGCCCCGCTCGAGTCGACGGCGGCCGTGGCGATGGAGTCGGGACGCAGGGCCACCGACGCCACGAGCACGCCCCCCACCGCGAGGAGCGCGACGGCGGTGACGCACCGGTCGTAGCGCGACGCGCGACCCGCCCACTCGCGCACCTGCGCCGGCCGGGAGATCATGCCCTCGCCTTCGCCTTGTCGGCCTTCGCCTTGTCGGCCTTCGCCTTGTCGGCCTTCGTGCGCCTGGGGCCAGAGCGGTCGACCGCTGCTCGATCGCTGCCGAGGTAGCTGGCGACCACACGGGCGTCGGCGCGCACCTCAGCCGGTGTCCCTTCGGCGATCACCCGCCCGGACTCCAGGCAGTAGATCCGGTCGCAGAGCGACATCAGCAGCGGCATGTCGTGCTCGACCACGAGCACGGACGCGCCGTGCTGGTCGCGGAGGTCGCGCAGGAGCGGGGCCAGCGCCTCGACCTCGCGCTGGGCGAGCCCGGCGGTCGGCTCGTCCAGCAGCACCACGGCGGGATCGGCGGCGACGACGCTGGCGAGATCGCACACCTTCCGCACGCCGGTGGAGAGCTCGCCGACGAGGGTCCCGGCGTGCCCCTCGAGACCGAACGCGACGAGCACCGCCTCGGCGCTGGCCCGCTGGTCGCGCTCGTACATGCGCGACCACGGGCTCGCGGTCATCGCCGACACCGCACCGCCGCGGAGCCGGGCGTCGGTCGCCGCCATCACGGTCTCGATCACGGTGAGGCCGGGGTACAGCTGGGCGTCTTGGAACGTCCGACTCAGCCCGCGGTGCGGGCGGGCCTCGGGCCTGAGCGAGCTCACGTCGTCGCCCTCCAGCTCGATCCGCCCACCGACCGGACGCCGCTGCCCCGAGATCACGTCGAGCAGGGTCGACTTGCCGGCGCCGTTCGCTCCGATGAGGCCGACGATCTCGCCGGGGCGGACCTCGAGGTCCACACCGTCCAGCGCGGTGATCCCCGCGAAGCGGACGGTCACGCCGCTGGCGACCAGCGGGTCCACCGCGCGGGGAGCCCGAGCCACGTTGACCGCGGCGGCCGCTGACGGAACGAGCACCTCGACCTCGGCGTCCTCCGGTGCGGCCGGGCGCCCGGCGCCGGCCTGGACGGCGACGACCGCTCTACGGGCCCGCTCCAGCAGCGACGCGAGGCCGCCGGGCACGAACAGCAGCGTGAGCAGCAGCAGGGCACCCGACGTGAAGGACCGCACCGGGACGGTGTTCGCGCCGGACACGAGGTAGGGCCAGCCGAACACGGCGATCGTCCCGAGGAGGGGCCCGTGCAGCGTGCCGAGGCCGCCCACGATCACGACGGCGAGCAGCACGAAGGACATCGACGGATCGAAGGCGTTGAAGCTGAAGCTGCCTGCGCTCATCGCCCACAGCGCCCCGGCCATCCCCGTGACGAAGCCTGAGATCCCGAGGGCGATCAGCCGGGCCCTCACGGGGGGAAGGCCGTGGGACGAGGCGAGCGCCGGGTTGTCGCGACTCGCCACGATGGCCCGGCCGACCGCGCTGCTCCGCACCGATCGCAGGGACAGGAGGGTCAGCCCGAGGACCACGACGGCCACCGGGTAGAGGCCTCGGGCCGTCGAGATCCGCATCCCGAACAGGTGGGGATCCTCGAGGCCCACGATCGCGGAGGCGTCGTCGGTGAAGATCCCCTGGCGGAACAGCCAGCTGCGAGCGGCGAACGCGAACGCCAGGGTGACGACGCCGGTGAGCAGCCCCCGGGATCGAACGGTCACGGACCCGACCACGACGCTCGCCGCCGCGGCCGCCGACCCCGACGCGATCAACATCGCGGGGATCCCCAGGGAGTCCGTGAGGGTGGCCGTGTAGGCGCCGACGCCCAGGAACGCGAACGACCCGAGGGTCACCTGACCGGCCCAGCCGGTGAGGAGCGTGATCCCCAGGCCCGCGATGGCGAAGGCCACCATGAACAGGAGGAAGACCGCCCGCTCCTGGCTCCCGAGGCCGGGGAGCAGCGGGGCGACCGCGATGACCCCGAGCAGCACGGCCCACCCGAGCGCGCCGGCATGGCGGACGGCGAACCGACCCCGCTGCCCCTCCGGCAAGGCCTCCGCGGAGCGTTCGACGACCAGCGTCTCGCCACCCCGGCTGCCCTCGGCGAGCACGCGCCACCGCAGCAGCAGCCCGGCGGCGAGCACGAGCGCGAGGACCACGTCGGTCAGCCCGGCGACGTCCGTGTAGAAGATCGTCGCCTGCTCGAGGATGCCGATGCCGACCCCCGCCAGCACCGCGACCCGGAAGTCGAACAGGCCGGCGATCAGTGCCGCCGCCAGCCCCCGCAGCAGGAGGCCTGGCCCGCTGTCGCTGAAGCCGACCGCGGGTTGGGTGGGGGCGTAGAGGATCGCCCCGACCGACGACACGAGCCCGGCGATCGTCCAGACGAGGAGCGAGACGCGCCGGACGGACACCCCCGACAGGCGGGCCGCATCGGGGTTCGACGCCGCGCCGCGGATCGCCCGCCCCACGCGGGTGCGGGTCAGCAGGAGGGACAGGGCGATCGCGATCAGGGGGGCCGCGACGATCGTGAGGATCTGGCTCGAGGTGAGCACCGCGCTCCCGATCTCCCAGCGCCCGGAGAACGGTTGCGGGTACCCATCGGCGCTGAGGCGCTGGGCGTCCGGCTTGAGGGGCCCGGCGAGGACGAGGAGGAGGATCAGCTGGGAGATGCCGATCGTCGCCACCATCAGGACGAGCCGCGACCGGTCGAACAGCCGCCACATGAGCAGCCGCTCCACGAGCGCGCCCGTCCCGGCGCCGAGTGCCAGCGCGAGGAGCAGCGCGAGCCAGTACGGCGCGTGGAACCGGAAGACGAGGACCGCGAGCGACGCGCTGGCCACCGCCCCCATCTGGCCTTGCGCCAGGTTGATGAAGCGGTTGGCCCGGAACACGAGCACGAGGCCGACGGCCAGCAACCCGACCTGGAGACCGCTCGACGCGCCGAGGAGCAGGACGGCGGGGAGGTTCCTCATGCGTGGCCGCCGAGGAAGACGGCCCGAGCGAGATCGCCCCGGTCGAGGAGGTCGCGCGGGTGGCCCTCGAACCGCACGCGACCCTTCTCGAGGAACACCGCGCGATCGCACAGCTCTGCGGCCAGGTTGAGCGACTGCTCGACGAGGACGCACGTGACGCCGGTGGCGTTCACGTCACGCACGATGGCCAGCAGCTCGCCGACGATCGTGGGAGCGAGGCCGAGCGAGAGCTCGTCGATGCACAGGAGCCGAGGATCGGCGAGGAGCGCCTTCGCGACCGCGAGCTGCTGCTGCTCGCCACCGGACAGGGTGCCGGCCGCGTTGCCGAGACGGGTCCGCAGCTGCGGGAACCGGTCGAGCTCGCGCTCGATCCGCGGCTCGAGCTCGTCACCGACCGTGAAGCCGCCGAGCTCGAGGTTCTCCCGGACGGAGAGGTCCGCGAACACCGCCCGACCCCCCATCACCAGCGCCATGCCCCGTCGGCAGCGGACCTCGGCCGGCAGGCGCGTGACGTCGAGGCCGTCGAGGGTCACCGAGCCCGAGCTGGGCGTCTCGAGTCCGGCCAGCACGCGCAGCACCGTCGACTTGCCCGCGCCGTTGGTGCCGAGGAGGCCGAGGACCTCACCCGGCTCGACCGCGAGCGACACCCCGAACAGCACGGGGACCGCGCCGTACGAGAAGTGGATCTCGTGCAGCTCGAGCCGCGTGCCCGTCGTCGGTGCTGTGGCCAAGCCGTCCCCCGGAGTCGTGCCGTCGTCGAACATAAATGATGCGGCGTTCATATGCAACGCACGTCGCGGTAGGGTTCGGTCGTGCCGCCGAGCTCTCGACTGCCGACCCGAGGGCGCGGTCGGCCGGTCAACGCAGATGGCGAGGAGACCCGCGAGCGCCTGCTCGACGCTGCCGCCACCACCTGCGCGGAGGCCGGGTTCGACGGCGCCACCATGAGCCAGATCGCCCGGCGGGCGGGCGTCACCCCGGCGGCGATCTACAACTACTACGGGAGCCGCGAGGAGCTCCTGTACGCGGCGGGCCGACGAGGCCTCGAGCGCGTCACCGAGATCGTCCCGGAAGGGGCCGGAACGAGCGGGGCCCAGCTCATCGCCACGGCGTACCTCCAGCCCGAGTTCGCCCAGACCCGTCGGCTGCTGGCCGAGCTCCACCTCGCCAGCAACCGGGACCCGAAGCTCGCGGCGCTCCTGGGGTCCTGGCACGAGTCCTGGGCCGAGGCGATGCGCGGCGTGCTGCCGGCCGACGATCGTGACCCCGACGCCACGGTCCAGGCGCTGTTCCTGCTGCTGCTCGGCCTGTGCCACCTGGACGACCTGTCGTCGGTGACGTCCGATCCCGGTGCCCTCGCCCGCCGGATCGAGGACCTCGTCGCGATCCTGGTGCCCGGCGGACCGACCCATCAGCCCAGCTGACCCCAGGGTTCGTCGCCCCGCTCGAGGCACTCTCCCCCACCGTCGGCGAAGACCACCTGACCCGTGACGGCGCCCACCTCCGCGCTGGCGAGGAAGGCGATCAGGGCGGCCACGGGGGTTGCCGTCGTCACGCCCCCGTAGGGCATCGGGACGAGCTCGAGCAGCAGCTCCGTGGTCGCCGCATCAGCGAGCAGGGGTGCCGTCATCGGCGTCCGCACGACGCCCGGCGCGACGGCGTTGAGCGCGATGCCCGCCCCGGCCCAGTCCGGGGAGACGCTGGACGTGCGCACCCAGCGCGCCAGCGCCCGCTTCGTCGACGCGTACGTCCGCACGGGGTCGAGGCCTTGTGCGTCGGTCCACGCCAGTGCGTCGGCCTCGGACCCCGCAACGCAGTGCTCCACCAGCGCGTCGTCGTAGCCCTTGAGCAGCGCGGCGGACACGGTGGCGACCGCCCGTGGCGCGTCGCCCTGCGCCAGCAGCGGTCGCAGGCCGGTGAGCGTCGCCACGGCACCGAAGTGGTTCACCCGGACGATCTCCCCGGCGTCGCCGGCCAGCACCCCGGCGTTGGCGATGACCGCATCCACGCGGCCGCCGCTGAGCGCCGCCACCTGTTCGACCATCGACGTCCGGCCGCCGGCGGTCGCCAGGTCGGCGGTCACCTCCACGCGGGCCAGGTCGACGCCGATCACGCGATCTCCACGCGCCTCCAGCAGCACCACGACCGCCGCTCCGATGCCGGAGGCGGCTCCCGTCACCACCGAGGTCCTCGTCATCGCTCCCCCTCGCAAGCCCTTGGCAACGCTGCCCGCCCGGGCTATATGTATAGCGGTTCATTTATCTCGCTGGGGGGGGTCCGATGGTGATGAGCGCCTCGCGCGTCGACGCGATCAAGCGCCAGGGACTGGACGAGGCCGCTCGCCGATCGCACCCGGACGACTTCCCCGCGCTCCCCGGCGTGCCTGCGGCCCGCTACTCCGATCCCGACTTCGCGCGGCTCGAACAAGCCGCGGTGTTCGGGAACACCTGGCTGATGGTCGCCCACCTCGACGAGCTGGCCGAGCCCGGGGACTTCCGGCTCGTCGACCAGATCCCCCAGCCGGTGGTCCTCGTCCGAGGGGCCGACGCCGAGGTCCGCGCCTTCTTCAACACGTGCCAGCACCGGGGAGCAGAGCTCGTGGTGGAGACGAGCGGCAACGCCGGCCGGCGGCTGACCTGCCCGTACCACTCCTGGGTGTACGACCTCGACGGCTCGCTCGTCGGCTACCCGGAGGCGCAGAACTTCCCGGACATGGACCGCGACTGCCTCTCGCTGCGCGCCGTCCGGTGCGAGACGTGGGGCCCGCTGGTGTTCATCAACCTCGACGAGGCGGCCAAGCCGCTGTCAGAGTTCCTCGGGACGGTGGGAGAGGACCTCAGCGAGCTCGCGGAGCTCGCCGGACGCCTCCACCTCGTGAACCACCCGAGCCTCGAGGTCGACGTGAACTGGAAGCTCCCGGTCGACGCCAACATCGAGACGTACCACGTGAACACCGTGCACCGGGACTCCGCGGCGCGGATCCTGGACCAGGCGGCCACGAGCATCCAGCTCCTCCGGAACGGCCACTCCCGCATGCTGGTCGGCACGCGCGACGGCAAGTCGATGGGCGACCTCATGCCGTTCGAGCCGCTGTTCGACGGCGTCGGCGACCTCCCCGATGCGGGCACCTTCTCCTTCCACGTGTTCCCCAACCTCAGCATCGTCTTCTCCGGCAAGGGCTTCGTCTTCTTCATCACGAACTGGCCCATCGGCGCGAACCGATCGAGCTACCACGTCCACTTCTGCTCGTCCTTGGCGGCCGCCACCGATGACGACCGCGCGCTCAACGAAGCGTTCGCGGAGATCAACCGGTCGGTGCTGCTCGAGGACCTGTCGGTGCTACCCGGGATGCAGCGCTCGATCGACAGCGGGGGCCTCGACCAGGTCCGGCTCGGCTACCAGGAGCGACGGATCTACCACCTCCACGAGACCATCGACCGCTTCCTCGGCAAGGGGGTCCCCGACCACCTCCGGGTGCCGCCGATGCTCGCCGACCACCTCGAGGGCTGATGGGAGACCCTGTGCACCCCTTCGTCGCCCTGATGCGCCGGTACTGCATCGACTACACGAACAGCCACGACCAGTCGATCTGCGACAGCATCATGGACCCGGACTACGTGGTCCACATCGGGGGGTTCGACCTCCCGCTCGACCGCCTGTACAAGCCCACCGTGGCCAACCTGTTCGAGCGGGCGCCCGGGCTCGGGCTGGTGGTCCACGAGCTCGTCCTCAACGGCGACCGGCTGTGCATGAGCTTCAGCGAGCACGCCGCGATGCCGGTCGACGGGGGGACCGCGACCGCGTGCTGGCGGGGCATCGGGCTGTACCAGTGGAACGGCGCGAGGCTCACGGAGAACTGGGTGGAGCAGGACCACCTGGCGATGCAGGTCCAGCTGGCCGAGGGGGTGCCCCAGGAGCTCGAGCCCCCGCACCTCGACCCGTGGGTGGGCACCCAGCCGGTGGCGCCCGATGCGTCCGCCGAGGCCGTCACCCGAGCGTGGATCGAGGCCGGAGACCTGGCCGACGCCGCCGTGGTGCAGATCGACGACACCCCGCCGGAATCACCGTGGCGACCCTCCGTCGACCCGGCATCGATCCGCATCGACGACCTGTTCTCGGCCGGGGCGAGGGTGCCGTTCCACATCACCGTGACCGGCACCTACACCGGGGCGATCGATCCCCTCCCGGCCGAGCACGCGGGAGCCGAGGTCACCCTGCCGGTGTCGGGCATCGCCGAGGTTCGTGACGGCCGCGTGCACGCAGTCCGCGCCGTCACGAGCCGCTCGGCCGTGCGGTACCAGCTCGCCGGCGTCCTCCCGATCTGACCGATGGGCTCCGCTCCCACGACGTCGACCGACACCCGTCCGGAGGTCGATCTCCTCGACCCGACGTTCCACGTGGGGGACCCGCACCCGACCTACCGCTGGATGCGCCGGCACGAGCCCATCTACCGCGACGAGGCCAACGCCTTGTGGTGCGTCACGCGGATGGAGCACCTCCGGCACGTCGAACGCCACACCGACGCCTTCGTGAGCAGCCGCGGCTACCGGTCGGTGTGGATCCCGACCGAGACGTCCATGATCAGCAAAGACGACCCGGAGCACACGCGCCAGCGCCGGCTGGTCGCCGATCGGTTCACCCCCCGCTCGGTCGGCGCGCTCGAAGCCGACGTCCGGGTGCTCGTGGAGGAGGCCATCGCCGGGTTCGCCGCCAACGGCTCGGTGGAGGTGGTGGACGCGCTGGCGGCGCGCGTCCCGTCGATCGTGACGTGCCGGATGATCGGCTGGGAGGACGACCGCTGGCGCGACGTGCGGTCGTGGTCGGAGCGGTTGATGCGGATCGACACGATGGGGCGCGACGCGCAGCACGCGATCGACGGCATCGCCGCCGTGGGCGAGATCGCCCAGCTGGTCGAGACGACACTCGAGGCTCGGGCCGGTTGCCCCGCCGACGACCTGCTCACCGTGTGGGCCGGCGCCACCGACAGCGGCTGTCCGATGTCCGTCGCCGACATCAACTCGGAGCTGGGGCTCCTCATCCCCGGGGGCGCCGAGACGACGCGCACGACGCTCGCCCGGGCCCTCATCCTGTTCAGCGAGCGAAACGACCTGTGGGAGCAGCTGGCGGCCGACCCGGGCCTCATCCCGACCGCGGTCGAGGAGCTCCTGCGTTGGATCACCCCGCTCAACAACATGTTCCGCACGGTCGTGGCGGACACGGAGCTCGACGGCGTCGCGATGGCCGAGGGCGACCGGGTGGCGCTCGTGTACCCGTCGGCGAACCGTGACGACGCGGTGTTCCACGATCCCGACGAGGTCGACCTGCGGCGCGACCCCAACCCGCACATCGCCTTCGGCTTCGCGACGCACTTCTGCATCGGGGCGCACGTCGCCCGCCTCGTGCTCCGCGTCGCGCTGGAGGAGCTGACCACCCGGTTCACCCGCCTGCGGGCGGCGGCGGACCCGGTGTACGAGGCGAACGTCTTCGTGAAGGCGGTCGAGCGGTTCGAGATGGGCTTCGATCACCGATGAGGACCCGGCTCCGCGCCCGGGTGGCCGCCGGCGTCGGCGCGGCCCTCCTGGTCTGCGGGCTGGCGGTCGCGGGCGCGCCGGCGCGGGCCTCCACCACCGCCGAGGCACCCCCCTCGACCATCCTCCCGACACTGCCGTCCGAGGTCGAGCCGCTCACCGCCGCGGTCAGCCCGGTGGTGTGGCAGGCCTGTCGCAGCGTCGGGCTCGCCGTCGGGCTCACGGTGGTCGTGGGCGCGCTGGCGGGCGTTCCCCCCGACGTCGTGGTCCCGCTCAACGCCACCATCGCCACCTTGTCGGGACCCGTGCTCACCCTCTTCTTCGAGATCTGCCAGCAGATCCCGCTCCCGGACGATCCGCCGGACTGCGCCGTCGACCAGCAGGTCCCGCCGCTTCCCTCGCTCGGCCGCCCGGTCCCGCTCGCGGGACTGCTGGCCAACGAGCTGCGGGCGCTCGACACCGCTCTCGACCTGGCGGGTCTGCCGTTCGAGAGCGCGCTCGGCCAGGCCGCCGACGACCTCCTGGCCTGCGCCGACGGCAGGAACCCCGACCGTGACCCGGAACCCGAGCCCCCGGACACCGGCCCCTCCGTCTCACCGGCGATCCCGGTCGCCGGGGGCGGAGCCCGGGGAGGCGGCGGACCCCAGGCGCCATCGGACCTCCCGGACCTGGCCGCCGGCGACTCGGCGCCTCGCGACCTCGCGCCGCCGGCCGCTCGTCCCGTCAGCGCGTCCACCGCCGACGGGGTCGGGCGCGCGGTCGCGCTGCTCGTTCTGACCGGTCTCGCGTCCGTGATCTGGGTGCACGCCGGGCGGGCCCGACCCGGCCGCCGTGCCGCGTCGGACGGCCCCGCGTGACCGATCTCCTGTCGCCGGAGCTCCGGGCCTGGGTGGAGACCCAGGCGGGATCGGGCGTGGTCGGAGCCGAGCCGATCGGCCGGGGCGCGTCACGGCGGATCTGGGGCATCGCCCTCCAGTCGGGTGAGGCGCTGGTCGTGCGGGAGGACACCGGCGACGGACCCGTCGCCGGGACGCCGCTCACGCTGGCCCGGGAGGCCGACGCCTACCGGGCGCTCACGCCGACCGACCTGCCGGTGCCATCGCTCCGCGCCGTGCACCCCGACGGCACCGCGCTGCTCGTCGAGCGCGCCACCGGGGACGACCAGCTCAAGGACGTCGCAGACGCCGAGCTGCGATCCGTCGCCAAGGACTACGGCCGCTGCCTCGGCCGGCTCCACCTCCTCGACCCGGGCTCCCTCGCGCTCGGCGCGATCACGCCCCCGCAGGACGCAGAGCCCACCGCCGAGGACCTGCAGCTGTGGCGCGGCATCGACGCGGCCCGGGCCGACGCGGCGTCCAGCCCCGCGGCGCGCTGCGCGCTCGGGCAGCTCGCCGGCTCCGTGCCGGCGTCACCACGCGCCGCGCTGTGCCACGGCGACGCCGGGCCCGGGAACTTCCTCCACGCGGCGGGCCGCGTCACGGCGCTGCTCGATTGGGAGTTCGCCCACGTCGGTGACCCGCACGACGACCTCGCCTGGGTCGCCGTGCGCAACCAGGTCCTCGGCCACCCTTTCCCGGTCGCCACCGCGTACGCGGCATGGCGCGACACCACCGCCATCCCCATCGAGCTGCCTCGCCTCGAGTGGTTCCGGGCCCTCGTGCTCACCCGGATGCTCATCTCGTGCGACGCCGCCGTCGCGTGGGCCGGCCCGGACGCCCGCCGCGCTCGCGTCCAGGTCGTGCTCCGGCCGTTCCTCGCCGCCGGCGTGTTCGAGGCGCTCCGCCGGGCCGGCCGCTCGGACCCGGGCGCCGCCGAGCTCGAGCGCGACGCCCGCGCCACCTGGGAGGGCTCGCCGGTGGCCGGCCTCCTGGACGATCCCGCCTGCCTCGACGACCTCGGAGCCCTGCTGTGACGCGACCCCTCACCGACGCCGACGACCGCCACCACGAGGTCGGCGACCCGCACCCGATGTGGACGGAGACCACGTGGTGGGGCTTCCTCGTCCCCGACCGGGCGCTCGGCGGGATGATCTACACGGTGTTCCGCCCGAACCTCGGCGTGGCCAGCCTGCTCGTGGCCGTGTGGGACGCCGAGGCCACGGAGCCCTGGCTCGTGCCCTACCACCGCAGCCAGTGGCACCTGCCGTTCCCCGGCACGGACCTCGACGACACCGAGGTCGGTGGATTGCAGCTTCGGTGCCGGGAGCCGCTGCGGTCCTACGACCTCACCTACTCGGACGGCGACGCGCTCTCGCTCCGCCTCCGCTTCGACGCCGTGATGGAGCCCCACGTCCCGATCGCCGAGCGGGAGGCGGGCCACTTCGACCAGCTGTGCCGGGTGACCGGTGCGCTCACCGCTTCGGGAGAGGAGGTGGAGGTGGACTGCCTCGCGATCCGCGACCGGTCCTGGTACGTGCGAGACGACGCCAAGTCGACGCAGGCCGGCTACCTGTACGGCGCCGCCGACGAGGGCCACCAGTTCCTGGCGTTCACCAAGCCGAGCGGAGCGGCCCCCGAGAGCCCGGTCACGGGCGGGTACCTGCTCCGCGACGGCGAGAAGGCGGCGCTGACGACGGGGACCCGGACGGTGGTGAGCCGCCGCCGCGGGCACCCCGACGAGGTCACGCTGGAGGCCACCGACGCCCTGGGACGAGGGCTGGTCGTGAGCGGCCGGGTCACCGCGTCGATGGCGAGCCAGTCGACCCCGGGCATGTTCGCCTGGATGAGCATCGCCGAGTGGGCGATCGACGGTCGGCCGGGCCACGGCGAGGACCACGACGTCTGGTCGCCCGACCGGCTCGCCCACCGACCGGCGGGAGCGCGATGAGCACGATCCCGGCCGCCGCGTCGGACATCGACGCGGCGTGGCTGGACGACGTGCTCGACGTCGGCGAGGTCACCGGTGTTCGAGCCGAGAACCTCGGCGCGGGGCTCGGGCTGCTCGGCGAGGTGACGAGGCTCCACCTCGAGTACGCGGCCGGATCGTCCGGCCCTGCCACCCTGATCGCCAAGACGCAGTCACCGGCGCCCGAGAGCGTGTTCGTGGCGCAGATCATGGGCTTCTACGACCGCGAGGTCAGCTTCTACCGGGATCTCGGCGGGCGCCTCGAGGTGCGCACCCCGCGCTGCTACCACGCCGACATCGCCGCCGATGGCACGCCGTTCGTGCTGCTCCTCGAGGAGATCACAGGGGCGAGGACGATCGATCAGATCGTCGGGACGTCCCGGGCCGACACCGAGACGCTGCTCGACCAGGCCGTCGTCCTGCACGCCCGGTTCTGGGACTCGGCGGAGCTGTGGGCCCTCGACTGGCTCCCCCCGATCAACACCCCGCTGTTCCTCGCCGCCGCCGACCTCGCCGCCGACAAGCTGCCGCGCTACCTCGAGTACTGGGACGGCAAGGTCCCCGCGGCGAGCCTCGACTTCGTCCGAGACCTCACCCCGCACTACCCGGCGCTCCTCGACTGGTGGGTCGACCAGGGCCACCCCACCTTCGCCCACATGGACTACCGCGCCGACAACTTCCTGTTCGGCGGATCCGCCGGAGCCGAGGTGGTCACCGTCCTCGACTGGCAGCTGAGCGTCCGCGGGGTCGGGGTGTGGGACGTGGCGAACCTCCTCGCCGGGTCGCTGACGGTGGACGACCGCCGGGCCTGGGAAGACGAGCTGGTGCACCGCTACCACGACGGCCTCCTCGCCGCCGGCGTGCAGGGCTACGACTGGGACCGGTGCTGGCGCGACTACCGGTGCGCGATCGGCCAGCAGGCGTGGTCGACGTGCCCGATGGGCGACCTCGACCCCGGCAACCCCCGCGGGCAGGTGCTGCTCGACACGATCACCCCGCGGTACCTCATCGCCGCCGCCGACCACGGCGTCACGGAGATGCTCGACCTCTTCTAGGTTCCGGAGGAGAAGCGCTCCGCCACCAGGTCGTCGAAGAAGCTCCCCACGAGGCCGCCCAGATCCGGGCCTCGGCGCAATGCGTGGCCGCCGTCGACCCCGAGGCACTGACCGGTGATCCACGTCGAGTCCGGGCCGGCGAGGAACGCGACGGCACCGGCGATGTCGTCGACGGTGCCGAGGCGGCCGAGGGGCATCTGGGCCAGGTAGTCGGTGCGCGTCGCCTCGTTCGTCGCGAGCGGGTTCGACGCGTCAGTCGGGACGAGGCCGGGCTTCACGGCGTTGACGCGGATCCCGTACGGGCCGAGCTCGTCGGCCGCGTTGCGCACCAACATGTCCAGCCCGGCCTTGCTCGTGCTGTACGGCCCCATGAGCGGGTGGGTGAGCGTCCCGGCGATGGACGACATGGCCACGATGGCTCCACCCCCCGCGGCGGCCAGCGCCGGAGCTCCCTGCTTGATCGTGATGAAGGTCCCGATCACGTTCAGGCGGAGGTCCCGCTCGAACGCCTCGACCTCGACGAGAGCCAGGGGTCCGAGCGCCTCGGTGGCGCCGGCGTTGGCCACGATCACGTCGAGCGCACCGGTGGCCTCGCGGGCGAAGGCGACGGCGTTGGCCACCTCGGCCTCGTCGGTCACATCGGCGACCGCGAAGCGACACCCGTGACCGATGGCCTCGGCGCCCTTCGCCAGCCGCTCCTCGCTCCGGCCGCAGATCGTGACCGCGGCGCCCTCCTCGGCGAGGCGTCGAGCACACGCGAGGCCGATCCCGGACCCGCCGCCGGTGACGAGGGCCGCCTTGTCGACGAACCGTGGGCCTGTTGCGGAGGTCACCATGCCGGCAACCATATGGGGCTAGCGGGCGAAGACCAGGAGGAGCTCGAAGCTGCCGGTGCGGCCGACGGCGGCGGGGCCGCCGCTCGCGTCGGGGATCTCGAAGTCGTCGAAGTCGATCTCGGCCGAGCCGCTGACCACGAGGGTGCCCGCCTGGCGCTTGGCCTCCAGCTCGACCGTGACGGTCTTGGTGACGCCGCGGAGCGTGAGCTCGCCGGTGGCCTCCACCGTGACCTTCTCGCCTTCGGCGGGGAGGCTCCCGAGCTCGATCGGCTCCGTGAGGTGGAACTCCGCCGTGGGGAACTCCGACGTGCTCATGATCCGGCCCTGGAACTGGCCGTCACGGCGGCTCTCGTCGCTCGCCACGGTGGTCATGTCCACCATGACGTCCACCGCGGTGATCGTGGTCCCCGACGCGGTGAGGGTGCCCTCGACGTCGCCGGTGCGGCCGACCGCCTCCGCGTCCTGGCCGAAGAGGACCTCCTTGGCCCGGTAGCCGGCGAACACCTCGTCGCCCTGCTGCACGGTCCACGTGCCGTCGATCGTGCCGTCGTCGACCGCCGGCGTCCCGGCCGCGCTCGAGGTCGACGTGGAGGAGTCGGTGGACACCGAGATGTCGTCCACGGACGGCTTGGCCGGGGCGTCCTCCCTGATGACGTTGATGTAGACGAAGGGTCCGACCACCGTGACCAGCAGGACCGCGACGACCGCCGCGATGAGCTTGTTCCGGTGCCGAGAGAACCACGGGGGGAGGGTAGGCATGCCTGACATCTTCCCAGCCGATCCTGGGAAGATGCTGGCAGCGCGCTGCGAGGTCTCGGTGTCGTTCCGCAGCCGGCTCTCAGGAACCTCCCAGCCACCGGTGCCATGCTCGGTCCCGTGACCGCCCGGCTCCTGCTCGTCGACGACGAGGACAACCTGCGCTCGATGCTCGAGGCCGCGCTGCGCCACTCGGGCTTCGAGGTCCATCCCGCGGTGAACGGCCGCGACGCGCTCGAGGCGGTCCCCGTGGTGCGCCCTGATCTCATCGTGCTCGACGTGATGCTCCCCGACCTCGACGGCTTCGACGTGTGCAAGCGCCTGCGCAGCTCGGGCGACCGCACCCCGGTGCTGTTCCTCACCGCCCGCGACGCCACCGAAGACCGGGTCCGCGGCCTCACCCTCGGCGGTGACGACTACCTCGTGAAGCCGTTCAGCCTCGAAGAGCTCGTCGCCAGGATCACCGCCGTGCTGCGGCGCTCGGGCGTGGACAAGGACGGGCCCGAGCTGCGCTGCGCCGACCTGGCCATGGACGACCTCGCCCACGTCGTCACCCGAGGCGACGAGGAGATCGCGCTGTCGCCGACGGAGTACAACCTGCTGCGCTACCTCCTGCTCAACCAGGGGCGCGTGGTGTCCAAGGCCCAGATCCTCGACCACGTGTGGGACTACGACTTCGGCGGCGACGGCGGGGTGGTCGAGACCTACATCGGCTACCTGCGCCGCAAGCTCGACCAGACCGAGCCCAAGCTCATCCACACGATCCGCGGGGTCGGCTACACCCTCCGCGCACCGAAGTAGTCGTCACCGATGTCCCTCCGCGCCCGCCTCCTGCTCGGCATGGGCGTCATCGCCCTCGTGCTGGGGCTGGCCGCGGTCGTGATCGCCCGCACCACGCGGGACCACCTCGTCGACCAGGTCGACGCCCAGCTCCACGCCGCCAGCCCCCAGCTGCGCGGCTTCGGGCCGGACGACGGGCAGGGCCCACCGAACGACCAGGGTGCCGACGCCCCACCCCCGCGGCTCAGCGACCTCTTCGTCGGGCGGGTCACGGTCGCCGGCGAGCTGAACACCATCTACGCCCCGAACTACCGCGACGACGCGCCGATCCCGCTGGTCGACGACGGGCAGGTGGAGGGCCTCCGAGCGGGCCGGGCGGTCACCGTCGACAGCACCGACAGCGAGGTGCGCTACCGGATGCTGGCCCGCAACGAGGGCCGGCTCGGCGGGATGGTGGTCGTGGGCCTCCCCCTCGACGGCGTCGACGACACCGTCCAGCGCCTCGCGGTGGTCGAGGCCATCGCCGTGCTCGCGGTGCTCGCCGTCCTCGGGCTCGTGACGTGGTGGGTCCTCCACCTCGGCATCCGGCCCCTCCGGAAGATGACGGCCACCGCCGGCGCCATCGCCGCCGGCGACCTGTCGCACCGGGTCCCCGACGCCACCCCCGGCACCGAGACCGGCGACCTCAGCATCGCCCTCAACGGGATGCTCGGCCGCATCGAGGAGGCGTTCGACGAGCGCACCGCGTCCGAGGCCCGCCTCCGGCAGTTCATCGCCGACGCCTCCCACGAGCTGCGCACGCCCGTCACCACGATCCGCGGCTACGCCGAGCTCTACCGCACCGGCGCCCTCGACGACACCACCGAGCTGGCCGAGGCGATGCGGCGCACGGAGCAGGAGTCGGTGCGGATGGGGACGCTGGTGGACGAGCTCCTCCAGCTGGCCCGGCTCGACCAGGGCCGTCCCCTCGACCGCGGACCGGTCGAGCTCCGCTCGGTGGCCGCGGACGCGGTGCTCGACGCGCAGGCGGTCGCCCCCGACCGCAACCTCCACGTCGAGGCCCCCGACCCGGTGGTCGTGCAGGGCGACGAGGCCCGCCTCCGTCAGGTCGTGGCCAACCTCATCGGCAACGCGCTGGTGCACGCGCCCGGCGCGTCGGTCGTCGTGCGAGTGGACGCCACCTCCGACGCGGCCGTGCTCGAGGTGTCCGACGACGGGCCGGGCATGACCCCCGCCGACGCCGCCAAGGCCTTCGACCGCTTCTTCCGGGCGGACGCCTCCCGGCAGCGCCACAGCGGCGGCAGCGGCCTCGGCCTCTCGATCGTCGACGCCACCGTGCGGGCCCACGGGGGAACCGTGCGCCTCGACAGCACGCCCGGCCACGGCACCACCGTGACGGTGACGCTGCCTCTCGCCTAGAGAACGGCCGGAGCCGGGCGGCTGCGCCGACCCGAGCGAAGGCACCGGCGGAGGCTGAGGAGCGCAGCGACGACCGCAGCCGGCATCAGATCAGCTCCTTCACCCGCTCGGCCACGCCTTCGACTTGGCCGCGGGCCTTGGCCACCCGCTGCTTGATCCGGCGGGTGAGCGCGGCGTCCTGCCTCGGTGGGAGCTTGCCCTGCCGCTGCAGGTACAGCGCCTTGCCCGCACCGATGAGCGGGGTGGCCACCAGCGCGCCCGGGACCCCGGCCGCGGCCCCTCCAACGAGGGCGGCCAGCATCGTGGCCGGGGGCGTGAGGTTCACCGCCGAGCCCACCACGGCGGGCTGGATCACGTTGTTCTCGAACTGCTGGTAGGCGAGGAAGATCACCGCCGCGATCAGGGCGGTGCCCGGGCTCTTGGTGATGGCGAGGAGCACGAAGAACGACCCGCCGAGGAACCCGCCGATCTGGGGGATGAAGTTGGTGAGCGTCGACCAGATCCCGGCGATGGGGGCGAGCGGCACGCCGAGGACCAGGCCCGTCGTGAGGATCACCATGCCGTTGAGCACCGCCACCAGCAGCGAGCCGGCGAAGTAGCTGCCGAAGGAGTCGTAGACGATGCGACCGGCCTCGTCGGCCTGGCGCTGACGGGACGGCGGCACGATCGAGCGGACCCGCCGGACGATGAGCGGCCCGTCGACGAGGACGCCGAGGGCGGTGATGAGCGCCAGGATCGTCGCGAACGCACCGCCGAGCACGCGCTCGCCGAGGTCGGCCAGCTCCTTGTCGTCGAACTTGGCGGGGAGGTCGTCGATGACGTCGCTGACGTTCCCCGCAGCATCGGCCTCCTCGAGGCGCTCGCCCACGATCGGCCACGAGTAGAGCTCGCGCACCGTGGCCGGCAGCTCCCGACTGAACGAGCGGGCCTGCTCCACCGCAGGCGGGGCGACGAGCAGCACCACACCGAGGAGGGCGACGACGAGGCCCCCGCCGACCACGAGCGCGGCCGTGCTCCGCTCCACCGAGAAGCGCCGCTGCACCGCGCTCACCACCGGTGAGAGGGCGACGCCCAGGACGAGGCCGATGGCCAGCCGCGTGACCATGTCGGGCGCGATCGTGACGATGGCCCAGAGGGCGGCGGCGAGGGCCGCGGCGGCGCACAGCACGAGCACCGACCGGCCATCGAGGTCGATCACCACGCGGCGCTCGCCGCCCGACGGACCCTCCCCGGCGCCAGGGCTCATCGACGGTACGGTACGCCGCGATGGCGGCGAGCCCAGGGACCGTCGAGCGGCGCGTCGTGCAGCTGTCGGGGCGCACGGCGCTCCTCGTCGTGAGCACCGTGGTCCTGCTCGTGGTGGCCGAGCGGGTGTTCGTCGCCGCCCACCGCCCGTTGTCCTGGGCGGTCGCCTGCACGGTCGCGGCGGTGCTGCTCGACCCGATCGTCGACCGACTCGCCACCCGCATCCGCCGGGTCCCGGCCGTGCTCCTGACGTTCCTCGCCATCGGGGCCATCGGCGTCGGCACCGCGTACCTCGTCTTCGACGGCATGCAGACGGCCGTCGACCGCCTGGAGGTCGCGGCGCCCGAGGCGGCCGGCCGGATCCAGGACCGCACGGACCGCGTCGGCGAGGTGGCCACCGACTTCCACCTCGAGGAGCGCGTGACGAGCTTCGTCGACGGGCTCAACGACCGCGTCGGAGGGGGCGGGGAGGTGCTGCGGACCACGGCCGGCACCGCACCGAGCTACCTGGTGTGCGCCATCCTCACGCTGTTCCTGATGACGTACGGACCGCGGATCGCGGCGGGCGCGCTCGAGCAGGACCCCGACGAGGACCGCCGTCAGCGCATCGCCGAGGTGGTCGGCCCGGCGGTGTCCATGGCCCGCACCGGCATCCTGCTCACCGCCGCGGTCGGCTTCGCGGTAGGCGGCCTGGCCGCCGTCGTGTCGCGGATGCTCGACCTGCCGGCGCCGGCGGCGGTGGGCCTCACCGCCGGTGTGCTCGCGGTGCTGCCGCACGTGGGCATCGTGCTCGGGTCGGTCCCGCTCCTGCTGCTGTCCCTCGGATTCGAGTCGAGCACCACCACGATCGTGCTGGCCCTCGCCGTCGTGGCGCTCCAGGTCTTCGACTCCATGTTCGTGCGCAGCACGATCGCGGTCCGCTCGGTGGAGATCGGCCTGCTCGTGCCGGTGGTCGTGGCCCTGCTCGGCTACGAGGTGTACGGCGTCGGTGGTGGCGCGTACGGCCTGGCCTTCGCCATCCTCGGGCTCGCGCTGCTCGACCAGCTCCAGGCCCGGAACACCGAACGGGCACTCGCCGCCAAGGCGGCCGCCACGAAGCGGGCACCGGCGAAGAAGGCCGCGAAGCGGACCGCGAAGGCATCGGCCAAGCGCCCCGCCAAGGCCACCTGAACGGAGTCTGGGCCGACAGGTCTGGGCGAGGTCTACCGGGGTTCCCAGCGTCCTCACAGGTCCATGCGGTTGGTTGATGGCACCACCAACGCAGTGAAAGGACCCACGTCATGAAGAAGCACACCCTGATCGGCGCCGCAGCCTTCTCCGCCGCCCTCGCCGGCGGCGGGCTGGCTGGCGCGATGCTCGGCACCCCCGGGGTGTCCGGGGCCCAGGACGACACCACGTCGACCACCACGGTGGACGCCACCACTGAGGACACCACCGACGCGGCCCGCCCGCACCGGCCCCACCCCCGGCTCCAGGCCCTGCAGGCCGCCGCCGAGGCCCTCGGCATGACCCCCGCCGAGCTCCGCACCGAGCTCCAGGCGGGCAAGTCCATCGCCGAGGTCGCCGACGAGAAGGGCGTCGACGAGCAGGTCGTCGTCGACGCCATCGTGGCCGACGGCACCGAGCGCCTCGAGCAGGCGATCGAGGCGCTGCCCACCCGGGCCGCCGAGGTGGTCGAGCGCGAGGGCCTCCCCGAGCGCCCCAAGGGCGGCCCCGGCCGTGGCCCCCGCCCGGCCGACGCCCCCGCCGACGAGGACGCCGCCTAGCCGACAGGTCGAAGCCGGGCGGCTTCGCCGACCCGAGCGGAGACATCGGCGGAGGCTGAGGCCCGAAGCCCCGAAGGGGCCGCGCCCGACCGGAGCCGGCTAGGAGAGCAGGTCGATGAGGTCGCCCGTGATGAGCACGAGCATGGCGCAGATGATGGCGAAGGCCAGGGCGGTGTAGTGCCAGCGGTACTTGTGATCCGCCCGCCAGAAGCGGCGGATCGAGGCCACGTCGGCGATCACCGCGATGACGCTCACCGGGAGGCCGATGGCGTGGTCGTTGGCGCTCACGCCGATGATCGGGAACCCGAACGGCAGGATGATGTAGGTCAGCAGGCAGCGCGTCGCCGAGATCCAGATCGAGACCTCGAACACCCGGCGGGCCGACGCCTCGGAGCCGGACGGGCCGCCGACCGGCAGCCGCAGCAGGCGCTTCATGCGCCGGTCGAGCGGCGAGAGCTCCGTGGCCCCTGCCGCGGCGAGCGCCCGGTGGTCCACGGGACAGGCGGAGGCGGGCGCGGTGTCCACGACGCCTGACGCTAGTGGCCGGAGCCGCTCGTCCCCCAGCCACGAACTCGCTGTTGCCATCCCTATCAGCAGATGTTAGGTTGCCCTACATACCGCAGCTGCCAAGCAGCGGACACCCGGAGTTCGGAGCGTCGAGCCCGCTGTTGGGACGGGCTCGACGCTCCGAGCCGGGGAGCGGTCAGCTGGTGGCGGTGCGGCAGACGCCCTCGGCCACCGCGGCCTCGGCGACCCGCTCGGCCACGAGCGGCCCGACCCGGGTGTCGAACACCGACGGGACGATGTAGTCCGGCTTCACCTCGTCGCCCACCACCTCGGCGATGGCGGCCGCGGCCGCCAGCTTCATGCCCTCGGTGATCCGGGTGGCCGACACGTCGAGCGCGCCCCGGAAGATCCCCGGGAACGCGAGCACGTTGTTGATCTGGTTCGGGTAGTCGCTGCGACCGGTGGCGATGACCTTGGCCAGGCCATCGGCGTCCTCGGGGCGGATCTCCGGGTTCGGGTTCGCCATGGCGAACACGATCGGGTCCTTGGCCATCTTGCGGATGTCCGAGGCCGTGATGAGGTCCGGGCCGGACACGCCGATGAACACGTCGGCCCCGGGCATCACCTCCTGGAGGGTGCCCTCCCGTCGCTCCGGGTTGGTGTGCTCGGCGAACCAGAGCTTCGCGACGTTGAGGTCGTCGCGACCCTCCCAGATGGCGCCCTTGCGGTCGACGCCGATGATCTGGCGGACCCCGGCCTCCATGAAGATCTTCGAGCAGGCCACGCCGGCGGCGCCCACGCCGGCCACCACCACGCTCAGGTCCGCCATCTTCTTGTCGACGATCCGGAGCGCGTTCTCGAGGGCGGCCAGCGCCACCACCGCGGTGCCGTGCTGGTCGTCGTGGAACACGGGGATGTCGAGGAGCTCCTTGAGCCGGTCCTCGATCTCGAAGCAGGCCGGTGCGGCGATGTCCTCGAGGTTGATCCCGCCGAAGACCGGCGCGATGCGCACGACGGTCTCGACGATCTCGTCGGCCGTGGTGACGTCGAGGCAGATCGGGAACGCGTCGACGCCGCCGAAGTTCTTGAAGAGCAGCGCCTTGCCCTCCATCACGGGCAGGGCGCCGGCGGGACCGATGTCGCCCAGGCCGAGCACCGCGGTGCCGTCGGTGACGATCGCGACCATGTTCTTCTTGATCGTGTACTCGTGGACGAGCGCCGGCTGCTGCTCGATCGCCGTGCACACGCGGGCCACGCCCGGCGTGTAGGCCATGGACAGGTCGTCGCGGTCGTTGACCGGCATGTTCGCCAGGACCTCGATCTTGCCGCCCTCGTGCATCTCGAAGGTGCGGTCCTTGACCTCGATCACCTCGACGCCCTCGAGCGCCTGGACGACGCCCACGACCTTCTCGATGTGCTGCTCGGAGGAGCAGTTGACGATGCACTGCTCGTCGAGGGTGGCGCCCCGCACGTCGAAGCCGCCCAGCGCGGTGATGTTGCCCCCGGCGTCACCGATCGCGGTGGCGAGGCGACCCAAGGTGCCCGGACGGTTGTCGAGGCGGACCCGCAGGCGGATCGAGAAGGCGGCAGTGGGGGTGGCCATGTATCAGCACCGATCCTCGAAGCACGTGGGCGCTCCGGCCCAGCTCGGAGGGACGACGGTACACGGCACCCTGATCCCGGGCGAACGGCCCGGGGAAACGCCAGCTCGGGGCTAGTAGGCCTCTCGCGACATCTCGTCGAGGCAGCGACGGATCTCGGATGCCCGGAACCGGCGGTGGCCGCCGAGGGTCCGGATGGCGGTGAGCTTGCCGGAGCGGGCCCAGCGGGTGACGGTCTTGGGGTTCACGCGGAAGAGGGCTGCCACCTCGCTGGGGGTCAGCAGGGCCTCATGCGCATCGGTGTCGTGGAGAGCCATGTGGGGTTCCTTCGGGATCGCTTCGGTTCCCGCCCGGAGCGGCGGGTTGTCCGATTCGCCTCCGAAACGTACGGGTCGCACCCCGTTCCCGACCATGGCCCGAAATGACCATTTTGTGACTAGTCATTTCGGGTGATCCGACGACTTCGGGCTCCACCGACCTCGTCGGCTCCGCCGCCGAGAAGCAGGGCAGACTGGCCTTTCCGCTCTTGCCGGGCTGCGCCCGGCGGGCCGCTCGGGCCCTCTGAAGCGGCCGCTTGGGCGGCCCGACCTCCCCTAGTCGCCGTCGGTGAAACCGAGGTCAGCGGCGGTCACCAAGGCGTGGAGGGGGATGCCCTGCTCGGCGGCCAGGGCCCCGACGGTGCCGCCCCGGTCGACCACCGGCAGCAGCAGGACGGGCTCGGCGCCCGCCTCCCGGACCACCTCGGCCGCCTCCAGCATCGACACGCCCCGGGTGACGGCGTCCTCCACGATGGCGACCTTGTCGCCCGGCTCCAGGGCCCCGGCGATGCGCCCCCCGGCCCCATGGTCCTTGACCTCCTTGCGCACGCTGAAGCTGCGCAGCTGCCGTCCCCGGGTGGCGGCCACCGCCGCCACGCCGAAGGCCACGGCATCGGCCCCCATCGTGAGGCCACCGATCGCGGTGATCTCGTCCGGCAGCACGGCCAGGGCGGCGTCGGCGACGAGGAGCATCCCGTCGGGGCGGCAGGTCGTCTGCTTGGCGTCGATGAACCAGGAGCTCTTCGCGCCGGACTTCAGCACGAAGTCCCCCCGGCGGACGCTGTGCTCGAGGAGGTGCTGGACGAGGGCGGCGCGGGGATCGGTCATGGGGCCTTTCGGCGGGCCTCGGACAGCCGGGCGGCCCGGTGGGCGGCTCGGCCGTCCTCGTCGAGGGCGCACACCTGGTCGACCAGATCCACCAGCCACCCCGGGTCGAACGGCTTCACGACGACGTCGACGGCGCCGAGGCCGAGCATCTCCTCGAGGTGCTGGTTGTCGTGGGTGGCGAGGGCGGTGACCACGACGACCGGAGGGGCGGTGGGGTCGAGCGAGCGCAGGACGCCCCACCCGTCGAGCACCGGCATCATGATGTCGAGGAGCATCAGGTCGGCCGGCGCGCGTTGCAGCTCGGCGAGCGCGGCCTGCCCGTCGCCCGCCTCGACGATGGTGTGGCCCTCGGCGGACAGCTCGAGCCGCAGCAGGAGGCGGATGTCGGGGTCGTCGTCGACGACGAGGATGCGGGCCATCGAGGCGGCTACTGGACCCGCGCGACGCCGTGCCCGGGCACGACCTCGCCGATCTCGACCGCGCGGTGGCCCTCGGTGCGGAGCAGGTCGAGGGTGCGGTGGGCCTCTTCGGCTGCCACCACGACGACCATGCCGATCCCGAGGTTGAAGACCTTGAGCATCTCCTCGTCCGTGACCTCGCCCAGCCGCTGGATCTCGGCGAAGATCCGGGGCGCCTCCCAGCGACGGCGCTCGAGCACCGCGTCGGTGCCCTCGGGCAGCACCCGGGACAGGTTTCCGGGAAGGCCACCGCCGGTGACGTGGGCGATGCCGCGCACGTCGACGTGCCGGAGCAGCGCGGCGATGGCGGGGGCGTAGACGACCGACGGCAGCAGCAGCTCGTCGGCCAGCGTGTGCGAGGCACCCTTCCACGCGGGCTCGGACAGGCTGCGCCCGGCCGACTCCAGGAGGATCTTCCGGGCCAGCGAGTAGCCGTTGGAGCGCAGGCCGGGTGAGGGCAGGCCGATCACGGTGTCGCCGGGCCGGATGTTCTGGCCGGTGATGAGCCGGTCGCGCTCGGCCACGCCCACGGCGAAGCCGACCAGGTCGAACTCACCGGGCTCCATGGCCCCGGGGTGCTCGGCCATCTCGCCGCCGACCAGCGCGCAGCCGGCCTGGCGGCAGCCGTGGGCCACCCCCTCGACCAGCTGCTCGATGTGGTCGGGGTCGAGCTTGCCCACCGCGATGTAGTCGAGGAAGAACAGGGGCTCGGCGCCCTGGCAGACGATGTCGTCGACGCACATCGCCACGAGGTCGACGCCGATCGTGTCGAACCGACCCGCGGCCTGGGCCACGAGCGCCTTCGTGCCGACGCCGTCGGTGGACGACACCAGCACCGGGTGCTGGTAGCGGTGCTGCGCGAACGAGAAGAGCCCGCCGAACCCGCCGATGTCGCCGATGACCTCGGGCCGGAAGGTGGAGCGGACCTTCGACTTGATGCGCTCGACCGCGGCCTCGCCGGCGGAGATCGAGACGCCGGCGTCCTCGTAGCTGGTGCCCATCAGTCGAACAACCCCCGGGCGGGGGTCCCGGGCGGGACCAGCACCGGTTCCTCGAGGACGTGCTTGCCGAGCGTCACCGGGACCTCCACCGGGTAGTTGCCGGTGAAGCAGGCGTCGCAGAACCCGGCGCCCACCGCTCCGGTGGCCTCCACGAGCCGATCGAGGCTCAGGTAGTGGAGGGTGTCGACGTTGAGGTACTTGCGGATCTCCTCGACCGTGTGCGTGTAGGCGAGCAGCTCGTCACGGATGCCCGTGTCGATGCCGTAGAAGCACGACCAGGCCACCGGCGGCGCCGTGATGCGGAGGTGGACCTCCACCGCGCCGGCCTCGCGGAGCATCCGGGTGAGCTGGCGCTGGGTGGTGCCTCGCACGATCGTGTCGTCGACGACCACCACCCGCTTGCCGGCCAGGTTCTCCTTCAGCGGGTTGAGCTTCATGCGGACCGCGCTGGCCCGCGCCTCCTGGCTCGGGGCGATGAAGCTGCGCCCGATGTAGCGGTTCTTCACCAGGCCCTGGCCGTAGGGGACGCCGCTGCGCCGGGCGAAGCCCTCGGCCGCCGGCACCCCGGACTCCGGCACGCCCATGACCATGTCGGCCTCGACCGGTGCCTCGTCGGCCAGCAGCTCGCCCATCCGCACGCGGGCCTGGTGGACGTTCCGCTCGTAGAGGCGGCTGTCCGGGCGGGCGAAGTAGACGAACTCGAACAGGCAGAGCCGGGGGTCGATCCGCTCGTCGGGGAACGGCCGCAGGGAGCGCGGCCCGCCGGCATCGATCACCACCATCTCGCCGGGCTCGAGCTCGCGCTCGAACGTGGCCCCCACGATGTCGAGGGCCGGGCTCTCCGACGCGAGGACCCATCCGTTGTCCAGGCGCCCGAGGCACAGGGGGCGGAAGCCGTTGGGGTCGCGGATCCCGATCACGCGGCCCTCGTCCATCAGGACGAGGGAGAACGCGCCCTGCAGCCGAGGCAGCGTCCGCTCGAGGGCCAGCTCGAGGTCGCGCTCGTCGCTGCGGTCCTCCGGCAGGTGGGCCAGCTCCGCGGCGAGGAGCTCGGCGATGAGGTCGGTGTCGCTGCTGACGGTGCCGGGGAGCATCCCGGCCTCCTCGGCCAACGCCTCGGTGTTGGTGAGGTTCCCGTTGTGGCCGAGGGCGAACTGCCGCTCGCCCACGCCCCGGTAGGCGGGCTGGGCGTTGCGCCAGGTGGACGACCCGGTGGTGGAGTACCGGCAGTGGCCGATGGCCACGTGCCCCTCGAGGCCGGCCAGCGTGCGGTCGTCGAACACCGCCACCACGAGGCCCTGGTCCTTCACGACGGTGACCACGCTGCCGTCGCTGACCGCCATGCCGGCGGACTCCTGGCCCCGGTGCTGCAGGGCGAACAGGCCCTGGTAGGTCAGGTGGGCGACGTTCTGCCCGGGCGCGTAGACGCCGAAGACACCGCAGGCCTCCTTCGGCTGGTCGTCGTCGAGCTCGAGGCCGGCGAACACCCCACCAGTCTGCCAGGACCGGGGGCCGCTCCCGTCACCCGCCGCGGGGATCAGCGCCCGACGGAGGAGAAGGTCTGCTCGGGCTCGAGCGAGCCCCGACGCCGGCGCCGCGAGGCGCCCACGAAGGTCCGGCCCACGAGGAGCAGCGCAGCGGCCACGACGAGCACGAGTGCGATCTCGACGCCAGTGCGGGCCAGCGACCCGTTGGAGGCGGCCAACACGGTGAACTTGCCGTCCGGGTTGCAGAAGCACGTGAACGTGTCGCCCACCGCGGTGACGATGTGCGTGCCCACCGCGGCGTTCTTCGGCACGAGGAACTCGACGTCGACGGTGGTGCTGTCGGCCGTCTGCTGGGCGGCGAGCGCCACGCCACCGAGGGCCACGGGGGCCGATGCCGACTGGGCGGTGACGGGAGCCGCGGGGGCGGTGGCCTCGGCGACCTGCACGTCGTCGAAGAAGATCCGGACCTTCTCGCCGAAGAACACGCCGGCGACCTTGCCCTTGACCCGCTCGCCGGGCTTCGCCTTCGTGACGTTCAACGCGCAGGACGCCTCGACCTCACCGGGAGCGGTGGTGGTCGTGGAGCCGTACGGATCCGTCTGGGCGCCGGCGACGGGCGCGGCGAGGACGGCCAAGAGGGCGGCGCCCACGAGGGCAGCCAGAGCTCGGGTGGTCGTTCGGGCCTTCATGATCAGGTCGTACATCCCGTCTGGGCAGGGGGCACCGAACGTCGGGCCGCCAGGACCGGGCGAGCATACCGTGGCGCTTCGGGCGAAAGGAAGAACCGGGCTCCCGTGGTCACGGGCGCCCGAGCACGGCTTTGGGGGCCTCCCCGGCCATCAGCCGCCAGGTCCGATCGAGCGCCAGGGTCTCGGAGACCCGGCCCCGGCCCGTCTCCAGGGACGTGCGCAGGATCGTGGGGCGCACCCGGGGGGACGGGACGGCGATGAGCTGGTACCTGGAGTCGGACTGCGGGGGCAGCCGGAGGTCCAGGACCACGTGGCTGGTGGCCCCCGCCGGCAGGTCGACGGTCCAGCTCACGATCGGCCGGCCGCCCTCGGACACGGAGATCGGCGGATCCCTCGGCGGGTCGCCGGAGGTGGACTCGAGGGTGGCCCCGAGCGGGAGGTAGAGGCTCACCACCCCGCGGTACACCCCCACCTCCTGGTCCTCGTTGAAGGGCCCGAAGATGTACCGCGGGTCCTTCACGCCCTTCGGGGCGTCGTTGTGGACGACGACCTCGGCCCGCACCGTGCCGGCCTTGCCCGGCGACACGTCGCCGGAGAGGCCCAGCTCGGTGTCGACGAACCAGTCGAGCTTGTTGCCGCTGACGTTCTGGACCGTGAGGTGGACCGAGTCGGGCCCGCTCAGCGGCGGCAGCGCCCCGTCGGCGCCGAGGTCGGCGACGTGCTCCTGCACGTCGGGGTGCCAGGTGTGGAACATGAGGTGGCGGCCCTTGACCGCGTCGGCCAGCGCGGTGCCGATGGCCCGGACGCTCTCGTACTGCCCGTTGACCAGCGCGGTGAAGGCGGCCTCGGCCACGTCCTTGAGCACGTCGGACCGCCGCTCGATGCCCTGGTACCTGATGTAGGCCTCGTGGAGGACGAGCGGGACGAGGTTGTCGACACCGACCTTGCCCAGCCCCTTCACCTCCACGGGACCGATCGCGCCCAGCAGGCCGGCCAGCCCCTGGGGGTCGATCTGGATGACGCCGTCGGCCTGCAGCTCGGTCCGCGCCGCGAACATGGCCTCGAGGGCCGGGGCGACCATCGTGAAGTCGGCGCCGACGGTGGCGTTGCGCCACTTGAACAGCGGGTCGAAGCCGTCCCAGCGGCGCAGGTAGTCGGCCGGGAGCGACGGGACGAACGACGGATCGACGGGCTCGTCGAGGGCGAGCTCGTCGATGCGGCCGAAGTGGGTCAGCTCGAAGTCGCCCGCCTTCCCGATCAGGCCGCCGTAGGACAGGATCATCCCGCCCGCGCCCCGCATCTCCGCCGTGTTGGCCACGGCGACCAGGTAGGCGCGGTCCCCGGCACCGCCGGCCAGGTCGGAGAGGATGGCGAGGCCGTCGGCGAGGGAGTCCACCTGCGACCCGCGACGGTCGAGCTCGTCCGCAATCGTGTCCCGCAGCTCGCGCACCGGGGGGAGCAGCGCGCTGGCCTCCCGCAGGTCGTCCGGATCGGGCAGGGAGGCGGCCAGCGCCTTCGCCTCCGCCTGCACCGCCTTCACCGCACCGAGGGGGATGGCCCCGTGGCGCAGGGGCACCTCGAGCGAGCCGTCCGCCCGCTCGAGGGGGCTGGCGGCGGTGAGCAGTCGGGCGCCCCCATCGGTGAGCTCCGTGGCGGCGGCCACGGAGTCGCGGATGGACTTGAGGTTGCCGCCGAGCACGGGCAGCGCCCGCACGACGTCGAGCTCGGGGTGGCCGTGGAGCTGGCCGGAGGCGCGGGACAGCCGAGTGGTGGCCTCGACGAGGTCCGACCGGGCCTTGGCGACCTGCCCGGCGTCGAGCGCGTCGCTGGCCGACTCGACGAGCGACTGGGCCGACCGCAGGTCGCGGGCCGCCTTCAGGAGGCGGAACCCGGCCGCGGCCCCGACGAGCACCAGACCGGCGAACGCGATGAGCGCCAGGTTGCGGAGGAGGCGGCGGGCAGGCGGGCTGAGCCGTCGATGCCGGCGACGACGCAACGGCTACCGGCGGCGGCGCTTGCCGTCGGAGCCCGAGAGCTCTTCGACGACCCGCTCCGCCACCGCCGCGACGACCTGCTCGAGCTGCTCGTCGTCGAGCGGCCCGCTGCGCAGCTGCATCCGGCGACGCACCTGGGTGAGCTCGCTGCGCACCGAGGCGACCTCCTCGAGGACGGCGCTCACGGTGCCGATCTGCGGGAGCTCCTTGCCGAACCGCGTGATCTCGTCGGACAGCGTGCCGATCGTGGACCGCAGCTCCACGAGCAGCGCCGAGGGCGGACCTCCGGGCGGACCGTCGCCGGCCTGCTCGAACACGAACGCGAGGTCACCCCGCACGGCGGCGATGTCGTTCGAGACCTGCTCGAGCTCCGGCCACTCGAGGACGGCCCGTCGCAGCGCGGACAGCTCGGTGCGGACCTCGTCGACGGTGGTCTGCACCTGGCGCAGCTGCGTGCGGTCGGAGAGGTCGTCGACGGACTGCCGCAGCGACGCCACCTCGAGGCGCACCGCGCCGAGGTCGGCGTCGATGTCCTGGCGCAGGATCCGGAGGCGGTCGAGGAGCCGGTCGGCGAGGCGGTCGAACGCCTCGACGAAGGCCTTCCCCGGCGGGACGCCCTCCGTGCCCGGGAGCGGATCCGGGGACTTGGCCTCCCGCAGCAGCGACGGCACCTCGGTCGCCGGCTTGACCGGCGGCGGGCCGGGCGGGGGCGGCACCGATCGCTCGGGGAGCGCCGGGGGACGTGAGCCGGCTGGCGCATCGGGGCGCGCCGGGGTGGCGGGCGGTGTCGGTGTGCCGGGCTTCGGCCACGACAACCGCACCGAGAACTCCTCGTCGCTCGGGGTGGAGGGCTCGTCAGCCACGGCGCCAGGGTACGGCATGCTGAACGGTGATGGGTGAGCCCCTGCGCACCGTGCCACGGTCGATCTGGCGCCCCAGCCAGCGGTTCCGCCGCGCGGTCGTGCCCGCGTTCCCGGTGCTGGCCGCGCTCGTCGTGCTGCTGGCCCCCGACGAGGTGGCCACCGCCACCGCCCTCGTCCTCGGCGTCGGCGCGGTCGCCCTGGTCGTCCGCCACCCCGTCCCCGGGCTCCTGGCCGTGCCGGCCCTCCTCCCCTTCCAGCAGGTGCTCCTCGCCCTGCTGTTCCGCCTCGGCGCGCCGGCCGGGGTGGTGCGCGGGTTGGGCTTCTGGAAGGAGGGCGTGGCCGCCGGCCTCGTGATCGCGGCGGTCGAGCGGGGCCGGGCCAAGGGCAGCCGCCTCGACGGCCTCGACGTCCTGGCCGCGCTCCTGGTGCTCAACAACGTCCTGTACCGCCTCGCCCCACGCGTGTTCTCGCCCAACGAGGTGACCCCCGACGCGGCCACGCTCAACCTCGCGCTGCGCGGGAGCACCGCGTTCGTCGTCCTGTTCGTCGCCGGGCGCCGACTCGCCGACCTCGAGGACGTCCGGGCCCGGTTCGCGAAGGTGGTCCTCGTCGCCGGCGGGATCGTGGCCGGGATCGGCCTGGTGGAGCACCTGCTGTCCGACTGGTGGAACAGCTTCGCCGTGTCGGTCCTCGACATCCCGGGCTACCGCACCCGGATCCTCGACGTCACCGTGGCCAACCCGGCGGACATCCGCGTCTACACGGAGGTGGCCGGGCGGAACGTGGTGCGGATCGGGTCGGTCTTCTTCGACCAGCTCGCCTGCGGGCTCTTCCTCGTCCTGGTGCTGGCCGTGGCCCTGGAGCACCTGGCTCGCTCCGACGGCGCTCGCTGGGCTGAAGCCCGCTGGGCCGGCGCCCTCGCGCCGCTCGTCGGGGTCGGGATCGTGCTCACCCAGACGCGGGCCGCGGTCCTGGCCGGCCTCGTGTGCATCGTGCTCGCCCTTCGGCCCGCGCCCGGGCGCGACCCGCGGGCCCGCGAGCGCGTGGCCCTCGCCGCGGCCGCCGGGCTCGTGGCGCTCGTGCCCCTCGCCGTGAGCACCGGGCTCGCGACGCGCACCATCGAGACGATCGGCGCGCGCGACGAGTCCACCCAGATCCACCAGGCCCGCAGCGCCACGGCCATCAAGAACCTGGTGTCGACGCCGTTCGGCAGCGGGCTGGGCACCACCTCCGAGGTGGCCCGACGCGCCGGTGTCGAGAACCCTCGCTACACGGAGGACTACTACCTGGAGGTGGGGGGCGAGACCGGCGTCCAGGCGCTGCTCCTGTTCGCGTCGATCTCGGTGCTCACCGTGCTGCACCTGCACCGGAGGACGCTCCGGTCCGACGGGGACCTGTCCACTGCCGCCTGGCGGGGTGCGCTGGTCGGATTGGCCCTCGCCGCCGTGCTCCTGCCGGTGTGGATCGACCTCTCCGTGTCCTGGCCGTTCTGGCTCGGCGCGGGCCTCATGGTCGGCCCCCCGAGCCCGATCCCCGTGCCGGCGCACGGTACCCTGACCCGCCCACGACCCTGAGGCTGGATCGACCGTTCCCATGGAGCTGCGCAAGTACCTGAGGGTGATGCGGCAACGCTGGTTGCTGATCGCGGTCACGGTCCTCGCCACGCTCGCGGCCGCCTACGTGTCGGCGCCCAAGGGGGCCACGTACACGGCCACGGCGACCGTGATCCTCGGCACCGAAGCGACCAGCACCAACGCCACCGCCGCCAGCGGTCTCGACCGCGCCCTCCTCACGTTCGCCGACATCGCCCGCGGCGAGAGCGTGGCGGAGCGGGCCACGGAGGTCGCCGGGATCGACTGGTCCACCGACGAGGTCCGCTCGCACACCCGGGCCGAGGTCGTGCCGTTCACGCAGCTGGTGAAGGTCTCCGTCAACGACGCCGACCCCGCGATCGCGCAGTCCGTCGCCAACGGCGTGGCCCAGGCCGCCGTCGAGCGGTTCACGCGCACGGAGAGCGACGGGAGCGGATCCCCCACCCCGGTGATCGAGATCAGCGCGTCGGTCTACGAGCAGGCCCGCCTGCCCGTCGACCCGATCGAGTCACCCCTGGGCAGCCGGCTGGTCGTGGCCGGCATCTTCGGCTTCGTGGCCGCGCTCGCCCTCATCGTCCTGCTCGAGTACCTCGACGTCACCATCCGCACGGCAGCCGACGCCGAGCGGCACCTCGGGCTGCGGGTGCTCGGCACGCTCCCGCTCCGCGAAGGGCTCCCCACCGAGAACACGCGCGGCCGGCGCCGGCGCCGGGCGACGTTCGGCAGCGACGCCTCTCGCGGCGAGGCCCTGCGGATCCTCCGCACGAACGTGCTCGTGGCCACCAACGACCTGCCGAAGCCGATCATCCTGGTCACGAGCGCGCTGCCGGAGGAGGGCAAGACCTCCACGTGCTCCGAGCTGGCGCTCGCCCTCGCCCGCGACGGGCACCGCGTGGTGCTCGTCGACGCCGACCTCCGCCATCCCGCCGCCCACCGCTGGATCGGCGGCAAGAACGAGTCCGGGCTCACCGACGTCCTGCGCGGCAAGAAGCCGCTGCGGCAGTGCCTCCAGTACGTCGAGATCGGCAAGGGCCCCACCCGGGCCGGCCTGTACTTCCTCGCCACCGGCCCGGCCGCCGCGTCGCCCGCCGAGCTGCTCGGCACCGACCGGATGCGCTCGACGCTCACGGCCCTCGCCGAGGAGGCCGACTACGTCCTCATCGACTCCCCGCCGGTGCTCCCCGTGGCCGACGCCCTCGTGCTCGGGCACCTCGCCTCCGGCGCGGTGCTCGTGGTCGCCTCCCGGTCGACCCCGGCCCCCTCGGTGATCAAGGCCCGTGACGCGCTCACCCGCAACCAGACCCGGATGCTCGGCGTGATCATCAACAAGCTCGACGCCGAGGACCTGGCCGCCGACTACGGCTACGGCTTCGAGTACGGCGGCGAGGTCTAGGACCGCCGCCGACGGCGGAGGCGGCGGCGCCGGAGGCGGGGCAGCGAGTCGATGAGCCCCACCTGGAGCGACTCCGGGTCGAGCTGGGCCCGGGCCTTCCAATCGGGACCCCAGCGGGCCTCCATGCCGGCGACCATGCCGGGCCAGGCCTTCTCCAGGTAGGCGCCGTAGTCGCCGAACACGGCCTGCGCGGTGACCGCTCGCTCGTGGGCGAGGAACGCCCCCCGGGTGATCGCGACGCGGTGACCGGCGGCGCGGGCCCGCAGGCAGTAGTCGACCTCCGCGCCCCAGCCGAGCGGCACGAAGGTCTCGTCGTCGAGGAGCCCGAGGCGGTCGAGGGCCCAGCGCGGCACGTACATGGCCGTGCCGTCGATGAAGGGCGCGCGGAGGTGCAGGCGCTCGGGCTCGTACTCGCGTGGGTCCGACCAGATCGGCAGGTGCTGGTGGTGCCAGTGGCAGTTGTAGACGGGGCCGACCACGGCGGCACCGGTGTCCCGAGCCGCCTCGCGCAGCTGGGCGACGAAGTGGAGCGACAGCCGCGTGTCGTTGTTGAGCCACAGCACGCCGATGTGCTCCGGGCCGAGCCGCTCCCGCGTGCCGTGGTTCGTCCCGCCAGCCCAGCCGAGGTTGTCCCCGGGGTGGAGGACCTCCTCCCACCCCTCGGGTTCGTAGTCGCCCTTGTTGTCGACGACCACGACGTCGAGGAGGTCCCGCTCGAGCGCGAGGTCCTGCAGCAGCGCGTGGGTGATGTCGGGTTCGCCGAACACGGGGATCACCACGAGGACGCGGTCCGCGCTCATCGGAGCAGCTCCTCGTAGAGCGCGACGTGGCGGGCGACGTGGAGCGCCTCGCCGTGATCGCGCTCGATCATCGACCGACAGGCCTCGCGGGAGATCCCGATCGAGGCCACGTCGGCCGCGGCCGCCTCGAGCACCCCGGTGAGCGCCGCGACGTCGCCCAGCGGGAGCAGGATGCCGGTCTCGTCCGGCCGGACGGTGTCGCGGACGCCGCCGACGTCGAACGACACCACGGGCGTGCCGCAGGCCAGCGCCTCCAGGATGACGAGCGGCGAGTTGTCCGCCCGCGTAGGGAACACGAAGAGGTCGGCGGCGCCGTAGAGGTCGGCCTTCACCTGCTCGTCCTCCACCCACCCGGCGTCGACCACGTGGAAGCCCTCGCTGCGCAGGTGCGCCGCCATGGCGTCGCTCACGCCGCCCATGAGGATCGTGCTGCACCGGGCCCGCGCCTCGGGTGCCATGGCGCTGAGCGCAGCCATGAGCAGGTCACCGCCCTTCCGGTCGATCTCCTTGCCGTGGGGCCGACCGAGGTTCGTGGCCGCGAACATCAGCGCGGTGTTGCCCTCGGGGATGCCGAGGCGCTCGCGGAGGGCGGGTCGATCGCCGGGGGCGAACGTGGAGGTGTCGATGCCGTACGGGATGAGCCGCACGTCGAACCGGCCCAGCGTGCTCGCCTGCGCCAGCTCCACGAGCCACCGGCTCGGCGCCACCACCGTGAGCTCGGACCGGTTCCAGACCCGGCGCTTCAGCTTCCACTCGAGCGCGGTGGCGTCGCGCTCGATCCCCGGGAAGGTCTCGGGGTACGGGCAGTGCCCGCACCCGGTGCGCCACCGCTCGCAGTCGTAGCTGAAGCTGCAGTGCCCGGTGAACGGCCACATGTCGTGGAGCGTGAGCACGGTGGGCCGCGTCCGGCTCAGGGCCGACATCGCCGGGTAGCTGAACCAGCTCCCGTGCACCGCGTGCGCGTGGATGACGTCGGACCACTCGACGTCGGGACCCCGGCGGACGCGGAACGACGCCACGTCGGCCAGCTCGGTGAGGCCGACCTCCCGGGTCAGCTTCTTGAGCACCCGCGTGCCCCGCACCGCGGGCAGGCGCACGATGGTCGGGTCGTCGGAGGACTTGATGCCGACCAGCAGCCGGGAGTCCACGCCCCCGCGCAGGAGCCCCTGGTGCAACCGCAGGCCCGCGATCGCGGCACCCCCGCCGGTGCGCTCCGCGTGGTTCAGCAGGAGGACCTTCATCGCGCGCTGCTCACGCCGGCGGTGGGACAACGCCTGTCGGGGGTCGCTCTCCAACGAGGCTGCTTCCCGCTCATGCCGGCTCCGCCGGCAGGCCGCTCGGGCCTTCGCCGACCGACGTCCGGCCGAGGAGGCGCTTGGCGAGGAGCAGGGCGCGGGCGATGGCCTGGTCCATGTCGTAGTACCGGTACTCGCCCAGGCGACCCGCGATCAGCACGCCGTGCTCGGATCGGGCCAGGGCGCGGTAGCGCTGGTAGAGGTCCTTGTTCGCGGCGTCCGGGAAGGGGTACTCGCAGAGGTCGGCCTCGTCCGCCGCCGGGGTGAACGGGATCTCCCGGGTGAGGATCGTGCCCACCGCGGCGACCTGCTCGGCGGGGCTGAGCATGTGGCGCCACTCGAGCGTGCGGACGTGCGGCCCGCGCCCGGGATCGGGGTTGTTGACCTGGCCGTACGGCTGCACCTGGTCCACGTCGGCCAGGTACTCGTGCTCGCGGCGCTGGCCGCGGTACGCGAGGCGGCCGAGCCGGTACCCGAAGTACTCGTCGATCGGCCCGGTGAACACGAGCCCCTTGCGCCACCGCACGGCGTCGGGCTGCAGGAGGTGGTCGTGGCCGAGCTCCACCCGGATGCCGTCGAGCATCGCCGCCATCATCCAGGCGTACCCGCCGACCGGGATCCCCTGGTGGCGCTGGCGCTTCAGCCGCACGTCGTCGTCGGCCCGCACGTCGAAGCGACCGGCCAGCTCCGCGGACAGCGACACCGCGGGGACGCCCCACTGCTTCTCCGTGTAGCCCTTCACGAAGTCCCGGTAGACGCTCGCCGGCATCATCGCCAGCGAGGCCTCCTCGAAGTTCGCCGGCGTGCCGTCGAAGGCGGGCGCCCAGTCCTCGCCGACCGACCGCCGGATGTACCCGGCGGTGACCGGCCAGTGCTCGAAGCGGTCGGCCACGTCCGACACCAGCACGGCCTCGTACTTGTAGAACTCGGCGAACCGGTTGACGAACGACCAGATCCGGTGGCTGTTGGTGCGGAAGTAGTGGGGACCGTAGGTGTGGACCCGGATCCCGCCTTGGCGGACGGAGTCGTGCACGTTGCCGCCGAGGTGGGTGCGCCGGTCGACGACGAGCACGTCGTGGCCGGCGTCGACGAGCTCCCGAGCGATCACCGCACCGGTGAGGCCCGACCCGACGACGAGGTAGTCGACCGAGGCGCGCGTCACGCAGGAGCGGCCGCCCGGCCGCACAGGTAGAGCTCGAACACCCAGCTGTCGCCGGGGGGACGGGCCGCCGCACGGCGCGCCGGTCGCAGGCGACCGCAAGGCGGAGCAGCGGGCCGAGCGCGACGCGCCACAGGCGGGGCTGCGACAGCCCTGCCAGCAGCAGCTCCTGGGCGACCAGCTGGGCGCGCGACAGCTCGGGCGACCGCTCCAGCACGGCGAACCCGGCCCGCTCGAGGAGCCCGGCCAGCTCGTCGGGGGCGAACGGCAGCTCCTTGGGTGACGGCCCGAACGGCCACTCGCCCACACCGCGCTGGCCGATCGCGTCGCGGGTGGCGCGCTCCTCGTCGCCCACCCGGCGGAGGTGGCGCTGGGCCAGGCCCATCGGCAGGCGCTCGACGCGGCGCAGCACCCGGTCGGCGAGGCCGCGGCCCGCCGGCGCGCCCTCGAACCAGGTCGGCTCGAGCACGACGAGGCGGCCGCCCGGGGCCAGCGCCGCACCGACCTTGGTGAACACGTCGTCGATCTCGTCGACGGCGAGGTGGTGGAGGAAGGCGTGCAGCACCACCACGTCGACGGGTCGGCCGAGCACGGCGAGATCCTCGATGCCACCGACCGCGAACGTGACGTCGGCCCCCGCGGCAGCCGCCGCCTGGCGGGCCCGGTCCACCTGCTCGGGCGAGAAGTCGACCCCGACGAGGTCGTGGACGCCCGCCTCGGCGAGGAGGATCGTGAGCCAGCCGGTGCCGCACCCGACCTCCACGACCGTGTCGCCGGGCCGCACCCAGCCCGCGATGCGGCGCGTGTACCGATCCCGGAGGAGGTGCTGCACGCGGGGCGTCTGCACCCAGCACCAGCGGTCCTCGACCTCGGCGTGCTCCGCCCACCAGGCTCGCTCCGAGCGCTCCAGGAGGTCCGTGGTCGTGGCGTGGCGGTGCATGGTGAGAGGGTTCCCCGGGGAGGTCACGGTACCGCGACGACCCCGGCGAGCACCGCGGCCATGTCCCGGGCCATCGCCGCCTCGGTGAACCGGTCGGCCCGGGCGCGGGCGGCGTCGCCGAGGGCGGCCCGGTGGGCGGGGTCCCGGAGGTAGCGCAGCACGGCCGCCGCCGTGGCCCGGTGGTCGCCCGGGTCGACGAGGTGGCCCGTCTCCCCCTCGACCACCACGACCTCGCCGGTGCCGCCCTGGTTCGTGGCGACGACCGCCTTGCCGAGCGCCATGGCCTCGATGACCACGAGGTCGAACGGCGAGCCCCACGAGGCGTGCACCACGACGTCGAGCGCGTCGAACCACGGCCACGGGTCGCTCTGGTGGCCGACCAGGTGGGTGCGGTCGCCGAGGCCGAGCTCGCCGACCAGGAGGTGGAGGCGCTGCTCGAACTCCGCGTCGCCCGCGCCGCCGACCACCACGAAGCGGGCGTCGGCGTCCTCGGCCGCCACGGCGGCAGCCGCCCGGAGGAACACGTCCTGGCCCTTCCAGGGCTGGAGCCACCCGACGATCCCGACGAGGGGCGCGTCGCCGACGCCGAGCTCGGCGCGGACCCGGGCGCCGTCGCCCGCGTGGCGACGGACGGCGTCGACGTCGATGCCCTGGTGCACCTTGTGCACCGGCGTGCGCGGCGTCAGCTCGCGCTGGCCGGCCACTGCGAGATCGCTGTGCACGACGACCGCTGATGTCGGCACGCGGGCCGCCAGGCGATCCACCCAGGCATGGGTCATCGGGGGCCCGCCGAAGTCGCGGTTCGGGATGATCTGCTGCCAGAGCACCGACGGGAGCCGCAGGCTGCGGGCGGCCAGCCCGCCGTAGAGGTGGCCGGTCGACATGTTGTCGAACACCAGGTCGGCACCGGTGCGACGGGCGGCGCGGCGGATGGCGGCGACGGCTCGGGCGCCTCGGTGCAGCTCGCGGATCCGACCGCTGGGCGCCACCGTGACGGGACACCCGGCGGCGACCAGGAGGTCCTCCACCGGGCCCGGCTCCAGCAGGACCGCCTCGACGTCCCAGCCGTGGTCGGGCAGGTGGCGCGCCAGCCCGGCGAGCACCCGTTCGGCCCCGCCCACCGCGCCGAACGGGGTGACGAGCAGGAGCTGCCGTCGATCGTTCATGCTTCCGTTCACGGGTCGGTCGGGCGAGGGGCGCCGCGGTGGGCATCGGGGACGGGGCCTCGACGTTCGCGGCGGGCGGTCGAGAGCCGGCGGGCGAGCGGCCCGGGCAGCGCCGCACCGGCCGCCGACTTCGCGACGAAGGACAGGAGGTACGGCGCGGTGAGCGGCGAGCGGCCCAGCTCGGGCGTCACCTTGGTCACCGAGCGGAACGTCGACAGCGACCGCCGGTAGTCACGGTCGAGGTAGGCCTCGAGCGCCTCCTGGTGGAGCTCCCGGCTGCGGAGGGCGCGTCGGGCCGTGCCCTGCTCCTCCTCCGGGAGCGAGTCGACGAACGCCGCCCGGGCGGCGAAGTCGATGGGCCAGGCGTCCGCCGGCGGCATCTGGCCGCGATGGAAGCGGTACTGCAGGACGGTCTTGGGCACGAGCGCGGCGGGGTGCCGCCACGCCCGCAGGTTCATCTCGGTGTCCTCGGCGCGACGGAGGCCCTCCTTCCACCCGCCGATCTCCCGCACGACCTCGCTCCGCCAGAGGATGACCCCGGGCGGCATGTTCCAGCCCCACAGCTCTTCGAGCCACGGTCGACGCACCATCGGCACGCGCGGGTGGGGCAGGCGCTTGAGGCGCATGCCGTCGCCCATGCCGTGGTTGGCGCCGATCGACCGCGCCGCCTCGGGGTGGCGCTCGAGCGCCCGCAGCAGCGCCGGGATGGAGCCGGGCTCGAGGAGGTCGTCGTCGTCGAGGAACAGGACGTACGGCGACTCCACCGTGGCGAAGCCGGCGTTGCGGGCCCCCGAGCCCAGGCGACCCGGCCGCAGGAGCAGGTAGCGCAACCGCGGGTCGTCCTGGGCGGCGAGCCACTCCTCGGTGCCGTCCTTGGAGTCGTCGTCGACGACCACGACCTCGAGCGGGACGTTGCGCTCCTGGAGCACGCTGGCGATGGTGTCGGGCACGTAGCCGACCCGGTTGTGGGTCGGGATCACCACCGACACGACGGGCGGCGCCATCACCGCTCCTCCGGAACGCCGACGCGGCGCTGGGCCCGCGCCTTCATGTGGGTGAGGGACACGCGGGCGGCGGCCCGGCCGCGGCGCACGCCGCGCGGGAACCCGGCGATGGCCCGCAGGTGGGACCGGAAGGCGGCGGGGTCGCCGGCGGCGAAGCGCCGCACCTGCTCACGGGTCATGTCGAGGAGCGGGCCGTACAGCGCGGGGCCGGCCGAGGGCTCCACCGCGGCGATGTCGCCCAGGACGCCGAGCGCCTCGGTGATGTTCGCGGCGCTGCGGATCGTGCCAGAGGTGTGGTTCATGGCGAAGCGCCGGTACGCACCCACCGCGGTGTTCGTGTACGCCGTCGGCACCGCCCGGGCGAGTCGCCACCACAGCGACCAGTCGGCGCAGTGGACGTAGCGGTCGTCGAAGCCGCCGACCTCGTCGTAGGCGGCGCGCTGGAACACCACGCCGGCGAACTGGACCGGGTTGAGGCTCCAGCGGTGCGGGTCCCACGGGAGCGGCCCGAAGGGGTCGCGACCGAGCCGGCGGGTGATGCCCTCCCACTGGTCGTCCTCGCCGACGAACACCGAGCGGCCCAGCAGGAAGCGCGACTCGGGGTGGTCGGTCACGAGCTGACCGAGGCCGCGGTACGCGCCCGGGAGCACGAAGTCGTCGCCGTGGAGGAGGTGGACCCAGGGCCGCTCGGCCATCTCGACGCAGGCGCGGAAGTTGCCGAGCAGGCCGAGGTTGCGGGGGTGCCGGTGGAAGCGGATCCCGGGCCAGCCGCTGGCCTCGACCACGGCCTCGGGGTCGTCGAGCGTGGAGCAGTCGTCGACCACCACGACCTGGGCGGCCTCCACCCCCTGGTCCCGCAGGCCGGCGAGGGTGGTCCCGAGGAACGCGGCGCAGTTGTAGGTGGGGATCAGGATCGCGAGATCCACGCCGTCGTCGCCGAACCCGTGCATCACGGCCACCAGATCGTGGCTCCCGGGCGACGCAGCCCGGGCTCGGCGGCGACGACCGACTGGTACGCGGCACGGAGCGCCCGACCGAGCTCGCCGTCGAGCAGGGCGGGCACCTTGCTCGGGTCGACGTGCAGCCCGTCGGTGTGGAGCTTCGGGTCGACCCACCCGTCGGGGAGGTCGACGGCCTCCGCGAACGGCACCATCCGCGACCGCGGGTGCTCGGCCACGACGGAGGCGTTGATCTCGTTGAAGCGCCGCGCCCGCACGACCGAGTTCATGGTGAGGTCACCGACGCCCGGCGCCTCCTCGGGGTCCCACCGCGGTCCGGGGACGGTGGCGACGAGGACGGGCACGTCGAGCTGGGTGGTCAGCTGGTCGAGCGCGCGGTCGAAGGTGGCGCGGTACCGGGCGGCGAACCCGGGCTCGAGGATGCTGGTGGGGAGGGCGTCGGCCGAGGGCACCCAGTCCGAGAGCTCGATGCTGCCGATCATCAGGATCACGACGTCGGCCTTGGACCGCTTCGCGTCGGCCACGATCAGGTCCGGCAGGAGGCTGCACCCGAGGTCGGGCTGGTACAGCCAGCCGGGGCGGAGGGCGGCGAGCCCCTCCTGGTGCAGCACGCAGCCCGGCCCGCCCGTGCGGTCGGCCGACGCGTAGCTCGTGTCCTTCGCCCACTGCGCCCAGCCGTCCGCCCACACACCGGCCGTGGAGTCGCCGGCCATGAGCAGCTTCAGCGCCCGCGGTGCCTCGGTGGTCGTGGTCGTGGCTCGGCTCGTGGGCGTGCCCGGGGGGACGGTGGTGGCGGGCACGGTGGTCGCCACCGGGGGAAGCGAGTCGACGGTGCCCACCGGTGCGGTGACGGAGGTGTCCGCGTCCGGGGCGAAGGCCGCCTCCAGCGCCGTGCTCTCCCGGCCGACGTGCGGCATCGCGGTGGCGAACACGAGGACGATCCCGATCGCGGAGAAGGCGGCGACCGGCGCGTGCCACCGCTCGCCCTTGAACGCGCCGCCGAACCGCACGGGCCGCTCCACGAGCGTGCGCAGGACCCAGGCCGCCGCGAAGGTCGCCGCCACCCGCACCGCGAACAGGCCGGGCCCTTCGAACCCCATCCGCTCCTCGTCGAGGAGCTGGTAGAGCGGGAAGTGGATGACGTAGGTGGCGTAGCTGAGGCCGCCCAGCCACACGAGCGGCCGCCAGCTCGCGATGCGGGTGGCGGGACCCCCCTCGGTGACGGCGAGCACGAGGATCGCCACCATCGCGCTGTGGAGGATCAGTCCGCCGTGGAAGGTGCGGGGTGAGTCGAGCGGCAGCCGCCACCAGAGGAACACCACGACGGGGGCCGCGACCAGGGCGGCGACGTCGAGGCGGCGCCCCACGGCATCGCGCACCCGGGGCGTCCAGAGCACGGCGACGAGACCGCCGATGGCCAGCTCGGCCAGGCGGGTGTCCGTGCCGAAGTACGCACGATCGCCGCCGCCGGTGATCAGCTGCATCGCGATCGAGAAGGCGGTGACGGCGGCGAGCACGACCCCCAGGCCGCGACGCCCCCACCGCAGCGAGAGGAGCGCCACCACCGGGTACACGAGGTAGTACTGCTCCTCGATCGCCAGCGACCAGTAGTGCGTGACGGTGGACGGCTCCGACAGCGCGTGCGCGTAGCTCGTGTCGGTGGTGACGAAGCGCCAGTTCGCGAGGTTGAGGGCCGCCCACCGGATGTCAGACGCGATCGACGGCAGCAACGCCTCGCCCCGCGTGGCCCAGGCCACGTAGGCCGCGAACGCGAGGCCGACCATCGCCACCGGCAGCAGGCGCCGCACCCGACGCGACCAGAAGCGGGTGACGTCGATCCGCCCGCTGCGATCGTGCTCGCGCAGGAGCAGGCTCGTGATCAGGAACCCCGACAGCGTGAAGAACAGGGAGACGCTGAGGAAGCCACCCGGCACCAGCGAGTGGTCCTGGTGGTAGATGAGGACGGCGATGAGCGCGGGCGTGCGGAGGCCCTCGAGCCCGGGCCACCAGGTGTGCCCGGCCGAGGCGGCCTCGATGTCCCGTCGTCCGGTCGCCTGCGTTCCCACGTTCGTCTCCACCATGCCGCGGGCGGTCCCCGGGGCGAGCATCCGAGGCTACTTCCGCCCCCTCCACCAGCCAGAACAGGGCTGTGGGGCCCGGTGAGGCCCCTGCTACCTTTCGGCCGTGACCGACGCCGTCGCGCTGCGCGACCGCTACCTCGACCTCCTCGCCGGGTCCCTCCTCACCACGGTGAACGGCCCGGTCGAGCTCCACGCGCCGGTCGGCGTCGAGGGGCGTCGCCTGCGGTCGCGGCTCCAGCGGGCGCTCGTGCGCCGCGGCCGGACCCGGCTCATGCACCCGTTCACCTACGACCCGAGCCACGACGTCGAGGGCCGGCGCAGCGCCTACGAGCTGCCGCCGGGGATCATGACGATGATCGGCCGCCAGCGCCTCGACAACGTGCGCCGCTGCGTCGTCGACGTGCTCGAGCGCGGCGTGCCCGGCGACCTCATCGAGACCGGGGTCTGGAAGGGCGGGGCCACGATCCTGATGCGCGGGGTCCTCGCGGCCTACGGCGACACCGATCGCGCCGTCTACGTGGCCGACTCCTTCGAGGGCCTGCCGCCGCCCGACGCCGAGGCGTACCCGCTCGACGAGGGCCTCGACTTCCACCTGCACCCGATCCTTGCGGTCAGCGTCGAGGACGTGCAGGCGTCGTTCGAGCGCTACGGCCTGCTCGACGACCAGGTCGTCTTCCTGAAGGGCTGGTTCAAGGACACCCTGCCGGGGCTGGCCGGCCGCACGATGAGCGTCATCCGGCTCGACGGCGACCTGTACGAGTCGACCATGGACGCCATCACCAACCTCTATCCCCTGCTGTCCCCGGGGGGCTGGTGCATCGTCGACGACTACAACGACATCCCCGCCTGCAAGGCCGCCATCACCGACTACCGCGCCCAGCACGGCATCGAGGACCCGATCGAGGAGATCGACTTCACCGGCGTCTGCTGGAAGAAGGGCGGCTGATGGGCGACGGGCGGGCCAGCGCGCCGGTGCGCGCGCTCCGGTCCGTCCGCCACCGGGCGGCCGTCGCCAAGGGCGCCCTGCGCCGCGAGCCGGCCGGCGAGCCCCTGCTCCCCGAGGGCGTGCGCACGCTCCATCGGGCCACCGCTCCAGGCACGCCGTCCGCGGTCATCTGCTCGCGGGCCACGGGCACGCACATCGAGCTGCTGTCCAATGCCGTCCCCACCCTCCTCGCGTACGGCGAGCGCCACGGGTGGGACGTGGTGATCAGCACCGAGGAGGAGCTGGCCGAGGGCCGGCCCGCCTCGTGGGGGAAGCTCCCGCTGATCCGCGAGCTGCTCGACCAGTACGACCTGGTGTGGTGGGTCGACTCCGATGCGCTCATCGTCGACGCGTCCGTGGACCTCCGCGAGGAGCTGGTCGACGGCAAGGACCTCTACCTCGTCGAGCACCTGTTCCCTGCGCCCCACGACTTCGCGGCCAGCGCCGGCGTGATGCTCTGGCGCTCCTCCGACTGGTCGAGGGCGCTGATCGACGCGCTCTGGGCGTCCGAGGCCTACGTCCACCACCGCGTGTGGGAGAACGCCGCCCTCCTCGGGCTGCTCGGCTACGGCATCGAGCAGTTCCACCACTCCGCGCCGACGCCGCTGATGGCGCGCGTGCAGCTGCTGTCCCCCGACTGGAACAGCGTGTGGCCCGACCCGGCCCGCTCGCCGAAGGTCCACCACCACGGCGGGTCGATCGAGTTCGCCGACCGGCGCCGCTTCATGATCGAGGACCTGGCCCGGTTCCGTCGCGGACGGCCGCCGGTGATGGAGGGCGGCCTCGCCGAGCGGCCCGACCGGCGACCGGGACCGAGGCGCCTGCTCACGCCGGCCCATCCGGCCGAGCAGATGTCGGCCGCCGACCTGCCCCGCCTCCTCTGCGAGCGCGGCCTCGTCGGCCGCGGCGTGGAGCTGGGCACCTTCGCCGGCGAGCGGGCCGCCCGCTGGCTCTGGTGCTGGCCCGGGGAGCACCTCACGTCGATCGACTCGTGGCACGACGAAGCGGTGGAGGCCGCGGCGGCCTCCCGCCTGCACCGCTTCGGCGAGCGCAGCGCCCGCTGGCGCACCACGAGCGCCGAGGCCGCGGGCCGGATCGGGGACGCGACGCTCGACGTCGCGTGGGTGCAGCCGCTCGACCCGGACGGAGCGGTGGCCGACGAGCTCGAGCGGTGGGTGCCGAAGGTCCGTCCCGGTGGCATCGTCGCCGGCCCGGCGTCCGCTGACGCCCACCGGTGGTGGGCCGCGCGCGGCGCGGTCGCGCACGTCACCGGCGGGCCCGGCCCGGCGGCGTGGATCGTCGAGCTCGGGCCGTGATCGTCCTGTGGTCGTCCCGCCACCTGCTGGCGCAGTGGGTGCGGCGCGACGTCACCGTCCAGTACCGCCAGAGCCTCCTCGGCCCGGCGTGGGCCGTGGTCCAGCCGCTCCTGCTCCTCGGCGTCTACGGCCTGATCCTCCACAACGTCCTCGACGTCGGCGACGTCCCCGGCAGCTACATCGTGTTCGCGCTCTGCGGACTGGCGCCGTGGACGTTCATCTCGTCGTCGCTCATGCGCAGCGTCGGCTCGCTGGCCGACTCCGCCTCGATCCTCAAGCAGGTGTACTTCCCGCGGGCGATCATCCCGCTCGCCGGCACCGGGGTCACGGCCGTCGACCTCACCGCCTCCAGCGTCATCCTCCTGGTGAGCCAGGTCGCCCTCAACCACGAGCTGCACCTGTCGACGTTGGCGCTGATCCCGATCTACCTGGCACTGCTCCTGATGATGGGCGCGCTGGCGGTGGTGGCGGCGCTGGTCGGGGGCCTGGTGCGCGACCTCCGCTTCGTCATGCCCCTCGTGCTCCAGCTCGGCTTCATCGTGAGCCCGGTGATGTACCCGCGGACCCTCGTCCCCGACGACTACCGGTGGGTCTACGACCTCAACCCCGTGGGCCGGGTGATCGGAGCCGTGCGCGACGCCGTGGTCCTCGGCGACTGGCCCAGCCCCGCGCTGCTCGTCGGCCTGCTCGTCACCGGTGCGCTGGCCCTCCTCCTCGCGCTGAAGTACTCCGCCTCGGTGGAGTCGCGCCTCCCGGACCTGTTGTGAGCCCCGCTGTGAGCTCCGCCGCGACCGCCGTCGTCTCCTTCGAGGACGTGGCCAAGCGCTACCTGCGCGGCCGCGAACGGGCGAACCTCCGGGCCGCCATCCCGGGCCGGTGGGGGGAGCCGCGGGGCGGCGACGAGCACTGGGCCCTCGACGGCCTCAGCTTCGATCTGGCCCCTGGCGGCAGCCTCGGCCTCGTCGGGCCGAACGGCGCCGGCAAGTCCACCACCCTCAAGCTCGTCGCCCGCGTGCTCGCGCCGACCCGGGGCACCGTGCACGTCCGGGGCCGGGCCGCGTCGCTCATCGAGCTCGGCGCCGGCTTCCACCCGGAGATGACCGGCCGGGAGAACGTCGAGTTCTCCGCCTCCGTCCTCGGCATGGGCCCTCGCACCCTGCGCGAGCGCTTCGACGAGATCGTCGGCTTCGCCGACATCGGCGCCTACCTCGACACGCCCGTGAAGCGGTACAGCAGCGGCATGCTCGCCCGCCTCGGGTTCGCGGTGGCGAGCCACCTCGATGCGGACGTGCTCGTGCTCGACGAGGTCCTCGCAGTGGGCGACGCCGAGTTCCAGCGCCGGTGCCACGCCCGCATCCGACACCTCCGCGAGCAGGGCGCCGCCCTCCTCTACGTCACCCACGCGCTCTGGACGCTGCCGATGCTCTGCGACGAGGCCGTGCTGCTCGCCGGTGGCGTGGCCCGCGCCCAGGGCACCCCGCACGAGGTCCTGCGGGCGTACGAACAGCTCCAGGAGCAGAGCGCCGACGAGCGCACGGTGCCGGGCGACGGGCCGCGGGTGATCCGATCGCTGCGAGTGCCCGCGAAGCCGATCCGTCCGGGCGATCCCGTCGACGTCCGCCTCGATCTCGACCTCGCCGTCGGGCACCCGGAGGGGCAGCTGGTCATCGCCGTGTCCGACTCGCTCGAGCGCGTCCACGCCACGGTCACGACCGACGGCGCGGTGGACTTCTCGCAGGCGGGACCCCGCTCGGTGCGCTGCCGCCTCGACCGGGTCGACCTCCAACCCGGCCAGTACGGTCTGATGGTGGCGTTCCTGGGCGACCGCAACCTCCCCGCCGTCGACGACGTCCGCACCGCGACCCTCCAGGTCGAGGGCGACTCGGTGGAGCCGGGCTTCGGACCGCTGCGCCTCCCGGCCACCTGGCAGGTCCGGCGCACGAGGAAGCCCCGATGACCGACGCCACCGCCGTGCTCGAGGGGGCCGTCGGCGACGGCGCGCTGACGGTGGGCCGCCACGTGCAGGGACGGCCCGACGTGATCGTGCACCCGTTCGAGGAGGAGCGGGCCATCGTCGGCTCGTACTGCACCTTCGGCGCCTCGGTCTCGGTCCTCGTGGGCGGGCTGCACCGGATCGACTGGGTCACCACCTACGCGGTGCGCGAGATGTACGGGCTACCCGGTGCCTGGGACGAGATCCCGTGGTCGCGCGGCGACGTCGTGATCGGCGACGACGTCCACGTCGGTACGGGCACGCTCATCCACTCCGGCGTGCACCTCGGCACGGGCACGATCGTCGCCCCGTTCTCCAACGTCACCCGCTCGGTGCCGCCGTACTCGATCGTGTCCGGCAACCCGGCCGCCGTCCGCGGCACCCGCTTCGAGCCCGCGGCCGTCGAGGCGCTGCTGGAGCTGGCGTGGTGGACCTGGCCCGACCCCGAGGTGCGGGCGGCCGCGGACGTCCTCCGGAGCGGCGACGTCGGCGCCCTGCGCTCCCTGCACGAGCGCTCCCTCCACGGCGGGCGCCGTGGCTAGGGCCCGCGCCGCACGGCTCCTCCGGCGCGTCGCCGACCGCCTCCAGCCCACCGCGGGCGAGGCCGCCCCGGCCCCGCTGACCGAGCCGCACCAGGAGGTGCCGGTCGACCCGGACCGGGTCGAGATCGGCGTCGGCACCTTCTTCCAGCCGACCGTCCACGCCCACCCCGACCACCCGGGCCGCGTCGTGATCGGGCCCTACGCGCAGGTGAGCCCGAGCTGCCAGATCTGGCTCGAGCCCTCCCCGGACCCCCGGGCGATCGCCACCTCCGGCCTTGCGGGCGTCGCCGAGCCGGCACCACCCGGGTCGCTCGACGTGCACATCGGGGCGGACACCTGGCTCGGGCTCGGCTGCCGCGTCCTCGCCGGGGTGCGCATCGGGGAGGGCGCCGTGGTGGCCGCCCACGCGGTGGTCACCGAGGACGTCCGTCCGTATGCGGTGGTCGCCGGGAACCCCGCCGTGGAGGTCCGCCGCCGCTTCCCCGACGACGTCGTGGAGGCCCTGCTGCGCATCCGCTGGTGGGACTGGACCCACGAGCAGATCCTCGAGCGGGGCACCGAGCTGTGCGACGAGGACGTGCAGGCCTTCGTCGAGCGCTACGACCAGCGGTAGGTTGCAGAGACATGCGCGTGTCCTCCCTCGCGGAGCTGGCGCCGACCCGGACCCGGGCGGTCGTGATCAACGTCGGCACCGACGTGGTCGCCACCCTGGCGGTGCTCTCGGCGGCGCGGCACGTCGGGCCCACGCTCCTCGTGAGCTGTGACCCGACGGAGCGCAGCCGCGCCCACTTCGCGAGGCTCGACGCCGAGGTCCCCGAGCTCGACGTGCTCGAGGCACCGACCCTCCCCCACGGGCGGACCCTCGACGCGCTCGTCGACGGCCTCTCCGACGAGCGCCTGCTGCTCCTCGACTCCGACGCCGAGATCCGCGGCGACGGTGTGGTCGGCCGCCTCCAGGCCGTCCTCGACGACGACCCGGCCGCCTTCGGGGCGGGCTGGACCCACGGGCCCTTCTGGCTCGACGAGCGACACCACGCCCCGCCCAGCACGGTGATGTACGTCGAACGGGCCTGGATGCCGTGCGTGCTGTTCCGGGCCGCGCCGCTCCGCGACGCGCGCGCGGCGGGCTGCACCTTCGAGGACCGCCGCATCCCCAACGACCTCGGCCGCTGGGCCCGCGGCGGCGCGTTCCTCGCCGGCCGCTTCGGCGAGCCCTGGGGACCGCCCACCGGTGGCTACGACCACCTCCCGGCTGCGGTGCGCCGACGTCTCGCCGGCCGCAACCTCCAGGGGCTGCGCCGCCTCCGCCGCCGCTACGAGGGCGAGCGCCCGGCCATCGCCTACCTCGATACCGGGGCCGAGGTGTTCCAGCACCTCGTCCGCGAGCGCGGGATGCGGTTCGTGGGCCCCTCGATGGAGCTCGTCGACCCGCTCGAGGTGGCCCACCTCGACGGGGTCACCCGCCACGAGATGGCCGACCACCTCGTAGGCACGGTCTCCCAGGCGTCCGTCCGCGAACAGGTCGTCGCCCGCCTCCGCGAGGGCTACGACCGCGACCTCGAGGACGCCGGCCTGTGGTGACCCCGTCCTGGGGCCAGTCGGCCCAGCGCTACGAGGTCGTCGACCTCGGCGACACCAACCGTCCCGGGGTCATCGTGCCCCTCGTGGGGCCCGGCCAGCGCGTGCTCGACGTCGGCTGCGGCATCGGCTCCACGGCCGAGCTCCTCGCCGCCAACGGCTGCACGGTGGTCGGCGTCGAGCTCGACCCCGGGGCCGCGGCTCGGGCTTCGGCCCACTGCGAGCGCGTGGTGATCTGCGATCTGGACACGAGCGACCTCGCCGCCGAGGTGGGCGACGACGAGTTCGACGTGGTGCTCACCGCCGACGTCCTCGAGCACCTGCGCGACCCGGGCCGCCTCCTCGCCGCGGCGGCCCGCCTCCTCCGCCCGGGTGGCCGCGTGGTGGCGTCGATCCCCAACGTGGCCCACGGGAGCGTGCGCCTCGCGCTGCTCCACGGCGACTTCCAGTACTCGGACATGGGCATCCTCGACCGGACGCACCTGCGCTTCTTCACCCGTCAGACGGTCGAGGACGTCTTCGCCGAAGCCGGACTGCGCATCGACCAGCTCGACCGCACGGTCGTCCCCGTCCGCGTGGCGCTCGAGGTGGCCGAGGCGGACCTGCCGCCGGGCGCGGTGGCCGCCGTCGAGGCGATGCCCGAGGCCGACACCTACCAGTTCGTCGTCACGGCGACGATCGACCCCGACGCTCCCCGGCCGGCGACCACCGCCACGCCGGCCCCCGCCGGCGAGGCCGGGTCCCCCTCCGCAGCCGGCGACCGCGTGCTCGTCCACGCCCAGGCCGAGGCCCTGCGGGCGCTGCAGGCCGAGGTGGCCGAGCTGCACGACCGCCTGCGGCGGGCGCCGATGTACGAGCGCCTGCGCTGGAAGCTCCGCCACGGGTGGCGGCGCTGACCTCGCCTCGGCGGCCTACGCCTCGCGGCGCCAGGCCCGCCCGGTCCAGTCGATCACCTGCATCGGGGTGGTGATCCCGTTGGCCTCGCGGAAGTCGTCCACCGCCTTCGCGCACGCGTCGATGGAGAAGTCGTCGATCACGATCCAGCCTCCGACGGACAGGCTCGGGTACAGGTTGGTGAGCGCGTCCATCGTCGACTCGTAGAGGTCGCCGTCGAGGCGCAGCAGCGACCACGGGTGGCCGGCCAGCCCGGGCAGCGTGTCGCGGAACCAGCCCTGCACGAAGCGGACCTGCTCGTCGAGCAGGCCGTAGCGGGCGAAGCTCGCCTGCACCTCCTCGAGGCTCACCGCCAGCTCCCGAACGAGGTGGAAGTCGAGGCCCGCGTCAGCCGGGTACCGGTCGACGTCGGGGGGCGGAAGCCCCTGGAACGAGTCGGCCACGTAGACCGTGCGGTCCGTCACGCCGTGCGCCCGCAGCAGGCCACGCAGGAAGATCGTGGTGCCGCCCCGCCACACGCCGGTCTCGATCATGTCGCCGGGCACGGCGTCGCGAAGGATGTCCGCCACCATCGACTCGACGCTCTCGAGGCGGCGCTGCCCCACCATCGTCTTGATGCCGAGCGGCAGCTCGTAGATGTCTCGCCGCCCCTCCGGGTCGCCCTCGGGGTCGAGCACGACCTCGTGGGCCAGCACGGTCCCGCCCCGGCGGAGCAGGCGGCGCTGCAGCGCCCGCCGCAGCGCGCTGCCCTCCGACGGCGGTACCGGGTACAGCACGCGCATGGGGCCGTTGGCCCGCGCCAGCAGGGACGACTTCAGCAGCTCGACGTAGGCGTGCTGCAGGTCGGCGGCGCGGTCGTCCATGGCCGGCGGACCCTACCGGTCCCACTCGTAGCCGTAGGCCTCCCGGAGGTGGGCGACGACCTCGTCGGCGATCTCCTCCGGTGCGACGTCGTCCACGGAACGACCGACCACGTGCACCCGCGACACGCCGGAGTAGTGGTGCACCTCACCATCCAGCAGCTCGACGGGACGACCGGCGAACACGAGGTCGCGCTCGATGCGGAGGTGCTCGAACACGTCGGCCCCGGTGTCGTAGAAGACCATCGCCGGCCGGAGCGAGAAGTAGTACCGGTCGCGCAGCGGGGTCAGCCACCGCAGCGTCCACGTGCGGGTCCGCCGGCGCAGCGGTCCCGGCAGCGCGGCGAAGGCGCGGCTGGGGGGCGCCCACGGCGGCCCCCAGCGAGCGGCGAGGAAGGCGGACAGGCGGGGCCGCCGGCTGCCGGCTTCGTTCGGCACGAACCGCGGGAGGAAGGACCGCTTCTCGGCGAGGGCCGCCTGCACCGGCGCCACGGCCAGCATCGTGCACGGGATCCACGGCCGCTCCATGTGGAGCACGAGCCCCGCCGGCGGGGACCAGTGGTCCGGGATGCGGTTCGGGCCCTGGGTGAACCCGGCCCCGAACACGCCCGGTCGGTCGAGGTCGCGATCCATCTGGCGGACGTGCTCCGGATCGCGGAGCTCCGCGTCGGAGTCGAGGAGGAGCACGCGCTCGTCCTGCAGGCCCTGGAACACCACGTCGAGGGTGTCGCCGTGGAAGCGGAGCGGCAGGTCGACCACGTCGACCATCGGGTCGGCGGCGAGGCCGTCGGCCCAGGCCGTGCCCTCCTCGGTCGGGTCGCAGTTCACCAGGAGCACCGGCGCATCGACGTGCGCTCGTGCCGACAGCACCGCCCGGGTGGCCACCAGGTCGGTGCCGACGTTGATGATCACCACCCGCAGGCGCGTCGGAGCCAGGTCGGCGAGGGAGCTGACGCGCACCTCAGGCGCTCGCCCACGTGCGGTCGATCGGGCGCACCACGGCGGATCACCCTAGGGCGTGCCCGGCTGGCATGATCTCGGCGATGGCGACCCGGGCACCGATCGTGGGCCTGTGGGCGCATCGTTGGGGCGACCTGGCCGGCCGGACCGGGGTCGGCCGCTACGCGCGGTCCCTGGCGGAGGCCCTCGCCGACCTGGACGGGCCGTGCGAGTACGAGCGCCGCGGCGGCCAGGAGGCGGGGCCCGCCACCGGCCGCCCGACCCTTCGCCGGAGCTGGCCACCGCGCCGGGCGCTGCACGCGAGCTGGCTGGCCACGGGTCGGCCGAACCTCGAGCGCGTGGCGGCGCCGACCGACCTCCTCCACGTGCTGTTCCCCTCGTTCCCCGTGCCGACGCGAGCGCCCCAGGTCGGGACGATCCACGACCTCTTCGTGCTCGACCACCCCGAGTGGTTCGGACGCGGCGAGCACCGCGCCGTCACCGACAGCACCCGACGCCTCGCGGCCGAGGCGGCCCGCATCGTCGCGGTGTCCGACCACGTCGCCGCCCAGCTGGTCGACCGCCTCGGCGTCGAGCGCGACCGGATCGTGGTGATCGGGCACGGGGTCGACGTGGCCCGCAGGACCACCGGCTCGATCCCCGCCGCGCTCGACGGCCGCGCCTACGTCGTCGCGGTGGGGGCGGGCACCGACCGCAAGCACCTCGCCGTCGTGCTCGATGCCCTCGCCCGGGTCGAGGATCTGGAGCTCGCCCTCGTCGGCCCCGCGGGCCCCGCCACGGCGGCGCTCGCCCGACGCGCCGCGGACCTCGGGATCGCCGGTCGCGTGCACCAGCTCGGGCTCGTCCCCGACGACGTCCTCGCCGCCGTGCTCCGCGGGGCGGTGGCCCTGGTCCACCCGTCCCTCGACGAGGGCTTCGGCCTCCCTCCGCTCGAAGCCATGGCCGCCGGCACCCCCGCCGTGGTGTCCCGCTCCGGGGCGCTGCCGGAGGTGGTCGGCGACGCCGCGCTCATCGTGGACCCGCACGATCCCGACGGGTGGGCCGCCGAGCTCGACTCGCTCCGCACGGATCCGGACCGGCGGGCGCGCCTCGTCGCCGCCGGCCTCGCGCACGTCGCCTCCCACACGTGGGCCGCCGCCGCGACGGCCACCGCCGCGGTGCACACCGCCGTGCTGGCCGACGGCCCGCAGACCTGAGCCGAGCGCGAAGCCGCGAACCTGCGACGGCCGGGTTGCGCATCTGTCCCGCCCGCATCGCAGGTTGATCCACGTCGTCGAACCCGCGACGCCGGGGCGATGCATCTGCATCGCCCACGTCGCAAGTTCGAATCGGTGCCGCGGAGGAACCAGGGCATTCCAGGCCGCCGCCTCATTGCGCCCTGTCCCTCTCTGGCCGTTCTCGGGCGATTACGTAGCCCAGTCGACCACCAAATCGCCCGAGTTCGGCGACGCGTAGTGGCCGAAGTGTCCCGCGTTCCTGCGGCAGAAGTCAGCGGTCTTGCATGAGTTCTGCCGCAAGAACGCGAGGGAGTGCCGACACCTCTTGGCCGTTCTGCGGCGCTGACGGCGAGGCAATGGGTTCCGTAGATCTGTGCCTGAGGCACTGAGTTCCGAATGCGGAACCGATTGCCTCCGGCCGGGGTGGGTGGAACCCATCGCCTCGCGTCAGCGGGGGCCGACCGCGGTCAGGCGGCGGGGGCGACCAGGGGGCGGGTCCGGGTGCCCGGGCGGGCGAAGCGCTGGTGGCCCCAGTCCAGGATCGGCCGTTCGACGAGCAGCCACGACGCCCCCACCACGAGGGCGGTGAGGGCGGCGGCCACGGCCAGCACCACGGCGTCCGACGAGTCCGGCATCTCCATCTGCACCCAGACGAGCACCAGGCCGTGCCAGAGGTACAGCCCGTAGGAGACCCGGCCGATGAGGCGCGGACCGCTGAGCGACAGCAGCCCGGGGAGCCACCACGTGTCGTCGACGACGCCGGCGACCAGCGCGGCCGCGGCCAGCGCCACCAAGGTGAAGCCACCGTGGAACAGGAAGCTCGAGCTCGGCTCCACGACCAGCGACGACCCGACGATCCACGCGAGCCCGGCGACCGCCGCCCCCCGTCGGACGGCGAGCGGGACGCGGGCGAGCGCCCCGCTCGCGTGGGCCAGGGCGAGCCCGGCGCCGATCAGCAGCGCGTCCATGCGGGCGTCCGTGCGGCTGAAGATCTGGATCCAGCTCCCCTCGCCGGACCACAGCGCGATGCGGACGACGATCGCCGTCACGATGCCGAGGGCGATGACCGTCCGCAGCAGCTGCGGCCGGCGGCGGACCACGAGGAGCACGCACGGCCACACCAGGTAGAACTGCTCCTCGACCGACAGCGACCACAGGTGCCCGAGGCCGAAGAGCAGCCCGCTGCCGAGCTTGTGGGACCAGTTGCCCAGGTACAGGACGATGAAGAACAGGCTCTTCGCCTCATCACCGCGCGTGATCGGGAAGTCGGTCGTCACCACCCACACGACGTGGCCGACGAGGAAGAGGGCGAGCGCGGGCAGGAGCCGGGTGGCGCGCCGGCCGTAGAACCGCGCCAGCGACAGCCGGCCGGTGAGGTCGCCCTCCTCGAGCAGCAGCCGGGTGATGAGGAACCCGGACAGCACGAAGAACACGTCGACGCCGAGGAACCCACCGGGGAAGGCGCCGGCACCGGGCCGGAGCACGTCGTCGATGTGGCCGAGGACGACCAGACCGATGGCGAGGGCCCGCACGCCGTCGAGGGCAGGTTGCCGGCCCAGTCGGCGCCGCTGCGCGGCGGGCGGGGCGGGGGCGTCCGACATCTCGGGAAGGTACCTCGGTCGATCAGCCGGAGCCGGTTAGGCGGAGCGGGCGACGAGCGCGTCGACCTGCGCCGTCAACCCCGCCGCGAAGGCCGCCTCGCTGAACGGTGCCGCCGCGGCGCGCAGCCCGGCCCGGTCGGGGGGGTCGTCGAGGAGGCCCCGCACGGCGTCGGCCATCCCGTGCGGGTCGAGGGGCGAGTAGAGCGCGCCGCTGACGCCGTTGCGGACGATGTCGAGCGCCCCCCCGGCGGCCGGCGCCGCCACCGGGACGCCTGCGGCCAGGGCCTCCACCATCGCGATGCCGAAGTCCTCCACCTCGGGGGCGAGGAGGGCGCGGGCCGACCCGAGGAGCTGCACCTTCGTGGCTTCGTCGACCCAACCCACCAGCTCGACCGTCGGACCGGCCAGCTCCTCCAACCGGGCCCGTTCCGGCCCGTCGCCGATCACCACGAGGCGGATGCCCAGCTGGTTGGCGACCTCGATGGCCAGGTCGACGCGCTTGTAGGGCAGCAGGCGGGCCAGCGCGACCACGTGGTCGCCGGTCGGGACCTCGTGCGCGTAGGCGGCGAGGTCCACCGGCGGATGCACCACGGCGGCCGTCCGGCCCCAGTGCCGCTCGATCTGCGCGGCCACGAAGGTGGAGTTGGCGACGAGCGCGTCGACCCGCGACGCGGCGCGCCGGTCGATCCGGCGCAGCAGGGGGCGCACCGCCCGCACGACGGCTGCCGCCGGCGCGGGACCGGACCGGCCGGCGAGGTGATCGGCGTCGCCCCAGAGGTAGCGGGCCGGCGTGTGGCAGTAGGCGAGGTGCGGGATCCCCGCGGCCGGTCGCACGTCCTTGGCGGAGAAGGAGGATGAGCTCACCACGATGTCGACCTCCGAGGGGTGCAGGGTCGCGAACGCCAACGCGTGGAGCGGCAGCGCCCACCGCCGGCGGCCGACGCCGGCGGGCAGGCGGTCCAGCGCGGTCGGCTGCACGTGGCGGAACCCGCCCTGGGCGACGACGGCCGGGTCGGCGACGGCCACGTGGAGCGGCGCGTCGGGCCAGAGGCGCTGCATCGCCTGGACGACGCGCTCCGACCCTCCCAGCTCCGTGAGCTTGTCGTGGACCAGGGCCACGCGCATCCGGGCAGCGTAGTGAGGCGCCGCGTCATGCTCGCTCCGGGCCTCGCCCCGCTCGAACCGCCCTCCGCAAAGTGCCTCCCGGCGACCGGCGGAGCCGGCTCACCTCCGGCATCTGCCAACATCGACGCTTGGTGAATGCCGGACGACCGCCCCGCGTGCTCCACGTGCTGGAGGCGCTCGAGGGCGGCACGGCCCGCCACGTCGTGGACCTCGTCCGCCACGCCCAGGGCACCGACCACGAGGTCGTGATCCCGCCCCGCCGGGTCGGCGGCGTCACCGACGAGGCCGCCGAGGGCCACCTGCGGGCGGCGGGAGCCGTGGTCCACCACCTGCCGATGCGCCGCCGGCCGTGGTCGCCCGCCAACGCGGTCGCGCTGGGGCGCCTGCGGACGCTGGTGCGGCGCGTGGACCCCGACGTCGTCCACGGCCACAGCTCGATCGGCGGTCTCCTCGCGCGGGTGGCGGCGATGGGCCACCGGAGCGCCGTCGCCTACACCCCCAACGGGGTCACCGACGTCCGGGCGGGGATCGTCGTGGAGCGGGCGTTGGCCCGAGCCACCGACCGCGTGGTGGCGGTGTCGGCCAGCGAGGCGGAGGCGGTCCTCGACGCGGGGTTGGCCCCCCGCGACCGCGTGGTGACGATCCCCAACGGGATCGAGCTGGCATCGCCACCGCCCATCGACCTCCGGGCTCTGCTCGGCCTCGGTGCCAACGTGCCCCTGGTCGGGACCATCGCCCGCCTCGTGCCCCAGAAGGCCCCCCTGGACCTCGTGGCGGCCGCCGCCGCGGTCCACGCCTGCCGGCCGGAGGTGCACTTCGTCCTCATCGGCGACGGCGCCCTGGCCGACGCCGTCGACGCCGCCATCGGCGCCGCCGGGCTGGCCGCGGTGCTGCACCGCATCCCCGTGCTGGAGGGGGCGGCCGGCGCTCTCGGTGCACTTGAGGTGTTCCTGCTCACGTCGCGGTTCGAGGGTGGTCCGTACGCACCGCTCGAGGCGATGCGGGCACGGACCGCGGTCGTCCTCACCGACGTGGTGGGGAGCCGCGACGCCGTGGACCCGGGGGTCACGGGCCTCCTCGTGCCCGTGGGGGACCCAGCGGCGGCCGCGGACGCCGTGGTGGGGCTCCTCGAGGACCCCGCGCGCCGGGCGGAGCTGGCCGAACGGGCCCTCCAGCGCCTGGCGGAGCGGTTCGACGTGGCCGCCATGGGGGCCCGCCACGACGCCCTCTACGCCGATCTGGCACCAACCGGCACGCCCCGGAAGAAGCGCTCTCCATCCTGACGTAGGGGGTCCTCGCGGCGTAGGTTTGCCGGGTGAGCAGCAGTACCCAGGCACAACGACGTGCCGATCGGCGGCGCCGAGCGCTGGACCTCGTCCTGGGGTCCGTGCTGCTCGTGCTGGCCACCCCGGTGATGCTCGCCGTCGCCCTCGGCTGCACCATCGCCCTGCGGGCCCAGCCCGTGTTCGTCCAGGACCGCATCGGCCGCAACGGCTCCACCTTCCGGTTCGTGAAGCTCCGCACCCTCTCCCCCGACGTGCCGCCCTACGTCGACAAGCACCAGCTCGATCAGGCCCGGATCCCGCGCTACTGCCGCCTCGTGCGCCGCCTCCACCTCGACGAGCTGCCGCAGCTGCTCCTCGTCGTGCGAGGCCGCATGAGCCTCGTCGGGCCCCGACCCGAGATGGCCCACCTCCACAGCCTGCTGCCGGCCGACCTGGCCGCCGAGCGCACCTCGGTGCGCCCTGGCTGCACCGGCTTCTGGCAGGTCAGCGACGCCTGCACCGGCCTCATCGGCGATGCGCCCGAGTACGACCGCTGGTACGTGACGCACCGCGGCGCCGGGCTCGACCTCTGGGTCCTCTGGCACACGCTGGCGAAGATGATCGGCCGGCCCCGGTACCCCCGCATCTCCGACGTCCCGTTCTTCCTGATCACCCCGGAGCTGGGCGACCTCATCGAGCCGGCCATGCGGCACGAGCCCGAGCCCGTCGCCATCCCGGTCGCCGTCGGTCGTTAGCCGTCCGACGGACGGCGGCCCACCACGGCCGCCGGGTTGCCCTCCACCACCGCGCCCGCGGGCACGTCGTGGTGCACCACCGAGTACGGCCGCACGAGCGCGCTCGATCCGATCTCGACCCCGGGCAGGAGCCGCGCCCCCCGTCCGACCCACGCTCCGGCGCACACCGTGATCGGCGCCCCACCACCGACGAACCGCACGTCGTCGCCGATCGTCGCCTCCGGGTGGAGGTCGACCACGGCCGACGGGACCCGGCCGCGCGACCGGCGGTCCAGCCGGTCGCCCAGCCGCCAGAGGCGGCGGGCCACCGCGCTGCGCAGGCGGGCCCGGGGCCCGCGCCGGTCAGCGGCCACGGCCAGAGTGGCGGGCCAGGAACCCGTCGATGTCGTCGCTGCAGAGCTCGGCGTAGCGCTCGCGCACCGTCGCCTCCGGCCAGTCCCACCAGGCCACCTCGAGGAGGCCCTCGACCTGCTCGTCGGTGAAGCGCCGGCCGACCTCGCGGGCGGGGTTGCCCGCCACGATGGCGTAGGGGCGCACGTCCTCGGTGACCACCGCGCCGTTGGCGATGATGGCGCCGGTGCCGACGGTGACCCCGCCGAGCACCTTGGCCATGCGGGTGAGCCAGATGTCGTGGCCGAGCACCACGCGCAACCGGGACCGGTCGGGCGACCCCGGGTCGTCCGCCGGCCAGGCGCCGGGATCGACCAGGATCTCCGCGTCCCAGGCCATCGAGCAGTACGACCCGATCTCCACGTGGTGCCCACCCTCCGGAGGGCCGAAGATGAGCGGCGGACGGTACGACGCCCGACCGAGCGCGAGGATCTCGGGCGGGTACGACCGGATCTGGGTCGGGAAGTCGCTCCAGGTGACGGCCGACGGATCGAGGCGGGCGGCCAGGCTGCGCAGCCGGTCGCGCAACGGTCGGCCGGGGGGGACTGGCGCGGTGGCCGCATGCTCCGCGTCGGCATCGCCGTCCACCACCGCGGCGGGGCTCCCCCCGACGGTGGCACCGGGCGGGACGTCGCGGGTGACCACCGAGTACGGGAGCACCGTCGCCCCGGCTCCGACCCGCACCCCGGAGACGACCCACGCCCCCTCCTCCACGCGGGCACCGGCGTCGATGGCGATGTCGCCGCGCGACCAGGGGTTGCCCTCGTAGGCGCCGGGCAGGTCGTACATCTCGCGCAAGGCGAACGTGGTCACCCAGTCCCCGCGGTGGTTGCCGCCCGGGAGGCACACGACCTCGTCGCCGAACCACACCCCGTCGGCCGCCACCACCCGGGCCCGATCGCCCTGGTGCACCATCACGTAGGGCCGGCCCCGCACGCGACCGGCGCGGTAGTGCGCGTCGGTCAGGGTGCCGTCGAGGTACTCGGCCGCCGGCTCGCGGGTCTCCACCGGGTCGCTGAGGCCGCTCGCGCTCACGCCGCCTCCACCCTGCGCAACGTGATCACGTCGTGGTGGTCGGCCCAGGCCGTCTCGCGCTGGGAGACGAGCTCGAGACCGGCGACGGAGGTGGCCGTGTCCAGCACCCAGCCGCGCTCGCTGAGGCTCACGCCGTAACCGGGGTCCCATGGGTAGGGGGCGTAGCCGAAGCCGGTGGCGGCGTGGTCGCGCAGCACCGAGGCCAGGCCGTCGGCTCCGAGCGCGTAGTCGTCGCCGGCGGCCATGCGCTTGGCCACCTCGGCGCCGTGCGTGGTGACGACGAGCAGGCCGCCCGGGCGGAGGCGGTCGCGGAGCCAGCCGAGCAGCTCGGGCCACCGGTGGGCGTCGAGGTGGGTCAGGAGCGAGCCCACCCACACCAGGTCGTGGTCCGTCGGCGCCTCGACGTCGGTGACCGGGTTGGCGCTGTACACCCCGGTGGCGGCGAAGGTCGCCGTGCAGAAGTCGACCCCGCCCCGGTCGAGGTCGCACGCGGTGATCGCCGACCCGGGCCACCGCGCGCGCAGGTAGCGCAGCACTCGGCCATGGCCGCACGGCACGTCGAGGATGCGGTGCACCTCGGACCCCGTCCAGCCCGCGTCGCCGAGGGCGCGCTCCACGACGGCCAGCCCCGACGCGCCCACCCAGAAGTAGTGGGCGGGGTCGCGCGGGATGAGCATCTCGTCGCCCGGGTCGATGGTGGTGTCCACGGGCAGCCCGCGGGCGTGGAGCCGCACAGCGGCCCGCTGGCGCCGGGCCCGGGCGAGCCGACGGGCGGGATCGGCCAGGCCGTCGGGGAGCCGACGCAGGACGTGCACGCCGAAGAGGCCGCGGATCCGTTCGGCGACGTTCGGGCCCTCCACAGCGACAGGTCTAGTGGGAGGTGCCGGACCCGAGGGCGTTCGGGAGCCGGCCGCGCCACGCCTCGGTGGCCTCGGCCAGCCCGACGTCGAGCAGGCCGTTGACCACGAGCCGGTCGCCACCGGCGCTGCCGATGCGGGCGGCGGGCACGCCGGTGGCCTGCGCGGCGCGCAGCACGTCGTCGGCGTGGCCGTTGCGCGTGCAGAGCACCACCCGGCTGGCCGACTCGGCGAACAGCCAGGCGTGGTCGGCGCCCTTGAAGGACACGTCGAAGCCGACGCCGCTGCGGACGGCCATCTCGGCGAGGGACACGCCCATGCCGTCGGAGGCGTCGTGGAGGCCGGCGACGCGGTCGTCGAGCACGAGGTCGCGCACCAGCGCGGCGATGGCGGCGTGGAGCTCGAGGTCGAGGTCGGGCGGCGGGCCGTCGCGATGGCCGCGCTCCCACGCCCAGCGCGAGCCGGACAGCGACCGGGTCTGCGGCCCGATCACGATGAGGGCGCCGCCGCTCACGAGGCGCACGCCGGGCGGCCGCTTGTCGAGGCGATCGACGATGCCGAGCAGGCCCACGACGGGGCTCGGGTCGATGTCCTTGCCGCGGCTCTCGTTGTAGAGGCTCACGTTGCCGCCGACGACGGGGACGCCGAGGGCACGGCAGGCGTCGCCCATGCCGTCGATCGCGCCGGACAGCTGCCACATCACCTCGGGGTGCTCCGGGTTGCCGAAGTTGAGGCAGTTCACGAGGCCGAGGGGACGGGCGCCGACGCAGGCGAGGTTCATCACGGCCTCGGCCACCACCAGTGCAGTGCCCTGGCGCGGGTCGAGCGCGCACCAGCGGTGGTTGCCGTCGGTGGTGATGGCGAGGCCCCGTCCGGTGTCGACGCCCGTGGTCGGGTGCTTCAGGCGCAGGAGCGCGGCGTCGCCGCCGGGACCCTCGACGGTGTTCAGGAACAGCTGGTGGTCGTACTGGCTCGCCACCCAGGCCGGGTCGGCCAGCAGCCCGAACAGGTCGGCGGCGATGTCGTCCGGGGCGGGCAGCGCCACCTGGCGCTCGCGCCGCTCGACCACGTCGGCGGGCGCGGCGAGGGGGCGGTCGTAGCGGGGTGCGTCCTCGTCGAGGGAGGAGGCGGGGATGTCGGCCAGCACGTCGCCGCCCTCGGTGTCGAGCACGCGGAAGCGACCGGTGCCGGTGACGGTGCCGATCACCGACGCGTGGACGTCCCAGCGCCGGCAGATGGCGAGCACCGCGTCGAGCTGCCCGGGCTCGACGATGGCCAGCATGCGCTCCTGGCTCTCGCTGGTCATGACCTCGAAGGGCTCCATGCCCTGCTCGCGGACGTGCACGGCGTCGAGGTGGAGGTCCATGCCGACGCCGCCCTTCGACGACGTCTCCGACGCGGCGCCGGTGATGCCGGCCGCGCCGAGGTCCTGGATGCCCACGACCAGCCCGGCCTCGAGCATCTCGAGGCACGCCTCGATGAGCCGCTTCTCCTCGAACGGGTCGCCGACCTGCACGCTCGGGCGCTTGTCGGCGTCGTCCTCCTCCTCGCCGAAGCCGGCCGAGGCGAGCACGCTGGCGCCGCCGATGCCGTCGCGCCCGGTCGAGGAGCCGAACAGCACCGTGCGGTTCCCGAGGCCCGAGGCCCGAGCGAGGATCAGGCGGTCCTTCGGCAGCAGGCCGAGGCAGAAGACGTTGACCAGGGGGTTGTCCTGGTAGGTCTCGTCGAAGACCAGCTCGCCGCCCACGGTGGGCACGCCGACGGAGTTGCCGTAGCCGCTCACGCCGCTCACCACGCCCTCGGCGATCCATCGGCTGCGGGCGTCGGACAGCGGCCCGAACCGCAGCGGGTCCATGAGGGCGATCGGCCGGGCTCCCACGCTGAAGATGTCGCGGAGGATGCCGCCGACGCCGGTGGCGGCGCCCTGGTACGGCTCGATGGCGCTCGGGTGGTTGTGGCTCTCGATGCGGAAGGCGGCGTCGATGTCGTCGCCGACGTCGACGACCCCGGCGCCCTCACCGGGGCCGACCACCACGTGGGGCGCCTCGGTGGGCAGGCGGCCGAGGTGCACCCGCGACGACTTGTAGGAGCAGTGCTCCGACCACATCACCGAGTACATGGCCAGCTCGAGGTGGTTGGGCGGCCGCTCGAGGATCTTCTCGATCGCCGCCGCCTCGTCGTCGGTCAGCCCGAGGGCCCGGTGGAGCGACTCGTCTCCCGCGCCGGTCTGCTCCATCCCCGCAGCCTACGTGGCGGCCGAGGGGGCCTCGGCACGCCCCGGGGCGGGCTCGGAGACCACGCCCTACGATGCGCGCCATGGCGAACCAGGGTGCTCGACGGCCGATGTCCGACGAGCACAAGGCGGCCCTGGCGGAGGGCCGGAACCAGGGTCGGGCGGTGCGCCGCTACCTCGAGGCCCTCGACGCCCACCGCCCGAAGCGGGGCCGCAAGCGCACCAAGGAGTCGATGGAGCGCCGGCTCGAGCGCATCGAGCAGGACCTCTCCGGCGCCGATCCGCTCAAGCGGCTGCAGCTCACCCAGGAGCGGCTCGACCTGACCGTCGAGCTCGAGACGCTGGGCGCCAAGGTCGACCTCAGCGGCCTCGAGGCCGACTTCGTCGTCGCCGCGGCCGGCTACAGCGACCGCAAGGGCATCTCGTGGGCGGCCTGGCGGGCCCTCGGGGTGGAGCCGAGCGTCCTCAAGCGCGCCGGCATCGGCCGAGGTCGCTCGGCCGAGGTTCGCTAGACCTTCGCGCCGGCGCTGACCAGCAACGACCGCACCAGCACGGCGCCGTCGGTGGAGCCGAGCAGCGGGTGGCAGGCCCGCTCCGGGTGCGGCATCAGGCCGACCACGTTGCGGCCCTCGTTGCACACGCCCGCGATGTCGTCGACGGACCCGTTCGGGTTGTCGACGTAGCGGAGCACGATGCGGTCCTCGCCCCGGAGCTCGGCCAGCGTCTCCGGGTCGCAGGTGTAGTTGCCCTCGAAGTGGTTGATCGGCACCCGGAGGACGTCGCCCACGCGGGCCTCGGACGTGAGGACCGACGCCGTGGTCTCGACCCGCAGCTCGACGGTGGTGCAGAGGAACTTCAGACCCCGGTTCTTCTGGAGCGCGCCGGGCACGAGGCCGGCCTCGGTGAGCACCTGGAAGCCGTTGCAGATGCCGACGACCGGACCGCCGTCGGCGGCGAAGGTGCGGACGCGCGTCCATCACCGGGGAGAACCGGGCGATGGCGCCGGGCCGCAGGTAGTCACCGTGGGCGAAGCCGCCCGGGACGATCACCGCGTCGACGCCGCGGACGTCGGCGTCGCCGTGCCACAGGAGCTCGGCGTTGCCGCCGAGGTCGCCGACCGCCTCCATGGCGTCGAGCTCGCAGTTCGATCCCGGGAAGAGGACGACCCCGACGCGGGCCGGCATCAGACGGCTTCGGCGGCCGACACCGCGATGTCGGCGGCCTCGATCACCGGGTTGATGAGGAACCGCTGGCACACGTCGTCGGCGTGGGCGACGGCCGTGGCCTCGTCCGGCGCCTCGATGGTGAACCGGATCGCCTTGCCCACCCGGACCTCGCGGATCCCGTCGAACCCGAGGGCGGGGAGCGAACGCTCGATGGTCGCGCCCTGCGGATCGGCGATGCCGGGCCGCAGCCGTGTCTCGACGAGCACCGAGAAGAGCATGCCCCCGAGCGTACTTCGCGCTCACTCGTCCTTCGGACGAGCTCCCGCTCCCCTGCAGCCCACGCGAGGCCTACGGCGACATCACGCCTGCGACGTACAGGTCAGGAGACGCCGGGCCAGTCGCCGAACGTCTTGCCGGTGATCCGCTCGTAGCCCTCGATGTAGCGGTCGCGGGTGGCGGCGACGACCTCATCGGGCAGCGAGGGGGGCGGCGGGGTCTTGTCCCAGTCGAGGGTCTCCAGGTAGTCCCGGAGCGGCTGCTTGTCGAAGCTCGGGGGCGTCGTGCCGGGCTTCCACTGGTCCTCGGGCCAGAAGCGGCTCGAGTCGGGGGTCAGCACCTCGTCGCAGACGACCAGCTCGCCGTCGACGAACCCGAGCTCGAACTTCGTGTCGGCGATGATGATCCCCCGCTCCCGAGCCAGCTCGGCGCCGCGGGAGTAGAGCTCGAGCGACACGGTCCGGGCCTTCGCCGCCACCTCCTCGCCCACGAGCGCCACCGCCGCCTCGTAGGAGATGTTCTCGTCGTGGCCGGTGTCGGCCTTCGTGGAGGGCGTGAAGACGGGCTCGGGGAGCTGCTCGCTCTCCTGCAGGCCGGCCGGGAGCGGCTGGCCGTGCATCGTGCCCGCCTTCTGGTACTCCTTCCAGGCCGACCCGGTGATGTAGCCGCGGACGATGCACTCGATCGGGAGCATCTCGGCCTTGTGGCACAGCATGATGCGACCGGCGAGGTCGTCGGTGCCGTCCGAGGCGCCCTCCGGGAGGTCGGCCGGGTCCATCGAGATGAGGTGGTTGCCGACCACGTCGCCGAGGACGTCGAACCAGTAGGCCGACATGGCCGTGAGCACCCGCCCCTTGTGGGGGATCGGCTCGGCCATCACCACGTCGAAGGCCGACATGCGGTCCGACGTGACCATCAGCAGGCGGTCGTCGCCGACGGCGTAGATGTCCCGGACCTTGCCGGAGTGGACGTAGGGCAGCGAGATCGTCACGCCACTGAATCTACGCGGCCTAGAGGATGTCCTCGGACTCGTATCGCGCGGCGTCGGGATGGCGGGCGACGACCTCGGCCACCTGGTCGGCGAAGGCGCCGACCTGGGCCACCGCGGTGCCCACGAACGACAGCGGTTCACCGACCAGCGCGTCGAGGGCGCCACGGTCGAGGGGGAGCCGATCGTCGGCGGCGAGACGGTCGAGCAGGTCGTTCGCGACGCTCCCCTGCTCCCGCATCGACAGCGCCACGCCCACGGCGTGCTCCTTGATGACCTCGTGGGCCACCTCTCGGCCCACCCCCGACCGGACCGCGCCCATCAGCACCTTCGTGGTGGTGAGGAAGGGCAGGTAGCGCTCGAGCTCGCGCTCGATCACCGCCGGGTAGGCGCCGAAGTCGGCCAGCACGGCGAGGAAGGTCTGGAAGAGCCCGTCGGCCGCCAGGAAGGCGTCGGGCAGCGCCACCCGGCGGACCACCGAGCAGGAGACGTCACCCTCGTTCCACTGGTCGCCGGCCAGCTCCCCGACCATGGAGAGGTGGCCGCGGAGCACCACGAGCAGGCCGTTGATGCGCTCGCAGGACCGGCTGTTCATCTTGTGGGGCATGGCCGACGAGCCGACCTGGCCGGGGCGGAAGCCCTCGGTGGCCAGCTCGAGCCCGGCCATGAGGCGGAGCGTGGTGGCGAGGCTGGCCGGGCCGGACCCGGCCTGGACCAGCGCCGACACCACGTCGAGGTCGAGCGAGCGGGGGTACACCTGGCCGACGTTGGTGAGCGTGGCGTCGAAGCCGAGGTGGGCGGCCACCGCCGCCTCGAGGCGCTCGACCTGGACGGGATCGCCGCCGAGGAGGTCGAGCATGTCCTGCTGGGTGCCGACCGGGCCCTTGATCCCGCGCAGCGGGTAGCGGGCCAGCAGCTCCTCCACCCGGCGCAGCGCCTGGAGGAGCTCCTCGCCGGCGTTGGCGAACCGCTTGCCGAGCGTGGTCGCCTGGGCGGCCACGTTGTGGCTGCGGCCGGTGATCACGAGGCTGGCGTGCTCGGCGGCCCGCTCGGCCAGCCGGGCGAGGGCCGTGACCATGCGGTCGCGGACGAGCTCGAGGGCGGCCCGGACCTGCAGCTGCTCGACGTTCTCGGTGAGGTCGCGCGAGGTCATGCCGGCGTGGATGAGCTCGTGGCCGGCCAGCGCCGAGAACTCCTCGATGCGGGCCTTCACGTCGTGGCGGGTGATCCGCTCGCGGGCGTCGATGCTGGCGAGGTCGATCTTGTCGGCGACGGCGACGTAGTCCTCGATGGCGTGGGCGGCGATGTCGACGCCGAGGTCCCGCTGGGCCCGGAGGACGGCGATCCAGAGCTGGCGCTCGAGCCAGACCTTGTGCTCCGGCGACCAGATGTCGACCATCGGCCCGCTCGCGTAGCGGGCCGCCAGGACGTTGGGGATCTGGGCGCCGGGCATCGCCTCCAGTATCCCAGGGCCGGTGGCCCGACCCGGTACCGTTCTCCCCCCTATGGCAGAGCGATCGGGCGTGGCATGGCGGGCCGCCCGCCGGCTCCGGACCTCACCGGCGCTGTACGGGGCCGCTCGACGGGCCTACACGGCCGCCGGTCGGGTGCTGCCGCCGCGGCGGATCCCCGGAGTCCCCGGCCCGGTGCACCGCAACGACCTCATGGTCGACCCGGCGTCCGCCCACTCCCGGACCACCTACGTCGAGCGGGGCCGGCAGGTGGTGGCGCTCCTCGAGGAGGCCCTCGCCGGCGCGGGCCGGACCCTGGCCGAGGCCGACGTCCTCGACTTCGGGTGCGGGCACGGACGGATCGTGCGCCACCTCGCCGGCGCCGCGCGTTCGGTGAGCGCGTGCGACCTCGACCACGAGGGCGTCCGCTTCTGCGCGTCGGCCTTCGGCGCGGTGGCGGTGCCCGGGTCCACCGACCTCGCCGACGTCCCGCTGGGTGAGTACGACGCCATCTGGCTCGGGTCGGTGATCACCCACCACCCGCCGGCCACGTGCGGGGCGCTCCTCACCTCGCTCGCCGGCCACCTCCGCCCCGGCGGGGTGCTCGTGGTGAGCAGCGCCGACCACGTCACGCTGCAGGTCGACCTCGACGCCGCCGGCCGCGGGTGGATGCAGGACGAGGCAGACCGCCTCCGGCGCGAGCTGGGCGCCGACGGCGCGACCTACGTCGCCTACCCGCAGGTCGCCGACGGGTCATATGGGCTCGGCTACCAGACCGACGCGTGGCTCGACGCCACGGTCGCCGGTCGCGGTCTCACCCCGCTCTGGCACCGCTCCGACGACTGGGGCCCCCAGGCGACGCACGCCTGGCTCCTCCCCACCTGATCCGCCGGGACTCGTACCTAGCCGGCGATCTCGATGCGGTGGTCGGCCAGCGCCTTCTGCAGGGCCTCGTCGGTGATCGCCAGCATCTCGACCACGAGCAGCGCGGCGTTCATCGAGCCGTCGACGGCGACCGTGGCGACGGGGATGCCCTTGGGCATCTGGACCGTGGAGTACAGGGCGTCCACGCCGTTGAGCGCGCCGCCGGACAAGGGCACGCCGACCACGGGCAGCGTGGTGTGGGCGGCGACCACCCCGGCCAGGTGGGCGGCCATGCCGGCGCCGCAGATGAACGCCACGTAGCCCTCCTCGCGGGCGGAGGCGGCGAGGGCCGTGACCACGGCTGGGTTGCGGTGCGCGGAGGCGACGCGCACGTCGGCCTCGATCCCGAACCTCTCCAGGGTGTCGGCCGCGGGCTTCATCTTGTCCATGTCGTTGGGCGAGCCCATGAGGATGGCGACCTTGTACGTCATGACGTGGGGACCTTTCCGGCGATGTCGGTTCGATGGTGGAGCCCGGGCCAGCTGAGGTGGGCGAGCCCGTCGTAGGCGCGAGCCCGGGCCGTCGCCACGTCCGGACCGAGGCCGACGACGTCGACCACGCGCCCGCCGGCGGTCACGAGCTCCTCCGTCGATCCTGCCACCCCCGCGCACAGGACCTCGACGTGTTCGCTGGCGGCCGCGGCCGCGAGCCCGGCGATGGGGTCGCCCGTCCGCGGGTCGGTCGGGTAGCCCTCGGCGGCCGCCACCACCAGGACGGCGGCGTCGGAGCCGACGGTGGGTCGGTCCTCGAGCGCGCCATCGGCCGCCTGGCCGAGGAGCTCGCCGAGGTCGGAGGTGAGCCGGAGCAGCACGACCTGGCTGTCGGGGTCACCGAAGCGCACGTTGTACTCGATCAGCTTCGGGCCCTCCGTGGTGACCATCAGGCCGGCGTAGAGGACGCCGCGGTAGTCGATGCCGCGCCGGTTCAGCTCGGCCAGGGTCGGGTCCACGATCCGCTCCTGGACCTCGTCCATGAAGCCCGCCGGCAGCCAGCGCAACGGGGAGTAGGCGCCCATGCCCCCGGTGTTCGGCCCCTGGTCGTCGTCGTCGACGCGCTTGAAGTCCTGGGCCGGCGGGAGCAGCACCGCCCGGGTGCCGTCGCACACGGCGAACACCGACACCTCCGGACCCTCCATGCACTCCTCGATCACGACCGTGGAGCCGGCGGCGCCGAAGGAGCGGCCGGAGAGCTTGTCCCGCACGTCGGCCTCGGCCTCCGCCAGGTCGGCGGTGACCAGCACGCCCTTGCCGGCGGCGAGGCCGTCGGTCTTGACGACGTAGGGCCCCGGGAGCGACGCGAGGAACTCGAGCGCCGGGTCGAGGTCGGTGAAGGTCCCGTACCGGGCGGTGGGGACGCCCGCCGCGCTGACGAGCTCCTTCATGAAGCCCTTCGAGCCCTCGAGCTGGGCGCCGTCGGCGCCGGGCCCGAACACCCGCTTGCCCTGGGCCCTCAGCCGGTCGGCCAGGCCGTCGACGAGCGGTGCCTCGGGGCCGACGACGAACAGGTCGGCGTCGAGCTCCTCGGCCGGCGTCGGCACGGAACCCGCGATCCCCGGGTTCCCCGGCGTGACGACCACCTCGTGGTGCCGTCTCGAGACAACCGCGAGACCTGCCTCGCGGCCACCCCCGCCGACAACGACGATGCGCATCAGGCCGACGCGAGCTGGACGTACTGGTCGCGGCCGGGGCCGACGCCGAGGAGGCGGATCGGCACGCCGACCTGCTGCTCGAGGAACGAGATGTAGTCGCGCACCTTGGACGGCAGGTGGCCCGGCTCCGTCGACTCGCTCGTGTCGCTCCCCCAGCCCGGGAAGCTCTCGTAGACCGGCACGGCGCGGTGGAGCCGCGACTGGTTGTCGGGGAGGCTCTCGACCCGCTGGCCGTCGATCTCGTAGGCGACGCAGACCTTCACCTCGTCGAACACGTCGAGGACGTCGAGCTTCGTGATCGCCAGCTCGGACAGCGAGTTGAGGCGCACCGCGTGGCGCAGCATCACCGCGTCGAACCAGCCCGGGCGACGACGACGGCCGGAGTTCGTGCCGTACTCGTGGCCGCGCTCGACGATCGTGTCGCCGACCTCGTCGAACAGCTCCGTGGGGAACGGCCCGGCGCCGACGCGGGTGACGTAGGCCTTCGCCACGCCGACGACGCGGTCGATGTGCCGCGGACCGACGCCGGCGCCGATCGTGGCGCCCCCGGCCACCGGGTTCGACGACGTCACGAAGGGATACGTGCCGTGGTCGAGGTCGAGGAAGGTCGCCTGCGCGCCCTCGAAGAGCACGTGCTGACCGGCCTCGAGCGCCTCGTGGACGAGGTTGATCGTGTCGGTGACGTACGGCGCCAGCCGCGGGGCCAGCTCGCCGAGGTAGACGTCGGCGATCTCGTCGACCGTCGGCGCGAGCTGGTTGTAGACCTTGGCCAGCACGGCGCTGCGCTCCTTGAGCACCAGCCCGAGCTTCTCCCGGAAGATCTTCTCGTCGTAGAGGTCCTGCACGCGCAGGCCGACTCGGGCGGCCTTGTCGGCGTACGCCGGCCCGATGCCGCGGCGGGTGGTGCCGAGCGCGTTCTTGCCGAGGTGCCGCTCGGTGAGCCGGTCCATCAGCTGGTGGTACGGGAGGATCAGGTGGGCGTTGCCCGAGACCTTGACCTTCGAGCAGTCGATGCCCCGGCCCTCGAGCATGTCGATCTCGGCGAGGAGCACGGCGGGGTCGACGACGACGCCGTTGCCGATGACGGGCGTGATGTGGGCGTAGAGGACCCCGCTGGGGATCAGCTGGAGCTTGAAGGTCTCGCCGTCGACCACCAGGGTGTGGCCGGCGTTGTGGCCGCCCTGGTAGCGCACGACGAGGTGCATCTCCTTGGCGAAGAGGTCGGTGAACCGCCCCTTGCCCTCGTCACCCCACTGGGTGCCGACGATGATCGTTGCAGGCACGGGCCCGTCTCCCTCGGCCAACGAGGCCGTTCTCAGAACCGGACGAGACTACTCGGCGGGTGCCGTCGGCTCCGAAGGCGACGCGGCCTCGACCGAGGCGATCACGATCTCGCCGTCCTGGGCGTCGACCCGTACGGCCGCCCCGTCGCCGAGGCGCCCGTCGAGGATCAGCGAGGCCAGCGGGTCGGCCACCTCGCGCTGGACCACCCGGCGGAGGGGACGGGCGCCGAAGTCAGGGTCGTACCCGAGGCGGGCCAGCAGCGCCCGAGCCTCGGGAGTGACCTCGAGCGACGTGCGCCGCGTGGCCAGTCGGCCGCCGAGCTGCTCGAGCTGGAGGTCGACGATGGGGATCAGGTCATCCTCCGTGAGGTGGCGGAACCGCACGATCTCGTCGATGCGGTTCACGAACTCGGGGCGGAAGTGGTCGATCGGCTCGCCCGGCAGGTTCGAGGTCATCACGAGCACGACGTTGGTGAAGTCGACCGTACGGCCCTGGCCGTCGGTGAGGCGGCCGTCGTCGAGCACCTGCAGGAGGATGTTGAAGACGTCGGGGTGGGCCTTCTCGAGCTCGTCGAGCAGCACCACCGAGTACGGGCGCCGGCGCACGGCCTCGGTGAGCTGACCGCCCTCGTCGTAGCCGACGTAGCCCGGGGGCGCGCCGACGAGCCGCGACACCGAGTGCTTCTCCATGTACTCGCTCATGTCGATGCGGACCATCGCCCGCTCGTCGTCGAAGAGGAAGTCGGCGAGCGTGCGGGCCAGCTCGGTCTTGCCCACGCCGGTGGGGCCCAGGAACAGGAACGTCCCGATCGGCCGGTGCGGATCGGACAGGCCAGCCCGGCTGCGGCGGATGGCGTGGGCCACCGCGTTGACCGCCTCGTCCTGGCCGACCACCCGCTCGTGGAGGACCTCCTCCATGCGGAGGAGCTTGGCCATCTCCGCCTCCATGAGGCGGCTCACCGGGACGCCGGTCCACTTGGCCACGATCTCGGCGATGTCCTCGGCGTCGACCTCCTCCTTGAGCATCCGCTCGTCGGCCTGGAGGTGGTCGAGGGCGGTGGTGGCCTCGTCGACGGCGCGCTCGACCTCGGGGATGCGCCCGTAGCGGATCTCCGCCGCCTTCTCGAGGTCGGTCTCGCGCTCCATGTCGCCGCGCAGCCCCTCGAGCTTCTCCTTGAGCTCGCGGATGCGGGCGATGGCGTCCTTCTCGTTCGTCCAGTGGGCCAGCATCCCGTCGCGCTGCTCGGAGAGGTCGGCCAGCTCGGCATCGAGGTAATCGAGGCGCTCACGCGACGCGGCGTCCGTCTCCTTGGCGAGGGCCACGCGCTCGATCTCCAGCTGGCGGATGCGCCGCTCGACCACGTCGATCTCGGTCGGCAGCGAGTCGATCTCGATGCGGAGCTTCGACGCCGCCTCGTCGACGAGGTCGATCGCCTTGTCGGGCAGGAAGCGGCCGGTGAGGTAGCGGTCGGAGAGCACCGCCGCGCTCGACCAGCGCGGCGTCCTGGATGCGCACGCCGTGGTGGACCTCGTAGCGCTCCTTCAACCCGCGGAGGATGGCGACCGTGTCCTCCACGGACGGCTCGCCGACGAAGACCTGCTGGAACCGCCGCTCGAGGGCGGGGTCCTTCTCGATGTGCTTGCGGTACTCGTCGAGCGTGGTCGCGCCGACCATCCGGAGCTGACCCCGCGCGAGCAGCGGCTTCAGCATGTTGCCGGCGTCCATCGACCCCTCGGCCGCGCCCGCCCCGACGACGGTGTGGAGCTCGTCGATGAACGTGATCACCTCGCCGTCGGCGTCGGTGATCTCCTTGAGGACCGCCTTGAGGCGCTCCTCGAACTCGCCGCGGTACTTGGCGCCGGCGACCATCGAGCCGAGGTCGAGGCTGACGAGGCGCTTGTGCTTGAGGGTCTCGGGCACGTCGCCCTCGACGATGCGCCGAGCCAGGCCCTCCACGATCGCGGTCTTGCCGACGCCGGGCTCGCCGATGAGCACCGGGTTGTTCTTCGTCCGGCGGGACAGCACCTGGATGACGCGACGGATCTCCTCGTCGCGCCCGATCACCGGATCGATGCGGCCCTGGCGGGCGTCCTCGGTGAGGTCGCGCCCGTACTTCTCCAGCGCCTGGTACTGGCCCTCGGGATCCTGCGAGGTGACGCGGTGGCTGCCCCGCACCTCCTGCATCGCGGCGAGGAGGTCCTCGCGACCGAGGCCGAGGTGCTCGGCCAGCGCGAGGAGCAGGTGCTCGGTGGAGAGGTACTCGTCGTGCAGCTCGACCCGGACGGAGTCGGCCGCCTGGAGGGTGGCCTGGAGCACGCGGCCCATCTGGGGGGTGCCGCCGTAGGCCTTCGGGAGGGCGGCGAGCGCCTCCTCGGCGGCGTTGCGCACGGCCAGCGGGGCCCGGCCGACCCGCTGGAGGATCGGAAGGACGATGCTGTCCTCCTGGCCCAGGAGGGCGAGGACCAGGTGGTCCGGGGTGACCTCGGGGTTGGACGCGGCCTGGGCGGACTCCACCGCGCGCGTGACGGCTTCCTGCGTCTTGTGCGTCCAACGGTTCGGGTCCAGTGCCATCGGCTCCTCCTTCCCTTCCTTCCCTACCCCACACTCGCCTCGACGGCATGGGCGAGGATCGTCGCCAGGTCCGTGAGGATCTGCGCGCGATCCACGTTCTCGTTGAGGGTGCTGCCGGTGAGGATCGCCACGATCCCGCCCCCGGTCGCCACCACGGTGGGGACGTCGTCGACGAGGCACCCGAACCCGCCGTCGGCGTTGTCGAGCTCCAGCTCCTGCACGGTCCCCTCGTCGCAGCTCGCGTGGGCCGCCTGGAGGGCCTGCTCCGCGGAGACCTCGCCGATGCTGCGGAAGTTCACGGCGATCGCGGACAGGCCCGTGGAGGACGTGTAGACGCAGGTGTTGAGGCTCGGCGTGGCGTTGTCGAACTCGAGGCCGGTGACGTCGGACAGGTCGCGCACGTCGAGCACGTCGCACGGCTTCTCGACGAGCACCTCCCCGTCGTCCTTCGTGGTGGACGGGGAGTCCCCCGACGCATCGTCGTCGCCCGAGCTGCAGGCGCCGACCAAGGCCCCCACCGCCAGGACCGCCAGCAGCGTGCGCAGCAGTCGTGTCATCGGGCGACGGTAGTTCGGCATCATCGGTCCCGGAACAGGACGACGGACTGGTGGAGCGGCACCAGCTCGCGACGGTGCTGCTGGTGGGCCTGGGCCACCGCGGCCTCGGCGCTGGCCCGCACCGCATCGAGGTGCTGGCGCAGTGCCGCCACCTCTGCCTCGAGCTCGAGCACGCGCTGCACCCCGGCCAGGTTGAGGCCCTCGCTGGTGAGCTCCTGGATGCGGCGCAGCTGAGCGATGTCGGAGTCGCTGTAGCGCCGGCTGCCGCCCCCGGTGCGGGCGGGGTCGACGAGGCCCTTGCGCTCGTAGATGCGCAGCGTCTGCGGGTGCAGGCCCGCCAGCTCGGCCGCGACGGAGATGACGTAGACCGCTCGCGTGGGCCCCGTGGGATCTGACATCGGCTACACCCCCAGGTGCGCGCGGGGCGAGGCCCCCTCGGACGCGGCTCGGAAGGCCTCGACCGCCTTGCGCTCGGCGGACGACAGCTTGGACGGCACCGCCACCTCCACGGTGACCAACAGGTCGCCGGTGGCCTTGGCATCGACGACGCCCTTGCCCTTCACGCGGAACGTGCGGCCGGACCGGGTGCCCTCCGGGATCCGCAGGGTCACCGGCGTGCCGCCCAGGGTCGGGACGGCGACGTCGGCGCCGAGGGCCGCCTCGGCGAACGTGATCGGCACGGCCAGGGTCAGGTTGCGCCCCGACCGCTGGAACAGCGGGTGCGGCGACACCCGCACGATCACGTAGAGGTCGCCGGCCGGACCGCCGTTGCGACCTGGTCCGCCTCGGCCCTTCAGTCGGATGCGCTGCCCGTCGTCGACGCCCGCCGGGATGCGCACCTTGACCTCGCGCGGCCGGTGCTCCACACCCGCGCCATGGCAGGTCGGGCACGGGTCCTCGACCCGGACGCCCCGGCCACCGCACGCGGGGCAGGGCGAGGAGAACGCGAACGGGCCCTGGTCGTCGGACACCGCGCCGGAGCCGCCGCAGGTGGAGCAGGTGACCGGGGTGGTGCCCGGGCGGGCGCCCGATCCGTGGCAGGTCGAGCAGGGGGCGTCGCTCGTGAGGTGCACGCCGGTGGTGACGCCGGCGACGGCGTCGTCGAACGTGAGGTGCAGCTCGGTCTCGAGGTCCTGACCGCGGTGCGGGCCGGTGCCGCGCCGTCGGCCGCCCTGGCGCTGGCGGCCGAACAGGCTGCCGAGCAGGTCGCCGACATCGCCGCCGTCCTGGAACTGGAAGCCGCCGAACCCGCCGGCCCCGCCGCCGCCCGGGAACCCGGCCCCGCCCGGGCCGAGGCGTCGCACCTCGTCGTACTCCTTGCGGCGCTCGGCGTCGCCCACCACGTCGTAGGCGGCGGAGACCTCCTTGAAGCGCTCCTCCGCGGAGCCGTCCCCCGGGTTGGCATCGGGGTGGTACTGGCGCGACAGCTTCCGGAACGCGCTCTTGATGTCCTTGGCGGTGGCCGTGTCCGGCACGCCGAGGACCCGGTAGTAGTCCTTCTCGAACCACTCGCGCTGGGCTGCCATGGTCGCTTCCTGGGGTTGCTAGTCGGTCACCTTGACCATCGCGGGGCGGAGCGTGCGGCCGTGCCAGGCGTACCCGGCTCGGAGCACCTCGGACACGATGTGGTCACCGCCGTCGCCGGGCTCGTGCACCACGGCGTCGGCGACGGTGGGGTCGAAGGGCTCGCCGATCGGATCGATGCGGGTGAGCCCCTCCTTCTCGAGGACGAGCGCCAGCGCGCTGGCGATGGGTTCGACCTCGGCGGCGCCGTGGGCCACGGCGCTGTCGCAGGCGTCGAGGACCGGGAGCAGCCGCTCGACGAGGCCACCGGTGACGCGCTGCACCTCGTCCTCGACGCGGCGCTGCGCCAGCTTCCGGTGGTTCTCGAAGTCGGCCTGCGTCCGCTGCGCCAGCGCGAGGTACTCGTCGCGCTGGCCGAGGGCCTGCTCGAGCGCCTCGAGGAGGCCCTCGACGGTGAGGGGCGCGGCATCCTGCACGTCGGCGGCGACCTCATCGGACCCGGTCTCCTCGGCCGGGTCCGACGTGAACTCGTCCTGCATCAGGACGCCTCTTCGCCCGGCTCGTCCACGATCTCGGCATCGACGACGTCGTCGTCAGAGGCCTGGGAGGCAGCCGCGCCACCCGACTCGCGATCCGCGGCGGCCGCGGCCTCGTAGAGGCTCTGCGTGAGCTGCTGCGAGGAGGTCATGAGCGCCTCGGTGGCGGTCTTGATCGCCTCGATGTCGGTGCCGGCCAGCGCCGCCTTGAGGGCGGCGACGTGCTCGTCGACCTGGCCGCGCTCGGCCTCACCGAGCTTCTCTCCCTGGTCGCGGAGCACCTTCTCGGTCTGGTACACGAGCGAGTCGGCGTTGTTGCGCACCTCGGCCTCGGCCTTGCGCCGGGAGTCCTCCTCGGCGTGGGCCTCGGCGTCCTTGACCATCTGGGCGATGGCGTCCTTGTCGAGGCTCGACTGCCCGGTGATCGTCATCGACTGCTCCTTGCTCGTGGCCCGGTCCTTGGCGGACACGTGCACGATGCCGTTGGCGTCGATGTCGAAGGTCACCTCGATCTGCGGCACGCCGCGAGGGGCGGGCGGCAGGTCGACGAGCTGGAACTTGCCGAGCGTCTTGTTGAACTGCGCCATCTCGCGCTCGCCCTGCAGCACGTGGATCTCCACCGACGGCTGCATGTCCTCCGCGGTGGAGAACGTCTCGGTGCGGCGGGTGGGGATCGTGGTGTTGCGCTCGATGAGCTTGGTCATCACGCCGCCCTTGGTCTCGATGCCGAGGGACAGCGGGGTGACGTCGAGGAGGAGCACGTCCTTCACGTCGCCCTTGAGCACGCCCGCCTGCACGGCGGCGCCGATGGCGACCACCTCGTCGGGGTTCACGCTCTTGTTGGGCTCCTTGCCGGTGAGGCTGTTCACCAGCTCGGCCACCGCCGGCATGCGGGTGGAGCCGCCCACGAGGATCACGTGCTCGATCTGGTCCTTGGTGAGGCCGGCGTCCTTGATGGCCTGCTCGAACGGCACGCGGCAGCGCTCGAGGAGGTCGGCCGTGAGGTCCTGGAACTTGGCCCGGGTGAGCTGCTCGTCGAGGTGGAGCGGCCCGTCGGCCGTGGCGGTGATGAACGGCAGGTTGATCTGCGTCTGCTGCACCTGGGAGAGCTCGACCTTGGCCTTCTCGGCGGCCTCCATGAGGCGCTGGACGGCCATGTTGTCCTTGCTCAGGTCGACGCCGTGGGCGGACTTGAACTGGTTCACGAGCCAGTCGATGACGGCCTGGTCCCAGTCGTCGCCGCCGAGGGCGGTGTCGCCGTGGGTGCTCTTCACCTCGAACACGCCATCGCCGATCTCGAGGATCGACACGTCGAAGGTGCCGCCGCCGAGGTCGAACACGAGCACGGTCTCGTCGGCCGCGCCCTTGTCGAGGCCGTAGGCGAGGGCCGCCGCGGTGGGCTCGTTGATGATGCGCAGCACCTCGAGGCCGGCGATGGCGCCCGCCTCCTTGGTGGCGGTCCGCTGGGCGTCGTCGAAGTACGCCGGGACGGTGATCACGGCCTGGGTGACCGTGTCGTTGAGGTAGGCCTCCGCGTCGCGCTTCAGCTTCATGAGCGTGCGGGCCGAGATCTCCTGGGCCGTGTACTTCTTGCCGTCGATGTCGGTGGTCCAACCGGTGCCCATGTGGCGCTTCACGGAGCGGATGGTGCGATCCGGGTTGGTGATGGCCTGGCGCTTGGCGACCTCGCCCACGAGGACCTCACCGCCCTTGGAGAACGCCACCACCGACGGGGTCGTGCGGGACCCCTCGCTGTTGGGGATCACCACGGGGTCGCCGGCCTCGAGGACCGAGACGACGGAGTTGGTGGTGCCGAGATCGATGCCGACGGCCTTGGGCATGGGTTCCTCCGAGGGGTGAGGGGGCGAAGTTGTGTCCTCGACCACGATAGAAGTTGAGTCGAGGATTAGCAACTTCGTCGTGACACCTTCTCGGAGGCGACAGATCAGCCCTCCGTGGGGCGCCGCAGACGCCGAGCCACCTCCACCAGGAGGCTCAGGCTCAGCGCGAGGACCCCGAGGCCGGCGATCCGGCCGACGGCCAGGCCGGAGGCCTCCGGGGAGGTCTCGGCGACCGGCTCGGCCTCGATCCGCTCGGCGGGGGCCTCGAAGGTGGGCGTCACCTCGGCGCCGACCTTGGCGCCGGCGGTGTCGGCGACCGTCTCCGACTCGGCGAGCTCACCCCGGTGCTCGACCACCGGCGTGGCGGGGTCGCCGTCCCGGTCGGCCTCGGGGATGGCGTCGTACGGCTCGGGGATGATCACCTGGCAGAAGTCGCCGTCGGGCTCGAGGACGTCGCCGTGGAGCTCCGCCTCGCCCGGGGCACAGGCGGCGGCCTGGTCGGGATCCGCCCCCACGGTGCCCTCCACGGTCCGGATGGCGTCCGGGGTGATCTCGTAGGCCGCGTCGCCGAACACGGCGAGCCGCCACGACGCCTGATCGGCGTACGGGCCCGGGCACGGGAGCCACGGCGGGGATCGTGACCTCGGCGACGCCCGCCTCGAGGACGATGCGCTCTTCCTCGGCCAGGTTCGAGCCGAAGGCGCTCATCGAGTCACGGCCGTAGACGACGGTCAGCGGCTCGTCGAGCGGGCCGGAGCGCCGGACGACGAAGTCGAGCGCCTGCTCGACCTGGATCACCTGCTCGCGGCACGTGCCGACCATCTCCATCCACACCGGCTGGCCGACGAACACCTCGACGAGCGGGAGCGGCTTCATCGGCGGCGAGGTGGCGCCGGCGGTGCTGGACAGGGCGGCCGTGGTGGCGACCACGAGGGAACCGGACACGAGGAGCTTGCTGCGAAGGGTCATGTCGACAGCCAACGCTCCCGAGCCCACCGGCGGAATGGGGACCGCTCCCCTCCGGCCCCGCCAACATGGGGAGTGGTCCCCATCGCCTCGCGCTGAGCGACACCCCTACGGTCAGGCCATGTTCTCCCATCGTCGCCGGGCGGCGTCGATCGGCATCGCCGCGGCGGCCGCCCTCACCTCACTGCTCTCCTCGGTCCCTCCGGCGACGGCGTCGCCCGCAGTCGCGATCCCCACCGTGTCGGTCTCGCTCTCCCCGGATGCGCACGAGTCGCTCCTCGGGGGAGCGTGCTATCGGGGCCGCATCGAGGTCGATCAGCCGGCCGGCTTCGTGTTCTCCCGGTCAGGATCGGTCGCCCAGCCCCTCGACGTGACGTACGCGATGCGCGCGTTCCGCACGGACATCGCCCAGGCGACCCCGCCGGAGACCATCACGATCCCGGCCGGGTCGGCGACGGCCTTCGTCGAGAAGCTGCCGTTGAGCGAGCCCCAGGTCTCCCACGCGAGCTGGACCGCGACCCTCGAAGACGGCACCGGCTACACCGTCGGCGAGCGCTCGCAGAGCATCCAGGGGCTCATCGGGGCCAACCCCGACACCATGGGCTCCGAGTGCGGGATCCACGACGACACCCGCTCGGTCCGGGTCCTGGTGAACGAGGAGGTCTTCCCCAGCCCGTACATGTGGCGGGTGCGGGAGTTCCGCACGCTCGACGGGACGTTGCCGCCGGGGATGCGCCTCGACGAGGAGTACGGCGCCGCCGGCACTCCCACGTCGGTCGGCACCTGGTCCACCACCGTGCAGGAGTGCCCCTGGCCGGCAGTCGGCGACCGGATCTGCGGCCGACTGACGCTGACCTACGAGGTCGTCCGCACGAGGGGCGAGCTGACCGAGGACCCGGACACCGATGGGGGCGGCGATGGCGATGGCGATGGCGTCGACGGAACGGACCCCGATGGCGATCCGGACGCCGAAGCAGACACTGGCGACGGCTCGACGACCTCGACCGTCCAGGACAGCGACGAGGGCGAGCGGACCGCCGGTGAGATCGAGCTCGCCTCCGACGAGGACGGCGGCTCGAGGTCCGGAGCCGCCCGCGCCGCGGGCGGCGGCGCTGTGCTGATCGGCCTGACCGGGCTCGCCCTCGTGGTCCGGAAGGTGCGCGCTAGCTCGGGTTGAGGAACCCGGTGGCGACCCACCCGGTGATGCCCGACCACTCGATCCGGCGCCACGGCACGCCGCTCACGTCCTGGATCTCCTGCTCGACCGCGGCATCGCGCACGTCGCACGTCCCCTCTGGGATCGCCCCGATGACGTCGACGTCGTCGTCCTTCCGCTGACCCGCCGCCTCGAGCCCCGGGGTCGTGCGGATCGAGAGGCCCTCGTCGTCCACTCGCATCGAGACGCAGAAGGCGGCGCGCTCGTCCACCGGTGCGACGGTCGTGACCGTGCTGCTGCTCGTCGATGAGGTGGTGGTGGCGGGACCGCCGGCATCGTCATCACCGAGGATCACGCCGCCGGCCACCAGGGCCCCGACCACGGCCAGCGCGGCGAACCCCGTCCCCGCGAGCCAGAGCAACCGCCGAGGGGCGGCGGGCGGCTCGTCCGGTCGGCCCCCGCCTGCAGCCAGACGCCGCGGCCGCGTCATCTCCGCCTCGGTCGCGGCCGACTCCTCCGCGACTGCCGCCGGGCCGCCACTCCGGGCACGGCCGAGGGCCGCGCGCAGGGCGGCCGCGAACGTGGCCATGTCGGGCGTCCGCTTCGCGGGGTCCTTGGCCATCGCCCCTTCGAGGGCCTCAGCCACCGCCACGGGGATGCCGGCCTCGCGGAGGTCGGGCGGCGCCTCACGGAAGACCCGGGTGATCATCACGCTGGCCGCCTCGCCGGTGCGTCGGAACGGAGCCGTCCCGGTGAGGAGCTGGTAGCCCGTCGAGGCGAGGGACCACACGTCACTCGCCTCCGTCGGTGTGCCGCCGTCGAGGACCTCCGGCGCGGCGTGGGCCAGGCTCGCCGTGACCACCCCGCTCGTGGTGTGGAAGCCGTCCTCCATCCGGGCGATGCCGAAGTCCGTGAGCACGAGGTGACCGAACTGGGTGACGAGCACGTTGTCGGGCTTCACGTCGCGGTGGATGATCCCGCGGGCATGGGCGTGCGCGAGCGCATCCGCCAGGGTCGCGAGGCTGGCAACGGCCTCCTCCGGCGCCATCGGACCGTCCCGCCGAACCCGATCGCCCAGGGTGCCGTCGCACAGCTCCATCACGAGATACGGGTGGCCGTCTTCGGTCTGTCCCGACGAGTAGAGGGTGCAGATGCCGGGGTGAGCAGCAACGGTCCCGAGCGCCTGGCACTCCCGCTGGAACCGCGGCAGCGTCTCGTCGTCGAGCGTTGCGGTGAGGACCTTGATGGCGACCGACCGCCCGGCCGATGGCTGCCGGGCTCGATAGACCGAGGAGAAGCCCCCCTGCGCGAGCGGCTCGAGGTCCTCGAAGCCCTCGATCTCCGGAACGCCGCCCGTCACACCGCCTCCCCTCCGTCGTGCCGCTCGACGGCGGTCAGAGCGTAGCGAGGGTCACCAGGGTGACTGGTGGGTCGTCCATGCGGAGCCGTCCCACCAGCGGAGCTGCCTCGCATCCGTCGGGTCGGGGTACCAGCCCTCGGTCGGTCCGCCGAGCCGCGCGCTGACAGGACCCACGGCGGCCGAGGCCACCGGGAGGATCACCTCGGGCTCCGGCGAGCTCTCGGCCACAGACGCGCCGCTCAACGGGTCGGCGCTCCGTACGGCGGCGACGAAGCGGTTCATCCGCATCCGCAGGGTGTGTGCCTTCGTGGGGATGCGGCTGAGCGTCTTCACGACCAGGCGGACGGGGAAGATCCGAGCCTCGTAGGTGCCGTCCTCGCTCGGCGTCACCTGCAGCGCCAGCTGCTGGCGCATCCCCGTGACGAGCGAGCTCTGCGCCACCATCGGGTTGCCGTCGTCCACAACCTTCCACCCGGACGTGCACACGGTGCCCAGGAACAGGTCGCGGAGCTCGTCGGGGGTGAGCTGGCTGGTCATCGTGCGCGGCTGCACTCCGGCCTGGAGCCAGGACGTGTACTTCCACCAGATGACGATCGGGACGACGAGGATCAGGATGCCGACGGCTTCCACGGTGCGGGGCTCCTCGCTCGATCAGCCGCCGGCGCGGAGCGCAGCGGTGGGTCCAGGCCGCCCCGTCCCACCAGCGCAGCTGGGTGGTCGCGGTGGGGTCGGGATACCAGCCGGCGAGGGCGGCGGCGGTGGACATGGGCGACGCGGAGGCGGAGGGCGGCGACGGCAGCGGGCTGAGCCCTTGGATGCGCTCGTGCAGACCGGCCTTCTTGGCCCGCATCCGGAGCGCCCGCTCGTTGTGCACGAAGGCGCCGTCGTGCCGGCCCCAGGAGAAGCGCACCTTGTGGCTGGAGTCGGTGGTGACGCGGCTGCCGCCTGCCACCGGCTCGACCTGCACCCGCATGGCCTGGCCGTAGTCGCCGCCCAGGATGCGGCTCGTCGGCCGCTGGTCGAGGAGCAGGGTCCGGCCACGCTCCTCGCGCAGCACCGCGCCCGGGCGTCGATCGCGCCGCCGATCGGTACGCGTCGAGGACGGCGTCGGGATGGTCGTCGAACTCTCGGTGCGACGGACCGTGCTCGGGCCGGTAGTCGTCGAGGCCGCCGATCGGACCGAACCCGGCGGCGGTGCACACCACGCCGTACACGAGGGCCACCGCCACGATGGCCAGGAAGAGCATCACCGGCCCTCCCCGCTGCTCATCCCCGGGTCTCCGCGGTCCATCGCCGGCCGTCCCACCGTCGGGACACGGCCGCCGCGAACGGATCCGGGTACCAGCCGTCGCCGGCCTCGACCGGCATCGGGCCCGGCTCGGGCACCATCGCGCGACTGGGCTGCAGCGCCACGCCGGGATCCTCCCGCTGCAGGCTGCGGACCACCACGTCGGTGATGCGCTCGCGGCGGGCCGGGTCCGGCGCGTCCACGAGCAGCCGGGTGCGGTCGCCGGCCAGGACCACGATCCGGGCGCCGGGGACCTCGAGCCAGGCGGTCGCGCGGTCCGACGAGGTGAGCCGCGCGCCCGAGGCGATCAGCAGGAGGATCGCCCGGTTGGTGGGGAGCGTCGTGAACCCCACCACCGCCGGAGCCACCGAGATCTCTGCGGCGGGCGCGACGGGCATCGGCTGGACCACGGGCATCGGCTCGAGCGGAGCGCTCCACGACGGGGCGGGTGCCGGAGCCGGTGCTGCCGTCGCGAAGGGACTCGGTCGGTCGACGCGCTCGGCGGGATCCGGCGGGGGCAGGCGCGTCAGGTCGATCTCACCCGCGTCGTCCCAGCCCCAGCTGTCGCTCACCGCTCCACCACCGCGGAGAGGCCGCCGAAGTGCACGGTGTCACCCGCCGAGGCCGCCAACGGCTGGCCCTGGCGGGCCTCGGACTCGCTCCCGTCGGGCGTCATGACGGTCGTGCCGTTGGTGGAGCCCAGGTCCTCGACCCAGAGGGTGCCGGCCCGGAGCTCGAGCGCGAGGTGCGTCTTGGACACGGCCCGCTGCGGATCGTCGACACGGACGACCTCCACACCAGGGCCGTGGCGCGCCGGATCGGGGTCGCGGCCGATGACCATGCGCCCGGTCACCTGCAGCACCGAGCCGTCCGACAGCCGGAGCCGGCGGGAGCGACCGGGATTGCGCCTCGTCATCTCCGCGTCGTCGATCTCGGAATCGACCGAGGCCGCCACCGCCACGGGCTCCGCGGGCCGGCTCGGACCGCCCACCGGCGGCGGCGCGAGCACGCCACCCACCGCCGAGCGGAGACTGGGGCCGAGGTCGTCGGCGTCGGGTCCGACGACCTCGACCAGGGTGCCGAGCCGGTCCGGGTGGGCGCGGACGAGGATGCGCTCGCGTCCGGGCGCGGCCTGCCAGGTCGCCACCAGCCCCTCGACCGTCCCGGGACCCTGCCCTGGGACGAGGAACACCCAACCGCTCATCCGAGTGGCTCGAACGTGAAGCTGACCTCGTCGGCGAGGTCGACCCGGCTCCCCGCCGTGATCGGGCAGGCCTCGCCCGGCGTCAGCGGTCGAGGTGCCTGGCCGGGGAGGTGGACGACGGTGCCGTTCATCGAATCGAGGTCGATGACCAACACCTCCGACCCCTCGACCCGCACCTCGACGTGGGTGCGCGAGAGCGACTGGTCCGGATCGGCGAGGGTGATCAGCCGTGGCGCCGTCCGCGGGTCCGCGTGGCTGGCGGAGTACCTCGGCTGGCGGCCCAACAGCAGCGACCGGTCGACTTCGACGAGCCGCCCATCGGTGAACCGCAACCGTCCCACGAGCGGGACCGCGCCCCGCAGGGCGGTCTGGGGTCCGTCCTCTCCCTGCGGCATCGGACGGATCGATCCCGTCATCTCGCGCAGCTCCGAGAGCGAGATCGTGCTCCCGTCGTGGTCACCGGGATCAGGGGCACCACCGCGTCCGGAGCCGGGCGCCGCGTCGGTGGGGTGAAGGTCGTGATGTCGTCGACCTCGCTCTCCGGCGGGGCCCCGATCGGCGAGCCGACGGGCGGGGGCGCATCGAACGAGGGAGCGTCGAACGACGGCGCCTCGAACGACGGCAGTCGGATCGAGTCCTCGTCGATCGACCGGCGGACGCACGGCCGCGTCCTCGACGCTCCGGTATCGGGTGTCCTCGATCAGGTGGGAGAAGTCGTGCTCCGGAGACCCGTCGGCAGCCGCTGGCTCGAACGTGGGCGGCGGGTCGAACGACGGGAGCGGCGCCAGAGCCACGGGCGAGGGTGCCGGCTCCGGCTCTGGCGTCGGCTGGCGGACGGGCGGCAAGGCCGCCTCCGGGCGGGCCTTCGGTGGGCCTGCGACGCGCGTCCGCCGCTGGTGGGAGGCGTCGAGGAACAGCACGAGGCTCGTCAGCTCGCCCTGGGCGTTCGGTGCGACGAGCACGACCTCCTCCACGTCGGTCAGCGCGTGCTCGGTCCAGGTGCTCACCCGGCGGGCCGTGACCACTTCAGAGCGCCCGTCGACGGTCTTCGCCAACGCCTTGCCGGCACCCCGGACGATGAGCCGCACGCCGCCGCGCTCGGTGACCGCGCAGGCGAGCGACGGGATGTTGGTGAGCCCGGCGTCGGTCATCGCCCCGACGAGCGCCCCGAACGGGTCCGTCGAGTGGATCAGAGTCCGGACGCGGGCCAGGAACGCGTTGTCCACCCCCGGCCCCGCCACGAGCGCCACCCGCGACCCCACCAGGGAGATCGCGTCATCCAGCGCCTCACCCATCAGCCGGGAACCCTAGGGCGCGCTACCAAGCGGCGCGGCGCCAGGTCAGGGCACCTTGGAGGTCTCGCGGTAGAGCACCTCCGACGACGTCGAGTGCGACTGTGACTCGTACGAGATGACGCGGGCGCCCTCGCTCGATTCCGTCACCCGTGACACCTCGAGGGTCCGACTTCCGGAGGCTTGGCCCTCCACGCGTTGCACCATCGACTGAACGTCGTTCGTGGCGAGAGCCTGGTGAGGGTCCGTGCAGCCAAAGGAGGCCGCCAGCCCGCGGTTCTCCGGAGCCGTGAGGTCGTACGTGGTCTCCGTGGTGAAGACGGTGCCAGTGGATACGCCGTTGTTCGAGCTGAGGAAGCCCGAGAGGTTCTTCGCGTACGGCGCCTCCTTCGCGCCCTTGCCGACGATCGCGCTCACGATGTCGGAGCTGGAGAGATCCGCACTGGCCATAGGGGACGTCGTCTGGACCACCTTTACGGCGATCACCTCACCCGCGGTGTTCCGGATGATGGAGATCTCCTTGCCGAAGGCAGCCTCGGCCGAGAGGACCGGCATGCTGCCCTTGATCGTCCCGAACCCGAGGCCCCGCACCGTGTCCGTCACGACGGTGGCATCGCCCTGCTTCTCCAGACCGAACGCACTGGATACGTGCTCTTCCGACGCCTCGAGCTCGCCACCGAAATCGAAGCTCCCCTTGAACTCAGCCTCTCCCCCGCTGTGCTCGCGGGCGGTCATCTCGATCTGGGTGCCGCGCTTGAGCTCGTCGCGGTAGGCCTCCTCCACCTCGTAGCGGTGGAGCCCGTCAAGGCCCTTCACCTCGTTGGCCTCACGCTTGAGCGTCTCCATGAAGCGCTCGGCGTCCTCCTTGTTCTTGAAGGAGTACTCCTGGTAGTCGCTGACACCGAACATTGAGGTCGAGCCGCCGAGCCGGCCGAGCGCCGCGTTCAGCGCGGCCAGTTGCGGCGCCGCCAGTCCCAAGACGTTCCGCCAATCGGTGAAGGACAGCTCCCAGCTGCTGGACTCCCTCGCGTGGACGCGCCAAGTGCCGTCGCTCATCTGGACGAGCTCGACGTCGGACTCGTCCACGTTCCGACCGCCGACCCCAGACTTCACCGTGCGGTCCCACCCGGTGGTCGAGACCACATGGGCACCACCAGCCACTGCGCCACCAACGCCGGCCTTGCTGACGCGCTCCTGTTCGTCGGCATTGGAACGCAAGGTGCGGGCCTCGTCGCGAAGCTGGTTCGCCAAGTTGCGGAGGCGGACCGTGTGCACGGAGTTCCAGCTCTGGCGGAAGCGGTCAGCGGCCGCGCCCTCCCAACGACTGTTCCGAACCGTCGTGGCAGTCGCCTTGAGCCTCCGCTTCGATCCGGTCGGCCGCGGCCGCGAACTCGTTCGCGAGGCCTCGCAGCTGACCGACGTTGGCTCCGATCATCCCCTGTGCCGTCACGACTCTTCTTCGCCCGTCACGGCTTCGATGACGCGCGAGCGCCTCGTCGAGCCAGCCAGGAGGGGCAGGTGCGAGGTGGGGAGCCGAGTCGATCGCCAAGGTCCGCCAGACGCTTCCGTCGATCACAAGCCACGCGGCTGCGGTCTGCGCCTGATCGAGCCCGGTGGTCGCGACGACGCCGAACGCGCGCCGGTCGGGCCAACCGGGGATCTGTTCAGCATCACTGCGAAGCACAGGTGCAGCAGCGTTAGTGGCCGCCGACCCATCGCCGAGGAGCGCTTCGAGGACCGGGCGCACGGCAAACGCGGCGTCGCCGGATACCAGGCGCAGCTCAGCTTCCGTGCCGCTGACGAACGCGCCCTGTGCCCAGCGCCGCTCAGCCGGAAGATGTTGGCAGCGCCCTCGGGCCGACCACGCTGCCCTCGACCGTCCACTCCGGGTCGCAGACCCACTCCAGGAGCTGTCGGAGCAGCCAGGGCTGAGTAGCGTCATCATCGACGACCGAAGGGTCGGAATCGGCCAACGAATCACGGGCCGTGACCAGTGGAATCCAGGGCTGGCCAGCGACGGGTCCTCGGGAGTGGTGTCGGCATGAGCCTCCTGCCTGAGAGCTGAACTCCGGGATCTGGTCGACCTTCTGAGCGAAGGCGAGCACGGCGAGCTCATCCACGGAGATCGCCGCCCACGTCGAGGACGGGGGTCATGACCGTAGATGCTGAACATCAGTTTGCGGGACACGCCCCAGGGCGTCTTCGTCTTCTCCGTCTTCTTCCGCGCTTCCACGGAGAGACGGCTCGCCTCGTCAGCCCGTCGCTGGATCTCCTGGCGCAGACATGCCCTTCTGGATCTCGGTGGCCGTCGAGCCGACGCTCGAAGTCCTCGCTACCCAACGCAGCATCGGCCCAGCGATCCGTGAGCTTCTCGTTCCCGGGGAGCAGTCCGACGGCTGGTCGATCCCCGTGCCGATCGAGCGTGCCCCAGCCCGAGCGCCGCGGCCGTCGGAGCAGCTGCGGCCGCGGCCGAACATCGCGACGGCAACACCCATGGCACCCAACGTCGGGCCATGTTTCCCAGGGGCTCCCGGATCGAGCGTCGCTGATCCCCTCGGCCGAGATCCAGTAAGCAGCCATCACGCCGTCGAGCACGAGGTCCAGCACCGGAAGGCCCCGGATCTGGAGCAGTGGCAGCTCGTTCATCTTGGCGAAGGCCCGAAGCAACTGACCGATGTCGCCCAAGGAAGCGAGATCCTTAAGGTCCTTCAGGGAATCGAGGTCGCCGACGATCTTGTTCCAGTCGAGCGTGAGGCCGATGCCTCCAACGGGCACGAGGCCGCGGGCGATCCGCCCGGCCAGGCCTCCGCCGTGCCCACCGGCTCCGGCGTTGCTGACGTGCTGCTGGTCGTCCGCGTTGGTCCGCAGGATGCGGGCCGCGTCGCGGAGCTGGTTGGCCAGGGCCCGGAGTCGTGTCGAGTGGACGCTGTTCCAGCTCTGCCGGAAGCGGTCTGCGTTGGTGCCCTGCCAGGGCGTGTTGCGCACCGACGTGGTCACCGCCCGCAGCTCAGCATCGATGCGGTCGGCTGCGGCCGTGAACTCCGACGCCAGGCCGCGCAGGCGGCCGATGTCGGCTCCGATCATCCCTTGGGTCGCCATCGTCATCAGCGGCGCGACACGTGCTCTTGCTCAGCGGCGGAGCGCCGGACGTCTGCGGCGGCCTGCCGCATGGTGCTCGCGGCGGCCGCCACGGCCGAGCGGTTCGTTCCCCGAAGCTGGTCCTCGAAGCGTCGCCGATCCTGCCCTTCCCAAGGGGTCTCCCCCAGGCGGGCGATCAGTCGATCGATCGTCTGCTGGAGGTTCGCTGCCGACCGGTCCAGCTGCGAGGCCATCGCCCGCCCCTGTGCCGGGGTCATCCCGATCATCGGTGCCATCCGTCCACCCTTCCTACGTGTTCGCCGCTGCGCCGAACGACGACGCCGCACCACCGGATCGGCGGTGCGGCGTCGTCGGTGGAGGCTCAGCGGCTCGAGGCCGACTCCTGCTCCGAGGCGTTGTTCAGAGCCGACTGGCCGAAGCCCTCGATGGCCGCACCGATCTGCGAGAGGTGCGTCCGGTGGTCCGGCCACTGCTGGGTCTTGAACGCGATCGCGTCCGGACCCTCCCACGCCGTGTTGTTCAGCGCGGTGTTGATCGTGTTGACGATCTGGTCGATCTCCTGCTTCTTCTGCTTGAGCGTGTTCCCGAGCTGCTTGACCTGCTCGATGTTCATCCCGTGGCTGATCGCCGCCATGTCGTTCCACCCTTTCGAATCGTGCCGGCGACCTGCCGACACCCACATCCTCACATCGGAGGACTTCTCACGGAATGGGGACCACTCCCCACCCCTCAGCCGTCGGCGCCCACCCCCAGGTCGGGGAGGGCGCACTGGACGCGCCAGGTCTTGCCGCCCCGGAGGTAGAAGCCCCTGCCTGGCGGCATCTCGGACTTCTGGAACCTCGGGAGCGGGGTCTTGAAGAGGTTCTCGCCGTCGAACGGATCCGGTTGGAGCACGATCCCGTGGCGGGCCCCCAGGAGGACCCGGTACAGCGGCGAGGCGGTCAGCTCCGAGCTGTCGGCGTCGGCGATCACCAGGACCCCCGCCCGCTTGCAGGCCGTGATCAGGGACTCGAGCGGCTCGGTGACCGTGTAGGGCGTGAAGCCGGGGAAGTCCTCGAGGAAGATCGCCTCAGGCCCATCGGGCCCGCCGATCATCGGCATCAGCTCCTGGGCCAGGTCGGCCATCGAGTCGTCGTCGACCGCCTCACGGTGCCACGACACGGCGCCAGACAGCACCGAACGGCCCCCGCCGAAGTAGACGAGTCGCTCGCGGCCGCACCGATGGAGCGACTGGGCCAGCGTGGCCATCACCGAGGTCCGTCCGCACTGGGGCGGCCCCGTGACGACCAGCAGGTCGTCGGGCACGAACCCGAACGGGAGCAGGTCGTCGTACCCGACGCCGAGGGCGGGGGCCCCGCCGACCTCGACCGGGAGCTCGGCCAGCTGCACGCGCTCGCTGAGCACCTCGATCGGCGCCGCCCGGAAGCGGCCCGTGGTGTCGGCCTCGGACAGCTGCGCGGCGAGGCTCTTGATGGCCGCCGCCTGGTGGGCGGTGTTGGGGGTCCCCCCGAGCACGGCGACCTGGACGTCGAGACCTCCGTACACGCCGCGACCCGGGGGAGAATCGACGCCGAACACGTCCTGGGACACGCCGAGGGTGGCGTACTCCTGCTCGGAGGCGAGCCGGAGGATCAGGCGCTGCTGGATGATCGACGCCAGGGCCGGCGGAGATCGCCGCTCGCCCGGTCGGCGGTGACCACCACGTGGACGCCGACCTGGCGGCCGTCGGCCACGATCCCCTGGAAGGTCTCCCACAGGCGGTACTGGGGGCCGACCTCGTAGGCCTCGCGGAAGGTGCCGATGCCGTCGATGAGCAGGAGGATGCGGGGCTCGTCGGGCTTCGAGGCGAGCTCGCGGTATTCGGTGATGCGTGCTCGCGTTGACCGCCGCGTAGCGCCGGGCCCGATCGTCGATCGTGTCTCGCAGACGGGTGAGGAGGCGCTGGAGCCGCTCCTCGTCGCCCTGGTTGACGATGGCGCCCGACGTGGTCGAGCTGCTCGAGCATCTGGAGGGCGCGGGTACCGAAGTCGATGCCGTAGACGTGGCACGGCCCCCGACGGATGGAGAGGCCCGCAACGATGCCGAGCGTCCGCAGCACGACGCTCTTGCCGGTGCCACCCGTGCCGAAGACGGCCATGTGGCCGTCCGTATCCGGGAGGAACGACACGGGTGCCTGGCTCTGCGTGTCGGGGTCGTCGAGGATCCCGAACACCAGCTGCTCGTCGGTCCGGCTCTGGGGCGTGCGGGCGAGGTCGTAGACGTGGCAAGGTCATCGAGCCACGGCCGCCGCGGGAGGAGCACGGTCGGCGCGCCGTCCTCGCCCTTGGTCGTGAACGCCGTCGCGTGCGCGTCACGGATGTTCCGCACCAGGCGCTTCAGGTCGTTGGGCCCGGTGGGGGCGGGTGCCTCCACCCGGATGGCCGGGTCCCACGGAGCCCGCTCGGCCACGCGCCAGCTCCTCGAGGGCGATGACCGGGGGCTCGGGGGTGTCCGACGTGTGGCCGCCCACATAGGCGGTCTGGAAGGGCGTGAGGCGCCCGGCGCCGGTCTTCACGATCGCCCGACCCGGGATGCCGGGGTCGAAGCAGAGCCGCCTGGTTCGTGCCGATGACGTCGTCGCTGTGCTCGGGGTCGTCCATCCGCAGGGCGACGCGCAGGTTCGTGTTCGCCCGGAGGTTGTCCTTGATGACACCGGCCGGGCGTTCTGCGTGGCGAGCACGAGGTGGAGGCCGAGCGAGCGGCCCCGCTGGGCGACGTTCACCACGCCGTCGACGAACTCGGGGACCTCCTGACGAGGGCGGCGAACTCGTCGACCACGATCACCAGGCTCGGCGGCGTCTCGGGGTCGCCGCGCTGCTCCAGCTCGAGGAGGTCCTTGGCCCGCTTGCGCTCGAGCAGCTGCTCCCGGCAGCGCAGCTCGGCGTTGAGCGAGCGCAGCGCCCGCTGCACGAGGTGGGGGCTCAGGTCGGTGACGAGGCCCACGCAGTGCGGCAAGGGACGCAGTCGGCGAACGCCGCCCCGCCCTTGTAGTCGACGAAGAGGAACGTGACCCGAGCCGGGCTGTGGTCGGTGGCGAGTCGACATGACCCAGGTCTGGAGGAACTCGCTCTTGCCGGAGCCGGTCGTGCCACCGACGAGGGCGTGCGGGCCGTGTTCGCGCAGGTCGAGCACGAGGTTGCGGCCCGCGGCGACGCCGATGACCGACCGGAGGTGGTGCTCCCGCTTGCGGGCCTTCCCGACCTCCGCCGCGGCGAGCGGGAGCGAGTTCGTCGCCGCCCAGCGCTCGATCACCGCGTTCGGGGAGACCGCGTCCTCCGCCCCGGTCACTCCGAGCAGCGCCGCGCTGCGCGGCAGGTCGCTGTCGTCGTCCACGCGAGCTCCGGCGTCGATCAACGGAGCCAGCTGTCGGGCGAGGGTACCGGCGGCGTCCGCGGCGAGCGGCTCGACCAGGAGCCGGAGCGCCGCGGTCCCGCTGGTGGTGTAGCCGAGCAGGGCGGCGCCCGGTTCGTTGACCGCCGTGTCGATGAAGGCCCCGCACGCGGCGGGCAGGCGAGACACGGCGCCGGCGACCCAGAGGAGGTGGATGCCGTGGTCCGGGCCGCGCTCGGCCAGCTCGACGAGCCGGCTGCGCTCGATGGGTGCGTCGTCCTCGACGATGACGATCACTGCCGGCACGGCACCGGCATCGGCGCCCTCGATGCCGGACCTCGTCGCTGCTGCGGCGCGGTGCTCGAGCAGGTCCTCGAGATCGTTGACCAGGCGGAGCAGCGGCGCGGGCGAGGACGCCACGGTGTCTCCGGGCAGCGGGTTGTGGTCGGACGTGACGTGGGGCAGCCACTTGAGCCACTCCCACTCGGCGGTCGTGGACCCGGACAGGGCCGCGCCCACCACCACCTCGCTCGAGCTGTGGAAGGCCGCGAGCTCGACGACGATCGACCGCGCCATGTCCAGGGCCCGGTCGCGAGGACCCGCGACACCGATCGCCCGATGCTCGCGGAACCCGGCGACGGCCGGCACGGGCTCGACGAACGCGTGCGCATCGCGGACCGCGATCAGCTCGTCCCAGAGGTAGGGCAACGCCTTTCCACGGGACGGCAGCTTGATGGTGCTGCGCGAGGGGAGCCGAGCGGTGCCGAGCCGCACCTCGAGGAACGCGCGCCGGTCGGGTCGCCGGTGCCACAGCAGGTTGTTGCGCTGGCTCACCGCCGACACCGCCTCGGAGACCGCCGGGTACTCGGCGCGCCGGGACGCCACCTCGGCCGCGTTCGCCTCGGACAGCTCCGCGCCGATGGCTCCCAGCGCCTCGCGGAACAACGCGATGGCCTCCTCGAGCGCCTTCTTGCCCAGCACCCGCTGCTCCAGGATGCTCCCGATCATCAGCACCGGGCTCATCGCCAGGAAGAGCACCGAGAAGAGGCTCTTCGTGACGAGGTACATCACCCCACCCATCAGGATGGGGGCCACCACCGCCGCGATGGAGAAGCGAGCCTTGTCCGGCGGTGTCGGGACGTCCGGCCCCTCCAGCTCTTGACCCTCGTAGACGATGTCGAGGCGGGGCGAGCGGTTGAACTCGACGGTGGGCGCAGTCGCGGCGCCGACGACCCCACCACGACGAACGACCCGCACGAGCGACTCGCCCAGCAGGACCGGGTCATCGGGACCGAGGATGGCGCGTGCGACGGGCTCGTCCCCGACGAGGACACCGTTGGACGAACCCAGGTCGACGATCTCGACGACGTCGGTGACGACGATGCGAGCGTGGCGGGTCGACACCATCGCGTCGTTGAGACGGACCGTGCTCTCGGCGTGCCGGCCGATGTAGGAGACACCGGCGGGAAGCGGGAACTCCTTGCCCTTGTCCGGCCCCTCGACCACCACCAGCATCGCCGGGCCGTCAGCAACGTCGAGGTCGTGACCCACCGGACGGCGCTTCACCACGCTCACCGTCTGGCCCGATCGGAGCCCGGCGTCGGCGACCGTGGCGTCATGCCGGATGGGCTGCTGCTTCGTGCCGTCCTGGAGCGCGAGCGTCACCCCCTCGGTCGGGATCTTCAGCGGCGCCAGCGGGTCGCGCTCGCCGATCGCCGCGGCCAGCTCGCCGACGGTGACCGTGGTGTCGACCGTGACCAGGAGATCCACGGCGGGATGCGGCTGCCCGGGCGGACGGACGAGGGTGAGCTTCAGCCTCACGGCGCGGACCTCGGTCGCAGTCGGATCTGGGGAAGTCGCGTGACGAAGCCACGGGCACCGGCGAACGAGTCGGCCGGGATCCATCCGCCGATGAGCGACGTCGGGTTGCCGTGGAACCGCACCTTGCCGAGGAGGCTGCGGCCCGCCACCTGCTCCTTGCGATAGCCGTCGACCTGGGCCCACACCTGGTCCGCGTCGGCATCGCTCGGGTCGCCCGGGCCGAAGATGCGCAGGTCCACCGTCGCCGCGAGCGCGGTGAGGGAGGGGTCGCCGATCAGCTGGGCCGCCTCGGCCCGGGTGAGGTCACCCGGTACAGGTCGGCCGGCGTCCCGGGCGGCGTCGAGGGCCTCGACGAAGCCAGCGGAGATCCGTCGGGCCGGCTGGCCCCGGTGCCGTCGTCGACGGCGGCGCTGGCCCTTGGCGAGCGCGAGCAGGGCCATCGGAGAAGCCACGGTCACAGCCGCCAGGCCCACCACCTTCGCCAGCATCACCAGCCAACGGATGAGGAACCCGGTCGAGCTCTCCTCGTCCGGCTCGCCCTTGTCGGTACGGGGGTTGTCGAGGTTGACGATCCGAGGCGGGGGCGTGGTGACCGCCGTCTTCGCCTCCTCGGTCTGGACCTCGTTGATCAGCACGGGCTGGGGCTCGTCCTGGGTCGTGTTGTCCCGATCGGGCGTCGGGAAGTACGGGACCCACCCGATGCCCTCGAAGTTGATCTCGACCCAGGCCTCAGCCTCGTCGCCGGTCACCACCCCTGCACCGTCGCTGAGGTGCTTCGGCTCGAACCCGACGACGACGCGCGCCGGCATGCCGAGCATCCGCGCCGCTACCGCCATCATCGCGGCGTACTGCTCGGCGTTGCCCACCGTCTTGTCCTGGACGCGGGTCTCCAGGAAGTTCCGCAGGTGGGCGAGCGAGTGACCCGGAGCGATCTTGAAGAGCCCGTCTGGGTCGTAGTACCAGTTGGCTTGGAACAGCTCCTCCAAGGCGAGCGCCCGCTCGGCGCCGTCGGTGCCCACCGCCTCGATCTGCGTTCGGATGTCCTGGACCAGCGGATCGGGGAGCGTGTTCGGGCCGAGGCCACCCGGGTCGCCGCCGCGGAACTCCCCCGTGGTCGGCCGCGCATCCAGGCTCCGCACGGTGGTCGAGTCGATCACACCCGTGAGCTCGACCCCGTCGCCCGCGACGAGCCCCAATGGGGTGGCGACGATGTCCGTCGCCCGGTTGAACCGGTAGGACTTCTGGAGCTCCTCGGCACGCGGCCCGGTGAAGCGCACGGAGGTCGCCGCCCCCACGGTGGGCACCCACACGCCCGTCGGGAGCGAACCGGCGTCCTGGTCGGCCACGATCCTCACCTGCACGCGCTCACCCTCGGTGGGCGCATCGGGGATGACGGGGCCGACGTGCCGGAACACGCCAGCGGACCCCAAGGAGCGAGCATCCACCGGCGGGGCGACCGACCAGACGATCCCGTCGAAGTAGTCCATGACGGCGACACGGATCAGGCCCTTCTCCGGCAGCCCCGACACCTCGAACAGGGGCCGATCCTTCACCGGCTCGATCAGGAACTTGCGATAGCCGACCAGGGGACTGGCGTAGTCACGCGCGTCGAACGGTGGGATGACGTCGTCCCGGAGGATCACGCGATCCGAGGAGCTGGGGGGCGCGCCCGGGAGGTGCGGGGCGACGTTCGTCGACAGTACGAGCACGGCCCCGAGCATCGCCACCGCCGCCATCGGACGTCCCGCTCCGGTGCCACCGACGATCTGCGTCTGGCGCAGCTCGACCCGAGCGCTCACCCACGCGATCCCGACGGCAGCGAACACGCCCCCCTGGAGCAGGAGGTTGGCGGGGGTCTTGATGCCCAGGAGCACGCTCGCGACGAGCACCACCATCGGCGGGAGCACGCACCACGGCACCGCGCTCCGCCGCCGGGCCAGGAGCATCGACAGGAACGCTCCGGCGAACGCGCACAGGTACGGCACGACGAGGACGTTGCCCTCGGTTCCCGCCGGCGCCGAGCTGGTGAGGAGGCGGGCCCACCCGTTCGCGGCGCCGTCCGCCAGGTCCGAGAAGGTGCTCGGTCCGGGGAGGATGCCGAGGAGCGCGGAGTCCGGCGTCGCGATCCCACCCAGCACCACGAGGGTGACGATCGCGATCGCGGCCGCGACCACTGCGGGGAAGCGGTAGCGAATGACCGCCGCGGCTGCGCCGATGCCGATCGCGGCCGCGACGACACCGACCACGAGGAACTGCCAGCCACCGAACGATGTTCGGAAGCCGTACGCGCCAAGACCGACCAGCGCGACGGTGAATCCGGCGTCGGCGAGACCACGCCGGTCGAACGGGTTGGGGGCTTCGATCGCTGCCGCCATCAGCCGACCGCCACCGCCCCGAGCCGTGCCGCAAGGTCACGCGGCTCACGAATGGTCAGGAGCTGCAGGTCGCGCACCGTCCGGACCTCCGGCTCGGCGACCGGGTCGATCCGCACCACCAGGACGCGGAGGTGCGACGGGAGCCACGACGAGGCCGAGCGGAGGTCAGCGATGCCGGCCCGGCTCCCAGTGACCAACACCGCGATGCTCGCCGCGGCCAGCGGGTGACGAGCGCGGCGGGCGACGGTCTCGATGCCGTCGCCGTCGGCCTCCAGCTCGACCGCGCTCAGGGCATCGAGCAGCTGCGTGCGGCCACGGCCCGCCACTGCGGTCGCGCCGTGGATCGAAGTGACCTGCTGGCCGAGCTGGAGGGAGCTGACCCCGAGCGACCCGATCGTGGAGACGGCGACCTCGAACTCGTCCTCGTTCGCGTAGTCCGCCGCCCGTGTCGACAGGATCAGCCCGAGATGGGCCCGCCGGGTGTCGACGTACTGGCGGACCATGAGCTTCCCGGTGCGCGCGGATGTGCGCCAGTGGATGCTGCGACGGTCGTCCCCCGGTACGTACTCGCGCAAGGTGTGAAAGGCGATGTCAGCGGGCGACAGGTCGTTCGTCGTCATGCCCTCGAGGTCCCGCATCCACCCCGCCGCGGCCCCGGGCAGCAGGTCGATCTTCGGGTGGACGATGAGGTCCATCGCGTCGCACCACACGACCTCCCGCCGCGCCAGGCCGAGCGGGTCGCCGCGCACCGAGCTCACGGGGCCCACGGGGATCACGGCTCGACGGTTGGTCGGGATGACGAACGGCTCGACGAACTCCGCGCCGTGGCCCAGGGTCGGCGGCGACAGCCGGGCCAGGCCGTCCCTTCCCACCGGCACCTCGAGCACGACGCCGAGCACCTGGCGGGCGCCCGTGTTGCGCACCCGCAGGCGCGCGATCGCCGGCTCTCCGACGGTGACGCGCTGGGGATCGAGCTCGAGCTCCACCTCGAGCGCTGAGCGACCGAGGGTGAACAGCAGCGCGGCCACCACCATCAGCAGGCAGGCCGTCGCGAAGGTGACGAGCTCCTGCCATCCGAACTTCGACCCCACCATCCACCCCAAGACACCGAGGCCGAGCACCGCCCAGCCCGGCTCCGCGATCCGCTCGGTCACGGGACGGCTCCGCTCCCGCGCCGCCGCGCCGAACCGCGCGAGCACCGTCGTCACCTGCTGCCGGCGCCACACCGAGGTGACGGTGCGCCGGACGCTGCTGACGCGCGTGCCGAGGCGGCCGCGACGGGTGGGAACTGAGGCGCTCACGTGCCGGCGCGCTCCACCGGGGCCGGGACATCGGCGACCACGCGGGCGAGCACCTGGCTCGGGTTCAGGCCGTTGAACTCCGCGTCCGGCGTGAGGATCAGGCGGTGGCCGAACACGGGCCCGACGAGCGCCTTGACGTCGTCCGGCGCCACGAACGTCCGGCCGGTCGATGCCGCCCACGTCTTGGCCGCCCGCACCAGTGCGAGGGCGCCGCGGACGCTCACGCCCAGCATCACGCCGTCAGCGCGACGGGTCTCCTCCGCGAGCAGGCTCACGTAGGCGAGGACGGCGGGGTCGCAGTGCACTGTCGAGGCGAGGCCGGCCATCTCCGTCACGGTGCTGGCCGGGACCAGCGGCTTGACCATGACCGAGCGGTCACGGGTGCCGGACTCCGCGAGCAGGCGGACCGTCGTGTTGTGGTCCGGGTAGCCGAGGCTGGTCCGCATCAGGAACCGGTCGAGCTGGGCCTCGGGGAGGCGGTACGTCCCGGCCTGCTCGATCGGGTTCTGGGTGGCGAGCACCATGAAGGGCGGCCCGACCTTGTGCGGGATGCCGTCGACGGTGATCTGGCCCTCCTCCATCACCTCGAGCAGCGCCGACTGCGTCTTGGGGGAGGCCCGGTTGATCTCGTCCGCCAACACGATCGTGGCGAAGATCGGCCCGGGCTTGAAGTCGAAGTCCCCGGTCTGCTGGTTGTAGATCGACACCCCGATGACGTCGGTGGGCAGCAGGTCCGGCGTGAACTGGATGCGGCTCGAGGAGCCCTGCACCGTGTTCGAGATCGCCTTCGCCAACGACGTCTTGCCGGTGCCCGGAGCATCCTCCAGCAGCAGGTGACCCTCGGACAGCAGGCACGTGAGCGCGAGCCGCACCACCGCGGTCTTGCCCACCACCGCCTGTTCGACGTTGGCCACGAGGCTGTTGAAGGTCTGGGAGAACCAGCCCGCCTGTTCTGAAGTGATCATCGATCGCTCTCGTTCCTGAGGGTTGCTGACATTTCGATCCGGCGTGCGCCGGTCACCACTCGAGGTGGTTCGACTCGATACCGCCGACGACGGCCCACACGTGCGAACCGGGGAAACCGAAGGCGTACGCGGTGACGTTCTCGCCGTCCCGGACCTCGACCACCCCGGTGAGGCCCTGGCCCCAGTCCGTCGTGGTCTCGCCGCACTCGTCGCAGTGCAGTTGCGCCGAGTGCGGGCCCCTTCCGAACCCGCTCAGCTCCACAACGATCGCCCCACACTCGGTGGAGGTGCACCCTGCGGGGTTCAGTTGGCTACCTCGCGACACTGCGACCGAGCGCTCCGCAGCCGCGGGGCCTGTCGACGAGGTCGCCGAGGATCCTCGATCCTCAGATCCAGAGTCCTCACTGCACGCCGCACCAAGAACCAGGATCGCAGCGAGACCGACCGCCACGACCCGACGAGTCATCGCCGCCATCGTCACCAGCCTCCTTGGTGGTTGGACTCGACGCCGTTGACCACTGCCCAAACCTCTCCACCTTCGCCGTAGGCGTAGCTGGTCGCATTGGCGCCGTCGTGCACCGTGATGGCTCCTGTGAAGCTCCCGCCCCAGGTCCGGTTGTTGCTGCCGCAGGTCGAGCAGTACAAGACCGCTGAGTAGTTCCCAGCAGGGAACCCTTCGAGCGTGACATTGATCCGCTCGCAGCCGCTGTTGCAGCCCTGCGGGTTGTAGGCCTCACCGATCGACACGATGACCCTTGGCGGCGTCGCTCCCGTGGTCCCCGAGCCAGAGCCCGGATTCGCACTCTGGCTTCCTGGCGCGTTCACCGCCCAGACGTACAAGCTGTGGGCCTGGCTCGCGCCGAAGCTCTGCGAGTACGACGTCTGACCGGCACCGACCGAGAAGGTGCCGCCGCCGTCGACCCGAAGGGTGTAGCCGGTGATGGCTCGGCCGTTCGCGTTCGGTGCGGTCCAACTCCAGGTGAGGGTGTAGTCCCCCTGCGGACGCTGTCCGGGAGAGGACACGCTCGGCGTACCGGGCGGACCGTAGGGCGTCGCTGAGGGCGAGGTGCTTGCCGTGCCGCACTTCTGAGAGGTCGGGTTGTTGTTGCAAGCGGCGACGCTGAACGTGTACGCCGTGCCGTTGTTCAGGCCGGTCACGACCAGCGTGACCGTGCCCGAAGCGGCGCCGTTCATGGTCCGAGCGGACAGGCCGCTGGGCGTCACCCGGTAGCTGCTGATGGCATTGCCGTTCGGATCCGGTGCCGTGAACGTGAGCGTGACCTGGGTGTTCTGCTCCTGGGTGGTGATGGCGCCGACCTGCATCGGTGGGCCGGACGCGATGACCGCGGCCGACTTCGCCGTCGGGAGTGAGCGCCCGCGAGCGTTCTGGGCCACGACCTCGAACGTGTAGCCGGTGCCGTTGTCGAGGTTCTGCACCGTCGTGCTGTGGACGTCCGGGCCGAAGCTCTGCTCGCCGCCGTCCTTGGATCCGCCCTTGTACCGCTGCAGGTGGTACTGGGTCACGGGCGAGCCGTTGCTGTCGGCGGTCGGCCACTGCACATCGATCTGCTTGTCACCCGCAGTAGCGGACGGAGGCGTTCCGCCGAACAGTGGGACCCCATAGGGGCGCATCGACTGGGACGTCACCGCATCGGAGTCGCCGGCCTCGTTGTGGGCCGTCATCCGGACCTGGTAGTCGGTCCCGTTGGTCAGGCCGGTGAACGTGGCCTGGTGCGTGCCACCGGTCGGCGCCTGGGTGGCCTGGCCCCCGTGGGCCGGGATCAGCGTGAGGTCGTAGCGCTGGATCGCAGTGCCCTCGGAGGTGGTGGCGTCGGTCCAGGTGACGATCAGCTCCTTGTCGTTGATCGTCGGGGCCCCGAACGACGGGGGATCCGGGATCTTGTCGGGGCGCAGGTCGGCACTCGCGGCGCTCCAGTCGCCCTCGATCTCATCGCCGCCGAACAGCGCCACCGCCCGCACCTCGAAGTGGTACGTGGTGCCGTTCTTGAGGTTGACGATCGTGCACGTGGCGCTGTCGCAGCGCTGGGAGACGCCGTTGGCCTGATCGCGCACCTCGTACCGGCTGATCGGCGCTCCGCGAGGCGTCGGGGCGGACCACCGCAGGTCGACCTGCTTGCTCCCGGCCTCCCCGGTGGGCGTCCCGGGCTTGTCGGGCTTGCCGACGATGTTCACCGTGACGTTGCCCGTCACCTGGTGCGACTCCTCACCGGAGTCGTCGGTCACCCGGTAGGTGAACTGCGTGGTGCCGGAGAAGTTGCCCTCTTGATCGTCCGGGGGCGTGAAGACCAGCTTCTCCCCAGACGGGGACACCTGACCCTCGCCGCTCCGCGGTTGCTCGAAGTCGAGCAGCTTCAGGCCGTCGCCGACGTCGTTCCCGAGGATGTCCAGCTCCTTCCGGCCAGTCTTGCGGAGCACGTCGAAGGTGTCGTTGGTGACGGTGGGGGGCGGCGTCGATGTCGGTTGCAGCACCACGCGCACCTGGGCCTCCGCGGACAGCGGCGGTTCGCCGTTGTCCGTGACCTTGATCGTGAGCGGGGTGACCTGGCCCTTCGTCACCGAGTAGGCGTCCTTCTCGGCGTGGACCTTCAGGCGCGAGCCCTGCAGGTCGGGCTGCACCTTCTCGTGACCGCCCCCGAGGAGCTCGAACCGGAACTCGTCGCCTGCGTCGGCATCCGTGACGCTCCGGGCGAGATCGTCGATGGTCGCGTCGCCGCCCGCGGGCACGGTGACCTCGAGGCCGCTCAACGACGGCGGATGGTTCTCCTTGCGTTCGATCGTGATCGTGACCGCGCCCTCGGCCGTCTTCGACGGATCGTCCTTGAGGTGGACCTTGTAGCTGAAGCCGTCGACCGTGGCGTCGCCGTCCTTCGGCGCCGTGTAGAGGGCCTTGCCCCCGTCGTTCTCGACCGTGCCGGCCGTGGGGAGCTTCGTGAAGCTGTCGAGCTCGACGGCGCCCTTCGGCAGGTCGTTGGCCACCACGTCGATCGGGATGACCTGGCCGGGCTCCACGGTGAGGGCGTCGGGGGTGGTGCGGAGGGCCTCACGGGACGCGAGCGGCACCACCACGAACGCCGACGCGCGGTTCTCGTCCTTGTCCACCAGTGTGTACCGGAGCTGTACCGGGGCCTCGGGCATCTCGAAGACGAGCCGCATGGTGCGGGCGCTCCACGTCGCCTTCACCGGCGAGGTCGGATCGACGACGACGTGGAGCGCCCCGACGAGCCCGTCGGGATCGGCGTCGTTGTCGAGGATCGGAACGCTGAGCTGGTCACCTGGCTCGGCCGGTGCCTGCAGGTCGTCGACCGCCACCGGCGGCGCGCCGGCCGTCCCGGGAGGCACGATGTCGACCACCAGGGTCGACTCGGCCGTCTGCCCGACGTCGTCGCGAATCCGGTAGCGGACGACGACCTTGTCGCCTGGCTTCGCGGAGTCCGACACCCGGACGAGGATGACACCGGTCCCCGGCCGGACCTCACGAACCTCACGGACGCCTTCGCGGAGCTCCGGAGCGTCGACCAGCTCGATGTCGTCGCCGTCGGGGTCGTTGTCGTTGGCCACCACGTTGGCCTCGAGGGTCTTGCCCGGGACCGCGGTGAGGTGGTCGGTGACGGCCACCGGCGGGCTGTTGGTGTTGCTCGGCACCACGGCGATCCGGACGATGCCGCGGCCCTCCAGGCCCTCGGGGTCGCGGACCGTGTAGGCGAACTCGTCGGAGCCCACCGTGGAGGGCACGTACCAGAGGGTGTTGGGCGCCACCTGGATGTCCTCGCCCTCGCGCAGCCCCCGTTCGTAGGTCAGGTGCTCACGCCGCGCATCGAGCACGAACCCCCTGTCGTCGATCGCAGGGAGCGTCCCGTGCTGCGGGGCGCTGGCGACGCCGACGAGCGACACCACGTCGCCGTCCGGATCCGCCCCCACCACCGGGATCTGCACCGGGATCGGCCGCCCCACCGACGTCCGCACCTCAAGGACCGGCGGCAGCGGTGCCTGGTTGTCGCGCGCCACCACGCTGACGTGGACCTCGGCCCCGCCGCGGTTCCCGCGGGTGTCGATCGTGGTGTAGCCGACGTCGAAGCTGACCGGCGTCTCCGGGGCGACGATGCGGACGACGTCGCCCTGGACGAAGGCCGTGCCCTCCGGGCACGGGTCACCCTGGCGGGTCCGGCACGGGAGATCCCCGACCGCGCCCCCGCGGCGGCGTCCGCGCTCGGCGGGGCGAGGATCAGCGGCCCGCCCTCGGGGTCGAGGTCGTTGTCGAGCACCCGAACCGCGGCCACCCGACCGGGGCGGATCACGAGCTCATCGTCGGCGGCGATGGGCGGTTGGTCCTGGGCCCGGTCGATCCCTCGCACCACGACCGCACCGAGCACCGGCGCCGTCGTGCCATCGGTGACGTCGTACCGGAACACCAGCGGTTCGTCGCGCGGGATGGCGCGCCGGGCGGTGACCCGGAGGTACTGCCGCTTGAGGACCTCGACCTCGACGCCCGCCGCCCGTAGGACCTCGCGCGAGCCGGGGTCGACCCCCGTCACGGCAAGCACGTCGCCGTCAGGATCGGAGTCGTTGGAGAGCACCGGGATCACGACCGGCACGTCGACGGCGACCGCCGCGTTGTCGCGCGCCGCGGTCGGGGATCGACCCTCACCGGCCGACACGATCAACCGGATCGTCCCCTCCCCAGAGGCGCCAGTGTCCTCGTCGACGGCGGTGTACTTCACGCTGTAGGTCCCCGGCTGCGCGGCGACGAACCGCACCTCCTCGTTCGACCGGTCGCGGACCTGGAGGGAGCCGGCGTTCGAGCCCTCGGCCGTCACGGAGGCGACGCGAAGCGTCCCGGACGGCGACAGGTCGTTGCCCAGCGGTCGCACGGTGAGCTGCTGGTCCGCCTGGCCCAATGCGACGTCGTCGCGAGCGACGACCACGGCCTTGTCCTCGACCGTGAGGATGAGCTGACCCGTGGCCTCGGCACCGAGGTCATCGACGATCTTGTAGTTGACGGTCTTGGGGCCGAGGTCGAGCCCCGCCCGGACCGTGATGATGCCGTCGGGCCGGTGCTGCGGGGTCGAGAGGGTGCCGTCGTCCGTGGTCGCGTCGACCAGGGAGAGCCCGTCGCCGTCCTCGTCCTGGTCGTTGGCGAGCACGTTCACGACCGCCGTGCCGTTCTTCGAGATGGTGATCCGGTCCTCGACGGCCCGCGGCACCCGGTTCTCGCCATCGAGCTTCAGGATCGTGACGGTGACCTCTCCCGTCGCTGTCCGCTCGGTCCCGTCGCTCACGGTGTACGTGAAGCTGCGGGTCGGCGGCCCGGACGGGCCGGGGTCGAACTCGATGCTCTGGCCGTTGAGCCCGACGGAGGCCGTGCCGGCGGAGGGCTGGCTCACCTCCCTGACGTAGATCGCGCCGGGCGCGGAGGCCAGCGCCGGGATGCTCCGCGGTCGGCCCTCGCGGGCGGAGATGTTGATGGGGTTGGCCTTCAGGTCCTTGTTGGAGTCCGCCGTGGTCGTGCGCTTCTCCCCCTCCTCGGGGTTCTCCGCCTGCTCCTCCGGTCGGACGGTCAGTGCGTCGATCCAGGCCTTGTCCACCGACTTCGGCGGCTTGCTGTCCATGATGAGCGCGGCACCATTGCCCAGGTCGTTGAGGGTGATCCGGTCGTGGTTGACCCGGAACTTGAGCCGGCCCCCGCTACCGAACGAGCTCGGCACCGGGTCTTGCCGGTCGCACGCACCGACGGCCCGGCCGGGCTTCTCCCACGCGCCGTAGCTACAGCCCTTGAGCCGCACCGGCTCGATGGGCGACTTCGCCTCGTCTTGCACGTAGGCCCAGTCGGCGTCCCCACCACCGAGCGGCACGTTCACCAGCCCGCCGTCGGTCGCCACGGCCACCGTGTCGGCGTCGCCCGCGGGCTGCTGGAGGATCGCGTCCTCGCCGAAGGCCCCGAGGTCGACGCTCCGACCCCCCACGACGAGCAAGCGGCGGGTGGTCCGGTCGAGCACCACCGACCTCGACCCCGCGGCCGTGATGCTGAGCTCGGCGGCGGGATCCACGTCGATCTTGCGATCGCTGCGCTTCGACCCGTCCGCGTCGTAGGTCCGCACGTGGTCTCCATCGACGACGTGCACGGTCCCGTCCGTGCCCACCGCCATCCGGGCTGCCTCGGACACCTCGCCCGCGGGCTTGCCCTCGAATCCACCGGACTGGAAGCCATTGGCGGGGACGACGTGCAGGGCTCGTGACTCCGGGTCGAGGAGCGCGAGCGTGCCTCCGCCGAGACCGATGTCGACGCCCTCGCCACTGGGGAGGGCGGCCTTGACCGGCGGGCGGGACGGATCAGCGACGTCGACGCTCGTGAGACTGCCGGCGCCTCGAACGAACACGGTTCGGCCCGCCTGCAGGATGTCGGGGCCCTGCTCGACGTCGAGCTTGGTGTCGACCTGCCCGACCTCCATGTTGAGACGACCGACGCTCGAGGTCGTCGGCCCGCCCGTGGCCGAGAGCGTGGTCTTGGTGATCCAGATGCCCGCGTCGTTCAGGTCGACCTTGGTCTGGCGGTAGCCGTCCGAGGTCAGGACGACGATCGCGCCGGCGACCACGGCGAAGGCGATGACGACACATGAGAGCGCTCGCCGCGCACCGCCACTCATCCGTCCACGTCCCGCCCGCACATCTCGGCCACCCTCGCAGCACGGCGACGCGCGCTGCAACGGGGAGCACTCCCCCGAAAAGAGCCGTCAGTCTCGCACAAGGCGGGCCCAGCGATCACCGAATCGCACCGTGCAGCCAGGGGTGACCGGGTACCGCCGGCCGGGGTGCACGTTGGTCGATCTCCCGTCCGGCAGCTCGAGCGACGTGCCGTTGGTCGAGGAGAGGTCCTCGAGCCACACGCCATCCGGCTCGACCAGGACGCGGAAGTGGCTCTTGGAGATCGTCCGCTCCCGGTCGTCCACCGGGATCGGGGTCCCCAGGGACGGATCGGGGTGCCGCCCCACGACGATGGAGGCCGCGACCCGGTGGCGATCACCGGTGTCGAGCTCGAGCACGACCCGGGTCGTGGGCGCCGGGGCGGCGGGACCGCGCCGCGCCGCCCGGTAGGTCTGGTCGTCTACGGGGGTGACCGGCCCATCGTCGACCCGCTGCCTCGTGCCGTCATCCACCCGCTGCCGGGTTCCCTCGTCCACCGGCGGCGGGAGGTGACGGAGAGCCGGCCGGGTCGGACCGTCGACCACGAGAGGTGGTGATGCAACCGCACCGGGTGCCCCAGGGCTGGCGGAGGTCGCCCGGTGCCAGCGGCTGGCCCCCAGATCCGACCGCAGGCGGGCCATCGCGGCAGCCGGGACCGTGCCGACGACGGTGACCCGGGCGCCGGTGGGCGACTCCTCGATCGACACGTAGCACTCCTCTGTCCGGCGGAACAGCAGCGACGGGAGCGCAACCCCGAGGGTGACCACCGAAGCCAGACCCCCGCCCACCGTCACCTGAAGCGGCCGCACGGCGCGTGCGTACCGGTAGCGCCCAGGGCCCACGGTCGCCTGGGCGCAGCCCGCGTCAACCAGGACCCCTGCGACGCGCGACTCCGTCTCCGACGCCGCCGGGCCTCGCACGGTGAACGTCTCCCGCACCCGGATGCCGCGCTCCCGACGGGCCCGCTCCCGCAAGTCGTCGGCTCGGCCTCGGAGCGCCGTTACCCCCGACCGCGCTGAGGCCAGAGCGCTCCGCCCGCGCTCCGTCGTCCCTGCCGCCCGCACTGCGCTCATCAGCCCTCCCCGCTCAGACACCGTCGCGCTGGCGACGGACGTAGGTACCCCTCCAGGAACGCCTCCACCTCGGCGCACTGGAGCGACTCGTCGTGGACGACCAGCTCGCGGTCCCCGGTGACCTCCTCGTGCTCGCCGACATCGTCGGTGTAGGTCACGTGGTATTGGGTCCCTGCCGGGTTGGCCGAATCCGCCCAGGCCACCCGGACGACGGTCCCCTCCCGGGTGAGGGTCACGTCGGAGACCGGCTCGAGCACTGCGCTCAGCTGGTTCGTGCCCGTCGTGGACGTCGTGTCGTCACCCGTCGGGTCCTCGCTGCCCCCCAGGATCGAGGCGGCGGCGACGGCGACGACCGCCGCGATCACGAGCACTCCGGCAACGATGCGGGTCTTCGACGATGTCGAGGACGGAGCGACGGTCGCCTCGGCCGGCTCGGGCGCCTGGGCGCGTCGCCGGCCCGCCGTCTGGGTCTGGAGCTCGAGCCCGTCCGGGAGGTGGGCCCCTCGGGTGCCGGTGTGGGCGTCGGGCACGTCGAAGCGCTCGACGCTTGGCTCGAACGGGGCCGCCGAGGGCCGGGGCTGGCTCGTCGACCGATCCGGGGACACGACCTGGATCTGGGCACGCGTGCCGTCGGGATCGTCCGTCTGACGGGGCTTGGCGTCGCCCTCGGTCCCGATCGTGCCGTCGAAGAAGTCCGTCGGGCGGTAGCCGAGGCTGCGCTCCACCTCCTGGATCGCCCGGGCCAGCGCCGCGGCTGACTGGGGGCGCGACCGCGGCTGGCGGGCGAGCGCGTACTGGAGGAGCGCCTCGAGGCCGTCGGGCACGCCGGGCTTGCCCGTGGACGGCGGGGTGGACGCCCGCATCCGGCTGAGGAGGCCCTCCTGGCTGTTGTCCCCGCCTCGAACCTCGTAGGGGCTCCGGCCGGCGACCAGCGCGTACAGGGTGGCGCCCAGGGAGTACAGGTCGGAGGTCTCGTCACCGGGGGCGTCCGAGAACAGCACCTCCGGCGCCGCGTACGGCACGGACACGCCGGCGCCCTCGTCGAGCTCCGACCCGCGACGCTCCCCCGCGATGCCGAAGTCGATCAGCACGGGCTCCTTGCTGGCCCGCACGAGGATGTTCGCCGGCTTGATGTCCCGATGGAGGATCCCGGAACGGTGGGCGGCGGCGACCGCTCCGCACACCTTGACGCCGATCCGGAGCGCCTCGTCGACAGGCAGGCCGTTCGGACGGCAGCGCTGGCCCAGGTGCGGCGGCGGGCAGTACTCCATCACCATGTAGGCGCGGCCGTCGTCGCTCACGCTCGCCGCCGAGATGCGGACGATGTTCGGGTGCTCCCCGAGACCGGCAAGCCGGTTGGCCTCGTTGATGAAGTCCTGTTCGAGCGTGGCGCTGCGCTGGCGCAGGACCTTCACCGCCACGCGCTGGCGGGGGAACTCCTGCTCGTAGAGGTACACGTCGGCGAAGCCGCCGCTGGCGAGGAACTCCTGGAACGCCAGGTTCGGCAGCCGAGGCGGCGGGGCGGGATCGCGGAGACCAGGCACGGTCAGCCCACCGGCGGGGCGAGATCGAAGGTGACGGAGCCGCCCAGCACCACGCGCACGCCCGGGGCGATCACGTGCGGCTCGTGGGCCCGGAGCCGGATCGGGTCCTCGCCGGGGGCCTCCACCACGGTCCCGTTGGTCGAACCGAGGTCGGTGACCGCGATCTGCCAGTCCTCAACGGTCAGCTCGACGTGCGAGCGGGACACCGACGACTCGGGGTCGTCCACGGCCACCAGCCCGAAGTCGGAGGTGCGATCGGTGGCGGACGGGCGGCGGCCGATCAACAGCGAGCGGTCGAGCTCGACCGACTTCCCGCTGTCGAAGCGGAGGACGCTGAGCACCGGCCGCGGCGCCCACACCACCGACCGGTCGACGATGGCAGACCCGCACACCCGGCACGCAGCCGCGGCGGGGTGGCTCAGGTGCCCGAGCGGGCACGACACCGCCTGCACCTGCGGTCCGCTCGCCGGCTCGTCCGGTGCCCCGGAGGCGGTCGGCGCAGGCGCGTCAGGCGCCGGGGAAGACCACGCTGGCGGAGGCTCGGATACGGGAGCGACGGGAGCGCTCGGGGCGGCGGGGAGCGACGGGCCCCCCACGAGCGGCGGGGGCGTCCAGGTCCCGGGCGCGGACGGAGGCGGATCAGCGAACCCGCTCGAAGGCGCCGGCGTCGGAGCGGGCGGCGAGGCCTCCCAAGCCGGCTCGGGCACCGCCACCGAGCCGAAGTCGTCCTCCGGCTCGACGGCCGCGGTCTCCCGCACGGCCGCCGCCTCCACGCCGCGGTGCTGCGTGCCCTCGACCAGGTGGGCGAAGTCGAACTCGCCGGTCGGGGGGCCGTCGAGCCGTGGAGGCGGGTCCCACGACGGAACCGGCGCGGGCGCCGGCGCCACCCGCGCGGCAGGGACCGCCGGCACCTCGAAGCTCGGCTCCGGGTCGCGGAAGGCCTGCGTCCCGAGGTGCTCCGCGGCCGCAGCGACCGGCTCGGGTCCGAGGAAGAACGTGATCCGGACGTCTCCGCCGGGGCCTGGGCACCCCAGCTCGACCTCGGAGGGCGCGTCCACGACGAGCTCGCGCAACGTGGGGCCCGTGCCCTCCAGCCGATGGCTCTGCCCGTCCGTCGCCGTGATCGAGGCCCAGGCGCCGCCGCGAGCCAGGGCTCGCACGCCGTCCGGATCCACGCGCACGTAGCCAGAGAACGCCGCGTCACCGCAGCCGAGCGCGAGCTCCGCGATGGACGGGCCGGCAGGCCCCCCGGTGCGCACGGCGCGCCCGAGCGCGCTGGCGACGGCCGCGTCGTGCCCGGCGCCCAGGAGCACGGCCGCATCCGGGCCCACGAGGGTCACCGGTCCATCGGCCATCCGCCCGTGCGGCAGCCCGCTCATCCCCAGGTGCTCCGCCGCACGGCAGCACAGTAGCCGTCACCGTGCGTGGCCGATCCGAGCCGTTCAGCCGTCATCGTCGGCCGGCTCGCCGTCGAGGAGCGCGAGGTCCTCGTGGGTGACGAGCCGGACGGCGATGGCGTACTCGACGAGGCGGCCGCGCCGGTCCGACGCAAGCCGGTCCGGCCCGCCGTGGAGCCCTCGAACGCCCGCCTTCGTCAGCTTCTGGCACACGTTGTCGAGCTTGCGGTTGAACTTCGTGAGGGCCCAGCCGAGACGGGCGGCGGCCTCGGCCGACGTCGGCACGTGGGCTCGGCCGCTCGAGTGCGGCAGGAGGGCCGGCTCGGCGAGGGCGACCACGAGGAGCTTCTGCTCGGTCGTCAGCATCACCCGCCCGAGCGTCGTGTCGCCGGCCTCCGAGGCGGCGTCGATGCCCGGGCTGAACGGGGCCTGCTCGAGGTGGAGCACCAGCTCGTAGGCGGTGGGCCCGGCGGTGAACCGCACGTGCATCACCTCGAAGATGATCGGCAGGTGCGCGCCGGGCGCGAGCCAGCCCTGGAACAGCCCGGTGCCTTCCGACGTGGTGGCGGAGAGCTGCGTCCCAAGGTTGGCGAGCCACCACATGCCGTCGTGGTGCCGGACCTCGAGGAACCGCCGGTGGAGGTACGGATTGTCGTCGACGACCAGATCCGCGTCGCGGCCGATGGTGAACGGCTCGTCCCGCGACAGCTCGAACCACTCGCCGCAGAACTCGAGGCGGAGGGACGACCGGACCTCGACCGGGAGGTCGTCGCCCACGATCACCTCGTCCAGGTCGGTGTCGTCACTCATCCGTCGCCCTCCCGGGGATTGGTGTCCTCGTCCGCCGCGCCGATCGGGGCGATGCCTCGCGGGTTCGTGTCCTCGGCCGCGCCATCGAGGTCGGCCGAGCCCTCGATCGTGGCGACGACCACCGAGACGTTGTCGTGAGCACCGGCCTCGAGCGCGAGCGCGACCAGCGCGTCCGCCTTCTCCTGCGGAGATCCGTCGGAGGCGAGGACGCCGCGGAGGACGTCGTCGCGCAGCTCGTCGGTGAGCCCGTCGGAGCACATGAGGTACGTGGTGCCCGTGGCGGGGTCGTCGGTCCACAGGTCCACCTCGAGCGGGCCCTCCATGCCGAGCCCGCGCGTCACCACGTTGCGCGACGGGTGGGAGAACGCGTCGTCGGCGGTGATCTCCCCGTCGCGCACCATCTCGGCGACCAGCGAGTGGTCGACGGTCACCTGGGTGAGGTCGGACCCCTTGGCGCGATAGGTCCGGGAGTCGCCGACGTTGAAGATCATCACGACGTCCTGCCCGTGCTGGCACCCGAGGACCAGCCCCGTGACCGTGGTGCCCATCCCCTCCCTGCCGGACCCCGGCTCGGCGTCCTGGAGGATGTCCGCGTTGGCACGGCGCACCGCGTCGACCACCTCGTCGAGGCACGGCGTCCGCTCGATGCCCTCCAGGGCGCGCACCGCGAGCGCGCTTGCGACCTCGCCGGCCGCATGGCCACCCATGCCGTCCGCCACTGCGAACACCACGGGACCTGCCAGCACCGCGTCCTGGTTCGAGCGTCGGACGCACCCCACGTGGGTCGCCGAGCCCCATCGGACCTCGATCGCCAACCGTCCTCCTCATCCGCCGGCCGTGGAGGGACCCTACGCGCGGCCCGCACGACGGTCTACGGACGCGACCGGGGAGTTCTCCCCGGTCGCGTCGCCGGGGGACCCCTCCCCATTGTCCGGTTGGTCCGGGTCGGAGATGGTGCCGACGTGCCCAGCACCCTGCGGATCAGCGTCGTAGATACCCCGGACGCGCTGCCCCGTCGGCAACGGGCGCTCGATGAGCTCCGTGGTGTGTCGCTGGCGGACGCGGCACACCACGGGGCCGTCGGCACACTGCGCCCCGAGGACGCGGACCTCCTGCTCGTCGCGATGGACACCGAGGGCTTCGATCGATGCGGCGGGCTGCTCGACGTGCCGGCGCTGACCGCGAGCTTCGGTGCGCATCGGGTCGTCGTCCTCGCTGACCACGCCCCGGGCACGGTCGTTCGCCTCCGCGCTCACCACGCCGGTGCTCGCCACCTGCTCCGCGACGGTGACCTCCGCACGGACACCCTCCGGTCGATCGCCGCCGGCTCGGCGGCCCCACTGGAGCGGCACGACCCGCGTGGCCTTCGGGCGCTGGGGCTGGGCCCGACGTCGCGCCCCGGAGCGGCGCTCGCCTACGTCGTCGAGCACGAGCTCCAGGACGCCTTCGAGGGGTCGCCCACGATCGAGGCGAGCGGCCTGAGCCGTCGGCGCACGATCACGGTCCGGCAACACCTCACCGACGCCGTCGGCATCGAGCCGGTCGAGGGGGGCTCCGGCGCCGTCCTCGAGCGCTCGCTGCCGGGCTGGCGGCAGATCCACGCCGTGGTCTCCGCGGCGCGGGAAGCGTGACGAACGGCACCTCCGCGAAAAGCGCAAGGTCGGCCCCGTACGGGACCTCCTACTGGCGTCCAGCGGGAACCGCCCGCCGGCAGCACCAAGGAGATCCACTCATGCGCTCGGCAACCCTCGCCAAGCTGGCCCTCACCGCCACGGTGGGGATCGGCGCTCTCATCGGTCAGGCGAACATCGCCTCGGCCGGCCCCGGCCCGGTCATCAAGGCCGCTCCCACCACGCCCACCACCGTCAAGCCGATCCCGGCTGACCCGGCGGACTACTGCGACATCCACCTCTGCCTCGAGTCCACCCCGGTGGACCCGCAGCCGGACCCGCCCTTCGACCCGGACCTGCCCATCGCGCAGCCCGAGGACGACGACGACTGCCCGGCCCAGATGCCCAACTGCGACAAGGCGCCGCCGCCCCAGGACGACGACGACCCCGAGGAGCCCTTCGACCCCGATCTCCCGCTCGACGGACCCGACCAGGGTTGCCAGCTGACCCACGGCTGCCCCGGCGAGGACGTGCCCGGCGACGACGAGCCCTGCCGCTCCGACCTCGACGCCCGCACCAACTGCGAGGGCGGGACCGATGGCACGCCGACGGATGACGGCACCACCGGCGGGACCGACGGCACCCCGGACGACGGCACCACCGGCGGCTCCGGCGGTCGCCTGCCGAAGACCGGCGTCGAGATCATGAGCCTGGTCGGCCTGGGTGCCGGCGGGGTCGGCATCGGGGCGGCGCTCAAGCGCCTCGGCCGCCGCAACGAGGAGGACGAGGAGCAGTAGCTCGTCCAGCAGGCACTCGGTTCGAGCCACCCGCTCAGGCTCACCGAGCGAGGCAGCCGCCCCCTCCCCCCGTTCCAGGGGAGGGGGCGGCGCCGCGTCGACATGCTGGCTGCGGCTCGGGCGCACTCCGGCTAGCCCTCGCCCGCGTATGGTCCCGGGATGGCCGGCACCGCAGGGACCCACCGACTCGTGCTCCTCCGCCACGGCGAGAGCACGTGGAACCGGGAGAACCTCTTCACCGGTTGGTGGGACGCCCCGCTCACCCAGCTCGGCGAGGAGCAAGCCCAGTCGGGCGGGGTCCTCATGGCCCGGCGGGACGTGCGCCCGGACATCGTCCACACGTCGCTGCAGACCCGGGCCATCCGCACCGCCGAGCTGGCCCTCGGCGCGATGGGGCGCTCGTGGATCCCGGTGCGGCGCGACTGGCGGCTCAACGAGCGCCACTACGGCGATCTCACCGGTCGCAACAAGGCGGAGACGCAGGAGCGCTTCGGGGCCGAGCAGGTCCTCGTCTGGCGCCGCAGCTACGACGTCCCGCCGCCCCCGATCGCCGACGACAACGAGCACAACCCCAACTACGACGAGCGCTACGCCCAGGTCCCCCCGGGGGAGCTCCCGCTCGCCGAGTGCCTCAAGGACGTCGTCGAGCGCCTCCAGCCCTATTGGGACGAGGTGCTGGCCCCCGATCTCCGTTCGGGGCTCACCGTCCTCGTCGGCGCCCATGGGAACAGCCTCCGGGCGATGGTGAAGCGCCTCGACGGCATCTCCGACGACGGCATCGTCGAGCTCAACATCCCCACCGGAGAACCGCTCGTCTACGAGCTGGGCGACGACCTCCGACCGCTGGAGGCGCTCCCGGTCGAGGAGCGCTACCTCCGCAGCGTCGAGGAGATCCGGGCGGCCGCGGACGCGGTGCGCCGCCAGGCCGAGGGCGACCACCCCCAGGGCGAGGTGTAGCTAGCCCTCTCAGGCCTCGCGGGCAGTCGTCCCTCCGAGGCCGACCCCGCCGGCGCTGCGCTCGAGGAGGTAGCCGCGGGAGCGGACCGTGCGGATGGCGAGGGCCAGCGGCCCCAGCCGGCGCCGGAGCCGGAGCATGTGCACGTCGAGGGCGTTCCGGCCCGGGGCGCCGGCCGGCCAGCCCGCCCGGGCAAGAGCGTCACGCGAGACCACGGCCCCGTAGCGGTCGAGCAGGGCCGCCATCAGGCGGGCCTCCACCGGCGGGAGCGACACCCAGGCCCCGCCGAGGCGGAGCACGCCGTCCTCGTCGAGGTCCGGCACGGACGGGGCCTCGCACCGCCGCCGCAGCCCGTCCACCCGGGCCCGCAGGTCCTCCTCCGACGCGGGGACGCGGATCCAGTCCTCCAGATCGTCTTCGGGCACCGGCGGGGGCACCCCGTCCTCGAGCAGCAGCAACCGGGGACGGCCGGCGAGCTCGAGCTCTCCACGCCGCACTTGCTCCGCGGGCCAACGCACGAGGACGACATCCACCCGTCAGAAGGTAAGGAGGCCCTGTTTCGCGACTGTTTCGGCCCGGTGAAGCGTTCAGGAGCCTCCGGCGGCGAGGATCCAGCGCACGCATGGTCGTGGATACCTATGCTGCGCGCCATGGCACGCTCACCCATCGACCACCTCGCTTCGGTGTCCTTGTTCTCCGCGTGCTCGAAGAAGGAGCTGCAGGCGGTGGCGCGGGCGTCCGACCAGGTCGACCTCGCCGAAGGCCGGGCCCTCTGCGAGCAGGGCAGCATCGGACGCGAGGCGTTCATCATCCTCGAGGGCACCGCGGAGGTGAAGCGCAACGGCAAGAAGGTCGCGACCCTCAAGGCGGGCGACACCTTCGGAGAGCTGGCGCTCCTCGACCACGGGCCGCGCACGGCCACCGTCACGGCCACGACGCCGCTGAAGGTGCTCGTGATCGGCGCCCGCGAGTTCGCAGGCGTGATCGACGAGGTCCCGCCGATCGCGCACAAGCTCCTGAAGGCGCTCGCCGCCCTCGTCCGGGAGCTCGACACCAAGCTCTACGGCTGAGGCTCTAGAGCGAGGAGTCCTGGGGGAGCGGGCGGGTGCCGGCGGCGTCGCCGGCCTCCAGCGCCGCGAGCACGTGCATGGAGATGTCGGCGACCTGCACCGTCTCCTCGGCGCCGGCGGCCTTCACGCCGTCGTCGAGCATGATGTAGCAGAACGGGCAGGCGGTCGCGACCTTGGTCGCGCCGGTGGCGATGAGCTCCTCGGCGCGCTCGTCGTTGACCTTCTTGCCGATGCTCTCCTCCATCCACATGCGGGCGCCGCCGGCGCCGCAGCACATGCCGGTAGTGCCGTTGCGGCCCGCCTCCACGACCTCGACGCCACCGAGGCTGCCGATCACCTTGCGGGGCGAGAGGTACACGTCGTTGTGGCGGCCGAGGTAGCAGGAGTCGTGGTACACGACGCGCTCCTCGAGCCGGGCCTCGCTCATGTCGAGCTTCCCGGACTCGATCAGCCACTCGAGCAGCTGGCTGTGGTGGATCACCTCGAAGTGCCCGCCGAGCTGCGGGTACTCGTTGAGCATCGTGTTGAAGCAGTGGGGGCACTGCGTGATGATCTTCTTCACACCCATGCCGTTGAGCGTCTCGATGTTGGCCATGGCCAGCATCTGGAAGATGTACTCGTTGCCCGAGCGACGGGCGGGGTCGCCGGTGCAGCTCTCGGACGGGCCGAGGATGGCGAAGTCGATGCCGGCCCGCTGCAGGAGCTTGGCCATCGCCTGGCTGACCTTCTGGTTCTTGTCGTCGAACGACCCGGCGCAGCCGACCCAGTAGAGGTACTCGTGGTCGAACGCGTCGCCGGGCTCCACGATCGTGACGCCCTCGACCTTGTTGGCCCACAGGGCCCGGTCGCTCTGGCTCATGCCCCAGGGGTTCCCCGAGTTCTCCATGCCGCGGTACGCGGTGCCGAGCTCCGTCGGGAAGTCCGACTCCATCAGCGAGAGGTACCGGCGCATGTCGAGGATCTTGTCGAGGATCTCGATGTTCACCGGGCAGATCTCGTCGCAGGCCTTGCACGTGGTGCAGGCCCACACCTCCTCGGAGGTGATCCGCTCGAAGAGGCTGTTGGCCCCCACCGTGATCTCGGGATCCACGCCGAGGGGCGGTGACACCGCGGGAGAGCCGGTCCGGGCCATGACCTCACCGGTCTTCAGCACGATCTCGCGGGGGTCGAGGGGCTTGCCGGTGGCGTGGGCCGGGCACACCGACGTGCAGCGGCCGCACATGGTGCAGGCGTCGGTGTCGAGGAGCTGCTTCCAGGTGAAGTCCTCGATGGTGGAGGCGCCGAAGCTCTCGAGCTCGGTCTCCATGAGGTTCGGCATCGGCCGCATGGCGCCCTTGGGCCGCTCGCGGTCCTTCAGGTACATGTTGATCGGCGAGGTGAACATGTGCCGCAGCATCGTCACCGGGATGATCGCCACGAAGAGGAAGAAGCTGGCGACGTGGGCGGCCCACCAGATCTGGTGGACGCCGTGCAGGTTGCCGGCCCCGTCGATCAGGCCCGAGATCGGATAGGAGACGAACGACCACTTCTCGTGGTCGGGGCGCCCGGCGATCGCGACGCGCCACACCTCGGAGCCGAAGCCCGTCACCCCGATGGTGAGCATCGTGCCCAGGATCAGCGCGTGCTCCGGCTTGGTCTTGATCCGGATGCGGTACGGGCGCTGCACGTATCGGCGGAGGATCGCCCAGACCAGGCCGATGATGAGCGTGACGCCGGCGAAGTCCCCGATGGCGGAGTACCCGCGGTACACGTCGCCGTGGAGGAACTTCCAGCTCTCGGGGACCTGGTGGTTGGCCTCCAGCACCAGGGTCACCGCGAACAGGATCAGGAACGAGAAGTAGATGAGGCTGTGCATCAGCCCGGCGGCCGAGTCGCGCAGCAGGGTCTTCATGTAGACGCCGGCCCGGAAGTCGCGCAGGCGGCGCTTCACGTTCTTCGGGGTGGTGGCGCGGTTGTCCGGCGCCCCCCGCTCCCAGTTCCGCACCCGCTGGCTGAAGAGGACCGACCCGTAGAGGATCAGGATCGGGAAGACCACGTAGAAGACCAGCTTCCACGCGCCCGGGATGTTCCCGAAGACCACGCGCTGGACATCGCTGTCCTCGTCGTGGAACTGGAAGACCGTGGCGGCCACACCCGACCCGATGGTGATCAAGGTGAGCAGGACACCGACGCCGATCGCGATCTGGTGAGGCTTCAGTCGGGACTTCACGGGGCTGACCGTACAAGACCCCTGTTCAGCCCTGGAAGTTCTCCCAGTAGCGGCTCGGCGTGGGGCCGCGCTGGCCTTGGTACTTCGAGCCGAGCGTGCCGGACCCGTAGGGCACATCAGCGGGCGTCGTCATGCGCAAGAAGCTGATCTGGCCGATCTTCATGCCGGGGTAGAGCGTGATCGGGAGGCTGGCCACGTTGGACAGCTCCAACGTGATGTGGCCGTCGAACCCGGCGTCGATGAACCCCGCGGTGGAGTGGATCAGGAGCCCGAGCCGGCCCAATGAGCTCTTCCCCTCGACGCGTCCGACGACATCGTCAGGAAGTGCGACCCGCTCGTAGGTGGAGCCGAGGACGAACTCGCCCGGGTGGAGGATGAAGGCCCGCTCCGCCTCGCCCTCCGGGATCTCCACCAGGCGGGTGAGCTCCTCCAGGTTCTGCTTCACGTCGATGACGGCCATCGTGTGGTTGAGGAAGACCCGGAAGTAGCGATCCAGCCGCACGTCGACGGAAGCGGGCTGCACGAGCCCCTCGTCGAAGGGCTCGAGCACGATGCGCCCGGCGGCGAGCTCCTCGCGGATGGTGCGGTCGGACAGGATCACGGCGATGAACCTAGTGCCACCCTCCGGCTACGCTGACCGGTCCCTGCGGGTGTAGTTCAGAGGCAGAACATCAGCTTCCCAAGCTGAGAACGCGGGTTCGATTCCCGTCACCCGCTCGCAGCAACGACAGCGGCCCCGCCAGTGGCGGGGCCGCTGTCGTTCTCGTGTGTGGCGCTGGGCTACGCCAGGTGGCGGGCCGTCCGGCGCAGGCCGAACCCGGCGAGCAGGAGCATGAGCGCCACGGCCGCCTCGACCTCGAGCGGGCCACCGGTGCGGGGCAGGCCCGGGGTCTTCTCGGTCTCGGGGACGTCGTCGCACTTCGACGGGTCGCCGATGATCGCGGTGCCGTCCGACACGTTGCTGGCCTCGCCCTGGTTGCTGACGATGCCGCTGCCGTCGGCGATCTGCTCGAGCTCGGCCCGGTTGACCGAGTCGTTGCCCACGCCCCGGTTGAGGCCGGCGTTGGCCAGGCCGAGACCCGCGTTGGTCGTCCCGCCGGCGATCGTGGAGATCGCCAGGGCGCTGTCGACGTCGGCCTCCTGGCCGAAGGTGGTGTCCGACTGGTTGCCGATGCCCGTGGCGTTGCCACTGGCCACCAGGGCCGTGCCGTCGGAGCTGTTGGAGCCCGTGACGCCGTTGCTGGCGATCTGGGGGCCGACCAGCGGCAGGCCGTCGATGGCGTCGTCGATGTTGCTCGACTGCCCCGCGTTGGCGAAGTTCATCGACGAGTTGCCGATGGCCTCGTTGAGCCCGGAGTTGGCGATGCCGACGCCGAGGTTGAGCACGCCGCCGGCCTGGGTGAGCAGCACCACGCCGCCGCCCGTCGACAGGTCGAGGTCCTGCACCAGGTCGGTGGTGGACTCGTTGCCGCTGGCCGTGGCGTCACCGGTGCACACGCACGCCTCGCCGTCGGACGAGTTGGAGGCGTCGGCCGAGTTGGATGCCACGATCGGACCGAGCGCCGTGATGTCGCTCGGGTCGGGGTTGGCGGGGCCGGACGAGATCGTGGCGGACTGGACCACGCCGTCCGTGAAGTCCGGTGCGGGCGAGATGGCGTTGGAGGACTCGTTGCCCACCGCCCGATTGGCTCCGGTGTTGGCCACGCCGATGCCGATGTTGGCCACACCACCGACCTGGGTGCCGATCACGAGCCCCGCGTCGTCGACCGACGACACCAGGCCTTGTCGAAGGGTGGTGGTCGACGCGTTGCCGCTGGCCACCGCGTTGCCGGTCTTCACCTTGGCGTGGCCATCGGAGCTGTTGGCCGCCGTGGCGGTGTTGCTCGCGGCGAGCGGGCCGAGCGCCGCGATGGTCAGGTCGTCCACGCCGTTCTGGTTGTCTGCGCCGACGGAGGCCTCCTGGTCGACCCCGACGTCGTTCGGGGAGCCGAGGTCCTGGTTGCCCGAGTCGTTGCCGATGGCGACGTTCACGCCGCTGTTCGCCACACCGACGCCGACGTTGGCCACGCCAGCCACCTGCGTGCCGATGAGGCCGCCGAGGCCGGTGACGGAGCTCTCCGGGTCCTGCGACAGGTGGGTGGCGGATCGGTTGCCGTTGGCCCACGCATCGCCGGTGGCGATCTCGGCTGACCCGTCCGAACCGTTCGTGGCCGAGCCGCTGTTGGTGGCCGCGAGGGGCAGCGCGGCGACGACGTCGACGTCACCGGTGTTCCCCGAGCCGATGCTGGCCCGCTGGCTGACGCTGGCGGCGTCGTTGCTCGAGCCGTTGCCGGTGGCGAAGTTGAAGCCCGTGTTGGCCCCGGCCAGGCCGACGTTGGCGACCGTGGCGACCTGCGTGTCGAGGACGAACCCGGCGCCCGAGATCGCGGCGCCCGTCACCTGGTCGAGGTGGGTCGACGAGACGTTGCCGACGGCGGCCGCGTCGCCCGTGACGATGCGGGCACTTCCATCGGACGCGTTCCCGATCGTGCCGCTGTTGCTGGCGAGGACCTGGGGAGCAGCGACCACGGCGTCGCCCCCGTTCTGGGTCCCCAGGTTCGCGTTCTGGCTGAGGCCGGCCACGGAGAACGAGTCGTTGCCCGTGGCCTCGTTGCCGCCGGTGATCGCACCGGCCGCGCCCACGTTGAGGACCAGGGCCGCCTGCGTGTTGACGGCGAACCCGATCCCGTCGATCGACCCGTCCTCGGTCTGGCTCACCGCCGTGTCGCTGTGGTTGCCGGTGGCCGTGGCGTCACCGGTGGTGATCGACGCACTGCCGTCGGAGGTGTTGCTGCCCTCGAGCGTGTTGGAGCCGATGATGGCGAGCCCCGCGATGGTGGTGGCGAGGCCGGGGCCGGTCGCCTCGGACCCGATCTGGACGACCTGCTCGGTCTGCTGCTGCGGCAGGACGTCGGAGTTGTTCCCGAACGCCTCGTTGGCGCCGGTGTCGGCCCCCGCCGCCCCGGCGTTGACGACGAGCGCCGCCTGGGTGTTGACCACCAGGCCCGCCCCGCCGATCGCCGCATCAGAGGCCTGCGACGACGGAGGTGGCGCTCTCGTTGCCGGAGGCGGTGGCATCGCCGGTGGTGATGTCGGCGCTGCCGTCCGTCGTGACGGACAGGTCCGCGCTGTTGGACCCGATGAGGGCGCCGTACATCGTGACCGGCTCCTCGCCCGTCCCGAGGTCGACGTACTGGGAGCCGTTCAGCGGGTTGAAGCTGTTGTTGCCGATGTCGAAGTTGCCACCGGTGTTGGCATCGGCCACGCCGAGGTTGACCACGTCGGCGACCTGCGAGGGGAGCACGAGCCCGGTCGGGTCGATGACCTGGTCGAGGTCGGTGCTGGAGGTGTTCCCCGTGGCCCTGGCGTCGCCCGTGGTGATCGAGGCGGTCCCGTCGGACGAGTTCGCCACCGACGCGGTGTTGCTGAGCACGACCGGGCCGATCTGGGTGCCCGCCAGGGTGGCGAGGTCCTGGTTGGCGGTGGTGGCGCTGCCCGACCAGTTGCCGGTGGCGTCGTTGTCCCCGGTGGTGGCCGTGGCGAGGCCGACGTTCTGCACACCGCTGACCTGCGGGAGGACGTTGAACACGTCGCCCTTGGCGACGGCCTCCTGGCTGACGTGGCTGGCGGAGCCGTTGCCCAACGCCCACGCGTCGCCCGTGTCGACGGTGGCATCGCCGTCGGAGCTGTTGCTGGCCGACGCCTGGAACGCGCTGACCCCGAAGAGGGGGAGCTCCCCGTTGTGCGCCTGGCTGATGGCGGCATCGTTGTCGCTGCGGTTGCCGATCGCGCTGTTCCCGCCGCTGCTCGCGTTGCCGAAGCCGGCGTTGAGGACGCTCGTCAGCTGGGAGGTGAGGGCCCCGGGGCCGGTGACGTCGCCCGTGGCGGTCTGGTCGACCGCGCTCGAGGAGCGGTTGCCGGCGGCGGTGGCGTTGCCGGTGTTGATCCCGGCCGTGCCGTCGCTCGCGTTCGACGCCTCGGCCGTGTTGGAGACGACGCCGGTGACGATGGGGATGCCGCCATCCGGGTTGCGCTGGAAGATGCCGGCGCCTTCGGGGAGGCCGAAGCCGTCGTCGGTGTTCACCGAGTCGTTGCCGATGGCGAAGTTGTCGCCGGTGGTGGCCTGGGCGAGGCCGACGTTGGCGACCAGCGCGCCCTGCTCGATGATCACGAGGCCGCCGACGTCGCCACCCGTGGAGCCGGCGCCCGACTGCATGAGCTTGGTGTCGGACTCGTTGCCGATCGCGGCGGCGTTGCCGGTGCTGATCGTGGCCTTGCCGTCGGAGTCGTTGCGGGCCTTGCCGTTGTTGGCGGCCAGCCCGGCGTTGGCCTGGGCGAGCTGGTCGAGGATCGAGTCGTTGGTCGACGAGTTCCCGGTCGCGTTGTTCTGGCCGGAGTCGGCGAGGGCCACGCCGCTGTTCAGCACCGCCGCGTTCTGCCCGATGATGATGATGCCGCCGAGCGTGCCCTGCGCGCTGGTGGCGTCCTGGGTGAGGTTGGTCGTCGACTGGTTGCCGACCGCGGACGCGTTGCCGGTGGAGACGAAGGCCGAGCCGGTGCTCCCGTTGTGCGCCGAGCCCGAGTTGACCGCCGGACCGAGCAGGTTCAGGGCGTCCTGGGTGCCGCTGGCGGTGTTGACGGAGCGGTTGCCCGTGGCGGTGTTGCCACCCGTGTTGGCCACCGCCAGGCCGGCGTTGCCGATCGCCGCGTTCTGGTTGGTGACCTGGAGGCCGCCGAGCGCGCCGGACGCAGAGGCCCCCTGGTTGGTGTTGGAGCCCGACCGGTTGCCGACGGCCTCGGCGTCACCCGAGTGGGCCGCCCCGGCGCCGTCGGACGTCGTGCCTGCGTCGCTCAGGTCGTCCGCCTGGGCGGCCGAGGCCCCCAGCAACGTGACGAGGGCACCGCCTGACAGCGAGAGCGCGAGGTTCCGGACGAACCGGCCGCTCGTACGGGTCAGGACATCACCGGTGGTGCTGGTCAACGCGACTCCCCTGGCAGGACGACAAATCCGGTGGATCGTACCCCGCGCGGTACTGCGCGCGGTACAACCCTCGGGCCAGAGTTATCCCCAGATTTCTGGGGATTCCCCGGGCCGATCTGGGCCGAGAACGACGAACGCCCCGCCGTTGCCGGCGGGGCGTTCGTGGCTGGCTCAGTGAGCCAGATCTCAGGCCAGGCTCTGACCCTTCCGGCGCAGGCCGAAGCCCACGAGGAGGAGCATCAGGGCGATGGCGGCCTCGGCCTCGATCGGACCGCCCGTGCGGGGCAGACCGGGCGTGCCGGGCTTCTCGGGGGTCTTCTCGCCACCGGGGACGTCGTCGCACTTCGACGGATCGCCGATCGTGGCGTCGCCATCCGAGTCGTTGGTGGCCTCGCCGTCGTTGCTGACGATGCCCGAGCCGTCGGCGTCCTGCTCGAGGGTGGCCGAGTTGCGGGAGGCGTTGCCGACACCGAGGTTGAGGCCGGCGTTGGCCAGACCCAGACCGGCGTTGGTCGTGCCGCCGGTGATGGAGGACACGGCCAGGGCGCTGTCGACGTCGGCCGCCTGGGCGAAGTTGGTCGTGGACTGGTTGCCCGTGCCCTTGGCGTTGCCCGTGGCCACCTTGCCGGCACCATCGGACTTGTTGCTCGCCGTGCCGCCGTTGTGGGCCGTCTGGGCCAGGGCGATCGGGAGCAGGGCGTCGTTGATGGTGGCGTCCTGGATGGTGGTGGCATCGTTCTGGGAGATGTTCCCGATCGCCAGGTTCAGACCGCTGTTGGCCAGGCCCACGCCGGCGTTGAGCACGCCGCCCGCCTCCGTGAGGATGACGAGGCCGCCACCCGTGGAGAGGTTGAGGTCCTGCGTCAGCGTGGTGGACGACACGTTGCCGCTGGCGAAGGCGGCGCCGGTGCACACGCACGCCTCGCCGTCGGAGCTGTTCGACGCCTCACCCGAGTTGGCCGCCGTGATGGGGCCGAGGGCGAGGAAGCTCGTCGGGTCGGTCTCGCCCGAGACGATGTCGGCGGACTGGCGCTCGGCGTCGTCACCGGTGAGGGTGGCCTGGTTGGCCGAGAGGTTGCCGACGGCGGCGTTGAGGCCGGAGTTGGCGACGCCGATCCCGATGTTGGCCACACCGGCCACCTGCGTCGGAGCGACGAGGCCGAGGCCCGACACCGTGCCGCTCTGGGCCTGGGTCAGGTTGGTGGCCGAGGCGTTGCCCGTGGCGAGGGCGCCGCCGGTCTTGACCTTGGCCGTGCCGTCCGAGCTGTTGCTGGCGGTGCCGGCGTTGGAGGCCGTGATGGCCCCGAGCGCCACGATGTCCAGGTCGTCGGTGTCGTCGTTGCCGGAGCCGACCCGAGCCGTCTGCTCGGCCTGGGCGGAGGCGTCGCTGCCCTGGAAGAAGTCGAACTGGCCGGCGGCGTTGCCGACGGCGGCGTTGAGGCCGGAGTTGGCGATGCCGACGCCCACGTTGGCCACACCGGCCACCTGGGTGCCGATCACGAGACCGGCGCCGTCGACGGAGCTGTCGGGATCCTGGTTGAGGAAGGTCGAGGACACGTTGCCCTGGCCCTGCGCCCCGCCGGTGATGACGTCGGCCTGGCCGTCGGACGTGTTGCTCGCCTCGCCGCTGTTCGACGCCGTGATCGGGCCGAAGGCGATGATGCTGACGTCGCCGGGATCGAGGTCGTTGTCAGAGCCGATCTCGGCGGTCTGCTCCAGGTCGGCGGACGCGCCGCCGCGGGGGTCGCCGTTCAGCGAGGCGTTGCCGATGCCGACGTTGCCGCCGCTGTTGGCCACGCCGAGACCGTTGTTGATCACGCCGCCCAGCTGCGTGTTGAGCACCATCCCGAGGCCCGAGACGTCGCCGCCGGTGGCCTGGGTGAGCTCGGTCTGGGAGACGTTGCCGGTGCCCATGGCGTCGCCGGTGGTGATGTTGGCGGTGCCGTCGGAGGTGTTGCTGGCCGTGCCGTTGTTGGTGGCCGTGATGAACGTGCCGACGATGTCGATGTCGTCGACGTCGGGCGAGTTGTCCGAGCCGATCGAGGCCTTCTGGTCGAGGTCGACGGCGTTCTGCGAGATGTTGCCGACAGCGACGTTGCCGCCGCTGTTGCCAAGGCCCACGCCGGAGTTGACCACGTCGGCGGCCTGGGTGTTGATGATGCCGCCGAGGCCGGAGATGGTGCCGCCCTCGCTCTGGCGGAGGTGGGTCTGGCTCTTGTTGCCCCAGCCCTCGGCATTGCCCGTGGCGATGGAGGCGCTGCCGTCCGAGCTGTTCGAAGCGGTGCCGTTGTTGGCGGCCGTGATGATCCCGGCGAGGACGTTGACGGAGCCGACGTCGTCGTTGTCCGAGGCGATCTCGGCGGTCTGATCCTCGATGTCCGCATCGTTGACGGAGGCGTTGCCGACGGCGAGGTTGGCGCCGCTGTTGCCCACCCCGAGGCCGGTGTTCTGCACGGCGGCGACCTGCGTGTTGAGGATGAAGCCCGCACCATCGATGGCGCCGGTGGAACCCTGCTCGACCCAGGTCTCGCTGGAGTTGCCGGTGCCCGTGGCGTTGCCGGTGCGCACCGAGGCGGCACCGTCGGAGCTGTTCGAGGCCTCGCCGTTGTTCGAGGCGACGATGGTCCCGGCGATGATCGTCGGGGCGACGTTGCCCTCGGTGCCGATCTCGGCCGACTGGTCGCCGGCGTCGGCGGTGTTGTTGGAGACGTTGCCGACGGCGACGTTGCCACCGCTGTTGGCGATGCCCACGCCGGCGTTGGTGACGACGGCGAGCTGCGTCGGCAGGATGAGGCCGGTCGGGTCGATCGTCTGGCCGATCGTGGTCTTCGAGTCGTTGCCGGTGGCGACCGCGTTGCCGGTGGTGATGTGGGCCGAGCCGTCCGAGCTGTTGGAGGCCATGCCGAAGTTGCCGATGACGCCGATGCCGATGGCGTCGGCCGGGAGCTCGGCGTTCTGCTCGACGAAGGCGTCGCCCTGCGAGACGTTGCCGATGCCGGCGTTCAGGCCGGAGTTGGCGACGCTGGCACCGATGTTCTGGACGGAGTTGACCTGCGGCAGGAGCTGGAAGGCGCCGCCCTCGGCCACAGCCGTCTGGCTGACGTTGTTCTCGGCCACGTTGCCGTTGGCCCAGGCATCGCCCGAGTGCACGTCGGCGGAGCCGTCGGAGCTGTTGGACGCCAGGCCGAAGTTCCCGACCACACCGACGTCGAGGCCGCCCGAGGAGGGAGCGGTCTGGTCGACGTCAGCGTAGTTGTTGGAGGCGTTGCCGACCGCGGCGTTGAGGCCGGAGTTGGCAGCCGCGAGGCCGATGTTCAGGACGTTCGAGCCCTGGCTGATGATCGCACCGCCGCCGGGGCCCTCGATGTCCGAGTTGGCGTTCTGCGTGACGTTGGTCTTCGACTGGTTGCCGACCGCCGAAGCGTTGCCGGTGGTGATGCCGGCCGAGCCATCGGACCAGTTGGAGGCCTCGCCGTTGTTGGAGGCCACGCCGATGATGTCCGGGTCGACGTCGTTGCCGATGCCCTGCTCGAGGAACGCACCCTGGTCGCCCGGGAAGAGGCCGCCGTCGCCGTTGTCGGCGACGTTGCCCACCGCAGCGTTGCCACCGGTGTTCGAGGCAGCGATGCCGACGTTGGCCACGAAGCTGTTCTGGTCGATGATCACGAGACCGCCGAGCGCACCGCCGGCGGAGCCGGTGGCCGACTGGACGATGTTGGTCTCGGACTGGTTGCCCGTGGCCGACGCGTTGCCGGTGTTGATGGTGGCCTTGCCGTCGGAGTTGTTGGTGGCCTTGCCGCTGTTGGCGGCGATGCCGGCCGCCGAGTTGGCGTCCTGCACGAGGCCGGCGGTGTTGTTCGAGCCGTTGCCGGCGGCGATGTTGCCGCCGCTGTTGGCCAGGGCCACGCCGCTGTTCAGGACGTTGGCGTCCTGGTTGATGACGAGGATGCCGCCGAGCAGGCCGTGCGCCGAGCCGTTGGCGGTCTGGTTGATCGTGGTGTTCGACCGGTTGCCGACCGAGCTGGCGTCGCCGGTGGAGATGGCGGCCGAGCCGTTGCTCGAGTTGGCGGCGGTGCCCGTGTTGGACGCCGGGCCGAGGCCGCTCGCGCCGGTCTGCTCGCCCGAGGCGGTGTTCACCGAGCCGTTGCCGATGGCGATGTTGCCGCCGGTGTTGGAGACCGCGGCGCCGACGTTGGAGACGTTGGCGCGCTGGTTGATCACCTGGATCGTGCCGAGGTTGCCCGAGACCGTGACGGTCTGGGTGCTGTTGGTCCCGGACTGGTTGCCGACGGCGGTGGCGTCACCGGAGTGCGCCTGACCCGTGCCATCGGAGACCGTGCCGGCGTCGCTCAGATCCTCGGCGTGGGCGGCGGACGCACCCAGGAGGGTGATCAGCGCACCTCCCGAGAGAGACAGGGCCAGGTTGCGAACGAACCGACCGCTCGTCGTCCGGTCCAGGTCGTCACCAGTGGTGATGGTCAACAGTCTCCTCCAGGAGCTTTGTCGTGGGGCGGGCCCACGGGATTCAGATCGGGGGGGTGGCAGCGTCGAAGATCGGCGTGCCGCCGGGAAGCAAAGGCGTGAAGCCCGAGCAATGTAACGCAAAACGTACTGCAACGCCCGACACCAGTGGCGCACTGCTTCGGACGGCCCAGATCATGCCGCTCGTCGGGGGTCCGGTCAAACGCCCATCTCCCGGGATCTCGGGCCTCGCACACCCGAAAATCCCGGAGAATCCGCCAGGGGGTGATGTTGCGCCACCTACCTACGTGTGGGTGAATGGACGGGCCATGGCACCGGACACCCCCGAGCCCGAGGCGCCCAGGCCCGGAACGCCCCGGTCGGAGGGCGACGCCCCCCGCCCGCCCAGGATCCTGGTGGAGGTCGGGGACCTCGAGGACCCCGCGGAGTGGGACGTGATCCTGGTCGAGAACCAGGAGATCGACGACGAGACGGCCCGCCGGATCGCCGCCCAGCGGGCCGGGCGGCCCGAACCCCCGACCAACCCCCGCCTCGGCCCCCGCATGCCGGCCGGGCCCTCCGTGTCGCTGCCCTCGCTCGACGAGCGGGACGTGATCCAGGCCTTCGAGACCGATCGCGATGCCGAGGACGCCACCGAGATCGACGTCGACGCCTTCCTCCGCCCCGACGACGGCACCCCGCTGCGCCGCCGCGAGGTGGCGGAGCTGCCGCCGGAGCACGACGCCTTCGCCGACCACCCCGAGCCCGGCGACGAACCGGACGAGCCGGAGCCGGTGGCGGAGGAGCCCGAGCCGGAGCCCGAGGTCGAGGAGCCCGAGGTCGAGGAGCCCGAGGCCGAAGCCGAGCAGCCCGTCGACGCGTGGGCGCCGGCCGTGCGCGAGGGCCCCGTGCTGCTCGACGACCCCGACGACGCGTTCTACGCGCTCGGTGATGCGGAGGTCGTGGTCGACGCGCCGACGGTCGACGAGGACGCGCCTCCCACCGAGGACGAGGCGGCGTTCGCACCCGAGCCGTCCGGCGACGACGCCGACGACGCGACGTCCGAGGATGCGGACGACGACGAGGACGGCGACACCGGCGCGTCCGACGACGGGGACACCGAGGCCGAAGCCCAGACCGATGCCCCGAACGAGCTCGACGGCGATGAGCCGGTCGAGCCGAGCGGGTGGGACCTCAGCGCGGTCGCGCTCGACGAGGAGCGCGAGCTGCTCGACGATCCCGACGACGCGTTCTACGCGCTCGGTCGCAACCGCATCGCCGCGTTCCGCCCGGTCCCCGGCGCACCCGTCGTGCCGCCCTTGCCGGCGCCCACCGCTCGGCTGAGCTCGGACCTGTGGGGCACAGACGGCACCGCACCGCCGCCCGAGGAGGAGGTGTTCGAGGACGAGGTGGAGGTCGACTCCAGCTTTCCGCTCGGCCCTGACGACCTGGTGATCGACGGTGACGTCGAGCCGGTCGCGCTCGACGAGCTCGACTACGCCAACGTGTTCGGCCCGGTGGAGGGCGACCTCAGCATCCCCGACCTCGACGCGCCGCCGACCGAGCGCCGCCGGCGCGGCGCCAAGCCGGCCTACGAGGACGACCTCTACGTGTTCGAGGACGACGATCGGCACTGGCCGGTCCCCGAGCCGCGAGGCGGCCGCCGCCGCGAGCTGGTCGCGCTCGGCCTCGCCGCCGGGATCGTCGTCGCCCTCGGCGTCGGGAGCCAGGTGTTCGCCAAGCCGGACCGGCAGGAGAACGTCACCGAGCAGTCGACCACCAGCACCACGCGCCCGCGGGTGCGCACGAGCGACACGAGCGCCCCCGACCTCACCCTGCCGACGGTGCCCGCCGACGAGCCCGCGGACCCGGGGGGCGTCACCGTCACCACCAAGCCGCGCACCAACACGACGGTGAAGGGCAAGCCGACCACGCCGACCACGCCGACCACGGCGTCACCGACCCCGACCACCGAGGCACCCACCACCACCGCGGCGCCCACCACCACTGCGGCGCCCACCACCACTGCGGCGCCCACCACCACTGCCCCGCCCGACGAGGGACCCTGACGTGAACGACGCCCCTCAGTCCCTCGACCTGGGCCCGCTCGACGAGATCCGTCCGGGCGCCTGGTTCGCGCCGGGACGGCAGATGGTCGTGAACGACCGGCTCGTGCAGGGCCTCCGCTTCTCGCGCCACATCACCCAGGACGAGCTCGTCTCGGGCTGGCTCGAGGTGGTGCCCGACTTCGCGGCGATCGCCGCGTTCGCCCATCGGGTGGAGCTCACGACGGGCGGCACCGTCGAGGTCGTCGAGCTCGACGGCGACGACCTCGCTCCCCACCAGCGCTCGCGGCTGGTCCTGCGGGGCGCCGACGGGTGGCTCGACGGGGGCGCCGCGGGGGGCACCGCGATCCTCTCCCTCGACGACGGGCGGCTCGACCTCCGGTGGGCGCCCCCCCTCGGCGAGCTCGAGCTCGACCCCATGCCCATCGCGGCGACCTTCGAGCAGCTCGGCGGCGGCGAGCCCGTGCCGCTGCTGGACCTGGTGCTCCACCTGCTCATCGACCACCGCGGGCTCTTCGAGGCCGACGCCCCGCTGCCGCTGCGCGACCTCCTGCTCGTCGCGGGGCTCGACGTCGAGGGCACCACCGTCGTGCGCGCCGAGATGCGCCCCGCCGCCCGCGGCGCCGATCCCGTCGGCCTGCCCGGCCTGGGTCTGTCTTCGGCCCTGGCCGCCGAGCGGCTCCTCGGCGCGGCCCTGGACCCGTCCACCGCAGCCGTCGACGAGGTCCTCGAGGCGCTGGCCGATGCCGACGCCGTCGCCGCGGTCGCCGAGCAGATCGTGGGTGGCGCGCTCATCGAGCCCGGGCAGCTGGGCCAGCTCGTCACCACCCTCGAGACCGCCGCCGGACCCGCCCACCACGCCGCCGTCTCCTTCCTCCGCTCCCGGCTCGCCGAGTGGGAGGGCGACGCCGTCGCCCAGGAGGCCGCTCTGGCTCCCGCGGTGGCCGCGCAGCACCCGGCCGCCCTGCTCGACGCCGCGTGGTTCGCCGGCGACCGGGGCGACGCCCGCGAGGCGATCGCGCTCCTGCGCTCCGCCCACGTGCCGACCGACGACCCCGACCTCGAGCTCCTGGCCCGGTTCACGGCCAACGGGCCGCGCTGGGTCGGGCGCAACGACCCGTGCTGGTGCGGGTCGGGCCGCAAGCACAAGCACTGCTGCATCCACCTCAGCGGCCACGACCTCACCGCCCGGGTGCCGTGGCTGCACGCCAAGGCCGTGTCCTTCCTGCAGCGCCCCCCAGCCCGGGCCACGCTCCTCGCGGTCGCCACCACCAGCGCCGGGCTCACCTCGCCCGACGATGCCCCGGCTCGGGTGATCGCGGCCGCGTGCGATGCCTCCGTGGCCGAGCTGTGCCTCTTCGAGGGCGGGCTGTTCGCCCGGTTCGTCGAGCACCGCGGCGCGCTCCTCCCCGACGACGAGCGGGAGCTGGCGGAGAGCTGGGCGGCGCAGCGCCACCAGATCTGGGACGTCCTGGCCGACGGCAGCGCCCTCCGGCCCGTCGGCGGGGGCCCCGACCGGCCCCTGGACCCGTGGTCGCGGTCCAAGCTGCACGGCCCCGGGCTGGTCATGGCGGTCGTCCAGCCGGGCCCGATCGCGCTCCCCGGACCCGCCGTCACGGTGGTCCCGGGCCTGGTCGACCAGCTCGTCGGGCTGCTGGGCGGAGGCGACGTGCACACCCTCGCCGGGTTCCTCGGACGCGAGCTCGGATGGACCTCGGCTCCCGACCTAGGCTCGGACCCCGACCCCGCACCGGACGCGCTGGCTCCCACGCCCTAGCCTCGTCCGGGTCCTCTGCGGACCGTCCTGTTCCCGACCTCCACAAGGTGTCCACCGCATGCTTGATCTGAGCACCGCTGTGCTGTGCGACTTCGCCCAGGTGCGCGACCGCCTCCTGTTCGTCTCGTCCGGCGCGGTGTCCCGCCTGTACCGCCAGGAGCTCCCGTCGCCCCTCGGCCTCATGGTCGGGCTGGTCATCGAGGTGCCCCTCGAGGACGCAGGCATGGACCACCAGCTGCGGGCCGAGGTCATCAACCGCCACGGCACCGTGCTCGCCACCCTCGAGAACACCTTCCGGGTCAGCGACGTCGGCCTGTTCCCCCACGAGGTGCAGCAGGTCCCGCTGGTCCTGTCGATCACCGGTGTGCGGGCCCGCACCTGGGGCACCCACCAGGTCCGCCTCTACCTCGACGGCGAGCTGGTCCGCGCCCTCACGCTCTACGTCGTGCCCGCCGCCGGACCGCAGACGGCCGTCCGGGCGGCGCCCACCCAGAGCCGCGTGGCCGACGACGAGGGCACCTTCGCCGGAGGCGGCGAGGACGTTCCCGCGTCGCCGCTCGGAGACGGCGACACCGACGCTCCGCAGCCGAGCTTCGCCGACGAGCCCGAGGGTGACGGCCACAGCGTCGTCCTCGAGGGCGACGATATCGGCGACCTCGACGCACCCGTGGTGCTCGACGAGCTCACCGCCCCGCCGCCCGCCCCGGCCCCGGCCCCGGCGTTCGCCCCGGCCCCCGCGCCCGAGGGCGAGCCGCTCCAGGCCGCGCCCCCGGCCCCCGAGGAGGCCGTGAACTGGGGCGATGCCCCGGCCCCCGCTCCCGCTCCGGAGCCCGAGCCCGGCGTGTTCGACTTCGAGGACAGCGACGATCTGGACCGTGAGCCCCCGACGCGACCGGCGGACGACCGCGAGGGCAGCCGATTCTCGTTCCGCTACCTCGTCGACGAGGACTGAGTCAGCCGGACACGTCGAAGGCAGAGGCGGGCACCTCGTCCTCGAGCCGCGTCGCGGTGATCTTGGCGCCCTGGAGCTCCACCCGGAGCAGGACGCCGTCGGTGGTGACGCACGCCGCTCCGACGCCGGGCGCCTCGAAGCACCGAGCCTGGTAGCCGGCGATGTCCACCTCGTCGTGCGCCGTGAGCTTCGGGTCGGGGTCCTTCGCGTCCACCGCCCGGATGAACGCCACGAGCAGATCGACCGGATCGACCTCGGTGACCTTGCAGGTCTGGGTTCCCGCCACGGTCTCGCACGACCGCCGGGTGCGACCGTCGTACAGGGCGGTCTGGCGCCGGGTGCCGTTGGCGGCCCGCTCGATGATGTCCGAGCGGAACTTGTCGCCCTTCCGCCAGACCTCGACGGTCTGGATGAGCCCCTCGGGCAGCTGCGGGTCCTCCACGCCGTAGACGGCGTGGAAGTCGCTGAGCCGCCCGGCCGCGGCCAGCTCGTCGAGCTCCTCGCCGACCTCCCCCAGCGGGGCCAGGGCCACGACGGTGGTGGTGGTGCTCGGCGGGGCGGTCGTGGTGGTGACCCGGACGACCGGCTCGCCCTGGAGGGCGCCGATCACGCCCGCGACCGTGGCCGCGACGATCACGCCCGACAGGAGCGTGAGGATCAGGAGCCGCCTCGATCGCGTGCGAGCCATCCCCTGTTTCTAGTGGGCGTCCCGGGCCCCGAGGATCCTTCGACGGGATGACGCGGAGTGGAAACCTTGCGGAAACAGAGCCACGTCACTCTTGCGGCAACCTGTCCCCACCAAGGAAACGGAGCACTGATGGACCACGGCGACGCCGCGTGGCTGATGATCTCAGCCGCGCTCGTGTTGTTCATGACGCCCGGGCTAGCCCTCTTCTACGGAGGAATGGATCGCGCCCGGAACGTCCTCAACATGTTGATGATGAACTTCTGGTGCCTGCTGATCGTCCCGGTGGTCTGGGTCATCGGCGGGTTCTCGCTGGCCCAGGTGCCGTTCGGGAACGACTTCATCGGCAACTTCGATGCCGCGTTCCTGCGGACCAGCGCTGGGTTCGACGGCGGGATCCTCGGTGAGGCCGGCGGCTCCGGTCTCCTCACCATGGCCTTCCTGGGCATGTTCGCGGTGATCACCCCGGCGCTGATCTCGGGTGCCGTCGCCGGCCGCATGAAGTTCTCGGCCTGGGCGGTGTTCGTGCCCGTCTGGCTGATCCTCGTGTTCGTCCCGGTCTTCAAGTGGGTCTACGGCGGCTGGCTCGGCCAGCGCGGCTCGATCGACTTCGCCGGCGGAACCGCCATCCACGTGAACGCCGGCATCGCTGCACTCGCCTGCGTGCTCGTCCTCGGCAAGCGCAAGGGCTGGCCGCGGGAGGGCGCTCCGCCCCACTCGATGCCGCTCGTCATGCTGGGCACGGGCATCCTCTGGTTCGGGTGGTTCGGCTTCAACGCCGGCTCGGCGCTGGCCGCCAACGGCCAGGCGATCCAGGCCTTCCTCAACACGTTCCTCGCCGCGGCCGCGGCCGGCTTGGCCTGGGCCGTGGTCGAGCGCTTCCGGGACGGCCACTTCACGAACCTCGGCGCCGCCTCCGGCATCGTCGCCGGCCTCGTGGCCATCACGCCGTGCGCCGGCTTCGTCGCCGGCATGGCCCCGCTCTGGATCGGGATGGTCGCCGGCATCGTCTGCTGCTTCGCCGTCGGTCTGAAGACCAAGCTCGGCTACGACGACGCCCTCGATGTCGTGGGCGTCCACTTCGTGGGCGGGCTCGTCGGCTCGCTCCTGCTCGGCCTCTTCGCCGAGCCGGAGTTCTTCGACGGCACCTTCCTCGCCGGCGTGTTCCACGACGGCGGCTGGAAGCTCTTCGGCGAGCAGGCCCTCGCCAACGGCTCGGCCATCGTCTGGTCGTTCGGCGTGACGACCCTGATCATGCTCGTCTTGAAGTACACCATCGGCGTCCGGGTGTCGGAGGAGACCGAGGCCAGCGGCCTCGACCTCGCCGAGCACGCCGAGACCGCGTACCACTCGGCTTCCAGCTCGCTCGAGCGGGTCTGAACGGAGGACTGATGAAGCTCATCACCGCAGTGATCAAGCCGTTCAAGCTCGATGACGTGAAGGAGGCGCTCAAGGGTGCCGGCGTCGCGGGCATGACGGTGTCCGAGGTCCAGGGCTTCGGCCGGCAGTCGGGCCACACCGAGGTGTACCGGGGCGCCGAGTACACGGTGGAGTTCGTGCCCAAGATCAAGGTCGAGATCCTCAGCGACGACAGCGACGTGACGCGCATCTGCGATGCGCTCGTGGCCGCCGCCCGGACCGACAAGATCGGCGACGGCAAGATCTGGGTCACCGACGTCGCCGAGGTGCAGCGGATCCGCACCGGCGAGCTGGGGGCGGACGCAGTCTGACCTTCCACCGCAATTCCTGATTGATATAGTCGGCTTTACCGGATAGGGTCGGCGGCGTGCTCGCCGCCGACCCTCTCGGTTCCACGTCCCTGGCCCCCCGCTTCCTCCTCGGCATCGCGGAGGGCCTGGCCCGATCGCCGCTCTGGCACGGCCTGACCGACCCCTCCGAGGAAGGCCGGAGCGCCGTGCGGGTCGTGCGCACCGAGTGCGACGAGGCCTGGGTGCTCGAGGTCGACGACGCGGTCCGGGCCGACCTGGCCGCCCACCGCTGGCTCCACCCCGCCAGAACAGGATGAGCGCCATCGAGGCGCGGCTGGCCGCCGCGAGGGCCCGGCTCGACCGGCTCCCGGCCGCCGCGCTCGACGAGGCGCTGGCCGGCGGCGACCTGGTCGTCGACCTGCGCCCGGAGGCCGACCGGCGGGCGCAGGGCGAGCTGCCCGGTGCGGTCGTGATCGAGCGCATCCACCTCGAGTGGCGGGTCGACCCGACCAGCCCGGATCGGGTCCCCGAGGCCATCGCCGGCCGCCGGGTCGTGCTGCTCTGCAACGAGGGCTACGCCTCCAGCCTCGCCGCCGCCGACCTGCTCGAGCTGGGCATCGACGCCACGGACGTGGAGGGCGGCTACGCCGCCTGGGCGGCCCTCCGAACGGCCGATCCGGGCTGATCCCGGATCGTCCAGCCGGTCAGGGGACCAGTACCCTCTGCGCATGGACGCCCCCGCCACCTCGACCACCGAGGGGCTCCCCGAGGCCTGGCGGATCGAGCCCGTCGGCCCCCTGCGGGGCGACGTCAACGTGGCCGGCTCGAAGAACGCCGTCACGAAGCACATGGTCGCGGCACTGATGGCGGACTCCCCGTCCACGATCACGAACGCACCCGTCGTGGGCGACGTGGGGATCACCGCGGACATCCTCCGGTCGATCGGCCTCGGCGTCGACATCGACGGCGACCGCATCACGATCACGCCGACCGACGACCCCACGCCGCGCGTGCCCCTCGAGTTCTCCGGGCTGAACCGGATCCCGATCCTGCTGCTCGGTCCCCTCCTGCACCGGGCCCACGAGGCCTTCGTCCCGCTCGTCGGCGGCGACCGCATCGGGCGGCGGCCGGTCGACTTCCACGTCACCGCGCTGCAGCAGATGGGCGCCGAGGTCGAGGTCCAGTCCCACGGGATCACCGCCCGCGTCGCCGGCCGGCTGCGCGGCACCCGGATCACGCTGCCGTACCCGTCGGTGGGCGCCACCGAGACCGTGCTGCTGTGCGCGGTGCTCGCCGAGGGCCGCACGGTCCTGCACAACGCCGCCACCGAGCCCGAGGTCGTCGAGCTGGCGCTGTTCCTCCAGCGCATGGGCGCCCACATCGCCCTTCGCCCCGATCGCCGGTTCGTGATCGAGGGCGTTCCCTCCCTGACCGGCGCCGAAGCCCGGCTCCAGGGCGACCGCCTCGAGGCGTTCAGCTACCTGGTCGCCGGGCTCATGACCCGCGGCGAGGTGCGGGTCGCCGGCTGCAACCAGGACCGGCTCGTCACCGCCATCAACACGCTGCACCGGATGGGCGCGCAGTTCACGATCAACGACACGTGGATCAGCGCCACCGCGTCGAAGCTCGACCCGGCCGCCGTCCAGACCGACACCCACCCCGGGTTCATGACGGACTGGCAGCCGCCGCTCATCGTGCTCATGACCCAGGCCGACGGCATGTCCGTGCTGCACGAGACCGTCTACGAGGACCGGCTCGGCTACGTCGAGGCGGTGAAGGCGATGGGCGGCGAGATCGAGCTGTTCGACACCTGCCTCGGCGGTCCCGCCTGCCGGTTCCACGACTCGTCCGCCGTGCACTCGGCCGTGGTGCGGGGCGTGTCGAAGCTGCAGGGCGCCGAGGTCACGATCCCCGACGTGCGGGCCGGGTTCTCGTCCGTGATCGCGGCCGCCGCCGCCGAGGGACCGTCGACCCTCCACGGGATCCACCACCTCGAGCGCGGCTACAACCAGCCGTTCGACACGCTCGTGTCGCTCGGACTCCGGCTCGAACGCTCCGCTCCGTAGCGGCGACCGTCCTCAGCCGGCGATCAGGCTGGCCACCGCCCAGATCGCGCCGACCAGGCCGATCAGCCGCGAAGGCGATGCTGCGGGCCACCGGGGCCTGCTCGAGGTCGCCCTCGCTGCGCTGCGTCGGCGGCCGCACCAGCGCCGCGATGCTGCCCACGGCCATGGCCGCCGCCGATGGCGAGCACGAGGTAGGCGAGCAGGTCCTGGCCGAGGAACACGTCCGGGAGAGTAGTAAGTGGTGATGCGTCCCCCCACCTCGCGCATCGTCGGCCTGCTCCTGTCTGTGCTGCTGCTGCTCTTCGCCGCCTGCAGCGACGACGACGGAGAGAGTGGCGACCCGTCGACGTCCAGCACCCCCGAGCCGAGCATCCCGCCGGACGACCCCGAGCTCGAGCAGCTGCTGATCACCGCAGCCGACCTGCCCGGGACCTACGCCGCGGTGGAGGACGTCGGCGACACCGTCACGACGTTCTGCGCGGGCGAGGACGCCACCGCCGGCCTGCAGGCCTCGGGGCGCGCCATCGTCGGCTTCAACCGGACGACCCCAGGGGCGTCGGTGATCCACCTGGTGTTCCGCTTCCGCGAGGGCGACGGTCCCCGCTTCGTCCAGCAGGCGGGCGAGGTGCTCGGTCGCTGCAGCGCCGTCCCCGACCTCACCGGGCTGGCCTTCACCTACGAGCCCGTGGACGCCCCCGTCGAGGCGACGTTGGTCGGCACGGACCAGCACGTCGCCCGCTTCGGCGTCTCCGTCGGGTCCGCGTCGTTCACCGAGCAGATCGTCGTGTTCCGCCACGGCGACGTGGCCCACCTGGTCGCGGTGCTCGGGGCGGACCTGCCGAGGGCCGACCTCGACGCGCTGGCCACGGCCGCGTTCGGAGCCGCCGCCGCCAGATCCGCGGGCGGCTAGGCGTCGGAGGGCGGCCGGCGGCGATCGGCCTTCCGGGCCGACCGGCGCTTCTTGGCCTCCAGCCGGCGCGTGACGCTGGCCTTGGTGGGACGGGTGGCCCGACGGTCCGGGTCCACCCGCAGGCCGTCGGCCAGCCGCTCCGCCAGCCGACGCTGGGCCAGCGCCCGGTTGCGGGCCTGCGAGCGCTCGTCCGACGCGACCACGCGGACCTCGGGCCCGAAGCGCTCGAGCAGGCGGGCCCGCTGCCGCGGGCCCAGCGACGGCGACCCGGCGATGTCGAAGCGCACCTCGGCGCGGGTGTCGGAGGTGTTCGCGTGCTGCCCACCGGGACCGCCCGAGCGGGAGAAGCGCCACCGGAGCTCCGACTCCGGGATGCGCAGGCCGCTGTTCACGCGTAGGTGCGCGGGTCCCTCGGCCATCCCGTGAGCCTACGGACGTAGGTTCTCGTCATGGCCGACCCCGATGCCCTCGCCGACCCGACCGCCTGGATCGCCGCCTTCGCCGCCCGCCTCGGCCTCGAGCCGCCCGACGCGGCGACGGTCGAGACGCTGCTCGAGCTCGCCGGCGTCGCCGCGCACGCCTCCCAGCGGACCGCGGCGCCGATCGCCTGCTGGCTCATCGGTCGGGCCGGGCTGTCGGCCGACGACGGACTCGCCCTCGCCCGCGAGGTCGGCGGGTCAGGCGCCTGAACGCCCGGTGAGGTAGGCCTCGCCGCGCGGCGAGAGCCGGTACCCGACCCCGAGGCTGATCGTGAGGCCGAGCCCCTTCAGCTTCCGGACGTCGAGCTTGAAGTCCTGCAGCTCGTCGCGCCCCGCCTGCGGGGCGAGGTCACCGGCCCGCACCGCCGGGTGGGCGGCGATGAGCTCGAGCACCTGGCGGGTCCACGGGCCGTGCTTGCTCACCTTGTCGAGGCGATCGAGTCGCCGGTCGAGCTCCGCACGGTCCCCCTCGCTCAGCACCGCTGTCGCGGCCAGCTCGTCGCGCGGATCGGGGCCCTCCGCCAGGTGGAAGCGGATCCGGTGCACCGGCGCGTCGGGATCGCCCCGCAGGTCGGCCACGAGCGCGGCGGCCGACGGGTAGCCGCCCGCCACCGCGTCGGCGTCGCTGATGTCCCCGGGGCCGATGACGTCGACCGCGGTCACCGCGATGCGGCCCGCCGGGGTGCGGTACACGTTGCCGGCGATCGCCTGGGTCCGCTTCCACCGCCGGAACGTGACCGTGATCGACCCATCCTTGATCCCCGCCCAGGACCACTGCGCGAACAGCATCAGCCGATGATGCCAAGGCGGCGGAGGGGGCGTGGCTTCGCCATCCCCCCGGAGCCACCTGCGAAGGCTGAAGCCCACGCCGGAGGGCGCAGCCCGGAAGCCACGCCCGACCGGAGCAAGCAGATGACTCAGTCGAACCCGCGGGCCATGTTCGCGAACCTCGTGTACTGCGGGAGGAAGGCGAGGTTGGCGACGCCGGTGGGCCCGGAGCGGTGCTTGGCCACGATGATCTCGGCCTGGCCGGCGTTCTCCGGCTTCGGGTCGTAGATCTCCTCGCGGTAGATGAACATCACCACGTCCGAGTCCTGCTCAATGGAACCCGATTCGCGCAGGTCGGCCAGCATCGGGCGCTTGTCCGCCCGCATCTCGAGCCCGCGGGACAGCTGGGACAGCGCGACCACGGGCGTCTCCAGCTCGCGGGCGAGGATCTTCAGGCCGCGACTGAGCTCGGACACCTCGACCTGGCGGCTCTCCGCCCCCGACCGGCCGCTCATCAGCTGGAGGTAGTCGATCACGATGACGCCGAGGTCGCCGATCTGGCTCTTGAGGCGGCGGGCCTTGGCCCGGATCTCCATGATCGTGAGGTTCGGGTTGTCGTCGATCCAGATCGGCGCCTCGGCGAGGCGGCCCATCGCCCGCGAGATCTTCGTCCAGTCGTCGGCTTGGAGCTGGCCGTTGCGGATGCGCTGCGAGTCGACCCGGGCCTCCGCGCACAGCAGGCGCTGGGAGAGCTCGAGGTTGCTCATCTCCAGGGAGAAGAAGAGCACCGGTCGGTTGGCCTCGAGGGCGGCGTGGGCGACCATGCCGAGGGCGAACGAGGTGTTGTGCACGAACACGTCGGCCGCCACGAAGTTGTGCAGCTCGGGGATCGTGAGGTCGTAGACCTGCTCGTCGCCCTCGGGCTCGATGGCCACGATCTCGTCCCAGCGCAGATCCGCACCGGGCCCTGCGGACGCGTCGCGCACGCCCCCGGAACCGCGGCCGACGAGCACCCGCTGCGGGGCGGCCTGGGCGTGAGCCACGAGGTCGACGAGCGCGGCCTGCTGGCCGAGCACGCCGATGTCGTCGCGGAGCCGCTGCAGGTCGTCGCCGCCGGAGATCTCGAGCTCGTGGCTGACCCACGCGCTGTCGTTCGCGGCGACGATCGGTGCCCGCACCGCGGCGTTGATGCCGAACCGCAGGAACAGGTGCTGCAGGTCGCGGACGAGGCGGGCGCTCGGCGACGCGAGGAGCACCCGGCCGCGACCGGCGGCGCCCGCCGGGATCCAGGTGGAGCCACCGATGGCCAGCACGCGGTTGAGGAACGCGGCGAGCTGGTGGCGCGGGAGCCGGTAGACGGCCTCGGGCACCCGCCGGACCTCGGGGTCCTCGGACAGGCGGTGGCGGTGAGCGAAGCGCTCGATCGTGGGGCACGTCTCGACGTCGTACCGGGGCGTGGCCGGGTCGATCGTGCGGTCGAGGACCTCGAAGCAGGCCCGCGCTCCGAGCTCGCGCAGGTCGAGGGCCAGGGCACGGTCGGCGCAGCTGATGGCGGGCCCGTCGCCGAGCGGGAGCCCGGAGCCGACGAGGTAGCCCAACAGGCCGACCTCCGCACCGGGGAGGCCGTCGTGGCCGAACACCGGGAGCTCGCGGGGGACGCCGACCGTGGCCCCCTCCTCGAGGTCGACCAGGGGGCGCCAGCCCTGCGGGGTGAGGAACGGGTGGCTCGCGGTGGTCCGCACCTCGCGGCCGAGGCGCGTGCGCACCCGGAACACCGGCTTGCGACCGTCGTCGACGAAGGCGGACGGCGACGCGACCGCGAGGCGACCGTCGTCTCCGAGGGCCAGCACGCGAACGTCCTCCCCGACGGTGCCGGCGCGGTGCAGCTCGGCGGCGGTGCGCACCGCACCCGAGCGGGGATCGACGATCGGGGTGTCCCAGGCCACGCACTTGCCCATGGCGGGCCGGGCGCCGACGACGACCAGCGCGCTCTTCTGCAGGCCGGAGAGGAGGTGGTCGAGGTCGATGTAGCCGGTGGGGACGCCGGTGATCGAGTCGCCCTGCTCGTAGAGGGCCTCGAGTCGGTCCAGGTTCTCCGACAGGAGGTCGGCGAGGCGCTGGGTGCTGTCGGTGACGCGGCGCTCGTTGACCTCGTAGACCATCGACTCGGCGCGATCGAGGGCCTTGGCCACGTCCTCGGGCACCGAGTAGCCGAGCTCGGCGATCTCGCCCGCCACGCCGATGAGCCGGCGCAGCAGCGCGTACTCCTCGACGATGCGGGCGTAGCGGCCGGCGTTGGTGGTGGCCGGCGTGGAGGCCATGATCTGCGCCAGCACGGCCGGGCCGCCCAGCGACTCGAGCAGGTTCGCCCGGCGGAGCTCGTCGGCCACGGTGACCGAGTCGACCGGCTGGCCCGACGCGTAGAGGGTGTGGATGGCGTCGTAGATGTGCCCGTGGGCCGGCTTGTAGAAGTCGGACGCGGTGACCACGCCGGCGGCCGCGGCGATGGCCTCGGCCGACAGCATCATGGCGCCGAGGAGCGACTCCTCAGCCTGGAGGTCATGCGGGGGAACCCGCCCAGCGGCCGCCCGCCGAGGCGCGTCAGGATCGTCGTTTCGAGTGGCCATGCGCGCACCTACCCTCCCCCGGATGTCCTGGGGATCGATAGAGGAACAACCCTGTGGATCTCGGCCTCAGGCCTGTGGAGATCGTGTGGACGAGGCAGGTGCCTCTAGGAGGCCACGACCTCGATGGTGACCGGGAACTCGACCTCGGAGTGGAGCTTGGCCGGGACCAGGTGGGTGCCCAGCGCCTTGATCGGCTCCGTCAGCTGGAGCTGGCGTCGATCGATCGCGACCCCGGTCTGGGTCGTGATGGCCTCGGCCAGGTCGGACGTGGTCACCGAGCCGAAGAGCTTGCCCTCGGCCCCGGCCCGGGCGGTGATCGTGACCACCATCGGGACCAGCTTGCGGGCGACCTCCTCGGCGGCGGCCCGGTCCTGCGCGTCGCGCTGGTCCCGGCTCTTCCGCATCGACGCGGCCTGGGCCGCGACGCCGTCGGTGGCCTTGAAGGCCAGGCCCTTGGGGACGAGGTAGTTGCGGCCGTAGCCGTCGGCGACATCGACGATGTCGCCCTTCTTGCCGACCTGGTCGACATCGGTGCGGAGGACGAGCTTCATCAGCCCTCCTCGCCCGAGGTCTCGACGGCCACCAGCTCGTCGTCCGTGCCCCCGTCGATGTCGGTCTCGAAGCCCTCGTCGAGCTCGACCTCGGTGCTGCCGAGCGGCTCGGTCTCGGGCGCCGGCAGGTCGCGATCGCGATCCCGGCCGCCACGGCGATCGCCGTCGCGCTTCGGACCGCGGGTCTGGGTGACCCGGCTGGCGTAGGGCAGGAGCGCCATCTCGCGGGCGTTCTTGATCGCTCGGGCGATCTCGGCCTGCTGCTGGGCGTTGTTGCCGGACACGCGACGGGCCCGGATCTTCGCCCGGTCGGACATGAACCGGCGGAGCAGGTTCACGTCCTTCCAGTCGACGTACTCGACCCGGTCCGTGATCAGCAGGCTGATCTTCTTCTTGGCCCGACGGGCGTTGTCCTTGTTCTTCGTGCGGACGGGCTTGGCCATCAGAAGGGCTCCTCGTTCGGGTCGTAGCCCGCAGGGGCCTCGTTGGCGACGGGCCGCGGCGCGGCGCTGCCGCCTCCACCCCCGCCACTGCCGCCGTCGCTCGGACCGGTGCGCTCGTTGCGCGTGATCTCCGCGGTGGCCCAGCGCAGGCTGGGACCGACCTCGTCGGCGATGATCTCGACCTTGGAGCGCTTGTCGCCCTGGTCGGTCTCCCACGAGCGCTGCTCGAGGCGGCCGGTGACGATGGCGCGGCTGCCCTTGACGAGCGTGTCGCTCACGTTCTGGCCCAGCTGGGCCCAGCAGGTGATGTCGAAGAAGCTGACCTGCTCCTCCCACTCCTGGGTCTGGCGGTTCTGCCACCGGCGGTTGACGGCGAGGCCGAACGTGGCGATCGCCTGACCCGAGGGCGTGAAGCGCAGCTCGGGGTCGCGGGTGACGTTGCCGATGACGGTGACGGTGTTGTCAGCCATGTGTCCTCCTACTCGGCCGCTGCAGCGGCGGCCGGCTGGGCGGCGTCGCCGAACAGGCCGCGGCGAGCGGCCTCTCCGTCGGGCAGCCGCACGAGCTTGTGGCGGACGACCTCGTCCGCGAGTCGGAGGGACCGCTCGAGCCCCTCGAGATCGGCGCCGTCGGCGGTCAGCTCCCACACGACGTAGTAGCCCTCGGTCTTGTGGTCGATCTCGTACGCGAAGCGCCGACGACCCCACCGATCGGTGGAGGCGACGGAGCCGCCTCGGGTGCCGATGTTCGCGGTGACGGTCTTCACCTGGTCGTCGACCGCTTGGTCATCGAGTCCGGACTCGAAGATGACCATGAGCTCATAGGCCCGCATGGGGCATCAGTTCCTCTCCCTGTGGACCCGACCGGAGTCGGGGCCCCCGACCTGGGGGCAGGGTGCCGAGGTGGCCCGGACAGGGTAGCGGCGGGGTCGGTTCGGCACACATCCGCAGACTGTGCCGCCCGGGTGTGACAGTGGGCTACGCGTCGGACGGCGGGGCGCACTTCCCGGTGATCTTGGTGGTGGAGCCCGGGATGATGCCGAGCTCCTCGAGGCCGCCCTTCGGCACCTCGACGGCCATGCGGTAGATGCCGTCCGCCGAGTAGATCGGGCAGTCCTCGCCGCCCTCGGGGCAGGCCTCCATGTCGGTGGTGCGCACGATCTGCCCGTCGATGTCGAGCCAGGCGATGCTCAGCGGGATCGGCACGCCCCGCATGTGGAACGAGTTCTGCCAGTCCTCGGTGTACACGAACAGCATCCCGGGGTAGCCGTCGAGGTGGTCCAACCCGATGAAGCCCTGGGAGCGCTGCTCCGCGTTGAGGGCGGCCAGCAGGCACCAGTCGAGCAGGCCGCGGCCGTCGCCGGGGTCCACGGAGATGGCGAGCTCGCGGAACCCCGGGAGCAGGACGCGGTCGGGATCCCCCGGCGCGTCGGCCGACGCGTCCCCGAACGAGGGATCGTCGGGGCCGTCGGCGCCGCGGATCACGAAGGCCCACAGCCCGGCGCCCACGAGGGCGAGGGCGACCCAGAGCAGCCAGCGCAGGCGCCGGTCGGGGACCGTCAAGCCGTGGGGCCGCCGTACAGACCGAGGGTCTCGGCCACGTCGGCGCTGAGGTGGTAGCTCTCGTCCGGGCCCGGGAAGGCACCGCTGCGGACGTCGTCGGCGTAGGCGGCGAGGCCGGCCACGGCCAGGGACCGCACATCTGCGTAGCGGCGCACGAACTTCGGCAGGATCCGGTCCTCGATGCCGAGGACGTCGTGGTACACGAGCACCTGGCCGTCGCAGCCCGGGCCGGCGCCGATGCCGATCGTGGGGACGTCCACCGCGTCGGTGACCATCCGGGCGACCTCGTCGGGCACGCCCTCGAGGACGATGGCGAAGCAGCCGGCGGCGGCCAGGGACTTGGCGTCGGCCACCAGCTCCAGCGCGGCGCCGTGCTCGCGGCCCTGCACCTTGAAGCCGCCCATGGCGTGCACGGACTGCGGGGTGAGGCCGAGGTGGCCCATCACCGGGATCTCCGCGTCGACGAGCGCCTCGACCATCGGCAGCCGCTTGCGGCCGCCCTCGAGCTTCACGGCCTGGGCGCCGGCCCGGATGAGCTGGGCCGCGTTGTTGACCGTGTCGACGGTGGTGGTGTGGTAGCTGAGCCACGGCAGGTCCGCGACCACGAGGGGCTTCGGAGCCTCGCGATCGGGGGCCGAGGAGGCCAGCCCGCGGGCGACCGCGGCGGTGTGGTGGGCCAGGTCGGCGACGGTCACCTGGAGGGTGTCGTCGTAGCCGAGGACGACCATGGCGACGGAGTCGCCCACGAGCACGAGGTCGACCCCCGCCTCGTCGGCCATGCGCGCCCCCGGGGCGTCGTAGGCCGTGACCATGACGAGCGGCTCGCCGCCGTCGCGCACCTTGCGCGACCGAACGACGGGCGCGGTGACCTGCCTGCGCATCGCTGCACCTCCTACCGTCCAGCGCCTGGGTGGCTGCCGGCGGCGTGAACAGCGTACGTGCCGGGACACCCCGTCTCCAACCGGCGGGCCCACGGATAGCGTGCCGCCGTGGACGAGATCGGTCGCTGCGACAGCTGTGGGGACGAGGGCGCGTCGGTCGTGGCCGTGCACCGGGTCTACGTGACCCCCGAGGCCTGGGACACGGAGGCGAGGGTGGAGGTGCTCGACGAGGTCGAGCGCTGGTGCTTCCCCTGCCGCACGAGCTATCCCCACGACGAGCTGGCCGGCTCCTAGCCTCAGGCCTTGCAGCCCAGCGGGAAGTCCGGATCGAGGTCCGGTCGGTTCGGCGGCTGGCACGGGCGCAACGTGGTGGTCGGACCGGGCTGCGTCGTGGACGTCGACGGGAAGGTCGGGCCCGTGGGGCCACTGGGCGTCGAGGTCGAGGTGGAGCTGCCGCCGTCGCCGGGGATCGTGCTGCTCGTGGACGACGTGGCCGACTCGCTGAGCACCAGGTCCGGGTTGAGGACCTTGCCCGGGAACGAGCCGGGCTGGACGAACGAGCCCTGCTCGGTCCCGGCCGTGGCCGCCTTCATGTACTTGGCCCAGATCTGCGCCGGGAACGACCCGCCCGTGACCTTGATGCCATGGACGTCCTGCATCTTCTTGGGCTCTTCGTTCTCGTCCGGGTTGATGTAGCCCATCCACACCGCGGTGGTGAGCTTGGGCGTGAAGCCGACGAACCAGGCGTCGCGGTGGTCCTGGGTGGTGCCCGTCTTGCCCGCCGCCGACCGGCCGATGTTGGCCTTGGTGCCGGTGCCGGCCGTGATCACCTGGCGCATCGCGTAGGTGACGAGGTCGGCCTCCTTCTCCGTGAGCGTCCGCTCGTTGGTGGGACGGGCCTGCTCGAGCACGGTGATCTCGCCGTTCTCGTCCTGCTGCTCGATGCGACCGATGATCTCCGGGTCGTTGTGGATGCCGCGGTTGGCGAGCGTGCTGAAGCCGGAGGCCATGTCGAGCGGTGAGACGTCGGCGGTGCCGAGGGTCAGCGAGTTCACCGGCCGCTTCTCGCGGGGCGGTGTGAGCGGCGCGGTGACACCCATGTCGTGAGCGACGTCGGCCACCGCGTCGGGCCCGACCTTGAGCACGAGCTGCGCGAACGCCGTGTTGGACGACACGCGCAGCGCGTCGACGAGGTCGAGCGTGCCCTCCTCGTTCTCGTCGTAGTTGTGGACCACCCAGTCCTCGCCGTTGTTCGCCTTGGGCAGCGTGATCTCGGCTGGCGCGCGGAACTTCGAGTTCAGCGAGATGCCCTGCCGCACCGCCGCCGCGAGGGTGAACGGCTTGAACGACGAGCCGGCACCGCGACCGGACCCGCCACCGGCGGTGCCCAGCGCGAGGTTCACCTTCTGCTCCTCGAAGTTCCGGCCGCCGATCATCGCCTTCACCTGGCCGCGGTCGTCGAGGCTGATCAGCGCCGCCTCGGGATCGTCGGGCTGGTTCAGGGTGCTGGTGACCGCCTCCCAGGCGTCCCGCTGCATCTCCGGGTCGACGGTGGCGTAGATCCGGAGGCCGCCGCCGTAGAGCACGCCCTCGCCGTACTTCCGGCGGATCTGCGTCCGGATCTCCTCGATGTAGTAGGCACCCCCGACCGCCTCGAACGAGGGGTCGATGTCGAGCTTGGTGCGGTCCCGGCGGGGGATCACGAGGTCCTCCCACTCGGCCGCCTTCGCCTGTGTGACCTGCTCGTCGGTGACCTTGCCCTCCGAGCGCAAGGCGGCGAGCGTGACGTCGCGGCGCCGACTCGCCTCCACCGGGTCGGCCAGCGCGTCGGCCGCCTCCGGCGCCCGGATCAGGCCGGCCAGGTAGGCGGACTCGGGCAGGCCGAGCTGCCGCACGTCCTTGCCGAAGTAGGCCCTCGCCGCCGCCCCGACGCCGTAGGCGCCGCGGCCGAAGTAGATGGTGTTGAGGTACCGCCCGAGGATCTCCTCCTTGTCGAGCTCGCGCTCGAGCTTCACGGCGAGCACCGCCTCCTTCACCTTCCGGGTGATGCTGCGCTCGGAGGTCAGGTAGACGTTCTTCACGTACTGCTGGGTGATCGTGGAACCGCCCTGCTGCACGCCGCGCCCGCGGACATCGTTGTAGAACGCGCGGGCGATGCCCACCGGGTCCACGCCGCCGTGCTCGAAGAAGTCGCGGTCCTCCGTGGCGAGCACCGCGTCGATCAGCACGGCGGGGACCTCGTCGAGGGGCACGTTGATGCGGTCCTCCTCGGCGGAGAACGTGGCGATGGCGTTGTCGGGTCCGCAGCCGGTGGTGACGTCGGCCAGGCAGACGAACGAGGTCTGCGACAGCACCTCCTCCGGCGGCAGGTTGATGTTGAAGATCACCGAGGCCGCGCCGCCGGTGGCGGCCACCCCGACGAGGCCGACCACGAACAGGCCGCGGCGCCAGCGCCACAGCGCGCCGCGGCGCTTGGCGGGGCGGCGGGGGCGGGGCACGGGCGCGGAGCGGCCCCGGGCAGCACGCTGGGAGGCGGGGGGGCGGCGCTGGGTCATCGGTGGCGGGAGATCGGCCGGAGGGCCGAGACAGGGTCCCTCACGGTAGGCGAACCCGCCAGGAGGCCGACCGCGGCGACCGCCGCCGCGATCACCACGCCTTGGCCCACCAGGCCCCACGACAGGGTCGGAGCGCCGCTCGGGCCGGCGATGCCCACCGCCACGACGGCGCCGACGCCCGTGAGGGCGGCGAGGAGCCCGAGCCCACGGTCGAGCCGGGGCCGGTCGGCCCGCCACCACGCCAGGGCGAGCCCGGCGGCGGTGGCCCCGACCGCGACCGCCACGCGCACCGGGACCTCGCCTCCCGAAGCCGGCCCGGCGAGGATCGCGGCGGCGGTCGCACCCGCCGCCGCCACGCGCACCGGGTCCCGGCCGCACCCGAGGGCGAGCACCAGGGCGACCGCGGCCAACCAGGAACCGGTGGCGCCGGCGGCCGGGCCGATGCCTCCGGCCGGCCCGAGCACGGCCTGCACGCCGGCCAGCGCCTCCAGCGAGGTCGTGCCCCAGCGCCACGACGACGCGAACACGGCCCCGGCCACCGCCGCCACCCGGAGGGCGAGGTCCCCGCGCCGGGCGTCGGGCACGAGCAGCAGGAGGCCGAGGACCACGAGCTCACCCCGGGAGGTCGCGGCCAGCACCAGCGCCGCCGCCGCGACGGCCCGGCCCGGTGTGACCGCCCGGCCGGTCACCCGTCGCCGAGCACGAACGTCTGCGCCAGGTGGTTCCACGAGCACGAGGGGCAGACCTCGACCACGTAGCAGGCGAGGTGGGCACGGCCCTTGGCCAGCTTCTTGACCTCGCCCTTGGCCGTGATGCACCGGCCCGACGCCGGGAGCCGGTCGCCGAAGGCGTAGGTGACGAGGACGACCTGGTCCTCCTCGCAGATCGGGCACTCCATCGAGGTGGGCTCGCTGGCCTGGGCGGCCGCCCGCCGGAGCTCGGGATGGGCGTCGCACACCTCGTGGCGGGCCAGCCGGCCCTTCCGGTACTCCGCGACCACCCCGAGGCGGGCCAGGCGGTAGTCGACCGTGGCACCGGGGCTCGAGCTGGCCCCACGGATGGCCTCGATGCGGAAGGTCACGGCCCCGCAGGCTACCGGCCGCCTGGGGCCCCGGTCTCCGGCGGGTTGACAGGGATCCCCCCGATCCCGCACACTGTCCGTTACATCGAATCGATACATCGTTCGGATGCAACGGTTCGCAACCCCTCCCATGATCGACCTCGCCATCCTCGGACTGCTCACCGAGCAGGAGCTCCACGGCTACGAGCTCAAGAAGCGGCTCGCCGAGCTGCTCCCCGGCCGCGCCTCCGTCTCCTTCGGGTCGCTGTACCCGGCGCTCGCCCGCCTCGAGGCCCAGGGCTGCGTGAAGGCGGTCGAGGAGCGCACCTCCGCCCCGGTCGCCCCCATGTCGGGCTCGCTGGTCGGCGAGCTCGCCGCCTTCCGGGCCCGGGTCCGCGAATCAGGCCTCGTGAAGGGCACCAGCCGCGGCAAGAAGGTCTACGGGATCACCGACGTCGGGCGGGCCCGGCTCGTCGAGCTGCTCTCCGACCCCGACGTGAGCGACGACCGCGCGTTCACGCTCCGGGTCGCCTTCGCCCCCGAGCTGGCCGACGAGGCCCGCCTCGAGCTGTTCGAGCGCCGGCGCACCGAGCTGCTCGGCCGGCGCGACGACCTGCGCCGCCGCCGCGACGACCGCGCCGGCGGTCGCACCCACTCCTACCTCGGCGCGCTGCTCGAGCGCGACGCCGACCACCTCGCCAACGACCTCGCCTGGCTCGACCGCCTCATCGAGGGCGAGCGCTCCCGCTCGACCTCGGCGGCCGCGCCAGCGCTTCTCCAGGAGGAACCCACGACATGAGCAAGATCCGCCTCGCCATCGCCGGCATGGGCAACTGCGCCAGCTCGCTGGTGCAGGGCATCACCTACTACGCCGACGCCGACCCGGCCGACCGTGTGCCCGGGCTGATGCACGTCGACCTCGGCGGCTACCACGTCGGCGACATCGAGCTCGTCGCCGCCTTCGACGTCGACGCCGAGAAGGTGGGCCTCGACGCCTCCAAGGCCCTGCGGGCCGAGATCAACAACACCATCCAGTTCGCCGAGGTGCCCCACCTGGGCGTCGAGGTGCTGCGGGGCCCGACCCTCGACGGCTTCGGCGAGTTCTACCGCCAGGTGGCCGAGGAGTCCCCCGCCGAGCCGGTCGACGTCGCCCAGGTGCTCCGCGACACGCAAGGCCGACGTGCTCGTCTCCTACCTGCCGGTCGGGTCCGAGGACGCCCAGCGCTACTACGCCCAGGCCTGCCTCGACGCCGGCGTGGCCTTCGTGAACGCCATCCCCGTGTTCATCGCCTCCGACCCCGAGTGGGCCGAGAAGTTCCGCGACGGCCGGCATCCCGATCGTCGGCGACGACATCAAGAGCCAGGTCGGCGCCACCATCGTGCACCGCACGCTGGCCCGCCTCTTCGAGGACCGCGGCACCACGATCGACCACACGTACCAGCTGAACTTCGGCGGGAACATGGACTTCATGAACATGCTGGAGCGCAAGCGCCTCAAGTCCAAGAAGATCTCCAAGACGCAGTCGGTCACCAGCCAGATCGACCAGGGCATCTCCGACCGCGACGTGCACATCGGCCCGTCCGACCACGTGCCGTGGCTCGAGGACCGCAAGTGGGCGCTGATCCGACTCGAGGGCCGCAACTTCGGCGACGTGCCGCTCACGGTCGAGCTCAAGCTCGAGGTGCACGACTCGCCCAACTCCGCCGGCGTGATCATCGACGCCGTCCGCTGCGCCAAGATCGGCCTCGACCGCGGCATGGGCGGCCCCCTCGAGGGCCCCTCGGCCTACTTCATGAAGTCGCCGGGCAAGCAGTACCGCGACGAGGAGGCCCACCGGCTCGTCGAGGCCTATGCCAACGGCGAGGCCGACCTGAAGTAGTAAGACTGCTGGGCATGTACCAGCGCTTCTCGGTGGCTTCCCCGGCCGGGCACGACCTGCCCACCGACGTCGTCACCTACGGCGCCGACGTGCCCCGCGAGGACACCCTCAAGCTGCTCGGCTCCGTCGAGGGCAAGCGCATCCTCGACCTCGGCTGCGGGTGCGGCCACAACGCCATCGCGCTCGCTCGCCAAGGGGCGAAGGTCATCGGCGTCGACGAGTCGTCCGACCAGGTCGCCGACGCCCGCGCCGCCGCCGACCGCGAGGGCGTGAAGGTCGAGCTGCACCACGCCCCGCTGGCCGAGCTGGCCTTCCTGCGGGCCGACACGATCGACGGCGCCCTCTCGGCGATCGGCCTGGCCCCCATCGAGGACATCGACCGGGTGTTCCGCCAGGTGCACCGCGTGCTGCGGCCCGAGATGGCGCTCGTCCTGTCGTTCCCGCACCCAGCCTTCGCGGTGATCGACGCCGACGATCCGGAGCGCCGGGTGCACCGGTCCTACTGGGAGACGTCCGCCATCCCGGCCGACGGTGCGCACCCGCCCGACGTGCCCCGCACCATGGCGGCGATCTTCCCGAGCCTCGGCCGGGCCAACTTCCGGGTCGACACCGTGCTCGAGCCGGAACCGCCGAAGGGCGACCCGCGCAGCACCCGGTGGACCGACGCGATGACCGTGCTCCCCGCCACCCTCATCGTCCGAGCCCGCAAGCTCGGCATCTGAGTCTTCTGCTTGCTCCGGTCGCAGGGCGCCTGCGGCGGGGGCTCGCCTCCGCAAGTGCCTCCGCTCGGGTCGGCAAAGCCGCCCGGCTCCGGCCTGTGATCTAGGCGCGCGCCGCGTACCACTCGTCGAGGCGGCGGTAGGCCTCCTCCTCCTCCAGCGGGCCCTCCTCGAGGCGAGCCTCGAGGAGCATGGCCAGGGCCTCGCCGACGATGCGGCCCGGCCGCACCCCGAGGTGGGCCATCACGGCCTCGCCGTCGAGGTCCGGGCGGATCGCCTCGAGCTCCTCGCGCTCGCGCAGCTCGGCGATGCGGGCCTCGAGCGCGTCCATCCGAGCGGCGAGGCGCTTGGCCTTCCGCTCGTTGCGAGTGGTGCAGTCGCAGCGCGTGAGCTCGTTGAGCTGGTCGAGCAGGGGCCCGGCGTCGCGGACGTAGCGACGGACCGCGGCGTCGGTCCACACGTCGTCGCCGTAGCCGTGGAACCGGAGGTGCAGGTACACGAGCTGGGCGATGTCCTCGACCTGGTCGTTCGGGAACCGCAGCGCCCGGAGCCGATCGCGGGCCATGCGGGCGCCGACGACCTCGTGGTGGTGGAACGACACCCCGCGCGGCCCGATCGAGCGCGTCTTCGGCTTGCCCACGTCGTGGAGCAGGGCGGACATCCGCAGCACGAGGTCGGGTGACGTCTTGGCCACCACGGCCAGCGTGTGGGCGAGGACGTCCTTGTGGCGGTGGATCGGGTCCTGCTCGACCCGCATCGCGGGGAGCTCGGGGAGGATCACGTCGGCGATCCCGGTGTCGACGAGGAACCAGAGACCGTCGCTGGGGTCCTCGACCACCATGAGCTTGCCCAGCTCGTCGCGGATCCGCTCGGCCGACACGATCTCGAGGCGATCGACCATCGCCGTGACGGCGGCGACCAGCTCGGGAGCCGGTCGCAGCCCGTACCCGGCGATGAAGCGGGCCGCCCGCATCATCCGGAGCGGATCGTCGCTGAACGACACCTCGGGCCCGAGCGGCGTGCGCAGCACCCCGGCGGCCAGATCGGCGACGCCCCCGTGCGGGTCGATCAGCTCCGGCTCCTCGCCGGGCGCGCCGGTCACCCGCAGGGCCATCGCGTTGACCGTGAAGTCACGCCGGCCCAGGTCTTCGAGGATGTCCGTGGAGTACGAGACCTCGGGCTTGCGGGAGTCCGGGACGTAGGCCTCGGCCCGGTGCGTCGTGATCTCGAAGGTCAGCCCACCCTTGCGCACCCCCACCGTGCCGAAGCGCGCGCCCTGGTCCCACACGGCGTCGGCCCAGCCCGTGACCGCCTCGGTGGTGACCTCGGGTCGGGCGTCGGTGGTGAGGTCGAGGTCGTGGTCGTCGGCCAGCCGGCCCAGGACCAGGTCCCGGACCACGCCGCCCACCAGGTAGAGCCGGTGGCCGCGCGAATCGAACCGCTCGGCCAGGGGCCGGACGGCGTCGAGGATCGGACGCAGTCGCTCAGGGATCACGCGCTCACCAGGGTACGAGCGGGGGCCGGGAGGCCGGAACAGCGAACTGGCGGCCCTCCGATCCCGACCGGGGATCGAGGAGCCGCCAGCTCAGCAGGCTGTTGGTGAGCCGAAGGCTCAGCCGATGGCAGTCCGTCGGCGCAGGGCCCGGAACGCCAGGGCCGCCGCGCCGAGGGCGATGCCCACCGAGGCCGGCAGCACGCCACCGGTCTTCGGGAGCGGGTGTCGGCTGGCCGGCGCCGGATCCTTCGGGATGGAGTCCGGACCGATCACCGGGCCCTTGGTGGACACGGTGGTCGGCGAGCCGTTCTCCGGATCGATGATCGCGGTGTTGGCGAGCGTGCCGGTGGCGTCATCGTCGACCTTCACGACCACCGAGAGGATGGCGCTCGAGCCGGCGGGGAGGTTCGTCAGGGTCCAGCTCACCTTGTCAGGCGGGCTGTTCGTGCACCCCTTGTTGCAGGACACGAAGGCGACCCGGGAGTCGAGGGTGTCGGTGATCTTGACGTTCGTGCAGTCCTCGCCACCGCTGTTGAAGGCGTGGACGTAGTAGCTGAACGTCTGACCCGGGGTGACCTGGATGTGGCTGGCGTCCTTGTTGGAGAAGCCGACGTTGCACGGGCCGGAGAAGTCGGTCCGCACGGTGGGCGTGTCGTCCACCCGGTCGTCCTTGGTGACCGGACGGCCGTCGCACTCACCGGTGACGGTGACCACGTCGTCGAAGGAGTCGCCGTTCTCGGCGTCCGCCGGGACCTTGATCGTCAGCGTGATGTTCTTCGTCTCGTTGGGAGCGAGGTCCCCGAGGTCGAAGGTCACCTTGCCGCCGTCGATGGTGCCGTCAGGCTCCGTGTCGAGGATCTGGAAGCCGGCGGGACCGGTGACCACGTCGGTGACGGTGACGTCCGTGACGGTGCACGGGCCCCGGTTCGGGACGGCGATGTTGTACTCGAAGGTGCCGCCAGGGGCGACCTCGAGGGCGGAGGCGTGCTTGTTGAGCTCGCGCAGCGGGTTGTTGGGCTCGCCGCACTTGATGCCGCCAGCCGGAGCGACGACGGAGGCGCCGAACGGACCGACCTGGACCTCGAGGAGCGAGTTGTCGATGTCGGCGCCGAGGGCGCTGAGGATCTGGTTGAGGCCGTCACGGAGCGGCTCGGCCGCACCGGCAGCGGTCGGCAGCAGCAGCTCGACCTTGACGATCGCGCCGCTGACCGAGGCGCTGGTGCCGTCGGCAGCCGTCGCCTCGGCGAACGGGATCGACACCTTGATGATCGGCTGGAGGGCGGCGAGGGCCTGGGCCAGCGCGTCGTCGATCGGGGTGGTGAGGTCGACCAGCGGGTCGAGCCCGAGGTCGAGCACCAGGTCGGTGAGGAGGCCGGTGGTGTTCAGGCCGAGGAGGTCACCGAGCACGAGGTCGGTGAGCTGGGCCTCGGTGTCCGGGTTGGCGCCGTCGAGGGTGATGACGGAGCCGCCACCGATCTTGACGTCGACGACCGGAGCGGTGCCGGTGACGCTGGCGCCGCCGGGGAGGCCGCTGGCGCTGACGATGTAGTTCGGCGTCTGCACGACGTCGAGCTGGATGAAGGACGCGATGTCCGGCACCAGGTCGTTCAGCACGTTGGCGCTGCTGACGTCGGTGACGACGCGGGCCTGGACGGCACGCGGGTCCTCGTCGCCCGGGATCGAGGCCAGGTAGGTGGAGGCCTCGGTGTCGACGGCGCCGTCGGCGTCATCGGTGTCGAGGTCGACGACCGACTGGCCGTCCTCGGGGGCGAGCACCAGGGCGTCGGCCAGCGACTGGTCGGCGAGGGAGAGCGGGGTCTCGGCGTCGACGCACTCGGTGTCGCTGATGAAGTTCGCGACGGCGCTGGTGCGGATCACGTCGACGTTGAGCAGCGGCTCGAGGTTGAGCGGGATCGCGATGTCCTCGTGGGCCTCGGACTCGGGAGCCGACGCCTCGTTGGTCTGGACGGCGATCGCGGCACCGAGGAGGTCGGTGTCGCCCGTCGTCTCGGCGATGGCGGCGCTGCGCTGCGCGCCGGCCTTGTCGAGGTCGAGGTCGTTGCCCGAGTTGGCGTCGGCCCGGGAACGGCCCAGGTCGACGTCGGTCTGCGGGAGCAGGGCCGGCGAGAGCGACGGCACCTTGATGGTGAGGAGGCTGGCGTCAGCCGCGGCGGCGTAGTCGCCGGACATCTTCAGCTCGGAGGCACCGGCCGATGACCCGGCTGATGCCGAGCCTCCGGTCGAGGCGTGGGCTGGCGCCACGGTGGACACCAGCGCGAGGCCGAGGCCCGCGGCCAGGACCGCAGCAGCGGTTCGGGTCGGAGTGGATCGACGGAGCATGCGCAACCTTCCGTTGTTGCCCGAGCGGGCAGAGATCATCGGTGTGCGCGCGAGGGGGCACGCACACAGCGGGGAACAATAGGAGACCATTGCGGTCGCGTGTCGAATCGGATCTCGGATTGTCCGAAGTTGGTCGAAAAGACACAGGACCGTCGAGTTCCCCGAACTGGCTTCAGATCAGCCCTCGGCGGCCACCTGCGCCTGCACCAGGGTGGCGGCGTGGACATCCGCCCGGCCCGGTCCACCGGTCGTGGAGGCCTCCGGGCGCCACTCGATCCCGGCCAGCGCGGCCACGAAGGCCCCGCCGCAGTCCCGCAGGGCGGCGAGGTCGTACCCACCCTCCAGGAACGCGAGGCGGCGCCCGGGGGGGGCCAAGGGGAGCAGCGCGGCGGTCAGGTCGGCCACGTCGCCCGCAGAGAGCCCGAGGTCGGTGAGCGGATCGGCGCGGTGCGCGTCGAAGCCGGCGGACAGCAGCAGCCACGTCGGAGCGAACCGCTCCGCCAGCGGGACGACCAGCTCGTCCACGGCCGCGAGGTACGCGTCGCCGGTGGTGCCGGCGGGCAGCGGCACGTTCACGGTCAGTCCGTGCCCCGCTCCCCCACCGACCTCACGACGATCACCGGTGCCCGGGTAGAGCGGGGACTGGTGCAGCGATGCGTAGGCGACGCGCGGATCTGACCAGAACACGTCCTGCGTGCCGTTGCCGTGGTGCGCGTCGAAGTCGACGATCAGCACGCGCTCACCGCGTTCCGCCAGCGCCGCCGCCGCGACCGCGACGTTGTTCAGGAGGCAGAAGCCCATCGGGGTGTCGGGGGTGGCGTGGTGGCCGGGCGGGCGCACCGCGCAGAACGCGGCCGATCCGGCGCCCGCGTCCAGCGCCTCGATCGCGGCGAGGCCGGCGCCGGCGGCCAGCACCGCTGCGTCGTACGACCCCGCTCCCATCGCCGTGTCGGCGTCGAGCCGGCCGCCGCCGGCGTCGCGTGCTCGCTCGAGCAGCGCCAGCAGGCTCGGGTCGTGGGCGCGGACCAGCTCGTCGCGCGTGGCTGCACGCGGCTCGCACGGCACGAGCGCGTCGCCCACCCCTGCCTCGGCGGCGCCGTCGAGCACCGCCCGCAGGCGCTCGGGACGCTCCGGGTGGCCGCGACCCGGGTCGTGGTCCAGGAACCGCGGGTGGGTGACGAGGAGGACGGTCACGGGACGCCGAGGCTACAAGCGGTCCCGCCGACCCCGGCCCGGACCGAACGGGCGGGAGGGCGCTTGTACCGTGGCCCCGTGTCCGCCCGAAGCCTGCCGCTCGGTGATGACCGGCTCCGGGTCGCGCCGTGGCGTGGCGATCCCACCACCGCGTACCTCGTCGCGCGCCGTGGTCGCCCGAGCCCGTTCGCCCTGGCCCGGTGCCTCGAGCAGCTGGCCGGTGGCGGATACCGGGCGGCGCTCACCGCGGCCCTCGCGCCCGCCGACCAGGAGCCGTGGCTGGCCAACGGGTTCGTCGTGCACGAGCGCCTGCACCTCCTCTCTCGTGCGGTCGAGCCGGCCCTCGACGACCTCCCTGGCCGGGTGGACCTCCGTCGCGGGCGCCGGCGGGACCGCGCGGAGGTCCTCGCCGTCGACGGGGCCGCCTTCCCGACCTTCTGGCGGCTCGACGAGGCCGGGCTCGACGACGCGCTCGGAGCGACCCCGAGCTCGAGGTTCCGGGTCGCCACCCGTGGCCAGGCCGGGGGCGAGGTCGTGGGCTACGCGGTGACCGGTCGGGCCGGGCCACGCGGCTACCTCCAGCGGTTGGCGGTCTCGCCCGCCGTGCAGCGCGCGGGGATCGGCACGGCGCTGGTCGCCGACGGGCTCCGTTGGCTGCGACGCTGGGGGGCGCGCGAGATCCTGGTGAACACACAGGAGGACAACGACGCGGCGGTCGCCCTCTACGAGCACCTCGGCTTCCGGCACCACGACGAAGGCCTCGCCGTCCTGCAACGGCCGCTGTCGAGCCCCGTCCGGTGAGCGCCCGGTCCCGCGCCCTCGCCGGGGCGCTCGCCACCGTGGTGCTCCTCGGGCTGCAGCAGCCGAGCGCCCCTGCCGGCGCGCAGGACGGCCGGCAGGAGCCGAGCGACCTGACGATCACCGCGCAGACCACCCTGGTTCAGGTCGGCGGCGCGTTCTCTGCCTCGGTGCGGGTGGACGGAGTGCCCGGAGCCACCGGCGTGCGGGTCACGGTCCACGACCGCGTCCGCACCCGGTCGGAGCTGGCCCGCGCCCACGAGGGCACCGGCCTGCGAGCCAGCGTCGGCGCCACCACCTATCCCCTCGGCGAGCTGGCCCTCCGACCCGACGGCGGCCGGCTCCTCACCTTCCCGCTCGAGGCCGATGGCCGTGCCATCGCCACGCCGGGGGTGTACCCCGTCACCGTGGAGGCCGTGGCCGACGACGGCGACGAGCTCGACGAGCTCGTGACCGACCTCGTGGTGCGACCGAACGCCAACGAGCACACCCCGCCGCTGGCCGTCGCGCTCGTGGCGCAGGCGGGCACGGACCTGGCTCGGCCCCCGCGGGCGGCGGCGGTCACCGCGCTGGCCGGCGCCCTGCAGGCGGCTCCGGACGTCACCGCCACGCTCGCGGTCGGCCCCGCGCTGCTCGACGACCTCCTCTCCTCCTCCGAGCCCGACGACGTGGCCGCCATCGAGGCGCTCCGGGCCACAGCCGCCGACCACCCGGTGCTCGCCCTTCCCTACGCCCGGGTCTCGCCCGACGCCCTCGCCGACGCGGGGATCGCCGACGAGCTGCCCCGACAGCTCGCTCGAGGGACGGCGGTGCTGGAAGGCGGGCTGGGGACGGCTCCCAGCCAGCGCACCTGGTTCGCCACCCCGGACCTCGGCGTCGACGGCCTCCGGCTCCTGAGCGCGCTGGGCGTCGCCGACACCGTGGTCCCCGCCGACGGGGTCGAGGGCGGCTCCAGCGGCGGGCTGTCCCCCGCCCGGCCGTTCCTGCTGGCCCCACCGCGCGTCGGCAACCGACGCCCCGCCGGACCGGAGGACCCCGTCCAAGCGCTCATCGCCGACGCCCGTCTCGCCGATGTGCTGCACGAGGACGGGTCGCCGGCGCTGGTCGGGGCCCACTCGGTGGCGGAGCTGTCGATGCTCTGGTTCGAGCAGCCCGCGGTGGCGAGAGCAGTGGTCGCACCCGTGGACGCGAGCGTCGACCCCGCCACGATCGCCGCCGTGCTCGAGGCGCTTCGGGCCACGGAGCTCTTCGAGCCGGTGGCCCTCGACGCCGCGTTCGAGGCCGCCGACCCGCTGGAGGACAGCCGTGGCGTGCTCGTCCGCCGGAACCTCACGCCCGACGACGACGACACCCGACTCACGGGCGGGGTGGCGGACGCCGTGCAGGGCCTGCGGGCCGACCGGGCGAGCGTGCAGGGGATGATCGGGCCGGATGCCCCGGGCGCTCGCGGCGATCGATCGGCACCTGCTCCGCGCGACCGGGTTCGGGCTCAGCGGGCGGGGCCGGCAGCAGGAGGTGTCGCGGGCCCGAGCGGCCGTCGAGGACGTCTCCGCGGCGATCACCACCCCGGACTCCGTCACCATCACGCTCACCGCCCGGCGCGGGACCGTCCCCCTGACGATCCGCAACGACACCGGTCGCCCCGTCGACGTCGAGCTGCGCTTCCGGAGCTCGAAGCTCGAGCTCCCCGGCGGCGAGACGCGGGCGGTCACCCTCACCGACCAGACGACGCGGCTCGACATCGACGTGCGGGCCCGGACCTCCGGCGCGCTGTCGTTCGACGTCCAGGTGACCTCGCCCGACGGCGAGCTCATGCTCGCCGCCACCAGCTACTCGGTCCGCTCGACCGCCGTGTCGGGCGTGGGCCTCGGGCTGTCCATCGGCGCGGGCGTCTTCCTCATCGTCTGGTGGGCGCGCCACTGGCGAGCGTCGCGAAACGAGAAGCTCGTGGGCGAGGTCGGAGAGCCCGCCGACACCGGGTCCCCGTAGGACCTGTACCGTGCGCCTCCTGCCGGCGCCGACCAGGGAGCACCCCACCTCATGCCCGTCCGCATCGTCACCGACAGCAGCTGCGACCTCTCCGAAGAGGTGTGCGCGACCCACGGCATCGAGGTGGTCCCCCTGTCGATCCGCTTCGGGTCGGAGGAGTTCGAGGACCGCACGGAGCTCTCGGTCGAGGCGTTCTACGAGAAGCTCGGCACCTCGCCCGAGCTCCCCGAGACCGCCGCCCCCGCCCCGGGGAGGTTCGAGGCCGCGTTCCGGCGCCAGGCCGCCGCCGGAGCCGACGCAGTCGTGTGCATCAACCTCTCCTCGGGCCTGTCGGCCACGATGCAGTCGGCCCGCACCGCGGCCACGGCGATCGCCGGCGACCTGCCCGTGCACGTCGTGGACTCGCGCTCGATCACCTCCGGCCTCGGCGCCCAGTGCGTGCTCGCCGCAGAGGCGGCCGCCTCGGGGGCGAGCGCGGACGAGGTGGTCGCCCTCGTCGAGGACCTCGTGCGCCGCACCCACGTGATCGGGGCGCTCGACACGCTGGACAACCTCAAGAAGGGAGGCCGCATCGGCGGCGCGCAGGCGCTCATCGGCTCGCTCCTCTCGATCAAGCCGATCCTCGACATCTCCACCGGGGAGGTCGAGGAGGCCGGCCGAGCCCGCACCCGCAGGAGGGCCCTCGACACCCTGCGGGACCGGGTCGTCGAGCACGGCGAGGTCACGCACCTCCAGGTCACGCACGGCTTCGCCCCCGACGCCGACACGATGGTCGAGCTCCTGGTCGCCGCCGGCTACGCCCGCGACGCGATCGGCCTCGGCCACATCGGTCCGGTGATCGGGGCCCACGGCGGCCCGCGGGTGATGGGTGTCACCTGGCTCGATCCATGATCTGAAACGCCGCCGGGGTGATGTCGCCGGCGGCGGCCCTGTCCCGTCGAGGTCCTCATCGGCCCCGGCGGCACTAGTTTGGGCAATCCGTGACGACGCCCGACCCTCCCCGCCGGACCCCGCTGCGCGCCACGCCGACCACGACCGCGGTGGAGCCGGGGCGGTTGCTGCAGGGCCGCTACCGCCTGGGATCGATCCTCGCGTCCGGCGGGATGGCCCAGGTCTGGGAGGGGACGGACGAGGTCCTGCGGCGCCGCGTGGCGGTGAAGGTGCTGCACCCGCACCTCGCCGCCGACGCCACCTTCGTCGCCCGGTTCCGCCAGGAGGCCGTGGCCGCCGCGCGGCTGGCCCACCCCGGCATCGTCGCCATCTACGACACGTGCTCCGATGACGGGGTCGAGGCGATCGTGATGGAGCTGGTCCAGGGGCGCACGCTGCGCGATCGGCTCGACGACGCCGCGCCGATCGATCCGTGGCAGGCCGCCGGGCTGGCCGCGCAGGTGGCCGAGGCGCTCGAGGCGGCCCACCGCGCCGGGCTCGTGCACCGCGACGTGAAGCCCGCAAACGTCCTCCTCTGCGGCGACGGCCGGGTGAAGGTCGCCGACTTCGGCATCGCCAAGGCGGTCGCCGAAGCCGACCTCACACAGCCGGGTCTCATGGTGGGAACGGCGAAGTACCTCGCTCCCGAGCAGGTGCGCGGCGAGCCCGTCGACCCTCGCACCGACATCTACAGCCTCGGCGTCGTGCTCTACGAGATGCTCTGCGGTCGGGCCCCGTTCGTGGCGGACACCGATGCCGCCACGGCGTTGGCGCGGCTCCACCGCGATCCCCTCCGCCCGCGCCAGGTGCGAGCCAACGTGCCGCGGGCGCTCGAGGACGTCGTGGGCCGCGCGATGGCCCGCGAGCCCGGCGACCGCTACGCGTCCGCCTCCGACCTGCGGGCGGCACTGCTGGCGGGCGGCGCGTCGACCACCCCCGAGCCCGACCTCACCGGCACCAACGTCGCCGCGATGCCGCCCCCGCCCGGAGCCCCGGGCGCGCCGCCTCGCCCGCTGGCTGCGGAGACGGCCATCGAGGGAACGCCCGCGCCGTCGTTCCGCCAGAGCGAGCGCGCCCTGCTGATCCCGACCACGCTCGTGGTCGTCGTCGCGGTCGCGCTCGGCGTCGCCGGGCTGCTGCTCGGCAAGTCGGGGGCGTTCGACAACGTGCGAGACGCACTCGGCGGGGGCGGGGGCGGCGGCAGCGCGATCGTGGTCTCCTTGGCGACGGCGTTCGATCCCGAGGGCGACGGCCACGAGAACGACGGCAGCGCGCGCCTCGCCGTGGACGCCGACGCGGAGACCGGCTGGAAGACCGAGGGCTACAACGACCGCGCCATCACCAAGCTCAAGAGCGGTGTCGGCCTGGTCCTGCAGCTCGACGGCACCCACGCCCTGAGCCGGCTCGAGGTGGTCAGCCCGACCAACGACTGGACCCTGGCCGTCTACGTCGCCGACTCCCCCAAGGCCAGCCTCGGCGAGTGGGGCGATCCGGTCGCGACCGAGGAGCACCTGGAGGCCGGTACGAACGAGATCGACCTCGACGGACGTCGCGGCGGGGCGGTGCTCGTGTGGATCCTCGACCGGGGCGACGGCGCCGGGCGGGCCGCCGCCGAGCTGCGCGAGCTCTCGGTCACCGGCACGCGCTGACACGCGCGTCGGCCGGCCCGCCCGCGACCCGGCGATACCCTCGCCCGATCGCTGAGCACCTCGACGACGGCGCCCTCGTGGAGGCGGCGCAGGCGGGCGACCGCAACGCGCTCGACGCGCTGCTCCGCCGGCACCACGACCGGATCCTCGGCCTCTGCCGCCGCCTGTGCCGCCACGAGGCCGACGCCCTCGACGCCTCCCAGGAGGCCCTCCTCGCCATCGTCCGCGGGCTGCCCCGGTTCGACGGCCGCGCCGCCTTCGGCACCTGGGCCTACCGGGTGGCCACGAACGCGTGCCTCGACGAGCTCCGGCGTCGCGGCCGTCGCGCCGTCCCCGGGCTCCCGGAAGACCTCGACGGGGTGCCGCGGACCCCCGCGGTGACCGCCGTCGGCATCGAGGCGCTCCCCGACCGTCTCGCCGTCGATGCCGCGCTGGCCGACCTGCCCGAGGAGTTCCGCGTCGCCGTCGTGCTCCGCGACCTGTGCGACCTCGAGTACGCCGAGATCGCCGACGCCCTCGGGATCCCACCGGGCACGGTGCGGTCCCGGATCGCCCGCGGTCGCTCGCTGCTGGCCGCCTCGCTCGGGGGGAACCGGGAACCGGGCCGGGGACGTCCTACCGACGGCCCTACGGGAGCCGACCAGCCATGACCGACCCGACCCACGATCCCCAGCGAAACGCCGAGCTCGACGAGCTCGCGTCCGCCTACCTCGACGGCCAGGCGTCGTTCGAGGAGGCGCGCCGGGTCGAGCTCGATCCCGAGCTGCCGGCCCGGGTCGAGCGGCTGCGACAGGCCCGCGACGCGATCCGGCTGCCGGACGGCGCGGTCGACCCCGAGCGGCGGGAGGTCGCCATCGCGGCCGCGTTGGTCGCCGCCGGGCACGAGCCCCTCACCACCGGGGTGCCCCTCCCTGCGGTCGGCGCCCTCCACGAGGTGCGGGCCCGACGCGACGCCCGCCGGCGCTGGCTCCCCGCCGTCGGCATCGCCGCCGCGATCGCCATCGCGGCCCTCCTGGTGCCCCGACTCGGCGACGACGGCGACCGTGACGACACGCTGGCCTCGAAGGCGGAGACCTTCCAGGACCGCGCCGCGGAGTCCGGGGCCACGGCCGACTCCGCCGACGGCACCGGCGACGACAGCGACCGGAGCTCGACCGCCAGCGCCGAGATCGGCGCGGCCGCCCCCAACGAATCCGGCGCAGGCGCGCTGGACGATGCGGGGGCGACAGGGCAGGCCGACGACACCGGTCCCGCCCCGACGACCCTCATCGGCGACCCCACGACCACCACCTCGACCACCGGCTTCACCACCCTCACGACCGTGGTGGCCCCGCACGTGGATCTCGGGAGCTTCGAGCAGGGCGACGTCTCCGCGCTCCGCGAGGCGGCGAAGGCCGAGGCCGACGCTCCAAAGGCGGCCGCCGCCAAGCGGACCGCTGCCAGCGACGAGTGCCTCGCTCAGATGGAGCAACCCGTGGCGGCAAGCCGCGCGAAGGTCGTCTACACCGCCGTTGCGATGGTCGGGGAGGCCGACGTGGTGGTCCTGGTGCTCCAGGGCGACGGCGGTCGCGAGCTGCGGGCTCGCTACGTCGACGGCTGCGAGCGCTGGATCGACAGCGCCACCCTGGGCTAGCGGATCGACCGGGCCGTCACCGGTCGTCCGCGTGGACCCGCGCGAGCCCGGCGATGCGGACGTACGAGCAGATCGCCGCGAGTGCCGCCGCCACCCACACCAGCGTGGCGATGGGGTTGAGCCCCTCCCCCGAGCTGATCCACCCCGCCCACACCATCGCGGCGAACCCCAGCGCCGAGGTGATCGCCGCCGCGACCACCGTGTGCGTGCGGCCGACGCCCACGACGACCTCGCCGAGCACGAGCCCGAAGAGCGGCCCCGCGACGTACGGAAGCGTGCCGGTGAACTCGTACTCCCCGAGGATCAGCGCGCCGAGCACCGCGGTGAGGGCCGCACACGCCATGCCGAGGACGATCCGAGCCACGGTCGGCAACCGTACCGGTGCCGCGCGCGCCCGCAGGACGCGGCCCTCGGAGGTCGCTCACTAGTGTGAGCCCATGGCCGCCGGCTCCTCCTCTCCCGCGTCGTCCGCCCCGCCGCCCGCCGCCACCGACGACTGGCCGATCCAGGCCGCCGACGCCATCGAGCGAGCGGTCGGCACCGTCCGCGACAAGACCACCGGTCCTGCGATCAAGGTCGCTCGCGGCCTCGTCTACGGCCTGTTCTCGCTCCTCGTCGGTGCCGCGGTGCTCGGTGATGCTCGCGATCAGCGGCGTCCGGGCGCTCGACGTCTACCTCCCCGACGCCGTCGTGGGCGAGCAGCACACCTGGGCGGCACACGTGCTGATCGGCGCGGTGTTCACGATCGCCGGGATGGTCTGCTGGTCGCCGGCCGCCCGGCGCTGAGCCCGGCCCGCTTCGCTCGAACCGCCTCGCAGCGCTCCGGCCTGGAATACCGGCCCGCCTTCGGCCGGCCGTTCCAGCCGAGTCCGCAGCCCGACCGAGAGGCACCGCACCATGAGCCAGCCCGCAGACGTCCACGACGTGATCATCGTCGGCTCCGGCCCCGCCGGGCTGACCGCGGCCGTGTACACCGCACGAGCGAGCCTCGCCCCGCTCGTGATCGAGGGCGAGCCGTCGTCGACGTCCGACCAGCCCGGCGGCCAGCTCATGCTGACCACCGAGGTGGAGAACTTCCCCGGGTTCCCGGAGGGGATCATGGGCCCGGAGCTCATGGTGCGGTTCCGGGAGCAGGCCCTGCGCTTCGGGGCCGACATCCGCACCGAGAAGGTCGAGCCGGGTGGACCTCTCCTCCCGACCGTTCGGCGTGTGGGTCGGCGATCCCGAGGCGCCGGAGCCCACCTACCGGGCCAAGGCCTTGATCATCTCGACCGGCGCCCAGTCGCTGATGCTGGGGCTGCCCGACGAGGGGCGCCTCATCGGCCACGGCGTGTCGACCTGCGCCACCTGCGACGGCTTCTTCTTCCGGGACCACGAGATCGCGGTGGTCGGCGGCGGCGACTCGGCCATCGAGGAGGCGATGTTCCTCACCAAGTTCGCCAGCAAGGTCACCCTGATCGTGCGCCGCGACCAGCTCCGGGCCAGCAAGATCATGCAGGAGCGGGCCTTCGCCAACGACAAGATCGAGATCCGCTGGAACACGGTCGTGAAGACGATCGTCGGCGACACCAAGCTCGAGCACATCGAGGTGGAGGACGTCCTCACCGGGGACGTGGAGGTCCTTCCGGTCACCGGCCTGTTCGTGGCGATCGGCCACAAGCCCGCCACCGACCTCCTGAAGGGCCAGCTGGAGCTGGAGGACAACGACTACCTGGTCACCGGCCGCTGGGGCGGGGCCTCCACCACGAGCGTCGAGGGCGTCTTCGCCTGCGGCGACGTCCAGGACCACACCTACCGGCAGGCGATCACCGCCGCCGGCTCGGGCTGCCAGGCCGCGATCGACGCGGAGCGGTGGCTCGAAGCACAGCACTGAGCGAACGTACGTTCCCCTCGTGAGCAGGGGAATGCTCCCCCGCCGCCCGGCGTTGGAGCACGCACACGACACCAGCCCGACGACGGGCCCCGAGAACCGAGGAACGATGCCCACCACCCTGACCGACGCCACCTTCGACGAGGAGATCGCCGGCTCGTCCGAGCCCGTGCTCGTGGACTTCTGGGCGGAGTGGTGCGGGCCGTGCAAGATGATCGCCCCGATCCTCGACGAGATCGGCCAGGAGCAGGCCGGCAAGCTCAAGATCGCCAAGCTCAACGTCGACGACAACCCGGACATCGCCCGCCGGTTCGACGTGATGAGCATCCCGACGCTGATCGTCTTCCAGGACGGCCAGCCGGCCAAGCGCATGGTCGGCGCCAAGGGCAAGGGCCAGCTGCTCCAGGAGCTCAGCGAGTTCCTCGAGGGCTAGTCGAGCCGGGGTCGAGGCCGAGGTCGAGGCAGCCTCGACCATCCCTCGACCTCATCGACTTCTCCACAACCTTCCACACAGGTTGTGGAGAACGTGTACCTCCTGTTGATCCCACCAACCCTCGATCGATCCTCGACGCTCAACCGTCGAGGATCGTCGCGTGGAGGGTCCCAAACGCTGAACAGCGTTCAGGGACCGGTTCAGGCGTCGCTGTCGGCGCCCTCGGCCATGGCGCGGTAGATCCGCTCGAGGTCCTCGAGACCCGAGAACTCGATGACGATCTTCCCCTTGCCGTTGGCGCCGGCCATCGACACGGCGACCCGGGTGGAGAGGTGGTCGGCCAGGAGCTCCTCGAGCTCCAGCAGGCCGGGAGCGCGGAGGCGCTTCGCAGCACCCTCGACCGGAGCCGCCGGGGGCGAGTCCACAGGTGCCGCCTCGGGCTCGACCTCGGGTTGGCCGTGCAGGCGCACGGCCTCCTCGGCCTCGCGGACCGACAGGCCATCGGCCACGATCCGCTTGGCCAGCAGCTCCTGGAACGCACGGTCCGGCGTGCCGAGCAGGGCCTTGGCGTGGCCGGCGGCGATCTGGTTCTCCGCGACCAGGCGCTGGATCGACGGGGGCAGCTGGAACAGGCGGAGGGTGTTGGCGACCGAGGACCGGGACTTGCCGACCTTCTGGGCGACCTGCTCCTGCGTGAGGTCGAAGTCCTCCATCAGCTGCTGGTAGGCCGCCGCCTCCTCGAGCGGGTTGAGGTCCTCGCGGTGGAGGTTCTCGACCAGCGCCTGCTCGAGCGACAGCACCTCGTCGACCGCGCGCACGACCACGGGGATCGACGGGCAGGCCGGCCCGCTTGGCCGCCCGCCAGCGCCGCTCCCCCGCGATCAGCTCGAACCGGTCGTCCGGCCAGCTCGCGCACCAGGATCGGCTGCAGCACACCGAGCTCGGAGATCGACGCGGTCAGGCTGGCGAGCGCCTCCTCGTCGAAGTAGCGCCCGCGGCTGGTGCGGGTTCGGCGCGATCGACCCCACCGGCACCTCCCGGAGCGCGGAGCCCGCCTCACCGGTGATGTCCGTGGGGATCAGCGCCCCCAGTCCCCTACCCAGCCCGCTGCGGCGTGCCACCACTCACCTCCTTGGCCAGCTCCCGGTAGGCGATGGCGCCCCGGGAGCTCGGATCGAACGCGATGATCGGCTGCCCGAACGAGGGCGCCTCCGACAGCCGGACCGTGCGGGGCACGACCTGACGGCAGACCTTGTCACCGAAGTGCTCGCGCACCTCGTTCACCACCTGGTCGGCCAGCTTGGTGCGGGCGTCGTACATCACCAGGATGATGGCGCGTGAGCTCGAGGGACTGGTTCAGGTTCTTCTGGACCAGGTTCACGTTGCGCAGCAGCTGGCCCAGGCCCTCCAGCGCGTAGTACTCGCACTGGATCGGCACCACGACCTCGGTGGCGGCGGCGAACGCGTTCACCGTGAGCAGGCCGAGCGACGGCGGGCAGTCGATGAGGACGAAGTCGTAGTCGTCCCGGACCTCGTCGAGGGCCCGCTTGAGGCGGAGCTCCCGGCTGAAGGCCGGCACGAGCTCGATCTCGGCGCCGGCCAGCTCGAGCGACGAGGGGGCGCAGAAGAGGTTCTTCACCGACGTGGCCTCGACGCAGTCCTCGATGGGCAGGTCGTGGAGCACCACGTCGTACATGGATCCCTGCAGGTCCCGGATGTTGACGCCCATCCCCGTGCTGGCGTTGCCCTGGGGATCGAGATCGACGACCAGCACCCGGTAGCCGATGTCGGCCAGGCAGGCACCGAGGTTCACGGCCGTGGTGGTCTTGCCCACGCCGCCCTTCTGGTTGGCGACGGCCATGACCCGGGGGAGCGGCCGGGCGAACGGGCTGGGCGCTTCCACCGGGGCCGGGGCCTCCACCGGAGCCTCCGCCACCACGGGTGCCGCCTCGAGGACCTCGGCGGCCTCCTCGGCCATGCCGGCCACCGTCGGAAGGTCCATGAGCCCCGGGAGTGGGCCGGGCGCCGGGCCGGGACCTGGGGCTGGCCGGGGGCCCTCGAGGTCGCCGAGCAGTGGCTCCTCGTCCTCGAGCGCTTCGGGCTCCGGTTCCGGCTCTGGTTCGCGTCCGGCTCGGTTCGCGTCCGGCTCTGGCGCGTCCGGCTCGGTTCGGCGGCTCGGTCCGGCTCGGTCGCGTCCGGCTCCGGCGCGGCGACGGCCTCGGGCTCGGGCTCGGGCTCGGCGACGACCGGCTCGGCGACCTCGGTCGCCTCGTCTGCCTCCTTCGCCACATCGACCTCGGGAGCCTCAGCTACATCGTCCGCAGACGCGTCGGAGGTGTCGTCAGCTGGGTCCCTGGGCACGGAGACGCCGAAAGATGGCACGGCCCCGAGCCGCGACATCGTCCGAGGACTGGCTCACCGGTGCATCCTGCCCGCTGGCCTGCAGAGAAGCAAGGACCCTCCACCCCAGAGGTTGAGGGTTCCACGTGGAACATCGACTCGCTCGCGACGCCTCGCCGGCTCGCCGGCGTTCCACGTGGAACAGTAGAACGTCCCCTAGAACAGGGGGCGCTTGGCCGGGACGCCGTCCCGACGGGGGTACTCGTCCGGGCACGGCGAGCGCAGCTCGAGCACCTGGAGGCGGGGAGTGCCACCCGGAGGGCCCACCGCGACGAGGCCCAGCGGGCCGATGCCGGTCGCCGGCCAGCGGCGGCGGTCCGTCGGGGGGCTCGCTCACGACGAGGCGTCCGCCGACCCGCAGCAGGGGAGCGGCGCACTCCGCCGTTGCGGGCGGCGCTCCGAACCCCCGGGCCATCACGGCATCGGCGGTCCCTCGCAGCTCGCCCCGGCCCACCACCTCGGCCCGGCCGACCACGACCCGGACCCGGTCCTCCATGGCGAGCGCCGCAACGGCGGACTCGAGGAACTCGCACCGGCGGGCGCTGGAATCCACCAGCACCAGCTCCAGGTCGGGGCGGGCCACGGCGATCGGCAGGCCGGGAACACCGCCGCCGCTGCCCAGGTCGACCACGCGGCCGGTCACGTCGGCCAAGGCCTCCACGAAGCCGGCGGCGTGGACCAGGTGGTCCTCGGCAGGACCCGGGCCCAGGAGGCCCAGCGAGCGGGCGCGCTCGAGCTGCGCGCAGGAGGGCGGTCGCGACCTCCGCCGGCGCTCACTCGGGGAGGATCACGACTCGGCGGCGGTGATCCTCGCCCTCCGAGACGGTGGTGACGCCGTCGATGTCGTTCACGGTGTCGTGGACGACCTTGCGGTCGGGGGGCGACATGGGCTCGAGGGCCTTCCGCTCGCCGGACTCCAGCACCTGCTCGGCGACGCCCTCGGTGAACCGGGCCAGGGCCTCGCGGCGCGCTCCCGGTAGCCGGACACGTCGATCCGCACCCGGGCATGGGCCTCGCCGGGCTTCTGGCGCTGGAGGGCGCTCCGGGAGAGCTCCTGGATGGCCTGCAGCGTCTGGCCCTTCGGCCCGATGAGCAGCCCCAGGTCCGCGCCGGTGACCGCCAGCTCCACCGCGCCGTCGTCGGCGGTGGCCGTGGCCACCTCGCCGTCGAGGCCGAAGGCGTCGAGGAGGTCCAACAGGAACCCCTTGACCACCTCTCCCTGCTCCTGCAGCTCGGTCTCGCTCATCTCGGTGCTCCCCTCATCGTCGTCTCCACGGGGGCGGGGGGCACGAGGCCGCCGCTCCCCGCCTCGTCCACCCCGGGACGGCCGACGTGCGCCGCCACCGTCCCCGGAGGGTGCGTCCTGCACGGCGACGGCCGCGACCGCGCCGTCGACCTCGGCCACCGGAGCGTCCTCGGCGACCGGCTCGGTCGTCGGGGGCGCGGCGGTGCGCTTGGCTGCACCCTTGCCCTCGGCCTTCGGCCGATCCGACCGGCCGCGCCGCTCACGGCGCTCGACCTTGGGCCGCGGCTGGGTCGGCTGGACCCTCGCCCGGACCCGGGCCTCGCCTCGGGTACGACCGAAGAGGCCGGCACGCGGCTCCTCGAGGACCTCGAACTCGGCGTCCTGCTCATCGACCCCGAGCTGATCGAGGGCGGCGTCCTTGGCTTCTTCGACCGTCTTGCCGGTCGTCTCGACCCATTCCATCAGCGGCGCTTCTTCTTCTTCTTGGACCGGTTGGCCGAAGGCCTCGGTGGGGTGGGTGGGGTCGACCTCTTCCCGTTGCCGTTGGTGCTGGGCGACGAGGTCGAGGTGGAGGTGATCTTGGCCGAGCCGGCATCGCTGTCGGCTCGCTTGCCGAGCCGGGGGAGGAGCGACGGGCCGCCGTCTTCGTCCCTGAGCTTCTTGGCCTCGACTGCGGCCCGCTGGGCCTGGGCGCCCAGCGATTCCTCGCCGTGGTAGAGCGACCGGGTGATGTAGGCCTGCATGCCGATCCGGTACAGGTTCGACGTGACGAAGTAGACCACCAGGGCCGCTTGGCGACACGAAGGCGAAGACCACGAACATCGCCGGGAAGATCCGCATGAGCATCTTCTGCTGCGGCGGGATCTCGGCGTTGGGGTTCCGACCCTGGATCTGCTTCTGCTGGTAGTACGACGTGACTGCCACGATCGCCACGAGGAGCAGGTGGGGGAGTCCGTGGCCGAAGCTCTCGCTGCAGGGCCTTGCTGGCGCTCTCCGCCAGGTCGACGCCGAACGACAGCATCTTCTCGGTGCCGTGCAGGCTCTGGTAGAGCGAATCGCTGCTGTCGAGGTACTTCGGATCGAACTTGTCCTGGGCGTCCAGGTGGGTGAGCCCCTTCAGCACCTGGAACAGGATGAGGAAGATCGGCATCTGGAGGAGCATCGGGAGGCAGCCACCCAGGGGGTTGAGCTGGTTCTCCTTGTAGAACGCCATCAGCTCTTCGTTCTGCTTCTGGCGATCGTCCTTGTACTTGAGCTGGATCCGACGCATCTCGGGCTGGAGCCGCTGCATCTGGATCATGCTGCGGGTGCCCTTGAGGGTGAGCGGGGTCGTCACGATCATCACCGACGAGGGTGAGGAGGGCGATCGCGACCGCGTAGCTCGGGACCAGGTCGTAGAAGACGCTGAGCATCTTCGCGACGAGCTCGAACATCAGTTCGCCTTTCCGTCGGGGACCGGATCGCAGCCGCTGCCACCCCACGGGTGGCAGCGGACGATCCGGCGGAGGGTGAGCCACGTGCCGCGGCCGGCGCCGTGCTCCTCGAGGGCCTCGAGGGCGTAGGTCGAGCAGCTCGGCACGAAGCGGCAGGGCGAGGGCCGGCCGGCGGTCAGGCGACGGTAGCCCCGGACGGCCAGGTGCTCAGCGCGGGCGATGGGGCTCACGCGGCGGCCTTCGTGGCCGTGTCGATGGCGTCGCGCAGCGACGCGACGAGCTGCTCCCAGGGGAGGGTGGCCGCATCGGAGGTGGCGCCGATCAGGTAGGTCCCGCTCGGCAGCCGGTCGTCAGACTGGAGCTCGCGGAGCGCGGCTTCGCAGGCGACGACGGATCCGGTTGCGGACGACGGCTCCACCGACGGGCTTGCCGACGGCGAAGCCGGCCGTGGGCGGGGTCGTGGGATCCGCGGCGGCCACCCAGGTGACGGTGCAGCAGCCCGATCGGGCGCGCGCGCGGCTCCGGCGGAGCTCCTGGAAGCTCCGGCGATCGGTGATCCGCCAGAGCTGGGGCCGGGGCGCCTCGTTGGGCGCGGCGGTGACCACGGAGGGCGTCGATCCGCCCGCGTCAGGCCGAAAGGCGCTTGCGCCCCTTGGCCCGGCGAGCTCGCAGCACGGCCGGCCGGCCCGGTCCGACATGCGGGCACGGAACCCGTGTCGCTTGGCGCGGCGGCGGTTGTTGGGCTGGTAGGTGCGCTTCACGACGTCCTCCTCGTCCGCCGGCCCGGGTGGCCCGACAGCGACGACCGGCGGTCGCCGGCCGGCGACCGGACGGTCTCAGGGGGTGCACCACGACGCGCCGGAACCCCGGCACCGAGGTGCTGCGGGTCACGGTAGGGCGTCGGCGGCCTCGGGAGCAACCTGAGCGGCGCGGCGCGGGCCGTTACCACACCGGATCCGCGGAATCGTGGGACCCTCCACCCCCTCTGACCTGCGGAAACACAAAATCCACAGGAGCCCTTGCCGAGCCGGTGCGCGCCGGTGCTACGGTGCCCAGACCCGTCGCGGCGGCTGGGGACGGCAGGTGATGCAGTCCTCAGCGGCCTCCGTGCGGGGGGGTGCTCGATGTGGTCCCGGCCGGCCTCCTGAGGCGACCGCCCCCATCGGCAGCGTGCTTTTCCACAGGTGTGGACGTCGTTGTGGACGTCCCGAACGCAGGAGGCTGGCTCCGCGTGACCGAGGCGCAGCGGCTGTGGGATGAGTGCGCCGGGATCCTCCGGGCGCAGGTGTCAGCGAGCCCGTGTGGCTCACGTCGTTCGAGGCGGCCCGCCCGGTGGCCCTCGAGGGGTCCCAGCTGCGGCTCGCCGTCCCCTCGTTCCTGGCCAAGGAGCGGATCGAGGGACGCTACCTCTCGCTGGTACGCGACGCGCTGGCCGAGATCGGCGCCGGCCAGGTCGAGCTCGTGCTCGAGATCGCTCCGATGGAGCCCGAGCCCACGTGGACCGTCGCCCCCCCTGCGCCCGCCCCGGCCCCCGTCATGCACTCCTCAGATCAGTCGGGGCAGGACATCAACCCTCGGTACTCCTTCGACACCTTCGTCATCGGCCCGTCCAACCGGTTCGCCCACGCCGCCGCGCTGGCCGTGGCCGAGACCCCGGCCCGGAAGTACAACCCGCTCTTCATCTACGGCGACGCCGGCCTCGGCAAGACCCACCTGCTCCAGGCCATCGGCCACTACGTGCGGGAGAACTACCCGACGTACCGGGTCCGCTACGTCACCTCCGAGACGTTCCTCAACGAGTTCATCGACGCGGTCCGCACCCAGACCAACGACGCCTTCAAGCGCCGCTACCGCGACATCGACGTCCTGCTGGTCGACGACATCCAGTTCATCGAGGGGAAGAAGGAGACCCAGGAGGAGTTCTTCCACACCTTCAACCACCTCCACCAGGCCAACCGCCAGATCGTGCTCTCCTCCGACCGGCCCCCCGACGCCATCAGCACCCTCGAGGACCGCCTCCGCAGCCGGTTCAAGATGGGCCTGATCACCGACGTCCAGCCGCCCGACCTCGAGACCCGCCTCGCCATCCTCCGCAACAAGGCCGAGCGGGAGGCCGCCGCCGTCCCGCCCGAGGTGCTCGAGTACATCGCCACGAACATCACCGACAACATCCGGGTGCTCGAGGGCGCCCTGATCCGGGTGGCCGCCTTCGCCAACCTCACCTCCGAGCAGCTCACGGTCGACACGGCCAGCCACGTCCTCGGCGACCTGCTGACCGCCCGCCAGCCCCGCCCGATCACCCCGCCGGTGATCCTCGAGGCCACCTCGAAGATGTTCGGCATCCCGGTCGAGGAGATCATCGGCAAGAAGCGCCAGCGCCCGCTCGTGACCGCCCGCCAGGTCGCGATGTACGTGGTCCGGGAGCTCACCGACCTCAGCTACCCCGCGATCGCCCGGGAGTTCGGCGGCCGCGACCACACCACGGTGATCCACGCCGTCGAGAAGATCAGCACCCAGATGCGGACGCAGCGCCCCACCTACGACCAGGTCACCGAGCTCATGCAGACGGTCCGATCCGACGCCTCGGTGCCGTGATCGGGCCCATGGGGACGACCCTCGGGACGACCTGTGGACACTGGGGGGCACGACCGGTCACCTCTGTGGGCAACCTCCGCCGTTCCACCGGATCGGTCCCGCCGATGTCACTCCCCCTGTGGGACCCTGGGGACGACGGTCGGACGACCAAACCGGGCCTGACCTGGGAGGATGTCCCTCTGTCCCCAATCCACAGGCCCTACCACCACTCCTTCCTTGGAATCTCCAACACGACGGTAGAAAGCGAGCCCACGGCGTGAAGTTCCGATGCGAGCGCGATGTCCTCGTCGAGGCCCTCGGCACCGCCGGCCGGGCCGCGGCCGGTCGCGGCACCTCCCTGCCCGTGCTCTCCGGCGTCCGCGTGCGAGCTGGCCGGCGACCGGCTCACGCTCACCGGCACCGACCTCGAGCTCACGATCTCCGTCGAGATCGCCGTGTCCGGCGGGGGCGACGGCGTCGTCGTGCTCCCCGGCCGCCTGGCCTCGGACATCGTCCGCGCCCTGCCGGCGGGCAGCGTCGACGTCGAGGTCGGCGACGACGAGGCCCGCATCGCCGCCGGCCGCTCCGAGTTCAGCCTCCGCGTGCCTGCCCGCCGACGAGTTCCCGCGCATCGCCGAGCCCGGCGGCGAGCCGGTCACCCTGGCCAGCGCCGAGCTGGCCACCGCGCTCGCCCAGGTGGTCCGCGCCGCGTCGAGCGACGACGCCCGCCCGATCCTCACCGGCGTGCTGCTCGCCGCCGAGGCCGACGGCCTGCGCCTCGTCGCCACCGACTCCTACCGCCTCGCCGTCCGCGACCTCCCCGGCACCACCGTGCTGGCCGAGGGCCAGAAGGTCCTCGTGCCGTCCCGGGCGCTCACGGAGCTCGCCCGCGTGCTCGGCAAGGGCGACACGCTCACCGTGCGCCTCGGCGAGCGCGACGCCAGCTTCGAGGTCGGCGGCACCCGCCTCACCACGGTCCTGATCGAGGGCGAGTTCCCGCCGTACGAGCGGCTGATCCCGCAGGCCCAGCCCAACCGGCTCACGGTGGGCCGCGAGGCGCTCCTCGAGGCCGTGCGCCGCGTGAAGCTCCTGGCCCGCGAGGCCACCCCGGTCCGCCTCGGCATGTCGTCCGACGGCCTCGAGCTCGTGGCCATCACCCAGGACGTCGGCCAGGCCCACGAGGCGCTCGACGCCAAGTTCGAGGGCACCGACCTCACCGTGGCGTTCAACCCGGAGTACCTGGTGCAGGGCATCGAGGTCGCGCCGGGCGACGAGGTCACGCTCGAGACGGTCGACGCGCTGAAGCCGGCGCTGCTGCGCTGCTCCGAGCACCCGGACTTCCTCTACCTGCTGATGCCCGTCCGGGTCTCGTGAGTCCGCCGTGCGGCTCGACCGGGTCTGGCTGACCGACTTCCGGAGCTACCCGGCGGCCGAGGTCGAGCTGGCCCCCGGGCTCACCGCCCTGCTGGGGGACAACGGCCAGGGCAAGACGAACCTGCTCGAGGCCGTCGGCTGGCTGGCCACCCTCGGCTCGTTCCGGGGCGCACCGACCGAGGCGCTGGTCCGGCGGGGCGCCGAGCGGGCGGTCATCCGGGCCGAGGGCGAGCGGGAGGGGCGAGCGATCCTGCTCGAGGCCGAGCTGGTGGCCAGCGGCCGCAACCGGGTCCTGGTGAACCGCCAGCCGCTCAAGAAGGCCCGCGACCTGCTCGGCGTCGCTGCGGGTGAGCGTGTTCTCGCCCGACGACCTCGAGCTGGTGAAGGGCGGGCCCGACCGAGCGCCGCCGCTACCTCGACGAGGCCCTGGTGGCCTCGCACCCCCGCTACGACGCGCTCCGGACGCGAGGTCGACAAGGTCCTGAAGCAGCGCAACGCCCTGCTCAAGGGCTGCGGCGGCCGCCTCGACGACGAGCGCCGCGTTCACCCTCGACGTGTGGGACGCCAAGCTGGTCGAGTCCGGCGGCGCGCTGGCCGCGGCCCGCCGGAACCTGCTCGACCGCCTCGCTCCGGTGCTGTCGGAGACCTACGACGCGGTCGCCCACGGCCCGGCCGACGTCCAGGTCGGCTACGTGGCCGAGTGGGCCGGCACCGGGCTGGCCGAGGCGCTCGCCGCGGCCCGGCGCGACGACCTCCGGCGCGGCGTGTCCACCGTCGGTCCCGCACCGCGACGACGTCGAGCTCCAGCATCGGCGGCCTGCCGGCCCGCACCCACGCCTCGCAGGGCGAGCAGCGGTCGCTGGCCCTCGCGCTGCGCCTGGCCGCCCACCACGTGATCACCGACGTCACGGGCTCGTCGCCGATCCTGCTGCTCGACGACGTGTTCAGCGAGCTCGACCCCGACCGCAGCGACGCCCTCCTCGCCAACCTGCCTCCCGGCCAGACCCTCCTGACGAGCGCGAGCGGGCTGCCCCCGAAGGCCAGCCCCGACCTGGTGCTGCGGGTCGCCGGCGGGCGCATCGAGCGCGAGGATCTGGGCTGATGGCGATCCGACCGCTCCCCGGCGACGGCCCGGGTCCCCAGCCGCGTCGGCAAGGCGCTCGACCAGGTGATGCGGGGCCTCGGCGCCCCCGAGGCGAGCGGCGTGCACCTCGTGTTCGACCGGTGGGCGGAGGTCGTGGGGGAGTCCCTCGCGGCCCGCACGCGCCCCCTCCGGATCGAGGGCGACCGCCTCGTCCTGGCCGTCGACGAGCCCGCGATGGCCACCCACGTGCGCTTCCTGCAGGCGGAGCTGCTGGCCCGTCTGGACGAGCTCCTCGGGCCCCGGTCGCGTGACCGCGCTGGACCTCCGCGTCGGGCCGAAGAAGTAGGCGAAAACGCCGTCCGAGCGGTCCGGAACAGGGCCCTCCGACTGGTAGACTGCCATCGTTGTGATTTCGGGCTCTGACCTGGGCTTTTGCGCCGTTTTCGGCCCGTCGCGACCCCCTCTTCCGCCTGGGTCGCCGCCGGCCTGGGCCCCATCGGCCGAAGGACATCGATTCTTGGCGCAGACGACCAGCTCCTACGGGGCCAACAGCATGCAGGTCCTGGAGGGCCTCGACCCCGTCCGGAAGCGGCCTGGCATGTACATCGGCAGCACCGGTCCGTCCGGTCTCCACCACTGCGTGTGGGAGGTCGTCGACAACTCCGTCGACGAGGCGATGGCCGGCCACGCCACCCGGATCGACATCACGCTGCTGGCCGACGGCGGGTGCCGCGTGGTCGACGACGGCCGCGGGATCCCGACCGACATCAACAAGCAGCAGAAGATGACCGGCGTCGAGATCGCCCTCACCAAGCTGCACGGCGGCGGCAAGTTCGGCGGCGAGGGCTACAAGGTCTCCGGCGGCCTCCACGGCGTCGGCGTGTCGGTGGTCAACGCCCTGTCCACGCGGCTGATCGTCGAGGTCGACCGCGAGGGCAAGCACCACGTGATGGAGTTCGCCAACGGCGGCGTCCCGCAGGGGAAGCTCACCGTCACCGGCGACGCGCCGCGCGGCCGCACCGGCACCACGGTCACGTTCTGGCCGGACGGCTCGATCTTCGAGACCACCGAGTTCTCGTCCCGCACGATCCTCGAGCGGCTGCAGATGATGGCCTTCCTCAACAAGGGCCTCGAGATCCGGTTCAAGGACGAGCGCCCCGACCACAAGGCCGAGCCGGTCACCTACCGCTACCCGAACGGCATCGTCGACTTCGTGAAGCACGTGAACACGTCCAAGGAGGCGCTGTTCTCCAAGGTCGGGTACTACGAGCTGGTCGAGGCGGTCGAGGAGGTCGAGGTCGCGTTCCAGTGGAACACCGGCTACAACGCCGACGGCATCCACTCCTTCGCCAACGGCATCAACACCACCGAGGGCGGCTCCCACGAGGAGGGCTTCAAGGCGGCCCTCACCACCGTGGTGAACAAGCACGCCCGGGCCAAGGACCTCCTGAAGGAGAAGGACCCCAACCTCCAGGGCGAGGACATCCGCGAGGGCATCACCGCGATCATCTCCGTGCGCCTGCGCGAGCCGCAGTTCGAGGGCCAGACCAAGAGCAAGCTCGGCAACACCTCGATCAAGACGCTCGTGCAGAAGGCCACCAACGACAAGCTCGGCCAGTGGTTCGAGGAGAACCCCACCGAGGCCAACAAGATCGTGAAGAAGGCGATCGCCGGCGCCCAGGCCCGCATGGCGGCCAAGAAGGCCCGCGACGTCATCCGCTCCAAGACCCTGCTCGACGGCGCCGGCATGCCCGACAAGCTGAAGGACTGCTCCTCGAAGAACCGCGAGGAGCGCGAGCTGTTCATCGTCGAGGGCGACTCGGCCGGCGGCTCCGCCGTCAACGCCCGCGACCCGCTGCGCCAGGCGATCCTCCCCATCCGGGGGAAGATCCTCAACGTCGAGCGGGCCCGCCTCGACAAGATGCTCAAGAACCTCGAGGTCCAGGCCCTCATCTCGGCCATCGGCGCCGGCGTGGGCGAGGAGTTCGACGTCGAGAAGCGCCGCTACGACAAGGTCTGCATCCTGGCCGACGCCGACGTCGACGGCGCTCCACATCCGCACGCTGCTGCTCACGTTCTTCTTCCGGCAGATGCGCCCGCTCGTGGAGCACGGCCACGTGTACATCTGCCAGCCGCCGCTGTACTCGACCGAGGTCAGCAAGGCGAAGGTGTACCTGAAGGACGACCACGCGAAGGACGTGTTCCTGCGCGACAACCCCAACCACAAGAAGGACTTCGGCCGCCTGAAGGGCCTCGGCGAGATGGATGCCGAGGAGCTCCGCGTCACCACCATGGAGGACGGGCTCCGCACCCTCCTGCAGGTGAACGTCGAGCAGGCCGCGCTGGCCGACGAGGTCGTGTCGACCCTGATGGGCGACGTCGTCGAGGTGCGCAAGGCCTTCATCGTCAACAACGCCAAGGACGCGAGGTTCCTGGACATCTGATGTCGGATCAAACCCCCCCTTCCGACGGGCGACGGCCCCGTCCGCGACGCGCCATCGAGCCCATCGAGATCCAGGAGGAGATGGAGAGCTCCTTCCTGGACTACGCGATGTCGGTCATCACGACGCGCGCCCTCCCCGACGCGCGCGACGGCCTGAAGCCGGTGCACCGCCGGATCCTCTACGGCATGTACGACCTGGGCGCCCGGCCCGACCGGTCGCACATGAAGTGCGCCCGGGTCACCGGCGACGTGATGGGCAAGTACCACCCGCACGGCGAGGGCGCGATCTACGACGCGCTCGTGCGCATGGCCCAGCACTTCTCGCTGCGCCACCCGCTGGTCGACGGCCACGGCAACTTCGGCAGCCCCGACTTCGGCGCCGCCGCCTCCCGCTACACCGAGTGCCGCCTCGACCCGATCGCCATGCGCCTGCTCGACGGGATCGACGAGGACACCGTCGACTTCAGCGACAACTACTCGGGCGACGAGACCGAGCCCGACGTCCTGCCCGCCCGCTTCCCGAACCTGCTCGTCAACGGCAGCCAGGGCATCGCCGTCGGCATGGCCACCAACATCCCGCCGCACAACCTCGGCGAGGTGATCGACGCCACGGTCCACCTCATCGACCACCCCGAGTCGACGCCCGACGACCTCATGCAGTTCGTGAAGGGCCCCGACTTCCCGACGGGCGCGCTGATCATGGGCCGCCAGGGGATCCTCGACGCCTACCGCACCGGCAAGGGCTCGATCCGCCTCCGCGCCGTGTGCGAGATCGAGGAGGGGAGCGGACGGGCGGCGACCAGATCGTGGTCACCGAGATGCCGTACCAGACGTCGATCTCCGTCACCGCCGCCCGCATCGCCGAGCTCGTGCAGACCCGGGCCATCGAGGGCATCGCCGACGTCAACGACGAGTCGGCCCGCGGCAAGACCCGCCTCGTGATCAAGCTGAAGAAGGACGCGCCCGGGCTCGTCATCCTCAACAACCTCTACAAGCACACGCCGCTGCAGACGAACTTCGCGGTCAACACCGTGGCGCTCGTCGACGGCATCCCGCGCACGCTCAACCTCGTGCAGGCGCTGCAGGCCTACATCGACCACCAGGTCGAGGTCATCCGCCGCCGGTCGGAGTACCGCCTCCAGAAGGCGCAGTCCGAGCGCACATCAACGAGGGCCTGCTCAAGGCGATCAACGTCATCGACGAGGTCATCGCCACGATCCGCGGTCAGCGAGGACCGCGCCGACGCCCGCACGAAGCTGTGCGCGGCGCCGTTCGAGTTCTCCGAGATGCAGGCCGAGCACATCCTCGACATGCAGCTCGGGCGCCTCACCCGCCTGGCCCGCGTCGACCTCGAGAAGCGCATCGCCGACCTCAAGCGAGATCATCGCCCTCCTCAGGCGATCCTCGGCGACGAGACCGTGCTGCGGAACGTGATCAAGAACGAGCTGACCGAGGTGAAGGAGAAGTTCGCCGACGAGCGGCGCTCCAAGATCACCCTCGATGCCGGCGACATGAACATCGAGGACCTGATCGACGACGAGGAGCTCGTCGTCACCCTGTCGGCCAAGGGCTACATCAAGACCGTCCTCGCCGACGCCTTCCGGTCCCAGGGCCGCGGCGGCCGCGGCGTGGCCGGGGCGAAGCTCCGCGACGAGGACTACGTCACGCAGATCCTCACCACCACCGCGCACGCGTACCTGCTCTTCTTCTCGAACCTCGGGCGCGTGTACCGCCTGAAGGCCCACGAGATCCCGAAGAAGGAGCGCACCGCCCGGGGCACGGCCATGCCCAACCTGCTGCAGCTGCAGCCGGGCGAGCACATCCAGACGATCATCGACACGCGCGACTACGAGACCAGCCGGTTCCTCTTCTTCACCACCAAGCAGGGCCAGGTGAAGAAGACGAAGTTCAACGACTACGACTCGTCGCTGCGCACCGGCATCATCGCCATCAACCTCCGCGACGGCGACGAGCTGGTGAAGGTCATCCCGACCAACGGCTCCGACGACATCCTCATGCTGTCGAAGCTCGGCCAGGCCATCCGGTTCAAGGAGGACGACGTCCGCCCGATGGGTCGGGCCGCCGCCGGCGTGCGCGGGCATGAAGCTCCGGTCCGGCGACGAGGTCGTCAGCCTCGACACCTGCCGCGACGACGTCGCCATGCTGATCGTCACCGACGCCGGGTACGGCAAGCGCACCCAGCTCGAGCACTTCAACGCCCAGGGCCGCGGCGGCCAGGGCGTCCGGGGCATCAAGCTCACGGCCAAGAAGGGCTTCGTGGTGGCGGCCTTCATGGTGGGCCTCGACGACGAGATCTTCGTGATCAACTCGGCCGGCACGCTCATCCGCATGCCGGTCCGCGAGATCTCCTCCCAGGGCCGCGACGCCACCGGCGTCCGGGTCATGAACCTGGGTGACGGGGAGACGGTGGCCTCCGTGGCCCCGGTCCTCTCCAACGACGACGAGTAGCGGCTTCCGCCGCCGGCTTCCCCCGCTCCGTCGGACGAGCGCGCCCTGGCGCGCGGCAGGGGAGGTCGCATGCAGCGGCGAGATGGCGACGAGGGGGACCGGGGCCAGGCCTCGGTGGTGATGGTGGGGGTCGTGGTGGTGGCCGTCGTGCTGCTCCTCGCCCTGGTGCCGGTGGCGCGGGCGGTGGCCGACAAGACGAGGGCCCGCTCGGCGGCCGACGCCGCCGCGCTGGCCGGCGCCGCCGAGGGCGAGGACGCGGCGCGGGAGGTGGCGGAGCGCAACGGGGCCCGCCTCCTGCACTGGCGGGCCGAGGGCAACGACGTCTGGGTGGAGGTGGAGGTCGGCGACGCCCACGCCGTGGCCAAGGCCCGCCGAGGCTGAGCGCGGCGAGGCTGACCGGCGCGGGCCCTGTCGTACACTGCCCGCCGATGTCCCCCGACGACCCCTCGGAGCCCTCGGGCGGCCGGCGCCGCTCGTGGGCGCCGGAGTCCTATCGGGACGAGGAGCCCACCGGACGCCTGGCGCTCGGCCGCAGCCGCCTCGAGCGCGCGCTGCGGACGCCACCCGCGCGCGGCCGTCGGGTGCGCCGCACCCTCCGGCACGTCGACCCGTGGTCGGTCCTCAAGCTGTCGCTGCTCTTCCACGCCGCCCTGTTCCTCATCGTGTGCGTGGCGTCGGCCCTGCTGTGGAGCGGGGCCCGGGCCTCGGGGTCGCTCGACAACCTCGAGAGCTTCATCACCTCGGTCGGCGGGTTCGGCAACTGCGAGCCGCTGCCGGGGACCTCGAACACCACCACCACGACCACCCCGACGACGCTGCCGTCCGACGAGGTCGATCAGCTCGACCCGTCCCGGGCCACCACCACGGAGCCGGACGTCACCGAGGACACGCGGGCGGCGCTGATCGACGACGACGAGGACTGCCCGGCCGGGGAGCGCCTCGTCGGTGCCTTCAAGTTCGAGGACGCCCGGATCTTCCAGGCCTTCGCGTTCGGCGGGGTGGTGCTGGTGCTGGCCGGCACCGGCGCCACCGTCGTGCTCGTGCTGCTGTTCAACCTCATGAGCGACCTGACCGGCGGCGTCCAGGTCACGGTGATCGAGGAGGAGTCGCGACCGCGGAACGACGGGCTCGCCCGCCTCGCGACCCCGCGACTAGGTTCGCGGCTCCGCTGCGGGGCTATAGCTCAGTCGGTTAGAGCGCATCCCTGATAAGGATGAGGTCGCAAGTTCGATTCTTGCTAGCCCCACGCACCGCCCCTTCCCGCACCTGGAGAGCTGATGGCCCTGCTGCGCCGAGCCCTCGTGGCCCTCGGGATCGCCGGACTGATCGCCGCCGTGCTGCGGCTGCGCGGCACCGGTGGCACGCCGCCGCAGGACGGCGGTTGGCGGGAGCTCTCCGGCCCCGACCTCCGGTGACGCGGGACGCCGTCGGATGAGGGTCCTGCTCGTCGGCGCCGGCGCGGTCGGTGCCCGGGCCGGGCGCCAGCTGGTCGAGGCCGACGAGGTCACGTCGGTGGTCGTCGCGGGAGCGGGAGACGCCGCCGCGCGCGGCCGTCGTGGAGGGCTGCGGCCCGAAGGTCTCCGACGGCGGCGCCGATCCGCTCGCGGTCGACGCCGACGCGGTCGTGCTGGCCGGTCCGGCCGGCACCCACGTGGACGTCGCGCGGGCCCACCTCGAGCGGGGTCGGGTCGTCGCCTCCTGCAGCGACGACGTCGCCGACGTCCAGGGCCTGCTCGCCCTCGACGGCCTCGCCCGCGACCACGGCGCGTCGCTGGTCGTGGGCGCGGGGTTCTCGCCGGGGTACACCTGCCTGCTGGCCCGCCACGCCGCGGGGCGCCTCGACTCGGTCGACGAGATCCACGTGGCCCGCAGCGGCACGGGCGGGCCGGCCTGCGCGCGCCAGCACCACCAGGCGCTCGCGGGCACGGCGGTCGACTGGCGCGACGGCGAGTGGCAGGAGCGGCGGGCCGGCTCGGGCCGCGAGCTCTGCTTCTTCCCGGACCCGATCGGCGCGGCGGACTGCTACCGGGCCGAGCTCCCCGACCCGCTCGTGCTCGTGCCCGCGTTCGAGGGCGTCAGCCGGGTCACCGCCCGCCTCGCCGCCAGCCGCCGCGATCGGCTGACCTCGCACCTCCCGATGCTGCGCCGACCGCACCCGGAGGGCCTCGTCGGCGCGGTGCGGGTCGAGGTCCGAGGCCGGCTCGACGGCGCCCACCACGTCGTGGTGCTCGGGGCGCTCGACCGCCCGGCCGTCGCCACCGGCGCGGTGGCCGCGCTGGCCGCCCGCCAGGCGGCGGCCGGCGCCTTCCCGCCCGGGGCGTCCGGGCTGGCCGCCGTCGCCGACCCGGTGCCGATGCTCACCGCGCTGGCCGCCATCGGCATCAAGGCCGCGATCTTCGCCGGCACCGGCGGGTAGGCCGGCCCGCCGGAGCGTTCTTGACCGAGCGGTCTACATTCGGGTGATGCACCCGCAGCAGACGCTCGCCCTCGAGGACATCGACCTGTCCGACCCGATGTTCTGGACCCGTCCCCCCGCCGAGCGGGAGGGCGCCTTCCTCACCCTGCGAGACCAGGACCCGATCCGGTTCTTCGAGGAGCCGATGATGTCCGAGCTCATGCCGCCCGGGCCCGGCTACTACTCGCTGACCCGCCACGCCGACGTGCTCGAGGCGTCGAAGCACCCGCAGGTCTTCTGCTCCAGCAAGGGCACGAACATCCCCGACATGCCCGAGCCGTTCCTCGAGTTCCTCGGCTCGATGATCAACATGGACGACCCGCGCCACGCCCGCATGCGCCGGATCGTGTCGCGGGGCTTCACGCCGAAGCAGCTCGACAGCATGAAGGGCGACGTCGAGGGGATCGCCGCCGAGATCATCGACGACGTGATCGAGCGGGGCGAGGGCGACTTCGTCACCGACGTCGCCGCCACGCTGCCGCTGCGGATCATCGTCGACATGATGGGGATCCCCCGGAGCCAGGAGCAGTTCATCTTCGACCGCACCAACGTGATCCTCGGTCTGGGCGACCCGGAGTACGTCCCCGACCAGACCGAGACGCGGGATCATGACCGCGCTGCTCGGCGCCGCCCAGGACCTCGCCACGCTGATCACGGAGCTGGGCGAGGCCCGCCTGAAGGATCCGCAGAACGACCTCACCACCGCGCTGGTCACGGCCGAGGTCGACGGCGAGACGCTGGCGCCCGGCGGAGCTGGCCTCGTTCTTCGTGCTGCTGGTCGTGGCCGGCAACGAGACGACCCGCAACGCGATCTCGCACGGCCTCGTCGCCCTCACCGACCACCCCGAGCAGCGGGCGCGCCTGGCAGGCCGACTTCGACGCCATCGCCCCGACCGCGGTGGAGGAGATCGTGCGGTGGGCGACACCGGTGATCCACTTCCGGCGCACGGTGACCCAGGACGGCGTCCGCATCGGCGAGCAGGAGCTCAACGAGGGCGACAAGGTGGTCCTCTGGTACGCCTCGGCCAACCGCGACGCCGCGGTGTTCGACGACCCGTACCGGTTCGACCTGCGGCGCACGCCGAACGACCACCTCGGCTTCGGCGGGCCCGGCCCGCACTTCTGCCTGGGCGCCCACCTGGCCCGGCGCGAGATCACCGTGATGTTCCGCGAGCTGTTCCGGCGGATGCCCGACCTGCAGGCCGCCGGCGAACCCGTGCGGCTGCAGTCCAACTTCATCAACGGCATCAAGCACCTGCCTGCGTCCTGGACACCGACCGCCGGATGACGGGCCCCTCGCGGGCCACGCGGATCGCCCTCGCCGGGCTCGTCACCGTGAGCAGCCTCGCCGCGTGCAGCGGCGGGGACGACGGCGACGAGCCGACGGGCCCGGCGGCGCGCCCGGCAGGGGAGGGCATCGACGGCGTCGTCGCCGTCCGCGTCGACTCCAACGAGCACACCCAGGCGCGGGTCGACTACTCGCGCACGCCGCCGGCCGGCGGCGACCACAACCCGATCTCGGCGCCGTGCGGCTTCTACGTGCAGCCGATCGCCGACGAGTACCTCGTCCACACGATGGAGCACGGCGCGGTGTGGCTCGCCTACGCGACGACGCTGCCGGAGGCGGAGGTCGCCGTGCTCCGGCGGCTGGTCGCCGACGACGAGGACACGATCGCCACGCCCTACCCCGGGTTGGAGGTGGGCGTCGCGGTCGTCGCCACGGCCTGGGGACGCCAGCTCAGCCTGGACGCGGTCGGGGACCCCCGCCTCGAGGAGTTCATCGAGCAGTACCGGAACTTCGACACCGCGCCGGAGGCGTCCACGAAGTGCCCGCCCCTTCCCGAGGGTCAGGGCGGCTGACGAGACCGGTCGCTAGAAGCGCACCGTCTCGGTCCAGCGCTCGGCGGCGGCCCGGTCGCCGACCACCTCGAACCGGTCGTCCAGCGGCACGCGGTTCCAGGCGAACAGGTACAGGTCGCCGGCCCCGCCGCGCACGGCGGCGTCGCCCTTGTGGTGGCCGCGCTCGCTGGTGAGCCCGTCCGGACCGAGGCGGGCCAGCCACTCGCCCGTGTCGAGATCGGTCGCGTGGAGGTGCAGCGTGGTGCCGACGCCGCCGAAGGGCTCGGCGCCGAGCAGGCCCGCGAACAGGTCGAACAGCTCATCGACGCCGTCCGCCCCCAGCGCGGCGTCCATGGCGCCGCCCGCCCCGTCGAACCGGTGCATGGCGACCTCGTGGGCCATCCGCCGTGCGAACCAGCTGCCGCGGCTGGGGACCGGCCCATGATGGGTACACGGCATCGAGGTCGGCGGCGGCCATCGCGGCCAGGAGGCGGGCGGTGGCGCCGTCGAGGAAGTCGAACACGTCCTCGCCCTCGGCTGGCCTCGGCGCATCCCGGAACCCGCGCTTCTCGTCCGGGCCGACCTCCAGCTGCGCCGCCGCCCACCCGAGCGGCACGCAGACGTGCTTCACGAGGGTCTCGCGGTCCCAGCCGGGGCAGGTCGGCACGGGGGCCCGGGGCTCGGCGCGGCCGGCGTCGACGAGCAGGGCGGCGTCAGCGCGAATGTGGTGGGCGTACCGGTCGGGATCCATGCGCCCGAGCCTGCCATGCGTGGGCGATGATGGCGGCTGTGATCGTGGACTGCGCGGTGTACACCGACGGCCACCGACGACCCGGTGACCTGGCCGTGGTCGATGCGCTCGAGGCGTCGACCGATCCCGGGTCGTTCGTGTGGATCGGTCTCCACGAGCCCACCCCCCGGGAGTTCGAGGCGGTACGGGTCGAGCTGGGGCTCCACCCCCTTGCCGTGGAGGACGCCATCGCGGCGCACCAACGGCCGAAGCTCGAGATCTACGACGACGACCTCTTCGTCGTGCTGAAGACCGCGAAGTACGACGACGCGGCGGAGACCGTCGAGCTCGCCGAGGTGCAGCTGTTCGTGGGACCGAGCTACGTCGTGTCGGTGCGCCACGGCGATCAGCAGAGCCTGAGCTCGGTCCGCCGGGTGCTGGAGCGCGACCCCGATCGCCTGCGCTGCGGCCCGATGGCGGTGCTCCACGCCGTCACCGACCACGTCGTCGACGGCTACGGCCCGGTGGTCATGGGCCTCGACAACGACATGGCCGAGGTCGAGGCGGCCGTGTTCGATCCGGAACGCGGTCGTGGTGCCGACCCCAGCCAGCGCATCTTCCGGCTCAAGCGGGAGGTGCTCGAGCTCCATCGCAACACCGAGCCCCTGCTCGACCCGCTGGCCCGCCTCGTCGCCGGCAACCTGCCGATGGCCCAGCCCGGGCTGAGCTCCTACTTCCGCGACGTGGAGGACCACCTCACGCGCGCCGTGGCGTCGATCACGCAGGTGCGGACGCTGCTGACCGACCTGCTCGACGCCAACCTGGCGATCGTCACCGTCCGCCAGAACGACGACATGCGGACGATGTCCGCGTGGCTCGCGATCGGCGGCTTCCCCACGGTCGTCGGGGCCATCTACGGCATGAACTTCCAGCACATGCCCGAGCTCGGGTGGAAGTACGGCTACCTCGTCGTCGTGGGCGCCATCGCGATGGTGTGCGCCATCCTCTACCGCCGCTTCAAGACCGTCGGCTGGCTGTAGACGGCGTCAGTCGTCCGGCAGCGGCGCCAGCTCGAGCTGGCCGCTCGTGACGGCGAGGTAGGCGGCCGCGACGCAGAGGCCGAGGCCGCCGGCGGTCGTCGCCCGGTCGAGCCAGAAGGGGAGCGACGTGGGCAGCACCGGCTTGGTGAGGACGTCGAACCGCAGCAGGACCCACCCGGACAGGCAGGCCACCGAGGCGAACGTGCCGATCACCGCCACGTTCCGCAGCCGGGGCGCCAGCGCGGAGACGGCGCCGACGAGCGCCGCCACCGGCAGCCACCACAGGAGCGGGTTGCCTCCGGGGCCAGCCGAGTACTCGGCGCGGCCCACCACGACGGCGAGCACCGACGCGACCGCGAGGGATCCGCCCGCGGCGAGCACCGCTCGGCGCCGGCCGAACCACGCCAGGAGCGCGGCGGCGACGACGCCGAGGGTGATCCACGGGAGGGGCGATGTGGCCTTCTCGAAGGTCAGCGTGCCGAGCACCTCGGCCCCGGCACCGTCGACCTCGATCGGGACCCGCCACGGGTCGTACGCGCCCGTGACCTTCTCACCGCGGTCGACCGGGGGCGAGACCTCGCTCATCCAGTGCACCCGGTGGTCGTGCCACGAGTACGTGCCGTTGGACGCCACCTGCTCCCACACCGGTTCGGCCTCGGCGTCCTTGGCCTCCTCCGGCACGGTGCCCTTCCCCTTGCGATCGTCGTTCAGGTAGGTGGCGGGGCTGTTGCGATTGCGCTCGACCGTTCCGTCCGCGCGAAACCGGAGGTACGGCTTGGGGTCGGCGCTGTAGTCCTGGACGATCACCTCGTGGCCGCGGTCGACGCGGAGCTGGAGGAAGCTGTCGCCACCGCGGATCTCGGCGTGCACACCGTCCACACCCGGCTCGATGCCGGTGACCTCGGAGGAGAAGTCGCTGGGCCCGGCGGCATCGGCCGACGCCGGCGTGGCGGTGAGCGCCACCAGCGCGAGCCCTCCGAGGAGGGCTCGCGCCAGCGGGCGGGCGAGGCGAGATCGCACGGAACGCACGTCAGCCAGTCTGCCGGGCCTTGCGCAAGGCCGAACCACCGAGGCCGAGACCGGCGGCGCCGAGGACGATGCCGGTGACCGCCAGCGGCGTGGCACTGCTGTCGTCATCGTCGTCCGAGGTGGCCGCGGCCGGCTCGGCCGCCTCCTCATCCGCCGCGTGCGTCTCCGGCGGCGGCGGTCAGCTTGATGACCGGGGCCGGGTGCTCCGGCTCCTCGGCGCCCTCCTCGGGGACCTGGATCCACGGGGTCGACGATCCGTCCTCGCAGGTCTGCACCACCGGGAAGGCGATCGTCTCGTCCGGGGTGTCGGGGAGCTTCACGGACAGCCCGAACTCCTCGAGCTGGTCGTGGGCCAGCGGGCCGCCGGACCAGGTGACCACCGAGGTCCGCTCGGTGATCTGCCCGCCGTGGCCGTCGTCGATCGGGGGCTCGACCGGCACGATCGTGCGCTCGATCGTCCATCCCGTCACGACCTGGGGCGTGACGCTGTTGATGCCGTCGGGGATCCGCACCTCGATCTTCGTGGTGCCAGCCTCCTCGCACCCGTGGGGCACCCGTAGGTCGAACTTCGCGTAGGACCCGGCCGGCGCCTCGGAGATGCTCGGCGAGACGTGGGCGGACGCCGGGGCGGCCAGGGCCAGGAGCCCGGCGGCGGCGAGGCCGCCGGTGGTGAGCAGGTGTCGCTTGGACATCGTGGGTGTTGCCTTTCCTGGTGGGTTGGGGGATGGGTTGGTTGCGGCGATCAGCCGGCGACGGGGACCTCGGCGGTCCCGGTCGCCTCGGTGAAGCGGTCGAGGCGGACGCGGACGGTGACCTGCCAGCGTCCGGCCGACGGCGAGGTCGTCGCCGTTGAGCTGCGCGTGGGCGGGGCCCGCGCGCGTGGCGGTCCGCACGATCGGGCCGAGCTGGGCGGCGGGGAGGGAGAGCTCGAGGTCGATCGTGTCGGCCAGCTCGGTGGGTCGTCCCTCGGGGTCGAACGTGTAGAGGTGGATCTGGTTGAAGCCGGCCCTCGCCGGCGCGACCACGAGCTGCACCGAGCCGACGTCGCCGCTGAGCTGGATCACCCGCTCGACGGGGCCTCCTTCGTCGGCGGCCCGGGCCGGGGTCTTCAGCACGAGGACGGAGGTGAGGGCCACGACCGCGATCAGCAGCACGGACTCGATGCGGGTCGCTGTCCGCAGGCGCTGCAGGGCGGCCCGCGCCTTGCCCCGCTGGAGGGCGGGGAGGAGCCGGAAGTGGTTGTAGGCCCCGATCGCGGCGATCACCCCGACGACCGCCATCTTGGCGAGCAGGAGCCGGCCGTACGTCGTGCTGGTGAGCGCATGGATCGAGCGGACCTGCTCCCAGGCGAGGAAGGAGCCGGTCGCCCCGGCGGCCAGGACGGTGATCGTGCCGGCGGTCGAGAAGCGCAGCGCCACGGCCGCCGTGTCGGCGCGGTCCGGCGCGGGTTCGGCGCGGTGGCGGGCGCGGAGCGTGAGCCACAGGAACACGGCGCCACCGCCCCAGACCGCGACGACGACGAGGTGCACCGCGTCGGCGACCGTGGCGAGTGCGGCCAGGTCGCCGACGCGGGTGTGGCCCGAGGCCGCGAACGACGCCGCCGCGATCGTGGCGGCCGCCACCGCCACGACAGGACGGCGCTCGAGCAGCAACACGGCGACGACCAGCCCGGCGAGGCACAGCGTGAGGGCGAGGCCAACGCCGTCGCGCGTCACCTCACCGAGCACTCCGGACTCGAACAACGACCCGGGCCCCTTCCCGGTGCCGAGGGCGGCCTGGACCGGGAGCGCGACGAGCGACCCGACGGCGCCGACCGCCGCGGCGACGAGGACGAGGCGCCGGAGGCGGGCGCGCTCGGCCCCGCCGCGGTGGGCGTAGGCGAGGAACCATGCGCCGCCGGCGGCGAGGAGGACCCCCGCGTAGGCCAGCCCGCGTCCGACGTCGCCGACGATCTCCCACCGGCTGTCGTCGTTGCCGGACCGGGCCCGGCGGGCCACCGCCTCGTCGACGGGCGCCCCGCCCACGGCGAAGACGCTGGACCCCCGCACCGGGTGCCCGTCGGCCGAGACGATCCGGTAGGTGACGACGTAGGTCCCGTCCGGGAGGTCCGGGGCGACGTCGACGGCGACCTCCGTGCCCGTGGCGCGGACCGCCCCGCGGTCCACGCGGTCGCCGTCGCGGTCGACGATGCGGATCCCGCCGAGCGACGCCGAGACGTGCTCGCTGAACGTGAGGTGCACCTCGACCGGGCTCGCGTCGAGCCGGGCTCCGTCGGGCGGGTCGGAGGCGACCAGGGTCGCGTGCGCGCGGGCGGGTCCGGCGGTGGCCACCAGGAGGGCCACCACCAGCGCACCGACGAGCAGCGCGGCGCGTCGCATCAGGCGGCGTCGAAGGTCCTGCGTGCGGGCGCGGGCCGGACGTCCCGGGCGACGAGCCACAGCAGGGCGACCCCTGCGAGGTCGAGGAGGTGGTGCGCCTCACCGACGGAGCTGGTGCGCCCGTCGAAGATGTCGAGTGCGGCGGTGCCGGCCATGACGGCGGCCAGCGCGGCGGCGACGGGCAGGAGGCCCCAGGCGCGAGCCGGCTGCCAAGCCGCGACCAACAGCCCCACGGCGAGGGCCACGTCGAAGGAGCCGAGCTCCCGGGCGACGTGCACGCTGGCGCCGGGGTCGTCGCCGAACAGCGCGGGTCCCGCCAGCACGAGCTGGGTCAACGCCACGACGAACAGTGCCCACCGGGTCCCGCCGACGGCCTCGCCGAGGATCGGGCGGCGTGAGCGGGCGGCGGCCCGCCGGCGGTCGGCCGGACTGGGGTCGAAGGCGGCCACGATCGCCACGCTCAGGTCGGGCACGGGCTCGGCCTCCCGGACCCGGACCATGCGGTGCAGGGTCGCCAGCTCCTCGGACCACGCCGTGCAGGCCCGGCACCCCGTGAGGTGGCCGTCGACCAGGGCGTCGGGTTGCCCCGACGGCTCGCCGTCGAGCCGGGCCGACAGGGCCTCTCGTACTGCGTCGCACTCCATGGAGTGGGTGGTCGTCGGACTTCCCCGTTTGGTTCCCGGCGACCAGACTGGCGGCGGTGGACGAGCTCACACAGATGGCGCTGGCGGCCGCCACGGGCGACCGGGTCGCGGTGACGGCCTTCGTCCGGCGGAGCCAGCCGGAGGTGTGGCGGGTCTGCGCGCGCCTCGGCAGTCGTGAGGAGGCCGACGACCTCACCCAGGAGGTCTACCTGCGGGCCCTGCCGGCGCTGGCCCGGTTCCGGGCGGACGCCTCGGCCCGGACCTGGCTCCTGCAGATCGCCCGACACGTCTGCGCGGACAACGTGCGCCGCGCCACCCGGCGGCGGGCGCTCCTCGACCGACTGGTGCAGCGGGGTGACCGGGACGAGGTCGTCCCGGCCCGCACGGGCGAGGTGGATCTGGAGGAGGCCGTCGCCGCGCTCGCGCCCGATCGGCGGACGGCCTTCGTGCTGACGCAGGTGGCCGGCCTGGGCTACGCCGAGGCAGCCGAGGTGTGCGAGGTGCCGATCGGCACCATCCGTTCGCGGGTGGCCCGGGCCCGGGCCGACCTCCTCGATGCGCTGGCCGGCGCGTCGGACGACACGCTCACCTCCGGGACGGAGTGATCGTCAGTCGGTGAGGAGCGCGAGGAGCTCCTCGTGGACCTTGCCGTTGGTCCCGAGGCCGCTGCCCCCCTCGATGGTCGTGTGGCCGGCCAGGTCGGTGAACCGGCCGCCTGCCTCGGCGAGGACGACGGGCATCGGGCCGACGTCGTAGGGCTCCACGATCGGGTCGACCATCGCCGCGACGCGCCCCGTGGCGACGAGGGCATAGCCGTAGCCGTCGCCCCACGTCCGCAGGACGGCGCCGGCGGCCTCGAGGGCGGCCACGCGTCCTGGCGGCCAGTGGGAGAACGAGCTCGACATCACGTAGGCCCCGTCGAGGCGGTCGGCGTCGCTGACCCGGGCCGGGCCGCGGTCGCTCCAGCAGCCGAGGCCGCGACCGGCCCAGACGGTCTCGCCCAGCGCGGGCAGGTGGATCACGCCGACGGCGATGCCGTGTTCGTCCTCGAGGGCGAGGAGCGTCGAGTAGAGCGGGACGCCGCAGGTGAACGCCTTGGTGCCGTCGATCGGATCGAGCACCCAGCGTCGCCCCGAGCGCCCGGCGACCGGCCCCTCCTCCTCGCCGAGGATCCCGTCGTCGGGGAACTCGGCCGCCAGCGCCTCGCGCACGTGGCGCTCCGCGGCCCGATCTGCAGCGGTGACGGGGGTGCCGTCGCCCTTCCGCTCGATGGCGAGGTCCGCGTGCCGGAACCACTGCAGCGTGAGGTCCCCGGCGGCTCGCGCGATGGCCACGGCCCGGTCGAGCGTGGCCTGGTCGGCGGCGGCAGCGGCGCTCATCGCTCGACGAGCGGCTCGGCGGGCGGCCAGCACCGGACGAGCGCGTACATGGCCAGCGGCAGGTGGAGCGTGAGGACGACGGCCGTCACCGAGTGGCTGCCCGTGCCCACGCTGGGCGGCGCCGTAGCCGCCGACGCAGATCTCGAGGGCCAGCACCGCGGAGGCGACGAGGCGCTCGAACGGGTCGTCTCCGGCGGAGAACCGAGCTGCCAGCGAGAGCGCCACCACCGCCAGGGTGGTGCCGAACGCGAGCGCGAGCACGAGCAGCGCGTACATCGAGCCGTCGCCGTCGATCCGGCTGACCCCGAGGAGGCCGGCGACGGGCTCTGCGGGGTCCTCGCCCACGAGCTGCCAGCTGCGGGCGACGGCGGCCACGGTGGTGATCCCGAGCACGGCGACCAGCCCGGCGTGGGCACTGAGGATCGCCGGCACCAGCCGGGGACGGTTGCCGTCGGACCAGAGCGGGAGCGTGAGCAGGATGCCGATGATCGCGGCGGCCAGGAGGCCGGCCACGCTCACCACGACCCACTCGGCGGCATCCACGAGGGGCGAGGCTACGGCAGCCCAGGTGGGCTAGTGGCAGCAGGTGTCGGCGAGTGACTCCGCCCGCCAGGTGGTGACGGCGGCCCGGCCGGCCAGCGCCGCGATCCCGAGCGCGGCCACCGCGTCGGCCCACCACCATCCGAGGACCGCGTTGGCGACCAGCCCGACGAGGAGCACGGCCGACAGGAGCGCGCACAGCGCGGTCTGGTCGGCCTCGGCCGCCTGGGCCTGGGAGCCGAGGACGGGAGCCACGGCTCGCTTGGCCCTCGCCAGCCAGGGCATCACCAGCAGGGAGGCGATGGCGAGGGCCACACCGATGGCGCTGGCCTCGGGGTGGTGCCCGTCGACGAGGTCACGGGTCGCCTCCACCGCGATGTACGCGGCCAGGGCCCCGAACGACAACGCCACCAGCCGGGTGGCCCGCCGGTCGTCGGGCTGGGTGCACCCCTTGCCCTCCTGGGCCAGGCGCCAGGCCAGGGCCACGGAGGCAGACACCTCGACGACGGAGTCGAGGCCGAAGCCCACGAGGCTGATCGAGCCGGCGGCGATCCCGGCGGCGAGGGCCAGCCCCGCTTCGGTGACGTTCCAGGCCAACGAGAACCGGTTGAGGGCCCGGGCCCGCCCGACGGCGGTAGGACGGTCCACGAGGGTCCCGGTCATATGCGGAAAGCCTAATGGGTCAAGCGCCCGCGCGCTCGTCCCAGGCGGACCCGGGTCGTTCAGCCCACGTCGAGGCGCTCGCGGAGCTGGTCCAGGGCGCCGCGGAGGTCCGGCCGGGGGGCCGCCTCGCCGCCGGCGGCCGGGGCCAGGAGCCGGCCGAGCTCGGCCAGCAGGTCGTCGACGCGGTGGTGGGCCTCGTTGGCCCGGGTCTCGGCGTCGGCGGCGCGGGTCTCGGCGACGCTCGCCCGGGCTTCGGCGACGCTCGCGCGGGCCTCGGCCACCCCGGCCCGGGTCTCGGTGTCGGCGAGGCGGTCCTCGATGTCGTCGAAGACCTGGTCGAGCTGGTCGCGGAGGCGCCGGAGCTGCTGGTCGAGCCGCTCCATGCGGGACTCGGTGACCGTCGCCCGGGCCAGCCACTCGTCGGGGTTGGAGGCCTCGAGGGCGCCGTCGTCGACCGGGCCGGACTCGTCCGGATCCATCCGCTCGAGGCGGGCCTGGACACGGGACGACACCGGTGTGGCCTGCTCGTCAGCAGGACGGTAGGGGAAGGGGTCGGCCATGGGAAAGGGTTCGTCAGCGTAGTCCCTCGGCCCTCAGGAACTACCCTCGCTCCGTGGTCAGCGTAGAGGGTCCAGAGGCCGACGACGAAGCCGTCGACCTCCGGGTCTACCTGGCCGTGCTCGGGCGCCGATGGAAGGTCGTGGTCCTGGTCACGGCCCTCGCGGTCGCGGCCGCCCTCGCCCTGTCCCTCACCCAGTCGACGAAGTACCGGGCCACGGCCGACCTCCTGATCCGTCCGGAGAGCTCGAAGTCGCTCATCGACGGCGGCGCCCCGGCCCTCAACGCCACCGACGCCGCCCGCGAGCTCAACAACGAGGTCCGGCTGTTCGAGTCGGAGGCGGTCGAGGACGCCGTCGAGGAGGCCTACGACGGTCGCCTCGACCCGGAGGACGTCGGCGCATCGGTGGTGAGCGACACGTCGGACATCGTCCGGGCCAGCCTCACGTCGTCCAACGCCGCCGAGGGGGCCAAGCTCGTCAACCTCTACGTGCAGACGTTCATCGAGGTGCGCCAGCGCCAGCAGGTCGACGAGCTGCTGTCCATCGGCGGGGAGATCCAGACCAAGATCGACGACCTGGACGCCCGGATCACCACGGTCCGCGCCCCGCTCGCGGACCTCGAGCGTCGGCTGGCGGCCAGCCCGGCCAACGCCGCCCTCGCCGCCCAGCGCGACGCCACCGCCCAGTCGCTGGCGGCCACGCTGACCCCGCTCGAGAGCCAGCGGGCCTTCTTCCAGAGCCAGCTCGAGCAGCTCGACCTGTTCGCGGACATCTCGTCCACCGGCGGCGCCCAGGTCGTGAAGACGGCGAAGGCCGAGGGGGCCGTGTCGCCGAACCCGCTCCGCGACGGCGCGGTGGCGCTCGTCCTCGGCGCCATCCTCGGTGTGGGCCTCGCCTTCCTCGTGGACACGCTCGACGAGCGGATCCGCAACGCCGCCGATCTGGAGCGCATCTCCGGTGGCCTGCCCACCCTGGCGCTGGTGCCCGAGGTGGCGTCCCAGGGGCCGACCTACGTGGCCACCCGCGACGATGCGCACAGTCCGGCGGCGGAGGCGTTCCGCAGCCTTCGCACCGCGCTCAAGTTCGCCGCGCTCGACCAGCCGTTCCAGGTCATCCAGATCACGTCGCCGACGGCCGGCGAGGGGAAGACCACCACCGTCGCCAACCTGGCGATGGCCATCGCCCAGGGCGGTGACCGCGTGGCCGTGGTGTGCTGCGACCTGCGCCGCCCCCGCCTCCAGGAGCGCTTCGGCGTGGACCTCGAGCCCGGCTTCACCGACGTGCTGCTCGGCGAGATCGACCTCAACGGCGCCGTCCAGCGCACCTCGGCGAACGTCTACGTGGTGTCGGCCGGATCCCCGGCCCCCAACCCCTCCGAGCTGCTGTCCACGGAGAAGGCCGAGGCCATCGTGCGCTCGCTGGCCAAGCAGGTCGACGTCGTGATCCTCGACTGCCCGCCGGTGCTCCCCGTCACCGATGCGCTGGTCGTGTCCCGCATGGTCGACGCCACCGTCGTGGTCGCCGACAGCCGAACCACCGAGCGGCGGGCCATGCGTCGGACGCTGCAGCAGCTGCACCAGATCGGGGCCCCGGTGGTGGGCCTCGTGCTCAACGGACTGCCGGAGGGCGGCGACTACGGCTACGGGTACGGCGGCTACAGCAACCGCTACACGAGCCTCCGGCCGTCCGCCAACGGCAAGCCCGTCGTCGGTGCGGATGCGCCGCGCCGACGCTCCGCGCGGCGCTGACCGTGGCCACAGCCTCTGAGGAGGCGGCACGCCGCCGGACCTTCGCGATCATCAGCCACCCGGACGCCGGGAAGACCACGCTCACCGAGAAGTTCCTCCTCTACGGCGGGGCGGTGCAGTCGGCCGGCGCGGTGAAGGCCCGCGGCGAGCGGCGCCGCGTCACCTCTGACTGGATGGAGATGGAGCAGAAGCGCGGCATCTCGATCACGTCGACCGTGCTCCAGTTCCCGTACCGGGACTCGGTGCTCAACCTGCTCGACACCCCCGGCCACCGCGACTTCTCGGAGGACACCTACCGCGTGCTGGCGGCGGCCGACGCCGCGGTGATGGTGCTCGACGCGGCCAAGGGCATCGAGCCGCAGACGCTCAAGCTCTTCGAGGTGTGCCGCGAGCGGAACCTCCCGCTCCTGACGTTCATCAACAAGTGGGACCGCCCGGGGCGCGATCCCCTCGAGCTGCTCGACCAGGTGGAGCGCCAGCTCTCGATCGTGCCGACGCCCGTCACCTGGCCGGTCGGGCATCGCCGGCGACTTCCGGGGCGTGGTCGACCGGGCGTCCGGGCGCTACATCCGCTTCACCCGCACGTCGCGGGGCGCCACCGAGGCCGGCGAGGAGGTCCGCTCGTTCGACGAGGCCGGCGGCGGAGGAGGGCGACGCCTGGTCGGCCGCGGTCGAGGAGCTGTGCCTCCTCGACGAGGTCGGCGCCAACGCCGATCCCGAGCGCTTCCGCAAGGGCGAGGTCACCCCGGTCTTCTTCGGCTCGGCCCTCACCAACTTCGGGGTGCGCCTCCTGCTCGACGCGGTGATCGACCTGGCGCCGTCACCCCACCCCGCGCGACGACATCGCGGGCGTGCCCCGGCCGCTCGACGCGCCGTTCTCCGCCTTCGTGTTCAAGGTCCAGGCGAACATGGATCCCGTCGCACCGGGACCGCATCGCGTTCGTGCGGGTGTGCTCCGGCAAGTTCGAGCGCGGGATGGTGGTCACCCACGGCGCCACCGGCAAGCCCTTCGCCACCAAGTACGCCCACTCGGTGTTCGGCCAGGAGCGCGACACCATCGAGGAGGCCTGGCCCGGCGACGTGGTCGGGCTCGTGAACGCCACCGACGTCACGGTGGGCGACGCGCTCTACGACGGGCCGGCCGTCGAGTTCCCGCGGCTGCCGGAGTTCGCGCCGGAGCACTTCGTGGTCGGCCCGGGTGCCGGACACCGGTCGGTTCAAGCAGTTCCGGCGGGGCATCGCCCAGCTCGACGAGGAGGGCGTGGTGCAGGTGCTCCGCGACCAGGACCTCGGCGACCAGGCCCCGATCCTCGCGGCGGTGGGCCCGATGCAGTTCGAGGTCGCCGCCCACCGGCTCGAGCACGAGTTCGGGGCGCCGACCGAGCTGTCGCCGACCTCGTGGCGCATCGCCCGCAAGACCGACGAGGCCTCGACCCCCGCGCTGCGCGGGCTGCAGGGGGTGGCGGTGTACGTGCGGGCCGACGGCACCCGCTACGCGCTGTTCGAGAGCCCGTACTGGCTGGCCCGGGTGGAGGGCGACCACCCCGACCTGGTGCTCGAACGGCTCGTGGCCGAGGGCACGGCGGGCTGATCCTGCGTGCCCGGTGCGGGTGGAGACCTACGGGCAGGTGGTGCCGTCCCGCGGGACGTTCAGGTCGATCAGGTACGAGGCGAAGAGCGCGGCGATGCAGCGTTGTTGCCGCTGGTGACCGCGCCGTGGCCCTCGCCCTCGTTGGTGAGCAGCACGCCGGAGGCCAGGCGCTCCGCCACGGCCACGCCGGCCTCGTACGGGGTGGCCGGGTCGCCGGTGGTGGAGATGACGACGATCGGCGGAGCGGTCTCGGCGGTGACGGGGGTGAGCGGATCCGGCGGGACCGGCCAGTCGACGCAGCGCAGCGTAGTCGGTGACCGTGCCCTCACCGAAGTGCGGTGACCGCTCGCCGGCCGCCTTGCCCGCCGCGAGGAACGCGTCGAGGTCGCCGCTCGGCCACGCGAAGTCGACGCAGTTCACCGCGAAGTAGACGTCGCAGTCGGGTCCGGCGAGGTACTCGTCGGCCAGCGCCACCATCCCGTCACCGTTGCCGCCGAGCGCGTCGGAGAGCGCGTCGTCGAGCCGTGGCCAGAGCAGCTCGGAGTACAGCGCCCCAGCGACGCCGAGGTTGACCTCGCCGGGGCCCGCGTCGCGGTCGCCGGCTCGGCGTCGGGATGCCACCGGGTCGCTCGGCCAGCGCCGTGACCCGCTCGACCGCCCCGATCGGGTCGTCCGTGCGGCACTGACCGCGGCCGGCGCAGTGGTCGGCGAAGCGCTGGAGGCCGACCTCGAAGCCGGCCGCCTGGTTGGTGGCCTGCTCGAGCCCGTCCGGCCCGAGCTCGACGACGCCGTCGAGCACCATCGCTCGGATGCGCCCCGGGAAGAGGTCGGCGTAGACCTGACCGATCACGGTGCCGTAGCTGACGCCGAAGTAGCTGAGCTGCGCGTCGCCCATCGCGGCGCGGACGCTGTCCATGTCCCGAGCGACGTTGCGGGTGCCGACGTGGGCCAGCTCGTCGCCGGCGCCGCGGAGGCAGCCGTCGGCCACCGTGTGCGCCATGTCGATCAGGGCGGTGCGGTCGGCGGCGTCCTCCACGGTGGGGTCCACGGCGTAGACGTCCCGGTAGTCCATGCCGCAGGAGAACCCGGCGCTGCCGTCGACGCCGCGCGGCTCGACGGCGACGATGTCGAAGCGTTCGGGGACGGACTCGGGCACGAGGAACGGGAGGGTGACGGCCATCTCCAACGCGCTGCCGCCGGGGCCGCCGGGGTTCACGAACAGCGCGCCGAGGCGCTGGCCGCGGGCGGGGACCCGGGTCACGTAGAGCTCGACCTGGGCGCCGTCGGGGTCGGCGTAGTCGAGCGGCACCGACACCGACGCGCAGTCGACGCCCTCGCAGGAGTCCCACCGGATCGGGTCCGGGCGGAACCCCTCGGGGCCCAGGTCAGCGGGCCCGGCCGCGACCGAGGTGGACGCCCCGGACGACGGGTCCGACCCGACGTCCGCGGCGTCGTCACCGGAGCAGGCTCCGGCGCCGAGCGCGAGCGCGACGAGCACGACGAGCGTTCGGCGGAGCACCGTCGGAGGCTAACGGGAGGTCAGTCGCCCACGTGCGCGGGAGCGGTGGCCGTGGTGGCCGAGCCCGACCGCTTGGTGGTGCTGGTGGAGGACGCCCCGGCGCCGGCGGCGGGGTCCTCTCCGAGGATGAAGAGGTGCCCGGAGCGGGTGCCGATGTAGATGCGCCCCTTCCAGACCGCGGGGGTGGCCTCGATGCACCCGCCGAGCTGGATCGACCAGAGCTCGGGCGGGGCCCGCAGCGGGTCGGACACGTCGTAGGCGTGGAGCGCGCCCTGGCAGTCGCCGAGGAGGAGGACGTCGTCCACGATCACGGGGCTGCCCCAGGTCGGCGGGGGCAGTCGGCGCTCCCAGAGGATGTTGCCCGCGGTGCGGTCGACGGCGATCAGCTTGCCGCTGTTGGTGGACACGTAGACGACGTTGCCGTTGATGCCCGGCGTGCCGTAGACGCCGCCCTGCAGGCCGGGTGCCTCGTCGATCTTCCACACGATCGGCTCGACGGTGTTGCGCGGGTTCAGCTTGGTGAGCTGGCCGGCCTCCCGGGATCGGGCGAGGTTCCGGTCGTACTCCTGCGCGACGTAGAGGTAGCCCTTGCTGTCGACGACGATCGAGGGGTCGATGTCACCCCCGCTGTACCAGCGGAAGACCTGCTTGGGCGCCACGCCCTCCTGCACGCCGGTCAGGTCGTACCCGAGCACCAGGCCGAGCGAGGTCCCGAAGTACACGGTGTTGCCGTAGACGGTCACCGAGCTCTCGACGGACGCGTGGTCGTCGCCGGACGCGGTGAGCGCCTCCTGGTCCCACGCCTCGGTGGTGAAGACGACCTTGGGGTCGACCTGCACGAGGCCGTCGGGGCCGATGCGCTTGTTCAGCTTGATGACCCAGAAGCGGCTGCTCTCGCTGCCCTCGATCAGGTAGTCGCCGAAGACGAGGGGCGACGAGTCCCAGTCGTCGTTCCACAGCACCGGCTTCACCGACTCGCTGTGGAGCTTGTACAGCACCTCGGCCGCCCCGGGTCGGTCGATGGCGATCACCCGGAGGTAGTTGTCGCGCGAGCCCGAGTAGACGAGCGGGAACCCGTCGGGGTCCATCGTGGGCGTGCCCTTGATGATGTCGTCGGTCTCGACGTCGGGGAGGATGCGCTCGCCGGTGATCGCGTCCATGAAGTGGATGTGGCCGTCGTAGGCGCCGAAGATCGCCCAGCGCCGGCCCTCGCGCTCCACGATGAGCGGCTGTCCGGTCCAGCCCATCCCGCACCAGATCTTCGTCTGGCCGAGGTTCTCCGAGCGGCGGCACATCGGGTCGGTCGGGGAACTTCTGCAGGACGGCCGGGGTGGTCCGGGGGACGGGCCCCTTGCCGTAGTAGCTGCGCGACGGGTTCCCGCGGAAGGTGAGGATCCCCTCGACGTCGGCGTTCGGGTACGGCCGGGTGAAGCCCTTGGGGTCGGCGAGGACGTCCTTCCGCCCGGCGAAGAACTCGCCCTTGCGGGTGGTGGTCGTGGTGGTGGACGGCTTGCCGGCGTCCTCGTCGCCCGACCCGGGCCAGCCCTGGTCGATCCCGATGCTCACCACGATGGCGACCAGGCTGACCACCGCGAGGAACGCCAGGGTGCGGCGGCGCCGCAGGTCAGCCTGCACCGGTGGCCGCCCGCTGCTCGAGGTTCCAGAGGTACTCGCGGAGCGTCACCCGCTGCTTGATGACGTCGGCGGCCTGCTCCCGCCCGACGTAGCGCAGGTGCCAGGGCTCGAAGTCGTAGCAGGTGCGGGCCGACGCGTCGGCGGGGTAGCTGAGGATGAAGCCGAACTCGTGGGCGTGGCTGGCGACCCACTGGCCGGTCCCCGACGCCGCCCACGCCTGGTCGACGTCGGTGAGGCCCTCGCTGGTGATGTCGAGCGTGGTGCCGAGCTGGTGCTCGGAGTGCCCGGGCCGAGCCACGCGGCTGCCCACCTCGGTGGAGCCGAGCTCGTCGGACCGCTGCTCGTACAGGTCGGCCTGCCGCTGGTAGCTGCGGTATCCGACGATGACCTTGATCGGCGTCCCGTTCGCCTCGGCGGCCTCGCGCATGGCCTCGAGGTCGGGCATCACGAAGCCCCGGAGCGCCACGCCGTCGGTGAGCGGGAAGCCCGCGTCGGCGATGTTGTGGAGGTCGGGCGGCCCGTAGGAGGCCGGGATCGCCAGCTCGGTGTCCACGAGGATCGTCGCCCACTCCTGCTCGGGGTCGTGGGCGTTGATCACCTCACCGTCCTCGCACGCCGGGAGGGCCGGGAGGGTCGTGGTCGTGCTCGACGACGTGGTGGTGGGCGCCGCCGCCTCGCCCCCGCCGGGTCCGACGGCCTTCCACAGCAGCGCCACCACGACCACGGCGAGCGTGGCGGCGATGGCGCGTCGGGTGCGGTACACCTGCGGCGAGTGCCGTCGGCGGGGGATGGTCGGGCCCATGACGCAGGCGAGCGTAGGCACCGGCACCTGCTCGGCCCCATTCAGGGCCGCGGCGCCGGCCCGGTCAGGTGGGAGCCACCTCGACGCGGTGCAGGTCGTCGCCGAGCTCGATCCGGCCCCCGAACTCCTTGGCCGCCCGGGCCCGCCACTCGTCCTCCTGGCCCGGGACCAGGGCCGGCACGTAGTGGGTCAGCACGAGCGTTCCGACTCCCGCCTTGGCGGCGGTGGCCGCCGCCTCCTCGACCGAGGAGTGGTAGTCGCAGACGTCGGTGATGCGCTGCAGGCCGATGGGCTCGAGCAGGTCCTTGCGGATCACCGTGTGCACGAGAGCCCCGGCACCCGCGGCCAGCTCGTCGAGACCGGCGCACGGCACGGTGTCGCCGGCGAGCACGACCGACGCGCCATCGTGCTCGACCCGGAACCCGATGGTCGGGGCGACGGGCCGGTGGTCGGTGGGTGCCGCCGTGACCCGCACGCCGCCCTGCTCCCACACGGGGCCCTCGCTCGTGCTCGTGGACCTCGACCATCGGCGCCTCGGTGAGGTCCTCGTGGTGGTCGAGGCGGTACCCGATGTCGAGCTGGAGGGAGGCCAGCGTGGCGTCGACCACCGCGGCGGTGCCCGGGGGCCCGATGATGGTGAGCGGCACGGGCCCGAGGCTCATGACCCAGCGGGTGGTGATCACGTCGCCGAGGTCGGTGATGTGGTCGCTGTGGAGGTGGGTGAGGAGCAGCACGGAGATGGCGCCGGCGCCGACGCCCACGGCGGCCGCTCGCTGCAGGACACCGCGGCCGCAGTCGACCAGCAGGAGCTGGTCGCCGGCCCGGACCAGCGTGGACGGCCCGGCCCGGTGCGGGTCGGGGATGGGGCTGCCGGTGCCGAGGAGGGTGATCTCGATCACGAGGTCATGCCGCCGAGGCCGACCAGGGCTCGGGCGTGCTCGATCTCGCCCATGTGGCGGAGGCCGTGCTGGTAGATCCAGCACTCGATGCCGTCGAGGCGCATGATCCCGTCCGGGCCGGCGACCCGGGCGCTGTAGGTCGAGGCGATCTGCGGCGGGAACGGCCGGGTCACGACGATGTCGGTGAGCGTGGCCGGGTCGAGGTCGGCGAGGTAGGCCTCGGTCCGGTCGAAGACCTGGCGCTGGTAGTCGCAGAAGGCGTCGTAGTCCTCGATGCGCTGGGCCATCATCTCGTCGACGGTCTTGTGCTTGCCGTGGTCGTGGACCCCCAGCCCGATCCGGTCGCCCCACGTGTCGTTCCAGATCATCGGCGGACCGCCGAGCATCAGCAGCGAGGTGTCCTCGATCTGGGCCTGGTGGAACAGCGAGAACGCGATGGGCAGCACGCCGTCGCGCTCGACGTGGTTGACCTTGTCGGCGTCCATGTCGCTGACCGCCTGGTACCAGAGGGAGTGCATGGCGGCCATGCGCCGCTGCAGCGAGTCGAGGTAGAGCTCGAGGGCGGAGCCGTTGGCCATGACCAAGTTATGACAGAGACGACTGACAAAATGCAACCGTCCCGCACTGGGGGCCCGGGGTAGGGTCCGCGCCGGTTCCGACGCGGGGGTGGACATGGGTCAGCGGACTCGGCGGGCGGTGGTGGGGACGGTCCTGGCGATCGCCTCGAGCGCGGGGCTGGTCGCCTCGACCACGGCCCCCACTTCGGCCGCGCTCCCGATCAACCTGCCGAAGGTGCCACCGCTCATCGGCAACCCGACGCCGGGCACCGACCTGTTCGCGTCGACGATCGCCGTCGGCACCGGCGGGACGCAGCGGACCTGCGCCACCTCGCCGCTCGGGTTCCCCGTGACCTGCGTGGAGCACGTGCTCATCCAGCCGGCCGGGACGCCCACCGCGGTCGGTACCACGTACGGCCACTGGATCTTCTGCCGCGAGGTGTGCGAGGGCGGGCTGCTGGTCCACGAGATGGTCCATGTCGCGCAGTTCGAGGCGGGTGGCGACCTCTTCGGCCCGCTCTACCTCCTCGAGGCGGCGCAGCACGGAACCGGCTGCGACAACGTCTACGAGCGACCGGCGTACCAGACCGGCGACCAGTGCCTCTGACCCCCTGATGGCGACCATCCGGCGGTTCGACGCGGGCGCAGAGCTCGAGGATCTGCTGGCCGCGCTCGACGACGACGGCGCGCTGATCGTCGAGGGGTTGCTCTCCCCCGAGGTGGTGGCACAGGTGAACGCCGACGTCGAGGCCGAGGTCGCGGCCGCCGACCCGTCGGCCGACATGTTCAACCCCGTGATGCAGGCCTTCCACGGCGCCCAGACGAAGCAGGTCACGGGCATGCCGGCGATCTCCCGCACCTTCGCCACGGACGTGATGTGCCACCCCGTCCTGCTGGCGCTGGCCGACGCGGTCCTGAGCCCGCACTGCGCGCGCTTCCAGCTGAACCTGGGCCACCTGCTCCAGCGCGGCCCCGGGTCCGAGGAGCAGTGGCTCCACCGCGACGAGGCGGTCTGGAGCGACGTCCCCCGTCCGGACCCGGAGCTGCAGCTCGCGTCGGTCATCGCGTTCGTCGACTTCACCCGCGCGGGCGGGGCCACGCGCGTGGTGCCGGGCAGCCACCGGTGGCCCGACCGGGTGCTCAGCCCGGCGGACCAGATCCTCTCGACCTCGCCCACGGAGGACCAGATCGCCTACGCGGAGATGCCGGCCGGCTCGGCGGTCGTCTACACGGGCGGGGTCCTCCACGGCGGCGGGGCCAACGCCACGGACGTGCCCCGTCGCGGGGCGCACCTCAGCTACTGCCTCGGCTGGCTCCGCACCGAGGAGAACAACTACCTGTCCTGCCCACCCGAGGTCGCGGCCACGCTCCCGAGGGAGGCACAGGAGGTGCTCGGCTACGCCGTGCACGACGGCATCTCCCGCGGCGGCGCCTACCTCGGCATGGTCCGGATGCAGGACCCCGTGGAGCTCCTCCAGCGCGGCGAGCCCCTCGGTCCCGGCTGAGCCGCCTCCCTGGGTCCTCCGTGTCGCGCTTCTGCCGCGCCGGATTCGTACGGTCCCAGCGACGGCCAGTGGGGAGGCATCGGGGGCATGGCGGTGCAACGATCCAGCGAAGGCCCGCCCGCCTGTGGCACCGTGCAGGATGGCCACGGTACGGGATCGGGCGAGCACGCTCCGGGAGGAGAGCGCACGAGCCGGGCGGCGGGTGCGGCCGACCTCCGCCGCCCCCGGCGGATCGCTCCCCGGAGCGAGGTGGTGACGGCCACCCGGGCCCGCATCGTCCTGGTCGGTGGACCCATCCTCGAGCTGGACGGATCGATCGTGGCGACCCGCGGGCCGACCCGCCAGCGGTCGACCCTCGCGCTCGCGTACCTCCTGCTCGGGCAGGGGCGCCGGGTGCCGTCCGACGAGCTGGCCGAGGCGGTGTGGCCCGAGGGCCCACCCGCCTCGTGGACCGCGAGCCTGCGCAAGGTGGTGTCCGACGCCCGGACCTGGCTGGCCGGCGCGGGCCTGGGCGAGGTGCTCTCGGTCGCGCACCAGGCCTACCGGCTCGACCTCCCGGACTGGGCCACGACCGACGTCGAGGAGGCCGCGCTCGCGATGGTGCCGGAGCCCGGCCGGCCCGTCGCGCTGGCCGAGGCGCGCCGCGCCGCGGATCTGCTCTCGTCGCAGCTCCTCCCGGGTCTCGACGCCCCCTGGCTGCGCGTCCACCGCGACCAGGCGCGGCAGCTGCGGCTGGGGGCCCTCGAGGCGATGTCCGAGGGGCTCCGCGTGGCGGGGGAGCACCAGGAGGCGATCGCCGCCGCGCGTGAGGTGATCGACGTAGATCCGCTCCGGGAGTCGGCCTACCGGTTGGTGATGGCCGCCCACCGCGACGCCGGCCGCATCGGCTCCGCCCTCCGGGTCTACGAGGAGTGCCGCAACCACCTCGTCGAAGAGCTCGGCAGCCCGCCCTCCCCGACCACGGTGGCGGCGTACCAGGCGCTGCTCGTCCCCCTCGCCGCCGACACCGCCCTCGAGCGTCCAGCCGCGTCCGCGGGGCCCGGCAGCGCGGGCACCTTCGCCGACGCGGTGCTGGCGATGGAGGCGGTGGCCTCCCGCACGGCCATCGCCAATCTCGAGGGTCGCCTCGCGGCGGTGGAGAGCGACCCGCACCCCGACCCGCTGGCCCGGGTCGAGGTCCTGATCGCGCTGGGCCAGGCCCGATGGGCGCTGAGCGGGGCCACCGACCAGCTCCGGCGGATCTCGCTGGCGGCCGGCGAGGCCGCGATCAGCCTCGGGTCCCCGTCCCACTTCGGCGCGGTGGCCGCCTTGGCGTCGACCACCACCGGGGTCGGCGAGCACGACGCCGACACCGAGGACCTCTGCGCCCGCGCGCTGAGCGCGTTCGAGGGCGATCCGGAGGCTCGGGCCCGGATCCTGTCGCTGCAGGCCGAGCTGCGGGCGGGAGGGGAGGCGGTGGCGCTGTCGGAGGAGGCAGTGGCGATCGCCCGCGCGGTCGGGTCGCCCGGGCTGCTGCTCGACACGCTGCTCGTCCTCGACCAGAGCATGGCGTGGCGACCCCAGCTCGAGCCGAGGCTGGCCGTCGCCATGGAGTGCACGGCCCTCCTCGAGCACAGCAGCCGCTGGAGGACGCGGCCGACGTTCGAGCCGCTCACTCGCCTGCAGGGGGGCGAGCTCGATTGGTTCCGCGCCGAGGCCGATCGGCTGACGGAGGTCTCCGCCAACAGCACGCAGTGGGAGCCGCGCTTCTACGCCACCGCGTTCCGGGCGGTCCTCGCCCACCTGGCGGGCGACCTGGCTCGCGGGTTCCTGCTGGCTGACCAGCTGCTGGCCGAGTCGAGGGAGGAGATCAACGCGATGCACTCCTCCGCCGCGCTCTACCTCGCGCTCACGCGGGACAGCGGCGGCGTCGCCAACCTGATGCCGATCGTCGAGGACATGGCCGGCAAGAACCCGCGGATCTCGTCGTTCCAGGCCGCCCTCGCGCTCGGCCTCGGCATCGTCGGCGACCACGCCCGGGCCGCGACCACGCTCGACGCGCTCGTCGAGCGGCTGGACGATCTGCCCCGCGACCACATCTGGGTGCTCACGCTCGGCCTGCTGTCGGAGGCGGTGTCGCTCGACGGCAACAAGGACCATGCCACCCGCCTGCTCGTGGAGCTCGATCCCTATGCCGGCCAGCTCTGCACGGGTGCCCACGCCACCGTCGTGCTGGGGACGATGGACTGGTGCCGCGGCATCCTCGCCGCCACCGCCCACCTGGACGACCTGGCCGTCGTCCATCTGCGCGATGCGCTCGAGCTCGAGCGGCGGATCGAGGCGCCGTTGCTGCAGGCGCGGACCAGCGCCTGGCTGGCCGCGGTGTTGCACCGGCGGGCGGACCCTGCCGATGCTGCGGAGGTGGACCAGCGGGCGGGCGACGCGACGCGCCTGGCGGTGCCTGCGGGCACCGCGAACTCGGTGCATCGCGTCCTCGTCGGGGCCGGCCTGCCCGTCTCCGGCTGACCCGTCAGCCGGGCAGGGGTCCCGGCGCGAGCAGCTCCGACTTCCGGAGCAGGAAGGCGGGCCACCACTCCCGGTAGGGCATCTCGTCCCGCCGCACGTCCATGCTGGCGACGAACGTCGCGGCGCGGTCGCGCAGCGTGCGGTCCGTGTCGCGCTCGAGGATCGTGCGGAAGGCCTCGACGACCCCCGGACCTCGGCCCTGCTGCCCGAACATGAGCCCACCGGCGATCTTGCGCCGGACGCGCACGCTCGGATCCGTGAGCAGCCCCTGGACGAGGAGCTCGACGGACTCGTCGGGCACGCAGCCGTCCGGCTTGCAATGACCGCACGACAGGGAGTGGAAGGCGGAGTCGCGCACCCGGGCGTCGGGGTCGGTGGCCGCCGTGTGCAGCGCCCGCTCGACCTCGTCGTCCTGCTCCGCATGGTCGAGCACGGCGGTGGCGGACGCTCGCACCTTCCAGTCGGGCGAGGCCATCAGCGCCAGCACCGCCGCCTGCACCTCGGGGAGTCGCTCGCGGAGGGCGCCGATCGCCAGGCGTCGCTCACCCTTGTCCTCGGCCCCCAGGAGGACCAGCAGCTCGTCGTCGGACATGGCGCGAACCTACGACCGGGGCGACGGTCAGACCCCAGCCCTTTTCCGCGACGATCGCGGCCGCGAAGGCGGTGCGGTGGTCCTTCGTCCAGGGCGGACCCAGCGCGGCGCGCGGCGCCTGCAGGTGGTCGTCGGCCCGTCCGCCGAGGGTGGCGTCGGCTTCCGAGACGACGCGCTTGGCGTCGTAGAGGTGGACCTCCCAGCCACGCTCGACGGCCAGGTCGGACAGCTCCTGGCGGTACATGACCGCGTCGGCCCGGGCCTCCCAGGGGCTCCGCACCAGCACGGCGAGGTCGGTCGGGAAGTCGGCCGGCCAGGTGCGGAGCGAGACGGTCCGGATCGGAGCCCCCAGGTCGGCGACCAGGTCGTCGAAGGCCAGGGTCGCGGCGCGCCGGATCGAGGGCCGCACCTCCTCGAGGAGCGCGGCGGTGGCCTCGATGCCGAGCCTCGAGCTCGCGTAGTGGATCGGCGCTTCGCACACGTCTGGTTCGATCAGCTCGATCCGGCGGCGGTCGACGACCCGGTGGTCGGCGGACGCCGTGACGGCCACGGCCCAACCGAAGTGGTCGGCGATCCCCACGTGCACGCCGAGATCTTGCCGCACGGCGCGTTCCGCAGCGCGGCCCAACCCACGGGCACCAACACCCGCCGCGAGGAGTGGACGGCCTTCCAGCGCTTCCCCTGGCTCGAGCGCCAGCACAACGACCTGCTCACGCTCCCGGCCGGTCGGCCGGCGCCCCCGGCTTCCGGGGCAGCGATCCGGCGCGGTACCAGTCGAGGACGCCGCGCATCGCCTCCGGCGTCCCCAGCACCTCGACGTACTCGTCGACGTGGGCTTCGGGCAGCCCGGCGAACATCATCCGCAGGATCTGACCGTCCTGCGCGCAGAACGTCTCCTCCATCTGCCCGCGCGGCAGGGCATCGATCTGGCGCATGTAGCCGGAGCGGGCGGGCTGGCCGTCGTCGCCGTCGGCCTTGCTGCCGCTGCACCGCCTACGGGTCGAGCTCCAGGCCGACTCGGAGCCGGCACCTCCGCCCTGACGGGACCCGCAGGAGCTCGCTCTACGTCAGCGTGCTGGCCGAGGAGTGGCCTGGCACTGCGGCACGCCTCACCGAGCTGATCCGCGAGCGCACCGCCGGGCCCGCGGGCGCCTTACAGGAATAAGGTGACGCCGCGGGCAGCGGGGCGAGGCCCAGACGTGGACCGACCAGATCCTGCTCGCGGCGCTGCCGGAGAGGAGACCGAATGGCCACACCACCGAACGAGCTCACCTTCGAGCCACCGGGGCCGGGGACCTGGACGCTGGACGGCGTGCACCACCCACGGCCGTTGACCCGCTATTGGCAGGAGATGCACCCGGTGCCCTTCGAGCGGGGCACCGGGAGTTCACGCGCTTCTACGGCATGCTGCTCGAGCGGCTCTCCAGACGCAGTACGTCCACGGCTTCGCCTACAACACCGTGCGTGCCGGCCCCGGACGAGGAGGTGCCGGAGCGGTTCGCCCGCGCCGAGGAGGTCTTCGCGAAGAAGCTCTGGCGCGAGCAGCTCCGCGAGTGGGACGAGGTCTGCAAGCCCGCGACCATCGCGGCCCACCGAGAGCTGCAGTCGGTCGATCCGGACGCGCTCTCCGACGAGGAGCTGGTCGCCTACCTCGGCGCTGCCGCGACCACCACGCGCGAGATGATCTACCAGCACATGCGCTTCACCGGCGCCGCGCTGATCCCGATCGGCGACCTGCTCGCGCACGCCGGCGAGTGGACCGGGCTCCCGCCGGCAGAAGCTGCTCGACATGATGCGCGGCGCGGCGCCGGTCTCCGGCCGGTGGCTCCGCCGAGCTGGACCGGCTGATCACCACGGTCAAGCAGGATCCCGCCGCCTGGGACCTGCTCGAGTCCGACGGCGACGCCCGCAAGGTGCTCGACGAGCTCCGCGCCCTCGACAGCGACGCCGGTCGGGCGCTGTCCGGGTACCTCGACTTCGCGGGCTACCGGCTGCTCGACGGCTTCGACATCTCCGGCCGCTACGCGCTCGAGCTGCCCTGATGCGCTCCTGCGGGCGATCCGCTCGTCGATCGCCGGCAGCGTGGCGCAGGCGGAGGGCGTCGAGGACCAGATCGCCGAGGTGCGCAAGCACGTGCCCGACGAGCACCGTGGCGCAGTTCGACGAGCTGCTCGGAGGAGGCTCGGCTCACCTACCGCATCCGCGACGAGCGCGGCGTCTTCAGCGACATCTGGGCGTCGGGCATCATGCGCCGAGCCGCGATGGCCGGCGGCCGGCGGGCGGCGGCGAAGGGCCTGGTGCACGACGCCGAGCACTTCGTCGACGCCGGGTTCGACGAGATGGTCGCGCTGCTCTCCGGCACCGGTGGACCGTCGGCCGACGAGCTCGCCGACCGCTACGAGTACCAGACGACCTACACCGCCAAGGACGCACCGCCCTTCCTCGGTGAGCCTCCGCATCCGCCGCCCGACCCGTCGGGGCTGCCCCCGCCGCCGGCCGCGTCATGCGGGCTGCGGGCCTGGCGATCGGCTCGCTCTTCGGGAGCTCGGAGCACGCCCACGACGAGGAGGTGATCCGCGGGCTCGCGGCCAGCGGCGGCGTCTACGAAGGGCCGGTTCGGCTGGTGTCGAGCCGGGCCGACTTCGATCGCATCGTGCAGGGCGACGTGCTGGTGACGCAGTCCACGACCGAGGCCTTCAACATCCTGTTGCCGTTGCTCGGCGCCATCGTGACCGACGCCGGCGGCCTGCTCTCGCACTCGGCGATCGTGGCCCGCGAGTACGGGATCCCCGGCGTCGTCGGCACGCGCGACGCCACCGAGCGGATCGCCGACGGCGTCATCGTGCGGGTCGACGGCGACGCGGGGGAAGTGACGGTCGCCTCGTGAGCTCGGTGGTGCCGCTGGCCGAGGCAGACGACGAGGCGCTCTTCGGCGCCAAGGCGGTCGGCTTGGGCGACGCGATCCGCGCCGGCCTGCCCGTGCCGCCCGGGGTCGCCCTCTCCGGCGACGCCGTCGAGGCGATCGCGTCAGGGGAGGACGAGCGCCGTGAAGGCGCTGGCCAAGTCGGTGCGGGGGTTGGCCGGCCCCCTCGCCGTCCGTTCGTCGTGCGTCGACGAGGACGGGGCCGAAGCGAGCTTCGCCGGCCAGCACCTCACGCTCCTCAACGTGCTGGCCACGGGCGATCTGCAGCAAGCGGTACGGGAGGTCTGGTGGTCCGCGAACTCCGACTCGGCCATCACCTACCGACAGCGAGTCGGTCTCTTCGCCCGGCCGAGCGTCGGCGTCGTGGTGCAGAGCCTCCTCGACCCGGAGTCGGCCGGGGTGATGTTCACCACCAACCCGGTGACGGGCGCCAGCGAGCGGATGATCGAGGCGACCTGGGGTTTGGGCGAGGCGGTCGTGGCCGGCCGCGTCATCCCGGATCAGTACCGGATCGACCCGTCGGGCACGGTGCTCGAGCGGACGCCGGGGCTCAAGAAGCTCGCGATCCGGCCGTTGCCCGAGGGTGGGACCGTCGACGAACAGGTCGCCCCCGACCTGGTGGAGGGGCTCTGCATCGACGACGCCCAGCTCGCAACAGCTGAACGACCTGGCGGCGCAGTGCGAGCGCATCTACGGGCCAGGTCGCGACATCGAGTGGGCGTTCGCCGGTGGGCAGCTCTACCTGCTGCAGTGCCGTGCCGTCACGCGCGGTGGCGCGTCGAAGCCCGCTGACGAGGTGTCAGCGGAACAGGACGGGGCGATCGTCGATCCCGTCGCCATCTTGCAGGGAGTCCCACTGTTCGCCGAGCTGACCCCGCCGGATCTGGAGCAGGTCGCGCGCTTGTTCAAGGAACGTCGGTTCGCGGCGGGCGAGACGGTCACCAAGGAGGGTGCGGGCGGCGCCGCGTTCTTCGTGATCGGCTCGGGCGCGGCGTCGGTCACGATCGGCGGCACCGAGCGGGCCACGCTGAGCACCGGTGACTACTTCGGCGAGATCGCGCTGATCGACGAGGGCGCCCGCACCGCCACGATCACGGCGACGACCGATCTCGTCTGCTACGGCCTGACGCTCTGGGACTTCCGCCCGCTCGTGGAACGACACCCCACCATCGGTTGGAAGCTGCTACAAGCCCTCGCCCAGCGTCTTCGCGACGCGTGAGCACGCTGACCGCGGCTCGAGATCCCAACCCGGTTCGCCGCGCACTCGATCGTCCGAACGGGCAGGTGACACGCGGCCCCGACAGGCGTACGTTGACCCTTGAGCAATCGACGAGGGGAGGCAGCCATGGCGAACGCCGGATCGCTGCATCGGGAGATGTTCGAGGCCGTGACCAAGCGGGATTGGGATGGCCTGCGGGGCTTGTACCACGCCGACTACGTCTACATGGACGCAACGGGCGTGGAGGAGAAGGGCGCTGACGCGGGCGTCGCGGTCGCACAGACCTACACGACGGCGTTCCCGGATCTCGTCTTCGAGACCCGCCACCAGTACACCGACGGCGACAACGCGTCGGTGATCGAGTTCGCCGTGCACGGCACACACGAGGCCGAGCTCGCCGGCATCCCGGCGACCGGCAAGCGCATCGACGTCGTCGTCTGCAACGTGATCGAGGTCAAGGACGGCAAGATCGTCCACGAGTGCGAGTACTACGACAACCTGACGATGATGCAGCAGCTCGGCGTCGCGCCGGGCTGACCCGATCAGTAGCCGAGGTCCGGATCGACGAGGCCGAGCAGCGGTGCTCCGGTCGCGTAGCGATCGAGGTTCTCGACGAGCAGCTCCACCGTCCGGACGATCGAGTCGGCCGAGCTCCACGAGATGTGCGGCGTGAGCCGGACCTTCGGGTGCGTGTACAGCGGGTGCCCCGCCGGGAGCGGCTCGGGATCCGTCACGTCGAGGCTGGCGCGCGCAACCGTCCCGTCGGCCAACGCTCGCAACAGCGCGTCCTGATCGATGAGCGAGCCGCGCGACACGTTCACGAGATGGGTGCCGCGCTTCATGGACCCGAAGGCCTCCCGTCCGATCAGGTGGAGGGTCTCGGTCGTCGCCGCCGCCGTCACGACGACGTGGTCGGCCAGGGCGAGCGCATCGTGCAGGGGGAGCACCTCGATGCCCTCGAACGGCGGAGGCGCATCGGTGCGCCGCACCGCGACGACCTGCATCTCGAACGCCAGGGCACGGCGAGCGACCTCGGTGCCGATGGATCCGACCCCGATGAGGACGAGCGTGCGGCCACGCAGGCCACCGAGCGACGCGTTGCCCCAATCCTCCGGCGGCTCGGTGATCCACATCTCGGACAGGCGCTTCTCGTGCTCGAGCATCGAGGCGAGCACGAACTCCGCGATCGCCGGAGCGCTCGCGCCTCGTGAACACGTGAGCTGACGGTCGCCGAGCCGGTCGAACGGGAAGCCGTCGACACCAGCCGCGAGCACGTGCACCCACCGCACCGACGGTCCGAGCGCGTCGTCCAGCTCCCGTCGAGACTCGTCGTCGAGGAGGGTGACGACGACGCTCGCGTCGTGGTCGTCTCCCGGCGCCCATGCGAGCACCGCCACCTGGGGGGCGACGGCCTCCAGGTACGGCACGAGGAGGTCTCGACGCTCACCGACCGTGACCACGACCGACACGGGGAGGTCAGCCACGAAGCGCTCGATTGCCGTGCAAGGCCGGCGATCCTAGGGCCGGATCGGCGGGCACGAAGCGGCACCTCGGACCGGTCGGCAGCCACGTCGTGTACGAGACGACCGCGTGCGGCGTTTGAAGCAGGCGCCGGGGGAGGAGAGCGCCACGCATCGGCACGAGCTCGATCACGAACCACGAGGCATTGCGCAACCTCGCCAGTCGACCAGCGGGACCAGCTCCGACTTTTCGACCCGACCGCTCGCCCGCACGTCCCCCAACGGGCAGCATTCGCGGGTGTCGAGCGAAGCGCGGTCAGTCAGCCGGGGTTGGAGGCGGTCACCAGCCAGGTCGACGAGTCGGTGAGGACGCCAGCGTCGGTGACGTAGGGCCGCAGCGCCTCTCCGACGTCCGCGAAGACGCGTGTTGCGAGCTCGGGGTCACGCTCGGAGAGCCCCGCGGTCATCGGGTTGATGCCCAGCACAAACTGCACCGCGCTGTCGAGGTCGCCTCCGAGGTAGGCCTTCGACTCGTATGGCTTCAGCGCGACGTCCTCGAACCCGCCGGCGGCGAGCACCTCGCGCACCCACTCTGAGTCGGCGAAGGCGAACGGGCTCGGTGCCCGCGGGTCAGTTCCGAAGGGCAACTCCATGTGCTGGCGAACGGCCTCGAGCGGCTTGGTGATCCACGGGTTCACCATCGGCGACTGCCAGCACACGAAGCCGAGCCGGCCGCCCGGCTTCAGCGCGGTCCGGATGTTGGCGAACGCTCCCTTCGGGTCGCCGAAGAACATCACTCCGAACCGCGAGTACACAGCATCCGCTGACGGGTCAAAGGCCGATTCCCCCACGAACCCCCACTCGCGCAGCTCCTCGCCGACGACCCGAAGAACAAGCCGCTCGTCGACCAAGTCGGCGAGCTGCTCGCGGCAACGGTGACAGCGATCGAGGCGGGTGAGCATCACGCCGCCACCCGATTCTTCGTCGACAACGTGGTCGGGCTGCCCTGGGCCGACGTTGCGGCGGCGGACCGGGTCCTCGACGCCTCGCATGCGGTGGCGTTCGGGGGACGGTGCGTGATCCCGCGAACGCGAGCAAGCGGTTCGACCGCCGCCGGCCCGCGAGCCTGACGGCCGAGACTGCATTCTCAGTAGCATCGCTCGGCGTGGAGTTCGAAGTCCCCGAAACCCGGTACACCCGGACATCTGACGGTGTGACCCTTGCGTACTCCGTGTCGGGCCGGGTGGCGTCGGGCGATAGCCCGCCGCTCGACGTGGTGTTCGTGCCGGCGAACTACTCCCATATCGAGTTGTTCTGGGAGAACGAGAACACCTCCCAGTGGATTCGCCGCGTCGCTAGCTATGCCCGCGTGATCTTCTTCAACAAGCGCGGCACGGGTCTTTCGGATCCCGTGCGCGGCCGGAGCGTCCCGACACCGGAAGAGTGGATGGACGACCTCGTCACGGTGCTCGACACGGTCGGGTCCACCCGTACGGCGTTGGTCGCCCTCGACGAGGGCGGACCTGTCGCGTTGCTCTTCGCAGCGATCAAGCCCGAACGCGCCTCGGCGCTGGTCTTGATCAACTCGTTCGCGCGACTCACCCGGGCACCGGACTATCCGTGGGGGCTCCCGCCCGGCCCGCAGGAAGCGATGCTGCGCGTCATCGGTGAGTCTTGGGGTACGGGCCTGTTCGCCGACGTCATGTACGGCCCGAATGCGCCGGCGGCAACCCGGCGCAGCCTGGCGCGTCATCAGCGCTTCGCTATCAGCCCTGGTGTTGCGGTCGAATCCTTCCGGGCCCTGTTCCAGGTCGATGTCCGCCACGTGCTGGCTTCGGTCCGGGTGCCGACGCTGATCATCCAGAGCAAGGGCGATCGCTACGTGCGCCCTGCGCACGGCCGTTACCTGGCCGAGCACATTCGGACGGCTCGGTACGTCGAACTCGAAGGTGATCATGCGTTCTGGGCTGGGCCGGACGCGTCACTCGCCGACGACGAGATCGAGGAGTTTCTGACCGGGACGCGGGGGACGCTGATCGCCGACCGGGTCCTGGCGACGGTGCTGTTCACCGATCTCGTCGGATCGACCGACGAGGCGGCGCGCGTCGGTGACGCACGCTGGCGCGAGGTGCTCGACAGCCACGACCGGATGGTTCGGCGCCAACTCGAGCGCTTCCGCGGCCGTGAGGTCAGCACGGCTGGAGACGGGTTCTTGGCGACCTTCGACGGGCCTGCACGTGCCATTGCCTGCGCGGCCGCGATCCGCGATGAGGTGCGACCGTTGGGTCTACACATCCGGGCGGGGATCCACACCGGAGAAGTCGAACAGCGCGGCGCTGATCTCGCCGGCATCGCCGTACACATCGGCGCTCGGCTCGCGGCATTGGCGGGCGCAGACGAGATCTTGGTTTCGCTGGTCGTGCCACCGCTGGTCGCCGGGTCCGGTTTGGCATTCGCCGACCGAGGTGAACACGAACTCAAGGGCGTGCCCGGCAGCTGGAGGCTGTTCGCGGTTCAACCCTGACGCGGCGCGCCGGAACACAGAGGAGTCACTGGAGCCCGGCGTAGTTGCCGGCACTCGCGGACGCCCGCCACCATTCCGCTCGTCCCACGCACGGCGCGAACCATCGGTGGAGCGCGACGGGACCGTGCGCTGGGGCCCGACCCTGTGGGAGACCGAGCGATGGGGGCTTCCCACTGATGGTGCGACCATCCCGTCCTGGCCCACGGCCAGCGCGTGGACGGTACGTGCTGCGGGCCGCCGTCAGCCTTCCGTACTCGAAGGACCAGCTCGCCAAGGCCGTGGCGTTGGTCGACCAGGCCGGAGCAGCGCTGGCCGCTCGACCCAGCGCCGCATAGGTGGGAGCCGCGAGGCCCGAGTGCGGTGGTTCGAGCTTCGTCCGCTTGCCAGGGCCCAGTGGAGGCGATGGGACTCGAACCCACGACCCCCTGCTTGCAAAGCAGGTGCTCTAGCCAGCTGAGCTACGCCCCCGGGAAAATGACCCCTGACCAGGGTGTTTGTCATCGCGTGCACTGCTCGAGCTGGTGGCACAGCGCTCGCAGAGCGCACAACCCTACGTGGTGGTGCGTTCAGCCCCAGAAGATGCAGGTCGGATCGTCCGCGATCTCCTGGAGGACCCGCTCGATGCTCGGGGGTTCGAGGTCCTCGTATCGACGCCACCGGTTGTTCCGATCTGGCCAGTAGAGCGCCCACCGCTGAACCTTGGGATCGAATCGCAGCTGGGCCACGGGCGAGCTTGACCACTCTCCCGTTCCACCGTTCCGCGGTGACCGACGCTCGACGACCGACACCTTGGTTCCCACGACCTCCGCCTCGACCCGGACCTCGGCGAGCAGCTCGGCAGGCACCCGGGACTCGCAGAACGTGCGCACCTCTGCCAGGTCGCGGTCGGGGGCGCTCGGCATGGCCTCACCGTAGGTCCGGAGGCTTCTCGACGAATCTCTGGTTGCCATTCGATGGGGGTTGCAGATACGCTACCCCCATGCTCTCGGAGTCATCTCGCCTCGCGACGGAGGCCCGCCTTGCTGCTGGGCTGTCTCGCAGCGCGCTCGCGCGCAAGGCGGGTGTCCCCACGAGCACGGTCAGTCGGATCGAGGACGGGATCATCGACCCGACGTTCGGAACGCTCGCCCGCGTCTTGGGCGCGGCTGGCTCGACCCTCACTGTCGAACGCGCCCCGTTCGCACGCCCCACCCTTGCCGCACTTGCGAACGCGGTCGACACCGGCGGACCGCGACTCAAGATCGACTGGACGCGTCTGCGGTCCTTCGCGGATTGGGCAGGTCGCCACCCGTCGGACATCCCCGGGACCATCGCGGACCCTCCGATGCGAACCGGCACCGTGCTCGACGCGATCCTCGCCGCGTTCGCGGAAGAGCTTGCGACCGCCCACGGCCATGCCATCCCCCGGTGGACCAAGGCCGTCCTCCCGCTCAACGAGCTCTGGGAGGCTCCTGGCACCCCCGCCATGCGAGCCCGCGCTCGTGCCAACACGCCTGAGGCGTTTCGCCGGCGCAACGTCATCCTCGAACGAGCCGCGCTGCTCCGCGATGCGCCTAGCCCGAGACCTTGAGCGCGTCGGAGCCGATCGGTCTCCGCTCTGATCTCGAGCGGCTCTTCGAGGAACTCGCGGACGAGCTCGGCCCGCCGGGCCCGACCGTCGACGTGGTCATGGTCGGAGGCGGGTGGCTCCTGTGGCACGCGGCTCGAGCTGCGACGCGTGATGTGGACTCAGCTCGCCGGCTCGCCCCCGACGTTGCTGCAGCGGTGCAGGCGGTCGGCGCCCGCAACGATCTCGCCGATGACTGGCTCAACGACCGAGCGGCAGGGTTCTGGCCGGCCGATGCGTCCATGGATGACTGCACCACCGTGTACGAGCGTGGTCGGTTGATCGTCCGCACGCCTCCGCCAGAGGTCGTGTTCGTGATGAAGCTGTACCGGGCCTTCCCTCAGGACTACGAGGACCTTGTCAGCCTGTGGCCAAGCTGCGCCTTCGAGAGCCCGGCCACTGCTGCCACGGCGTTTCGAGCAGCGTTCCCACACGCTCCAGACGACGAGCACCTAGCGGGGTACGTCGGCGAGATCGCGATGGCTGCAGCAGCCGAGCGGGACGACCAACCGCCTCCGACGAACAGCACATGACTGCACCTGCTTCGCTCAGCGCTGACCTGCGGGATTCGGGCGACAGCACAGCGCTCGCCCCGGGCTGCTTGCAAAGCAGGTGCTCTAGCCAGCTGAGCTACGCCCCCGGGGAAATGACCCTTGACCAGGGTGTTCGTGCCGCTGTCCCACTCGTGAGCGGTGACACAGCGCTCGACGACCCCAACCGACCGCATTTCGGGCCCGGCCCCCTTGATCGGCGCGCGGCACCTACGTATGGGATTGGCTCCGTGGTCCCGTCCTGACGAGCCCTTCGCGTGCGGATGGTCCGGTCCATGTCGTGCTCACGGTCGGATTCAGTCCGTGCGAACGGTCGGATTGCGGGACGCCTCATGACCTACCTCGAGCGGGTCGTCGACACCGAGCTGGATGCCCTCCTCCCACACCGTGCTGCGATCGCGATCGACGGGCCGAAGGGAGTGGGCAAGACCGCAACCGCGGAGCGGCGGAGTGTGGGGCTGTTCCGACTGGACTCGCGTTCGCGACGGGAGACCGTGCTCGCGGATCCCGAGGTCATCCTGCGGGCCCGGAGGCCGGTGCTGTTGGACGAATGGCAGCTCGTTCCAGAGATCTGGGATGTCGTGCGCCGTCAGGTGGACGCCGATCCGACACCGGGTCAGTTCCTCCTCACCGGGGAGCGCGACCGTGCGGCCGGGCGCGTCCGGCCCATTCGGGGGCCGGGCGCATCGTCCGGCTCCGCATGCGCCCCTTGACCCTCGCCGAGCGCGGGCTCGAGCGGTCCACCGTCAGCCTCCGGGGTCTGCTGACGGGAACCCGACCGTCCGTGGATGGGGAGAGGGCGGCCTCACTCGAGGACTACGTCGAGGAGATCCTGGCGTCGGGCTTCCCTGGGATGCGTGGTCTCGATGGTCGGGCTCGGCGGGCGCAGCTCGGCGGCTACCTGCGTGGCGTGGTGGATCGCGAGGTTCCTGCCCAAGGCCTCGCGATCCGTCGGCCGGAGGCGCTCCTCGCGTGGCTCCGTGCCTACGCCGCTGCGACGGCGACCACGACCTCGTACGCCCGGATCCTCGACGCCGCCACGCCGGGCGACTCCGACAAGCCCGCCAAGACCACCGCGATCACCTACCGAGACGTCCTCGCCCAGCTCTGGCTGCTCGACCCGGTCGCCGGCTGAGCCCCCACCCGCAACGTGCTCACCCGCCTCCAACAAGCGCCCAAGCACCACCTCGCCTGCTCGACGCTGTCGTCATCACGACTGGACGTACCGCCTACCGGCGCCGCGACGGCATCGCCGTCGTCCCCCTTGCGCTCCTCGGCGTGTGAACCGATCGCGACGCACAGCACATAGCTGTGCGGCTTTCGCGCAGCACTGCGCTCGCTCCGGGCTGCTTGCAACACAGGTGCGCTAGCCAGCTGAGCTACGCCCCCGGGGAGGGGTCACGCTACCTGGGTCGCTCCGAGGTGGGCGAGCGTGGCCAGGACCCGTCGGTGGGAATCGTCGTCGTCGGAGAGGGCGAGCTTCAGGAAGATGCGGCTGGTGTGGGTCTCGACGGTGCGGACGGCGACGCCGAGGTGTTGGGAGATCCCGATGTTCGAGCGACCCTGGGCGACCAGCGCGAGTACGGCGCGCTCGCGCTCGGTGAGCGACTGCAGCGGGCAGGCACCCACGGCGCTCAGCCCGCGCGACGGTCACGCCGTGGTCGGCCTGGACCCTGAGGAGGGCGGCGAAGTCGGGCGGGCCGTCGGTGGCGGCGTTGAGGATCTCCGCGATGCTCAGGAAGTAGTCCTCGTGGAAGAGCCCGGGGGTCGACACCACGAGCATCCACGCATCGTCCGTCGTGTGGTTGTCGAACTTGTGGGTCTGGCCGCGTCGCACGCACAGCGCCTGGCCCGGCTCGAGCTCGTACCGCTCGCCGTCGACCACATAGGTCATGGTCCCCTGGGTGCAGTAGATCGTCTCGTCCCAGTTGGCGTGGTGGTGGGCCGGAGGGGTCTGGGCGCCGGGGGCGACCCTTGCGAGGAAGGCGGTGGTGCTGCCCGCCGAGTCCTCTTCGTCGATGAGGAACTGGACGTCGATGCCCGGGGTCGTGATCAGCGCCTTGGTCGCCATGCTGGCGGCTCCTTCCGTCGTGGTAAAGCGACTGTACTACCGCTCGCATCTGGAGTAAAGTCGCTTTATCATCCTCTCGATGCCTGCCGACGATCACCCTCCCCTGATTGGCGCGCTCGTGCGCCGGCCGATGGAGGTCGTGCACCTGCGCATTCTCAAGGAAGCCGCCGAGGCGGGCTTCACGGACCTGGTCCTCGCGCACCTCGCCGTGCTGCGCTACCCGGGTCCGAACGGACGACGGCCCTCGGAGCTCGCCGCCGAGGTGGGCATGACGAAGCAGGCGATGAACTACCTGCTCGGCCAGCTCGAGGGGCTCGGCTACGTGGAGCGCCGGGATGATCCCGATGACCAGCGGTCGAAGCGGGTCGACATGACCGCACGCGGTGACGAGCTCCGCGCGACGATCCGCCGCACGGTCCTGTCGATCGAGGAGGAGCTCGAGACAGAGCTCGGCTCGTCCGCTTACGCCCAGCTCCGCAAGCTCCTGGTCCGGCTGAACGAGACCGACACCATCAAGGGCGAGCGTTCGACGACGTGAGGGCGTGATCCGCGAGCTCTTCAGGGAGCGCTTCGCGGCGGTGCCGCGAGCGACGCGGCGTCGAGGCGGGAAGCGACTCGGGGCCAGTCGACGATGGACCAGATGGCGTCGAAGAACGACCGCTTGTCATTCTCGTACTGCAGGTAGTACGCGTGCTCCCAGGCGTCGATGGCCAGGATCGGCACGGTGCCTTGGCCGTGGTTTCCCTGATGGTCGTAGGTCTGCTCGATGACGACACGTCGACCGAGGGGCTCCCAAGATGCGAGGGCCCAGCCAGATCCCTGAATCGTCGCGGCTGCTTCCGTCATGTGCCCGCAGAAGGCGTCGAAGCCGCCGAAGTTGGCGCCGATCTGCTCGGCCAACCACCCCGTCGGCTCGCCCCCGCCGTCGGGGGAGAGACCGTCCCAGAACAGCGAGTGGAGCACGTGGCCGGACAGGTTGAAGGCCAGGTTCTTCTCGAGCATGGACAGCGCGCTGAAGTCGCTCGTCCCTCTCGCCTCCTGGAGGGCCGCTACGGCACGGTTGGCCCCGGCCACGTACGCCGCGTGGTGCTTCGCGTGGTGCAGTTCCATGATGCGGCCGGAGATGTGGGGCTCGAGCGCGCTGTAGTCGTAGCGAAGGTCGGGCAGCGCGTAGATCTCATCGGTGCCAGCGGTCATGGTCACAGCTCTCCATCTCGTGGGCGCTCCGGCGCGATGCCGTGGAGCGCGGGTCGGGTCAACGCCCCCGCAGCCGCCTTCTTGCCGAGCGCACGATCGTCCGCCGGTCGGCCGCCCGTGCTCGGCTGCGGATCGCGGCGACCCGTCCGATCTGCCCGACGAAGGCCCCGATGGCAAGGGTGGTGGTGAGGAGCACCCATTGTGGAAGATCGAGGTCGAGCCACAACCACTCGACGCGGACGGATTGTCCGTTCTGGATGACGAGCAGGGCGGCGCCGAGCGCGGCAACCATCCCAACCGCCATCCCGAGGCGGAACGGGCGGCGCCGCCCGAGTGCTCGGAGCCCGGTCGAGACCTCCTGCGCGCTTGGGTCCGGAGGGACGCTCGATCCGCCGTCGAACTCGTCTGCGGTCATGGCGCCCCCGTTGCAACGCTGCCAGATCGGAACGCTACTCGCGCCAGACACGACGAACGCTGAGCGCGGGGAGACCGGGCGTACCTGACGCGCCGGCTCACCTGATGCTGAGCGTCTCCGACACGCCGGCCATCGCGAGCATCCGCGCCGGGTCTCCAACTGCGTTCTGGCAGCGGAGCCGCTGGAACTTGAGCTGCATCTCCTCGCGGAAGGAGACGAGTGCATGCATCGCATCCGCATCGAGCGCCTCGAGGTCAGCGAGGTCCAGCACCACGGTGCCATAGTCGGCGTCGATGCTGGCCAGGCAGCGGACCAGCGACCCGATCGTCTCGGAGTCCAGCCGCCCTGCGAGCGCGAGCCGCGCGCTCGGCCGATCCAGCTCGACGGTGATCGTGAGTGCGCCGCTCATGCGATCGACCGTACCCATGGTCCGCCCGGTGCCGGGTAACGCCTCGGTAACGAACTGCACGACCCCCCACCCCACGGGATCGTGGCCCCTCCTCAACCTCGGGTCGGCCGGGGCCCGCCGCCACGGAGGATCGGTCAGGATGGGCGGCGATGCTGCCGAACGTGCTGATCGTCGAGGACGATCCCGACGTCGCCGTCACCATGGTCGAGGCCCTCCAGGAGGCAGGTTTCGAGGTCACCGTCGCGGGCGATGGCCGGTCCGCTCTGGATGTTCTGGAGTCCCTCGCAACCGATCTCGTCCTGCTCGATCTGCGGCTGCCAGGGCTCGATGGCTACGAGGTGTGTCGGCGCATCCGTCAGAGCTCCGAGGTGCCCGTGGTGATGGTCACGGCGCGCTCCGATGCCAGCGAGGTCGTCCGCGGCCTGGAGCTCGGCGCGGACGACTACGTCGTCAAGCCGTTCGAAGCATCTGTGCTGGTGGCCCGAGTACGAGCGGTGTTGCGCCGCTACGGCGATGACGCCCCCCGGATGCGCGAAGCCCGCGACCTCGCCGTCGATGAGCTCGCGTTCACCGCAGCCAAGGCAGGCGTCGCGCTCGCGCTGACCCCGATCGAGATGCGCCTCCTCGTCGAGCTGGTACGGAACGAGGGAAAGGTCCTCACGCGGGAGGACCTCCTCGAGCAGGTCTGGGGCTACGGGTACCTCGGCGACTCCCGCCTGGTGGACATGGCGATCAAGCGCCTGCGGGACAAGCTGGGCGACCCCCCGACGGAGCCCGCCTACATCGCCACCGTCCGCGGCGCCGGGTACCGGTTCGAGAGCGAATCAGCGGACCCGACGATCGAACCTCTGGGAACGGGCGCTGACGGATGAAGGGCCCGCGCAGGCTCGGCCTGCGGAGCCGGGCTTCGGTGGCGTTCGGCGCCGTCGGACTCTTCGCGAGCGTCGTGGTCGCCGTGGCGACGTTCTTCCTGTGCCGCAGCTACCTCGTCGACCAGCGCGAATCCAGCGCCCAGCAGCAGGCCTTCGCGAACGCCCGGCTGGTTCGCAGCGCACTGCGCGCCAACGATGTCGATGTCGCATCGCTGCTCACCACCGTCCGCGGCGCAACCGGATCCGACGTGGTCGTTCGCTTCGAGCAGGGCTGGTTCTCCAGCTCGGTGGCCGTGGGGCAGGATGACATCCCGTTGGATCTCCGACACGTGGTCACCTCGGGCGACGCCGGCAGACAGCTCCAACGAACACCGAACGGCGGCCTCCGGCTCGTCGTCGGCACCCCCTTGGCGGCCGTCGATGGCGCGTACTTCGAGGTCTTCCCCCTCAACGAGCTCGAGCGGACCCTGGGGCTGCTGCGAAACATCCTGATCGGCGTGACCTTGGTGACCGCGTCCGGTACGGCCCTGCTGGGCCGACGCGTTGCGGCTCGCGTCGTTCGCCCGCTGGCACCGGTGGCCGGAGCCGCCGAGCGAATCGCGGGTGGTGAGCTCGGAACCCGACTTCCGGACACGGACGACCCCGACCTGCGAACAGTGACGGAATCGTTCAACGCGATGGCGGGAGCGCTCCAGGAGCGAGTGGATCGCGAGATCCGCTTCACCTCCGATGTCAGCCATGAGCTCCGCTCGCCCCTTGCCGCGCTGCGCGCCGCGGTCGAGATCCTCGATCGACGGCGCGACAAGATGCCCGACGAGGTCCTGGCGACGGTCGAGATGCTGTCGGCGCGAGTGGAGGCGTTCGAGGAGCTCGTCCTGGACCTCCTCGAGATCTCACGCCTCGACGCTCGCGCGATCAGCCTCGACGTGGAGGATCTCGACGCCGCGGTGTTCCTGCACCATGTCTTGGAGTCCGCCGGGGCCGCCGCGGCGACGGTGTCGGTCACCCCGCCTGCGGCTCGCCTGATGGCCGATCGTCGGCGCCTCGCCCAGGCCGTGTCGAACATCGCCCACAACGCTGACCGGTACGCGGGCGGGCTGACGTCGGCGACTCTGGAAGCGTCATCTGAAGGCGTGGCCCTCCACCTGGATGACAGCGGACCGGGCATCGCGCCGGACGAACGTCGGGCGGTGCTCCAACGGTTCGTTCGAGGTCGGGCCGGCCAGGAGGCGGGGTCCGCGACCGGTACGGGTCTCGGCCTTGCGCTCGCGTGTGGACACGTCGACCTGCATGGAGGGACGGTGTCGATCTCGGAATCCCCGACGGGCGGGGCAAGGTTCACGATCTGGCTTCCCGCCGGTGGTCCGTCATGATCCGTCACCGGGTGCTCGCACCCTGCGTCGTCCTCGCGATGGCCGCGGGTGGATGCGGCGTGTCGGATCGGACTTCGGCGACGGAGATCGCGCGCGACGCCGTGCCGTATGGGCTTCTCGATCCCGACGCGGTTGCCGTGGTGCCGGAACCATCGGGCCGGGTCGTGGAGCTGTGCCTCCTCCGGGGTGACGCGTTGGTGTCGGTGTCCCGTCCCGTCGATCCGACTGCCGATCTGACGGAGATCGCCCGCGCGCTCGCCGAGGTGACCGACGAGGAGGCGAGCGCCGCTCTGAGGACCTCCATCGCGGCGAGTGACGAGATCGAGTCCGTGGCGCGAGCAGCGGGAGCCGTGACCGTGGACCTCGCGCAGGAGGCCTCGCAGCGGCTCACCGCGGACCCCCTTGGGACCGTGGCCCAACTCGTCTGCACCTTGACGCGCCAACCGGGCATCGGCCTCGTCCGCTTCACGGTCGAGGGAGTCGCCGTCGAGGTGCCGCGGGCCGACGGAACGCTCTCGAGCGGCCCGGTGAGCGCCGATGACTACCTCGGGCTCGTCGAATCACCATGAGATCGGGCGACCAGCCACGCCTGCCTCGTCAGCCGGACGCGCCGAGCCGGGGGAGGCAGGCGGCCCGACTTGCACGATGGGCGGCCTTCGTCCTCTGCGGCAGCGGCCTGGGGCTCGCGGTGGCCGGGAACGTCAGCGCCGAGGTCGGGCCGTTCGACACGACGGTGTCGGCGCGGCCGAGTCTGTCGGGGCGAACCGCGGTGAAGCTCGCCCCGCTGGGCGAGATCACGCTCGACACGCACGACTCCCCCCTCTCGCTGCAGTTCCGAGTCGACGAGCTGCGCCTCGCCGAGGCGGAGCGGATCGCCAGGGATCCGGAGGAGCTGGAGTCGCTCGAGGACGACCTCGCGGGCGACGCTCGCGGCGCGCTCCTCAGCGTCGCGACTCGATGCCTGATCGTCGCGGTCCTCGGGGGCGCCGCGGGCGCGTTCGCTGCGTCACCCAGGTTGCGCGGTGCGCTCCTGGGTGGGCTGGTCGGCGGGGGCTGCGCCGTCGCCATCGGCGCCGCGACCATCGCCACCTTCGACGTGGACGCGGTCGGCGAGCCGTCGTACACGGGACTGCTGACCGTCGCTCCCGCCGCGGTGGGCAACGTGGAGGGCGTCATCGATCGCTTCGGGGAGTACCGGGTCCAGCTCACCGACCTCGTCGACAACGTGGCCAGCCTCTACCAGGCCGCGCAGGGCCTGCCGACCTTCGACCCGGACGACGGCACCATCAGGGTGCTCCACGTGAGCGACATCCACCTGAACCCTCAGGCCTTCGACCTGATCGACCTGCTCGTCGACCAGTTCCACGTCGACGCGGTCGCAGACACGGGTGACATCACCGACTGGGGGAGCGAACCGGAGACCCGGCTGCTGGAACGGATCGGTGACGTCGGGGTCCCCTACGTCTGGGTGCGCGGGAACCACGACTCCGCCACCACGCAGCTCGCCGTGGCGGCGCAACCGAACGCGGTGGTGCTCGACGGCGGTGCGACCTCCGTGGCCGGGTTGCGGTTCTGGGGCATCGCCGACACGCGCTACACCCCGAACAAGGACCAGCCGACCGGCACGGACGAAGAGCGCGAGGCCGCTCAGGCCGCCGCGCCGATGGTCGCTCGGCGCCTTGCCGACGACGAGCCACCCGCGGTGGACGTCGTGATGGTGCACGACGCGCGCATGGCCGAGGACATCGGTGGGGAGGTGCCACTGGTCCTCGCAGGGCACAGCCACCGGGCCGAGGAGCGCTCTCTCGGACTGACGCGGCTGCTGGTCGAGGGGTCCACCGGCGGTGCCGGACTTCGGGCGCTTCGTGGCGATCAGCCCGAACCGCTCACCTGCACGGTGCTGTACTTCGACGAGGACACGCGTGCACTCGTGGCCTACGACCGGATCACCGTGCAGGGGCTTGGAGAGACCGCCGTGCGAATCGAACGACACGTGGTGAGCGATGCCTGAGCACGATGACCCGAGTCCGCCGACTGAGCTACGCCCCCGAGCACATGACCCGGGAGGTAATCGACCCGCGGAGCTGACGTCACCAAGGTGGCGGTCAGGGTCTCCCGAAAGGTCGGCACATGTCCGCTGTCACACGAGCATCGACGCTTCACGGGCCCGCTCTGTGGGACGCGGAGCTGGTGGCCGCTCGGTTGGTGGACACTCGCCTACGCGTCCGGCTTCGCCTCAACGCCGCGTTCTCCCTGGGATCTGCGCTGGTCGCGGCGATTGCGGCGTCACGAGTCGCCTCGATCCTCGGCCTTGATGATGCCTGGCCGATCCGTGCCGTTGCCGGGGGGCTCGGGGTCTATGCGCTGGCCCTGCTGTGGGCGGCTTCCCGGCCGAACCCCGCGCTGATCACCTGGGGCCGCGTCGCCACCGTCGCTGACGCGGCCTGGGTCCTCGCCTCGTTCACGTGGGTGGTGCTCGGACCCCTACCCGGACGCGGGGCCGCGCTGCTCGCAGCCGTGGCCGTACCTGTGGGATCGCTCGCCGTCGCCCAATGGCGGGCGGCCCGATCCGCATCCACCGAAGGTGAACTCGCTGGACGAGCGCCAGCGCTCGAGGCGGTGCGGATCGAGACGACGAGCAAACTGGAGGCGACCCGGTTGTGGTCAGCGGTCGACGATCACGCGCTGTTCGGATCGTTGGCCTCGAACCTGCGTGACGTCGCGATCGTCTCGGGCGCGGGCGCGGGGATGATCCGACGCTGCGAGTCACGGGACGGACGGGCCTGGACCGAGACGTGCACGCTGTACGACGCGGGCCGCCGGCACGCATTGGAGGTCGACCTGGACGGCTATCCCTACCCACTCGACGCGGTGGGGTGCCTGTCATATGTCGAACCCACGGAGGCGGGTCATCGGGTCGGGCTCGTGTTCCAGATGCAGCCGAGGGCAGGGCTTGCGGGCCAAGCCATGGTCCTGTGCATGCACGCAGGCCGACCGATCCTGCGCCGCGTCGTCCGTGGTTGGGTGCGCGCCGCAGAGGGTGGGACCACCAGGTCGGCGGGCACGTGAAGGTCGGAGCGATGGTGTTCGCGACTGACCAGACGATCCCGCTGCACGAGCTCGCGCCGGAGGTCGAAGCTCGCGGGTTCGAGTCGCTGTGGGTCACCGAGAAGACCCACGTGCCCACCTCGAGACGCACACCATGGCCGGGCGGGGAGCTTCCCGAGTGGTACAAGCGGACCTGTGACCCGCTGATCGCGCTCGCCGCTGCCGCCGCGGTCACGACGCGGCTGCGCCTTGGCACCGGTGTGCTGCTCGCTGGCGTCCGTGATCCGGTGATCGCGGCCAAGGAGATCGCGTCGCTCGACTGGCTCTCCGGTGGCCGACTCGAGCTGGGCATGGGCTACGGGTGGAACTCCGAGGAGCTCGAGACCCACGGCGTCCGGCTGCGCGATGCCCCAGACGTCCTCGCTGATCACGTCGCCCTCATGCAGGAGCTGTGGACGGCGGAGGTGGCGTCCTTCGCCGGTCGCTTCGCTGCGGTCGAGCCGTGCTGGTCGTGGCCCAAGCCGGTCCAGCAGCCGCGACCGCCACTGCACCTCGGCGGTCGCGCGAGCGCCCGTCTGTTCGCCGATGTGGCGGCGTACGGGGATGGGTGGATGCCCATCGAGGGGTTCGGAGCCATCACCGAGCACATGAGCACGCTCCGTCGGGCGTTCGAGGCTGTGGGCCGTGATCCCGAGAGCGCCGTGGTGACCGTCTACTCCTCAGCGGGAGACATCGAGACCATGGCCACCTACGCGGCAGCCGGGGTTGATCGCGTGGTCGTCTGGCTGCCGCCGGCGGACACCGGGTCGGTGCTCGCGGCGCTCGACGCGCACCGGGCCCGTCTCGCCGACGTCCTCGAGAGCTGACGGCCGCGCGGCTCAGCGGCCACCGGTGGCGGACGCGGCGAGCGCCGCTCGTGGGTGCTGGCGAGCAGGGGGACCAATGCCGGCCTCCGTGCAGATCTAGGTTCGATCGATGACGAACCAGGTGGGTTCGGCGATGGGGAAGTTCGTGCTCGCGAATCAGGAGGACCAGGTGGCGGAGACCCGCGAGTCGCAGGAGGCCGCGACGAGCGAAGCGGGGAGCAACTGATGGCGGACCCGATCAGCCGCGGCGACGGCACCGCCGGCGACCCGTGGCGTACAGACACCTCCGCTGTCGTCGGAGTACGCGATGCACCGCGACACTCGAACATCATGGTCTCGCTGAGATCGAGCACAACCCCCGCCGCAGCCCCTGCGCGCCCGCTCAGGACCAGTGATCTGTGACCTACCGCTTCGAGGCTGAGCTGTGGCTCCACCAAGGCGAGGCTGCTTGGTACTTCGTCACTGTTCCAGGGGAGGTGTCCGACGACATCGAGGCGCGCATGGCCGGTCGCACCCGGGGGTTCGGCTCGGTCCGGGTCCGTGTGCAGATCGGTGCGACGACGTGGTCGACGTCGGTGTTCCCGGACACGAAGCGGGAGGCCTACGTCCTGCCGGTGAAGCAGGGGGTGCGGACGGCCGAGCGGATCGACGCGGGCGATCGAGTCGAGGTGTCCCTGTCCGTCGAGGAGTCCTGACGGACGGCCGTTCGGGGCGAAGACCTCGGCGTTCCGGTGGTCACCGGACCTCCAGCTCAGCAGCAGCCGGCACGCGCTCGGCGACGAGCGGATCCGCCCCAGGGTCGCGGCCCTCGGCGACCGCGGCGAGTCGCCGCAGGTAGTTCGTCCAGCCACCGGCGTGCGCGTCGGCCATCGGGTCGGACAGGCCGCGGTGCACGAGTCGCAGCAGCGTGCCGTCGATGCCGTGTGGCTCGAGCTGGATCTCCACGGTCGTGGAGCCGGGCGGGATCTCGACGTCGGCGCGGTCCCAGCCGTAGGTGAAGGTGATGCGGCGGGCGGGGACGAGCTCGACGAAGTGGCCGATGCAGGAGTCGCCGTTGGCGTGGGTCCACCGGATGGTCCCGCCGACCCGGGCCTCGACCTCGGCGGTCGGCGCCATCCAGCGCACGAGCTCGTTGGCGTCAGTGAACAGGTCGTAGACCACCGAGGGCGGCGCCGCGATCTGGAGCGTCTCTTCGACCAGCTTCATGCGGTGTTCCGACGACGGCCACGGTCCGCTTGGTGCGTCGCCTCGGCGGTGGTCTTGAGCACCTCGAGCCGGTCTCCCCAGAAGGCATCCAGCGCGGCTCGCAGCTCGGCGATGCGTCCCGGCGCCACTTGGTAGAGACGGCGGGTGGCGTCGACACGGACGTGGACGAGCCCCGCGTCGCGCAGGACCTTGAGGTGTTGACTGGCTGCGGACCGGCTGAGGCCGGCGGCGTCCGCCAGCTCGCCGGAGGTTCGCTCGGCGTCCCAGGCGAGGCGGAGCATCGTGCGCCGGCCCGGGTGCGAGATCGCCTGCAAGGCCACCTCGATGGGATCTGGTTCGCTCATGCGCGACGGCCCATCGCCCCGAGGAACACCTGCTGCGGTGAACCATCCGCTGGCACCTCGACGGCCGGCCCGACGATCCCCGCCGCGCGACCCATCTCCGGCATGTGCGGGAGGAACATCGCGACGCACGCCTCCAGCACGACGGGGTCGAGGTCGATGTCCTGTCCGGTCGCGATCGCGAGGTCCCAGGTGTGCACGAGCAGGTCCATCGCGGTCCCGGCCGTGGCCTCTGCGACCGTCCACTCCGTCCCCAGTGGCGAGGTGCACGTGCGCGCCAGCGCGCTCGGATCGGCCAGCCCGCCCACGCAAGCGGCGACGCCACGGCGCAGGTCATCGGCCGTCTCGCCTGCTGACGGCATCGGTGGCGGGGTGCCGGCAATCGCGGCTCCGAGGTAGCCGGTGCCCCCGACGAGGTGGTCGAGCACATCTTGGACGGTCCACTCGTCGCACGGGGTCGAGAGGCCGAGCTGGTCAGAGCGGATGCCACCAGCGATGGTCACCGCGCCTTCGGCGGCACGGCGGTACAGATCGACGGGATCGAACACGGCGGCTCCTTGTTGTAGAGAGTCCTAAGTTTAGGACAACCGCAATAACTAGCAGAACTGCCTTGGTTGACGCCCGCGATCTGCTGCGATACTTTCCGTAGAGGTTACTTGCCGCATACAGAAAGTAGGGCCATGACGGTCATCCTCGACGACGACGCCCGGCTGGACGAGACCTTCGCTGCCCTGGCCAACAGCACCCGTCGGGCCCTGCTCGCCCGCCTCGCAACCGGTCCGGCGACGGTGACCGAGCTGGCCGAGCCGTTCGACCTCGGGCTCCCCGCCATCTCGAAGCACGTGAGGGTCCTCGAGCGCGCCGGGCTGATCCGTCGCGGGCGCCACGCGCAGTTCCGGCCCTGTGAGCTCGACCCGACCCGCCTCCGAGAGGCGTCGGCCTGGGCCGACCTGCACCGATCGACCTGGGAGGCCAGCTTCGACCGTCTGGAGCGGCGCCTCGCCGACCTGCAAACCAAGGAGACCAGCAAGCGATGAGCCAGATCGACACCTCCGACGCAGTCGTCATCGAACGCACCTTCGCCGCGCCCATCGATGTCGTCTGGCGCATGTGGACTGACGGGACCGAGTTCGCGACCTGGTACGGCCCGCCGGGCGCGCAGATCCCCGTTGCCGACATCGACCCCACGGTCGGTGGTCATCGCCGCATCTGCATGCAGATGGAGACACCCGACGGCACGATGCGCATGTGGTTCGGCGGTACGCACCTCATGGTCGAGCCCTCCACGTTGCTCGTCTACACCGAGTCCCACACCGATGAGCACGGCGCCCCGAGAGGTGACGGCCCTGACACCCAGGTCCGGGTCGAGCTCACCGCGGTCGACGAGGGAACCCGCATGGTCATGACCCATACCGGGATCCCTGCCGGCTCCCCTGGAGCGACCGGCTGGAACCTCGCCTTCGACAAGCTCACCGTCCGTCTGGGCGAGTGACGCGACAGCCCCGCCCTCCCGCAGTGGACCTCGTGATGGTGCACGATGCGCGCATGGCCGACGGCGTCGCTGGGAAGGTGCTGTTGGTACTCGCCGATCACCGCCACGGATCCGAAGAACCCAGGGACACCTGGTGAACGATGACCGACCAGCACCCCCGCGCCACCCGCCCCACGCCCGTCACCGTGTTCGCCGACGTCTCCTGCCCGTTCGCCTACGTCGGGCTCACACGAATCCTCAGCTACCGGGACGCGCACACGACGGACGCGGCGCCGCTCCACGTGCGCGCCTGGCCACTCGAGATCGTCAACGGCACGCCGTCCACGGGGCCGGCTCTCGTCCCGAAGATCCAGGCGCTCCGCCGAGGGGTCGCACCGGACCTCTTCGACGGGTTCGATCCAACGGCGTTCCCGTCCACGACGCTCCCGGCGCTCGCCGCCGAGCACGCGGCCTATCGAGTCGGGCTCGACGAGGGGATGGCGTTCAGCCTGGCGGTACGCCAGCTCCTCTTCGAGGACGGCGGCGACATCGGGGACCTGGACGTCCTCGATGTGCTTCTGGCAAGCCACGGGCTCAGCGGGGCCACCGCCGACGACGCGGCGGGTGTGGACCGGGACCACCGACGCGGGGTCGAGCTCGGGGTGGTCGGGTCTCCTCATTTCTTCACCCCCGGCGGAGCCTTCTTCTGTCCCACACTCGACATCCGCCACCACGGCGACGCGTATGACATCGACTTCGATGCAGCCGGGTTCGAGGAGTTCGTCACCTCTGCGTTCGGTGCCAGGAGCAACCCGTAGCGTCCTCGGGCCGGCCACGTGCGGCCGCGGGTAGAGGGCCGGCGCTCCGCCTCGATAGACTCCGTGTCGGAGCGCCGGGAAGCCTGGTCGGCAACAACGTTCGTCGACCCCCGAAGGATCGCCTTGGCTCCCCCCGCACACCGCGCCACCTGGCTCGGAAGCGACCGTCTGCTCGCTCGAACCGTCGCCCAGCCGATCGCCAGGTTCCTGCACATCGAGGCGTCGGGTGGACTGATCCTCGTCGTCGCGGCCGCCGTCGCTCTCGTTTGGGTGAACTCACCCTGGGACGCGTCGTACGCGTCGTTGTGGAGCACCGAGATCGGGATCGACGTCGGCGGTCACGTCCTCGTCGAGGACCTCCGGCACTGGGTGAACGACGGGCTGATGGCCCTGTTCTTCTTCGTGATCGGCGTGGAGATCAAGGCCGAGATCACCACTGGCGACCTCCGCCACCCGGCCCGCGCGGCCATCCCCGTCATCGGGGCCATCGGCGGCATGGTCGTTCCCGCCCTGCTCTACCTCCTGGTCAGCGGCGGCGGCGAGGTCGGCGGCGGCTGGGGCATCCCGATGGCCACCGACGTCGCGTTCGCGCTCGGAGTGCTCGCCCTGCTCGGCTCACGGGTCCCCCACGAGCTCAAGGTCCTGCTCCTTGCGCTGGCGATCGTCGACGACATCGGAGCGATCCTCGTGATCGCCGTCTTCTACTCGTCGTCGATCCAGCTGACGTGGCTCGCGGGTGCGGTGATCGGCCTGCTGGCCACCGCCGGTCTGCGCCGCGCCGGGGTCCGCTTCCTACCGGCGTACGCCACCCTCGGGGCCCTCATCTGGTGGATGACCTTCGAGTCCGGGGTGCACGCCACCATCGCGGGCGTCGCCCTCGGGCTGATGACCCCTGCACGCCCGTTCCTCCCCGACGCCGACGCCGACGCCATCGCCAACGAGCTCTCCTCCGACACCCAGGTGACGGCCGGTGAGATTCGCTCGATCTCGTTCAGGATCCGCGAGTCCGTCCCGATGACCGAGCGCCTCCAGGAGGCACTCCATCCGTGGACGAGCTACCTGATCGTGCCGCTCTTCGCGCTGGCGAACGCCGGGGTGAAGATCTCCGGCCGTGAGCTCCCCGATCAGCTCACCTCGCGGCCGACGTTGGCCGTCATCGTCGGCCTGGTGGCCGGAAAGTCCCTCGGGGTCACCGGGGCGGTCCTCCTCGCACGTCGATTCGGGATCGGGACCCTTCCCGCGAGCGTGACCGTCCGCCACATCGTCGGGCTCGGCCTCGTCGCGGGCGTGGGGTTCACGGTGTCGATCTTCGTCGCCGGCCTCGCGTTCAGCGACGCCGAGCTCATCGAGAGCTCCAAGCTGGGCGTGCTCATCGGATCGCTCCTCGCCGCGGCCGCGGCGACCCTGGTCCTACGTGGCGGGTCTCGACCAGCCCGCGTTGCCAAGGACGCCCCGGTGTGACCGCCGGGCGCGGGGAGGGGACGGCGCACCGGTGGGCACATCGAGCACTCGGCCCAGGTGTTCGCGGTCGGGACGGTCCGTCGGACGGAAGGCCGCCGTCTCCATGGCGAGGAGATGGCGGGGTGACGCGATCGAGATCGCGATGCCGGGCGCCTCATGCCGGCAGGTATCCGTGTCAGCGCTCGCTGACACGCACCCAGGCCTCGTCGAGGGCCTGTCGGAGCGCGACGCGGATGAGCTCGTGCTCCTCCTCGCCGACGATGAGGGGCGGGGCGATCATGATCGCCGGGTCGCCGCGGTCATCGACCCGGCAGTAGACGCCCAGCTCGGGGATGCGGTTGCGGAGGAACGAGATCACCACCGGGGCGTCGGTGGGGGAGAGGGGCTCGCCCTCGCGGCGCAGCTCCACCCCGAAGAAGGCGCCCATGCCGCGCGCCTCGTGCACCAGGGCCAGGTCCTCCAACGACTCCAGCGCGGTGCGGAGGCCGGCCTCGTTGCCGGCGGCCCGGGCGACGAGGTCCTCCCGCTCCATGACGTCGAGGTTGGCCAGCGCCACCGCGCAGCTCACGGGGTGCCCGCCGAAGGTGAGGCCGTGGGCGAAGGAGGCCGGGCCGTCGCGGAACGGCTCGAGCACGTGGTCACCTACGAGCACGCCGCCGAGCGGGGCGTACCCGGAGGTGACGCCCTTGGCGAACGTGAGCAGGTCGGGCCGGTAGCCGAGGCGCTCGGCGCCGAACCAGGCGCCCAGCCGGCCGAAGCCGCAGATGACCTCGTCGGACACGAGCAGCACGCCGTGCCGGTCGCAGACCTCGCGGACGCGCTGGAAGTAGCCGGGCGGCGGGGGCAGGCACCCGCCGGCGTTCTGCACCGGCTCGAGGAACACCGCGGCCACGGTCTCCGGGCCGGCGCGCAGGATGGCCTGCTCGATCTCGTCCGCGCAGGCGAGGTCGCAGCCGCGCCAGCAGTCCTTGGTGTTCGTGACGTGGCTGACGGCGCCGTTGAGCAGCGGCAGGAACGGGTCGCGGATGGCGTCGACCCCGGTGATCGACAGCGCCCCGAGGGTGGTGCCGTGGTAGGCGGTCTGCCGGGCGATCACGCGGTACCGCTCCGGCTCGCCCTTCAGCACGAAGTGGCTGCGGACGAGCTTCCACGCCGACTCGACGGCCTCGCTCCCCCCGCTGGTGAAGAACACACGGTCGAGCCCGGCCGGCGCGAGGTCGACGATGCGTTCGGCCAGGGCCGACGCGCTCGGATGGGCGTAGCCCCACAGCGGGAAGAAGGCGAGCTGCTCGGCCTGGCGGGCGCCGGCCGCGGCGAGCTCCTTGCGCCCGTGGCCGACCTGCCCGACGAAGAGCCCGGACAGCGCGTCGAGGTAGCGGTTGCCCTCGGCGTCCTCGATGAACGCGCCGTCGCCGCGGACGATGAGCGGCACGTCGGGCTCACCGACGCGGGTGAAGTGGAGCACGAGACGGTCCGACATCTCGACGCGAGCCTAGAGGCGCGGCGCGCGAGGCTCCCCGGGCTATCGGTCGCGGCGGGCCAGCACCTCGACCTGGCCCGTGGCCACGTCGTAGACCGAACCGATCGCGTGCGGAAGGTCGTCGAGGTACGGGGTGGACCAGAGGGCGTCGAGGTCGCGCTCCAGCGCCTCGGCGTGGTCGCGGATCGTGAGGAAGCCGACCTCGGCGCCCGTGAGCTGCTGCAGCTCTTCGTCGGTGACCCCGGTGAGGCCGCACCCGGTGTGCTGCATCACCACCACCTCGTCGACGCCGAGGGCGTGCACGGCGAGGGCGAGGCTGCGCAGGACGTCCTCGGTGATGCGGGCCCCCGCGTTCCGCACGACGATCGCCTCGCCGATGTGGAGACCCAGCACGGCGAAGACGTCGATGCGGGCGTCCATGCAGGTGACCACCGCGAGGTGGCGGGTCGGCCTGCCGTCCTTCGTGGGCTGCGGTCCGCCGGCGGCGACGAAGCGCTCGTTGGCGGCCTGCAGCTCTTCGAACCTCGGCATGGCCCTTGGCTACGCGCCGGAGGTGCCTGCAGGCAACTCGGCGCGATGCTGTACGACGTGCCGACCATCGACCTGAGCCACCCGATCACCGACGGGATGGTCACCTATCCCGGCCTGCCCGGCCCCGTGCTCGGCGCCCACGTCACCCGCGAGGCATCGCGGGAGCGCTATGCGCCGGGCGTCGAGTTCCACATCGGCCACATCTCGATGGTGGGCAACACCGGTACCTACCTCGACACCCCGTTCCACCGGTTCCCCGACGGGTGGGACCTGGCCGACCTCGACCTCGATTCGGTGGCGGCCGTGCCGGCGCTGCTGGTGCAGGGCGCGCCGACCGGGCCGACCGAGCTCGCGGCGCTCGGTGACCTCGACGTCCGAGGCCGCGCGGTGATCGTGCGGACAGGGTGGGACGCGCACTTCGGCTCTGACGCCTACGGCGGACCGGACCACCCCTACCTCGCCCCCGAGGCTGGCCGAGGCGCTCGTGGCCGGTGGCGCCGCGCTCGTCGGCATCGACTCGGTGAACATCGACGGCACGTCCACCGGCGAGCGACCCGATCCACACGACGCTCCTCGGCGCCGGCATCCCGATCGTCGAGCACCTGCGCGGGCTCGACCTGCTCGACCCGGCCACGCCGTTCACCTTCACCGCGGTGCCGGCACCGGTGCGGGGGCTGGGGACGTTCCCGGTGCGGGCCTTCGCAACGATCGCCTAGCTGTCGAGCTTGGCCTTGGCCTTGTCGGCGACCTCGCCGGCACGGCGGCGGGCTCGGCGACCGCCACGGCGCGCGGCGCGCGCCCCGGCCTCCACCTTCGGCTGCGCGGCCTCGACCAGGTCGTGGACGGTGTCGCGAACGCCGGCTTCGGCGGTTCGGGCCCGCTCGACGGCGTGCTTTCGGGCCTTGCGGCCCCGTTCGGCCCGATCGCGGCGGCGGTGCTTGCGGTGACGCTCGGCGACCTTGGCCTCGTGCAGCGCGAGCAGCTCGGCCTCGCGGGCCCGCTTCTCGGCGGCGCTCACGCGGTCGTCGGCGGCGGCCCGCGCGGCGGTCACCGCGGCCAGGTCGGCGGCGGCGCCGCGCAGCTCGGCCTCGGCCCGGCGGAGCCGCTCCTTCTTCGAGCGGAACGACACGATGCCGAGGGTCGAGATCGAAGCGGTCTTGCGAATGAGCCCCACGGGTCCTCCTTGGGTCGGCCCAAGGTCGAGGCTTCCCGTCGCGGCGGTCTCCTAGACCCTCAGCGGGTCAATGGAGGTGGTCGGCGATCTGCGCGGCGAGCGCCGCGACCTGCTCGGCGGTGAGGCCGGCGGCCTCGGCGGGGGACTCCAGCCGGAGGCTGATGCGCCGGCGCAGCGCCTTGAGCTCCTCGCTCACCGCGGCCATCGGGTCGCCGGCCAGCTCCACCTCGGGGCGGACGGCGACCTGGTCCTGGACGGCGGTGACCTGGTCCTGGACGGCGCCGACCTGCGCCGCCAGGGCGGTCACGGCCGTGACGAGCTCGTCGATCCGGGTCGACGTGGTGTGCAGGACCTGGCCGAGCTCGCCCACCTCCGCGGCGACGCCGTCGAGGGTGTCGTTGTCCGCGGCCGGCGGAGCCGCGGCGTCGGCCTCGGCCCGGATGGCGCCGAGCAGCTGTGCGTGTCGGTCGGTGACGAGCTCGTCGACCGCATCGACCTGGTCGGCCAGCGCCAGGTCCATCCGCTCGGCCAGCGTGGCCTCGAGGACCTCGATTCGCTCGGCCAGCACCTCCTCGGCGGAGGCCATGCCGGCGAGGGACTCGGCCCGCGTGGCCTCGAGCTCTTGCCGCATGGCCGGCCCGAGGGCGGCCACCCGCGTGTCGAGGTTGTCGCGCAGCACCTCGAGGTGCTCGCTGACGACCAGCTCGAGCGCCTCGACGACCTCCTCCGAGGAGGGCGTGCTCTGCACGAGCCGCTCGACCTGCCCGGCCATGCGCTCGAGCGCCTCGGGCCCGCCGCTCGGCCGACCGGTGGCGACGCGCAGGTCGTCGACCTGCGTGCGGAGTCGGGTGAGCTCGGCCGCCGTGGCCCGCTCGAGGGCGCCGAGCTGGTCGCCGACGCGCGCGGCGAAGCGGCCGAAGCGGTCCTCGAGGTCGGTGCCGATGCCCTGGAGCGCGCTCAGCACCTCGACGTTGCTGAGGGGGAGGGCGTCGACGATCTCGCCCATGCTCGTGAGACGGGGGCCGATCGAGCGCTGCACGTCGGCGAGCGCCGTGGTGAGGGTGTTCCGGTCGGTCTCGATCTGGTCGGTGAGGTCGTCGATGGCCGGACCGAGGTCGGCGCCGAGCCGCGCCCGGATCTCCTCGGGGATGTCGCGCAGCAGTCGCTCGGCGGTGGTCTGCGAGCTCCGCTCGAGGTCGTAGGACAGGCGGTGCGACAGCGTGGTGATCTGCGCGGCGAGCGCGGCGACCTGGGCCTGGGTGGCGGCCAGCTGCTGGGCCAGCTCGCCGACCGCGGGTCCCCCGCCACTTCCGGTGGACGGGGTGGGCCGCTCGGCCGGGGGGTGCGACGCCGCCTCGGCGGCGGCCTCCTTCTCGGCGAGCTCGCGCAGCTGCTCCTTGAGCTCGTCGATCTTCCCGCCGCCCTCGGGCGGGACGTCGAGGCCGGTCACCGAGCGCGTGACGGCGGGGCGCTGCGCGCCCGAACCCGAGCCCGGGGCCGGTCCGGTGGGGGTGTCGGGGTTGGAGGCGCGGCGGAGCGTGACGGGCGGGGTCGGGGTGGGGCGCTGCGGTGGCGTGCGCGGCGTCGGGTGGATCGGGCCCTTCTCGGTGGTGAGCGGCGCCGCGGGCTTCGGCGGTCCGTCGGGGGCGCCGGGCGGGGGCGGGGGGACGGCGTCCGGGCGCGTGGACCCCTCCGACGGCTGCTCCGTGGTGCCCTCCTCGAAGGTGATGCGGTCGCCGGGCGGCTGGCCGCTGCCCGGCTCTCCCCAGCCGAGGCCGCTCCCCGAGCCGCCGCGCTCGGTCACCCGTGCGGTGGTGTCGTCGCCGGGAGCGCTCTCGTCGTCGCGCTCGTCGTGCTCACCCTCAGGGGTCACCGTGCTGTCCTTCGTGGTGGGGTTCGGTGCAGGGCAGGGCCGAGGCCGGCGGCAAGCCCGCAGCAACGCTACTGCCCGACCCCGGAGGAGCGCCTACGGTGCGCGGGATGCACACCGATCCTGACCGCCGCCGCCTCGGCCTCGAGACCATGGGCAAGGTCTACGGCTGGGAGGTCGGCGACGGCGACGGCGACTTCTTCGGCATCACCGTCGAGCACCTCTTCGCCGAGGTGTGGACCCGCGAGGGCCTGTCGTACCGGGACCGCCGGCTGCTGCTGATCGGCCTGCTGGTGGGGCGTGGGCTCGACGACGTGGTCGGCCTGCAGATCGAGGCCGCCTTGGGCAACGGGGAGCTCGATGCCCACACGCTCCGCGAGATCGTCATCTTCCTCACCCACTACGCGGGGTGGCCGCAGGGGGCCAAGCTCAACTCGCAGGTCGAGGAGCTGATCGCGAAGGCGGCCCGGAAGGCGACCGAGGGCTGACGGGCCCCGCCGAGGAGAGGACCGCGGCGAGGCGCTCGAGGGCCCCGGGCGTCCGGACTCCCCACCACAGCAGGTCCCGCCCGTCGACGAGCCGGGTCGGGGCGACGCCCTCCAGCTCGACCCGGTGCCGCTCGGTGAAGGGGTAGGGCTCGCTCGGCGCCACCACGAGGTCGGGGGCTCGCTCGGTCACGGCGGCCAGGTCGAGCTCGGGGTAGGGACCGTCGCCCGCAGCGATGTTGGCGATGCCGAGCGCCCGCAGGATCGCCGACCCGTAGGTGGGTTCGCCGAGCGCCATCCAGGGCCGCCGCCAGATCGGCACCCAGGCCCGCGTCCGCACGGGCGGCTCGGGCGGCGGGCCCACCGGCGACCAGGTGCGGTCGACGGCGTCGGCCAGCGCCCCCATCTGCTCGTCGAGCCCGGCCAGGTCGACCACGTGGAGCACGTGGACGGCGAGCCCGGCATCCACCAGCGCGGTGTGGTCCTCCCGGCGGTTCTCCTCCCGGTCCACGACCACGAGGTCCGGCGCGAGCGCGGCGATGGCCGCGACGTCGGGGTCCTTGGTCCCACCGACCGTCGGGAGGTCGGGCTGCTCGCAGAACCGTGTGCACGCCACGGGCTCCACCCCCCAGGCCCGCAGGGTCTCGGTGGCCGACGGGACGAGGCTGACGACCCGCAACGACCTGTTGCTGCCCAGCATCTGGTCAGACTACTGTCCAGACACATGTCCGGCACGTCGACCGCGGAGGTGGGCCGCCGAGACCTCGGCGGGCGCCAGGCCGACCGGGTCGACGCGCTGGTGGAGGCCACCCTCCTCGAGCTGCGCACCGGCGGCTACGACGGGTTGACGGTGCGCAACGTGGCGCGGCGGGCGGGCGTGGCGGCGGCCACGGCGTACACGTACTTCGGCTCGAAGGACCACCTCGTCGCCGAGGTCTTCGCCCGCCGCGTCGACGGGCTCCCGACCCCGCAGGTCGATGGCGCCTCCACGGCCGTCGACCGGGTGTCGGCCGCGCTGCGCGAGATCGCCGACCTCGTCGCCGGCGAGCCCGAGCTGGCCTCGGCCTCGACCACCGCGGTGCTCGCTCGCGACCCGGACGTCGAGCGCCTGCGCGTGCGCATCGGCGCCGCCTTCAACGGCCGCCTGCACGCCGCCCTCGGACCCGAGGCCGCGCCGGGCGTGCTGCGGGCCCTCAACCTGGCCTGGGCCGGCGCGCTGCTCCAGGCGGGGATGGGCGTGTTCCCGTACACGGAGCTGGCCGACCGGATGCACGAGGTGGCCGAGGTGCTGCTGGGGGACCAGCCGTGACCTCGCTGACCTACTCGCCGTACGCGTACGAGATCCACGAGGACCCGTACCCGACCTACGCGCGCCTGCGAGCCGAGGCGCCCGTCTACCGCAACGAGGCGGCGGACTTCTGGGCCCTGTCCCGCCACACCGACGTGGTGGAGGGCTTCCGGGACAACGCCCGCTTCTCCTCGGCCCACGGGGTGTCGCTCGATCCGGCGGCCTCCGGTCCCCACGCCCACAAGACGATGTCGTTCCTCGCGATGGACCCGCCGATGCACGGCCGCATGCGCGGCCTGGTGTCGCGGGGCTTCACGCCGCGCCGGGTGGCCGAGCTCGAGCCGCGCATCCGCGAGCTCACCCGGGCCCACCTCGACGTGGCGCTCGCCAAGGGCAGCTTCGACTTGGTCGGCGACCTCGCCGGCAAGCTGCCGATGGACGTCATCAGCGAGCTGATCGGCGTGCCCGAGGCCGACCGGGACGACATCCGGCGGCTCTCCGATCTCCTGGTCCACCGGGAGGAGGGGATGGACGACGTCCCCCCGGCCGGCGTGGAGGCGGCGTTCTCGCTGATCACCTACTACGCCGACATGCTCGCCCAGCGTCGGGCCACGCCGACCGGGGACCTCACGTCGGCACTGCTGGAGGCCGAGGTCGACGGGGATCGCCTCACCGACGACGAGATCATGGGCTTCCTCTTCCTCATGGTCGTCGCCGGCAACGAGACCACCACCAAGCTCCTCGGCAACGCCTGGTACTGGGCCTGGCGGAACCCGGACGAGCGGGTGAAGCCGTTCGCCGAACCCGGTCGCATCGTCTCGTGGATCGAGGAGACGCTGCGCTACGACACGTCGAGCCAGATGCTCGCCCGCGTCACCACCGAGGACGTCGCACTGCACGGTGAGGTGATCCCCGCGGGCGATCGGGTCGTGCTCATCGCCGGGTCGGCCAACCGCGACGAGCGGGTGTTCGCCGACCCCGACCGCTACGACCTCGACCGGCCCGAGCGCGAGCTCCAGCAGATCGCCAGCTTCGGCTTCGGCCGGCACTTCTGCCTCGGCGCGTCGCTCGCCCGCCTCGAGGCCCGCGTCTGCCTCGAGGAGCTCGTGGCCCGCGTCGCCGACTACGACATCGATCCGGAGGGGATCCGCCGCGTGCACTCCGTCAACGTCCGCGGCTTCGCCGCCCTCCCCACCACGGTGGAGCTCCGCTGATGCCCAGGTTCGAACCGCATCCCGAGCGTCGGGCCGCCGTGGTCACCGGCGCGTCGTCCGGCCATGGCCTGGCCACCGCCCAGGCGTTGGCGGCAGCCGGCCACCCCGTCGTGCTCGGCGCCCGCCGGCTCGACCGGCTCGAGGAGGCGGCCGCCAAGATCGTCGCCGACGGCGGCGAGGCGATCGGGATCGCCCTCGACCTCACCGACGACACCTCGATCGACGCCTTCGCCGCCGCCGCGCAGGAGCGCACGGGTCCGATCGAGATCGTGGTGTCGAACGCCGGTGAGGTGCTGCCCGCCACCGCGCTGGGCACGACTCCCGAGGACTTCGCCCGCCAGGTGCAGGTGAACGTCCTCGGCGCGCACCGCCTGGTGCACCGTCTCGGACCGCCGATGGTGGAGCGCCGGCGCGGCGACATCGTCTTCGTCACCAGCGACGTCGTGCGAGTGCCCCGCACCTACATGGCCGCCTACGTCACGTCGAAGAACGCTCTCGAGGGCCTGGCCCGAGCGATGCAGATGGAGCTCGAGGGCACCGGGGTCCGCGTGAGCATCGTGCGCCCCGGCCCGTCGACGACGGAGCAGGGCACCACCTGGAGCGAGGCGGACGGTCGTCGAGGTCATGGGCGACTGGGAGAGGTGGGGGCTCGTGCGCCACTCGGGTGCGCTGCGCGGACAGGACGTCGCCCGCGTCGTCCACGCCGTCGTGTCCACGCCGCGCGGAACGCACCTCACCCTCGTCGAAGTCGAACCCGAAGCCCCGGTCATGGAGGCCCGTCATGACGATCGTCGACACCGAACAGCCGCCCCGCGCGTCCGGCGAGGGCGACTCCGACGGCACCGGCCACCTCGAGGAGCTGCGCGTCGATCCGATCGGGCTGATGGAGCGCACCCGCGCCGAGTGCGGTGACGTCGGGGTGTTCCGCCTCGCCGACCGCGACGTCGTGCTCCTCACCGGACCCGACGCCAACGAGATCTTCTTCCGGGCGCCCGACGAGGACCTCGACCAGGCCGAGGCCTACCCCTTCATGACGCCGATCTTCGGCGAGGGCGTCGTGTTCGACGCCGACCCGGAGGAGCGTCGGAAGGCGCTCCACAACCAGGCCCTGCGCGACAAGTTCATGCGGGGCCACGCCGCCACGATCGCGGCCGAGGTGGACCGCATGACGGCCCGCACGCCCGAGGGTGGCGAGATCGACCTGCTCGACTGGTTCGCCGAGCTCACGATCTACACGTCGTCGGCCTGCCTCATCGGCAAGCGGTTCCGCGAGCAGCTCGACGGCCGCTTCGCACACCTGTACCACGACCTCGAGCGGGGCACCGATGCCCTCGCCTACGTCGATGCCTACGCCGACATCGAGAGCTTCCGAATGCGCGACCGCGCCCGGGAGGGCCTCGTCGAGCTGGTGCAGGGGATCATGGACGGTCGGGCGCAGGAGCCCGTCCCGGAGAAGGAGGACCGCGACCTCCTCGACGTCCTCATGTCGATCAAGGACGAGGACGGCTCGCTCCACTTCAGCGCCCACATCATCACGGGCATGTTCATCTCGATGATGTTCGCCGGGCACCACACCACGTCGGGCACCGCGGCCTGGACGCTGATCGAGCTGCTGAAGCGCCCGGAGTACCTGGCCGAGGTGGTGGCCGAGCTCGATGCGCTCGCCGCCGAGGACCCGGAGATCAGCTACCAGGCGCTGCGCGAGATGCCGAAGCTCGAGGCGGCGATCAAGGAGGCCCTGCGCCTCCACCCGCCGCTGATCATCCTGCTGCGGGTGGCCAAGGTGCCGGTCGAGGTCGGGGGCTACACGATCCAGCCGGGCACGATGGTGGCCGCGTCGCCGTCGGTGTCGAACCGCGACCCGGAGGCGTTCGACGATCCCGAGGTGTTCGACCCCGCCCGCTACCTCGGGGCCCGCGAGGACGACGTCGCCAATCCGTGGAGCTGGATCCCGTTCGGCGCCGGCCGCCACCGGTGCGTCGGCGCCGCGTTCGCCATGATGCAGCTCAAGGCGATCTTCTCGGTGCTGCTGCGGTCGTACGCGTTCGAGCTCACGCAGGCGCCGGAGACCTACCGCAACGACCACTCGAAGATGGTCGTGCAGCTCGCCCAGCCCTGCGGCGCCCGCATGGTGCCGAGGACCTGATGGCTGCCTACCGGATCGTGGTCGACCGCGACCTGTGCCAGGGGCACGGCGTGTGCGAGTCCGAGGCCCCCGACGTGTTCGAGGTGTCGAAGGAGCGCACCGTCGTCGTGCTCGACGAGACGCCCGGCGACGCCCAGCGGAAGGCGGTCGACGCCGCCGTGAAGTACTGCCCAACCCATGCCCTGACGATCGTGGAGGACTGACTGACATGCCTGCGTACCCGCGCGAAGAGATGGAAGAGATGGTCGAGCGCTGGCTCCAGGCCAACCGCGACGCCGAGGCCAAGGGCGACTGGACCGGCCTCAGCGACATGTTCCACGAGGACGCCACCTACGGCTGGAACTACGGCCCGAAGGTCGACTTCATGACCGTGGGCCGCGAGCAGATCCGCGACATCGCGGTCGGCATGGAGATGGGCGGCCTCGACGGATGGGAGTACCCGTACCAGGAGATCCTGATCGACGACCGGAAGGGCCAGATCGTCGGCTTCTGGAAGCAGATCGCCCTGGCCTCGCGGGCCGACGGCACCCGCTACGAGGTGGCCGGCATCGGCGGCTCGTGGTTCGGCTACGGCGGCGACTTCAAGTGGCGGTTCCAGCGCGACTGGTTCGACTACGGCAACGCCGCCGCCTGCTTCCTCGAGATGATGAGCGACGGGACGCTCTCCGACGGGATGACGGCGCGGATGAACCGCTCGCTCGGCGGCGACCTGCCCGGTCACTACCCGATCGGCGGCACCCCCGCTCCGCTCTGGCCCGACCGCGGATGACGGTCGCCGGGTTCATCGGGCTGGGCCAGATCGGCGCGCCGATGGCGACCCGCCTGGTCGGTTGGCCGGGCGGTCTGGTGGTGTTCGACGTCGTGCCCGAGGCCACCGCCGCCGTTCGCCGAGCAGGGCGCGGTGGTGGCGGCCGACGTCGCCGCGCTGGGCGCGGCCTGCGACGTGATCGAGGTGATGGTCCGCGACGACGCCCAGGTGCGGGACGTCGTCGGCCAGCTGCTCACCACCGCGAAGTCCGGGACGGTCATCGCGGTGCACTCCACGATCCGGGCCGAGACGGCCGAGGAGCTCGCCGTCACCGCCGCCGAGCGCGGCGTCGACCTGCTCGACGTGCCGGTGAGCGGTGGCTTCATGGGTGCCGACGACGGAACGCTGGCGGCGATGGTCGGCGGCGAGCGCGAGGCCTACGAGCGGGCCAAGTCCGTGTTCGAGCGGTGGGCGACCGTGATCGTGCACATGGGTCCGGTCGGGGCCGGCACCCGCACGAAGCTGGCTCGCAACCTGATGCACTTCGTCGCCTACACGGCCGCGGGCGAGGCCCAGCGACTCGCCGAGGCGGCGGGTCTCGATCTGCAGAAGCTGGCTCGCGTGGTGCGCCACTCCGACTCGGTGACGGGCGGTCCCTCCGCGATCATGGTCCGGACCACGACCGCGCCGATGGCGCCCGACGACGGGCTGTTCGAGATCTTCACCCACACCCGCGGGCTCGGGGAGAAGGACCTCGACCCTCGCGCTCGAGCTGGCCGAGAGCTACGGCCTCGACCTCCCCCTGGCCAAGCAGGCGCTGGAGGACTTCGGTCCGAGCCTGGGCCTCCAGCGGTGATCACCGCGTTGTAGTTCGCGCGTCTTCGCGCGGGCTGGCAGGATGGTCGGTCCCATGGCCCGCTCCGTCCGCCTCCGCCGCTGGCAGAAGCAGGCGCTCGACCAGCTCGGAGACCACGCCGGCCCGGACTTCCTCGCCGTCGCCACCCCCGGGGCCGGCAAGACGACCTTCGCGCTCACCGCGGCGGTCCAGCACCTCGCCGCCAACCCCGCCCACCGGATCGTGGTGGTGGCACCGACCAGCCACCTGAAGCTCCAGTGGACCCGAGCGGCTGCCGTCGTTCGGGCTGCACCTGGAGCCGCAGTGGGTGTCCGCGGCCGGGAAGCTCCCGGCCGACATGCACGGGATCGTCGTCACCTACCAGCAGGTGGCGACCAACCCGGGCGCGCTGCGGCACCATGCCGATCGCTGCTTCGTCATCCTCGACGAGCTGCACCACGCCGGCGACGAGCGGGCCTGGGGCTCGGCGGTCCGCCTGGCCTTCGAGCGCTCGCCGCGCCGCCTCGCCATCTCGGGCACGCCGTTCCGCAGCGACACCCACGCGATCCCGTTCGTCAGCTACCACCTCGACGAGGCCCGTCCCGACTACGAGTACGGCTACGACCAGGCGCTGGCCGACCGCCGCGTCGTGCGTCCGGTGTGGTTCCCCCGCATCGACGGCTTCATGGAGTGGACCGCGCCGGACGGTGCCGAGCTCGCCGCCAGCTTCGACGACGACCTCGACCGGCAGGCCTCCGCCCAACGCCTCCGGACGGCGCTCAGCCTCGAGGGGGAGTGGCTCCCGTCGGTGCTGGCACAGGCCAACGAGCGCCTGTCGGCGATCCGCCAGGTCCAGCCGGATGCGGCCGGGCTCGTGATCGCCACCGACCAGGAGCACGCCCGCGGCATCGCCCGCCTGTTGCACCAGCGCCACCGGGTGTCCGCCGTGGTGACCACGTCGGAGGACCCGGCGGCGTCGTCCCGGATCGCCCGCTTCGCCGAGGGTCGCGACCCGTGGATCGTCGCTGTGCGGATGGTGTCGGAGGGTGTCGACATCCCCCGCCTCCGGCTCGGGGTGTTCGCCACCACGACCACCACCGAGCTGTTCTTCCGCCAGGCGGTCGGCCGCTTCGTCCGCCACACCGGCGGCCCGGCCGCCCGCGAGCGGGCGTGGCTGTTCATCCCCGACGACCCGCGCCTGCGCACCTGGGCGGCCCGCATCGCCGAGGCCCGCCGCCACTCCCTGGCTCGCAACCATGCGGACGACGCGGTCCTCGAGGACGCGGGCGCGCTCGACGAGGTCGCCGACGAGCCCCAGGAGGAGCAGCTGTCGCTGTTCTCCGTGCTCTCCGCCCAGGTGCTCGACCACTCCAGCACCGCCTCGGTGTTCGACGACCCCGACGACGACCGCGGCGACGAGGAGGTCGACGACGGCAGCGTGCCGATCGACCTGCCGCTCCCGCCACCGCCGGGCGCCGGGCGCTGGTCCATCCAGCTGCCGGAGGACCTCGGGGGCCGGCCCATGGCCGAGGTGAAGAAGGAGCTCCGGGAGGCCAACGCCGATCTCGCGCTCCACCTCGTGCGCTTCACCGGCCTGACGCACCGCGAGGTGAACGGCCGGCTCAACCGGCTGGCGGGCGTCCAGCGGGTGACGGAGGCCTCGATCGACGACCTCCGCCGGCGCGCCGACCAGGCGGAGCGCTGGATCTCGTCGCTGTAGGCGCTACTGCTGCCAGGCGCCGGAGCGCAGGCGGGAGACGCGCTCCTCGGTGGTCGGGTGGGTGCGGAAGAGGTTCGCGAACTTCACCTGGCGGCCGGTGAGCGGGTTCACGATGTAGGCCTGGGCCTGCGCAGGAGCGATGTCCATCGGGATCTGCTTCGCCGACGCCTCGAGCTTCTCGAGGGCGCGGGCCAGGGCTTCGCCGGAGCCCAGGAGCTTCGCTCCGCTGCGGTCGGCCTCGAACTCGCGGCTGCGGCTGAGGGCCATCTGCAGGACGCTGGCGGCGATCGGTGCGAGCAGCGCCGTGGCGATGAGGACGATGGGGTTCACGCCGTCGTCGTCGTCACGCCCGCCACCGAACATGGCGCCCCACATGGCCATGTTGGCGACGAAGGAGATGCCGGTGGCCACCGCCGCGGCGACCGAGCCGATGAGGATGTCGCGGTTGCCGACGTGCATGATCTCGTGGGCCAGGACGCCCTCGATCTCTTCCCAGCTGCAGATCGCGATGAGGCCCTCGGTGACCGCGACGGCGGCGTGCTCGGGGTTGCGGCCCGTGGCGAAGGCGTTCGGCTGCATCTCCGGGCTGATGTACAGCTTGGGCATCGGCAGGTCTGCCCGCTGGCACAGGTTCGCCATGATCCGGTGGTACTCGGGGTACCGCGCGGGGTCGGCGGGCACGGCGCGGGCGGCGCGGATCGCGAGCTTGTCGGACTTCCAGTAGGAGAACCCGACGAAGCCGAGGCCGAGCAGGAGACCGAGGATGGCGCCGGTGCGGCCGAAGATCGACCCGATGGCGACCATGAGGCCGCCGAGCGCGGCGAGGAGGATGGTGGTCTTGGCGGAGTTGCGCACGGGGTCAGGCTATCGAGGGGTCACTCGTAGAGGGCCGCGATCTCCTCGGCGTACTTGGCGTGCACGCCGCGCCGCTTGAGCTTCGACGTGGGCGTGAGCTCCTCGGAGTCGGGGAGCCACTCCTCGCCGAGGACCTTCACCTTCTTCACTCGCTCGGCGTTGTTGAACGACGCCATGACCTCCTGCACCGCCCGCTCGACCTCGGCGACGACGTCGGGGTGCTCGGCGAGGTCGGCCAGGGTGTCGAACTCGATCCCGTGGTCCTTCGCCCAGACCGGCGCGACCTCGGGGTCGAGCACGATGAGCGCCGACACGAAGGGGCGCTGGTCGCCGATGGCGCAGGCCTGCCCGATGAGGGGGACGGCCTTCATCGCCGTCTCGAGGTTGGCGGGGCTGATGTTCTTTCCGCCGGCGGTGATGATGAGCTCCTTCTTGCGGTCGATGATCCGCAGGTACCCCTCGTCGTCGAACTCGCCGATGTCACCGGAGTGGAGGGTGCCGTCGGGGTCGAGCGCCTCGGCGGTCTTCTCGGGGTCGTCGAGGTAGCCCACGAACACGTTGCCGCCACGGCAGCACACCTCGCCGTCGTCGGCCAGGAACACGTCGACGCCGGGGAAGGGCACGCCGACGGTGCCCGCCTTCACCTTGTAGGGCTCCCAGGTCATCGGGCCGCTGTTCTCGGACATGCCGTAGATCTCCGACAGGGGCACGCCGATCGCGCGGTACCAGCCGATGAGCTCCGCGGGGATGGGGGCGGCGCCGGTGAGCGCGAACTCGAGGGCGTCGAGGCCGAGCATCGCCCGCACGCCGCCGAACGCGGCCTCGTCGAGCGCGGCCCAGGTGGCGAGGTCCTCGTCGGTGGCCGTGCCGGCGGTGCGGCGCTCGACGATCGGCCCGGCGAGCGCGACGGCGCCGTCGAACTTGGCCTTGCGATCCGGGTCGGCGGAGAGTGCGGCCTGCACGCCGGCGTGGAGCTTCTCCCACACGCGCGGCACGCCGAACATGATCTGCGGGCGCACCTCGCGGGCGTAGGCGGCCACGGCGCCGGGGTCGGGGCAGGTCGTGACCTCGTAGCCGCCGATGGCCGCGAGGTAGTGCGTGGACATGCGCTCGGCGATGTGCGCCATCGGGAGGTAGGACACGGCCCGGAACCCGATGGGCTCCACGTCGAGGAGGCGCAGGTAGCCCTCGGCCGTCCACACGATGTTGCGGTGGGTGAGCATCACGCCCTTGGGCGGGCCCGTGGTGCCGGACGTGTAGATGACCGTGACGAGCGACTCGGGGGTGCACGCGGCGGTGGCCGCCTCGAGGTCGGCCGGCTCGTGCCCCTCGAACAGCGTGGTGCCCTGGATGACGTCGTCGCCGGCGAGGCCGTCGGGGTCGGACAGCACGACCGTGGTGGCGAGGGTGGGGAGCTCGTCCCGCACCTTGAGCACCCGCTCGAGGAACCCGATGTCCTCGACGATGGCCATCTTCGCCTTGCAGTGCCCGGCCAGGTAGGCGATCTGCTCGGGGGCGGAGGAGTTGTAGATCGAGATCGGCGTCGCCCCCCGGAAGAGGAGGGCGAGGTCGATGATGTGGAAGTCGATGATGTTCCGCATCATCAGGACCACCCGGTCGCCGGACCCGATGCCGAGGCCCTCGAGCGCGGTGGTGACGACGGCGACCCGGTCGGCGTACTCGCGGTAGGTCACCTCGACCCAGGCGTCACCGTCCTTGGCCCGCAGGGCGACCTGGTCCGGGTGGGCGGCGACGGTGCGCAGGAAGCGCTTCGGCACGGTCTGCCCCTCGGCGGCGGCGTCGAGTTGGTCCTTGGTGATGTCGGCCATCGCCGCATTCTTGTCGAGTGGGCCCAGGTTGCGATCTCGGGGACTCCCGGCCAGACTTGACCGTCCGGTCAAGAGAGTCCGAGGAGACCAACCCATGCCCACCGCAGTCATCGTCGACGCCGTCCGCACCGCCGGCGGCAAGCGCAACGGAAAGCTCTCGGGTTGGCACGCCGCCGACCTCGCCGCCGAGGTGCTGAAGTCCCTCGTCGAGCGCAACGGCCTCGACCCCGCCCTGATCGACGACGTGATCATGGGCTGCGTCTCGCAGGTCGGGAACCAGGGCCTCAACATCGGCCGCAACGCCGTGCTCGGCGCCGGCTTCCCCGAGTCCGTGCCGGCCACCACCGTCGACCGCCAGTGCGGCTCGTCGCAGCAGGCCGCCCACTTCGCCGCCCAGGGCGTGATCGCCGGTGCCTACGACATCGCCATCGCCGCCGGCGTCGAGGTCATGACGCAGAACCCGATGGGCTCGTCGATGACCCCGGGCTCCATCCCGTTCGGCCACAACGTCCTGGCCCGCTACACCGACCCGGGCCTCGTGCCGCAGGGCATCGGCGCCGAGATGATCGCCGACAAGTGGGGCATCACCCGCGAGGACCTCGATGCCTTCGGCGCCGAGTCGCAGCGGCGGGCCGTCGTCGCCACCGAGGAGGGCCGCTTCGACAACGAGATCGTGGGCGTCAAGGAGCGCCGCCTCGACAAGGAGACCGGCAACATCGTCGAGAGCGACGAGCTGCACGTCCGCGACGAGGGCATCCGCCCGGACACCACCGTCGAGACGCTCGCCAACCTGAAGCCGGCCTTCAAGCCCGACGGCAAGATCACGGCCGGCAGCTCGTCGCCAGATCTGCGACGGCGCCTCCGCCGCCCTGATCATGAGCGAGGAGAAGGCCAAGGAGCTCGGCCTCACCCCGCGGGCCCGCTTCCACACCTTCGCCCTCGCCGGCGTCGACCCGGTGACGATGCTCACCGGCCCGATCCCGGCCACCGCCAAGGCGCTCGAGAAGGCCGGCATGTCGATCGACGACATCGACCTCTTCGAGGTCAACGAGGCCTTCGCCTCGGTCGTGCTGGCCTGGCAGAAGGAGCTCAAGGCCGACCTCGGCAAGACCAACGTCAACGGCGGCGCCATCGCCCTCGGCCACCCGCTCGGCGGCTCGGGCACCAAGCTCCTCGCCACCCTGCTCAACGAGCTCGAGCGCACCGGCGGCCGCTTCGGCCTCCAGACGATGTGCGAGGGCGGCGGCCTGGCCAACGCCACCATCATCGAGCGCCTCGGCTGAGTCGTCGCGGGTTCCGGGCCCCGTCTCGCTCGTCGCGCCCTCCGCGAGTGCCTCCCGGCGACCGGCAGAGCCGGCTCGGCTTCGGCCGGGCCCTAGCCTTGCCGCATGAGCCGGTTCCGACTGCAGCGCCCCACGATGGTCCTCGTCGTGGGGTTCGCTGCGGTCGCATGGCTGCTGATCCGTCCCGCCCTGCTGCCGCTGCTGGTCGCCACCGTGGTGGCCATCCTCGGCGTGAAGATCGGCTTCGCCATGCTCCGCGGGCTGGCCGAGCCCGTGCCCGAGCCGCCGCCGGCGGGGGAGCTGCGGAAGGTGAAGATCATCTACCGCTGCAGCATCTGCGGCACCGAGGTCCGGATGACGACCGCCAACGACCAGATGCCGGAGCCCCCGAGGCACTGCCTCGAGGACATGGATCTCGTCACGCCCGTCGACGACCTCTGATCGCTCCAGGGTGAGAACGTTTTTCCACACTTGTCCACAGGCTGTGGATGAAGCTGGGGAGCATCACACTCGTGTAACTCGTCTGCCCCCGTACCGACACACGAGCGACACCTCGGTCACCCACCGTTCAGCGGCGCCCTAGTGGTACTGGGTGGCGGTGATGATGCCGCCGAGGATCGAGCCGAGGCCGACCAGGAGGTAGGTGTTCTTGGTGCCGCCCGGCAGGACGCCGAGGTAGTTGCAGAAGATCACCACGAGGCCGATGGCCAGGAGGGTGAACATCAGCACCGGCACCCAGGTGGGGCTGACCTTCATCGAGCGGGGGACCGGCGGCGTGTAGCGGCTCGACGCCGGCGGCACCGACGACGAACGGGGGTGGCCGCCCTTCGGCGTCACCCGTCCGCCTTTGACCTTGCGCTTCGGAGGCTTGGTGGCCATGGCGGGCGACACTACCCGTCGGTGCCGCCAGACTGAGCCCGTGCCGCTCGATGCCCCCCCGTCCGAGACGCTCGCCGCCGTGGACATCGGCACCAACTCGGTGCACGGGGTCGTCGCCCGCGTCACCCCGACCGAGGGCGGTCCCCGCATCGAGGTCCTCGACCGGGAGAAGGAGGTCGTCCGGCTCGGCGAGAGCGCCGGGGACATGCGCGAGCTGTCCGACGAGGCCATCGACCGCGCCGTCGCCGCTCTCGACCGGTTCCGCCAGGTGGCCGCCGTGCACGACGCGCCGATCACGGCGGTCGCCACCTCGGCGGTGCGGGAGGCGGAGAACCGGGATGCGTTCATCGATCGGGCCTGGGCGGAGGCGGGCGTCCACGTCGACGTCATCTCGGGCCTCGAGGAGGCACGCCTCATCCACCTCGGGGTGCTGCAGGCCGTGCCCGTGTTCGACCGCCGCCTGCTCCTCTGCGACATCGGAGGCGGCAGCACCGAGCTGCTCGTCGGACTGCGGGGCGAGGTGCTGGCGGCCCGGTCGCTGAAGCTGGGCGCCATCCGCCTCACGCGTCGGTTCTTCGACGGCGAGCGGGTGCACCCCGGCGCCGTCGACGCGTGCCGGCGGCACGTCCGGGAGATCCTGGCGCCGTTCGCCAAGGAGGTGCGCCTCCACGACCTGGAGGTGGCCGTCGGGTCGTCGGGCACCGTCGAGAGCCTGGCGGTGATGGCGGCGGCGCGGGCGACGGGCGCCGCTCCCCGGTCGGTCCGGAACCTCACCCTGACCAGAGCGGGACTGGCCGACGTGGTGGAGGCGCTGATCGCGGCGCCCACCAACGCCGCCCGCGGGCACCTCAGCGGGCTCGACCCGGGTCGCTCCGACATCATCCTGGCGGGGGCCCTCATCCTCGAGCAGGTGGTCGAGGCGCTCGACCTCGAGGAGCTGGTGGTGTCGGACAACGCGCTCCGGGAGGGCGTGCTGCTCGACGCCTGGCAGCGGCGGCACGGCGGCTCGCTCCACCACCTGTCGGACCTCCGCCGGCGCAGCGTCGTGGACCTCGCCAACCTGATGGACGAGGACCCCGCGCACTCCGCGCAGGTGTCACGGCTCGCCCTCGACCTCTTCGATGCCCTCGCCGGCCGCCACGGGCTCGGCGACGACGCCCGCGAGGTCCTCGAGGCCGCCGCCCTCCTGTGCAACGTCGGGCTGTTCCTGTCCCATGCGCAGCACCACAAGCACAGCTACTACGTCATCCGCAGCACGGATCGGCTCACGGGGTTCACCGACCACGAGGTCGAGCTCATCGCGCTGGTCGCCCGCTACCACCGCAAGTCCGAGCCGAAGGCGAAGCACCCGGAGCTGGCCGGTGTGAGCGAGGAGGACCAGGGGGTCGTCCGGTACCTGGCGGGGCTGCTCCGCATCGCCATCGGCCTCGATCGGAGCCATGCGGCGCAGGTCGCCTCGGTGTCCGTCGAGGACCTCGGCGACCGGCTCGAGGTCCGGGCCACCCCCGCCGGCGACGCCGACATCGGGCTCGAGCTGTACGCGACCGCCGCCCGCACCGAGCTGCTGGAGTCGGCGCTGGGCACCAAGATCGCAGTCGTCGAAGGTCCATGAGCACGGCTACCGTCGCCGCCGTGACGACCCGGGTGCTGGTGATCGACAACTACGACAGCTTCGTCTACAACCTCGTCCAGTACCTGGGGGAGCTCGGAGCGGAGCCGGTCGTGCACCGCCACGACGAGATCACGATCGACGAGGTCGTGGCCCTCGAGCCCGACGCCGTGCTCATCTCACCGGGCCCGGGCAACCCGTCCAACCCGGCCGATGTGGGCGTGTCGAGCGACGTCATCCGACGCCTCGGCGACCGGGTGCCGGTGCTCGGCGTGTGCCTCGGCCACCAGCTCATCGGCCACCTCTACGGCGGTGAGGTGGTGCGGGCGCCGGAGATCATGCACGGCAAGACGTCGCTCATCCGCCACGGGGGCAGCGGTGTGTTCGCCGGTCTGCCGGACCCGCTCGAGGCCACCCGCTACCACTCGCTCGTGGTCGACCGGGCGTCGGTGCCGGACTGCCTCGAGATCACGGCGCAGACCGACGACGGCATCGTGATGGGCCTGCGCCACAAGGAGCTTCCGGTGGAAGGCGTGCAGTTCCACCCGGAGTCGATCCTCACCGTCGGCGGTCACGACCTGCTCCGGACGTTCCTCGCCCGAGCGGGCGCCCCCGTCTAGCGCGCGGTACGGCCAGGCCGGAGGCGAGCCGGCTCTGCCGGTCGCCGGGAGGCACTTGCGGGGGGCGTGCCGAGCGAAGCGAGGGCCCGGCGCGAGCATGACTCAGTCGCCCGAGACCCGCAGCACCGTGATCGTCACGGTGTCGCCGGACTCGACCTTGGAGCCGGCCGGCGGGTTCTGCGACATCACCTTGCCGTCCTGGCTCTCGTCGAGGGCCGGGAACTCGTTGACCTCCACGACGAGCCCCTTGCCCTCCAGCACGGCCGTGGCGTTCTCCTCGGACAGCCCCACCACGTTCGGGACCGTGACCTCGGTGGCCTCCGGTCCGCTCGACACCACGATCGTGATCGTGGAGCCCTCGGGTCGGGTGCTGCCGGCGCCGGGCTCGGTGCGGATCACGCGGCCCTTGGGCACCGAGGCCGACGGCTCGCTGGTGCTGGAGGTCTTGAAGCCATCGCCCTGGAGCAGGCCCTCCGCGTCGCCCTCGGTGCGGCCCGTGACGTCGCGGACCTGCACGCCCTCCGGCGCGCTGCCCACGAACAGCGTGACGGGCGACCCCTTCGGGGCCTCCTGAAGCGGTGCCGGGTCCTGGTCGGTGACCTCGTCGGCGGGCGCGTTGGCGTCGGTCGACGGCTCGACGCGCACGGTGAAGCCGGCGTCCTCGAGGATCGTGCGGGCCTCGTCCACGTTCCTGCCCACCACGCCCGGCACCGAGGCGGCCTCCGCGCCGGCGCTGACCTTGAGCTTGACCTCGCTGCCCTTCTCGATCTTCGTGCCGCCGTCGGGGTCCTGCGCGAAGACGTGACCGGCCTCGACGTCGTCGTTGGCCTCCTCGGTGACGGTGACCTCGAACTCGAAGCTCTCGAGCGTCTGGCGGGCGTCGGCCTCGAGCTCGTTGATCACCCGCGGGACCTCGACGAGCGTGGCCTTGTCGTCGTCTCCACCGACCCCGAGCGTGCGGGCCAGGAGGAACAGCATCCCGCCGAGCAGGAGGAGCAGCACCACGAGCACGGCGAAGAAGGCGCCGGAGCTCCGGCGAGGGCCCTCGTCGTACTCGTCGACGTAGGGATCGACCGGGGGCCGGCCACCGCCGCGGGTGGGGGCGATCGCGGTGGTGGCGGCGAGGACGCCGGTGGCAGCGGGAGCCCGGGCGACCGGAGGGGCCATCACGGGCTCGGCCAGGATGCGGTTGCCCTCACGGAACCGGCGCAGGTCGGCCCGCAGGTCCTCTGCCGACGGGTACCGGTTGGCCGGGTTCTTGGCGAGGCACTTGAGGATGATCGCCTCGAGCGCCACCGGCACCGACGGGTTGATCTGGCGGGGCGGCGTGGGCGACTCGTGGACCTGCTTGTAGGCGATGGCCACGGGGGAGTCGCCGCTGAAGGGGGGACGGCCGACCACGAGCTCGTAGAGCACGCAGCCCAGGGAGTAGATGTCGGAGCGGGGGTCGACGGCGTCGCCCCGGGCCTGCTCCGGCGAGAAGTAGGTGGCCGTGCCCATCACCGTGCCCACCTGGGTCAGGTGGTCGTCGGTGGTGGCGGTGATGGCCCGTGCGATGCCGAAGTCGGCCACCTTCACGAGGCCGTTCTGGTCGACGAGGACGTTGCCCGGCTTCACGTCGCGGTGGACCACGCCGTTGCGGTGGGCGAACCCGAGCGCGGCGGCCACGTCGGCGCCGATGTCGGCGGCCCGGTCCGGGTGGAACTGCCCGTCGGCGCGGAGGACCTGGGACAGGGTCCGGCCGTTCACGTACTCCATGACGATGAAGTAGGTGCCCTCGGCCTCGCCCCAGTCGTAGACGCCCACGATGTTGGGGTGGCTGAGGTTGGCGGCGGCGGTGGCCTCCCGCCGGAACCGCTCGACGAACGCCGGATCCGTGGCGAACTCGGGGAAGAGGACCTTGATGGCGACCGGCCGATCGAGCAGCTGGTCGCGCGCCAGGGACACCTCGGCCATGCCGCCCTTGCCGATGCGGCGGTGCAGCTCGTAACGGCCGCTGAAGACGGTGGGACCCTGGTCGGTCATAGCGGCGAGCAGCCTAGTGAGGACGCCCCATCGGGCTCCGATCGGGGCGGCGTGCGCATCAGCCGGCGTCCCCGCTGCGGAGGTAGGCCTGCAGCACGGCCTGGGCGATGGGCGCCGCGATCCGGCCGCCCGTCTGGCTGCTGACCTCGGGCACTCCTTCGACGAGGACGGCGATGGCGATGGTCGGCTCTCCGCCCTCGGGCCCGGCGAAGCCGATGATCCAGGCGTGCGCCCGAGGCGGGTCGAGGCCGAGCTGGGCGGTGCCCGTCTTGCCGCCCACGTCGAAGCCCGGCACGTCGAGCCGGGTGGCCGTGCCCCCGGTCGACGACGCCGAACATGGCCTCGCGCAGGAGCGCGGCGGTGCCCGGGTCCATGGCCGTGCGCCACTCGTCCGGGTCGTAGTCGTCGACGATGTTGCCGTCGGTGTCCTGGACGTCGTGGAGGACATGAGGCTGCATGATCACGCCGTCGTTGGCCACGGCGGCGGCCACCAGCGCCATCTGCAGGGGCGTGGCGGACACGTCGTTCTGGCCGATGGCGGACTGGGCCAGCGCCGGGGTGTTGCGCGTGAAGTCGGTGGGGAACACCGAGCGGGCGGCATCGGTCAGATCGATCGGCGGCCGGTCGTTGAAGCCGAACGACTGGGCGGCGTCGATCATGGCCTCCGGCCCGGAGAGCACCCCGAGCTCGGCGAACACGGCGTTGCAGGAGGCCCGCAGCGCCTCGAGGAGGTTGCCGCCGCAGGACTCGCCGTCGAAGTTCCGGATCGGCCGGTCGGTGAGCGGGGGCGTGTACCCGGTGGTCGACGGGAAGACCGGCTGGTCGAGGGTGACGGTGCCGGACTTGAGGGCGGCGGTGGAGGTGACGACCTTGAACGTGGAGCCGGGGAAGAAGCGGTCCTGGTAGCTGCGGGCCAAGCGGGGCTTCTCCGGATCGGCGTCCATCGCCAGCTGGGCCTCGCCGGCCGCCTCGGTGTCGTGGTCGGCGAGCACGTTGGGGTCGTACGTCGGGTTGGAGACCATCGCGAGGATGGACCCGTCGCGCGGGTCGAGGGCCACGACCGCGCCCTGCCGGTCGCCGAGCCCCTCCGCCGCGATCCGCTGCAGGTCGTCGCGGACGGTGAGGGTGAGGTTGCCGACCCGCTCCTTGTCGACGAACAGGTCGCCGAGCTCCTGGAGCGACAGGCCGAGGGTGCGCCCGGCCAGCTCGTCGTTGTACGTCTTCTCCACGCCGGCGCTGCCCAGCGTGAAGCTGAAGAACCCGGTGATCGGGCCGTAGAGCGGACCCTCCGGGTACTCGCGCTGCAGCTCGAAGCGGGTGTCGGCGGAGTCGACCGATCGGGCGATCACCACGCCGTCAGCGGTGGTGACCGTGCCCCTCGGCTGGTTGAAGTCGCGGAGGATCTCCCGCGTGTTGTTCGGGTTGTCGTTCAGCTTCTTGGCGTCGAGCACCGTCAGCCGGTTGAGCTGGAGGAAGAGGATGGCGAAGCACACCATCAGGCCGATCCCCAGCTGGCGGA
>CAVSIC010000040.1:0-19969 GCA_963727905.1 uncultured Microthrixaceae bacterium
CGGTGCTGGGGCAGGTCGCCGACTCGCTGTCCAGCTCCGGCATCCCCAAGAGCGTCGAGCAGCTCGAGGAGCGGATACGCGACCAGCGCTTCAGCCCGTTCGTCCCCGTGCCGATCGCCGGCGACGTCCCCGAGACCCTCAAGATCTGGATCGACGAGCACGCCGACGAGCTGCCGTCGATCGCGGCGGAGCGGGTGGCGGTGCGCAGCTACCCGTACGGGTCCCTGGCGGCGCACGTGATCGGCTACACCGGCAAGGTCACGAAGGCCGAGCTCGATGAGGTCGACGACGCGCTGAAGAAGGCCAAGCCGTATTCGCTGAACGACGAGATCGGGAAGTACGGGATCGAGAAGTCGTACGAGGCCGAGCTCCGCGGCAAGCCGGGGCGGCGCCTGCTCGAGGTCGACGCCGAGGGCAACCCCATCCGGATCATCGACGAGGACCCGCCGGTCCCGGGGGACGACCTCATCCTCAACCTCGACGTGAACCTGCAGGCCGTGCAGGAGCAGGCGTTGAGCTCCGGCCTCGAGCGAGCGTCGAAGCGGCCGGCGGTGGGCAGCGACGAGCCGAACGTCGGCAAGGTGGGCTCCTCTGTCGTCCTCGACCCCAGCACCGGCGCGGTGCTGGCCCTCGCGTCGTCCCCGAGCTTCAAGCCGGCCGACTTCGTCGACGGGATCAGCAACAGCGAGTGGGCGTACCTCCAGGACGACGCCAACCACCACCCGCTCATCAACTACGCGCTCCAGGGCCAGTACGCCCCCGGCTCGACGCTCAAGCCCTTCTCGGCGTCGGCGGGCCTCGACGCCGGCCTGATCGAGCCCGGCACGACCATCAACGACCAGGGCAAGTACACGATCCCGAACTGCAAGGACGAGCGCTGCGACCGCTTCAACGACGCAGGGAAGAAGTACGGGATGGTCAACCTGGAGCGCTCGCTGACCGTGTCGTCCGACGTCTACTACTACGGCCTCGGCGCCCGGTTCTGGATCGAGCGCGACGCGGTCGGTGGGCCCGAGGCGTTCCGGCAGGAGCTCGAGCGTTGGGGCTTCTTCGCCAGGACCGGCATCGACGTGCCGGACGAGAAGAGGGGTCGCATCCCGTCGGCCGCGTGGAAGAAGGACTACTGCGAGCAAGTGGCGGAACGGGCGCCCTGCGTCGACGACGGGTGGTTCACCGGCGACAGCGTCAACATGGCCATCGGGCAGGGCGACACGCTCGTCACGCCCCTGCAGCTCGCGGTCGCCTACGCGGCGCTGGGCAACGGCGGGCAGCGCTTCGTGCCCCAGCTCGTGCAGAAGGTGGTCGACAGCACCTCCGGCGAGATCGTGCGCGAGGTCGCGCCGCGCCCCGCCGGTGAGCCGATCGAGATCTCGCCGGACGGTCGCCAGGCGATCCTGAACGGTCTCGTCGGCGTGACCACCCGCGAGGGAGGCACCGCTGTCGGGGCGTTCTCCGGCTTCCCCAACGACACGTTCCCCGTGGCGGCCAAGACCGGCACGGCCCAGGTGCGCGGCAAGGCGCCCACCGCCGCGTTCGGCGCGATCGGGCCGGCGAGCGCCCCGCGCTACGCGGTGTCGGTGTTCCTGGAGGAGTCCGGATACGGCGGCTCGGTCGCCGCGCCGGTCGCCCGCCGCCTGTTCGACGTGCTCTCACAGGCCGTGCCGATGCCCGACGCCCGCGAGACCTTGCAGGCTCCGGAGCTCGCCGAGCTCTCGCCCGATCCCGGAGACGTGCGCGACTGATGGCGGCCGGCTCCTTCACCGTCCGGTCTCCGGTGGCGCCCGGCGCGCTCGGCCGGATGTCCCGCAACCCGTCGTCGGCCTGGCGCCACGTCGACCTCGTGCTCATCGGCTGCGTCGTCGCCGTCAGCACGCTCGGGTGCCTGATGATCTTCAGCGCCACCCGGGGCCGGAACCCGGACGACTTCGACACGAGCTACCTCGTGAAGCAGCTGCTGTTCATGGCCGTCGGCGCGGGGGTGATGGCCGTCGTGGCGGCCGTCGACTACCGGCGCTACCGGGAGCTCGTGCCGTTGGCCTACGGCGGGATCATCCTGATGCTGCTCCTCGTGGTGTCCGGGCTCGGCAGCACGAAGAAGGGCACCCAGGCCTGGTTCCCGCTGGGGCCCTTCCAGCTGCAGCCGTCGGAGCTCGCCAAGATCGTGGTGATCGTGGCCGTCGCCTCGGTCATCGCCCACTTCGAGAGCGACCTCGACCTCGGACGGCTCGTGGCGATCCTCGGCGCGGTCGGCCTCCCGATGGGGCTCATCCTCCTGCAGCCCGACCTCGGCACCGCCCTCGTCTTCGTCGCCGTGACGATGGGGATGCTCCTGGTCGGCGGGGCGCAGCTACGGCACATCGTGGCCGTCACCGCCCTCGGCGCCCTCGGGGTGTTCATCGTCCTCCAGTCGGGGATGCTGGCGAACTACCAGCAATGCCGCCTCACGTCGTTCCTCGGGGAGCAGAGCGACGACTGCGAGGCCCGCGACTCGGCCTACAACGCCGACCAGGCCCAGGTGGCCATCGGCTCGGGCGGGGCGCTCGGCAAGGGGCCGTTCAACGGCACCCAGACCCGGCTCGACCTCGTCCCGGAGCAGCACACGGACTTCATCTTCACGGCCGTGGGGGAGGAGCTCGGGTTCGTCGGCGCCGGGACCCTGCTCGCGCTGCTCGGCGTGATCGCCTGGCGGATCTGGCGCACCGCCCAGATGGCCCGCGACCCGCTGGGGACGCTCATCTGCGTCGGGGTCCTGTCGATGTTCGTGTTCCAGGTGTTCGAGAACATCGGGATGACGATGGGGATCATGCCGGTGACCGGCATCCCACTCCCGTTCATGAGCTACGGCGGCTCCAGCACGCTCACGGAGTTCATCGCGATCGGCCTGGTGCTCAACATCCACATGCGCCGCTTCAGCTGACCCGGAGGCTTCGGTGCACCGGCCGCCCAACCGGGGCACCTACAGCCCTCAACCTCACGCAGCGCGCCGGTTGGGGGCCTGGGCAGTCCCAGTGTGGCCCTCGGCGCCCCGAAGCTCGACCGTGCGACGTGCTCCCGTCTCGAGGACGATCCGGCGGACCCATCGCGGTTCGTCGACGAGCTGGTCGTAGGTGAACCGCAAGGTCTGGAACCCGGCCGCGGCCGCCTCGGCGTCGCGTCGACGATCGCGCTCGAAGTCCTCCAGCCGCGTGTGCCACGTGCGACCGTCGGCCTCGACGACGAGGGCCGAGGCCGGGACGAGCGCGTCGACGCGCTGCAGGCCGGGCGACCGGCCGGGGAACGGAGCCTCGAGGTCGAAGGCCAGAGGGGGAAGGGAACCGAGCACGTCGGTGAGCTGCTGCTCCAGCGTGCGCAGCTCGGCTTCCGATCCCCGGCTCATTGGGCCCCGCCGTGGGGGAGGGACCGGCGTCCACCGACCTCGTGTCGCCCGAGAGCCGCCCGATCTGCTGCGGCCCTGCCGTGCGCCAGGCCCGTCGCCGACGAGGCCGATCGCCTGCTACGCACCGCGAACGGGAATCGCGCGGCGAACGCTTGATCGACCTCGTGCCGCCGGTCTCGGAGCGCCAGCGCCACCGAGATGCCTCGACGCTCCTCCTCTCCCGCCTGTGCCGCACCGGCCGCCACTGCAAGTCGCTGCCCGATGCGGGCGCCGTACGACAACAGGAACGCGTGGCGGAACGCGCGTGGACGCGAAGCCCCCGCTGACGCTCGTCGAACCGCGCGGGCGGCTTGCTGGTCGAGATGGGCGTAGAGCTCCAGGGTGAGGTCGACGTCCGCCGCGTGGCCGACGAGGAAGCACCGCTGGCCATCGGGGTTCGAACCGGCGAGGGCGACCCGACAGCTGTTTGGCCGTGCGGCAGCGGCGAGCAGCGACGCACGCGCCGAGGCATAGGGCGCTGGGACCGTCACCGTTCGGCAGACGACGTCGCCGTCCGATGACCCGGTGGCGCGTCGGATGACGGCGTCGTCGATCGCGTGCCGGGTGATCAGCTGTTGGGCTTTGGCGAGGAAAGCCTCGGCCTCCTCGGGGAAGCCGCTGGCGTCGGCCTTCGCGCAGAGCGCTCGGATGCGACGAATCAGTGCTTCGTGGTTCGGTGCGGTGGGCATGGCCCCTCGCTTCGGGTTGACTCTGCAGGTCCGGGGAGCGCCCAGGATCTCGCCCAGGTGTGACAGTGGAGCCCGGACGTGTTTGGGGCGTGCATCGTCCCGTAAGGGCTTCGGGTGCCCCGAACCCCGTGGCGGTCGCGGGTCGAGGGCAGGGGACGCCTCCAGGGGGCAACTGGTGCCCCCAACCTCCGCTCCGGAGGGGCGAAACGGGCCGGATGGCCCATTCACCCCGGCGGCGGACCGTTCGATATTCGTCAGGTGCCGACCACCTCCCACCGTGTAGCGAGCCGTCCCCGGGGCCGTCACACCCGCGGTCCCCTCCGGGCCGCTCCGGAACCCCTCCTCGAGGTGGTCGGCGTCACCGCGCACGCGCCGGGCGGGCGGGTCCTGCTCGACGACGTCACCTTCAGCGTCCAGCGGGGCTGGCTCGTCGCCGTCGTCGGCCCGACCGGTGCCGGCAAGACCTCGCTGGCCCGCGCGCTGACGGGCAGCCTCGCCCTCGACAGGGGGAGCCTGCGGCTCGACGGGCACGACCTCGCCAAGGGCGGCCGCGACCAGATCGCCTTCGTCCCGCAGGACGACGTGCTGCACGGGTCCCTGGGCCTCGAGCGCACGCTCCGCTACGCCGCCTCGCTCCGGGTCCCCCCGACGGTGACGGCCGGCGAGCGGGCCCACCGGGTGGGAAGTGCGCTGAGCGAGCTCGGGCTCCAGCACCACGCCGACGTCGCGGTCGCGTCGCTCTCGGGTGGCCAGCGGAAGCGGGCGAACATCGCCGCAGAGCTCGTCGGCCAGCCCGAGGTGCTCGTGTTGGACGAGCCCACGTCCGGCCTCGACCCCGGCTACGAGAAGTCGGTGATGACGACGCTGCGCCAGCTGGCCGACGCGGGTCGCACCGTGATCGCCGTCACCCACAGCATGCAGTCGCTCCAGCAGTGCGACCGCGTGCTGTACCTCGCGGAAGGGGGCCGGGTCGCCTACTTCGGCCCGCCCGCCCGCGCCGCCGACTACTTCGGCGAAGCCGACGCCGCCGACGTGTTCCTCGCCCTCGACACCGAGCCCGGGCAGGCGTGGAAGGAGCGCTTCCGGGCGCACCCCGCGTACGAGCGCTACGTCACCCCCGTGGTCCGGGCCACCGCCCGCTCGGTCGAGCGGCCCGCCATCGACCCGTCCTCGGCGTCGGCGAAGCGCACCGGTCCGACCTGGCGCCGCCAGGTGGCGACCCTCGTGCGCCGCCAGGTGGCGCTCCTGCGGTCGGATCGCCGCCACCTCGCCCTGCTCGCGGTGCAGGGGCCGCTGCTCGGCCTGCTCGTGCACCTGGTGCTCGTCGGCGACAGCCTCGCCGCCGTCCCCGGCACCTCGCAGCTGACCCCCGGCGGTGAGACCGTCGCCATGTTCGTGGCGCTCAGCGCGACGTGGCTCGGTGCGTCCAACACCGTGCGGGAGGTCGTGAAGGAGCGGCACATCGTGCGCCGTGAGGTCGACGCCGGCATGGCCCCGAGCGCCTACGTGGCCGCGAAGGGCCTCGTGCTGGGCGTCCTCACCATGGTGCAGTCCGCGGGGCTCGCCACCGTGGCCTGCATGGGTCAGCACCCGCCCGCCGACGGGGGGCTCCTCCCCGAGCGGGTCGAGATCGCGGTGGTCGGCGCCCTCGTCGGGCTCGCCGCCGCCTGCCTCGGGCTCCTCCTGTCGGCGTTCGTGAGCTCGCCCGACAAGGCCCTCGCCGTGCTCCCGATGACCCTGGTGACGGAGCTGGTCCTGGCCGGGCGCTGGGCGGCCACCACGGACGCCCCCGGGCTCAGCGGCCTGCGGGCGCTCACCGGCGCCAGCTGGGGCGTGACCGCCATCGGTGGTTCGGTGGCCGGCGACGGGGCGGCTCTGCTCCGAGCCACGGGCGTGCTCGCGCTGTTGTCGACGGGGGCCCTCGTCGCTACGGGCGCCCTCGTGCGGCGCCACACGCGACCCGCCGACGCCACCGGGCGGCTGCGGGGGCTCAAGGACGTGGCCGAGGCCCGGGCGGACGCCCTGGTCGGCGCATCGGCCTTCGGGCTGGTGCTCATCGGTCTGGGGACCTTGGCGGTCGGCTTCGCCGGCCATGCCGGGGACCCCGGTGGGGTGGTGGCGGCGCCGGCGCGCGGCGAGGTGGCGGCGGCACCCGCCCCCGTCGAGCAGCCCGTCGCCACCACCCCCACTCCCGCCACGCCGGCGGTCGTCCAGCGGCCCGCCACCACCACGACCGCCGCCCCCACGACCACGACGACCACGCCCACCACGGTCGCCGTCCCGGAGACCACCACCAGCACCACGTTCGTGACGCCCACCACCAGCCCGGCCGCGCCGGCCCCGTCGAACGGGGTCAACGCGGCGTCTGGCAGCACCGTGCCGTGGTGGTCCCCGTGGTACTGGGTCGCCATGGCCTACGGCGGCTGAGTCGTCGCCTGCTCCGGTCGCAGGGCGCCTGCGGCGCGGGGCTCAGCCTCCGCAGGTGCCTTCGCTCGGGTCGGCGAAGCCGCCCGGCTCCGGCCTGCGGCTCTCGTAGCAGCGGCGCTTCAGCACCTCTCGGCCCCTCCTGGGCCGCGTCGGCGATGTCGGGCCACGCAGACGCGTCCGGTACCCTCGGACCAGCCATGGTCGACGTCTGGGCTCGCCTCGAGCCGCACCTCGCCTCGGTGCAGAAGCCAGCGCGCTACATCGGCTGCGAGCTCGGCGCCGAGGTCCCGGCGCCCGCCCCCCATCGGGTCGGGTGGCTCTTGGTGTACCCGGACACGTACGAGGTGGGCCTGCCCAACCAGGGCCTCCAGATCCTCTACGAGATCCTGAACGAGCGGCCCGACGCCGTCGCCGAGCGGTCCTACGCCCCGTGGACCGATCTCCACGAGGTGATGCAGCGGGAGGACATCCCCCTGTTCTCGGTGGACACCCACCGCAGCGCCGACGAGTTCGACGTGCTGGCGTTCAACCTGTCCGCCGAGCTCGTGTACACGAACGTCCTGAGCTGCATCGACCTCGCCGGCGTTCCGGTCCGCAGCGCCGACCGCGGCCCGGACCACCCCCTCGTCGGGACCGGGGGCCACGCCACCTACAACCCCGAGCCCCTGGCCGACTACGTCGACTTCGTCGTCCTGGGCGACGGCGAGGAGGTCGTGGGGGAGATCACCGAGGTGATCGCCGCCTGGAAGGCGGGGGGCGGGCAGGTGCCTCGGCCGAGCGCATCGAGGTGCTGCGCGCACTGGCCGGCATCGAGGGCGTGTACGTCCCGGCGCTCTACGAGGCCACCTACCTGCCCGACGGCCGGCTCGAGGCCACCCGGCCGATCGACTCCGCCGCCCCGGAGCGGGTCGAGAAGCGCACGATCGCCGACCTCGCGGCGTGGCCGTACCCGAAGCGGCAGCTCGTGCCGCTGACCGAGGTCGTCCACGACCGCCTCAACGTCGAGGTGTTCCGCGGCTGCACCCGCGGCTGCCGGTTCTGCCAGGCCGGGATGATCACGCGCCCGGTGAGGGAGCGGCCCGCCGACCAGGTGCGGGAGATGATCCGACAGGGCCTGCGCCGCACGGGCTACGACGAGGTCGCCCTCACCAGCCTGTCCACCGCCGACTTCTCGGGCATCGAGGGCGTCGTGAAGGACACCGTCGACGAGGGCACCGGCTGCGGGAACGTATCGGTCAGCCTGCCCAGCCTGCGGGTCGACGCCTTCACGGTCGGCGTGGCCGCCCAGATCCAGCGGGCCCGCCGCACGGGGCTGACCTTCGCCCCCGAGGCCGGCACGTGGCGCATGCGCCAGGTGATCAACAAGCTGATCACCGAGGAAGATCTGTTCGCCGCCGTCGACTCCGCCTTCAGCCAGGGCTGGAAGCGCGTGAAGCTCTACTTCCTCACCGGGCTCCCCACGGAGACCGACGAGGACACCCTCGGCATCATCGACCTGGCTCGCCGCTGCGTCGACCTGGCCAGGGCCAAGGGCCTCAACGGCTCGGTGACCGTGAGCGTCGGCGGGTTCGTGCCCAAGGCGTTCACGCCGTTCCAGTGGTTCGGCATGAACACCGAGGAGGAGCTGCGCCGCAAGGTGGGCCTGCTCCGCGACGCGGCGAAGGGCGCTCGCAACGTCAACCTCAAGTGGCACGACCCCAAGGCGAGCCTCATCGAGGGGTTGGTCAGCCGCGGCGATCGTCGGCTCGGCCCGGTGATCGAGCAGGTGTGGCGAGCCGGCGGCACGTTCCAGGAGTGGAGCGAGCACTTCCGCCTCGACCTGTGGCAGCAGGCCATGGCCGACCACGGCCTCGAGCTCGACTGGTACACCCACCGGCACCGCACCGAGGACGAGGTGCTGCCGTGGGAGCACCTGTCGGCGGGGCTGCACAAGGACTTCCTCTGGCAGGACTGGCGCGACGCGCTGGAGGAGCTCGGCCTCGAGGACTGCCGCTGGACGCCCTGCTACGACTGCGGCGCCTGCACCGGCTACGGCATCGAGCACGTCGTGGCCTCGGCCGTCCCGCCCGCGGGCGGGAGCCAGGGCACCGGCCAGGGCCTCGCCTTCGGCGTGCCGGTCGAGCTGAGCCCTCGCAAGCCGGCAGGGGTGAGCGCGTGAGGGCCCGCCTGCGGTTCACCAAGCTGGGCAAGCTGCGCTTCCTGTCGCACCGCGACCTGGCCCGGATCTGGGAGCGGAGCCTGCGCCGCGCGAGCGTGCAGGTGGCCTACAGCGAGGGCTTCTCGCCGCGGCCGAAGCTGCACTTCGGGCTGGCGCTGTCCACCGGCCACGAGAGCCTGGCGGAGTACCTCGACATCGACCTGGTCGACGGAGCCGGTCTCGAGCCTGCCGACCTCCCCGATGTCCTCGCCGACGTGCTGCCCCCCGGCATCGAGGCCCAGATCGCCGTGCCCATCGGGCCCGGAACCGAATCCCTGCAGCAGTCCGTCACCAGCTGCAGGTGGGAGCTCGAGGTCGTGGGACAGGAGCCGGCCGCACTGGCCGAGGCCCTGGCCCGCGCCCTCGCCGCCCCCGAGCTGCCCCTCGTGGTCGAGCGCAAGGGGTCGCCTGTCGACCTCGACGCCCGTCCCGCGATCGTGGCGCTGGAGCTGGCCGACGAGCGCTCGCCGCTCGTCGTCGACCTCTCCCGCGTTGCACCCATCCGGCCGAGCACGGTGATCGTCGCCGAGCTCGCCACCCAGTCGCGCAGCCTCCGCCCCGCGGAGCTGGTCCGTGCCCTCGATCCGAGCTGGGTCGAGGGACGCGTGCTGCGCACCCACCAATGGACGCTGGTCGACGGCGCCCGCCGCGAGCTGATCCCCCTCTCCGAGGGCGGCGCTCGTGGCGCCCGGTCGACCCCGCACGCGGGATCGCGTGCGTCATGAGAAGGGATCTCCCCGATGACCGAACTCCCCCCTGGCACACCTGCAGAAGGTGGCGACGGGACACCCCCCTCCGGCGGCGCTGACGAGACATCACGCCCGCCCGGTTCGAAGCCTCGCCGTCGCGGCTCCCGCGGCGGACGCGGCCGCACCCGCCCCCGCCCCGAGGGCGATGGTGATGGTGATGACGGTTCGGGCGCTTCCGGCGAGCGCGACGTCAGTCGTGAGACGGATCTGCCCGACCTCCCGCGCGAGGGCCGACCCTCCACCGTCGAAGCGGCGGACGCGTCGCTCGTGCGACGCGCCGAGGCCGAGGTGCCCCGCAAGCCCCAGATCGGTGACTCGATGCCCGCGCCCTCCACGCCGTCAGCGCGCTCAGGGACCGAGGGCGACGCCGGCGACGGCGCTCCCAAGCGCAAGCGGCGCCGCGGCGGACGAGGTCGTGGCACCGGCGCCGGGTCCGGCAACGGCGGCGGCGCCTCCGGCGGCGGCCAGCGCTCCGGCGGCGGCCGTCAGGCCGGTTCGGGCCAGAACGGCGGCCAGCGCGGCGGCCGACCCGGCACGCCGATCCAGGCCGTCCTGCCCAGCGGCGGGGTCGACCTCGACGACGACGTCCTCGAGGCCCGGCGGGGCCGTGAGCGCAAGGGACGGCCCGTCGGCCGGTACCTCATGTGCGTGCACGTCGACGCCAAGGCCACACAGATCGCCGTGCTGGAGGGCCGTGCCCTCCTGGAGCACTACGTGTCCCGCCCCTCCGACGACGTGTCGCAGATCCACGGGAACATCTACCTCGGCAAGGTCCAGAACGTCCTCCCCGGCATGGAGGCGGCGTTCGTCGACATCTCGACGCCGAAGAACGCGGTGCTGTACCGCGGCGACGTCGTCTACGACCCCGAGGACGTCGAGTCCAAGAAGTCGCAGAACCTGAAGATCGAGCAGATGCTCAAGGCCAAGCAGACGATCGTCTGCCAGGTCACGAAGAACCCGATCGGGGCGAAGGGCGCCCGCCTCACCCAGGAGGTCTCGCTCCCGGGCCGGTTCGTGGTGCTGATCCCGAACAGCGGCACCTACGGCATCTCCAAGCGCCTCGCCGACGACGAGCGCAAGCGCCTGCGCAACATCCTCGACCGGGTGAAGCCCAAGGAGCACGGCGTGATCGTGCGCACCGCGGCCGAGGGCGTCAGCACCCAGGAGATCGAGGCCGACGTGCTGCGCCTGGTGGAGCAGTGGAACCAGATCGACGCCCTCGCCAAGCGGACCCAGACGCCGGCCCTCCTGTACCGGGAGCCCGACATGGCCGTGCGGGTCATCCGGGAGGAGTTCAGCAACGACTACCGCGGCGTCGTGATCGACGACCGGGACCTCTACGAGTCGGTGCGGGACTACGTGGCCAGCATCAGCCCCGAGGTCGCCGACCGGATCGAGTACTTCGACCCCGAGGCGGAGCAGCTCCCGCTCCTCGAGAAGTTCCACGTCCACGAGCAGCTCCACAAGGCGCTCGACCGCAAGGTGTGGCTCCCCTCCGGCGGCTCGCTGATCATCGAGCGGACCGAGGCCCTCACGGTCATCGACGTGAACACCGGCAAGAACGTCGGCACCTCGAGCCTCGAGGAGACCGTGTTCCGCAACAACCTCGAGGCCGCCACCGAGATCGCCCGGCAGCTCCGCCTCCGGGACGTCGGCGGCATCATCGTCGTGGACTTCATCGACATGGAGGTCCGGGCCAACCGCGACGAGGTCGTCCGGGTGTTCCGGCAGGCCCTGGCCCGGGACAAGACCCGGACCCAGGTGTTCGAGATCTCCGACCTCGGCCTGTGCGAGATGACCCGGAAGCGCATCGGCGAGGGCCTCCTGGAGTCGTTCGCCGACCGCTGCCCCCAGTGCGAGGGCCTCGGGCTGATCGTCGACCCCGACCTCCTCCCTCCCGACTGATCCCCCGGATTGAGCCATTTCCCACCCCCGGGGTAGGATCTTCCGTCCCGTAGCCAGGAAGCAGACCCATGTACGCAGTGATCAAGACCGGTGGCAAGCAGGAGAAGGTCGAGACCGGCCAGGTCCTCAACGTCGAGCGCCTCGGCGCCGCCGTTGGCGACGAGGTCACCCTCACCCCCGTGCTCGTCGTCGACGGCGACACCGTGCTGGCCACGAAGGGCCAGCTGGCCGGCGCCTCGGTCACCGCCAAGGTGGTCGGCGACGCCAAGGGCCCCAAGATCACGGGCTTCCGCTACAAGAACAAGTCGAACCAGCGGAAGCGCTGGGGCCACCGCCAGCACTACGACGCCATCGAGATCACGAAGATCTCGAAGGGCTGAGGGAGGACCACCCATGTCCAAGACCAAGGGCGGCGGTTCCACCCGGAACGGCCGCGACTCCGCAGCCCAGCGCCTCGGTGTGAAGGTGTTCGACGGCCATGCCGTCACCGCCGGCACGATCATCGTCCGCCAGCGTGGCACCAAGTTCCACCCCGGTGAGAACGTGGGCCGAGGCGGCGACGACACGCTCTTCGCGATGGCCGACGGCAAGGTGAAGTTCGGCCAGCGCAAGGGCCGCAAGCTCGTCGACATCCTCGTCGCCGAGGTCGCCGTCGGAAGCGAAGCTTCCTCGGCGAGCTAGAGGCCGCCCTTCGGGCGACTCATCGTCGGCCTCGGGGATGGCGAAGCCACGCCCTCGGCAGGCGAGGGGCTTCCGCCCCTCCCGCACCCCCGAAGGCCGGCAGAGGATGATCGTGGTGATGACGAGGACCTGGGAGCACGATGGGCGGCTCCGCCGACCCCTGAGCCGGGGCGAGTCGGCCGAAGGCCGGCCTCAGCGCTGCTCGAGGGAGCTCCGCTTCCGATGAGCAACTTCGTCGACGAGTGCGGGCTCCACGTCAAGGGTGGAGACGGTGGCGCGGGCTGCGTCTCGTTCCGACGCGAGGCGCACACGCCGATGGGCGGTCCCGACGGCGGCGACGGCGCGCCCGGCGGTGACGTGATCCTCGTCGTCGACCACAACGTGTCGTCGCTGATCGCGTTCAAGGACCACCCGCACCGCGCCGCCGGATCCGGGAGCCACGGCAAGGGCAAGCGGCTGCACGGACGGGGCGGAGAGGATCTGATCGTCCCCGTCCCCGAGGGGACGACGGTGCGCGACCAGGACGGCACGGTCCTCGCCGACCTCCTCCACCAGGGCGACCGCTTCGTGGTGGCCGAAGGCGGTCGCGGCGGACGGGGCAACGCCCGGTTCCTCTCGAACCGGCGTCGGGCACCCGCGTTCGCCGAGCAGGGCGAGCTGGGGGAGGAGCGCTGGCTTCGGCTGGAGCTCAAGCTGATGGCGGACGTGGCGCTCGTCGGCTTCCCGAGCGTCGGCAAGTCCACGCTCATCTCGGTGATCTCCGCGGCGAAGCCGAAGATCGCGGACTACCCCTTCACGACGCTCGAGCCGAACCTCGGCGTCGTCCGGCTCGACGACGAGACCGAGTTCGTGGTCGCCGATCTCCCTGGGCTGATCGAGGGCGCCGCCGAGGGCCGCGGCCTCGGCCACCAGTTCCTCCGGCACGTCGAGCGGGCCCGGGTGCTGGTGCTCCTCCTCGACCTGGCCTCGATCGCCGAGCACTCCCCGGAGGACCAGGAGCGGATCCTCCTGGAGGAGCTCGAGCAGTACCAGCCCGATCTCCTCGAACGGCCCCGGGTGGTCGTCGGCTCCCGCGCCGACCTCGCCGACGAGACCTGCACGTTCGACCGCCACCGCATCGCCGCGGTGACCCGCGCCGGCATCCCGCAGCTCCTCGGCTCGATGGCGGAGGCCGTGCGCGAGGTGCGGGCCGCCGTTCCGGAGCCCGACGCCTATGTCGTGCACCGACCGGTGGCCGAGGGCTACCGCGTCGTGCGCAACGACGACGGGAGCTTCGAGGTCATGGGTCGGCAGGCCACCCGGGCCGTCGCGCTGTCCGACCTCACGCAGATCGAAGCACTGGACGAGGCCCACCGTCGCCTACGGTCGCTCGGCGTGGACAAGGCCCTCGCCCGTGCCGGAGCCCAACAGGGCGACGAGGTCCACATCGGCCGCCTCACCTTCACCTTCGAGGACGACCTGTGAGGACGCTCCTGTGACCGAGCGCAGCGAGGGAACCATGTCACAGCGGGGTTGCTTCGCCCCGCAGGGGCGAGGACCTCACCTCGGCGCCCGGAGGGCGCTCCTGTGAGGGTCGTCGTGAAGATCGGGACGTCGTCGATCACCGACGACACGGGCGCCATCGACGAGACCGCCGTCACCAAGCTCTGCTCGGAGGCGGCCGAGCTGCGGTCGGCCGGCCACCTGGTGGTGCTGGTCACCTCGGGCGCCATCGCCGCGGGGCTCCCCGCGGTGGGCATCACGGGGGAGCGCCCGAAGGACTCCGTCACGCTGCAGGCCGTCTCCGCCGTGGGGCAGACCCGCCTCATGCGCGTCTACGAGCAGGCCTTCGCCGACCGTGGCATCGTCGCCGGGCAGGTGCTGCTCGCCCCGCTCGACTTCGTCGTGCGCCAGCAGTACCTCCACGCCCGCGACACCCTCGAGCGGCTCCTCGAGCTCGGTGTGGTGCCGATCGTCAACGAGAACGACGCGGTGGCCGACGACGAGATCCGCTTCGGCGACAACGACCGCCTCGCCGCCCTGGTCGGGCACCTCGTGTCTGCCGACCTGCTCGTGCTCCTCACCGACGCCCCCGGCCTGCTCACGGCCGACCCCCGGCTCGACTCCTCTGCGTCGCTGATCGAGGAGATCGTCGAGGTCGACCACGAGCTCGAGGCGATGGCCGGTTCCGGTGGCACCGTCCGGGGCAGCGGCGGGATGGCGTCGAAGCTGGCCGCCGCCAAGATCGCCGCGTGGTCGGGCGTCCGCGCCGTGATCGCGCAGGCGTCCCGCGAGGGCGTCCTCGACGACGTCGTGGCCGGCCGGCCGGGGGCGGGCACCGTGATCCACCCGCGCCCGCAGCGGTTGTCGGCCCGCAAGCTCTGGATCGGGTTCGCCGTGGGGTCCTCGGGGACGATCGTGGTCGACGACGGGGCCCGCACGGCGCTCCTCGAGCGGGGCGTGTCGCTGCTCGCCGCCGGCGTCCGTGAGGTCAGCGGCGCGTTCGCCGCGGACGAGGCCGTGGAGATCGCCGGCCTCGACGGCAAGGTCTTCGCGAAGGGTCTGGTCCGAGTCGGTGCGGCCGAGCTGGCGTCGGTGGCCGGTCGCCGCACGGCCGACCTCCCCGAGGGCACCCCCCACGAGGTCGTCCACCGCGACGACCTCGTCGTGCTCCCGAGCTAGCCGGTCGTCGGCAGCCCCGGCTGACCTCGGGGACCGATCGGGCCGCTGCGGCCCCACGGATGGTCGTGGGCGACGCGTCCCGTACCGTCCCGCCGGATCGTGATGCGGGCGTCCGTGCCGTCGCGAAGTGAGAGGCGACCGTCGGACAGGAACTCGACGCGACCGGCGAAGGTGCCCTGCTCGAGGATCGTGCGCGCGGTGCCGGAGGTGAGGTCGTACTCGGACAGGCGGTAGTGCTGCCCGCCGGTCGACTGCTCCTCGAAGGTCATGGTCCAGGTGGCCTGGATGAAGAGGTGGCCATCGTCCGACCATCGCGGACTGGAGCTGCCGCTGAACGCGCCCGCTGGGATGAGGGTGGCGAGCTCGGGGTGGTCGGTCACCGCTCCGGTGGTGAGGTCGATCGTCTGGCCGGCCTCGGTCAGCAGGGAGCGCTGATCAGGGGCCCAGGTGACCACGCCCGACCCGAGGGTCCGCTCGAGGAGGACCTCGTGCACCTCGCGGTCGTCGACGGTCATGATCGCGATGCTCCATGGCGAGGTCATCGCCAGACGGCTGCCGTCCGGTGACCACCTGACCGCTGGCGAGGCGAACATGGCGTGCGCGTGGACGGACTGCACCGACCCGGTCCGCAGGTCCTGGATCACGATCCCTTGACCGGGGTCCGAGCCGCTGCTCGCGCCGCAGTCGCGAGCGACGAACCGACCATCGGGCGACACGTCGAAGAGCGAGCCCGGGAACGACCCCCCGGGATGACACGCCTGAGGCTCCTTGCGGAGGTCGGTGCCGTCCTCCTTCATGGACCACAGCTCCAACGACGAGGGCGATCTCCCGTCGCTCAGGAGGAAGGCCAGTCGCCCCCTGAGGGTGGGGTCTGGCACCGTCGTCGAGGTGCTGGGCGCCGCCGTGGTGGATGCTGAGGAGGGCCGGCTGGTCGTCGTCGTGGCCGACCGGGACGGCCGGACCGCACGCGTCGTCGGGGTCCCGTCGTCCGACTCGACGGCCTCGTCGTCCTCATCGCCGTCGTCGATGGCGCCAGGGGCCTCGGGATCTCCGGGCGCCCACGTGGGCAACGTCGCCTCGGGCCGCCGATCCTGCGGGTCAGCGCCGTCGCCCTCGGTGCCGACGTCGGCACGGAGCTCGGAGCCGTCGGGGATCGCGGCGGCGACCAGGCCGCCGGCCAGGAGCAGCGCGGCGAGCGCGCCGAGGAGACGGCGGCTGCGGAGGGCGGTCGGCACCTCCTGACGGTACGAACCGGGTGGTCCGGGCGACATGGGCCGTTCGGCCCCTTCTCAGCCCTCGAGGGCGTGCTGGCGGAGCCAGGCGTGCATCGCGATGCCGGAGGCGACACCGGCGTTGATCGAGCGCGTCGAGCCGACCTGGAGGATGGAGCAGACGCGGTCGGCGGCGGCTCGGGCGTCGTCGGAGAGGCCGGGCCCCTCCTGGCCGAACAGCAGGATGCAGCGCTCGGGGAGCGCCGTGGCCTCCAGCGGCACCGAGCCCGGCAGGTTGTCGATCCCGATCAGCGGCAGGTCCTCGGCCAGGGCCCAGGCGAGGAGCTCGTGGATGGTGGGCACGTGGACGACGTGCTGGTACCGGTCGGTGACCATTGCCCCCCGCCGGTTCCACTGGCGCTTTCCGACGATCCGCACGCTGGCGGCCCCGAAGGCGTTGGCGTTGCGGACGACGGTGCCGATGTTCATGTCGGACACCCAGTTCTCCACGGCCACGTGGTACGGGAAGCGCCGCTCGTCGAGGTCGGCGACGATCGCCTCGACGCTCCAGTACCGGTACCGGTCCACGACGTTGCGCCGGTCACCGTGCTCGAGCAGCTCAGGGTCGAGCCGGGGGTCTTCCGGCCAGGGCCTCGGGTGAGGGCCGACTCCGACGTCGCGCGCCGTCACGAGCCCCGCAGGCGACGCAGGCCGGCGAGCCCGTTGTCGACGAGCGCCCGCGACTCGGGGACGACCGCGCTGGCCGTGACGCTGAGGTACACGGCCGCGGCGGGCAGGAGGACGAGCGGCGCGGCGAGCAGTGGTGTGAGGTCGCGGGTCGCCGTGCGGAGCCCCGCGGCCAGGACACCGGCGGCGAACGCGGCGATGACGCACCACCGGCCGTGGACCGAGAAGCGGGGGAGCAGCCCGATGTGAGGGCGGAGCGCACGGCGCAGCAGCCGGTACTCCACCCAGGAGGAGATGGCGGCGCCGAGGGCGAGGCCGACGATCCCCAGACGGGGCGTGCCATGGTCGACGAGGCGCAGCGCGTCAGGGAGCGGGCCGAGGCCGAGGTCGCCGTCGCGGACCACCTCGGACCCGACCACCTTCCAGCGGTCGAGCGGGAACATGAACAGCGCGCCGAGCCCGGTGGCCAGCGCCGCCCGCAGCATCGCCAGCCGCGCGACCGTGCGGGACCGGTCGAGGGCGTAGAGCGCGTTCTGGAGCAGGCGCGACCGGGTGGTGCCGAGCAGGCCCAGCGAGAACGCGCCGACGGTGAGCCACACCAGGCGGGTGTCCGCAGGGGTGAAGTCGCCGCGCTGCAGCAGCGCGCCGACCACGACGTCGCCCGCGAAGAGGTACATGGCCGCGGTGAAGAGCACGTAGAAGGCGATCCGGTCCAGCCCGAAGGCGAGGCGCTCGCTGATGGCCTGGAGCCCGCGCTCGCCGAGCCGGGCCAGCTCCGGCAGCTCGGCCGCGGCCACCGCCATGCCGAAGAGGCTGATCGGGAGCAGGTACAGGAGCTGGCTGTAGGTCAGTGCCGACACACCGCCGACGGCCAGCAGGCTGGCCAGGACCAGCTCGAGGTACCCGACCAGCTGGATCACCCCGCGGCCGGCGATCACCGGCACGAACCGCGACACGACGCTGCGCGTGTCGGGCGAGGTCGTGCCCAGGTGCAGGCGGGCCCGACCCATCAGCCGGCGGACGCTGCGGACCTGGATGAGCACCTCGCTGAACGCTCCCGCCAGCAGACCGAGGGTGAGGGCGTGGGCCAGGCCGACGTCGGTGGCCCCGTAGACGCCCGCCGCCACCAGGAACGAGATCTGCCCGAGGTTCCACATCACGGGCGAGGCGTACGACAGGAAGAAGCGGCGATGGCTGTTGAGCACCCCGGTGCAGAACGCGCTCAGGACGGACAAGGCGACCGCCGGGAAGGCGATCCGCAGGAGCGTGGTGGCCAGCTCGAGCTGCGGTTCGGTGAACCCGGGCGTCAGCAGCCCCGTGAGCGGGCGGGCCAGCGCGACGCCGAGCACCACGATGCCGGCCACGACCGCGAGCAGCAGCCCGAGGATGTTGCCGGCGAGCTCCTTGGCCTTGTCGCGGTCCTCCTCGAGGAGGCGCGAGTACACGGGGATGAACGACGCCGACAGGGAGCCCTCGCCCAGCAGGTTCTGGATGAGGTTCGGGATGCGGACCGCCGCCTTGAACACGTCGGCGGTCGCGCCGACGCCGAGGAACGCGGAGATGCAGATCTCGCGGATCAGGCCGAACGTGCTCGACAGGAAGATGCCGGCCGCCACGAGGAACGACCCGCTGCGCTTCACGGCGGCGGCGCCGGCCGGCTCGACGGAGGAGGGGACCTCGCCGCCGATCGGGAGGTCCGTCACCCCGAGCCGGTCTCCCGTGGCTGTGGGTCGCGCCACATGGCCCAGAGGGTCGGCCCGCGGGGGGCGAACTCGATCTCCTCGACCACCTCGAACCCGTGCCGGCGGTAGAAGGGCACGTTCCGCTCCTTGGAGGACTCGAGGTAGGCGCCGGCGCCGTCCCGATCGCAGACCTCCAGCACCGGCTCCATGAGCGCCGAGCCGATGCCCTTGCCCTGGTTGGCGGTGCGGGTGCCGAGCACAGACAGGTAGTAGTGGTCCTGCGGCTGGGCCTTGTGGACCGACTCGATGCGGCTCATCCCTCGGAGCGCCTTCGGGATGCGCCGATTGACCCCGAGCAGCATGGGGACGGCGATGGGGAAGTAGTCGCGGGGGCGGGTCTGCCAGTGGCCCGGCGGGTCCCAGTACGAGGCGCCGCCGTGGTCGTCGGTCGTGTACACGAGCTGGTGGCGGAGGTGGACCGAGCCCACCCCACGGAAGAACGGCCGGAGCCAGCGTGTCCGCCTCTCGTCGTCGCCCCCGAACACGGCGGCCATCACGGGGTCGTCGTGGAAGGCGTCGGCCAGCGCCGTGGACATGCCCTCGAGGTCGGCGGACGTGGCCAGGCGGGCGGCGGCGCTGCTCATGGGATCAGCCTGCCACCTGGGGGAGCCCGGCTCGTAGACTCCTCCGGTGCCCATCGACGCCATGACCGAACTCGGCCAACGTGCGAAGGCGGCCAGCCGCGTGCTGGCGACCGCCAGCACCGAGGCCAAGGACGCCGCCCTGCTGGCGGCCGCCGACCTCCTGCTCGACCGCCACGCGGAGATCCTGGCTGCCAACGCCGAGGACGTCGCGACGGCCGAGGCGGCGGGGGAGCGGCCCACGGTGGTCGACCGGCTCCGGCTGTCCGACGCCCGGCTGCAGTCGATGGCGGCCGGCCTGCGCCAGGTCGCCGGCCTGGCCGACCCGGTCGGCGAGGTCACCGACGGCTGGGTCCGTCCCAACGGGCTCCAGGTGCAACGGGTCCGCGTGCCCCTCGGGGTCGTGGCGATCATCTACGAGAACCGACCCAACGTCACCAGCGACGCGTTCGGGCTGTGCCTGAAGGCCGGCAACGCGGCGTTCCTGCGGGGCTCCTCGGGTGCCATCCGCTCGAACATCGCGATCGCGTCGGCGCTGCGCGAGGGCCTGGCGAAGGCCGGCCTGCCACACGACTCGCTCGTGCTGGTCGAGGACACCCGCCACGAGGCGGCGGTGGAGTTCATGCGGCTCCGCGAGTCGATCGACGTGCTGATCCCGCGGGGCGGTCCGAGCCTCATCCGGTCGATCCTCGAGAACGCCACCGTCCCCTACGTGATCGACGGCGACGGCAACTGCCACGTCTACGTCGACGCCACCGCCGACCTGGCCATCGCCGCCGACATCGTGGAGAACGCGAAGACCCAGCGGCCCTCGGTCTGCAACGCGGCCGAGACGCTCCTCGTGCACCGCAACGTCGCGGCCACCTTCCTGGAGGCGGTGGCGCCTCGGCTCGAGGGGGTCGAGCTGGTCGGCGACGAGCTCACCCAGCAGATCCTGGGTGACCGCGTGTCGGCGCTCGCCACCGACGAGGACTACGCCACGGAGTTCCTCGACCTGAAGCTGGCGGTGCGCGTGGTCGACACG
>CAVSIC010000041.1:0-4271 GCA_963727905.1 uncultured Microthrixaceae bacterium
CGTCGACCCCGCCCACCGGCACGAAGCAGGCCAGGGCGTAGTCGCCCGGTTCGAGATCCGCGAGGGTCGAGCCCGACTCCCCGGGAGGGGCGAAGGCCGCGCTCTTGAAGATCACCGCCTGCTCCGTCTCCTCCTCCGGGAGCTCGAGCAGCTCCTCGAAGGACCGGTCCTCACCGTCGGCCCGGCGGAAGATCACCATCTCGTGATCCTCGGTCTGGCTCTCGTTGGTCAGCGCGAACGCGATCGTCCCGGCCTCGACCGACGCCGGCATGTCCTCGAACGCGTAGTCGACGGCGGCGACACCGATCTCCTCGAAGTCGCACTCGGGGATGGCCCCGGCAACGAAGGCCGTGTATGCCTCGTAGGTCGAGTCCTCGTTGAACGGCCCGGCATCACCGTCGTTGAGCGGTTGCACGGCATCGTTGAGCGCGTCTGCCTCGTCGGCGAGCTCGTCGGGCGCACTGTCCGCGACGGCTTGCATGAGCGGGCCGACGTCGGCACCCGCCGACTTGATCTCCTCCTCCGACGACTCCTCATCGAGATCGATCTCGTACACCGCGCTGTTGAACTCGAGCAGGTTGTCGCAGAAGGCCGCGGTGCCTCCCTCGGCGGCGGGGGCATCGGAACCCGAGGCGTCGCTGTCATCGTCATCACCGCACGCCGCCAGCCCGAAGGCGAGCCCCATCACTGCCAGCACCGCGGTCGTCCGCACCGTCATCCGTCGCATCGCATGCCGCTCCTGTCAGATCGTCTCACCGGCGCGCGCGCCGACGGTGCACGCGCACCGACCCGCACTCTGCGGGCGCCGCGGGTGCGCTCGCATCGGGGAAACCCCCGATGCGCGCGTCAGCCGCCCGCGTCGAGGCGCCGGACCAGCTCGGTCCGCGAGCGCACGCCGAGCTTGGCGTAGATGCGGCTGAGGTGGTGCTCGACGGTCTTCGCGCTCACCACGAGCTCCGCGGCTGCCTCCCGGTTGGTCAGGCCGCGTGCGACGAGGTGCGCGACGGCCTGCTCCTGGGGCGTGAGGTCGGTCCCCGCCCGTGCCGGAGCGCGAGCCGGTCGGAGCCCCGACGCCGCCATCTCGCGCTCGACCTGCTCCACCCACGGCCGGGCGCCGAGGCCCCGGAACCGGTCCAGAGCCGGTTCGAGGACGCCCATCGCACGGCGTCGCTCTCCCCGGCGGCGCCACGCCCGGCCCACCGCGAGCTCCAGTCGGGCTCGGGGGTAGGGACCGACCGCCGCGGGATCGAGGGCCAGGCCCACGCCGGCGGCTCGGTCGACCTCGGCATCGTCGCCTCCGGCGGCCGCCAGCACCACCGCGGCGCGGGCCGCATCCGTCGCCACGAGCGGCGTGGAGGGCGCCGCGGCGAGCTCCACCACCAGCTCGTTCGCCTCGGCGAGCCGGCCCTCGGCCACGAGCGCCTCGACGAAGCTCGCCCGCCACGGTGCGATCCGCTCGTCGACATGACGGCCGGCGTCGCCGACCAGCGCGGCCCCGAGTGCGACCACGACCGGGTGGTCCCTGCGACACGCGGCCACCTCCAGCGCCGCGACCTGCGCCAGCACGATCCCCACGCCGGCACCGACGGTCGCGGCGGCCGCCGCGGACCGCTCGAGGTGCTCGTCGGCCGACTCGCCCCGAGCGCCGAGGGGGCGGGCGGCCGTGGCGTGGGGAAGGGCCGCGACCCAGTCCTGCCCGCTGTCGTCGACCAGCGAGGCCGAGAGCTCGGCGAGGAGGATCGCCTCGTCCCATCGGCCCTGCCGGTAGCGGGTCTCGGCCAGGTAGAAGCGGGCGGTCTCCTGCGCGACGAACGCACCTCGCTCCCCGCTCGCGGCCAGGCTCGCCTCGAAGTCGGCTGCGGCTCCATCCAGCTCGTGGCTCCAGAGGCGGAGCAGACCTCGGGCGCTGTGGCAGTCGACAGCGGTCGGGTCCGCCGCGCCCAGTGTCCGTCGGAGCCGATCGCACAGCCCGTCGAGCTCCAGCACGCCGTCCTCGAACGTCCCCCGCAGGGCGTGGCCGCTCGCCAGCATGTGGGCGGCGCTGGCCAGCGCCGCCTGCTCGGGCGAGAGCTCCACCGCGAGCCGGGCCCAGCGGATGGCCTCCTCGCCCCGAGCGCGATCGACGCCGACGGTGGCCAGCATCGCGGCAACCCGGCCGGCGGCCTCGCGCACCGTCGGCCCCAGGTCGTCGGGGACGCACGGGTCGTCGCCCCCGGTGAGGCGGCGCCAGGCGTCGGCCAGCAGCGGCGGCGCCTCGCGCCGAGGTCCGATCACGTACGCCGCCCGCCCGAGGCTGTAGCTCCGCCCCGCCGACGGTTCGCACGCGTGGACCGCCGGACGCAGCGCCTCGGCCTCCCGCACCTGTCCGGCCATCAGGTGCTCGTCCAGCGCGGCCTGCACCGTCGCCTCCCGCTCCACCTGCTCGGTGGCCACCCCCACAGCCAGCGCGAGGAGCCCGGCGGCCGTGCCGTGCGCACCTCGCGCGTCTTGACGGCGAGCCTCTTCGACCGCCTCGCTCCACAGGTCCCGATCGCCACCGACGGACCCGAGCAGCCGGTGGCGCAGCCCGACCGCCCCGCCGAGCGCGCCCCCGGCGCGGCGATGCAGCTCGGCCCGCCGCTCGAGCGACAGGTCGCTCAGCACGGCGGCGCGGACGAGCGGGTGAGCCATCGACATCGACCGGGCCGACGCGCCGGCGCCGTGACCGCCGTCCAGCGCGACGAGCCCCTGCGCCACCGCCTCGTCGACCGCCGCGGCGAGCCCGTCCACGTCGGCGACGATCCCCGCGACGGCAACCGGGATCGGGTCGCCCACCACCGCCACCGCGGCGACGACGTCCTGGGCGCCCTGCGTCATCGATGCCAGCTTCGAGCGCACCAGGCTGGCGAACGGCTGCGGCGACGGGAGCTCGTCGACGGACGCGAGGGCACTCGGTCGCATCTCCTCGAGGAGGGACACCAGGTGGAGGGGGTTGCCCCTCGTGTGCTCGACCAGGCGATCGGCCACCGGCGCCGTGACGACCTCGCCGCTCTGGTTCTCGGCCAGCAGTCGCACGGCCGCGCGATCGAGGGGGCCGACGACCAGCCGCCGACCGGCGTCGTCGACGAGTCGCAGCACGTTGGCGGGGAGGTCGTCGAGGCCCTCCGTGCGCACCACGAGGCACAGGACGACGGGATCGCGGCGCAGCCGCCGGGCCGCGAACGCCAGCGCCTGGAGCGATGCGCCATCAGCCCACTGCGCATCGTCGACGACGACCGCCAGCGGGCGATCGCGGTCGAGGTCGATGCCGTCGAGCAGGCGCACGAGGGCGGCACCCGTCCGCAACGGGTCGCCGCCGATCTCGTCGAACAGCCCCGCCCGCGACCGGGCATCGAGCGGGGCGTTGCGCACGAGCTGGTCGACGACGCCGTGGTCGAGGCCGGTCTCCGCCTCGTCGCCGGTGGCCCACACGACCCTCGCCGTGGCCTCGGCAAGGGCCGCTCGCACGAGCGTGGTCTTGCCGATGCCGGCTTCGCCCTCGACCAGCACGACACCGAGCCGGCCGGCCTGAACCGCGTCCATGACCTCCGCGAGGACAGCGAGCTCCGCTCCACGTCCCACCAGCTGACCCGGGTCCATTCGACCCCCCTTCCCGGGGGCGGCGCCGGTCAGCCGAGGCCGGGGAACCAGAGGGCGATCTCGCGGGCGGCGGACTCGTGCCCGTCGGAGGCGTGGACCAGGTTCTCAGTGGTGATCGCGGCGAAGTCCCCCCGGATGGTGCCGGGGGCGGCATCGTCGACCTTGGTGGCCCCGACCATCGCCCGGATCAGGGAGAACGCGTTGTCGCCGCGGCCCTCCACGACCATCGCGAAGACCGGCGACCGGGTGAGGAACGTGACCAGCTCGCCGAAGAACGGCTTGTCGGCGTGCTCGGCGTAGTGGTCCTCGGCCAGCGCCGTGTCGACGCTGCGCAGCTCGGCGGCGACGAGCGTGAAGCCCTTGCGCTCGAGGCGGGAGACGATCTCCCCGACGAGGCCGCGCTCCACGGCATCGGGCTTGCACATCACGAAGGTCCGGTTGCTCATGGCGAGCGAACCTAGGTGACGGTCAGGCCAGGTATCGAACGGGCGGCCGTGCGGGCCGCGCCGACGGTGTACAGGGACCCCGTCACGAGCACGACGTCACCCGGCTCGGCGAGGTCGAGGGCCATCTGCAGGGCCTCACCGACGCTCGGCGCGATCCGCGGGGTCCCGCCGAGGCCGGCGACCACCTCTGCGAGGGCCTCGGCTGGC